>JBEONR010000014.1:0-132514 GCA_040544385.1 Oxalobacteraceae bacterium GrIS 1.11
GATCGCGCGCGGACGGTGTGCGCGCAGCAAGTCCAGCACTTGTTGCTGGTCGCAAATATCACCGCGCACGAAATGGTGGCGCGCATCGTGTTTCAACGCGGCCAGGTTATTCAGATTGCCGGCGTAAGTGAGCTTGTCGAAATTGAGGACCGCTTCGTCCGACTGGGCCAGCCAGTCCAGCACGAAATTGGAACCGATGAAACCGGCGCCGCCTGTAACAAAAATCATGGAGTTATTTCCTGTATCGAGATTAAATTAATTTGTTGATGCGTAAAATTTGTCGCCCTGATGTCATGACGTGCGCCGATAAACATCTTCGAAGCGTACGATATCGTCTTCGCCGAGATAACTGCCCGATTGCACCTCGATGATATGCAGCGCCACCTTGCCCGGATTTTCCAGACGGTGGTTCATGCCAATCGGAATGTAAGTCGATTCGTTTTCCGTCAACAGCTTGACGCTGTCGCCGCAAGTAACGCGCGCAGTGCCGCTGACGACCACCCAGTGTTCGGCGCGGTGATGGTGCATTTGCAAGGACAGCTTGCCGCCCGGATTGACCGTGATGCGCTTGACCTGGAAGCGCTGGCCAATATCGATGCCCTCGTAATAACCCCAAGGCCGATACACGCGGCTATGGTGCACATGCTCGGTGCGCGCTTGCGCCTTCAGGTGATCGACCACTTGCTTGACCCTTTGCACCTGATCCTTATGGGCCACCAGCACCGCATCCTTGGTTTCGACCACGACCAGGTCGCGCACCCCGATCACGGCCACGAAGCGGCTTTCGGAGCGCACCAGGGAATTGCCCACCCCATCGAGGTAGACATCGCCGCGCGCCACATTGCCGTCTGCGTCGGCCGGCAACACTTGCCACAGCGCGGCCCAGGAACCGACATCGCTCCAGCCTATATCGGCCGGCACCACCACCGCATGCCGGGTATGTTCCATCAAGGCATAGTCGATCGAATCGGACGGGCTGGCGGCAAACGCCTCTTCTTCCAGGCGGCAAAAATCGAGGTCGCGGTAAGCCTTGGCCACCGCCGTTTCGCTGGCGGCAACGATGGCCGGCTGGCATTGCGCCAATTCGCTCAGATAGCGCTCGGCGCGAAACAGGAACATGCCGCTATTCCAATAATACGTGCCGGCATCGATGAAAGCCTGGGCCGTCACGCGGTCAGGTTTTTCGACGAAACGGTCGACCCGGTAACATGCTTGTCCGGCATCGGCCAGCGCCGCGCCGGCGTGGATATAGCCGTAACCGGTTTCCGGCGCCGTCGGCACGATGCCGAAGGTGGCCAGCGCGCCACCGTCCGCCAATTGCGCGGCGCGCGCGATCGCCAGGTGAAAAGCCCCGACATCGCTGATCACATGATCGGCCGGCAAGACCAGCAAGAGCGCATCAGGGTCGAGCGCGGCCAGATAATGGGCCGCTGCCGCCACCGCCGGAGCGGTATTGCGGCCCACCGCTTCGAGCAAGATGCCGAGCGGCGCAACCTTGATCTCACGCAATTGCTCGGCCACGAGGAAGCGGTGCTCATTGCCGCACACCACCAAAGGCGGCATCACTTGCGCCAGTCCCGCCAGGCGCAACACGGTTTCCTGCAACATGGTCTTATCCGACACCAGGGGCAGCAATTGCTTCGGCAACACGGCACGCGACAAGGGCCACAGCCGCGTACCGGAGCCGCCCGACAAGATGACAGGATAGATTTTCATGCGCGATTACGCTTCCGTTTTGATAGCGTCAACGTTGTTTTCAGTGCGTCGCTTGCTGCGCCGGTCGCGCGCGTTGGCCCAGGCGTCGGGATCATAGTCCGACACATGCTTCATTTCACCGGCCCGGTCGACGCTGTAATCCTTGAAGACGATCATTTCATCGAGTGTCACGCCGGCCAGCACCCGGGTATATTCGAACAATACGCTGCGCACCACTTCGGCGCCAGCGCAAATGTGGCTGCCGTGGCCGATCCAGGTCGGCCCGATGATGGTCGCGCCAGCATCGACCTTGGTGCCCGAACCGATATACACGGGACCCTCGATGCGGGTGCCGTCATTCCAGTCGATGCTGGTGTTGAGCCCGACCCACAGGCCTTCGTCGACTTGAATGCCGGGCACGTCCATATTGGCCACTTCGCCCATCAGCACGCTTTGCAACACTTCCCAGTAATCTTTCACGCTGCCGATGTCGATCCAGTTGAAGCGCCGGGTCTGGGCATAAAACGGCAAGCCCTTCTCGGCCAGCAGCGGGAACAATTCGGAACCGATATCGAAGGGCCGGTCGGTCGGGATCAGGTCGATCACTTCCGGCTCGAAAATATAAATGCCGGTGCTGACGAAATTCGACAGCGCCTCTTCCTGGCTCGGCTTTTCCTGGAAGGCGCGGATGCGGCCATCCTTGTCGGTCACCACCACGCCATAATTGGGCACCTTTTCCCATGGCACTTCGAGCGTGATGACGGATGCCAGCGCGCCCTTGCGGCGGTGCTCAAACAAGGCGGATTTGATGTCGAGGTCGATCAAGGCGTCGCCGCACAAGACGATCGTGGTATCGTCGAAAAAGCCGCCGAATTCCTGGATTTTCTTCATGCCGCCGGCCGAACCTAGCGGCTGCGGCACCACTTCGCCCTGGTCATTGGTATAGCCCTCGAAGGAATAACCGATCTGGACCCCGTATTGGTGGCCCTCGCCGAAATATTCCTCGATTTTTTCATGCAGATAACTGACATTGACCATGATTTCGGTAATGCCATACTTGGCCAGATGTTCGACCAGATACGCCATCACCGGCTTGCCGAGGATGGGGATCATCGGCTTGGGCAAGTCATACGTGAGCGGACGCACCCGGGTACCCTTGCCCGCCGCCAAAATCATTGCTTTCATACTGATCGGACTCCCTTGATTATTCTTGCGACATCGATTGCCAGCGCCAGGAATCAGCGCACATTTGATCGATATTGCGCTCGGCCTTCCAGTCCAGCTCGCGTTCGGCCAGTCCCGGGTCAGCATAACAAGTGGCAATATCGCCGGGACGCCGGTCCACTATTTGGTAAGGCACGGCGCGACCGCTGGCGGCCTCGAAAGCGCGCACCATTTCCAATACGCTATTGCCGCGCCCGGTACCTAAATTATAAGTAAATACTCCAGAGCCCGCCGCCAGCTTGGCCAGGGTCTTGACATGCCCCAGCGCAAGATCGACGACATGAATGTAATCGCGCACGCCGGTGCCGTCGGTAGTTGGATAATCGCCGCCATACACCGACAGACAGGCGCGCCGGCCATCGGCTACCTGGGCGATATACGGCAACAGATTATTCGGGATGCCGTTCGGCGCCTCGCCGATCAAGCCGCTTTCATGCGCGCCCACCGGATTAAAATAGCGCAACAGCGCGATATGCCAGCTTGGATCGGCCAGCGCCACGTCACGCAGGATTTCCTCGGTCATCAGCTTGCTGCGGCCGTAGGGATTAGTGGCCGACAGGGGGAAATGCTCGAAAATCGGCACCGTCGCCGGGTCGCCATACACCGTTGCCGAAGAACTGAAGACCAGCGTCTTGACGCCGAACTTGGCCATCGTCTCGAACAGGATCAAGCTGCCGTTAATATTATTGTCGTAATAACGCAAGGGCTCGCTGACCGATTCGCCGACCGATTTCAAGCCGGCAAAGTGAATCACGGCGTCGATTTTGTGTTGCTCGAAGACGGCTTGCAAGCCAGCCCGGTCGCGCACATCAAGTTCGATGAACGCGAAAGGCTTGCCGGCAATGCCGCTGACGCGTTGCTGGACCGACGCCTTGGCGTTGCTCAGATTATCGATCACCACCACTTCATGGCCGGCCGCCAGCAATTCGACACAGGTATGCGAGCCGATATAACCCATCCCGCCAGTGACCAATATTTTCATTCCACAACCTCAAACCAGTGCGCTTCGTGCGCGAAAAGAATGCGGGCCGCGCGGGCCCGCTCCACATTTACAGGCGCCACACGCGCAGGCCGGCGTCGGCCAGCGCATCCTGGTCGAAGCAAGCCTTGACATCGATGAAGCAACCGCCCTTGACCAGCTTTTGCTGGAAATCTTCGACCGGCAAGTCGAGCAATTGCTGATGCGAAACAGCGGCCACGATCGCGTCGGCGCGCGGCAACTCATCCCAGGAAAACAGGCGTACGCCGTATTCATGCATGGCTTCTTCCGAGTCCGCATAGGGATCGTGCACGAACACTTCGACGCCATAGGTCTTAAGTTCGTTGATCACATCGCCCACCTTGGAGTTGCGCAAATCGGCGCAATTTTCCTTGAAGGTCAGGCCCAGCACGTTGACGCGCGAACCCTTGATGTAACTGCCGGCCGCGATCATGTTCTTGATGGTTTGTTCGGCAATATATTTGCCCATGCCATCATTGATGCGGCGTCCGGCCAGGATCACTTGCGGATGGTAGCCGACCATTTCGGCCTTGTGCGTCAGATAATAAGGATCGACACCGATGCAATGGCCGCCGACCAGGCCGGGGCTGAACTTGAGGAAGTTCCACTTGGTGCCGGCGGCCCGCAACACTTCGGAGGTGTCGATGCCGAGCTTGTCGAAGATGATGGCCAATTCATTCATCAAGGCAATGTTCAAGTCGCGCTGGGTGTTTTCAATCACCTTGCATGCTTCCGCCGCCTTGATGCTGGAGCAACGGTGTACGCCCGGCTCGACAATCGACTCGTACAGCTCGGCAACCCTGGCCAGCGTTTGCGGGGTGTCGCCCGAGACCACTTTCATGATATTGGTCAGCATGTGCTGGCGGTCGCCCGGGTTGATGCGCTCGGGCGAATAGCCGACGAAAAAGTCGTGTTTCCACTTCATGCCGGACGCTTGCTCGAGCACGGGAATGCACACTTCCTCGGTCGCGCCCGGGTAGACGGTCGACTCGTAGACCACGATGGCGCCTTTTTTCATGTGCCGGCCGACACTGGTGCTGGCGCCGATCAGTGGCGCGAAATCGGGGCTGTGGGCGCCGTCGACGGGCGTCGGCACGGCCACGATGATGATATCGGCCTGGCCCAGAATGACGGGGTCGGCGGAATATTCGGCGTGCACGGCGGCCGCCATTTGCTCATCGCTCAATTCGCGCGAAGGGTCGACCCCGCGCTGGCAACTGTCGACTTTAGACAGGGAAATGTCAAAGCCGATAGTGCGCGCTTTTTTTCCAAATTCAACCACCAGGGGCAAACCAACGTAGCCAAGGCCAATCACGGCAATAATAGTCATATAAATACTTTCAAATTCAGGGGAAAAACGTCGCTTAGCGACGCGTTGCTTCTTTCAGAAATAGACGAATGAACGCCATATCATCGATAAAATAGCGCCGGAACATACGGCGCGGTTCTTGCAGGAAACGGTAAAACCATTCCAGGCCGGATTTTTGCATCCAGACGGGCGCCCGTTTGACGCGGCCGACGGCCACGTCGAAGGTGCCGCCCACGCCCATCGCGAACGGCACTTTCATCAAGGCTTGGTATTGACCGAGAAAATGTTCTTTCTTGGGCGAGCTGATGGCCACGAACAGCAAGTCGGCTTGCGCCAGCCTGATCTGCTCAACCACGCCAGCCTCTTCTTCCGGCTTCCAATAGCCGTTGCGGTAACCGGCGATGGTCAAGCCGGGATACTTGATTTCATAGGCATGCTTGACGCCCGAGACGACTTCCTCGCGGGCCCCCAGCAAATACACGCGCCAGCCTTTTTGCGCGGCGCGCCGCATTAGGGCTTCAAACAGGTCGACCCCGGCGACGCGCTCCTTGAGCGGTTTGCCGAGCAGGCGCGACGCCCACACCACCGGCATGCCATCGACATTAATCAAGGCGCATTCGTTGATGATACGGCGTAATTCCGGGTCGCGGTCGGCCTTGACCAGCTTGTCGACATTCACCACCACATGCTGATGTGGCAAGCCCGACTGGATGAAGCCTTCCACGGTTTGCAGCGTTTCTTCCATTGATAGGTTATCCATTTGACAACCCATCATGGTAATGCGCTCGCTCATGACAATTCCGCCGCCAGCACGGCGACGATGCGCTCGGCCGCCAAACCATCCCACAGATGCGGACGGCGGCCGGCCTTGCCCTCGCCACGCAAAATCTTGCGCGCCTCGGCCACGATATTGGCCGGGTCCGTACCGGCCAGGACATTGGTGCCTTCGTCGACGGTGACGGGACGTTCGGTATTTTCGCGTATCGTCACGCAAGGCACGCCCAGCGCCGTGGTTTCTTCCTGCAAGCCACCGCTATCGGTCAGCACCAGGGCCGCGTCTTTCCACAAATTGAGGAAGGACATATAGGTCTGCGGGCCGAGCAAGGTGATATTCGGTCCCAGGTCGATGCCGAATTTTTCCAGATTGCTGCGCGTGCGCGGATGCACGGGGAAAATCAAGGGAATGTCTGCGGCGATCGTTTTCAGGGCGCTGGCCACGCTGGTCATCGTTTCGGCGCTGTCGACATTGCTGGGACGGTGCAGCGTGACGACACCGTAGCGCTGGCCGTCTTTCGCCCTGGCCGCCTTGAAAGCGCTGGTATCGAAGGCGCTGGTGTCTTGCGCGGCCAGTTTCTCGGCCTGATACAAGACATTGTCGACCATGACGTGGCCGACATAATGAATTGCCGCGTCGGGCTTGCCTTCGCGCTTCAAATGCTCGACCGCGCTGGGTTCGGTCACGAAAAACCAGTCGGAAATGCTGTCGGTGACGAGACGGTTGATTTCTTCCGGCATGCTCATGTCGCCGCTGCGCAAGCCCGCCTCGACGTGGGCGACGGGAATGTTAAGTTTTTTGGCGACAATCGAGCAAGCCAGCGTCGAATTCACATCGCCCACCACGAGCACGGCGTCGGGGCGCTGCGCCACGCACAATTCCTCGAAGGCCAGCATGATCTTGCCGGTTTGCTGGGAATGGCTACCGCCGCCGGCGCCCATGAAGACGTCGGGAACGGGGATGCCGAGTTCCTCAAAAAAAACTTCATTCATGTCGCGGTCATAATGTTGACCCGTGTGAATGATTTGAAACCTCAAGCCACCGTGCGCCTGCAGGGCGCGCACGATAGGCGCAATTTTCATGAAATTGGGACGCGCGCCGGCGACCAGGAAAAGCATAGGCATAGAAGGGACCATGGATGATCAGAATATTATCAAAGAAACTCCATTGTAGACGGAACTCCCCTCCACACCGCAGAGTTTCTGCTTTTACAACGAAGGAAATGCGGTTTTTCGCGCGCACACGGCTGCGACGGCGATCCATGCCGCAAATCTACCATGTTCGCACACTTAATACTTCGTGTGCGCACGGGGATGTTGTATGATTGCACGTTGTTTCCATAACAACTAAACCAGCCAGACACGAAGCTCCTCGCAAACTTGCGCATGCGCCAGTCAATGGCCTTGCCTAACTGACCGTACCTAACTCTATCAAATCTTCACACCAACATGGAAAAAAATATTGCCGGCGCGCCCGACCATTCCCGACCGGCAACGCCGGGCTTGACGGAAAAGAAATGGCCGCTGTGCGCCATGGTCGGTCCCGGCCTTGAAGGACAAGGCGGGGTCGCCAGCGTGGTGCAAGTGTATGCCGAGGCTGGTCTGTTCGCGGATGGCCAGGTAAGCTTGCTGGCCAGCTATAGCCCGGGCGGCGCACTGGCCAAGTTGCGCACGGCGGCCGCAGCGCTGGGCCGCTATGCCGGCTTGCTGCTACGCGGCAAGGCGGCGGTGCTGCATATCCATGTCTCTTCGCGGGCCAGTTTTTGGCGCAAGGCCTTGTTTATCTGGCTGGCCGTGCTGACGCGCCGGCGCGTCGTGTTTCATTTGCATGGCGGTGGTTTCCGCCAATTTATCGAAGATTTGTCCCCCACGCGAAAAAAGCTGGCCATCGACACCATCCGCCGCTGCGACCAATTGCTCTGCCTGGCCTCGCCCACTCTCGCCTGGCTGGAACAACTGGCGCCGGCCGTGCCGGTGCGCTGGTGGCCCAATCCCGTGCCGGCCCAGTTGTTCGAGCCGGCGCCGCCGGCCGAGCAACGCGAACCCGTCTTGCTGTATCTGGGCGCCTTGCTGCCGGCCAAGGGCGTGCTGCAATTGCTGGAAGCGTTTGCCATCTTGCGCGCCCACGACCCGCAAGCCCGCCTGGTGCTGGGAGGCAGCGGCGCCGAGCAAGCCGTCTTGCAAGCTTACGCCGCCGCCAATGATTTGCGCGAGCATGTTACTTTCCTGGGCTGGATCGACACCGACACCAAGACCGCCTGGCTGCGGCGGGCCCGCGTGCTGGCCCTGGCCTCGCACCTGGAAGCGCAACCAATGGTCTTGCTCGAAGCCATGGCCAGCGGCGCGACGGTGGTCAGCACCAATGTGGGCGGCATTCCAGACTTGATCACGCACGAGCGCGACGGCTTGCTGGCGCCGCCCCACGATGCCACCGCCTTTGCCCAACAATTGCTGCGCGCCTGGCAAGATCCCGCCTTGCGCCAGCGCCTGACGCTGGCCGCGCGCCAACGCGTGCTGGCGCGTCACCACGCCGTTCAAGTGTGCGCCGCCTTGCGCGAGTTGTACCAAGGCCTGGCCCCGCACCCCCAAGGAGAATGAAGAAATGGCTTTAGCATTACGATACCGCTTGATCGATGTGGCGCGCGGCACCAATTCCGTGGACTTGCTGAAAAAGATGCGCACTTGGCAATTTGAAAGCCCGGCCACCCTGGCCGCCAGCGAAAGCGTGGCGCTGGCCCAGTATTTCGATGAATTGCGCGCGAGCGTGCCGATGTTCAAGGATTTATCGCGTTTCGATCAATTGCCGGTACTCGACAAGCGCTACATCAATACGCACCGCGACGCCCTGATGAATCCCCACTACAAGGGCAAGCTGGTGCGCAAAAAGACGGGCGGCTCGACCGGCGAGCCACTGGTGTATTACACCGGCGCGCAAGCCCAGTCTTTCCTGTGGGCCGGCATTTTCCTGGCCTGGGAAGCGGCCGGCTACCGACTCGGCGACAAGGTCGCCTTTCTGGCCGGCTCGTCATTGTTTGGCACCGGCTACAAGCAGGAAATATATTACCGCCTCTTGAATGTGACGCTGATGTCGGCCTTCGACATGTCGCCCCAGCGCATGGATGAATATGGCGCGGCCCTGGGCCAGGGCGGCTTCCGCCTGCTGTACGGCTATGCCTCGGCGATTCACCGCATGGCGCGTCACTATCTGGACGCCGGCCGGCGCCCGGCCAGCGCCTTGCGCGGCATCGTTTGCACGGCCGAAACGCTGACGCCAGCCATGCGCGCCGACATCGAAGCCGCTTTCGGGGTGCCCTGCTATAGCCAATATGGTTGCAACGACGCGGGGATTTCCGCCTTCGAATGCGAACATCGCAATGGCTTCCACTTGATTTCGACCCGCAGCCACGCCGAAGTCTTGCCCGGCGGTCGCTTGATTTCCACCGATTTATCGAACCGCGCCATGTTCATGCCGCGCTACGACACGGGCGACCTGGTGCGCATGTCGGGCCGGGTCTGCGCCTGCGGGCGCGGCTTGCCGCTGATCGACGAGGTCATCGGGCGGCAAAACGATGTGGTGGTCGATCCCCACGGCGCCGCCGTCCATTCCGAATTTTTCACCCACTTGTTTCGCGAGGAAGCGCGCATCCACTCTTTCCAGGTGGTATTCGACGAGCATGCCCTGCTGGTCAACCTGCATTGCCAGCCGGAACAAGCCGGCGAGGTCAGCGTCGACCATTATCGTGAGCGCATCACGGCTTCGCTGGCGTTCGAGCGCCTGTCATTCGTCTTCAATCAACCCTTCCTGACACAGGCCAACAGCAAGCATCGCTTCGTGTTAAAGCGGCCTGCGGCTTGAAAGGCCCGCGCCTGTCGGGCCGGGCAAATCAATTATATGGAGCAGCAATGGTCAATTCCTGGGATGCAATGAAAGCCGACACGATTCGGCAATACGGCCGTTTCAGCCTGGGCCTCTTGCTCAAGGGGGCGGCCACGCGCAGAACCTTCCGGCCCATCGTCACCATGCGGCTGTGCCAGGCGGCCCGTGACGCACGCGGCGCGCTGCGCTGGACGCTGCCGCTGTGCAAAGTCGCGCATAAAATGGCAACCCAGATGGCGGCCATGGATTTTTCCTGGGATACCTCGGTGGGCGCCGGCTTTGCGCTCACGCACGGCTGGGGCCTGGTGGTCAGTCCGGGCGCCACCATAGGCGGCAATGTCACCTTGTTTCATGGCGCCACGCTGGGGCGGCGCGACCGCATCGCGCGCGACGGCAGCCGCGAAATCGGCTACCCCACCCTTGAAGACGAGGTTTGGGTGGGCGCGCATGCCATCATCGTGGGCGCCATTACCATAGGCCGCGGCAGCAGAATTGCCGCCGGCGCCTTTGTGACGCAAGACATACCGCCGTATTCCATCGTGTCGGGCAATCCATCAAGCATTGTCAAAAGCAATTGCCGGCCCGATGTCATGAACCCGGCGCCCCTGCCCGGCCAGACGCCGCCCGGATAAGGCCGGCGACGCCCAGGGAGCTGCGCGTGCTCGCGGCCACACCGCAGAATCTGCTTGCACCGCTCGAGCGGGGCAGCTTTCGCGCGGACCGGACCTGTACTATTTGCACCTAGTACAGATCGCCTTACCGCCCTTGCGCGAGCGCCACAGCGCTTTTGCGCAACTCGCGCCGCGACTACTCGATAAAATCGTCGCCCAAGACAACTTGCCGACAGGCTGAGACAAGCTCATTCATTTGAGCGATTCATCGGTACAGGCGCAGTAGGTCGATATTTTTTCGCAGTTCAGCCTATGGCATGCCAATCAAGCGGGCGCGGCGCCATATCGCACTTCTCCCGCTGCACAGCCCATCCTTTTTTCGCGCGTGCAAGTGAGGTCCGCAATCGAAGAATGCAAAGGCAAGCGCACAAAAAAAAAGATTGCCTTGATCGGGCAATCTTTTTTTACATCCGCCCGACAAGGACGAAGCTCAGCCTTATTTAGGCAAGGTAATGATATTGCCACCGACTTTCAAGGTTCGGCCGGTAGTGGTCGACGTCAGCGATATGCTCGGCTTGAGGCAGCCGACATCGAGCACCATCAAGAATTCGACCGACTTCGCCGACGGCTTGGTGAAAGCACCGTGGTCTTCAAACTTGCCAGCCAGGGGCGGCGCGCCTGTCCATTTCTTGAAACTGACATCGGGCGTCACGGAGCGGATGCAGACACTACGATCGACATTCGTGATTTTCACCGATTTATCGGCGCCAACCACCATCGATACCGGCGCGTGCACATTCCACTCAAACACATGCGGCAGCGGCGATAACAGCTTGTCTTGCACCACGATGATATTGGCATTGCGGAAATACCACACTTGCCGCAATGCCGACGTCAAATTACCGCCATACGAAGCGGTCGCGTCGCCGGCCGCGAAATCGAGCACGCTGGTGGTGGCGAAACTGATGACCTTGCCGTTCCAGCTCAGGGCCGATCCGACGCCATCGACTTTTTGCCCCTTGCCGCCATCGTAAGTGATGGCATTATGCGATTTGGTTTGATGATACCAATCATTCCACAGCGGCGAGGCATACCAGTCCTCGTAACCGGCTTCCATCATCAATTGACGGCCGCCGCTGTTCAAGACCAGGCTGTTTTGATCACCATGGCTATGGTTGTACGAACCGTAAGGGCTGGACTTGAAGTACAGCGAAGTCCTGGCGCGGTCCGCAATATCGCTATGCATCGCGACCCAGCCTATGCTGGGATAGTAAGCCCCGTTCGGCGGCGCTTGCAGCGTCTTCGTGGCAACCACCGGCAACGGCCATGGCGATTGCAATTGTCTGAAGGTATCCTCGGTGCCCGTCAGGTTTTTAGCATACCAGGCGGCGGTCGGCGAGGAAAAGCGCGACACGAACGATTTCAGGGTCGGCATGTCGGGCGCCACCTCATGCTGGTCGCCAAACACATGGGTCGGCGAACCGGGCGGCACGAAATGCGTGAGGAATTTGAGGAAACCGTCCGACCATGGCTTGGCGAACAAATCGACGCCGGTCGCCGCCTTCAATGGCTGCCATAACTCGAGCGCCTGATCGGCCGTGAACTGGGCGTATGCCGTGCCGTTGGCGAAGCCGCCTTCCGGTCCGCTCCATGGGAACACTTGGTGAACGTAGGCGCGGAAAGAGTAATTGAACCATTCATTGGCGGCGGGAATATTACCCAGGGCCAGGGTCGAGATCACGGCCAGCATGCCGAGATTGGAGGCGCCATGCGAATCAAACGGTTGTTGATCGAGGCGGCCGTTGCTGCCCGAAATGTCGTTGTAAATATCCGTGGTACGGGTGGCAACGGCGGTCAGCCAGGCGGTGCGGCGGGTCGCATCCAGACTCGGCCCCAGCACATCGACCGCCTTGATCAGGGACAGGGCGATCTGGCGCGAGCCCTGATCCTGGTTGACGAAACTGGTGGGACCGCTTGGGCTGAGGGCTGCCAATTGATCGCCGCGCTTCAAGGCTTCCGTCAAAAACCGCTTGTCGGCCGTGACATGGTAAATGAAGGACGCCGCTTCCAGCTGGCGCCCGGTGTCGTTGATGGCCCAGCGAATCGCCACCAATTGCGCCGCCCCGGCCGCGCTCAGCAAGCCGACCGTCGAGGCGAGCCAATTGCTATCCTTGGGAACGGCCAAGGTCGTCACTTTACCCAGTACTTCGATGCTCAGGCGCCCGAGCAAGGGCGTACGGTCGGCCGCCATGGCCGGACTCCAGGCGCTTTGCACGTTGACTTCGGGCGGCAGGCTACGCGGCAAAGCCCGCGTCAAAATGCGGCTTTGCAGCGTCGCATTATCCGGCACTTCAAAGGTCTTCGAACTGGCGTCAATATAGAAATCGCGCGGGCTGGACCAATCCGGCGCCCCTGCCGCCGCCGTGCCCGGACGCACGCGCCAGGTATAGTGACCGGCCGGCAGCGCCGTTGTGGGCAAGAACCAGTTACGGTCCGTGGTATAAGTCTGGATGGTCTTGCCGGTAATTTCAATCACATACGAAGTCGGATTGGATGCATGGCGCGACCAGGTAAAGCCCGGCGGATTTTGCGGCTGAGTCCGCGAATCGGAAGGCAAAGCATGCACCACCGTCGGGTCCGCGCTGGTGGCCCAATCGGCGTGACAAGGGAAGGAGACGACGCAGGCCAACAGCAAAAGGCCACGCAAAATAGGGGCATTTTTTAGCTTCATTGGACACCTCAAAAAACGTTAACATACGATAAAGGCCAACTACACTGCTTTGGCGGATTGCTCCACGACAGGAATAGTCCAGTCAATAGGCCTGGGATGAAACGGTGTGACAGCACCGTCGGACGTCACGGCGCGCATGAGTCCAAATTATATCTTACTTTGAAGCACTAATAAAAAAACTTGACTAAACATTGGAAAAAATGCTAGTTATTTTTTTGTTTCCCTATAGAAAAAAATATTGTTGCCTATGCGAAATTACCACATGGCCAGTCCGGCTTTCTGCGCAGCCTCAAGTCCGCCGCAAGACGCGCGCCGGTATCGCGATAGCGGGATTGCCGAGCGGACGGATAAAGCCGATCAGCGCCGCCACGGCATATAAATGCCAGGCCAGGATCGCGATCAAGGCTTCTTGCGGGCTTTTCTTGCGCCAAGCCAGCGCGCAAAACACCGCGCCCCACAACAGCAATTGCGCCCCGCCCAAGAGCGACAGGAAAGCCCCTCCCATGACGGCCCCGAGCGCGGCAATGGCCAGGCTGGTCAGATGCATCAGGGGCGCCGCAAACACGAACCAGCAACTGCCCAACACCGTGCGCAACCAGGGCCGCCCCAACGCGCTGCGCAAAAACATGCCATAGGCTTGCATGCGCCGGTTGCGCCATTGACGCCCCAGCATTTGCAGGGTCGATTCCTGATGCCCGCTATGGCTGACCGCCGCTTCCGGCAACCTGACCAGGCGCCAGCCAGCCGAAACCAGGCGCGCGCCCAATTCAGCCTCCTCGCATGCCGGCAACCAGCGGTGGGCCAGATAACCGGCCGCCTCGACGGCGCTGCGCCGATACAAGCCGCCACCACCGAGCGATGCCACGCTTTGCGTCTCGCGCACTGCGGCATAGTGGGCAATGCGCATCTTGTCGGCGGCGTTATTGACCTGGGTATCGATCAAACGCCCGCCCACGGCGGCCACCTCGGGATGGGATTCCAGATACGCCATCGCGCGCGCCAGGAAACCTGGCTCCAGCGTCATGTCGGCATCGAGCACGTAAATATAGCGCCCGCGGGCAAACTGATAGCCCAGTTGCACGGCCGCGCCGCAACCGCGATCTTGCGCCGATTCAAATTGCACAATTTCCACCGCAAAGCGGGCCGCGATTTCCACCGTCCGATCGCTCGACAGGGAATCGGCCAGAATCACTTCGCCATGTAATCCCTGCAATTCCGCCAAGGCCGAGCGCAGGCATGCTTCGATGCGCTTTTCTTCGTTCAGCGCCTTGACGATAATGGTCACGGCAATAGCGCCTTGATCCTGGGAACAATTGTGCATGATGGACATTTCAAATACCGGGACCCGGGCCTGGCTTAAAGGTGGAATAAATCGTCGCGGCTGGCCCGGAAAATCGCCTTGGCCACGGTACGGTGGCCCTTGATCGTGGCCAGCAGGAATTCCTTGCCGGCGCGCACATAGCAGGCCGGCAACCACCACGGCCGCAATTTACGGTATAGCTTGAAGCGCGAACGGCATTGCGTGTACGTGGCAAAGGCATTGTCGGTCTGCTCGCCGGTGGCGCTGCCAGCCTTATGGAACAGCAAGGCCGACTGGGACAAGGCAAGCCGGAAGCGGGGCTTGGCGCGCATGGCCCAGTCGATTTCCTCGAAATACAGGAAATAGCGCTCTTCCATCTCGCCAACGGTGTCGACAAAGTGGCGCGACACCAGCATCGAGGCGCCGCTGACCCATTCCAAATGATCCTGGGCATGCCGCAGCACGGCAGGCGTGATCATGCTGCGCGGCAAACGGTTACCGTGCAGACAGCCGGCCACGCGCGGCACGGAAAAGGCGCCGCCGCCCAAGGCTTGCACCACATCCGGCTTGGAATAAAAGCAATTCACCGATCCCGTCATGCCGATTGCCGGATCGGCGCTGGCGGTCTCGACCATGTGCCCGAGACAAGCCGGGTCGACCACGGTATCGTTATTCAAGAGCCAGATAAATTGGCAGGCGGGGTCGGACATGGCGATGCGTATTCCCACGTTATTGCCGCCGGCGAAACCCAGATTGCCGCCGGTCCTGACGATCAGCAGGGACGCGGTATCGGCCCCCACCCGCGCGCCATTCTCTACCACGGCGCAAGACAAAGGCTTGGGCAAGGGCGGCAATTGTCCCAGCGGCCCCGCAGGCGGCGCATAGGCTTGCGCGCCGCTGGCCCAGGCTTGCACTGCTTCGACCGAACCGTCGGCCGAAGCGTTATCGCACAGGATCACGCCAAAGTTCGGGTAGCCTTGCCGGAACACGCTTTCCAGGCACTCGAGCGAGTCCCGCCAGCCATTCCAGTTGACCAGCACTATCCATACTTTCGGTTTCCCGTCATGCATTACCATACTCATTATTTCAATTCCATACCCATGCCCCGGTTAGACTCACCGGCAAGTTTCGTCGCCCCATCGCGATCGGGCGTTTCACCCAAGACGATCATGGCGGCGATCAAAATATACGCCAGCGTAAATCCGGACGTGATCGAGAGCACTGTTTTAGTGACCAGCAACATAATCAGTGAAATCACAATGAAACCGGCCACCGTGCCCGCACTGTCCACCCGTTTTCTATACACTTTCAAGCCCAGCACGATGGCACCGATGAAAATCACCGCAAAAGCCACCAGGCCGGGAATGCCCGCGTCAAGCGCCAGGCCGAGGAAAAAATTGTCAATATTATAGCGAACGCCGTCAAAGAAACCTAGCTTTACCGCGCCCATCCCGTTGCCATAGCCAAAAAACGGGCTGGCGGCCAACAAAGGCATGCCGCGCTGCATCATCAAGACCCGCGCCATGGTGCTGCCGGCCTCAGTCTGGGTGCGGCCGGCGATCAGGGAAGTCATTTCTTGCATGGCCACATAGCCGACCCCGAGCAAGAGTGGCGCCAATAACATCGCCATGATCATGACCAGGCTGAAGCTGCGCTGGCCGCCGCCCGTGTTTTCGCGCGGGATCAGGCGCAATACGCCGACCAGCAACACCGCGATCAGCAACACCGCCATGCCGGAGCGGCTGCGCGAGGCGCCGATCATGGCAACGGCAAGCGGAATGAATCCGAGGCCGGCCCAGCGCAACAGCACTTCCCGACGGGTCAGGAATACCGCAGCGGCCAGCGGCACGATCATCGCCAGGAATTCGGCCAACACCATCGAATGCTCGAACGTGCCCTGAGCCCGGTAATGGCCATCGCGGAAAATGCCGCGCAGGGAATCGAGCATGACGGCGGAATCGTCGGCGCCCAGCGTGATGAAACGGGCAAACAGGGTATGTTTCACCACCGACTCATAGGATGCCAGGCAAGCCTGGGCGATGGCCACGATCACCAGTACCACCAGCATGCGAAAGACATCTTTCTCGTCACGCAAGACCGCCAGGACCAGAAAGAAAATAAAATAGCAACTGACGATTTCCGACACCAGGGTCGCGATTTGCGCCAGCGGCTGGATGCCGGTGGCCGAACTGATGATGCGCCAGGCAAACAAGAAGGCGATAGCCGACACCAGTATCCGGTGCGCCTTGCAGCGCGCCACCAGGCGCGCCATCGGCACCTGGCAGGACAAGATGCTGAAGCTGGCCAGCACCATGAAGGCAAGCCAGGCCAGCTTGGTTGGATTCACCGTCGGCATGCCGCCAAAACGGAAAATGATGTAGGGCGGCCACAGATTGATCAGACTGACCAGTACCAGCAAAATAATATTGAGCAAGCCGTCCGGCGCTTCACGGCGCTTCGGCATCATCCATAAGGCCACCAGCAGCAACATGACCATTGGAAAGGCAAACAACCTGATCAGGGTACCGGGTGGTATCACAGCCACCATCAGGCCGGTCAGCGCACAGGCAAACAGCCCGCCCAACAGCGCCAAGCCAACCAGCCAGTAACTGCCTTGAAAGCCGGCACGTTTATACTTTTTCATGATTCCACTCCTTGCGGCTGGGCCGCAGACTTCCGGGCGCAGCGGTTGCACCACAACCAAAATCCGATTTGCGCGATGGGTATCCAGACCGCATAGACCGCCAATCTGACATTGATCGCGCCATTCACGCCATAGCGGGGAATCGCCCAATAACTGGCAGCCACCACCACCACGCTGGTGGCGATGGTCAGGCTGGTATTTAATTTCAACATGCCGCGGCCTATCCATTGCGGCGTCATCAGCAGCGCCAGGCTGATGCCAAACACGGTCGGCAACAAGGCCCGGAACATGGACGCGCTGGCGTCGAAAGCATGGCCCGCCACCAGCGCCACCAGCATCGGCGCCAGGGCATAGGCCAGCAGGCAAATGCCCGCCATACCAGCCAGCAAGCGCTTGGCCAGGCGTTTTTGCTGCGGCCAGAATTGATCGGGCGTGGCGCGCGCCAAGCCGCCATAAATGATCATCAGCGCGCTTTGCGGCACGATCAGGAGCAAGCCCACCATTTGCTGGGCTAACTGATAGAAACCGACGTCGCGCTTGCCCAAGTCCTGGTTGATGAACAAAATGCTGACCTGGTCCAGCAAAAAGGCGCTCACGGTAGTCATATGGATCACGCTGCCCGAGCGCAACAAGGGCACCACTTCACGCTTGGCCCATTTGACCGAACCGCCGGCCAGGCGCCACAAGGGCAGACCCACCAGCATCGCGACCAGGAATTGACCGATCAATTGCGACCCCAGCGCCCCGGGCACGCCCCAACCGAGATACATGACCAATAAAAAGAACACACCGAAGCCGGCAGTGCGGCCCAGGTATTGGGCACGGTTCAGCAAGCCGGTCTGGGCTGCCGCAGCCAGCATATTCGAGGCATATTGTTCCCACACGAGCAGCGGCACGGCAGCCAGCGCGATCAGCATCAACAGCGGGCTCAAGCCCTTGAACCAGCGTCCACCGCTGGCCAGATACATGGCGCCGGCAATCAGCAGCGCGACCAGCGACAAGGCTGCGGCCAGACCACCCAGCGTGCCGAGTTGCTCGGCCAGCGTGGGTTTGGTCGCGGCCGACTGCAAGCGGTGCTGCAGCGCCTGGCCCAGGCTGAGATTGAACAGGGTGGCGAACAGGGCAGCCCAGGCCATGGCAGCGGCAAACTCGCCCCGGCCATCGGGTCCCAGCAGGCGGGCCGACACGAATAAGGTGGCCAGCGATAGCAGCATGCCATAGCCGCGCGCGATGCTCATCGTCGCAATGCGTCGCAAGTCGCTCATGGATGCACCAGGACGGATGCGGGCGCAGGCGCACGACTGGCCACGAAGCGCTGTTCTATACCATGCCAGGTCAGCCAGGCCAGCGGGACCACCAGCAAGGTGGCCAGGGCGCACAAGAGCATGGGCGTGGCGGCCGGATGCAGGGCAATGATGGTTTGCTGTACGGGAAAGGCGAACAGGTAAATGCCATACGACAGATCGCCGATGCGTTCTGTATTAAACGGCAACACCCAGCGTGGGTGGCGCGCGATCCACAAGGTGTTATAACTGATGGCAATGCCGGCGACGATGGGAAACACGTTCCACTCCACCAACATGGACAAGGCCAGCGCGATCCACAGGGCGATGCCGACCCAGCCGTTCAGCAACAGCCGGTCGCGGCAGATACGGCAAATGGCGCCCAGCATGAAATACGGCACCAGCAAGAGCGTGCCTGATTTACTGCCATGCAATACCGCATACCAGCACCACAGACAAGTGGCCGCGAGCGCGCACAAGGGCAGCACGCTACGCTTCAGCAGGCCCAGCCGGCGCAAGACCAGCACCCCGCCGCCCACTGCCAGATACAGTGAAAATTCGACCGGCAAGGTCCACAGCGAACCATTGACGGCCGCGCTCAATGGATTCGTCTCGAATACGCCTGGCAAGGTATATTGCAGGCGAAACATGGTAATATTGCGTATTATATAAGTCAATGCCGCATGGTTGGCGAAATAATCCGCCGCGCCAAGCGAGCTCATAGCTGGCCCCAGCAACAGGGCGCTCAGCAACACCACCGCGATCAAGGCGGGGAAAATGCGGCGCATGCGGGCAATCAGGAATTCGACAAACGAGGCTCGCGCATACGCGCTGGCCGTGATCAGATAGCCGCTGATGGAAAAAAATACGCCGACGGCCAGGGTGCCGAAGGTCAATTTCTCCGCCGTCAAATGGTAGAGCGGTTCGGCCGCGCCGAAACCGGTCAGGTGATAACTATGCGAAAACAATACCAGCCATGCGGCCAACAAACGTATCAGATTAAAGTTATTGCCCTGAGTGCTAGCCGGCGCACTCATGGCGCCGCGCCAGCCATGACCTTGGAGAGCAGATAGGCCTGTTCCAACTCGAGCAAATCGCGCTTGCGCTGCCTGACCTTGCGGGCCGGGGCGCCGACATACACGCCGAAAGGCTCGCAATCGGCGCGCACCAGCGCTAGCGCGCCGACGGCCGCACCCTCGCCGATGACCACATTTGGCAACACGATGGCGCCACTGCCGACAATCGCGTGGCGGCAGATATGCACCGGGCCCACCGTGATATTGGTGTAGGCCGGCGGCACCGTCGGACCGGTCATGAAGGCACCGCTGTAATCGTCATTGCTGGAATAAATCGACACGCGCGAAGAAATATTGGCGAAGTCGCTCAGCGTGATCTTGCCCTTGCCGATCAGGCAGGCATACACGGCCACATGCACATTGTTGCCGATTTCGATGCCGCCCGCCCCGGCCGATAATACGCAAAAATCATCGATGCGCACATCGTTGCCGAGGTGGATATTGCCCGGATTATGCAGGGACGCCAAATGGGAAATCTTGACGCCGCTGCCGACATGGGCCAAGCCCAGCTTGGCCACTTCGTCATCTGTTAAAAAAGACATATTCTTCTCGCCCGATCCGACTAGGCTTTAGGCGCGCGGCGCAAGATGTCGCAAATGCGGTCGACTTGCTCCAAAGGCAGATCGGGGAAGATCGGCAGGCAAAGCACACGGTCGGCCACGTGGTGGGCCACCGGCAACAAGTCAGGACGGGCCGAAGGCAAGCCGCGATACATGGGGAATTCGCTGATCAATGGATAGAAATAGCGGCGCGACATGATGTTCTGGGTTTGCAGATAGGCATACAGGTCGTCTCGGCACAGCGGATAATCGGCTTCCACGAAGACGGGGAAATACGAATTATTCGGACGGCAATCCTCGGCGATGGCCGGCAGGGAAATGCCCGGCACCGATGCCAGGTTGGCGCGGTAACGCGCGGCGATGGCGGCGCGGCGCTCCAGCACCAGATCGACATGCTTGAGTTGCAACAGTCCGAAGGCGGCTTGCACTTCATTCATCTTGCCATTGATACCAGGCGCGACGACGGTGGTTTCATCGGCGATGCCGAAGTTTTTCAAGTGATCGATGCGCTGCTTGGTCTTGGCGTCGGGGCAAATGATGGCCCCGCCCTCGAAGGTATTAAATACCTTGGTCGCGTGGAAACTGAGCACCGACAAATCGCCGTAATTGAGCACGCTGCCACCCTTGTGGGTGACGCCGAAGGCGTGCGCCGCGTCGTAAATCACTTTCAAGCCATAGGTGTCGGCGATGCGTTCGATTTCTTCCACATTGCAAGGCGTGCCATACACGTGGACCGGGAAAATCGCCGTGGTTTGCGGCGTGATCGCAGCCTCGATTTTCTTCGGGTCCAGATTGAAGGTGAGCGGATCGATATCGACGAAGACCGGCTTGATGCCATTCCATAACAGGGAATGCGCCGTCGCCACGAAGGAGTACGGCGTGGTGATCACTTCACCGGAAATGCGCAGCGCTTGCAGCGCCGTGACCAGCGCGATGGTGGCGTTGGTAAACAAGGCCAGATGCTTGACGCCCAGATAGTCGGCCAGTTCTTGCTCCAACTGTTGGTGAAACGGACCGGCATTGGTGAGCCATTTGCTTTCCCAGATTTTTTCCAGGTAAGGCATGAATTCGTTCAGCGGCGGCAGGGATGGTTCGGTGACAAAGATTTTTTTCATGATATCAATAAATAAAGTGGGAGCGCGCGACACGCAGCTCAGGTTTTTTGATTGCGCTCGCGATAATGTTTCAAGAAACGTTGCGGGGCGCGGACGGCGTGAACGCCAAGATAACGGATCTTGCGGAATCGATTCCAGTCGCCCGGTTCCGAATAACGCCATGCCCTGATATCCCAGGGAATCGAGGCCAGCCAATGGTGGTAAAACACCGACGAGGTCGAAACATTGTTGACGGCAAATTTGAGGGCCTGATTGACATGCCATTCGTCCGGCACCCGCTCATAGTCGAAGGGATGCCAGATGATGTCGGCGCGGCTGGCGCGCATCAAGGCCAGCAAACTGCTGACGCGGTCCGGCAAATGCTCGTCGTCATCGTCGAGGTGAGTAATGAATTGCCCCTTGGCCAACGACAGCGCATGATTGATGGCCACCGTGCCGGCCACCATCCAGCGCTGGCGCGGCTCGGTCGGATACACGCCCTGTTCCGTCAAATTGACAAATTCGATGCGGGCATCGTTCAAGGCGGCAACCCGCTCGGCCGTATCGTCGGTGCAGCAATCGCCGACCACGATAATTTGCAAATTGGCGTAGTCTTGCTTGATCAGCGATGGCAGGCAACGCTCGGTCAGCAAGCGGCCGCGATTGAACGTGGCGACACAAATCGTCACCAGTGGCAAGGGCAAATCATACGCGGCTTGATAAGCGGCCGATCTTCTGGCCGCACGAAAATCGGCGCGCGCGCTCCAGCCCAGGTCCGCCAGCGAGCGGAAAGGCTCCCTGAGGCGCGACCAGAGCCGTTGGACCGTGTCAGACGCCACTCTCAAATTCGACAAAAAATTTCTCCCATGACTACTTTATAAATGAATGCCTTGCGATGCCGGCAAGCCGGTCGCGCCTGTGCTATCGGGGGCGTGGCTTTACCGGCTGTTCGGACCGTCAGGGCGCAAAGCCCATCAAACGGCGCTTGTCGGCGGACGGCAAGACCGCTGCCAGGGCAGTGACGAAATCGCCTTGCTGCTGGAATGAACGCGCGGCGTCGGTATCGATGGACGAGACCCGGAACAGCAAACCATCCGGAATTTGCCCGCCCAGCCGGTAGCGCATCTCGACCATTTTCTTATTGACGCCATTGTTGGCGACGAAATCGCCGACCGTACTCCAATACGTGACCGGTTCAAAGCGCTGGCCCGATAAATTCGTTTCCAGGCGCTTTACCATGATATTGCCCTGCGGCGTAGCCAGGATGCCATTCTGGTTCGATGTCACTTCAAAACCCTGGGCCGGGTAACACACTTCCGGAAAATGCAAATTCAAGCCATCGCTTTGGTTGGCGCCATAGGCAAGCGACAACATGACCCGGTAGCCGCTGCCATTGATATAGGTGCGCGACAGCGTCTGGGTGTAAATCGCCTTGATCGCCGCTTCGGTGCGCGGATTGACAACCCCGGCAAAGCCCGATTTTTCCTCCTTCCAATCGCCAAAGCGGGTGGGAATCGAGGTTTCCAGCGATACCGCCGGGCGGCTATCGGCCAGGTAATGGGTCGGGATGATTAACTTCGCGGTACCGGCCGATGCCACCATCAGCAGTCCCAGCACGATGCTCGACTTGATTGCCTTATTCATGCGACGCTCCCGGATTGACCAGCGAGGGGGCGAGCTTCGGCCTGGACACATATTGTAAAAAGCTGTCCACGCTGATAATCAATACCAGGGCGCTGATGAACAAGACCATGCCGGCAAAACCATGCAGGAAACCCTGCCCGGCCGCGTCGCCGAAATAATAGGTAATCAAGGTCAGCACACACACCCGTATCACATTGGCGGTAAACGAAATCGGCACGATCAAGAGCGCCAAACCGATATTGCGGACGGCCGAGGTATGCCGTACCACGTTCAGGTAAAACAGGCCCAGCGACTCCAGCGTCAGCAAGGTTTGCAAGCCGGCGCAAGCGTCGGCCACCAATAATTGATACTGGCCTATCTGCAAGATCACCCCGGTGCGGGCAATCGGCAAGCCGGCCCAGAACAGCAAATGCTCCGTCACATAAGAAACCGCCATTTTCATCGGCATGGTCAGGGTCGTCACGACCGAACTCGGCAGCGGAATCATGAATAACATGAAGAAGAACGGGAACCACAAGATCCGCAGCGCGCGTCCGCCGCGCTTGATCAGCAAGATAGCACCCATCATCAGAATAAAGGAACTGATCTCGAAGGAGACAATTTGCTGCGAGCGGCCGAAAATATACAAGATCAATGAAAAGACGCAAATCACCCAGCCGGTGCGGGCCCGGGCCGGCGGCGCCAGATCGCACACCGTGCCCCAGCTGCGCGTTGCCAGCCACAGCGACAGCACCAGAATGATGGGACCATGGGCTTGCTCCTCGGTCGACCACACCCCGCGAAACAAATTGTAAAAGGTCGGCACGAACAGCGCCAGAAAGCCCACCACGATGGGCAGCCATTCCGGCGCCAAAGCTTTCAATCGGGGCAAGTCCACGCCTAAACCACGCTTCAACAATCCGTCCATTAAAATTCGACCATGACCGAGCCGACGATTTCCGCGCCGCCCCGTACCAGTTGTTCGGTTGCCATGTTCAAGTCGGCCAGCATGGTGTGGTTGCGGCGCGTCACCAGCAACACGCCGCCGGCCCGGGTCGCAATGGCTTGCGCATCGAAGGCAGTGGAAAAGGCGGCAGCGTCATACAGCACGACATCGAAGCGTTGTTCCAATTGCTTGTTCAATTCACCAAATGTGGCACGGCTCAATAATTCCTGGGGATTCGGCGCCAGCGTGCCCGCTTCCAGCACATGCAAGTCGACAAAAGCGTCGAGCTTGGCGATCACGTCGAGGTCGGCGCGTCCGGCCAGGATATCGGACAAGCCCTGCTTGTTCTTCAAATCGAAGATTTCATGCTGACTAGGCTTGCGCAGATTGGCGTCAACCAGCAAGGTATGTTCGCCCAACTGGGAAAACACCACCGCCAGATTGGCCGCGAACAGGCTGGCGCCGTCGCCGCTATCGACGCCGAGGATCACCAGCGACTTGCGGCCACGGGCGAACCAGCGCAACATCAACTGGCTGCGGATCGCGCGCAAGACTTCGACCTGCGGACTGAACGGTTGGTAAGCGGCCAGCAAGCGCTGCGAATACTTGCCCTGACCGGCTTGCAGATAAGGATAGTCGAACTGGCGCGCCAGCACTTGCTGGATATCGGCATCGGTAATCAGGCCAAGACGCTGGGCGGCCTCGCCAAAACGAATTCCCAGTTCCTTTTGCATGCGCAAGACTTTTTCCGCATTTTCCGGCGTGATCTTGCCCGATTCCAGCAGCAAGCCACCGATGCTCGAGTCACCGGTACGAGGCTGCGGGCGGGTAGCTTGGGTAAGCGCAGGGTGGTTCATATTGGTGTCCATCTCTTAGTTGGCGCGCAAGCGGCGGAAGGTGAGCGCATTGATAAAACCCGAACGCTTGCGCGGAGCCGGCGTCCAGTTGATCACGCCAAGCACGGGAATCTGCAAGGTATCGACCAGATCGCCTTCCGAACGCACACGGCGGTTCAACATCTCGGCCAGCACGCTGAAACCCAGGCCCAGCATGGTGCCGAGGAAAATCGCCAGCAAGGTATTGAGCACGACTTTCGGGCCGGATGGCTTGATCGGGGCCACGGCAGGGTTCAGCACGGAAATATCGGATTGATCCGATTGTCCTTCGATCTTGGTTTGCGAAAAACGCTGGGACGCGGCATCGTAGGCGCGTTGGGCGCTTTCAACGTCTTTGCTCAAGACGCCCATTTCATCGCGGGTGCGGTTCAATTCCAGCACCTTGGTCTTTTGCTCGGCCAGGGCGGCGCGGATGGCCGCTTCGCGTTGCTGCAGGATTTGCGCGTTATTGCCGACGCTATTCGAGGTCGCTTTCATTTGCGCGTTCAAATCGGCGCGCATTTTATCCACTTCCGTCTTGGCACTTTGATACTGCGGATGATTAGCGCTGAGGCGTTGCGCTATCTCGGCAAACTTCGACTCAGCGTTGCCGAGATTGATTTTCAAGTTTTGTATCATCGGATTGGCCGCCACGTCCGGCGATTCGGCACCGCTGCCACCCTGCGCCATGCGTTGACGCGAGCTCGCTTCCATCGACTGGCCTTGTGCGCCGACCAATTGGGCCGACAAATCATTCAAACGATTCGATTCCACATCGAGCCGATTGTCGATGCTGACAATGCCATGTTCTTGCTGGTATTTCGAAAGCCGGCTTTGCGCCACTTCGACGTTATCGCGCAGCAGCTTGGTTTGCTCGCCGAAATAGGCAGCGACCTTTTTCATCGGGTCGACTTTCAATTGTATATTGATTTTTTGATACTCATCGGCAAAACCATTCGCCACTGCGGCGACAAATTGCGGATCGCTGCCCTTGAAGCTGATATCGACCACGCTACTCTCGCGCGCCGGGACGATCTCCAGCTTGGCCAGCAACAGATCGGCCAGCCAGTCGCGCACTGTGCCTTGGCCGCCGGTGGCTTCGTTGAATTGCGCGACCACGGCCGGGCTGCTGGCCAGATGCAGAGAATCGACGACGTGCAAGGCGACATTCTTGCTGGTGATGATGTCGACCTGGGTCGCCATATAACCGGGCAATAATTGGCCCGGCATCGTCATGCCGGTGACCGGATCGACGCCCTTGTAATTAAGCAACAGCGAACTGGTGGCTTTATATGTCTTCGGCAACATCAAACTGACCACCACCGTGACCGACACGGTGACGACCAGGGTGGAAATCAAGATCCAGAGGCGGGCCCTCAAAATCAGCAAGAACTGTGAAATACTCATGATGAAACTCCCATGGCGTACATTAAATAGATTATCGAGCGCCGAATGGGCGAATAAAAAAACTCATGCTCAGAACAAGCTTTCGCGAACATAGACCACATCGTCGATTTGCAGCATGTCATCATGTTTGGCGTCGAGCACTTGCATTTTGCCGGTGTCGTCGCGACGCTTGATGCGCATGCCGCGCTCGGTGCCGCGCGCGGTCAAGCCGCCGCCGACCGAGAGCGCCTGCAATACCGTCATGGCGCGTTCCAGGCGAAAGGCGCCGGGACGCTGGACTTCACCATAAATATAGAAACGCGGCGCGCGCTCGACATAGATCACGTCGTTACCGGCCAGATCGAAGTCGCGATTGAGGTCGCCGCTACGTATCATCTCGACGATATCGACGATATCCTTGGTGGTATTGCCATTGCGCTTGCGAATCAGGCTGACGGTATCGCCGCCATCCACATTCAAGCCGCCCGCCATGGCCAGCATGTCCATCAGGCTGCGCTTGCCTTCGAGCGGATAGCGGCCCGGACGATTCACTTGTCCCAGCACCGACACTTGCTGGCTCTGTATGGTGGTCACAATGATATTGACCTGCGCCTTGCGAATGAAGCCGCCGGTCTCGAGCATTCCACCGATCTTCTTTTCGGCGGCAGCCACCGACAGGCCGCCGACGGGCACCGTGCCCACCAGCGGAAAGGTAATGGCGCCCGCTTCGCTGACCCGGGTATCAAGGGACAGGTCGGGGCTACCGTACACGGAAATCTTGAGCACATCGCCGGCGCCCAGCAGTATTTCGGCCGCGCCGGCCGTACCCAAGGTACAGGCCAACAGCGCGCCCATCATCCATATTGCAAGTCGTTTCATGATTGGCTCAATTCCATTGAAGAGTTTTTAAAAATATCGAACAAGCTTATTTCAAGCCCGCTACACCGCGCTCATTCGCGTCGGCGGCCGGCTTGGCGGCCGGGGCCGGGGCCGGGGTCGAAGCTGCGGCCGGGGCTTCGCCCGCCGTTTTATTCAGGTACTCGATCTTGGCTGCGGCGCGCAAACGCGCCAATTCCGCATCGGCCGCATCCTTGTTCTTCTTATTGAACAGGAATTGCTCGATCTGGGGCGCCGCCACTTCCAGGGTGACCGGATTATCCTTGATCTCGGCGATCGAGATCAGCATGCTGCGCTCGCCTTCCTTGATGATGAATAACTGCCCCTTGGGCATGGCAATCAATTTCGAGCTCAGTTCCGGCGCCAGATCGGCGCTGGTGCGCGAAATCTGGGTCCGGGCATACTTGACCTTGTGGGCATCGAGCCAGACCGCCACTTCTTCCAGCGACTTGGAAGCATCCATCGCCGCCTTCAGCGTGTCGTTCATGTCGGCGCTGGCAATGACCAGTTCACGCATATCGAATTGCTTGCGCTGACTGAAAAATTCCGGATGCTTGCCGAAATATTCCTCGACTTCGGCCTTGTTCGGCTTGGCAATCGCGCCCACCCGTTTTTGCATATACGCCTGGGCCACGATCAAGGCCTTGGCGCGTTCGATCGCTTGCACCACTTTCGGGTCGCGGTCGGTCTTGTCCTTGGCGGCCTCGTTTTGCAGCAACTGGCGGTCGATCAAGGCTTCCAGCAACTGCTTGCTGGCCGCTTCCTGTTGCGAAGCTTGGGCGCCCGAGCGTTGCAACTCCTCATTCAGTTGCAGTACCGTGATTTCCTCACCATTGACACTGACCAGCGCCTGGCCCGGTTTCTTGTCCTTGTTGCCGCAGGCCGACAAGCCGGCGGCAGCCAGCACGATCAGGCTGGCGCATAGGAGGCGCTTATTGTTTGAGCTGTTTTTTTTCATGGGGCTTGCAATATCAAAATGGTTCAAAATCATTCCTTCAGGATTCACTTTAAGTAGGCGTTGGCACGCGTCGAGCTGCCTGAACGCTCCCTCCCTGCGGCGGCTTTGACACCGTCAAACGCCGCACCGCAGAGACCCAACCGCAATTTTCGCGTGGGGATTATGCGACCTGCCCCGACAATTGTCAATATTATAAATGTTGACATGCCAATACACAATAAATAACAAAATATATTAACAATTTAATTACTGAGCAGTCATTAAAGCAACTATTCTACACTGAAAGAGGGCACAAGGCCTTCCGCACGCCTGAAAAAAGCAAGAGCAAAACTATAACATCTTCAACCGCCATAGCCTGTTTCGATTGAACACCTCCCCACC
Organism: Oxalobacteraceae bacterium GrIS 1.11; assembly: GCA_040544385.1. GTDB lineage: Bacteria > Pseudomonadota > Gammaproteobacteria > Burkholderiales > Burkholderiaceae_D > Janthinobacterium. Next base: position 28,245 of record JBEONR010000014.1, read on the forward strand.
GCCTGGCTTGAGGCCGGGCCGGGCCGGCGAGTGGGGAAATGGGGCGTCTTGAGCGGAAATGCGGCGCCCTCCCCGCCAGGGGCAAGCGCAGGCAAGCATGCGGGGATGCGAACTATTCTCATGCTGAACTCGGCGAACCGTGTTGAGAGTGCCACCAGAGTGGCAAGCCAGTGCTGCAATTACACCGGCTTATTCTAGCGCGTATTGACGGCCTTCAAAAACTTTTAACGGTCGCCTTAAGGCAAGTCTAAGCCTCAGTGGGCGTTTTCACGCGCCAACACCACTTTCACGGTACGCACGATGATCCAGATATCGAGCCACAGCGACCAGTTGCGCAGGTAATCGAGATCGTATTGCACCCGCGCCTCCATCTTGTCCAGGGTTTCGGTTTCGCCGCGCAAGCCATTCACCTGGGCCCAGCCGGTAATGCCGGGCTTGACCTTGTGGCGCAACATATAGCCCTTGATCAGCTTGCGATATTGCTCGTTATGGGCCACCGCGTGCGGGCGCGGACCGACGATGCTCATGCGCCCCTGCAATACATTGATAAATTGCGGCAACTCATCGAGGGAACTGCGGCGCAGGAAGGCGCCGATCTTGGTGACGCGCTGATCGTTCTTGGTGGCCTGCACCACCTTGGCGCCATCTTCGGCCACCGTCATCGACCGGAACTTGTAGACAATAATTTCCTCGCCATACAAACCATAGCGACGTTGCCGGAAAATCACCGGCCCCGGCGATGTCACCTTGACCGCGATGGCAATCACCAGCATGATCGGCAACAGCAGAATTTGAATCAGCGCGCCCAGGATAATGTCGCTGCCGCGCTTGATCATGCTGTTAAAGCCCGTAAACGGCGACTCGCAAATGGCGATCACCGGCATCCCGCCGACATTATCAAAGCGCGCTTGCATCAAGTCGAACACATAGATGTCCGGCAAGAAATACACCGAGGCGGTGGTATCTTGCAATTCGTCGAGCAATTTGCGGATGCGCGGTTGGGCTGAAATCGGCTGGCTGATGAAGATCATCTTGATGCCGTTTTCGCGCACATAGCCGGCGATGTCGGCCATCCGTCCCAGCATCGGTTCGCGCATTTCCTCGGGCCAACGGTCATCCGTGCGGTCGTCGAAGAAGCCGCATACCGTCATGAACAGATTCGGGTTACGCCCGATGGTGGCCGCGAATTTCAGACTGGCATCGTTGGCGCCGATAATCACGACCGAACGCATCTCGCTGTCGCGCGCCGAACCGGAACCGACCTGGCGCGCGGCCAGGTGGCTGAGCAAGAGCACAACCGGGGTCGCGACGAACCAGGCCACCACCACCACATTATCGTAATGGTAAGCCAGGCCGCTGGCTGCGCCCAGAAATACCAGGATCAGCGCGGTAATCGTCCAGCCTGCGACAACGTCGCGGGCATAGGCCAGCATCCTGCCGCTGCGCCAGGTGCGATACGGATCGACATGCTGGTACACCGAGGAAGAAACAAAAAATCCCAGGATCATCAACACCAGTGAATAGCCGGTGAACGGCTCGGCAAAAATCATCGATACCAGGTACAGCGTACCCATGATGATGATCGGATCGAGCACGCGCTGGAAGAACGAAATTAGAGGAATATCATTGACCGTCATGTTTTTCTTCAGAACTGTACACTGGCGTTAAGGGAAACGCTATTATCGCGATAGCTTCCGGTCCCGATTGCTTCCGAGCCGGCCCGCACATCATGCGTCAGATTGACTCCAAGTTGGGTGGACAAGCGCGCCGCATAGGTGACGCCAAGCGAGGTCGAGCGGGTGGTATCGCTCAAGTCACCCGGCAAGCTGATCCCGTTGGCGCTGGAAAAATCGCGATTTTCGCGCTTGACCTGGGCATCCACGCGCACCTTGGCAGTGGCATCCCAAACCGCAGCCACGCTCTCGCCCTTGTTCAAGCTGCTGCTCACCAGCGTGCTCTCGACCACGGCAAATTCACGCCAGACATTGCCCGTGAAACGCACTTTCCCCAACGGCGCCCACGTCACGATTGCCCTGCCATTGAAGCCCTTGGCGTCGCGGTCGGTGAAAAAATTATGCTTGCGCTGGACCAGGCCACCCAGGAATTGAAACTGGGTGACGCCGCTGAAACGCCAGTATATATTGGCCTTCAATTCGTTTTGATCGTAGCCATTATCGATCACGACCGTGCCGACGCTCAAGTGATTCGGGTACACGCCTTTCAAGCGCCGCACTTGCACGCCGACCCGGCTGTCGGTGGTTTCGATAAAGTCCAACCCCAGTTCGGCGACTTGCTCGGTGCGGTTGCTGAGTACTTGCGACAGCAAGTCATAGGTATATTTATCCTCGATAAAACTGGCGTGCAGGCGCCAACTCGGATGGAAATTCCATGCCGCGTCGGCATAGTTGTGACGTTGTATGCGCAAATTCAAGTCACTGGTGTGGAAATCCGTGAAAGGAGTGATGGTTTGCGTATAACCGGAACCGAGGTGGCCATCGACATGATTGCCGACGTGCCACTCGAGCGCGGCAAGAAAATCCTTGCCGTTGTAATTCAATTCATCGTAATGGTCGAACGTGACCTTGGACAACTTGGCCTGTCCGGACAGCACCTGGCGACCGATCGGCCGCTCAAACACCACGCCACCTTGAACCTGTTTGATGGAATCGGCGCGCGGCCCTTCGGAGCTAGGGCTGTCGTCAGGCAGGCGCAGCAAATTATCGTCGCGTGTATAGGTCACGGCAACAAAGGGGTGGATGGTATCGCTGATCTCGGCGCTGGCTGGCAGACTGCAAGCTGCTCCGATCAACAAGGCCAGCGTGCGCGCAACGGGCTTGCGCAAGCGCACTCCGCCACGGGTTAAAATAATTGTGGGAATCCAGCAACAATGGATGCTTTTTTGCAAAGAGCTCAACATTTTCATTCGTCTTGTGAAAGATCTGACTGCTGACGGGCAATATTACCAGTAAGCCCAGTGACCAGTGGAAATTATCCAAACCCCCAGTAAGCCATTGGTCACGCCATGCGCGAGTATGGGCGACCAGAGGGTTTGGCTACGCATATATAGGACACTGTAGGCGGCTCCGGCAACGATACCCGCGAGCCACAAATTATGTTCGAAGCCGAATAATATCACCCCGACAACAAAACCCTTCGTTCTCGTGTGCGCGGGGTTGGCCGACAAGAAATCGGGGGCATCGATCCAGCGCATCAAGAAGGAGCGCCAAAACAATTCTTCCATCACCGGCACCACCAGGGCCGCGCCAGCGATGCGCACCACCACCATGGGCCAGTCGAGCGCGCCATTATTGCGCGGATCGAAACCGGGCGAGGAACCGACTGTCATCCAGCCCGCGTCCAGATTAATCCACAGCACCAGCACCACGATCCCGCTCAATACGGCCAGCAGGGCGCCGCGCGGGCCAAGGCTGCCCAGCGCCAGTTCGGTGTATTGACGGCGATAGACCAGCAACACGGCCAGCACCGCGACGATCTTGACGGGATACAAATAACGCAGTTCGGCCGCGCTCCAGCCGAGACGGCCCAGCATATCGGCGATAAAAATAAAGGCGATATACACCAGAAACGGCAACACCCGTGGCAACGCGGCGCGCTCAAACATGGGAATCCGCTGTCGTCAATCGGGCGTAATGTATTGCCATATTCACCTCAAGGAATATCAAAACAGCATTGTGATTGACACAATAGATTCGAACAAGCCCCACGCGCCGATTGAAGCATTCTAACAACAGCTGCCGTCCGGCCTCAAGCCTTGCCGCGCGCCTCGATCACTTCCCATTTTTCCAGCGCTTCCAGCAATTGCGCCTCGATTTCAGCGACGCGGGCATTCAGGCGCTTGCCCTCGGCCGGGGTCTTCTTATAAAAATCCGGGTGCGACAATTGGGCCGCGATGACGCCTTGCTCATCTTCCAGACTGGCAATCAGGATGGGTAATTCATCGAGTTCGCGCTGCTCCTTGTAGCTGAGCTTTTTTTGCTTGGCGGCGGCCGGCTGGGCCGCGCTGGCTGGCTCGGCCTTGGCGGCGGCCTTGACCGGCGCCGGTGCGATCGAGCGCACCCGCTCCCAGTCGGTATAACCGCCGACGAATTCGCGCCACTTGCCTTCGCCTTCGGACACCACTACCTGGGTCACGACATTGTCGAGGAAGGTGCGGTCATGGCTGACCAGGAAGACGGTGCCGGTGTAATCTTCCAGCAATTCTTCCAGCAATTCCAGGGTATCGATATCAAGGTCATTGGTCGGCTCATCGAGCACCAGCACATTGGCCGGCTTGGCAAACAGGCGCGCCAGCAGCAGGCGGTTGCGCTCGCCGCCGGAGAGCGACTTGACGGGCGAACGGGCCCGTTCCGGCGCGAACAGGAAATCGTTCAGGTACGTCATCACGTGCTTGCGCTGGCCATTGATTTCGACCCAGTCGCTGCCCGGCGCGATGGTTTCCATCAAATTCGCGTCTTCGTTGAGCTGGGTGCGCATTTGGTCGAAATATGCCACCTGCAACTTGGTGCCCAGGCGTATCGTGCCGCTGTCCGCCGCTTCCTGGCCGAGTATCATTTTCAGCAAGGTGGTCTTGCCCGCGCCATTGGCGCCGATCAAGCCGACTTTATCGCCGCGCAAGATGGTGCCCGTGAATTCCTTGACGATCACCTTGTCGCCATACGACTTCGACACGTTTTCCAATTCCGCTACGATCTTGCCGGAGCGTTCGCCGGCCGACACATCGAGCTTGACCTGGCCCTGTTGCTCGCGGCGCACGCTGCGCGTCACGCGCAAGGCTTCCAGGCGGCGCACGCGGCCCTCGTCGCGCACCCGGCGCGCCTTGACGCCCTTGCGTATCCACACTTCTTCCTGGGCCAGGAATTTGTCGAACTTGGCGTTTTCCACCTCTTCGATTTCCAGCTGTTCGCTCTTCCTGACCTGGTAAGCGGTGAAATTGCCCGGATACGACAGCAGGCGGCCACGGTCCAGTTCGATGATGCGGGTCGCCACATTGTCGAGGAAGCTGCGGTCATGGGTGATGAACAGCACGCTACCCTTGTAATCGCGCAACAAGCCTTCGAGCCACAAGATGGACGTGAAATCGAGATGGTTGGTCGGCTCATCGAGCAGCAACACATCGGGCGCCGAGACCAGCGCACGCGCCAGCGCGACGCGCTTTTGCATCCCGCCGGACAAGGTTTTCATCAGCATGTCGCCGCTCAGGTTCAGGCGCCCCAGTACGGTCTCGACCTTGTTGGGTAAACTCCAACCATCGCCCGCGTCGAGCTTGACCTGGATGTCGTGCATGCGCTCCATCAGCGCGTCATCGTCGCCCTGGCCGAACTGACCCGTCAGCGCGTCATATTCCTGCAACAGGGCCGGCAATTCGCCCATACCGGACGCGACCGCGTTATACACCGACATTTCCTGGTCGAATTGCGGCTCTTGCTCGACATAGGCAATTTTGATGCCTTGCTGCATGACCAACAGGCCGTCGTCGAGCTTGAAAGTGCCCGAGATGACCTTCAGCAGCGAGGATTTGCCGGTGCCGTTGCGGCCAATCAGGCCGACCCGCTCGGTCGTTTCCAGTGAAAATTCCGCGTGATCGAGCAGCGCGACGTGACCGAACGCGAGTTGCGCCGATGAGAGAGAGATGACAGCCATAATGAATGAGAGGTGCTCGGGCGCGTTCCGTTGGAAGACGAAATACCGGCCGATTAGATGAATGAAACAAGCATTGTACCGATAGTCGCCCATCGAGCGCCATATATCGTTGAACTGGCCGTTAAACTGCCCGTTAAACTGCCGACAAAAAATGCATTCGGCGCCAGACCGGCGCCCGCGCGGCCAGCGCTCGCCCCCCTTGCCGCGCCAACCACCCCCGATTCGATTTCACGTCACACTTCAGCGAAAGGACTTGCTTCGCGTATAATTGAATTTAGTGCAAGAAATGAAACATTAAAGAGGGGCGAGCACCAGCCACATCGTTGACGCGGCGCGTCGATGGTGGGAGTCACGCGCGATGTCGGCGCAACCAGCGTTCATCCGCATAAGCGATTCAGCTTCTTCCCCTCCCCGCAATAATTCAATTTAATACATGATCCCGGAGGCTATCCTGACATCCACATCCACGCCGACTCACGCGAGCGGCATCAAATATCGCGCCGATATTGACGGCATACGCGCGGTGGCCGTGCTTGCCGTCGTCTTGCATCACTTCTGGCCGAAGTGGTTCGTCGGCGGTTTCGTCGGCGTCGATATCTTTTTCGTGCTGTCCGGCTTCCTGATCACCTCGATCCTGCTGTCTCAACTCGAGACCGGCACCTTCAGCATTCTCGAATTCTATTCGCGCCGGATACGCCGCATCTTCCCCGCGCTGCTGCTGGTATTGCTGGCCACCCTGTGTTTCGGCTGGATGGTGCTCTTGCATGGAGAGTTCAAGCAGATCGGCAAGCATATTGTCGCCGGCGGCGGTTTTGTCGCGAATCTGGTGTTCTGGTCCGAGACGGGTTATTTTGACAACGCCTCCACCACCAAACCCCTGTTGCACCTGTGGTCGCTGGGTGTGGAAGAACAGTTTTACCTGGTCTGGCCACTATTACTGTGGCTATTGTTTAGCAAGCGATTGAATTTTCTCTGGCCCATGGCAGTCATATTTTGCCTGTCGATGGCCACCAATGTCATCACCGTCGAAACCAATCCTTCGGCCGCGTTCTTTTCTCCCGTCACGCGTTTCTGGGAATTGATGGCCGGCGGCATCGCCGCCTACCTCCAATTGCACCATCGGGAATGGCCGCAGAAATGGAAGCAGGTCTCGTCCTGGTCGGGCGCCATCGCGCTGGTACTCGCGTTCAGCTTGATCAAGCCCCAGTACCTATTCCCGGGCTGGTGGGCGATCCTGCCCGTCGCCGGCACCTTCCTGTTGATCATGGCCGGTCCGAACCCGATCGTGAATCGTCGTTTTCTCAGCAATAAACTGGCGGTCTGGATAGGATTGATCAGCTACCCGCTGTATTTGTGGCATTGGCCCCTGTTATCGTACGGAAATATCATTTACGGCGAGAAGCCGCCCTACCAAGTCAAGATCATGCTGATACTGGCCGCGTTCACGCTGGCTTTCCTCACTTATCGCTTGATTGAGACGCCGGTTCGCCTCAGCCGCAAAAAAGTCCGAGTGATCGGCGCCTTGAGTACAGGCATGGTGGCGATGGTTGTCTTCGGCTTGCTGGTCAACGGCGGCATGGTGCATGAGCGTATCAATGCCCACGGCGCCGACATTTACCTGAATGCCTTGAACGACAGCGATTTCCCCGGTCCGACCTTTGCCCCCATCCACCATCAAGGCATCGTGTTTCAAAAAATCGCCAGCCAGACCTCAGGCTTGACGGTGTTCCTCGGCGATTCGGTGATGCAACAATATGGTCCGCATATCGAGCAAATGATCAGCTCGGCCCCGACCAAATTCAATTCCATTATCTTTGCGACCGCCGGCGGCTGCCCGCCGATTCTTCACACCGTGAAATTGCCGCGCTTCAGATATCCCCTGTGCCCGCAAACCGTCGACGCGGCCTATGATCTGGCCAATCGGCCCGAGGTCACAAATGTGGTGATAGGCGCGGCCTGGTATGGTTATTTCACAAAAAATAATAGCGAACTCTTGTTTGAAGACGGCAAGCTGCACCTGGCATTCCCCGAAGCCGATGCGATGACAAACTCTTATCAATCGCTGCGCGACAGTATTGCGCTGCTAAGGAAGAATGGCAAAAACGTGTATCTGGTGCTGCAACCGCCAAGCGGACCAAATTATGACCCAAGAAATATGTATGCGGGCTCCAGATTTGACAGCATTCACCCCTTGGCGAAGATAGAAAACGTCGCGCTCGACACATTCCTGGCCGCAAGCGCACCGGTTCGAGCGCAATTGACGATGATCGCCAAGGAAACGGGCAGCCATGTCATCGAGCCGAGCAATTTCCTGTGCCTCAATAATGTTTGTCCGGTATTGGATGGCGCGGGCGAACCGTTATATACCGATCCGATCCATATGCGTCCAAAGTATAGCCGTAGCGCCACAGGATATTTGGATGAAACCATCCTGTACGCGGCGCCAGCCAAGCTGTAGGAGCAGGTCCGGCTGAGCGACGTTCGGCGCAGGAAATTTCGGGGTGGCGGGTGCAAACCCGCCACCCCGCTTGTCAATTAAAAAGCCATCAATATTGATGGCGGAGTGCGGCAAGAATTGCCGCGCGCGAAAGCGCCGTCTCAAAACGACGGCGCCGCCCTAGCCTTGCGGCCGGGCGGCGCGCATCGCTCACCGACAGATCAGACCGATGAAGCCTTGGCCTTGCGCCGCCAGCCCAGCAGTGCCAAACCCGCCAACATCATGGCATACGTTTCAGGCTCGGGAACGGCGCTGATGGAAAACACTTCAATTGCCCCGAAGTGGATATTCGGACCATGAAAAGCCGAGCCATCGAGCAGGCTGGTGCCGAAATGGCCGGCCACCGGATCAACATAGGAATACATATATGACACGCCGCCCGTGCTCAGGTCTTCCGGCACGGCCAAGTCGTTGCCGATGCCAAAGGTCGGCCCGAACTTGGCCCCGTTATAGGTTTGATATGAGCCGACCTCATCAAGGACCTGGGTTTTCGGGGTTTGTCGATGCACGACGTCGCTCGTCAAATTGAAGATGAACGCGGTGCGCTGTGCGTTTTCCGGCGTTCTATTGTAACCCTGGTCCGAACTCCAGCTTTGCGGGTTATATCCGCCGACCAGCCAGGTCTGGCCCAACTCGTTACTGGCCTGCATGACTGAAAAAGTGCGGCCCTTGCCGTCGGCGGCGTGATGGAAATTCAAGGAAGTGTCGCCGGCGGCCTTGGTATAAATATTAGTGAGCTTGACATTGCCCTCGCCCAGCCAGGATGCCAACTGGGATTCATTGCTGGCGGTCAGCAAGGCCGAGCCAGCCACCGTGGGAAGCGCTTGCGCGGCCAGACTAAAGCATAAACCAGCCAAGGAAAGAAGCGCCGTTGTCGCCATTCTGTAATTTTTTTGCATAATATTGTCCCTGATTTTTGCCCGAATGAGCTTAGCTTAAATAATTTTTTGCTAATGCAAATATAACACAAATAGATGTGTTTTTAATATTTTTTGCTAAAAATATCGCAAGCTGTGCAAACGGCAGCGGCACCATTCAATGGGCGCGCATGCGAGAGGGTTGGCCCGGCATGGTTTCCCGCTGCCCGGGGAATGAAATCTGGGTGCGCCGGCAAGTCAAATATATGCTGTCCAGGCGCGCGGTCGGCTATAATTGCGCTCGATTCGCGTCAATTGCCGGCTTTGCCGGTGGCGCAGACGCTCGCGATCAGCCGGACAGCGAGCTCCCCGTAGCACAATGGATAGTGCACATGCCTCCTAAGCGTGGGATACAAGTTCGATTCTTGTCGGGGAGACCATCTGAAGACCATATCATGGCGCGGCCAGATGGCGCTTGAAGATGTTCCAGTTTCAATAGTACGTCATTTCATGCGCGCGCCGCGCGCGCGGCGCAGGCAAGCTCACAACGGCACGATTGCCGTCACCTCGATCTCGACCTTGGCCCGGTCTTCCACCAGCGCCACCACTTGCACCGCCGTCATGGCCGGAAAATGCAAACCTATCAGTTCGCGGTAAGCGATGCCGATCTCGCGGTAGGCGGCCACATATTCTTTCTTGTCGAGCACATACCAGCTCATGCGCACGATATGCTCGGGCTTCGCGCCAGCCTCGGCCAGCACCTCTAGCACATTTTGCAAGGCTTGCCGCACCTGGCCGGCAAAGTCGTCGGTGCGGAACACACCCTGCCCGTCCCAGCCTATCATGCCGCTGACGCACACCGTGCGCCCGCAGGCCGCCACGCCGTTGGAATAGCCGCGCGGCCTTGCCCATCCGGGCGGTTGGAGAAAATCCATGTTGATCCTTTAGTCTGCGATAGGGGGCGCGCGCAACAACTCGCGCGCGATGATCAACTGCTGCACTTCGGTGGCGCCCTCGTAAATGCGCAGCGCGCGGATTTCACGGTACAGGCATTCGACCGGATGCCCGCTGACCACGCCCAGGCCGCCGAACATTTGCACTGCCGCGTCAATCACTTGCTGCGCCGTTTCGGTGGCCGTCATCTTCGCCATCGCCGCTTCCTTGGTGACCTTGCGACCCTGGTCGCGCTGCCAGGCGGCGCGGTAGGTCAGCAGGGCCGCCGCGTCGATCCCGGTCGCCATTTGCGCCAGCTTGGCCTGGGTCAGCTGGAAATCGGCCAGGGTCTGGCCAAACATCTTGCGCCCGGCCGCGTGGCGCAGCGCCTCGTCGAAGGCGCGCCGGGCAAAGCCCAGCGCCGCCGCCGCCACCGAGGTGCGAAACACGTCCAGCGTCGCCATCGCCACCTTGAAACCTTGCCCGGATGCGCCCAGGCGCTTGCCGGCCGGCACCCGGCAATCGCGAAAGCGCAGCCGCGCCAGCGGGTGCGGCGCGATCAAGGCGATGCGCTCGGCGATCTCGAGGCCGGGCGTGTCGGCGTCGACGATGAAGGCGCTGATGCCGCGCGCGCCCGGCGCCTCGCCGGTGCGCGCGAAGACCACGTAAAAATCGGCGATGCCGCCATTCGAGATCCACATCTTTTCGCCGTTCAGCAAATAATCGTCGCCGTCGAGCCGGGCCGAACATGCCAACGCCGCCACGTCCGAGCCCGCCTGCGGCTCCGACAACGCAAACGCGGCAATCGCCTCGCCGCGCGCCACGCGCGGCAGATATTGTTCCCGGTTGGCGACGCTGCCGAACAGGCTGATGGCGCACGAACCCAGGCCTTGCATCGCGAACGCGAAGTCGGCCAGGCCGGCGTGGCGCGCCAGCGTCTCGCGGATCAGGCAGATGGCGCGCGTGTCGATGTCGCCGATGGCATGCTTGAGCCAGCCGGCCTGGCCCAGTTGGCGCACCAGCGCGCGGCAGATTGCATCGACGTCGGCGCCGTGCGCTTCGGCCAGATTCTGCGCCGCCCAAGCCTCGAGTTCGCGCTCGAGCGCCGCGTGGCGCGGCTCGAAAAACGGCCAGTCCAGATAAGTCTTGTCGCGCATGATCAGTCGCCCTCGAATTGCGGTTTTTCTTTCGCCACGAAGGCGTGATAGGCACGGTGGAAATCATTGGTGGCCATGCAAATGGCTTGCGCCTGCGCCTCCGCCTCGATCGCCTCGTCGATGCCCATATTCCATTCCTGCTGCAGCATTTTCTTGGTCATGCCGTGCGCAAAAGTGGGGCCGCACGCCAAGCCAGCCGCCACCTCTTGCGCCGCCGCCGGCAAGACCTCCGGCTCGTGCAGGCTGTTGAAAAAACCCCAGCGCTCGCCCTCGGCACCCGTCATCGAGCGGCCCGTGTAGAGCAATTCGGCGGCCCGGCCCTGGCCGATCACGCGCGGCAGCAGCGCGCAAGCGCCCATGTCGCAGCCGGCCAGGCCGACCCGGGAAAACAGGAAGGCGGTCTTGCTGCGCGCCGTGCCGAGGCGGATGTCGGACGCCAGCGCCAGCATGGCCCCGGCCCCCGCACATATGCCGTCGATGGCGGCCACGATGGGTTGCGGACAAGCGCGCATGGCCTTGACCAGGTCGCCCGTCATGCGCGTGAACGCCAGCAAGCCCGGCATGTCCAGCCTGGTCAACGGGCCGATGATGTCGTGCACGTCGCCGCCGGAACAGAAATTGCCGCCAGCGCCGGCCACCACCACGGCCTTCACGTCGTCGGCATAGGCCAGCGCGCGGAACAAATCGCGCAACTCGGCATAGGAGTCGAAGGTCAGGGGATTCTTGCGCTCGGGCCGGTTCAAGGTCAAGCTGGCGACGCCGGCCTCGAGTTCGAAACGGAAATGACTGGCCCGGTAGTCGGCCAGGCGCGTGCCGGCTTGCGGCTGGCCAGGTAAATATCGCATGCGTTTATCCTTTATTTTTGACTTCGTACAACTGCCGCTTCATGTGCGACAGCAGATCGATCATCCGGGTTTTATCTTGCGGCAGTACGCCATGCAGCAGTTCGGCGACCCAGTTTTCGTGCACCGCCGCCATCTCCGCAAAAGCCTTGCGGCCGGCCTCGGTCAGCTTCACGCTATACACCCGCCGGTCCTTGGCGTCGGGCACCCGCGACACCAATTGTTCCAGTTCCAGTTGCCTGGTGATGCCGGTGATATTGCCGCCCGTGACCATCATGCGGCGCGACAGCTCGCCCATGCGCAAGCCGTCCGGGTGGCGTTCCAGTTGCGCCATCAAGTCGAAGCGCGGCAAGGTAATATCGAAAGTCGAGCGCAGGCGGCTGCGGATCTCGTCTTCCATCATGACGGTGCAAGAGAGCATGCGCAACCACAGCTTGAGCGACTGGTGATGATCTTGCGTCAGGCGGCTGGCCAGGTCGAACACGGCGGCGCCGTCATTGGTATCGTTTTCGGGACGGTGCATGAGGGTTCCTTACATGACTTCGCCGCCGGCGACGGCGATCGATTGACCATTCATCGCGGCCGATTCGGGCAGGCATAACCAGGCCACGGCGCCCGCCACTTCCTCGCTTTGCACCAGACGCTGTTGCGGATTGCCGGCGGCCAGTTCGGCGCGCGCCTCGGCTTCGGAGCGGCCGGTCCTGGCGACGATATTGGCCAGCGCCTGGCGCACGATCTCGGTTTCCGTATAGCCGGGGCAGACCGCGTTGACGGTGACGCCCTTGCTGGCCACTTCCAGCGCCAGCGCGCGCGTCAAGCCGACCACCCCGTGCTTGGCCGCGACATAGGCGCTGACATAGCGGTAGCCGACCAGGCCGGCGGTCGAGGCGACATTCACGATGCGGCCCCAGCGCGCCTCCAGCATGGCCGGCAGCGCCGCCTGCATGCAGTGGAACACGCCCGTCAAATTCACCGCCAGCATCTGCTGCCACAGCGCCGCGTCGGTCTTGCCGAATGGCGCCGAGGCGGCCTGGCCCGCGTTATTGACCAGGATGTCGATGCGGCCCAGGCGTTCTGCAGCGCGCGCGAAGGCGGCCAGCACCGCGTCATTGTCGGTAACGTCGAGCGGCTCGCAGGCGACTATCCCGAATGGGCGCAATTGCGCGGCTGCCGCCTCCAGTTGAGCCGCGTCGCGCCCGGCCAGGGTCACGCTGGCGCCCCGCTCCAGCAGCGCACGCGCGCAGGCATAGCCGATGCCGCGCCCGCCCCCCGTGACCAGCGCGTGCCTGCCCGCCAACGCCAAAGTCAATGCCGCCATCTCAAGCCTCCAGCAATCTGGCCGCCACTTGCTGCGGACTCAGGCCGGCGCCGGCCAACTGCCGTTCGCGCTCCAGATTGCGCTCCAGCTGCAGCTTGGCCGGCTGGTATTGCTTGGGCCAGGCGACGGCCGGATAGCCTATCCGGGCCGCCTCGGTCAGGGTCCAGGCCGGATTGGCCAGGTGCGGACGACCGACCGCGCACAGGTCGGCGCGGCCGGCCGCGATGATGCCGTTGGCATGGTCGGCCTCGAAGATCGAGCCGACCGCGATGGTGGCCACTTGCGCCTCGTTGCGGATACGGTCGGCGAACGGGGTCTGGAACATGCGCCCATACACCGGCCGTTCCTGCTTGCTGACCTGGCCCGACGAGCAGTCGATCACGTCGGCGCCGGCGGCCTTGAACAGGAGCGCGATCTGCACCGCGTCGTCCGGCGTGATGCCGCCCTCGACCCAGTCGTGGGCCGAGATGCGCACGCTCATCGGCTTGTCTTGCGGCCAGGCCGCGCGCATCGCGGCAAACACCCGCAGCGGGAAGCGGCAGCGGTTTTCCAGGCTGCCGCCATAGGCGTCGTCGCGCCGGTTGGTGAGCGGCGAAATAAAGCTCGACAGCAGGTAACCGTGCGCGCAATGCAGTTCCAGCCAGTCGAAACCGGCTTCCTGCGAGGCCAGCGTGGCGCGCACGAAATCGGCTTCGATGCGCGCCATGTCGGCCTCGCTTGCCGCGCGCGCCGTCTGCGACACGCCAGCCAGGTATTGTTCTTCCGAGGCCGCCAGCAGCGCCCAGTTACCCTCGGCCAGGGGCTGGTCGATGCCATCCCACATGGCCCGCGTCGACCCTTTCGCTCCCGCGTGGCCGAGCTGGATCGCGATCTTCGCGTCGCTGCCGGCATGGACGAAGTCGACGATCTTTTTCCAGGCCTGCGTGTGCGCCGGCGCGTACATGCCGGGACAGGCCGGCGTGATGCGCGCGTCGGCCGACACGCACGTCATCTCGGCGAACACCAGCGCCGCGCCGCCCAGCGCACGCGCGCCCAGGTGCACCAGGTGATAATCGCCGGCCACGCCGTCGACGGCGCTGTATTGTGCCATCGGCGACACCAGGATGCGGTTCTTCAGCGTCAAGCCGCGCACCTTGAACGGCGTCAGCATCGGCGGCGGCGGCCGCCCTTGCGGCGCCGCCAGACCGGCTTGCGCGCAGGCCCGCGCAGCCAGCCAGGCCTCGTAGCCGGCCACATAGGCCGGGTCGCGCAGGCGCAGGTTTTCATGCGACAGTCGCTGGCTGCGGGTCAGCATCGAATAGGCGAATTGCGGCGCTTCCAGCGCGCTGTAGCGTTCCACGTTTTCAAACCATTCCATCGAATTGCGCGCCGCGCTCTGGATCTTCAGGACTTCGATCGCGCGCGCCGCCTGATAAGCAGCCAACGCGGCGCCCGTGCCCACGTCCGTGTCGGGCTGGTCGGCGAAGCAGCGCGCCAGCTCGATCGCGTCTTCCAGCGCCAGCTTGGTGCCGGAACCGATCGAATAATGCGCCGAATGGGCGGCGTCGCCCATCAGCACCACCGGCGTGGCGCCGTTCCAGTGCAGCCACTGGCGGCAGACGATGCGCGGGAAGGTGATCCACATGGCCGAGCCGCGCAAATGCTGAGCGTTCGACAGCAGCGCGTGGCCGTCAAGCTGCTCGGCAAATAAGCGCTCGCAAAAGGCGATGCTGTCTTCGGCGCTCATGTGTTCCAGGCCGGCCGCGCGCCATACGTCTTCCGGCGCCTCGACGATGAAGGTCGAGGTGTCGCCGTCGTATTGGTAAATGTGGGCCTGGAACCAGCCGTGCGCGGTCTGCTTGAAGGCGAAGGTGAAGGCGTCGAACTTCTTGCGCGTGCCGAGCCAGACGAAGCGGCACTGGCGCGTCTCGATGTCGGGCTGGTAGCTGGCCGCATAACGGCTGCGGATACGGCTGTTCAAACCGTCCGAGGCGATCACCAGGTCGGCGCCGTAGGCGCGCGCGATGTCCTGGTCGTCCGTCACCTCGGTTTCGAATACCAGTTCCACGCCCAGTTCCTCGCAGCGCCGCTGCAGGATATTGAGCAGGCGCTTGCGGCCAATGCCGCAAAAGCCATGGCCGCCGGAGCGCACCGTCTGGCCCTTGAAATGGATATCGATATCGTCCCAGTGATTGAACGATTGCAGAATCGCGCGCGCCGTGTCTTGGTCCGCCTTGGCCAGATTGCCCAGGGTTTGGTCGGAAAACACCACGCCCCAGCCGAAGGTGTCATAGGGCCGGTTGCGCTCGATCACGGTGATGCGGTGGGCGCGATCCTGCTGTTTCATCAGCAGGCTGAAATACAGGCCGGCGGGACCGCCGCCTATGCAAACGATATTCATGTGGTGACTCTCATGGTGTGCGCAACTTGAAGCGCTGCAGCTTGCCCGTTTCGGTGCGCGGCAGCGCCTCCAGGAATTGAATCGAGCGGGGATATTTGTAGGGCGCGATCTGCTGCTTGACGAAATCCTGCAGCGCCTCGACGGTCGCCGCGCCGGGCTGGCAACCCGCTTTCAGCACCACGAAGGCGGCCACGATCTGGCCGCGCTCCTCGTCCGCGCGGCCGACCACGCCGCATTCGGCCACCGCCGGATGGCGCAGCAGGGCTTCTTCCACCTCCGGCCCGGCGATGTTGTAGCCGGCCGAAATGATCATGTCGTCGGTGCGCGAGCGGTAATAGAAATAGCCGTCGGCATCCATCTCGAAGGCGTCGCCGGTCAGGTTCCAGCCGTCCAGCACATAGTCGCGCTGGCGCTCGTCGGCCAGGTAGCGGCAGCCGGTCGGGCCCTTCACGGCCAGCCGGCCGATCACGCCGGGGCCGACCGGCTGGCCGGCGGCGTCCAGGATGCAGGCCTGGTAGCCGGGAATCGGCTTGCCGGTGGCGCCGCGCCGGATCGCCTGGCCGGCCGCCGAGATGAAAATGTGCAGCATCTCGGTCGCGCCTATGCCGTCGATCATGGCCAGCCCGGTGGCCGCCTGCCAAGCGTCGCGCGTGGCCAGCGGCAGCGCCTCCCCGGCCGACACGCTGGCGCGCAGGCTAGCCAAATCGTATTGCCCGGCCAGCGCCGCCATCTGGCGATAAAAGGTGGGCGCGGTGAAGCACACGGTGGCGCGCTGGTCCTGGATCGCGCACAGCAGCGATGCCGGACTCAGCTTGTCGAGCAGCACGGCGCAGGCGCCGACCCGTAGCGGAAAGAGCAGCAAGCCACCCAGGCCGAAGGTGAAGGCCAGCGGCGGCGTGCCGATAAAGACATCGTCGGCGCGCGACTCCAGGATCGAACGGGGGAAGCAGTCGCAGATGGCCAGCACGTCGCGGTGGAAGTGCATGGTGCCTTTCGGGATGCCGGTGGTGCCGGAAGTAAAACCAATCAGGCAGACATCGTCGGCCGCCGTGTCGACCGCCTCGAAGGGGCGATCGTGGCGCGCCATGCGCGTTTCGAGCGCGTCGGCATCCACGTCGGCATCGGCGCTGCCGAAGCGCAGCGTGACCGGGACGCTGGCGAGGGCGTCCAGTTCGACCCGCAAATCGTACGCACACAACACTGCGTCGACCCGGGCCTTGTCGATGATGGCCGCCAATTCCCTGGCGCGCAATAGCGGCATGGTCGGCACGGCGATGCAGCCGGCCTTCAGCACGGCCAGCAGGCAAGCGGCCATCATCGGCGTATTGGCGCCGCGCAGCAGCACGCGGTTGCCCGGCACCAATCCCAGTTCGCCCTGCAACACGTGGGCGATCTGGTCGACCTTGCGGCGCAATTGGGCGTAGCTCCAGTTGGCCTGTTCGGAGCGGATCGCGATGTGCGCGCCGTCGGGCGCCTTGTCGAGCAACTCGGCCACGCAATTGAGGCGCGCCGGATAGCGCAGCGCCGGCAAGTCGAAGCGCAGCTCCGGCCACAGCGATGGCGGCGGCAAGTGCGCGCGGGCGAACTGGTCGATATGTGCGGTGGGTGCAGTCGGTCTGGTCATGGTTGCCCTGAAGATAGTCGTATCAGCCTGCCGAGCAAATACTTTAAACCTAAACTATCCAAACATCAAGCCCCGCTTCGCCGCCGGCCGGCCAGGTTTATACGGTGTAGCTCGACAGCCTGGGCGCCATTTTCTTGAAGCACCAGACCGTCAATGCCGATACCAGAAACACCATGAACGGCAGTGTAAAGTCAGAAACAATATCGATTTTCTTGATGACCTTCAACCAGAATATATGCGAAAGATAAATACCCAAAGTGCATTCGGATAAGCAATTTATCCTGGCGTCAAAATTGAATTCCCATTTCGGCAACAAGGTAAACGCCGCCACCAGTATGCCGAGAAAATACGGCACGCCCACGCCGGGGAGCGTGAATGTAAAAATCAGGACGAAAGCGAGGATAAGTAATATGAAGCCGGCCCGCAAGGTGCGCGGCAAGGCGCTGCAGTTTGCAAAAAACACGCCGATCAAGACGCCATCAAGCGCGTGCGCGTATTGCGCATAGGGATAGCCCAGCGAAATTGATTGGGAGCGCCAGAATTGGCTCAACAACAGAATGCAAATGGCGATAAAAATACAGGCGTAGGAAAGTGTCTCATTTCCCACATAGACCTTGATTCTATCGAAAACGACAATTGCCATGAAAATAAATGGCATATACCACAAATGAATGCTGGTTCCGCTCAGAAAACCGGCGACCACGCCATTCTCCATAGGGAAAAAAGATTTTTTATTAACGAGATTTAATATTCCGTAAAATACAAACCAGGCCCCCCATGGAACCAGCAATGACCTTGCCCTTTCCAGCGGAGTTTTATGCGTGGCGCCGGATTTTGCGGAAAAATACATGGAAATAATGAGGAAGGCAATCAAGCCTGAATAAGCGACATCCCTGCCTATTATTGCCGTGTGGTACCATACGATGCCAAATGCACTCAGAATTCGAAGTATTTCAATTTCCTGTCTTTTCTTCATCTTTACATCCACTAGCTTGCAGAAAAACAGACGGTATTCGCCGGTCCTTTTTAATCAAAAAATCGATGCCGGATTTATACGGGCGGGCGAAATCCATCAACATCTTGATTTCGAAATATCGATGGATTTCAATTCAGGCCGATGGCGGAGAAAAAATAACTGGAAAAATTATAGCAAACATCTGAAAATAGCGTGATTCGCTTCACCCCATAGGTTTACACACAAGTCCCGGCCAGTTTCAAAAAAGACATGGAGTCAACGGATGCAAGCAAGCTTGCCCGGTCTTGGCACCGGGTACATTCATCGGCCTTGAAGCGTAGCGCTTCCGCAGTGGTGGGCGCGCCGGCCAGTCGCCGCAACACGGCTCCCGACTGGGCGAGAGTTCAACTATTATTTTGCTGGCGCACCAGGCCCGATTGATGGATCACGGCGCGCACCACGTTGGCCAGCACCGGTTGCACCGCCGCGCTGAGCAAATGACCTGACGGCAAGCCGGCCATGGCCGCCGCCGCCCCGTTCAAGCCCAGCGTGACGCAACCGCCCTGCAAGCGCTCGATGCGGGTATGCGCCTCGGCCTGTTCGCCGCGCGCCAGCAAGGCATCGAGTTCGCCGCTGGCGGCCGTCAATTGATTTTGAAAACCGGCCAGGTAAACCAGCAGGCGTTCGCTGCCTATGCCCAGGCGTAACTGGGTCGCCTGCGGCGTTTCGGCCAGATGCTCGTAGCCATTGGCGGCCTGGTCGAGGTAGGCGCCCAGATGCACCCGCACCTGGTCGGCCTGGAAGGGTTTGACGATGTAGCCGGCGGCGCCCGACTGGGTGGCAAATTGCACGGTTTCGCGGTCGGTTGCCGACGATACCAGCACCAAGGGCATGGTGTTCAGGGTGGCGTCGCCTTTCACGCGCTGCAGCAATTCCATGCCGGACAGACGTGGCATGCGCAAGTCGCAAAAACAAATCGCGGGACGCAAGCCGTTTTCCAGCTGTTCCCAGGCGTCGACGCCGTCTTCCGCTTCCACGATCTCGAACTTGCCACAGCTGTCGATCAAGTGCATCAACACCATGCGCGAAACGACATCGTCGTCTACCACCAATACTTTCATGTAAATCTCCAAGGCCTGCTGTACCCAAGCACTGTCCGGAACTTGCGCTGCGGGATAGGCGAGGAGCGCCATATCGGCATGCATCAAGATTACATTATACCAACCACAGCTCTTTTCCGCCCCGCCCGCCGGCCTATTCAATCGCCCCCAACAATTCGCGCAAGCGCGGCAGCGCCGCCTGCAAGGTCGGCCACCGGCCCTGGTCCGCCACCTGTTCCAAGTCGCCGCACAAGAGATGCAATTCCATCTCGTCCAGATAGGCGGCGCTGCCCTTGAGGCCGTGCAGCAAGCGCCCGGCGACATCGCGGTCGCGCGCCGCCATCGCCGCGTCGAGTTGCTTCAAGCGGCCGACGACATCGCCGGCAAAGGCGTCGCGCAGGCGCCGCCGCAGATCCACCGGACTATGTTCTGCGGCCACGCCAAACATTGCGTCGAGTTCCGCGCAAGACGGGGAGCCTGGCGCCGCCATCGGCGCCAGGCTGACGCCGCGCCGCAATTGGCGCTCGATGACGCGGCTCAGTTGAAAGTGCAGCGCTGCCTCGTCGAGCGGCTTGGTCAGGAAATCGTTCATGCCGGCCGCCAGATAGCGGCTGCGGTCTTCCTCGCTGGCATTGGCAGTGAGCGCGATGATCATCAATTCCCGGTCGCCCACCGGGGCCCCGGCCGGACCGCCGGCGCGGATCAGGCGGGTCGCGCTGGCGCCGTCCATTTCCGGCATGCGCCCATCCATCAAGACCAGGTCATAGCGCACGCGCGCGCACGCGGCCACCGCCAGAGCGCCGTTGGCCACCACGTCGACGCGATGCCCCAGGTCTTCCAGCATGACCCGGATGATGATCTGGTTGGTCGCAAAATCCTCGGCGCACAGCACCCGCAACTGGTGGCTGTGCGGCGCGCGCGCCACTTGCGGCAGCAGCGGCGGCGCCACGCCGTCGGCCAGCGGCACCACGAAGGTGAAGGTGCTGCCCACGCCCGGCTCGCTGGCGGCCATGATATGGCCATCCATCAGCTCGACCAGTTGGCGGCAGATCGCCAGGCCCAGTCCGGTGCCGCCGTAGCGCCGGGTGGTGGTGCTGTCGGCTTGCTCGAATTGCTGGAACAGGCGCGGTAGCGCCTCTTGTTCGATGCCGATGCCGGAGTCTTGCACGATGAAGCGGATCAGATTGACGCCGCGGGCGCCGCCAGCCCGCTCGACCCGCACCCGCACCGCGCCGCGCTGGGTGAATTTGAAGGCGTTGCCGACCAGGTTGACGAGGATCTGGCGCAAGCGGGCCGGGTCGCCCACGACATAGGGCGGCAAGTCGGCGCCGTACTCGATGGCGAAATCGACGCTGCGCGCGGCGGCCTGTTCTTCGAACAGGCTGACCACGTTCTCGATCGCGCCATCGAGGGCGAAATCGATGTTTTCGATACTCAGCTTGCCGGCCTCGATCTTGGAAAAATCCAGCAAGTCATTGATGATGCCGAGCAGCGACTGGGCATTGGCCTGGCCGCGCAGGATTTGCTCGCGCGTCGCTTCCTGCAACAGCCGGTCGCGCAGCGCGAAGCCCAGCATGCCGATCACGCCGGCCAGCGGGGTGCGCATTTCGTGGCTCATATTGGCCAGGAATTCGGATTTCTGGCGGGTCGCATCTTCCGCCTTTTGCTTGGCCTGGCGCAACCACTCGTCGTTTTCCTGCAACGCCCGGTTGGCCAGCGCCAGCTCGCCAGACTGCAGCCGGACTTGCTGCTCCTGGCGCCGCAGCAAGCGGTTTTTTTGCTCGACTTCGGCGGTGCGCATCGACACTTGCTGCTCCAGCCAGTATTTCTGGCGCCGCATGGCGCGCATGCGCGCCATGTACGCGCCGCAGGCGCCGCCCAGCAACAGCAGCGCCAGCAGCGCGCGGAACCACCAGCTTTTCCAGTACGGCGGCAAGATCGTGATCGACAGGGTGGCGCCGTCCTCGTTCCACAAGCCATCCTTGTTGGCGGCCTTGACCCGGAACACATAGCGCCCCGGATCGAGGTTGGTATAGGTCGCAAAGCGCTTGCTGGCATCGCTCAAGACCCAGTCGCGGTCGAAACCTTCCAGGCGGTAAGCGTAGCGGTTGCGCTGCGGCGCGGCATAATGCAGGGCCGCGAATTCGAGCGAAAAGACCGTCGCCCGGTGGTCCAGGGTCAGCGCCGCAGTGCGCTCGATGGCGCCGCCCAGCACGTCCGGATAGTCGCCCTTGCCAGCCGTCACGGGCCGGTTCAAGATCTGGAAATCGGTGATCGCCACCGGCGGCGCTACGCCATTGTCGCGGATCGCGTCGGGCGCGAAGCCGGTGACGCCGTTGAAGCCGCCGAAATACAGGCTGCCGTCGCTGGCGCGCAAGGCCGCGCCATCGAAATACGCGCCTTCGACGGCGCCGTCCGAACCGTCGTAATTGCGGAACTGGGCGCTCGCAATATCGAGGTGGGAAATGCCGCTATTGGTACTCAGCCACAGACCGTTGGCGTCGTCGCCCAGGATGGCCGAAACGGCATCGTCGGCCATGCCATCCTTGCGCAGGTAGCGCCGGAAACGCAGCACGCCGTCGGCGCCGCGCTCCATCCGGTTCAAACCATTCGCGGTGCCGACCCACAGCGTGCCGCGCTTGTCCTCGAACAAGGCGTGCACTTCGTCGTGACTGAGGCTGGTCGAGTCATCCGGATCGTGGCGAAAATGGCGAAAACGGCCGCTCGCGCGATCCAGCAAATCGAGGCCGTTGAAGGTGCCGACCCACAGCGCGCCGCGGCTGTCTTCGAGCACCGGGCGCACCACATTGTCGGCCAGGCTGGCGCTGTCGGCCGGATCGTGGCGATAGGTATGGAAAGCCTTGCTGGCCGGGTCGAACCGATGCAAGCCGCCGCGCGAGGACACCCACAAGATGCCGGCACGGTCGCCGAACAGGCCGCGGATGCTGTCGCTATCCGGATCGCCGCGCGTAAAGCGCAGCGTGCTGTAACGTTTGCTGCGGGTGTCGAAATGGTGCAAGCCGGTGCGCGAGCCGACCCACAGGCTGTCGCCCGCGCCGCGCCACAGGGCGCTGACCTGATCGTCGCGGACATTGGCCAGCGCGCCCGGATTGAGACGGTATAACTGGCTGGCGCCGCTCGCCACGTCATAGTGGTTCAAGCCGGCGTTGGTGCCCAGCCAAAGCTGGTCGGGACCGGCATCGGCAATCGCACGTACCTTGTTGTCGGACTGGGTGTCGGACTGCCTGGCCCCCTTGACCAGGCGCGCGAAGCCGCCGCTGGCCAGGTCGACCCGGCTCACGCCGTTGTACCAGGTGCCGACCCAAAAAGTGCCGAGCCGGTCGCGGTACAGGGCCGACACCTGGTTGTCGGCCAGGCTGTGGCTGTCGTTGTCGAGGTGGCGGTATTGGACGAAACGGTCTCGCGCCGGCAGCCAGCGGTAGACTCCTTCGGCATTGCTGCCGATCCAGATATTGGCATCCTCATCCTGGTACAGATTGCCGATGCGACTGGCCTTGATGCCCTCCTTGGCGCCGAAGCGGCGCCGCTGGCCCGGCGCCCCCGCGCCGGCCAGCGACCAGCGCTGCACCCCGTCGAGCATGCCTATCCATAAATTCTGCCCCTTGTCGACCAGCAGCGCCTGCACGCCCCCGGGCTTGGCAACGGGCGCTGCGGGATCGATCGCGTGATGCTCGAAACGACGCGCGCCCGGGGCCAACATGTCGAGTCCCGCGCTGGTGCCCAGCCACAAGCGGCCGGCGCCGTCGAGCGCCAGCGCATTCACGTCATCGCTGGCCAGGCTGGTGGCGTCGCCGGCTTGGTGCTGCCACAGGGTGAAGCGGCCGCTGGCCGGATCGAAGTGCTGCAAGCCGTCGGCGGTGGCCAGCCACAGGCCACCGGCGCCATCGTCGACGATGGCGCGCACATGACGGTCGCCGTTGCCGCGCTTGCCGGCCCGCTGCGGCGTGAAATGCGTGAAGCCGTGACTGGATGGATCGAAGCGGTCGAGACCGCCGTCCGTGCCGACCCAGAGCCGGCCGGCGCGGTCCAGATGCAGCACGCGCACCCAATTATCGGCCAGGCTGTCCGGCTCGGCCCGGCTGTTCTTGTACGTGAGGACGCGGTAACCGTCGTAACGGCTCAAGCCGGCCTGGCTGCCGAACCACATGAAACCCTGGCGATCCTGGACAATTGCCAGCACCGATTCTTGCGCCAAGCCTTGATCCACATTGAGTTGCTCGAAGCGCAGAGTGCGCACCGGCGCGGAGTGCGCCGGCGCGCACAGCAAGGCGCACAGCAATAACAGCAGATCGCGTAAACGTCGGGAAAACAGCACAAGCGTCCTGTTAAAAAATGAATTGAAGTCGACTTGCCGGAGCCCGCTCAGGAACCGAAAAACGTCAGCACATCGTCCTTGCGCGCCTGCGTGTCGCGCTGGCCGAGCCGGATCAACTCGCAAGTATATGTCGATTCGAACAGTAAATACGAAGCCAGCGCCGCACCGCGCGCTTCGGCCGCGCCTATGCCCGACAACATGGTGCGGATCGGGCGCGGCAAACTGGCGATATGGCGGCTGGCGATATCGTCAAGCCGCTCGGACGGCGCGATCACCAGCAGTTCGATCGGTTTCAAGGGCGTGCGCGCGGCCAGTTCCTCGGGCAGCATCGACAAGGTCAGGTTGATGCGGTTCAGGCGCTCGATGTCGACCGCCAGGCCGTCCAGGAAGATCGACGACATCGCGTGGCCGGCGATTTGCGCCAGGCTCGGATAGCGGGCCGACTCGGAGGCGTCGCGCGCCGGCTCGGTCAGGCGGCCCGCGCCGACCACCAGCACCTTGCTGGCGCCCAGGTGGATGGCTGGCGAAATCGGCGCCAGCTGGCGCATCGAGCCGTCGCCGCAATATTCGCGGTGACCGCCCACATACAGCGGCACGGCGGGAAAGATGAAGGGAATCGCGGCCGAGGCCAGCAAATGCTCGACCCCGATCTGGTCTTGCAAGGCCACGCGCTGGGTTCGTATCCAGGGCACGATATCGGTGGCGGTCTGGTAAAACGTCATGTGCTGGCCACCCGTGTAGGACGAGGCGGTCACGGCCAGCGCATGCAGCAAGCCTTCCGACAGTGCCGCGTCCAGGCGCGGCAAGTCCAGCATGCGGTGCAGCAGGCTCACCAGCGGGGTATTGTCGAGCAGGGAATTAGGCGGCGCGGCGCGCCACTGGCGCAGCAGCCAGCCGAACGACAGCAGCGACAACCAGCGCGCACCGGAACGGATCACGCCCAGCGAATCGGCGCGGTACACTTGTTCGACTTCGATATGCTGCCAGACGTCAAGCAGCTTTTGCACGCCCTCGCCGAAATTGTCGGCGCGGCAAGCGAGCGCGGTGGCGTTGATGGCGCCAGCCGAGGTGCCGCAAATGATATCGAAGGGATTGCGCGCCGGCGGCCAGCCCGCTTCCCACAAAATCGCCGACACCGCCTGCAGCACGCCAACCTGGTAGGCGGCGCGGGCGCCGCCGCCGGTCAAGATCAAGCCTGTTTTCTTTTGAATTCCCATACCGGCAAGATTAGCAGGGTCTGCCCCTTTGCGGGAAGGCTTGCGTACGATTTATGTGCCCCGCCTTGGCGACGCCGTCCACATCAATCGCCGCGCGCGACGCCCTCGCGGCGCGGGTCGGCGCCGCCAAACCAGACTTCCCTGCCGTGCAGCGGCACCAGCATGATGCCTTGCAAACCAGAGTTTTGCTCAATCACGCGCACCGCGTGGCCCTTGGCCTTGAGCGCCTCGACCAAGCCGGGCGCCACCCGCCCCTCTTCCAGCTCGGTCGGACCGTTGCGGCTGCCGAAATTGGGCAGGCTGATGGCTTGCTGCACATTCAAGCCCCAATCCATGGTGCCCACCAAGACCTTGGCGACGTAATTGATGATGGCCGATCCGCCCGGCGAGCCGGTCGCCATGACCAGCTTCTTGCCGCCTTTTTCAAACACCAGGGTGGGCGCCATCGCGCTGCGCGGGCGCTTGCCGGCCTGGACCCGGTTGGCGATCGGGCCGCTGGCGTCGCTGGCATCGAAGGAAAAATCGGTCAACTGGTTATTGAGCAAAAAGCCGTCGACCATCTGGCGCGCGCCGAAGGAATCCTCCACCGTGGTGGTCATCGACAGGCCGGCGCCGAAGCGGTCGACCACGGCGATGTGCGAAGTCGAGGGATGCTCGATGGCATTGTCGGCGCCCCACGCGACCTGCATGCCGGGCGGCGTGCCCGGCTCTGCATGCCCCATCGATTGGGCGCCGATCAGGGCGGCGCGTTGCGCCAGGTAGCCCTTGTCGAGCATGGCCTGGACGCCGGCCCCGGGCAGCGGCACGAAATCGGTGTCGGCCACGTAGCGGTTGCGGTCGGCGTAGGCGAGCCGGCCCGCTTCCGAGAACAAGTGGATTGCCTCGACGTCGGGCACGCCGCCTTGCGGCGCGTGGGCGGCGATATCCGTGCCTTCCAGGATGCCCAGCATTTGCCCAATAGCAATACCGCCCGACGAAGGCGGCGGCATGCCGCACACGGTCCAGCGCCGATAGTCGCTGCACACCGCCTCGCGTACCTTGGGCTGGTAGGCGCCGATGTCGGCCGCCGTCAGCAAGCCCGGATTGAGGGGGTGGCCGGCCACCTTGGTTTCGATGTCGCGCGCAATACGGCCCAGGTAAAAGGCGTCGGCGCCGCCCTTGGCGATGGCGCGCAGGGTGCGCGCCAGCGGTGGATTTTTCAGCATATGGCCGACCGGCCAGGGCGCCTTGTTGGTGTCATAGAAATAGGCGGCGGCAAGCGGATCTTGCAGCAGGTATTTCTCGGCGCCGAGCAAAGTGTGCAGGCGCGGGCTGACCGGAAAACCGGCTTCGGCCAGCTTGATGGCCGGACCGAACAGGCTTGCCCATGGCAGCTTGCCGTGCTGCTTGTGCGCCAATTCGAGCATGCGCAGCACGCCGGGCGCGCCGACCGAGCGGCCGCCCACGACGCCGGCGTAAAATGGCAGCGCCTTGCCGTCGGCATCCTGGAACAGGCGCTCGGTGGCGGCCGCCGGCGCGGTTTCGCGACCGTCGAAGGCTTGCACCCGCTTGCCGTCGAAATACATCAGGAAGGCCCCGCCGCCGATGCCGGACGACTGCGGCTCGACCAGGCACAATACCATCTGGGTCGCGATGGCCGCGTCAATCGCGGCGCCACCCTGCTTGAGCATTGTATAGCCGGCGTCGACGGCCAGTGGATTGGCCGCCGCCACCATGAATTTCTGCGCGATAGCACCGGCTTTTTCGGTATAGCCGGAGCCGATTTCGGGGGCGCGCTGCGGCACATCCAGGGCGCGCGCGGGGCCGGCCAGCAGGCTCGCGCACAGCCCGCAAGCAAGCGCCAGGGTCTTCATTCTGATCATGGATTCTCCCAAAATAAAAAAACGCGCGGACCAGATGGTCCGCGCGCCTGATGTATTGGCATCCTACCTCAATTGCGCCGCAGCGCGCGCCGCCGATTATTTCGGCTGCATGCGGATCGCGCCGTCGAGGCGGATGGTTTCGCCGTTCAGCATGACGTTTTCAACGATGGCCTTGACCAGGTGGGCGTATTCCTCGGGCTTGCCCAGGCGCGAAGGGAAAGGCACCATCTTGCCCAGCGCCTCTTGCACTTCGACCGGCATGCCGAGCAGCATCGGCGTCTCGAAAATGCCGGGCGCGATGGTCATCACGCGGATGCCGCTGCGCGCCAGGTCGCGCGCCATCGGCAGGGTCAGGCCGACCACGGCCGCCTTCGACGAGCCGTAGGCGGCCTGGCCGATCTGGCCGTCGTAGGCGGCCACCGAAGCGGTATTGATGATGATGCCGCGCTCGCCCTGCTGCGTGGCGTCGCTCTTGCCCATCGCCTCGGCCGCCAGGCGCGCCATATTGAAGGTGCCAACCAGGTTGATGTTGACGGTGCGCTGGAATACTTCCAGCGGATGTGGGCCATCCTTGCCCACGGTTTTCACGGCCGGCGCGACGCCGGCGCAATTGATCAAGCCGCGCAGGTTGCCCAGCGCCACGGCGGCCGCGACCACGGCCTGGCCATCGGCTTCCGAGGTGACATCGCATTTGACGAACTGGCCCTTCAATTCCTGCGCCAGCTTGGTGCCCGCTTCGACTTGCACGTCGGCCAGCACGACCTTGCCGCCGGCCGCCGTCAACATGCGCGCGGTGGCCGCACCCAGCCCCGATGCGCCGCCGGTAATGATGAATACATTGTCTTGAATTTGCATGGAATTCCTCCGTTGAAATGGTAAACGCGGCTCTAAGGCGCCGATGTAACGTTAACGTAAACGTCAAGTGACGGCAATTGTAGCGAATTTTCAGACGCAACAGAGAAAAATGGGGAAATGTTTGCGATCAAGGTGGCGCGGCGCCAGGCGGCTTTTAAAAGCATTGTAGCCAGACGCCATTGCGCTGGCATAAGCGGCCCGAGGGGTCGAGCGTGGCGCCGCCGACCCCGCCGTCATGGCGCGTCCCGGCCGGGTCGCGGCAGCCGCCCAGGTCGCAGCCAAGCACTGGCAGCGGCAGCTGCGGTCCGGGCGGCACCGGCGCGGACGCTGGCGCGGGCGCCGCCGGCGGACGGTAACCATACGCGGGCGGCAACCCGGGCGCCGGCACAGGTGCTTGTTGTGGCATGCGGCCGATAATCTGCGGCACGGCGCGGCGCGCCCCCTTGGGCGGCGCCGGCCGGCAAGGCTCGACGGCCAGCTTGCCGTCCGGCGCCAGGGTGCAAACGGGCAGCGCAAGCGCCGCGCCCGCCGCTTGCGCGGCCAGCAACAGGAACAGGAACAGGAACAGGAACAGCAGTTTCATGACATTACTGCGGCGGCATGTTCGGCGGCGGAGTTGCTGCATTGGGCGGCGGATACGCGGCGGTGGCCGGCATCTGATCAAACATGCCGGCCACCGGCACCTTATTGCCCTTCGCGTACATGCACTGCTGGTAAGCGTCGTCGTAACGCCGCTGCATGCCGTAGGCGCTGGCATTGCCCGCCCCCACCCCGGCCACCGTGCCGATGGCGAGGCCGGTCGCGGCGCCGGTGCCGGCGCCGCGACCGCCGTCAATCGCCGCGCCGGCCAAGGCGCCGATCAGCGTGCCCAGCGCTGCGCTGCGCACGCCGCTGTCGACGCTGGCCTGTTGCGGGGAATTGCCGCCCAACTGGTATTGCGCATAATCGCGGCAAGTGAAATCGTCGCCGCGGAATTGTTCAAAATTCTTCCCGCTGCCCGGCAATGCCATCGCCGTCGGGCCGGTGGGCATTGCCGCGCAGGCTGCCAGCAAACCCGGCGCGATACAAAGCGCCAATAATTTTCCTGATTTGAGCGTCAACATGTCACACCTCTACTGGGGTGCCGGCGGCGGCGCAACCACGCGCCAAGTCGTCGTGCACTGTTTCACATAAGGGTAATAGCCGGCCGGCTTGCTGCAGTAATACCATTGCGGCCCCGCATCGCCGCTACGTTCCACGTAGATGGGCGGCGGCAGAGGCCGGGAATAGGGGTAATCATCGAAGGCATACCAGGCCGTACCGTACCAGAACAGCGGCGCGCCTAGCACCACATGGCCGCCATGGTGGCCGTGGAAACCGGGATGGCTGCCATGGCCGCCATGCTGGGCCCAGGCGTTGCCGCAGGCAAGCGAAGCAAGCAGGAACGCCAGCGCCAGCGCCGGCTTCACATATTTACGGCGCCCCCGGCCGTCTTCCCCGGGGACTGAGAATCGATGTTTCATGGCGCACCTCCCGCGTCGCATACATCATAGGCTTGCTTCCATTATTGTTTGATATGCGCCTGTATCATAGGTTCGGTAACAATTCCTCACCATTGATACGGAGCGACATGATCTTCCGGAAAGCGCGCGCCAGACGCGACAATGCCCCGTCGCCGGGGCATTGCAAGACAGCAAGGAAGGCTATTTCAACGGCGCGGTTTCAGCCTTGCTCAGCGTCGCCGGCGCCGCTGCGGCCATCGGCGCCACCGCGCCCTGCAGCGCCACCGGGGCGCCGACGGCCAGCCAGCCGGTGGCCGGCAACAACGGCACCAGCAACAGGGCGACGATATTGATGATCTTGATCAAGGGATTGACGGCGGGACCGGCCGTGTCCTTGTAGGGATCGCCGACCGTGTCGCCGGTCACGGCCGCCTTGTGCGCGTCCGAACCCTTGCCGCCGAAATTGCCATCCTCGATGTATTTTTTGGCGTTATCCCAGGCGCCGCCGCCGGTGGTCATGGAAATGGCGACAAACAAACCCGTCACGATGGTGCCCATCAACATGCCGCCCAGCGCGGCCGGCCCCAACAACATGCCGACCACGATCGGCACCACCACCGGCAAGAGCGAAGGCAAGATCATTTCCCGTATCGCCGAGGCGGTCAGCATGTCGACCGCCTTGTCGTACTCCGGCTTGCCGCTGCCATCCATGATGCCCTTGATGTCGCGGAACTGGCGCCGCACCTCGACCACCACGGCGCCGGCCGCGCGGCCCACCGCTTCCATTGCCATGGCCCCGAACAGATAGGGTATCAAGCCGCCGATGAACAGGCCGACAATCACCATCGGATTCGACAAGTCGAACGTAATGTGCTGGCCGACCGATTCCAGCGCATGGGTATAGTCGGCAAACAGCACCAGCGCCGCCAGGCCGGCCGAGCCGATCGCATACCCCTTGGTGACGGCCTTGGTGGTATTGCCGACCGCGTCGAGCGGATCGGTAATGGCGCGCACCGAATCGGGCAAGCCGGCCATCTCGGCAATGCCGCCGGCGTTATCGGTGATCGGCCCGTAAGCGTCCAGCGCGACCACAATGCCGGCCATCGACAGCATCGCGGTGGCGGCAATGGCGATGCCGTACAGGCCGGCCAACTGGAACGATACCAGAATCGCGATGCACACCGCCAGCACCGGATAGGCGGTCGACTTCATCGACACGCCCAGGCCGGCGATGATATTGGTGCCGTGGCCGGTGGTGGACGCTTCGGCGATGTGGCGCACCGGCCTGAAGTCGGTGCCCGTATAGTATTCGGTGATGTAGACCATCAGCCCGGTCAGCACGATGCCGACCACGGTCGAGCCCATCATGCGCAGGCGCATCGCATCCTCGGACCAGACTTGCCAGGTGACGAAGGCAAAGCCGAGCAGCGACAAACCGGCCGCCCACCATAGCCCCGTGTACAGGGCCGACATGATTTTCTTGCCCGGCGCCGTCTTAACCATGGAACAGCCGACGATGGAAGCGACGATGGACACGGCGCCCAGCAGCAGCGGATAAATGACGGCTGCGGTGCCGGCGCCGGTGATCAAGAGCGCGCCCAGCAGCATGGTGGCAATCAGGGTCACCACATAGGTTTCAAACAGGTCGGCCGCCATGCCGGCGCAATCGCCGACATTGTCGCCGACGTTATCGGCGATCACGGCCGGGTTGCGCGGATCGTCTTCCGGTATCCCCGCCTCGACCTTGCCGACCAGGTCGGCGCCCACATCGGCGCCCTTGGTGAAGATGCCGCCGCCCAGCCGCGCGAAGATCGAAATGAGGGAAGCGCCGAAGGCCAGGCCGATCAAGGGCTGGATCAGCGTATGCAGGTCGGCGTCGGCCGGCGCGCCGGCCGTCAACAGCGCGAAAAACAGGGTCACGCCCAGCAAGCCCAGCCCGACCACCAGCATGCCGGTGATGGCGCCGCCCTTGAAGGCCACGTTCAAGGCCTGGTTCATGCCCAGCGTGGCCGCTTGCGCGGTACGCACATTGGCCCGCACCGACACATTCATGCCGATGAAGCCGCAGGCACCCGAGAGCACCGCGCCGATCAGGAAACCTAACGCGGTCTGGATGCCCAGCAGGGCGAAAATCACGATCAGCAACACCACGCCGACGAGGGCGATGGTGCGGTATTGACGCGCCAGATAGGCGGCCGCCCCCTGCTGGATGGCCAGCGCGATTTCCTGCATGCGCGCGTTGCCGGCATCCTGGCGCAGGATCCAACTGCGCGACCATAAGCCGTAAATGACTGCGATGACGCCGCAGACTACCGCAAACCAAAGACTTGCTGCCATATTGTTCCCTTGTTTTTATTCAACGACACTCAGAAAACTGCCTACGTGCCGGATAGACACGCGCAGCCAACCAACCTGCGTAGTACAAAAAATCGGTGCAACGCCCAAACGGGCCGGCGACTCTGAAACGGAACTGCGGCGCAAAAAAAACGGACCATCGGTCCGCTCTGCGATGCTTACTCGGCCAAGGCGGCAAACGCGTTGTCGCGGATTTGCTCGACCGGACCGACACCGGAAATGCGGCGGTATTGCGGCGCGCCCGGCGTGCCCGACTTGGCCCAGTCGTTATAGTAGCCCAGCAGCACTTCGGTCTGGTTGTGGAACACATCCAGGCGTTTCTTCACGGTTTCGGCCTTGTCGTCGTCGCGCTGGATCAGCGCTTCGCCGGTGACATCGTCGATGCCGTCCACTTTTGGCGGATTGAACTTGACGTGGTAGACGCGGCCCGAACCGGGGTGGCTGCGGCGGCCATCCATGCGCTCGATGATCGATTCATCGGGCACGGCGATTTCCAGCACGTAATCGACGTGAATGCCGGAATCCTTCATTGCATCGGCCTGGGCGATGGTGCGCGGGAAACCGTCGAACAGGTAACCGTTATCGCAGTCGCAATCTTTCAAGCGGTCTTTCACGAGGCCGATCATGATGTCGTCCGACACCAGGCCGCCCGCATCCATGATTTTCTTGGCGGCCATCCCCAGCTCGGTGCCTGCCTTGATCGCGGCGCGCAACATGTCGCCGGTGGAAATTTGCGGGATATTGTATTTTTCTTTGATGAAGTTAGCTTGAGTACCCTTGCCGGCGCCGGGTGCTCCTAAAAGAATAAGACGCATGAAAATTCCTAAAACAGATTTTGGAGTTGATGGTGTTTGTAAATGGTAACAAACTGTAAAGTTGATGCTGATCTGACTATCTTCTTACGAAACTTACCACAAAAGTGTGCCGGAACGCCACTTTGAGGCCGTTTTGTCCCCGCCAGATTGATCAAACGCAACTTTTAACGCCTTTTCAGTGTCAAAAATTTGCTTTTGCTGCGCATGCACAATGTCAAGCTTTGAAATCTTCGAAATACTTGCGCACGCGCTGCAAGTCCTCTGGCGTATCGACCCCGGCCGCCGGTGCCGACGCCGTCACATGCACGGCAATCGGATAACCGTGCCACAGCACCCGCAATTGTTCGAGCGCTTCGATCGCTTCCAGCGGCGACACGGCCAGTCCCGGATAAGCTTGCAGGAAGGCATTGCTGTAGGCATACAAGCCGATATGGCGCAGCGGCGCATAGCCGTCCGGCAGCGCCGCCGTCGATTGCGCGAAGCCGTCGCGGTGCCAGGGAATCGTCGCGCGCGAAAAATACAGCGCCCGCCCATTCCGGTCCAGCACCACTTTCACCACATTCGGATTGAAGGCGTCGGCCGCCTCATGCAGCCGATGGGCGCAGGTGGCCATCGGCACCGTGGCGCTGATATGGGCCGCAGTGGCGGCCAGCAGGGCGGGATCGATCAAGGGCTCGTCGCCCTGCAGATTGACGACCACGGCGTCCGGCGCCAGGCCCAGCGCGCGCGCCACCTCGGCAATGCGGTCGGTGCCGGACGGATGGTCGACGCGCGTCATGCATACTTCGATGCCGTGCGCCACACAGGCGGCGCGGATATCCTCATGGTCGGTGGCAACGACGATGCGCGCTGCGCCCGACAGGGCCGCCCTTTCGGCCACCCGCACCACCATCGGTTTGCCGCCCAGGTCGGCCAGCGGCTTGTTCGGCAAGCGGGTCGAGGCCAGGCGCGCCGGAATAATGACGATGAAAGCCATGCGCCTCAGTCGGCCGGGTCGGGCAAGGTGCGGGCCTGGTCGGCCCACATGATGGGAATGCCGTCGCGGATCGGATAGGCCAGGCGGTCGGCGCGGCAAATCAATTCCTGCGCCTTGTGTTCAAGCGGCCCCTTGCAAACGGGGCAAACCAAGATATCAAGCAGTCGAGCGTCCACGACATTTCTCCACAATTTGTTGGGCCAGCGCGGCATCGATGCGCGCGCTGACCGGGACCACCCACAGTCTCGGGTCGTCTTTGAGATATTCAATTTGAGCACATTTTACTGCATCCTTCTCCGTGATCAAGATCAGGTCCGCATCGATGCCCGCAAATGGCTGGTCGAGGAAATCGTGATGATCGGGCAAAGGCAGTTCGGCGAAGCGCAATCCGCTCGCCTTGAGCGTGGCGAAAAAGCGGCCCGGATTGCCGATCCCGGCCGCCGCGACGATGCGCCGCCCGGCCAGCGCGCTCAAGGGCAGGCGCTGGGCGCGATCGGCCAGGCGTTCGGCAAATCCGCCCGTCAATTGCATCTCGATCAAGCTGGCGCCGTCCACCGCCAGCGCGGCCAGCAGGGCCGGTGCCGGCCGCGCCCCATTGACGACGGTGAAATCGCGGCGCCGCGTGAGCGGCTCGCGCAGCGGACCGGCCGGCAACAGCCAGCCATTGCCGGCGCCACGGCCGTCGAACAGGACGATCTCGACATCGCGTTGCAGCGCGTAATGTTGCAAGCCATCGTCGGCGATCACGATATCGACTTGCGGATGAGCCGCCAGCAAGGCCAGGCCGGCGGCGGCGCGGTCGCGCCCCACCATCACCGGACAGTGGCCGTGCTGGGCGATCAGCAGCGGTTCGTCGCCGACGTCGCGCGCGCGCGAGGCCGGCGTCACCAGGCGCGGCAAGCGATCGGCGCCGCCATGCCCGCGCGAAATCACGCCCGGATGGAAGCCGGCCGCTTGCAAGGCTTGCACCAGCCAAATCGTCAGCGGCGTCTTGCCGGTGCCGCCGATGAAGATATTGCCAACCACGATCACCGGCACCGGCAAGCGCGTCGACGTCAGAACGCCGCAGCGATACAGGGCCGCGCGCCCGCCACTGAGAGCGCGAAACAAGAGCGACAACGGCCACAAGGCGCAGGCCAGCGGGCCGCGCCGCAACCAGTTGCGGGTCAGCGTCGCCTCCAGCGGCGACGGCTTGGAGGAAACATTAAAATGGGGGGGCGGAGTGGACATGCAGGGCGGGATTGGTCGCGCGCGCCGGGCGGCGCGCGCGGATTGATTACTTGCCGCCGCTGGTCTGGGCCGCGAAAGTAAGCTTTTCGTAGCCGGCCAGACGGGCCGCTTCCATCACATTGATGACCATCTGGTGCATGGCGAACTGGTCGGCGTTGACCACCACCACCGGCGTCTTGGCCGGGGCTTGGCCATTGTTCGCCTCTTTCGCGGCAGCCTGCATGGCT
Organism: Oxalobacteraceae bacterium GrIS 1.11; assembly: GCA_040544385.1. Lineage (GTDB taxonomy): Bacteria > Pseudomonadota > Gammaproteobacteria > Burkholderiales > Burkholderiaceae_D > Janthinobacterium. The sequence continues at coordinate 62,923 of JBEONR010000014.1, forward strand.
TCGGCCAGGCCGGCCGCGTCATGGAAGGACACCGCCACGTGATTGACCGTGTAATTGCCCTTGGCGTCGACCGTCACGTCGATCTCATCGGGTTTGTCCACGGCTTTTTCCGCGTCAGCCGTCGGCAAGGTGATTTGCAACTCGGTGAATTTGCTGTAGGTGGTCGTGACCATCAAAAAGATCAAGATCACCAACAACACATCGATGAAGGGTATCAAATTGATTTCGGGGTCTTCGCGCCCCTTGCCTTTACGGAAGTTCATTTGCGCGCGCTGTGAACGACGTCGACGAACTTGACCGCCTGTTGCTCCATCTCGATGATGAAGCTGTCGACCAGGGCCCGGAAATGGCGGTAAAACACCAGGGTCGGCATGGCGATCGCCAGGCCGAAACCAGTGTTATACAGGGCCACCGAAATACCATGCGCCAGTTGAGCGGGATTGGCGCCGGACGAGGTCTGCGAACCGAAAATTTCGATCATGCCGACCACCGTGCCGAACAGGCCCATCAGCGGCGCCAGCGTCGCGATCGTGCCCAGGGTGGTCAAGAAACGTTCCAGCACATGGGCCACGGCGCTGCCCGCTTCCTCGATCGATTCCTTCATCACATCGCGCGGCGCATCGACATTGCGCAGCGCCGAGGCCAGCACGGCGCCCAGCGGCGAATTCTGTTCCAGCTTTTCAATCGTGTCTTGTGTAATCTTACCGCTGCGATACACCCCCACCACTTCATCGAGCAGCTTGCGCGGCAAGATCTTACTACGGCGCAAATACAGCAGGCGCTCCACAATCAGGGCGGTTGCGACAATCGACGCAATCAATAATAGCCAAATAGGCCAACCAGCGGCTTGAAAAATAGCGAGCAAAACGAACTCCCAAGTAAATAAACGTCGAAGGCAGCATTGCCTTCCTGCCATTGTACGCACAGCTAAGGCGAATTGCGCAATGTAACGCTTTGAGTCGCGCTCGGCAAGTGCCACGGCGCAATTTGATAGCGCCGCGCTGCGGCAATGAAGGCGATAGTTTTGCACACCTTCTGTGGATAAGATTGTTAGCAAGGACGACGACATAATCCTAAGTCATTGATTTTTATAAATATTCTATGCCTGCACAAATTAGTGGCAGGGCGCTCAAAGGGGGATTTCTGGCGCCATATCCGCGCCAAACATGCAACAAACTTATCCGGATTGCCAGAATTTTCATTGAGGCCATTCCGGCCGACAAGTTCTGCACACTTTCTGTGGACAAGATTGTTAGCAAGCTGATTAACAATACCCAAGTAGCTTGATTTATAAGGAGTTTTTATCCCTGCGTAAAAAAATTGCAGCCGCCGCAATCACGCCATATTGTGAATAAAAAGCTATTCCTCGAGCATCTTCCGGGCGGCGGCGCGGCAGTTTCGCGGGGCGACCGGCAGTTCCACACACATTCTGTGGATAAGATTGTTAGCAAGCCTCTCGACACCCCCCCAATCCCTTGATTTTAAAGAATTTTTTTCTCATGCTTAAAAAAAAGGCAGGGCACTTCAAGAGCGCGATATGAGCGGATGGCAGGCGGTACGCAGTCAAAAAGGGGGGAGGAAAATATATTTTTTTATGCGCATGATCAAGTTATTAACAGAAGAAACAAAGTTTTGCACACCCACTGTGGATAAGATTGTTAGCAAAGCCCACAACAATCGATCAAGCCACTGATTTAAAAGGTTTTTCTTTCCGTGCATAAAAATACGGCATGGCAAGACCGTCCCACCGAAGTAAGCGATATGGCGAGCAGTCTCGCCTGCACGGCCAGTGTAAAAACGCCAATTAGTTCCGCACATTTTCTGTGGATAACTTTGTGCGTAAGTCCTCGCGGCGGCGGCGATGTGCTTGATCCATAAGGATATTTCCAGCTTGCCGACAAATTGGGCAATCCATTTTTCATTTAAAAATCATGCACTTACAAAAAAACCTTGTTGTTTCAGGTGAAATATGACATAAGCATGACCTCGCGCACGATATGTGGACAGCTTGCCCCTCATGAATACCAACACGACGACAGACAATAGCTTCACCGCGCCGCCGGTGTTGACCGTCACGGCCTTGAACCTGGCCGTGGCGCGCCTGCTGGAGCGCTCCTTTCCCCTGACCTGGATAGCGGGCGAAATTTCCAATTTCACGCGCGCCAGTTCCGGTCACTGGTACTTCACGCTGAAAGACGACGCGGCCCAGGTGCGCGCCGTGATGTTCCGCGGCCGCGCGCAATTTGCCGACTTCACGCCGCGCGAGGGCGACAAGGTCGAGGTACGCGCGCTCGTCACCTTGTACGGCGCGCGCGGCGATTACCAGATTAATGTGGAAGCGATACGGCGCGCCGGCGTCGGCGCCCTGTACGAGGCTTTCCTGCGCCTCAAGGAAAAACTGGCGGCCCAGGGCTTGTTCGACCCGGAGCGCAAGCGCGCCGTGCCGATGTTCGCCAAGACCATCGGCATCGTCACCAGCCCGCAGGCGGCGGCCCTGCGCGACATCTTGACGGCGCTCAGGCGGCGCGCGCCGCATACGCATATCGTGCTGTATCCGACCCCGGTACAAGGCCAGCTTGCGCCGGAAAAAATCGCCGAGGCGATCCGCGCCGCCTCGCGCCGCGCCGAATGCGATGTCTTGCTGGTCTGCCGCGGCGGCGGCAGCATCGAAGACCTGTGGTGCTTCAACGACGAAGGTGTGGCACGCGCGATCGCGGCCTGTTCCATGCCGGTGATTTGCGGCGTCGGCCACGAAACCGATTTCACGATTGCCGATTTCGCCGCCGACTTGCGCGCGGCCACGCCGACGGCGGCGGCCGAATTGGCGGCCACCCCGCGCGCCGACTGGCTGGCCTCGCTCAAGGGCGACGCCGGCGACTTGCGGCGCGCCATGCGGCGCAGCGTGGACGAGGCCGCGCAGACGCTCGACCATTGCCAGCGCCGCCTGTTGAACCCGGCGGCGCAAATTGGCCAGCAGCGCTTGAAACTGCTGGCCCTGTCGACGGCCATGACGCACGCCACGCGCGCGCCGCTGCAGCAGAGCCGCTTCGCGCTGGAGCGCTGGCGCGCGCGCTGGGCGGGCCAGCGGCCGAACGCGGCGCCGCTGCGCGCGGCCCTGCTGGCGTATCAAAAACGCGCCGACACCGGCCTCGCCAACCGCCTGACGCAGCGCCGCCATCAATTGCACGGCCTGGCCGCGCAACTGGAATTATTGAATCCGCAGCGCACGCTCGAACGCGGCTACGCGATTTTGACGGATGAAAAAGGCACCATCCTGCGCTCGCCGTCGCAATTGCTGGCGCGCCACAATCTCGGCGTGCGCCTGGCCGAAGGCAGCGCGCAAATCGGCATTGCCAGCGTCCAGGCCACGCTCGAATAATCCGCGCCGCAGGCCACGCGACGCGCGCATGCAGGCTTGCCGCATCCGCTTTACAATGGAGCCGTTTGAGCCGATCCGTTCGCGGCTTTTTTTAGTTTGCTCACCTCAACCACCAAGGGACACAATATGGAACATACTCTGCCACCACTGCCGTATGAAATGGACGCTCTGGCGCCCCACATTTCGAAAGAAACGCTGGAATACCATTACAGCAAGCATCACCAGACTTATGTCACCAACCTGAACAACCTGATCAAGGGCAGCGAGTTCGAGAACCTGTCGCTGGAAGAGATCATCAAGAAATCGTCCGGCGGCGTCTTCAACAACGCGGCCCAAGTGTGGAACCACACTTTCTACTGGAACGGCATGAAGCCAAACGGCGGCGGCGCTCCAGCCGGCGCGATCGCCGCTGCGATCAATGCGAAATGGACTTCCTTCGACAAGTTCAAGGAAGAATTCACCAAATCCTGCCTCGGCAACTTCGGTTCCGGCTGGACCTGGCTGGTGCAAAAGGCCGACGGTTCGGTCGATATCGTCAACACCTCGAACGCCGGCTGCCCGCTGACGAGCGGCGACAAGCCATTGCTGACCTGCGACGTGTGGGAACATGCTTACTACATCGATTACCGCAACCTGCGCGCCAAGTATGTTGAATCATTCTGGGGCTTGGTCAACTGGGACTTCGTCGCCAAAAACCTGGCCTGATTCACCGGGGTCGAGTCCCGGCTCGGCCCCGGTTTTTTTCGCTGGCCGTTTCAACGCGACCAGCCGCGCGCCAGATGCTGTTCCAACTCCAGCGCTACCTGACGGCGTCGCGCCGGCGTCGCGAATCCACCAACCGCGATCGTCACGCCCTGCGCTTCCAGGCGTATCAAGTCGCAGGCGCGGCGCGGCCGCCCGATGCGGGTCCAGTACGGGTCGAGCCGGGTCGAACAACTGCGGCCGGCCCGCACTTGCTGAACCAGCAGGCCAGCGTCGGACAGCGCGATATAGTCATAGTCGGCGCCATGGCGCGCGGCATGCAGCAGCGCCAGCGCCACCGCGCTCATTTCCAGCAGAGAAAATAGCGGCACATACCACAAGCCGCGCCACGCGAACGCGGCGGCCACGGAAAACGACATCAGGCACAGCACGCCGTAGGCGAGCGCCCATTGGCGCGGCGCCAGCGAGCAATTGCGCTTGAATAAGCATTCCCACCGGTCGCTCGCCTGGTCACGCGGCATCTCCCCTCCCCGCCCTGAAACCGCGCACGACGATTACAGATGCGTCATCGCGTAATACACATGCTGCCACCAGTGCTTGCGCGTATGCACGAAGGACAGACATTTGAGATCGAGTTCGGCCGGGAAAACCCGGTCCTGGCAGGCCTTCGTGAGCAGCGCGTTGCGCTGGTTTTCAGCATTGCTCAAGGTAATGAGCAACCAGAAAACCAGGCCCAGCGCCAGCACCAGCAAGCTCCACGCGACGTGGTTGGTGGTACTGGGTTCGCCGAAATATTCCTGCGGCCGCGTCTCGCGGTACAGGGACATGACGCCTTCTTCTTTTTCTTTCATTTCGCAGCAGCTTTCGGTTTCGACGTCGGCGTAATTGCCATCCGGCCCGGCGGCTTGCCCTCGCGAGCGCCGCCAGGCTTTATTTTACGCTTTCGCGCGCCGGCGGCCGCGCCAAATGCCGTCGATAGTTCAAGCGCGGCGGGCGGGCCTGGCGATCAGGGCTGCCGCCTGTGCGCCGGCAGCGGCGTTTCGGAATCGTCGAGCTTCTCGGGGAACGATTCAATATGGTCGACCTCGATGTCGGCGCCATCGCGCAATTCATCGCCTTGTCCGGCCGATGCCCGCTCGCCGGTGCCGGCGGAATCGGTGCCGCTGTCGAGGCCGACTTCGCCGAATTCCGGACCGGCCGTGTTGCCATCCTCGGCATCACGCGCCGTGGTCAAGTCCAGGTCGGTCGGCGGCGCGCCCTGCATGTCGCTGCCGCTGTCGGAACTGTCGCTGGGACCAAGCGAACCCGTACCATGCCCGCGTCCCAGAACCCGGTCGGCGCCGACCGGCAGGTTGTCAGGGTCAAGACTGCTGTTTGCCATGATGTTCTCCTTTGAAGATACCTTGCTTGCAGTATAGCCAGGCGGGATTTTGCATGGCGCCCGCCAGTGCCGCGCAAAATATACTTCACAAATGTATTATTCAGTGATATATTGTACCCAGATGACGTGACTTCCATCCAGGAACGACGACTCATCGACATTGCATGTCACAGGCCGGTAAGTGGCGATCCGGCCAACAGAGAACTCAGCCACAAGTTAGTGCCACGGCCCGCAGGGCAAGGCCTTGACTACCACTCATGTCTTTTTTGGAGAATTACCATGAACGCAAAATCATTGATCGCCATCGTCATCAGCATCGCCGCCGCCAGTTCCGCCTTTGCCCAAGCCCCGACAAGCGGCCTCAGCCGCGAACAAGTGACGGCCGAATTGATGCGCGCCCGCGCCGCCGGCGAAATCCCGCAAAGCGATGCCGATTACGGCAAAATCGCGTTCACCCCAAGTACGCTGAGCCGCGCCGAAGTGCAAGCCGAATTGCAGCGCGCCCGCGCCAATGGCGAATTGGCCCAGGGCGAAACCGATTATCCGAAATTGCCTGTCGTCGCCAGCAAGGTGACGCGGGCCGAGGTCGCAGCCGAATTGGCCGCCGCCCGCAAAAACGGGTTCAATCCGGCCACCGACCTCGAACAAGACGTGGCCCATTACAATTCGGCGCGCTTCCTGTCGCCAAACTAAACCAAGCAAGCAGACTGGCCGGGCGCGAACCCGGCCAGTGAGAAAACCCAGTCGGAGTTCCGCATGACAGTATTACGCGCCTTGGGCGCCGCCAGCCTGGCGCTGGCGCTGAGCGCCTGCGCCAGCATGGGCCGCCCGGGCCAGTTCGGGCCGCAAGCGACACTGCTGGACCCGCACACCCTGGGTGCCGGCAGCGCCATCGGCGCAGCGCAAGGCGCGCCGGCCTGGCCCGGTCAAGCATGGTGGCAAGACTTGCGCGACCCCCAGTTGAACCGCTTGATGCAACTGGCGCTGAGCGACAATCCCGGCTTGCACCTGACCCTGGCGCGGGTGCGCCAGGCTGGCGCGCTGGCCGGCCTGGCCGAAGACAATACCGGCGTCAAGGCCGATGCCAGCGTGGCGCTGAACCGGGAATTGTATTCCGGACACGGCAGCACGCCGGCTCCGCTGGCTGGCCATTACGCCTGGCGCAACCAGGCCACCCTGGCCGGCTCTTACGATCTGGATTTATGGGGCCGCAACCGCCAGGCGCTGGCGGCCGCCCTCGACGAGGTCCAACTGGCGTCGGCCGAGGCGCAGCTCGCGCGCCTGGCACTGGAAACGGCGGTGGCGCGCAGTTACATCCAATTGTCTTTCGAGTTCAAGCGGCAAGAGGTGATCGAGGCCAGCCTGGCGCAGCGCGAGCGCATTCTCGAACTCGCACACCGGCGCCGGCAAGCCGGCCTGGGCACCGAGGTCGATATTGCGCAAATTGAAACCACCTTGCCGGCCGGGCGGCGCGAGCGCGAGCAAAGCCAGGAAGCGATCGCGCTGCTGCGCAATCAATTGGCGGCGCTGTGCGGCAAGGGTCCGGCCGACGGCGAAACCATTACCCGACCCGCTTTAGCGCTCACTGGCGGCCTGGGTCTGCCGAGCGCACTGCCGGCCGAGCTGATCGGGCGCCGGCCCGATATCGCGGCGCAGCGCTGGCGGGTCGAGGCGGCCGCCAAGCGGATCGACGTGGCCAAGGCCGAGTTCTACCCAAATCTGAACTTGATCGCCTTTGCCGGCTTTCAATCATTTGGCTTTGCCAAGTTTCTCGATGCGAATTCGGAAATCGGCGGCATCGCTCCCGCGCTCAGCCTGCCGATCTTCGCCGGCGCCCGCCTGCGCGCCCAGCTCGGCAAGCAAAATGCGATCTATGACGGCGCGGTCGAGCAATACAACGCCACCGTAGTGCAGGCGCTGGAAGATGTGGCCAATGTCATCGTCCGGCTGCGCTCCTTGAAGCAACAGCGGCGCTTGAACGAGGTGGCGCTGGCGTCGGCCAACAAGGCGCACCAGTTGGCCGAGCGCGCTTACCGGGCCGGCATCAGCGATGCCAGCGGCATGCTCAACACCCATATTTCATTATTAAATGAACAACAACAGATGGCACAAAACGGCGCCCGCGAACTCGATGGCTATGTCAGCCTGATGGCGGCCTTGGGCGGCGGAATTTAGAATATTTACCCATGGCACGACGAGATACAATCTAGTTTTTTATATGCTTGGAGTTCGAGATGAGCGATTTTGACGCGACCTACAAACGATTGCAAAATATTCACAATCGTATGCCGGAATTTCCGCTCGAATTGATGCGCCTGTTGCGCATGACCTATCACATACAAAAGGGCATGAAAGACTTGACCAATGCCAGCTTGCGCAAATACGACCTGGTCGACGCCAGTTATATGGTGCTGGCGGTGCTCTATGGCAGCGACGGGGAAACCTCGAACGCTTGCACGCTCGGCACCGCTTGCCATGAAAAACCGGCCAACCTGACCCGCGTCTGCAACGACCTGGAAGAGCGCGGCTTGATCTTGCGCGGCGCCCGCCCCGGCGACCGGCGCTCGGTGATGATTTCGCTGACCGACAGTGGCCGCGCGCTGATCGAGCAAATCCTGCCCGAAGTGTATGGCAAGACCGAACAAGCCTATGAGGGCTTCAGCCCGGCCGAATTGCAGCAATTGGAACACATGTTTGCGCGCCAGTTGCGCAATTTAAACAAGATACCGACATAGCGACCCATTCCATGACGCCCGCCCCGCAAACCCATTCCAGCACCAGCCCCGGTTTCGCGCGGACCGCAAGCTGGCTGGTCGCGACCGCGCACGATTGGGCCGGCAGCGAAGGCGGCCGCTTGCTCTTTGTCGGCAAGACCTTGCTGGCTGCCTTCGCCGCCCTGTGGCTGGCGTACCGGCTCGACCTGGCGTCGCCCAACACCGCCATGGCCACCATCTTCATCCTGGCCCTGCCCAGCAGCGGCATGGTGCTGGAAAAGAGTTTTTATCGTTTGCTGGGCACCCTGGTCGGCTGCGCCGGCGCCCTGGCCCTGATCGCCCTGTTCCCCCAGCACATCGTGGCGCTCTTCCTCGGCCTGGCGCTGTGGGTCGGCCTGTGCACTTGCGGCGCCGCGCTATACCGCAACGCGCGATCGTATAGTTTCGTGCTGGCCGGCTACACGGCCTGCATGATCATCATCCCCGCCCTCGACCACCCGGGCCAGGCGTTCGCGCTGGCCGTCACGCGGGTGGCCGAGGTCGGCCTCGGCATCATCTGCTCGGCCGTCGTCAACGACGCCCTGTTCCCGCGCCACCAGAGCGCCCAGTTGATGCGCACGGTGCAGGCGCGCCACGCCCGCTTCATCGGCTTTTGCCGCGACGTGCTGGAACAAAAACTGGCGCCGGCCGAAGTCGAATTGTGCCACCTGCAATTCGCGGCCGACATCGCGGCGCTCGAATCGGGCCGCGCCGCCGCGTTTTTCGAAGCCATCCATGTGCGCGGCGACAGCCGCCAGTTACACGCCTTCAACGCCTCCTTCATGGCGGCCCTGACCACCTTTTACACCTTGCACCGCTTGCTGCACCGCTTGCGCCAGGGGCCGTCCACCCCGGTGATCGCGCTGGTCGAGCCACTGCACGCGATGCTGGCCGGCGCGCTCGACGGCGCGGCGGACGCGGCCAGCCTGGAGGCGGCGCGGGCGCGGCTGCGGGTCGCCATGGTCGAGGCCGACGCGCGGCTGACGGCGCGCGAGTCCGGCCGCATCGAGCGCATCAACTTCGACACCGCGCTCGAATTGCTGGAGCGCTTCACACTGGACCTGGTCGCCTTCCAGGCCATCTATGACGGTTTGGCGCACAATCAGCGCGGCCAGCCCAGCGACCCGCTCGCTTACACGCCGACCACGCCGCTCCCCATCGTGCTGGCCAGCGGGGCGCGCGCGGCGCTGGCGCTGCTGGCGCTGGCCGGGGCCTGGTATTACCTGGCCTGGCCCTATGCCGGCACCACCATGCTGATGGCGACCGTCTTTTGCGGCCTGGCTTCGTCCTCGCCGCGCCCGACCGTGATGGTGCGGCAAATCCTGACCGGCTTCATCGCGGCCGTGCCGCTGTCGTTTGCCTGCCTGTTCTTCTTGCTGGTACGGGCCGACGGTTACCCGATGCTGGTGCTGGCGATGCTGCCGCCGCTACTCGTGGGCGGCTACCTCAGCACCAACCCGAAGCAGGCCGGAGTCGGCATCGGCATCAATCTGTTTGTCGCCACCGTGGTGACGCCGAGCAATCTGATGCACGTCGACGGCGCCGCCTTCCTGAACAATTCGCTGGCGCTGATCCTGGGCGTCGCGCTGGCCTACCTGGTCTTCGCCGTGGTGCTGCCCGACCATACCATGGGCCAGAAGGACCATGTCGCGCGCGCCCTGTGGCGGGTCGCCCTGGATACCTGCGTGGCGCCGCCGCGCCGCCTCAAGCAGCGCTTCGACGGCCGCGTGCGCGACTTGCTGAACCAGCTCAACGGGGCGGCCGGTCCGGCGCCCGACGAGGCCACCCGGGCCGTGCTGCGCCTGGCCTTGAGCCTGCTCGAACTGGGCCACTCGGTGCTGGAAATGCGCGCCTTGATCGCCAGCGCCGCCCCCGGTCCGGTGCCAGACGCGCTGCGCCATTGCGTGGCGCGGCTGGCCGCTTACCTGCGCGCCCCCACGGCGCCGGCTTGTCGCGCCGCGCTCGAAGCCTTGCTGCAAGCCGGTCCGCCGCTGCGGCTGGCCAAGCTGGAATCGACGCCGCAACGGGTGGCCCGCCTGCAAACGGCGCTGACCGACTTGCATTCGATGTATACCTCCCTGCTCGATCAATTGCCGCACATCCCGGAAGAAGCCAAGCATGCCGCGTGAACTTGCCATTTTCGGGATCTTGATCCCGACCCTGCTCCCCCTCTTCATCGCCAGCCTGGCGCTGCAGGCGGGGGCCGACTGGGTTCTGGGCCGGCTCGGCGTCTACCGCCTGGTGTGGCATCCGGCGCTGGTGCGCCTGTGCCTGTTGGTCGGCATCTTCGGTGCGCTGGTGCTGACGCTTTACCCTTTTTGAACCTTGAATTGATCGATGGAAGAGACCCTGTGAGCAAGCTGATACGTTATTCGATTACCGCGCTGCTATTTGGCGCCGCCCTGTGGATCGGCCACACCGTCTGGTTGCGTTATATGGAAGCGCCATGGACGCGCGACGGTCGCGTCAAGGCCGACGTCATCACTATCGGCGCCGACGTGGCCGGCACGGTCACTGCCGTGCTGGTGCGCGACAACCAGTTGGTGCGGCGCGGCGAGCCGCTGTTCATGCTCGACCAGGCCCGTTACGTGGCCGCGCTGGCCCAGGCCGAAGCCGTGCTGGCCGCGCAAAAGATCGAACAGGGGCGGCGCGGCGCGGAGGCGGCGCGGCGCGCCAGCCTGGACGCCAGCGTGGTCTCGACCGAAAGCCGGGAAAGCGCGCAATACGCGGCCGGCGCCGCCACCTTTCAATACCAGGGCGCACTGGCCGCGCGCAACCTGGCGCGCCTGAATCTGGAGCGCACCACGGTACGCGCGCCGGCCACCGGTTATGTGAGCAACTTGAATGTGCACGCGGGCGACTTCGCCGCCATCGGCGCGGCCAAGCTGGCCGTCATCGATAGCGCATCGTTTTACGTGGTTGCCTATTTCGAGGAAACCAAGCTGGCCATGCTGCACCCTGGCGACACGGTCGAGATGACGCTGATGAGCGGCGACGCCGTCTTGCGCGGCCACATAGAAAGCATCGCGCACGGCATCACCGACCGCGACGCCGGCACCGGCCGTGAACTATTGGCCGACGTTAATCCAACCTTCAACTGGGTCAGGCTGGCGCAGCGCGTGCCGGTGCGCATCCACATCGACCGGATGCCGGAAGGACAGAACCTGGTGGCGGGCACCACCTGCACCGTGGTCGTCAGCGGCCACGCTGGGCCGACCAAGGCGCCCCAGGCCCGCTCCGCGCACGCCGGTTGAGCGCGCGGCCAAGCGCGCCGCTTATGCCCTGTCAAGCCCGGATCGCCCGGCCCCGCCTAGCATATACGCTGGAGGCGGATTGCCTCGCCATTGCCGGGAGAGACTTGCATGAAACCATGTCCATTTTGCCGAGAGCAAATTCAAGACGAGGCGATCAAGTGTTGCCACTGCACGTCCCTGTTACTACCGGCGCCAGCGTCCACCACCGAGTTGCCTGGAATCGAGAGACTGGAGCCGCGCCAAGTCTTGCTGGTGCTCGATCGTGGCCTCATCTACTACGCCAAGTTCGTCGCGGCGACAATCGGCTTCGTGCTGGTGATCGGAAGCTTTGCCCTTGGCTTCGACATCAACCACACCATACAAGAGGCTCACAGGTTAGGCGCGGAATTGGAAAAGACCGCGAAAGACACCGAGCGCGACCTGAACGAAACGAAAAAAAAATTTACCATCCTTGCAGAGGAATACCAAAAATTGATCGCAGACAACACTGTTCGCATACAGCAGGCGACGGCTAAATTCATCAACAATTTCCCGGGCACCAATACGCTTCCTGGCGATCATGAGTCTTGGCAATCCCTCCCCACGCAAGGCTCCCTTCCGGTTGGGAAAGGCTACACGATCCCGGAAATCGCCAGGCTGTATGACTTTCCCAAAAACCTCACTGGCGAGGGAAAGAGTATCGGCGTCATTGAATTGGAGGGAGGATATCGCAAAGCCGACCTTGAGCGCTACTTTGCCCTTTTGCACATTCCAGTACCAATGGTGGTGCCAGTGCCCGTCGCCGGCGGCGCCAATCACCCCGATGGCCATAGCAGCGCCAATGGCCAGGTGGAAGGCGATATCGAAGTCATCGGGGCAATTGCGCCAAAGGCGCGCATCCGGGTCTATTTTGCCCCCAACACGGACTTCGGATTCCTGCAGGCCATTGAAGCGGCAACCCGGGACCGCGTCTCCGTACTATCGATCAGTTGGGGTGCGCCGGAAAGCAACTGGACGCGCGTAGCCATCGAGCAAGTGAATATCGCCTTGAAGGCGGCGGCGGCGGCCGGCATTACCGTCGTCGTCGCCGCCGGCGACGGTGCCGTCACGGATGGCGTGAATGACGGCAAGGCGCATGTCGATTTCCCCGCCTCAAGCCCGTCGGTGCTGGCCGTCGGCGGCACCACGCTCAAGGCCGACGGCGGCGCCATCGTTTCCGAAACAGTGTGGAATAGCGGCGATGGAAGGGCCAGCGGTGGCGGCGTGAGCAGCAGCATCCCAAGCCCGGACTGGCAGCGCAAGGTCAAGTTGCCTTGGCGCGCCGATGGCGGATCTGGACGCGGCATTCCAGACGTCACCGCGAACGCCGCGCCGGAAACCGGGTATCAACTGATCATCAATGGCAATCCCGTCGTAGTGGGCGGAACGTCGATGTCCACGCCGCTGTGGGCAGGCTTGATCGTGCTGCTCAATCAAGGCTTGCCGCACGACCTCGGTCACTTCACGCCCCGCCTGTACCAGGAAATTGGTCCCGCAAACATCTTACGCCCGATTACCTCCGGCAATAACGGCGTGGCCAACGTGCCCGGATTTTCTGCGGGAACGGGCTGGAGTGCGGTGGCCGGATGGGGTAGCCCAAACGGCAACAAGTTACTGGACTGGCTGCGCGCCCACCCGCGTTGAAACGGGACGCTTTCGATGCCGGTCGCGCGTGGCCATGCCAGGTCCGGGACCGGGGCCGGAACCGGGGCCGGGACCGCATCGCTAGGCCGGCACGCTTTGCCGCGCGCCCCGCCTGGCCGGCGCCGCCAATGCCGGCGCATCATCGAGCTTGAATACATCGACCACTTGCGCCAGGCCGCCGGCCTGGTCTTGCAGCGATTCGGCGGCCGCCGCCGCCTGCTCCACCAATGCCGCGTTTTGCTGCGTGACGGCATCCATGGCGCTGATGGCCTGGTGGATCTGCTCGATGCCGTTTTCCTGTTCGCCGCTGGCGACACTGATCTCGCCCATGATGTCGGTGACGCGCCTGACGCTGACGACAATCTCTTGCATCGTGCTGCCGGCCTGGCCCACCAGCTTGCCGCCTATGCCGACTTGCTCGACCGAATCGCCGATTAATGCCTTGATTTCCTTGGCGGCTGCGGCCGAACGCTGCGCCAGGTTGCGCACTTCAGCGGCAACCACGGCAAAACCGCGCCCCTGCTCGCCGGCGCGGGCCGCTTCCACCGCCGCGTTAAGCGCCAGAATATTGGTTTGGAAAGCAATGCTGTCGATCACGCCGATGATATCGACGATCTTGCGCGCCGAGGCGTCGATCAGGCCCATGGTAGCGACCACGCGCGCCACCACGGCGCCGCCTTTCAAGGCCACGTCCGAGGCCGCCACCGCCAATTGGTTGGCGCGCCGCGCATTGTCGCCGTTGCGCTTGACGGTCGAACTCAACTCTTCCATCGAGGAAGCGGTTTCTTCCAGCGAACTGGCTTGCTGCTCGGTGCGCGCCGACAAGTCCAGATTGCCCGAGGCGATTTGCTTGGACGCAGTGGCAATCGTGTCGGTGCTGCTGCGCACGGCGCCGACAATGCGCACCAGGCTGGCGCTCATGTCATTGAGCGCCATCAACAACTCACCCGTTTCATCGCGCGCGCATAGTTCGCTGCGCCCGCTCAAGTCGCCCCGCGCGACGATGTGCGCGACCGCGATTGCGGCGCGCAGCGGACGCGTGATCGAGCGCGCGCTCCAGCGCGTGCAAAGCCAGCCGGCCAGCATCGCGGCCAGCCACAATCCACCCAGCAAATATTGCCCCTGCCTGTCTTGCCGCGCGACGCGCTCCGCCGTGGCAGCGGTGCGCTGCCGATGGTGTTGTGACAATTCCAGAATGCTGCTTAAATAGGCGTTCAAGGCCGGTTCCAGGCTAGCCTCGATCAGCTTAAGCGCCCCGGCATGGTCGCCACCCGCGCCCACGCGCAACACTTGTTCGCGTGTCGCGCGGTAGGCGGCCCGCTTGATCGAGGTGTCGGCATACAATTGCTGGCTGACGCCGCTCCCTATCAATTGGTCGAGCCGGGCCTGCAATTGCGTGATCTCCGCCGTGGTCGCCTTCATTTCCCGCTCCAGCCCCGCTTGCCAGGCGCCGCTGCCGCTTCTGGCCAACAGCATCGTGCGCACCCCGTTGAGTTTGGTCGCATGATGCCATTCGGTGACCAGGCGTTCCTTGACCATTTCTTCATTGATCATCTGATCGGTCGCCCCGCCCAGCGCGCCCAGCAGCCAGATGGCACTTGCCGTCAGCAGCGTCATCAAGAGCAGCAGGAAGCCCGCGCCAATGCCCAGCCGGGTACCGATCTTACAGTCAGCAATGTTCATATCGTGATCCCTTGAATGGCTGCTCCGGCGCAACCTTGCGGCCATCGTGGCCCCACATCCGGCAAGCGATATGGAGCGGGATCAAACTGCGTCGAATCACGACTTGAACCGGGCCGGCCGCCAGCCATTCCCGCCGCGGAACGCGGCGAACTTCGCGCAAGGACATTGGCCATCTTTTGGCAAATCCCCAATTGAAAAGTTGGCGCTAAGGCACAATTACCCAGATGAACGCCCAGATTCTTCGATCCGACTAATCCTTCATTTGAAAGGCCATCATGAACCCGCTCAAGAACATCGCCGCAGGATCTGCGTTCACGCTATTGAGCGCCTGCGCATGCGCGGCGGACTTTTCCGGCCAGTGGACGGTCGATCTGCGCTCGCCCCAGGAACGGCAAGCAAATGAGGATTGCGGCGCCGCTTACTTCACCTTGAAGCAAACCGGCGACAAGATAGTCGGCGCGCATGTGTTTTACACGGCAAGATGCGGCCGCATGAATGAGGGGGAAGACGAATCGGTCAAGGGCATTGTGATTGGCAACACCGCTGTGCTGGTGGTGACGAGCGCGCGCAACGGCGGCATGGTGCTTGGCAAAGCCACCCGCCATGGCAATCAATTGCTGTGGACTGTGGTCGATGAGCTCAAGTCCGGCGAGCCGCAAGGCGACGAACTCATTCTCGGCGATGCCATTCTCTTGCTCGATAGTTCATTGCGCAAGCCACTACGCAAGTAAGCTCGCAAGTAAGCACGCAAATTAGCGAAAAAAATTAGCGGGCGCGGCCACTGGCCGCACCCAGGTCAGCGTCTCAGGGACGCAAATGGCTCATCGCGTAACTCAGGTGCTGCCACCAATGGGGACGCGAGGCGATATTGGCCAGGCACTTGGCGTCGACCTCGCCCTTGAAGACGGGATCGGCGCAGACCCGCGTGATCAGCGCGTTACGCTGGTTTTCGGCATTGACGACAGCCAGCCCGAGCCAGAAAATCAGCCCGGTCGTCAGCGCCAGCAAAGTCCATGGCAATTGTTTCATGATATCGCAGACTTATTTCTTGACGGGTTTCGCGGCCGGCGCGGAAACGCCCGGTGCAGCGGCGCCCCGCTCCTTCATCGTCTTCGCGACCAGCGCATCCATCACCTCGATCGTCGCTTGCTGCGACAATTGCTCGGCTTGTCCGGGACGGCCGGCCATCGATGGCGAGGTCACATAATGACCGTCGATCACGATGCTGGGCGCGCTCTCAAGCTTATAGGCGGCCACCAGTTGGCCACCCCGCTTCAATTTGGTCTGGACCGCGAAGGAATTGAAAAATTCCAGGTATTTGGTCTTGTCGATGCCATTCTTGACCACGAAGTCGAGCAGCATGTCGTCCTTGTTCAGACGATTGTGGTCGACGTGGATGGCGCGGAAAATCTTGTCATGCATGACATCGAGCTTGCCCATCGCTTCCAGCGTCACATAGGCATGCGCCTGCGGATCGCTGGGACCGGAAAACGCCATGTGCACGCGGTGGAAGGCAATATTATCGCCCTGTTTCTTGACCCAGGCAGCCATGAGCGGATCGAGCGCGTAGCAGTGCGGGCAGTGATACATGAAAAACTCGAGCACCTCGACTTTTTTGCCCGCTTCGGCACGCGCGGGCGCATCCAGCGTCAGGTAATCGACGCCGTTTTTCGGTTCGGCGGCAAAAGCGCCGGAGGCGGAAACCATCAAGGTGACGGCGGCGAGCATATGGCGCAGAAAACGCATAATATCCTTCTTGGTGTGAGTGGCGAACGCCGCGAGATTACCACTTTTTCCAGCGCTCTTTCAACGCGGGCTGTGAAATTTGCCGTTTTGGTGGAAAATTAAGCCATCTTTAAGGGCTACAGGCGCGGTCGGCGGCGGCGCGCCGTCTCCAGCTTTTCGCACAGCGCCGCCGCGCCCTCGGCCATGCGCGGACTCGGGCGTGTCAACAAGGCGCCATCCACGCTGAACAGATTGCCGCGCTGCACGGCCAGCAAACCCCGGTATGGCTTCCAGAGATTGATACCGGCGTCGGCCGCAGGGCGCTGATCGCCGCCGATGATGGCTTCCGGATTTTCCTGCAACACCGCTTCGAGGCCGACAGCCGGCGCCAGTACCGTCAAGCCGGCAAACACATTCACGCCGCCGCATACGCGCAGCGCGTCGCTGACGATATGCCGGCCGTTCAGCGTGAACAGCGGCTTGTCCCAGATTTGATAAAACACCCGCACCGGCGGGCGTCCCGCATATTTGGCACTCAGCGCGGCAATCTTGGCGCGAAAATCCTGCGCGGCGGCCGTCGCCGCCGGCTCGCTGCCCAGCAGACGGCCGAAGCGCGTCAAACTGTCGGCGACATCGTCGAGCCGCCGTGGTTCGCTGTAAAACATCGGAATGCCGAGGCTGCGCAATTGTTCCAACTGGCGCGCCGTATTGCCGCTTTGCCAGACGACCAACAAATCCGGCTTGAGCGCCAGCACGCGTTCGATATCGATCTGATCATCGCTGCCGACCAGGGGCAGGCGCTTGGCCGCCTCCGGATAATCGCTGAAATTCATTGCGCCGACGACCTGCGCGCCGGCGCCGGCCGCAAACAATAATTCTGTCACATGGGGCGCCATCGACACCACGCGCCGCGCCGGCCGTTCCAGCACGACGGTATGGCCGGCGTCATCGCGCACGCTGATGGCGGCATGGGCGGCGCCGCAGCATAGCGCGAGCGGCAAGAGCGCCAGGGGAAGCTTATGGAAGGATTGACGCATGAAACGGCTTTCGAGAATAGGGCTGGTAAGCGCGCAGGGCGGGCTGATCGGAGGCGGCCCGCGTTATCGCAATCTGCGCCAATTCGGCGCGGCCGAACTGGAAGCGCCGTGGCGTATCACCAAGACGATTTCTTCGGCGCGCCGACGGTGTCGAGCTTGCGCTGCGGCCGAAGCCGGGCTTCGACAGCGCGCAGCCCTAGCTCAGGTGCCGCGCCGGCCGCTGGCGGCGGCCTTGGCTTTTTCGGCCGCCAGTGCGGCCGCCCTGGCAGCCTTTTCCGCCAGTTCGGCTGCGTGCGCGGCCAGCAAGATGGCGCGGGTGTCGGGGGTTTCCAGCGAAATCCGCCCCAGCGCGCCGCTGCGGTAATCGAGCAGCAAGGTGTGCGAGGCTTTTTCAAAATCGAAATCGCCGCCCTTCTGGCGGTAGCCGCGCCGCGCCGCGATGCCTTCGACGACGCCGATGGCATCGATTTCCTCGGTCTTGAAGCCGTAGCGCGTGGTCAGCAGCGCCGGGTAGCGCTTCAATAATTCCTCGGCCAGGAAGACCGCCACTTCTTCCTCGATCAAGGCGTTCGAGCCGATCGCGTGGCTGGCGGCCAGCATCAAGCCATCGCTCGGGATGGCAATTTTCGGCCACAGCATGCCGGGCGTGTCGGTCAGGATGGTGTTCTTGTCGAGATAGAGCTTTTGCTGCATCTTGGTCACGGCCGGCTCGTCGCCAACCTTGGCCACGCGCTTTTTAAGCAAGGCATTCATCAGGGTCGACTTGCCGACGTTGGGAATGCCCATGATCATGATACGCAGCGGCTTGGTCGGCACGCCACGGTGCGGCGCCAGCGATTTGGCCAGCTCGGGAATGCGCGCCACTTCGCCCGGTTTCTTGGTCGTCATCGCATACGCGGTCACGCCTTCCTGGGCATTGTAATAGGCGACCCAGGCGGCGGTGGCGGCCGGATCGGCCAAGTCGGTCTTGTTCAGGATTTTCAGGCAGGGGCGCTGGCGGAACAGGCGCAATTCTTCCACCATCGGATTGCAACTG
The DNA here is from genome assembly GCA_040544385.1 of Oxalobacteraceae bacterium GrIS 1.11. Classification (GTDB taxonomy): domain Bacteria; phylum Pseudomonadota; class Gammaproteobacteria; order Burkholderiales; family Burkholderiaceae_D; genus Janthinobacterium. The sequence continues at coordinate 81,535 of JBEONR010000014.1, forward strand.
GCTTCGGGCAGCCGGGCATCGACCACTTCAATCACCAGGTCGGTGTTTTCCATCGATTCGGCCGCCTTCTTGCGGGCGGCGTTCATGTGTCCGGGGTACCATTGTATCGCCATGCTATTACCTTCAAATTCGTTCTATCAATCCGCCATTTTACGGGGTTGCGGCGCAAACGAAGGAAAAGATTGACAAGGCGCTGGTCAAGTGAGCGCCTAGTCCAGTTCGGCCAGCGCCTTGACGTGGGCCACCACGCTGCGCCCCAGCGCCGACAAGTTGTAGCCTCCTTCCAGGCAACTGACGATACGGCCCTTGGCATACTGCTTGGCCACCGCCATCATTTGCCGGGTGAGCCAGGCGTAGTCGGCTTCGACCAGGCCCATGCCGCCCACATCGTCTTCGCGGTGGGCGTCGAAACCGGCCGAGATGAACAGCATTTGCGGCTGTTGCCGGTGCAGCGCCGGCAACCAATGGTCGAGCACCAATTGGCGCACCACATCGCCCTTGGAATGGGCCGCCACCGGCACGTTGACGCAATTGTCGGTGAACGGCTCAAGCGCACCATACGGGTAAAACGGGTGCTGGAAAAAGCTCACCATCAGCACCCGCGGCTCGTGCGCGAACGATTCGGCGGTGCCGTTGCCATGGTGGACGTCGAAATCGATGATGGCGACCCGCTCCAGGCCACGCACCTCGAGCGCATGCCTGACGGCGATCGCGACATTATTGAACAGGCAAAACCCCATCGGTTCGGACGGGCGCGCATGGTGGCCGGGCGGGCGGATCGCGCAAAAGGCATTGGCCAGCTCGCCGTCAAGCACCGCATCGGTGGCCGCCACCGCCGCGCCGGCCGCGCGTAGCGCCGCGTTCCAGCTATGGTTGTTGAGCAGGGTATCGCCATCGATCGGATAATATTCGCCCTCGGCCGGCAAATGGTCGCGCACCATGCCGATCGCCGCCGTGTTGTGGTTGCGCGCCAGATCGGCCATATGCGCCAGCGGCGCCTCGCGGTGTTCGAGCAAGTCATTGATCTGGGAGCGTATCAACTGGTCGTTGATCGCTTGCAGGCGCGCCGGCGATTCGGGGTGCCAATCGCCCATTTCGTGAAGCAGGCAATCGGTATGGCTATAAATGGCTGTGCTCATGTCGGGATTTTTCGTACCGCTGTGATCGCGCCCAGCTCATTCTTGCCCGCCATACCGCGTTCCCGCATAGTATCATTGACAAAACTGATGACGCTTATAAAAAGGTGTCTATAACGGTAATCTACCACGCTGGCGCCGGTTTCGCTATTCGCCCGCTGGTTTGTCATTTGTTTCGCTTTTACTATAGAAAATACCATGTTCGATAAAATGCATGCGGTGGCGCGCCAGGTCGGCCAGATTATTGTCGGCAAGGATGTGCAAATACGGCAGGCGCTCACTTGCCTGCTGGCCGGCGGCCATTTGCTGATCGAGGATGTGCCCGGCGTCGGCAAGACCACGCTGGCCCACGCGCTGGCCATTTCGCTGGGCTTGCAATTTAACCGCATCCAGTTCACCAGCGATTTGCTGCCAGCCGACGTGGCGGGAATTTCCATCTACGAGCGCGAAAAAAACGGCTTCGTGTTCCACCCGGGGCCGATTTTCACCCAAGTCTTGCTGGCCGACGAGATCAACCGCGCCACCCCGAAGACCCAGTCGGGACTGCTGGAAGCGATGGAAGAGCGCCAGGTCAGCGCCGACGGCGTCACGCGCGCGCTGCCACAACCGTTTTTCGTGATCGCGACGCAAAACCCGACCCACCAGGTCGGCACCTTCCCGCTGCCCGAATCGCAGCTGGACCGCTTCCTGATGTGCCTCTCGCTTGGTTACCCGGACGCGGCCGCCGAGCGCGCGCTGCTGCTGGGCGAGGATAGGCGCAGCATGCTCAAGTCGCTGCCGGCGGCCATGACGGCGGCCGAACTGGCCGCCGCCCAGTACGCGCTGCGGGCCATCCATACCTCCGGCGCCCTGGTCGACTATGTGCAGGCGCTGGCGCAAGCGTCGCGCCAGAACGGTTTTTTTGCCGAAGGACTCAGTCCGCGCGCCGCCATCGCCCTGCTGCAAGCGGCGCGCGCCTGGGCCGCGCTGGAGGGGCGTGACCATGTGATACCGGAAGACGTGCAAGCGGTACTGGTGCCGGTGTGCGCGCACCGCCTGCGGCCGCTGAAATCGGCGCACGGCATGGCCCTGGCCAGCCGCGACTTGCTCTTGCAATTGCAACAATCCGTCGCGCTCTAGGCCAGGCATGCCGTTTTCCCTGAAACAGCTGGCGCGCGCCAAGATCGACAGTTGGCTATTCCAATTGCGCGAGCGCGAGCCGGGCGAAGTCTACCTGAGCCAGCGCCGCGTCTTCATCGTGCCGTCGCGGGCCGGGCTGGGCTTTGCCTTCCTGCTGCTGATCCTGTTCATCGGCGCCATCAATTACAACCTCGGCCTCGGCTTCGCGCTGACGTTTTTTACGGGCGCCTGCGCCCTGGTCGACATGTATCTGACGGCCCGCAACCTGGCTTATCTGCACCTGGCACCGGGCCGGGTCCAGCCCGTGTTTGCCGGCGCCGAGGCGCTGTTCGAATTACATATCATCAACCGCAGCAAACTGGACCGCTACGCCGTCTGGCTTGACTTCATCAGCGCCGGCGAGCCGCGCCATGTGGCCGACGTGGCCGCCGGCGCCAGCGCCGCGCTGCTGCTAGCGTGCCCCAGCGTCGAACGCGGCTGGATGGCGGCGCCGCGGGTGCGCCTGGTGACGCGCTTTCCGCTCGGTTTGTTCAAGGCTTGGAGTTACTGGCAACCGGACGCGCGCGTACTGGTCTACCCGTTTCCGGAAGCCCAGGCAACGCCGCTGCCGATGCTGGGCGCGGCCGGCGACAGCGGCGCCGGCCAGGCCGGGCACGATCATTTTTCCGGCATCCGCAGCTACCAGGTCGGCGATCCCTTGCGGCACCTGGCCTGGCGCCAGATCGCGCGCTTCGACCCGGCCCTGGGCGGGCAATTGCTGAGCAAGCATTTCGAAGGCGGCGCGGCCAGCGAACTGACCCTCGATTTCGAGGCCTTGCCGTCCCTGCTGGACGTGGAAGTGCGGCTCTCGCGCATGACGCGCTGGGTGCTCGAAGCCGAACAGCGCGCCCTGCCCTACGCTTTCCGCCTCGGTCCGCTGCGCTTCGCGCCGGCGCTGGGCGAGGCGCACCGGGCCGCCTGCCTGCAGGCGCTGGCCTTGTACGGCGTCGCGCCATGAAGCTGCGCCTGTGGCTGCCGCGCGACAAGGCCGACACCCTGTTGCTGATGCTCAGCTCCCTGATGGTGCTGGCCCCGCATGCGGCCCATTTTCCGCTCTGGATCACGGCCGCCGTCGCCTGCTCCCTGCTGTGGCGCGCCACGCTCACCGTGCGCGGCAAGCGCTTGCCGCCGCTATGGCTGCTATTACCGATTTCGCTGCTGGCCATGGCCGGCGTTTACCGCAGTTTTCACACCCTGCTGGGACGCGAAGCCGGGGTCGCCATGCTGGCCCTGCTGCTGGCCTTCAAGTTGCTGGAAATGCGCGCCAAGCGGGACTTGTTCGTCGTCATTTTTCTCAGCTTTTTCCTCTTGCTGACCACTTTCTTTTATTCGCAAAGCATCGCCACCGGCTTGCTGATGGTAGTCACCGTGATCATGCTATTGACGGCGCAATTATCGTTCCAGTACACGGCCGCCGTGCCGCCGCTAGCGCGCCGGCTGCGCCTGGCCGCCAGCATCTTCGCCGGCGCCGCACCGCTGGCCCTGTTGCTCTTCGTGGCATTCCCGCGCATCCAGGGACCGCTGTGGAGCTTGCCGGGCGATACCCACGGCGGCCGCACCGGCATGTCCGACAATATGGCGCCCGGGAATATCTCGAACCTGGCCCAATCCGAGGAAACCGCGTTCCGGGTCCGCTTCACCGATCCGGCGCCACCCCAGAACCTGTTGTACTGGCGCGGCATCGTGCTAAGCGACTACGATGGCCGCACTTGGACCCGGGGCCGGCAATCCCGGCGCAACGCCTACAAGATCAATATCGAATCGATCGGCTCGAGCGTGCGCTACCAGGTCACGCTGGAACCGAGCGGCCAGCGCTGGTTGTTCGCGCTCGACTTGCCGCACCAGATCGAGGCGATGGAACACAATAACCATTCCTTCTCGCCCGCGCTGGAAGCCTTCGCCACCAGCGCGATCGATGAGCGCCTGCGCTACAACGCCAGTTCGGCGCCCGAATACAGGCTACAGGCAGACGAAACCATCGAGCATATGCAAGCGTGGCTGGCATTGCCGCCCGGCTACAATCCGCGCACCCTGGCCTGGGCCAGGCTGCATCAAGATCCGGCCCGGCCGGACGCCGCCATTGGGGCGGTATTGCAATGGTTCCGCAGCGATCAATTCTTTTACACCCTGCAGGCGCCGCTGCTGGGGCGCAACGCGGTCGATGAATTCCTGTTCGACAGCAAGGCCGGGTTTTGCGAGCATTATGCGGGCGCCTTTGTCGTACTGATGCGGGCCATGGGCATTCCGGCGCGGGTGGTGACCGGTTACCAGGGCGGCGAGATGAACCCGGTGGATAGCTATCTGACGGTGCGCCAATCCGACGCCCACGCCTGGGCCGAAGTGTGGCTGGCCGGACGCGGCTGGCAGCGCGTCGATCCGACCGCCGCAGTGGCGCCGCAGCGGGTCGAAAAGAACCTGGCGCGGGCGCTGCCGCCGTCCACCCCCTTCGGCTTGCAAGGCCTGGGCGAATTCATGCAGCGCCGCGATACCCTCTGGTCCATGCTGCGCTTCAACTGGAGCGCCGTGAATAATCACTGGAACCAATGGGTGCTCGACTATAGTCCCGAACGCCAGCGCGGCGTGCTCGACGAGTTCGGCACGGCCTTCGGCAATTGGCGCAGCCTGGGGGCGCTTATCGCCACCGGCGCCCTGCTCTACCTGGCGCGGCGCCTGCGGTTGCGCCGCCGTGGCGACCCGCTGGACGCGCTCTACCTGGAATTTTGCCGCCGCATGGCCAGGCGCGGCTGCGCGCGCGCACCGCACGAGGGGCCGCGCACCTACGCGGGCCGGCTGAACACCGTGCCGGCGACGGCTGAACAGCGCGCCGCCATGTTGGGCTTTCTGGCAATTTACGGCGCGATGAAGTATGGTGTCGTCGATCCCGGCCAGCGCCACGCTGCGCTGCGCAAGCTGACACGTTTGTTAACACTTTCCCGATGAGATAGACCTTGCCACAGCCAAAACGCAGCACCGTTTTCCTCGCCCTGGCCTTGCTGCTGGGTGCCGCCGCGCCAGCGTATGCCGCAGCGCCGCATAAAACCGTCGTCAAAAAAACGCCACCCAGAGTCGATTACGAGGGCGAGTACGCCAATTTCGCCGACTGGAAAGAAGTCGGCCAATTCCTCGATGAAATGGCCAGCAAGCATGGCTTCGAACGCGCCGCCCTCGACGCGCTGATGGCCAAGGTGCGCTATGTCGACGCCACCATCGACTTGATCAAGCCGGCCCCGCCCGGCAAGCCGAAAAACTGGCAAGCTTACCGCGCCCGCTTCATCGAACCGGTGCGCGTCGGGGCCGGCGTGCAGTTCTGGAACGATAACGCGGCCACCCTGGCGCGCGCCGAAAGCTTGTATGGCGTGCCGGCCGAAATCATTGTCGGCATCATCGGCGTGGAAACCGTGTATGGGCGCAATACCGGCCGCTTCCGGGTGCTCGACGCCTTGACCACGCTGGCGTTTTCCTATCCGAACACGCCGACCCGTGCCGCCCGCATGGCGTTTTTCCGCGACGAATTGGAAAGCGCCCTGCTCCTGGCGCGCCAGAACGAGATCGATCCCCTGTCCCTGCTCGGCTCTTACGCGGGGGCCGTCGGCTTGCCGCAGTTCATGCCCGGCAGCATCCTCAAATACGGCGTCGATTTCGATGGCGACGGCCATGTCGACTTGCGCAATTCGAGCGCCGACGCGATCGGCAGCGTGGCCAATTTCCTGGCCCAGCACGGCTGGCAGCGCGAGCAGACCGGCCCGCTGGTCTATCCCGCCACGCTGGCGCCGGGGCGCGGCCTGGAAGCCTTTGTCGGCCACGGTCTGGAAGCGACATTGCGGCAAGATGAATTGCAGGCGGGCGGCGTGGGCAGCGCCACACTGTTGCCGCCCGGAATGTTGTTCGGTCTGATAGACTTGCAAAATGGAACGGAAACGACGGAATATTGGTTGGCCACGAACAATTTTTATGCCATTACACAATACAACCGCAGTTACTTTTATGCCATGTCAGTGCTCGAACTGGGGCGCGCCGTACGCTTGAGCCGTGCGATGTAAAGCACTGAACATTACTTGTAAGAAAGCGTAAGGAACATTGCCTTGCGGGCAAATCAAGGATATCGTTGGCCCGCTGAGCACGCGCTTGCGACGGAATTTATTCTATTGTGTGGTCATTTGAGTCAAGATGGTCTTATAATTAACTTTTGCGCAAAATGCAATTGACGTCTGGTCGATGGATGATCGAGGCGAAATAGGTGTTGCATCGAGACAACAGTACTCTGGAAACAATTTCCGTTTATTTTATTGCTTTTAAGTATTACAATGCATGATGTTGTACAATTGTGTATATATTACCAAACCTGTTATCCCGGATCCGACCGTGTGTGAATTCGTTCCTTTAGTAAAGAATGAACATTGACGCAGCAAGAGCGAGCTCCGAGTGTTTTTACTTTGCAGTGCAACTACAGAAGGAACATTAGAAATCATGACAAACCAAGTCGGCATTGATATGAACAGCGATTCGGACTCCGATGATCTGCTGCAATACAACCCAAACAGATTGCTGGACACCCTGATCGAAAACCTGCGCCTGAAGAACGACGCAGCCCTGTCACGCGCACTTGAAGTGGCGCCTCCCGTCATCAGCAAGATCCGCCACCACCGCTTGCCGGTCGGCGCCTCGCTGCTGATACGCATGCATGAAGTAAGCGACTTGAGCATCCGCGACTTGCGCTACTTGATGGGCGACCGCCGCAACAAGTTCCGTATCAGCGACAAGCAATTCAAACCAAAAGAAGGCGAAACACCGCAAGGTTGATTGTCCAAGCAAGCCTGCCCCCTTCCCCACGCGGGGAGGAGCAAGCTTTCTAGCAAGGTCAAGCCGGGAATATCCCGGTTGACAAATAGCGATCGCCCCGATCGCAGACAATGAATACGATAGTCGCATTTTCCACGGTCTGCGCAATGCGCAGAGCGATTTCACAGGCGCCCGCCGCCGACACCCCGCAAAAAATTCCCTCTTCCGCCGCCAGCCTACGTGCCATCCGTTCGGCCACGCCCTGCGTCACGTACTCGATCTGGTCGACCCTGGCCTTGTCGTAAATCTTCGGCAAGTACGCTTCCGGCCACTTGCGGATGCCGGGAATTTGCGATCCCTCTTCCGGCTGCGCACCGATGATCTGAATGGCGGGATTTTGTTCCTTCAAGTATTGCGACACGCCCATGATGGTACCGGTAGTGCCCATCGCACTGACGAAATGGCTGACGCGGCCTTCCGTGTCGCGCCAGATTTCCGGCCCCGTGCCATTGTAGTGGGCGCGCGAATTGTCCTGATTGGCAAACTGGTCCAGGATGATGCCCTGGCCATCTTTTTGCATTTGCTCGGCCAGGTCGCGGGCATATTCCATGCCGCCCGTCTTGGGTGTGAGCAAGATTTGGGCGCCGTAGGCGGCCATGCTCTGGCGCCGCTCGACGCTCAGGTTTTCCGGCATCAATAACAGCATCTTGTAGCCGCGCAGCGCGGCCGCCATCGCCAGCGCAATTCCCGTATTGCCGCTGGTGGCCTCGATCAGGGTATCGCCGGGCTTGATCGCGCCGCGCTCCTCGGCCCGCTTCAACATCGACATCGCGGCCCGGTCCTTGACCGAGCCGGCCGGATTATTGCCCTCCAGTTTGCCCAGGATAATGTTATTGCGCGCGATCGCATCGGCACCCGGCAGGCGCATCAACTGCACCAACGGGGTGTTACCGATCGTATCTTCAAGAGTCTTATAAGCCATCGTGTCCGAATGAAATCAGGAAAACTCCCATTCTAATCCCAGAAACAGCGCGGCGTATCGCCCCCCGGCGGCGGCGGGGCTGGAGCGGGCGGCGCTTTGCATACCAAAACACGGCGCCGGTGGCATGACTGGACTTGCCGCCGGCAATTTCAAAGCAAGTTTTCTGCGGCACGTACCGACATAGGGTAAACTTGTCACTAATTTGTTTTTTTTCCATTCTTGACGGATTTTCCATGGCCAACAATAGCGTACCGGAATTTATTCCCGAATCCACGCAAGACGATCCCGTGCCCGCCACCACCCTCGACATCGAGGCGCGCAGCCACCAAATCTTCCCCGTTTTCAAGCCCGCCGAAATCAAGCGCATGCAGCGCTTCGGCCATGCCGCCTGTTTCCGCGACGGCGACACGATTTTCGCGGCCGGCAGCAGCAGCTTCGGCATGTTGCTGGTATTGGCCGGCCAGATCGCCATCCACCGCCATGACGGCCTGGGCAACACCTCGCTGATACGTTTGAACGGTCCCGGTGAATTCGCCGCCGAAGTCGGCCAATTATCTGGCCGCCCCTCCCTGGCTAGCGGACTCGCCGTTGGCGCCGTCGAAGTGCTGATGATCAGTTCCGAATCGCTGCGCGCACTGGTGGTGGCCGACGCCGACCTGGGCGAGCGCATCGTGCGCGCCATGATCTTGCGCCGGGTCGGCTTGATTGAAGTCAATTCGGGCGGACCGGTGCTGGTCGCGCCTCACGGCAATGGCAATTTGTTCCACATGCAAAGCTTTTTGACCAGTAACGGCCATCCGCACACGGTGCTCGATCCCGCCATCGATGCCGCCGGCGCCGCCCTCGTCGCGCGCCACCAGCCAGCCGGCGGCGACTGGCCGCTGGTGGTGTGTCCGGACGGCAGCGTCAAGAAAAACCCCAGCAATATCGAGATGGGACGCTGCCTGGGCATGCTGCCCGACTTGAGCGGCGACAAGCTCTACGATGTGCTGGTGGTCGGCGCCGGACCGTCCGGCCTGGCCACCGCCGTATATGCCGCCTCCGAAGGCTTGTCGGTGCTGGTGGTGGAACAACGCGCGTCAGGCGGCCAGGCCGGCGCCAGCGCCAGGATTGAAAATTACCTGGGCTTTCCGACCGGCATCTCGGGCCGCGCGCTGGCCGGCCGCGCTTTCGTGCAAGCGCAAAAATTCGGCGTCGAAATCGCCATCCCGGCCACCGCCGCCCGCCTGCTGTGCGACAGTTATCCGCCCCGCCTGGCGCTGAGCGATGGCACCGAACTGAAGGCGCGCACCGTGGTGCTGGCCTGCGGCGCACGCTACCGCCGTCCCTCGCTGGCCAATCTGCGCTCCTTCGAAGGGCGCGGCGTATATTACTGGGCGTCGCCGATCGAAGCCAAGTTGTGCCGAAAAGAAGAAGTGATCCTGGTCGGCGGCGGCAATTCGGCCGGCCAGGCCGCCGTGTTCTTATCTAGCCACGCGGCCCACGTCCACATGGTGATACGCGGCGCCGGACTGGCGGCCAGCATGTCAAGCTATCTGATCGAGCGCATCCAGGCCACCTCCAACATTACCCTGCACACGCATACGGAAATCATTGCGCTCGAAGGCGACGAGGAAGGCCTGGCCTCGGCCCGCTGGCGCAATCGTCAAAGCGGGCAGGAAGACGGTTGCGCGCTGCGGCGCCTGTTCCTGTTTGTGGGCGCCGACCCGAACGCGGAATGGTTGCACGATTGCGGCGTCGGGGTCGACGCCCAGGGCTTCATCCGCACCGGCTTCGACGTGACGCGCGAGCAATGCCGCGCCAAGGGCTATGGCACCCATTACCCGGACGAGTTGCCGCCCCGCGCCGCGCTGGAAACGAGCGTGCCGGGCGTATTCGCGATCGGCGACGTGCGCGCCGGCTCGACCAAGCGGGTCGCGGCGGCCGTTGGCGAAGGCGCCGCCGTGGTCTCGCAAATCCACGCTTTCCTGGCCAATCTGCCGGTCGCCAGCTAAGCCTAGCAGCCTGTCGGGCTTAAAGGAAATCGGCTGCAAATCCACCTGACCGGTCCATATTTCACCGCTTTCTTGACCAATAGCGCACTATTGGGACTGCGAAAGCGGCAAAATCTGTCCTCTGCCAGCCGAATTTTCGCTTCGATTCTTCAAGTCCGGCAGGCTGCTAGCGCCCCAGTTCCGGATGCTCGCTGAGCAGTTGCGCGCGCATCGCCTCGATGCCGCGCAGCTTTTGCTCGGCCTTGGCGATCTGCTCCTGTGAAATGCCGGCCTGGCGGCCGCGCTCTATATCGTCGCGCAAGCGGGGAAGGTCGGCGTCGGCGGCCCGCACATAGCCCGCATAGAGTTTCATGTTTTGGCGCGCCTCATATTGCTGATAGGCTTTCGGGTCGTCCAGCTCGGCGGCACTGGGCGGCGCCGGCGGCGCCTCATGCACCAGCGGTGGAGTGCGCGCATCGCCATGCTCGCGCGCCTGGGCCAGGCTATACGCGGCCGGCACGGCCGGTTCCAGCGGCGTCAACGGCACCCGTTTCAAATCAAGCTCGGGGTCAAGCGGTTTCGGCGGCCAGTCCGCCAATGGCGCCGCGCGGGCCGTGCGCGCGGGCGCGGACGCGGCACCGTGGGCGGCGCCCGCCGCCTCCTGTGCCGCCGGCCAATTCGACCAGACCAGGCCCCCGGCCAAGGCGGTGGCAAGCGCTAGCGCGCCCCACCTCATGAGCGCACCGCCGCCGGTATGTCAGGCAAGTCGCCATTGATTTCGATCCTGGCTTGGCGCAGCAAGCGTTCCCGCAAGGCCAGGATTTGCGCGCCGGCCTTTTCGCGCGCCACCGCATGGCGTGCCGCATAGGCGACCGCCTCCGAATCGGGGGCCTGGTAGCCTTGCACGCGCTGTTCGACCAGCACGATTTCCCACTGCGCGGCCTGGTTGGGCGCCACCGCCGTGCGAAACGGCCGCGACACTTGCCCCTCGGGCTGCATGAAAGCCAGTTGCGCCAGCCAGTCCAGCTTGCCTTCATGCACGATCCAGCCAAGGTCGCCGCCGGCTTGGGCATCGTCCGCTTGCGAATAGCGCCGCGCCAGCGCCGCGAAGGTCTCGCCCTTGGCGGCGGCCGCCAGCACCGCATTGCCGCTGGCCTCGTCAGGCAAGCGGATATGGCGCGCCTTGACTTTTTCGATGCGGGTGAATTCGTCCTTGTGCTGACGATAATAGGCAGCGATTTCGGCACGGCTGACTTGGCGCGCCATACGCTCCAGCAAGACGCCCTCGTCTTCGATGTCGGCGCCGATGCCATGCAAGGCCAGCAAGGCTTGCACCTGGTCCTGGTCGTCCAGCGCCAGGCGCAAATCGGCCAGCGCATGGGCGCCGAAGGTGTGCGCGGCCCAGTGCAACTCGAACAAGCCGGCCAGCGTCAATTGGGTTTGTTGTTGTAGAAAAGTCACATTATGTTGATACAATTCGAGCCGGCCCTGCACATTCTGGCGCCGGTACACATCGTACAGGGTGATCGCGGCGCTCTGGCCCGGCTGCAAGCTATAGCGCAGCAAGACCGTCTTTTTTGCCAGCGCCACTTGTTGCGCATCCAGACTATACGTCAGTTGCAATTTTCCCGGCTGGCCGAAGATGCGCTCCCACAGCGCCGCGTCGAGCGGATTTTGCGCGCTAATCAAGCCGTTGAGCGTGCCGCCCGGCAAAGCCTTCAGGGCCGCTTCCAGCTCGGCGCCGAATTGGGCGCGCAACAGCGCCCCCAGCTTGTCATCCAGGGCCACGTCGCGCTCGAAGGCGACGCGGTTAGACCCCTGTAAATCCTTGAAATCGCGCCGCGCGGCCGCTGCCAGCAAGCGGTTGGCGATGGCCGTCTGCAAGCTTGCCGCGCAGCTCGCGCCCGATGTTTGTTCGCGCGCCGCCCGGCACAGGCTATCGACGCTGAGCGCGTACAACGGCGCGCCGTCGATGCGCGCGGCCAGCGCTGCGTCAAGGCGCGTCACGTTTTGCGCCGCGCCGGCGGCCCCGCAGCACAGGGCCGTCAGCGCGGCCAGCCAGTGGCCGCGCTTCAATTGGCCAGGCGCTCGGCGGCGCGGTTCAGTACATGCACCACCATCGCGATCGAATGGGGAATCATCAACTTGCCGATGCGCACCCGGTCGTTTTGATCGGTCGAACTGAGCACGATGCCACCATTCGCGTAAGAATACGTGCCGCCCTGGGTCAGCAAGGGCCGGATATCGACCGCGTTGGTCGCGACTGGCGTGAAATCGGCGAGCGCCGCCTTGACCAGGGCTGGATCGTTCAGCTTGGAGCTATCGTAGTAATTGCCGACCCAGCTTTCCCAGCCGGAATGGTTATTTGCCGACGTGGTCCAGGTGTGGTGCGGCTGCAGCAAGTCGGTAGTGTGCAGCACGAAGCCCAGGCTTTGCGCGGTCGGGCTGGAGAGAAATTGCTGGAACCAATACTGGCCCAGATTGTCGATCGGCTGGAAGGGCATGGTTTCGAAGTCGGCGTACTGGTTCGCCGTCGAATAACCGCCGAAGCGGTAGTGAGCCTCGGTCAAGCCGAAGGTATTGTACTTGCTGCTATCGCCGAACCAGCCTTTCAAGCCGCCGGCGCCGTCGTCGAGGTAATCGCCATACAACCAGGTCGCGGCCAGCTTGTCGATGTCGCCGGCCACGCTCAGCTTGGCATAGTTATAGCCGCCGAAGGGGTTGCCGTGCGCGTCGGGGCCGGCAGTATGGTTCTGAAAATGCCAGTACGACGTGTATTTGACGATGCTGGCGCCGGCGCCCCACACCGGCGCCAACTGGCAATTGCCGGTGGTGGCGCCGCAAATATAGGTGTCGGCGAAATCATCGACATCATAGGCGCCCTGTCCCAGCGCGGCCGCGAATTGCTCGATGGTATAGCCGGCGCGGGTCACGCCAGCCAGCAATTTAGTGTAATTGGTTTGATCCGGATTATTCTTCATGAATTGCACCGCGTCCAGCACAATGCGGCGATGGGTTTCTTGCCCCCATGCGTGCGCAGGTGCATTGACGAGAAATACAGAGGCCATTGCCACTGCTGCGGCGATCAGACTTTTCTTCATTACAATCCTTAAATCAGACTAAATCGTTTATAATAAAGTCTCTGCAAGTGATTGATTTCATGCGGATTTTTTATCAGCGCATTCGCACCGGCAGCAACCTCTCTGGCGCTTATTCTATGTTAAAACATTTATTAAATTACATTCCAGATTCCGTAAACATCAAAAACCATTTAAATATGGTAATTTCCCGTTTTTAGCGTGAATTAAATGGTTGAAAATTCGGGCATCCCGTTCGGGCGGCACTTACTTACTTGCCGCGCCGGTCCAGCGAAAATCCGAACTGGCCGTCGATCCAGGTATCCCGGTCACGGATGATCGCTTGCGCCGGCAGCGCCGCCGTTTGCACGGCAAAGCCCGGCATCTTCTTGACCGCCGTGCCAATCGCCATGAACTCGACCAGGCCATTGCCGATTTCAGCGATATACGTCTTGACCCCCACCACTTCCTCGGCGCCCAGTTGATCGGCCTCACGCTTCAAACGTCCGATCGCGATCTCGCGGGCATCGTGGATCAGGGTTGTCAAGTCGCTGATCTCGCCTTTCCTGAACGACTTGAAGGCGGCCAGGAAACCGCCCACCATGCCCAGCGAATAGATCGAGGTCGACATCAGCAACTTGACGGGCGCATACCCCATGGCCGTCATGGCCCACAATTCTTCGCCGGTCAAATCACTGCTGACGGGATGGGCGTCCGCGCCGGCCGGCAGCGCCGCGTGGCGCGACGCGGTACCGCTCATCAGCATTTCATGGGTGCCCATCCAGGGCTGGATCACGGTGCGGATGCCGACCACCGCGTTGGCGCCGGCGCTCCTGGCCTGGTCGAGCATGCGTTCGAGCGCCTTGTGGCGCGTCGCATTGAAGATATTGCTAAATTCGGCAATCTCGCCCCGCACCAGAGTCTTGAGGGTACCCAGGATGCCGGCGCCGACGCCGACCGAATAGGCGATATTGCCGAAAGCGTGGTGCAGCGGCGCATAACCGGCATCCATATGGCAATACAACTCTTGCGCGTCGCCGGCCGTGGTAAAGAAGTGCCCGGACTGCCCCCGGCCATGCACGCAAGAACCGACAAACAGGAATTCCGTACTGCCATTAAAGGCGCGCAATTCGCTGGCCACCCCGGCCACCCCGGCCGCCCCATGCGCCTGGGCTTCCTGGCACATGCGTTCAAACGCACGCGCCCGGCCATCATGAATGGCGGACGTGACTTGCCTGATTTCGCCGCCCAGGATGTTTTTCAAGCCGGCGCCTATGCCGCCCAGGAAACCCATCGAATTGACGCTATTGCCGACCACGATTTCCCCAGCGGAATAATTTTTAAGCGCCAGGCAGTAAATTTCATTGCCCGACAAGCCGGTCACTGTCGCCATATACTCTCCATTCATCTAGCCATGCCAGTGGCGCGCCAGCCGCGCCATGCCGCAATTGCCAGCATAGCATTGGCGCCCGGAACCCGGACAAGATCGCGCCTGTGGCGCACCCGGATGCCACACGCGGGCGCAAAAAAACCCCGCGCAACTGGGCTGGCGGGGTTGATGGCGATGTTGCCTGATACGGCGCTGGCGCTGGCAGCGCCGCGTCCTTATTTTTTCATTTCGTCTTTCTTGGTCTTGCCGGCGTCCGCAGTCACGGCTGGCTTGGCGGCGTCGGCCACCGGCTTGGCTTTCGCGTCGGCGGCTGGCTTGGCGTCTTTCTTGGCTTCGGCGGACGGTTTCGCGCCGGCGGCCGGCTTGGCGGCATCGGCGCCGGCCTTGGCCTGGCCATTTACTTGCAAACCGGCGGCCGACAGCTTGACCGAGTTTTTGGCGCCGATGCCCTTGACGCGTTTTTCAAGATCGGCCCAATCCTTGAAGTCGCCGTTCTTGGTGCGCTCATCGATGATTTGCTTCGATTTCGCAGGACCGATTCCCTTGACGCTGTCGAGCGCGGCCTGGTCAGCCTTGTTGACGTCCACTTGCGCAAATGCAAAGCCCATCGTTGCAATCAAGGTTGCAACTGCCAGCAAAATTTTCTTAAACATGTCGTATCTCTCCGTGGTGTGGTTTCAAGTTGACTCGAACGCAAGGAGGCGCCTTGCCACCATTAACGCCAGCGGGCTGATGTGGTTGACAATCGGGCGCTTGGCACACTTGCGTTGGATCAAGATGCGGCGGCTTGGCCAAACAATTCCTCGCGCGTCACGGTGGCCGTGCCCAGCTTGCCGACCACGATGCCGCCGGCCCGGTTGGCCGTTTGCACCGCCTGCCCCAGGCTCATGCCGGCACCCAGCATGGCGGCCATGGTCGCGATCACCGTGTCGCCGGCGCCGGAAACGTCGAACACTTCGCGCGCGTCAGTCGGCATGTGCAGCACCTCGTCTTCCGTGTAGAGCGACATGCCCTCTTCGGAGCGGGTCAGCAGCAGCGCGTCCAGCCCCAGTTCACGGCGCATTTGCTGGGCCTTGGCCGTCAATTGCTCTTCGCCGTGCCAGGCGCCGACCACGCGCCGCAATTCCGCCTTGTTCGGCGTCAGCACCGAAGCGCCCGCGTAGCGCGAGAAATCGTCGCCTTTCGGGTCGACCATGACGATCTTGCCGGCCGCGCGCGCGGCCTTGATCATCTCGGCCACGTTGACCAGGCTGCCCTTGGCGTAATCGGACAAGACGATCACATCGTAATCGGGCAGGAGGGCATTGAACTGGATCAACTTGTCGCGCAACACGGTGTCGGTGGGCGCATCCTCGAAATCGATGCGCAGCATTTGCTGCTGGCGCCCGATCACGCGCAATTTGATGATGGTGGAAATGGCCGGGTCGCGCTGCAAATAACTGTGAATGGCGCCATCGCGCAGCAATTGCTCCACTTGGGCGCCGGCCTCGTCGGCCCCGACCACGCCCAGCAAACCCGTGTGGGCGCCCAGCGCGGCCGCGTTGCGCGCCACATTGGCGGCGCCCCCCAGGCGCTCTTCGCGCCGCTCGATGCGCACGATCGGCACCGGCGCTTCCGGCGAGATGCGGCTGACGTCGCCAAACCAGTATCGGTCCAGCATGACGTCGCCCACCACCAGCAGGCGCACTTGGTCGAGCTGAGGCGCGCGCGTATCGATGAGGGCGCTCATGCGCGGGTCAGGATCGAACGGCCGATCCCGTGGTATTCGATGCCCGCCTCGGCCATCAGGGTCGGCTCGAACAGATTGCGGCCGTCAAAAATCACCGGGTCTTTCAGGCGCGCCTTGATTTGCTCGAAGTCGGGGCTGCGGAAGGCCTTCCATTCGGTCACGATGGCCAGCGCGTCGGCGCCCTCCAGAGCATCCATCGGGCTGTCGGCGAAGCGCACTCTCGCCAGGTGCTCGGGCGACAAGTCGAGCGCCAGCACGCGCCGCGCCTCCGCCATCGCGACCGGGTCGTAGACCGCGACGCTGGCGCCGCGCCGCAACAACTCGGCCAGCAGCACGCGCGCCGAGGCTTCGCGCATATCGTCGGTGTTCGGCTTGAACGCCAGGCCCCAGACGGCGAAATGGCGACCGCTCAAGTCTTGCCCATAACGGGCCGTGACTTTTGCGCCCAGCACCAGTTTTTGCTTGTCGTTGACGGCTTCCACGGCGCGCAAGATCAGCAATTCCTGGCCATAGCTGCGCGCGGTGCGCTCCAGCGCCTGCACGTCTTTCGGGAAGCACGAGCCACCATAGCCGCAACCGGCGTACAGGAAACTGTGGCCGATGCGCGGGTCGGAGCCGATGCCGCGCCGCACCGCCTCGATATCGACGCCGACCTTGTCGGCCAGGTTGGCCAGCTCGTTCATGAAGGAAATGCGGGTCGCCAGCATGGCGTTGGCGGCATACTTGGTGAATTCGGCCGAGCGCACATCCATCCAGTGGGTGCGCTGGTGGTTACGGTTGAATGGCGCGTACAGCGTCTTCATCAACTCGCGCGCGCGCTCGCCCTCGGGCGTGGCGTCGCAACCGATCACGATGCGGTCCGGACGCATGAAATCTTCGACGGCCGCGCCTTCCTTCAGAAATTCCGGATTCGACGCCACCGAAAACTTGGCGGCCACGGCGCGGCCATCGAGTTCAGCTTGCACGGCGGCGCGCACGCGCTCGGCCGTGCCGACCGGCACCGTCGACTTGTCGACGATGACCTTGAACTCCGTCATATGCTTGCCGATATTGCCGGCGGCGGCCACCACGTATTGCAAGTCGGCCGAACCGTCTTCGTCGGGCGGGGTGCCGACGGCGATGAATTGCAGTTTGCCGTGCGCCACGCTGGCCGCGATGTCGGTGGAAAAGCGCAGGCGGCCGGCGGCGCGGTTGCGCGCCACCACTTCGGCCAAGCCCGGCTCGTGGATCGGGATGCCGCCGCTATTGAGCAGCGCAATCTTTTTTTCATCCAGGTCGAGGCAAAACACATCATTGCCCAGTTCGGCCAGACAGGCGCCAGTCACCAGGCCCACATAGCCGGTGCCGATAATTGTGATTTTCATTCTTTGTACGCTTTAAGGAATAGTTGCTTAGTTCATGACATTGAGTTCTTCGGTGCGGCGCGGCGGGTACGTCTCCCAGCGGCTGCAACCAGGGCATTGCCAGTAGAATTGGCGCGCCTTGAAGCCGCAATGGCTGCACTGGTAGCGGGCCAGCTTCTGGGTATAACCATGCACCAGATTCTTCACCATCGACAATTCCGACCACAGGGCGGCCGGCGCGTCCATCAGGCGCGCCTCCAGCAACTTGTCGAGGCCGAGCAGGGTCGGGGTGCGGCGCAACTCGGCGCTGACCAATTGCTTGGCCGCTTCCACGCCATCGAGTTCGATCACGGCCTTGAACACCACTTCGATCAAGTCAATCGAGGAGGCTTCTTCCAAGTAGGATTTCAAGAGATTCACACCTTCCTGCGGCCGCCCCACCTTGCGGTAGCCATCCATCAGGCGCTGCGCCACCAACGCCACATGCGGCACGCTTTGCTGCTCGACCCGGCGCCAGGTCAGCAGCGCACCCTCGACATCGTGCTTGGCCAGCTGCGCGTCGCCCGTCAACAGGGTCGCGCGCACATTCTTGCGATCGGTCAGCAAGGCTTTTTCCAGCAACGGCAAGGCGTCGTCCGGGTGCATGTGCACCAGCGCATCTTGCGCCAGCTCGCAATAAAATTGCGCGATTTCCTTTTGGCGCGCGCCGGCGCCCGATTCCTGCAGGCCCAGCGCCGCCTCGATCGCGCGCGGCCATTCCTTTTCGCGCTGGAAAATTTCCAGCAGCGCGCGCCGGGCCTGCACGGCGTATTGGGTTTCCATCAAGCGGTTGAAGGTTTCCTCGGCCCGGTCCAGCAAGCCAGCCTTCAGGTAATCCTGGCCCAGTTCGTATTCGGCGTGGGCGTGCTGCTCTTGCGGCAAGTCGGGACGCGCCAACAGATTTTGGTGGACCCGGATCGCCCTTTCCGTCTCGCCACGGCGGCGAAACAGATTGCCGAGCGCGAAATGCATGTCGGCCGTTTCCGGATCAAGCTTGACGATTTCGATAAAGGCGTCGATGGCCTTGTCGGGTTGCTCGTTAAGCAAATGGTTCAAGCCCGTAAAATAGCCGCGCGACAGGCTGCGCGACTCGTTGACCAATTGTTTGATATCGACGCGCGCGGCGACCCAGCCCAGTAGGAAAAACACCGGGATACCCAGTAGCAACCAGAGTTCAAATTCCATGCGATTTTTGTTGTTGTTGGGTTGGACGCGGCATCACTGCTGCGTGTTGACGGCGTCGGGCTGCGCCGGCGCAAGGCTCTGTCCGGCCACCGTTTTGAGCGTACGCAGGGCGCTCTTTTGCTGGTTCGCCTCGCGCCGGTGACGGAACACCGTCGGCGTCAGCGCCAGTACGCCAAGGCTGGCGCCGGCCACGAAAAAGCCCAGCAGCATCAAGACCAGGGGCGCGTGCAATTCATAGTTGAGGAAAAAATGCAGGTCAACTTCTTGCGTATTCTTGAGCGCAAAACCAAAAAACAGGACAAACAAAACAAATCCAACGAAGGTAGAAATAAATTTCATCAGCCGGGTCCAGTGTGAAAAACATGCCTATGCGGCAAGGGAACACATCAAAAAAAAACGGCATCCAAGGACGCCGCTCTTTTGCGTCGAACAGTCAGCATAACCCTGTTGTCCGACATGCCTGTTCACCCGCAGACGAGATCAGTCCTCGATGATCGGTTGCCCGACCATCGCGTCCACCCGCTCGCGCAATTGCTTGCCCGGCTTGAAGTGCGGCACCCGCTTTTCGGGCACCATCACCTTGTCGCCGGACTTGGGATTGCGTCCGATGCGCGGTGGCCGGCTGTTCAGAGCAAAACTGCCAAAACCGCGGATCTCGATGCGCTGACCGGTCGACAGCGCCGTGGTCATTGCATCGAGAATGGTCTTGACGGCATACTCCGCATCCTTGGCCACCAGCTGAGAATAGCGCTCAGCGAGGCGGTTGATCAATTCGGACTTGGTCATCTGCTGGTCCAGAGACTGTCTTAGTTCTTGTTATCGAACTTGGCTTTCAACAAAGCGCCCAGGCTGGTGGTGCCCGAAGCTGCGTTGTTGTCGGTGGACGCCATTTTCTGCATCGCTTCCTGGGTTTCGACATTGTCTTTCGCTTTGATCGACAATTGGATACCACGGGCTTTGCGGTCGATGTTCAATACCATCGCTTCGACGGTATCGCCGACTTTCAAGTGCGTACCGGCATCTTCGACGCGGTCGCGCGAGATTTCGGAAGCGCGCAGGTAGCCTTCGACTTCTTCGGACAATTGGATCACTGCGCCTTTAGGCTCGACCGACTTGACCGTACCCGTTACCAGGGAGCCTTTGTCGTTCATTGCAGCGAAATTGTTGAACGGGTCGCCTTCCAGTTGCTTGACGCCCAGGGAAACACGCTCGCGCTCGACGTCGATGGCCAGAACGATGGCTTCCAGTTCGTCGCCTTTCTTGAAACGACGCACGGCTTCTTCGCCCGTTTCGGTCCAGGACAGGTCGGACAGGTGAACCAGACCGTCGATATTGCCGGCCAGGCCGATGAAGACGCCGAAGTCGGTGATCGATTTGATCGCGCCGCGGACTTTATCGCCCTTCTTGTGGGTCACGCCAAAGTCATCCCAAGGGTTGGCTTTGCACTGTTTCATACCCAGCGAGATACGGCGACGCTCTTCGTCGATTTCCAGAACCATCACTTCAACTTCGTCGCCCAATTGGACAACTTTGTTTGGTGCGACGTTCTTGTTGGTCCAATCCATTTCCGACACGTGGACCAGACCTTCGATACCCTGCTCGACTTCAACGAAAGCGCCGTAGTCGGTCAGGTTCGTTACTTTACCGAACAGACGGGTGCTTTGTGGATAACGACGGGACAGACCGGTCCAAGGATCGTCGCCCAATTGTTTCACGCCCAGCGAAACACGATTCTTTTCTTGATCGTATTTCAACACTTTGGCGGTGATTTCCTGGCCAACCGTCAACACTTCCGACGGATGACGCACGCGGCGCCATGCCAGATCGGTGATGTGCAACAAGCCATCGATGCCGCCCAGGTCCACGAAAGCGCCATAGTCGGTGATGTTCTTGACGACGCCGGTCACGACCGTGCCTTCTTTCAGGGTTTCCATCAGTTTTTGACGCTCTTCGCCCATCGACGCTTCGATGACGGCGCGGCGCGACAACACCACGTTATTACGTTTGCGATCGAGCTTGATGACCTTGAATTCCAGGGTCTTGCCTTCGAACGGGGTGGTGTCCTTGACTGGACGGGTGTCGACCAGCGAACCCGGCAGGAACGCGCGGATGCCGTTGGTCAGAACGGTCAGGCCGCCCTTGACTTTGCCATTGACGGTACCGACGACGATCTCGCCCGATTCCATCGCTTTTTCCAGGGCCAGCCACGAAGCCAGACGTTTTGCTTTATCGCGCGACAAGATGGTGTCGCCAAAACCGTTTTCCAACGATTCGATCGCCACGGAAACGAAGTCACCGACTTTGACTTCCAGTTCGCCGTGGTCGTTTTTGAATTCTTCGATTGGGATGAATGCTTCGGATTTGAGGCCGGCGTTGACGATCACGAAATTGTGGTCGAGGCGCACGACTTCAGCGGAAATAACTTCGCCGGAGCGCATATCTTGACGCGACAACGATTCCTCGAAGAGCGCGGCAAAACTTTCCATACCTGTAAATTCTGTTGATGTAGCTGTAGACATAGGGTTCACACAAGTTAACCAGCAGAGATCGCACGACGCGACTTAAACTGGGTTAGGTTTGACACACGCCCGGGCCGGACTGCGCCGCCACGGGCACCACGATAGTAGGGACACTTAGCACTGTGCCGCCCACTATTTTGCCGCCGCCCATTTCAACACCAGATTGACGGCCTCGTCGGCTGTCATGTCCGAAGTATCGAGCACATGGGCGCCCTCTGCGGGGACCAAGGGCGCGATCGCACGGTGAGTATCACGTGCGTCTCGCGCATTTAAATCCATCAGAAGGTCTTCCATACTAGCAGAAATTCCCTTGTCAATCAATTGCTTATATCGGCGTTGCGCCCTAGCATCAACGCTGGCCGTCAAAAACACTTTCAAAGGGGCGTGCGGGAAAATCACCGTGCCCATGTCGCGCCCGTCCGCGACCAGGCCGGGGGCCTTGCGAAAACCCAGTTGCAAGGCGAACAGGGCTTGCCGCACGGAAGGCAGCGCGGCGATTTTCGAGGCCGTGTTGCCGACTTGCTCGGCGCGGATCGCCTCGCTCACGTTTTCATTGGCCAGCCAGATTTCGCCGCCGGCAAAGCTGCACGGCAAGTGCTCGGCCAGCTTGGCCAGCGCATGCTCGTCATGCAATTCGGTGCCGCGGCGCAGCGCCATCAGCGCCGTCAGACGGTACAGCGCGCCCGAATCGAGATAATGGTAGCCGAGCTTGTCGGCCACGCGGTGGGCCACCGTGCCCTTGCCGGAAGCGGTCGGGCCGTCGATGGTAATGACAGGAATGGGGGAAGCGCTCATAGGGTCAGTTAGCCTAAAACAAGTCTTCGCGGGCAATGCCGGCAAAGGCCGCGAAATAATCGGGGAAAGTCTTGGCCACGCATTGCGGGTCGTTGATGCGGATCGCGTTGCCGCGCCGCGCCGCGCCGTCCAGCGAGGCCAGCGAAAAGCACATCGCCATGCGGTGGTCGTCATAGGTGTCGATGGCGGCGGCAGCAATCGCGGCCGGCGGCGTCACGCGCAGGTAATCGGCACCCTCTTCCACCACGGCGCCCAGCTTGCGCAATTCGCAAGCCATGGCCGCGATGCGGTCGGTTTCCTTGACGCGCCAACTGCCGATGTTGCGCAGCGTGCTGATGCCGTCCGCATACAGGGCGGCCATGGCAATCGTCATGGCGGCGTCGGGAATGTGGTTGAAATCGGCGTCGATGGCTTTCAAAGGGCCGTTCGAGCGCGCCTCGATCCAGTTCTCGCCCATGGTAACGGTGGCGCCCATTTGCTCGAGCGCGGCGACGAAGCGCACGTCGCCCTGGATGCTGTCGCGGCCCACGCCCTCGACCCGCACCGGCCCGCCCGCGATGGCGCCGGCGGCCAGAAAATACGATGCCGAGGAAGCGTCGCCCTCGACGTGGATGACGCCCGGACTGAGGTATTTCTGACCCGCCTGCACCGTAAACGAGCGCCAGCCGTCTTGCTCGACGACGACGCCGAAGCGCCGCATCAGGTTCAGCGTGATCTCGATATAGGGCTTGGAAATGAGTTCGCCGACCACGGCTATCGTCATGGCGTGTTCACGCGCCATCAGCGGCGCCGCCATCAGCAGCGCCGTCAGGAACTGGCTCGACACATTGCCGGCCACCCCGATGTGCCCGGCGTGCAGATGGCCGCGGCGGATGCGCAGCGGCGGAAAGCCCGGCTCGCCGGTATACTCGATCTGGGCGCCGACCGCGTTCAGCGCGTCGACCAGGTCGCCGATCGGGCGCTCGTGCATGCGCGCCACGCCATGCAAGGTGTAATCGCCGCCGATCACGGCCAGCGCCGCCGTCAGCGGGCGGATCGCGGTGCCGGCGTTACCCATGAACAAGTCGGCTGTGTGGTTAGGCAACACCCCGCCGCAACCGCGCACATGGTGCACCTGGTGCAACGGCGACGGGCCTTCTTCCTGCTCCCAATGCACGCCGAGCGCAGTCAAGGCGCCCAACATCACGAACGTGTCGTCCGAAGCCAGCAAGTCGACGATCTTGGTCGTGCCCTCGGCCAGCGCGGCCAGCAGCAGCACGCGGTTTGAAATGCTTTTCGAGCCGGGCAGGCGCACCACGCCTTCGACGTGCATCACCGGCTTCAAATCGATATGCTGCGGATACTGCGGTTTTGACTGCGTCATGCCGTCCTCGTAGATAGTGTGCGTCTTAATTTTCGGCCTGGTCTTGCGGCGGCGGCGCTTCCGCGCTCTCGATTGCCGCTATCCACTGGCGCCGGGCGCGCTGGGCGTTGCCGTAGATTGCTTCGAGCGCGGCGCCGTCATTGGCGGCCAGCCTGGCGCGCAAGCTATTCAATTGTGCCAGATAAGCGTCCAGCTCGTTCAACAGGGCCGGCTGGTTGGCCAGGCTGATGTCGCGCCACATTTCGGGCGAAGAGCCGGCAATCCGGGTGAAATCGCGGAAGCCGCTGGCCGCGTACTGAAACAGCAATGCGGCGTGCGGCTTGTTGGCGATGTCGTCGACCAGCGCGTAGGCCAGCAAATGCGGCAAATGGCTGACGGCGGCAAACACCTTGTCATGCTCTTGCGGCGTCAACTGGTGGATCACGGCGCCGCAGGCGCGCCAGGCGGCGGCGACCCGCTCGACGCTCGCCGCCGGGTTTTCCGGCAAGGGCGTCAAGACCGTCTTCTTGCCCTGGTACAGGTTGGCAATGGCGGCGTCAGGACCGTTCGATTCGCGCCCGGCAATCGGATGGCCGGGCACAAATTGTCCCACCCGCGCGCCCAGCGCGCGCCGCGCCGCCGCCACCACGTCGCTCTTGGTGCTGCCGGCGTCCGTCAGCACCGTGCCCGCCTGCAGATGCGGCAACAGCGCGGCCAGGATGGTTTCGGTCTGCGCCACCGGGGCGGCAAGCAGCACCAGGTCGGCGCCGGCCAGCGCGGCGGCCGGGTCGGTGCCGATGGCGTCGATGATACCCAGTTCCAGCGCGCGCGCCAGCGCGGCCGGCGAGCGCCCCATGCCAACCACGCTGCCGACGGCGCCGGCGCGCTTGAGCGCGCGCGCGAACGAGCCGCCGATCAAGCCGACGCCGACAATGACGACCTTGTTGAGTCCCGGCATAGGCATCAAGCCAGGGCCTGGGTCAGCGCGGCAATCAAGACCGCGTTTTCGCGCGGCAAACCGATGGAAATGCGCAGCCATTGCGGCAAGCCGTAATTGGCGACTGGACGTACGATCACGCCCTGCTTGAGCAAGGCCAGGTTGACGCGCGCGCCGGCGCCGTCGTCCTCGCCCACCTTGACCAGGATGAAATTGCCGAACGAGGGCACGTATTGCAAGCCCAGCGTATCGAACGCTTCGGTAAATTGCAGGTAGCCGGCGGCGTTGTTGGCGGCGCCCCTGGCCAGGAATTCGCTGTCATTGAGGGCGGCAATCGCGGCCGCCTGCGCCATCGAATTGACGTTGAAAGGCTGGCGGATACGGTTCATCAGATCGGTCAGCGCTGGCTGGGCGATGGCGAAGCCGACCCGCAGCCCGGCCAGACCGTAGGCTTTCGAGAAAGTGCGCGAGACCAGCAGGTTCGGATATTGCTTGACCCAGGCGGCCGACTCGTATTGCTGATGCGGCGCCAGGAATTCGTTGTAAGCCTCGTCCAGCACCACCACCACATGGGCCGGCACCGCCTTCAGGAAGGCTTCGATCTCGGCGGCCGGCAAGAAGGTGCCGGTCGGGTTGTTCGGGTTGGCGATGAAGACCAGGCGCGTGTCGGCGTCGATGGCGGCGGCCATCGCAGCGAGGTCGTGGCCGTATTCGCGGGCCGGCACCACGATCGCGCGCGCCCCCACGCCCTGGGTCGCCAGCGCGTACACGGCGAAGGAATATTGGGCGTAGACGATGGACTGGCCCTGCTGCACGAAGGCGTGCGCGGCGATTTCCAGGATGTCGTTGCTGCCGTTGCCCAGCGTGATCCAGTCGGCCGGCACCGCGTAGCGCTTTGACAACGCCGCCTTCAGCTCGAAACCGTTGGCGTCCGGGTAGCGGCCGATATCGAGGGCCGCCTGCACCATCGCCAGTTTGGCCGATTCCGGCACCCCGAACGGATTTTCATTCGAGGCCAGCTTGACGATGCTGGCCTCGTCGAGGCCGAATTCGCGCGCGACTTCCGCGATCGGTTTGCCGCTCTGGTAAGGAGCGATGGCGCGGACATACTCTGGACCGAAATGTGTAGGCATAGGATTTTCAAGAAATGGTTAGATGACTTAGAGACTGGCCGGGTAGGAACCCAGCACTTTAAAAAACGCGGCCTTGTCCTTCAATTCGGCCAGCGCCAGCGCCACCGCCGCGTCGTGCGCGTGGCCCTCGACATCGACATAGAAATAATACTCCCACGCGCCCATGCGGGCCGGGCGCGACTCGAAGCGCGTCATCGACACGCCATGCCGGGCCAGCGGCGCCAGCAACTGGTACACGGCGCCGGCCTTGTTGGGCACCGCCAGCACCAGCGAGGTCTGATCGCTGCCGGACGGCGTGGTCTGCAAGTGGCCGATCACGGCGAAACGGGTGCGGTTGTGGGCGTCGTCCTGGATATGCGCCTGCACCACGCCCAGTTGATAGCGCTGGCCCGCCATGTCGCTGGCGATCGCCGCCAGCGTGGGGTCGGCGCCGGCCATGCGCGCGGCCTCGCCATTGGACGAGACGGCGCGCCGTTCAAGCTCCGGATAATGCAAGTTGAGCCAGCCCTGGCATTGCGCCAGCGCCTGCGAATGGGCGCAAATGGCCGTCACGCCCTCCATCGTCGCGCTTTTCGTCATCAGGCTGTGATGCACGGCGATCGACACTTCGCCGCTGATCACCAGGCTCGTTTGCAGCAGCAAGTCGAGGGTGCGGTTGACGGCGCCCTCGGACGAGTTTTCAATCGGCACCACGCCGAAATCGGCGCTGCCGGCCTCGGTGGCGCGGAACACTTCGTCGAGCGAGGCGCACGGCAAGCCTTCGACGGCGCTGCCGAATTGCTGGTACACGGCTTGCTCGGTGAAGGTGCCGACCGGCCCCAGATAGGCCACGCTGACGCGCTTTTCCAGCGCCCGGCAAGCCGACATGATTTCGCGGAAAATCGTCTGCACCTCGCCGTCGCCCATCGGGCCGGGATTACGCTCGGCCACGCCGCGCAAAACTTGCGCCTCGCGCTCGGGGCGGAACACGGGCGCACTGGTCTCGGCCTTGACGTGGCCGACTTGCTGCGCCAGGCCCGCGCGGCGGTTCAATAGGTCGAGAATTTGCGCGTCGATCGCATCGATCTGTTCGCGCAAGGGTTTTAATTTGTCTGTCATCGTCTGCGTAGGTTCGGTGCCCGTGCCAGGTCCGGGCCAGGGGCAATATGGTGATCTGTGCCGCTTCGGAAAGCTCAGCGGCCCGCGAACTCGTTCAAATAATCGACCAGGGCTTGCACACCCTCGATTGGCATCGCATTGTAGATCGATGCGCGCATACCGCCGACGGACTTGTGGCCCTTCAGTTGCAGCAGGCCGCGCTGTTTGGCGCCGGCCAGGAATGCTTCATTCTTGCTTTCATCGCGCAGGAAAAACGGGATCGTCATGCGCGAGCGGTTTTCCACGGCGATGCGGTTATGGTAAAAATCGTCCGCGTCGAGCGCCGCGTACAGCAGCGCCGCTTTCTCGATATTACGTTGTTCCATGGCCGCCACGCCACCCTGGCGCAGCAACCACTGAAACACCAGCCCGGCGATATAGATCGCGTAGGTGGGCGGCGTGTTGTACATCGAGTCATGCGCGGCCACCACGCTCCAGTCGAAGGCCGAGGGGCAGATCGGCAGGGCCGCACCGAGCAAGTCGTCGCGCACGATGACCAGGGTCAGGCCGGCCGGGCCGATATTTTTTTGCGCGCCGCCGAAAATCACGCCGTACTTGGCGACATCGATCACGCGCGACAAGATGTGCGACGACATGTCGGCCACGATCACGGTGTCGGCCGGCAGGTCGGGCGCGCACGGGTATTCGACGCCGTCGATGGTTTCGTTGGTGCAAATGTGCAGGTAGGCGGCGCCCGGCGTCAGCTTCCAGCCGGCCTGCGGCGGCACGCGCGAAAAGCCGTCCGCCTCGGACGAGGCGGCCACGTTGACGGTGGCATACTTGGCCGCTTCCTTGATCGACTTGCCGGACCAGGAACCGGTGTGGATGAAGTCGACCGTGGCCGGCTGCGCCTTGCGCCCCACCAGGTTCAGCGGCACGATGGCATTTTCGGCCAGGCCGCCGCCCTGCAGGAACAAAATCTTGTAATTGTCTGGCACCGCCAGCAAGACGCGCAAGTCGCGCACGGCGGCCTGGTAGATCGAGATGAATTCGGGGCCGCGGTGGCTCATTTCCATGACCGACATGCCGCTGCCGTGCCAGTCGAGCATGTCGGCGGCCGCTTGCGCCAGCACTTCTTTCGGCAGCACGGCCGGGCCGGCGGAGAAATTGTAGATCTGCGTCACGAGTCTATCCTTGCTTGGTTTGGGCGGTTCAGTTGGCCGGCACTTCAGTGAATTTCTCGATCATCTTGGCGACCCGCGGCATCATGATCTTTTGACTGATGAGCATGGACTCGTTCATGATTTCCGGCATGCTGGCGAGCATCTTGACGCCAACCGGGGTGCGATAAAAGACGGCCACCTGGCCGATTTCCTCGACCGTGAAATGGCGCGCATACAGCGGCACGATCTCGGCGATCATCTCGTCGACCAGCTTGGGGTCGGCAAAGATGGATTGCGCCGCGCGCACCGCCTGCGGGATGTTTTTCTCGACCATGGCCAGCGCGTCCTTTTTCTTGGCGCCGCTCAGCTTCGGATCGCTCTCGACGGCGTTGACGGCAACCTGGCGCACCATGGCCGGCAAGGACTTCGACATCTGTTCGAACGCGGCGCTCATCATCTCGCGGTATTTCATTGCCGCCAACAAGTCGCGCACCGCTTGCGTGGTGGCCGGGTCGATGGCTTGCACGGATGCGGGCGCCGGCGCGGCGGCTTGGGCCAACACGGGAGCGCTGGCGACCAAAGCCAGCGTAGTCAGGGCACTGCAAAGAATTTTTTTCATCGGGAGTGACAGGTGATTGAAATGGATACGATAAAACTGATCTGAAAACGGCGACGGGCAAACGGCGCCGGTCGGGGCGGCCCATTTTCGCATCACACCGCGCAATGGACCGCCCCTGCCGCCGCAAGCTTATTCCGGCTTCTCGCCCGGAGCGGCTTCGAGTTCGACGTCGTCGACGTCGGCTTCGACGATCCTTTGCAGGCCGGACAGCTTGGTGCCATCCTCGACCGCGATCAAGGTCACGCCCTGGGTGGCGCGGCCCATTTCGCGGATCTCGGACACGCGCGTGCGTATCAAGACGCCGCCGGTGGTGATGAGCATGATTTCATCGCTCTCGTCGACCAGGGTGGCGGCCACCACCTTGCCGTTGCGCTCACTGGTCTGGATCGCGATCATGCCCTTGGTGCCGCGCCCGTGACGCGTGTATTCCAGGATAGGGGTGCGCTTGCCGAAGCCGTTTTCCGTGGCCGTCAAGACCGATTGCTGCTCGTTCTCGGCCACCAGCAGCGCGATCACGTGCTGGCCTTCTTCCAGGTTCATGCCGCGCACGCCGCGCGCCGTGCGGCCCATCGGACGCACATCGTTTTCATCGAAGCGCACCGCCTTGCCGGAATCCGAGAACAGCATCACGTCGTGCTGGCCGTCGGTCAGCGCGGCGCCGATCAGGAAATCGCCCTCGTCGAGGTCGACCGCGATGATGCCGGCCTTGCGCGGATTGCTGAAGTCCTTCAGCGGCGTCTTCTTGACGGTGCCCAGGCTGGTCGACATGAACACATAATGGTCTTCCGGGAAGACCCGGTTGTCGCCCGACAGCGGCAAGATCACAGTGATTTTTTCATTGTCTTGCAGCGGGAACATGTTGACAATCGGCTTGCCGCGCGAATTGCGCGAGCCTTGCGGCACTTCCCACACCTTCAGCCAATACATGCGGCCACGGTCCGAGAAGCAAAGGATGTAATCGTGGGTATTGGCGATGAAGAGCTGGTCGATCCAGTCCTCTTCCTTGGTAGCCATGGCCTGCTTGCCGCGGCCACCGCGTTTTTGCGCGCGGTATTCGGAAATCGGCTGCGCCTTCATGTATCCGGTGTGCGACAGGGTCACCACCATATCTTGCGGCGTGATCAGGTCTTCCGTTTCCAGGTCGGTCGCGTTGAGTTCGATCTGCGAGCGGCGCACGTCCTTGTTGCCTTCGCCGTATTCGTTTTTCGCCAGCGTCAATTCATCGGTGATGATGATGGTGACGCGGGCCGGCTTGGCCAGGATGTCGAGCAAGTCGGCGATGTGCGCCATCACATCCTTGTATTCGTTGACGATCTTGTCTTGTTCCAGGCCCGTCAAGCGCTGCAAGCGCATTTGCAAAATCTCTTGCGCCTGGTCGTCGGACAGCTTGTACAAGCCGTCCGGCTGCATGCCGTAATGCTTGGGCAAGTGCTCGGGACGGAAGGCGTCGATGCCGCCGACGGTGGTGCCGTCGCCGGTGCGGGCCAGCATTTCGCGCACCACGGAGGAATCCCATGGGCGCGCCATCAGCTCGACCTTGGCGATCGGCGGGGTCGGCGCGGCCTTGATGATGGCGATGAAATCGTCGATATTGGCCAGCGCCACGGCCAGGCCTTCGAGCACGTGGCCACGCTCGCGCGCCTTGCGCAATTCGAACACGGTGCGCCGCGTCACCACTTCGCGGCGGTGCGCCAGGAAGCATTGCAGCATCTGCTTCAGGTTCAGCAGGCGCGGCTGGCCGTCCACCAGGGCCACCATATTCATGCCGAAAGTGTCTTGCAACTGGGTCTGCTTGTACAAATTGTTGAGCACCACTTCCGGCACTTCATTGCGCTTCAATTCGATCACCACGCGCATGCCGGACTTGTCGGACTCGTCGCGGATGTCGGAAATGCCGTCGAGCTTCTTGTCGCGCACGTTTTCGGCGATGCGTTCGAGCAGGGACTTCTTGTTAACCTGGTAAGGCAGCTCGTCGACGATGATGGCGATGCGCCCGCCTTCCTTGCCGTATTCCTCGAAGTGGGTCTTGGCGCGCATGACGACGCGCCCGCGCCCGGTGCGATAACCGTCGCGCACGCCGGAGACGCCGTAAATGATGCCGGCGGTGGGGAAATCGGGGGCCGGGATGATTTCGATCAACTCGTCGATGCTGCAATCGGGATGGCGCAATACGTGCAGGGCGCCATCGATGACTTCGGTAATATTGTGCGGCGGAATATTGGTGGCCATGCCGACCGCGATCCCGGAGGCGCCATTGATCAAGAGATTCGGAATCCTGGTCGGCAGCACCGACGGTTCCTTTTCCTTGCCGTCATAGTTGGGCACGAAGTCGACGGTATCCTTGTCGATATCGGCCAGGATTTCGCTGGCGATCTTGTCGAGGCGGCACTCGGTGTAACGCATCGCCGCAGCGCTGTCGCCGTCGACCGAACCGAAGTTGCCCTGGCCATCGACCAGGGTATAGCGCAGCGAGAAATCCTGGGCCATGCGCACCAGGGTGTCGTAGATCGAAGCGTCGCCGTGCGGGTGGAACTTACCCATGGTTTCGCCGACCACGCGGGCGCACTTGACGTAGGGGCGGTTCCACACATTGTTCATTTCATGCATCGCGTACAAGACACGGCGGTGCACCGGCTTCAAGCCGTCGCGCACGTCCGGCAAGGCCCGGCCGACGATCACGCTCATCGCGTAATCGAGGTAGCTCTTGCGCATCTCTTCTTCGAGGGAAATAGGGATTGTTTCTTTTGCGAATTGATCCATTGGCGGGTCGACTGATCTTAGGCTGTGGTTAACTTATCTGTTACGCAATGTATGACGCAATACTGCATATCCGTGGCTGCGGTGGCGGGTGGGCGCGGGGCCGTCGCCGCCCTATTCCGACAGTCAAGCGTGCGATTTTACCATGCGCGCCCCCCTCTCAGCGTAAATCCGGGCTGCGCGCCGATATCGCGCGGCGTGCTTGTCGCAAGGGCAAGCTATGCTCGGCGGCAAGATACCGTCAGGAAATTTGCCTAAAAACCAGGCAAAACCAAACGAAATTGTGAGTAAGTTGTAATAATCGGACTATTGCGTTGCACAAAAACAACGAGCAGCTTAAAATCGCCGAACCTTTGATTTAACCACCGGCGCGCACCATTCAAGCCTGTGGCAAAATGATCGAGAAGTTAATTGCTAGTTTCGCAATCTGGAACGAGCGTTGCTAACCTGCATGTTAATATTGGGCACGCAGGTCCAGTCGCGCAGTGTAATTCTGCGGATATCACCCCCGAAAGGAAAAAAGAATGAATAAATTTGTAACGCTGTTTTTCGCTGCATCCGCAGTGATCGCTAGCTCGGCTTCGGCCCAAACCTCGCCTCCGTTCGCACCAGTGACCACGGATCTGAAAGCGTCGACGCCAAACAGCGCCTACGTTCAAGACGCGCGTGGCGTGATCGCTCGCGATCCATTTGGTCTGTGCTGGCGCACCGGCTACTGGACACCGGCTGATGCGGTGCCAGGTTGCGACGTGCCATTGTGCGTTGAGCCAGAAACCCTGCAAGACGGCAAATGCGTCGCACCGGCAGCGCCAGTGCAAGCACCAGCCCCTGCGACACCAGTAACACCTACGCCAATGCCAGCGCCAGCGCCAGTGTCGGAAAAAGTCAGCTTCGCCGCTGATGCGTTCTTTGATTTCGATAAAGCCGTTCTGAAACCAGAAGGCAAATCGAAACTGGACGAAATGACATCGAAACTGGGTGACATCAACCTGGAAGTCATCATCGCTGTCGGCCATACCGACTCCGTTGGTACCGATGCTTACAACCAAAAACTGTCGATCCGTCGCGCCGAAGCCGTCAAGGCTTACCTGGTATCGAAAGGTATCGAAACCAACCGCGTCTACACCGAAGGCAAAGGCGAAAAACAACCAGTTGCCGACAACAAGTCAGCCGCTGGCCGTGCCAAAAACCGTCGCGTAGAAATCGAAGTCGTCGGTACACGCAAATAATATTTGCCCCCGTATTCGACGTTTGCTTCACGCGAACGGCAAGAACCCCGCCTCGGCGGGGTTTTTTTTCGCCCCTTTCTTCGCCCCCGCCTAGGGAATCGGGCAAATTGCCGTTATGATTCCAACTATGAACGCCGACCCCCTAGAAATCCAAAAATTCAGTGAGCTGGCCCACCGCTGGTGGGACCCCACTTCCGAGTTTCGTCCTTTGCACGAAATCAACCCGCTGCGCCTGGAATGGATCAACGCGCGCGCCCCGCTGGCCGGACGGCGCGTGCTCGACATCGGTTGCGGCGGCGGCATCCTGGCCGAGTCGATGGCCAAAAAAGGCGCCCAGGTGACCGGTATCGACTTGTCCGAAAAAGCCTTGAAAGTGGCCGACCTGCATAGCCTGGAGTCGGGCGCGCAGGTGCGCTACCAATTGATCGCGGCCGAAGCGATGGCCGAGCAAGAGCCGGGCCAATACGATATCGTGACGTGCATGGAAATGCTGGAACATGTGCCGGACCCGGCCGCCGTGGTGCGCGCCTGCGCGACGCTGGTCAAGCCGGGCGGCCAGGTATTTTTCTCGACCCTGAACCGCAATCCGAAAGCCTATCTGTTTGCCATCCTGGGCGCCGAATACCTGTTGCGCATGCTGCCCAAGGGCACCCACGACTACGACAAATTCATCACGCCGGCCGAATTGGCGCAATATGCCCGCAACGCGCAATTGAGCGTGGACGGTTTCAAGGGCATGGCTTACAACCCGCTGAGCAAGATGTATTCGCTCGGGGAAGACACCAGCGTCAACTACCTGGTCGCCTGCAGCCGCCCGCTCTAACCCTTATTGTCGATTCCGCCATGACCACTTCACCACGCGCCATCTTGTTCGACCTCGACGGCACCCTGGCCGACACTGCGCCCGACCTGGCCGCCGCCGTCAACTTGTTGCGCGCCGCGCGCGGCCTGGAAGCGACGCCCTACCCCGTGCTGCGCCCGACCGCCTCGGCCGGCGCGCGCGGCATGATAGGCGCCTCGTTCGGCCTGACGCCCGAGGACGAGGGCTTCAATGAATTGCGCGAAGGCTTTTTCAATAATTACGAAGCGGCCCTGGTGGTACACAGCAGCCTGTTCGACGGTGTGCCCCACATGCTCGACGGCCTGGTCGAGCTGGGCCTGGCCTGGGGCGTCGTGACCAATAAGGCGGCCCGCTTCACCGACCCGCTGATCGGCCGGATTGGCCTGGCGGCAGCCGGCTGCGTGGTATCGGGCGATACCATGGCGCACGCCAAGCCGCACCCGGCCCCGCTGCTGGAAGCGGCGCGCCGGCTGGGCCTGGCGCCGGAACACTGCTGGTATGTCGGCGACGACTTGCGCGACATCCAAGCGGGCCGCGCCGCCGGCATGCGCACCATCGCTTGCGCCTGGGGCTATTGCGGCCCGCTGGAACCGCTCGGCTGGGGCGCCGATTATCTGCTGGAATCGCCGCTAGCCTTGCTGGAAACGGTGCGCGGCGTGCTTGCCGCAGCCGAATTGGTCGCTTAAGCGCCGCGCCCGCACACCCCGCACCAAGCTCCGCGCCATCGAGCCGGGGCCGCCCGCCCCGCCCCTTCCATCGCATGCACCAAGCGCCCCTTAGTCGGCGGCGCACCCGCGCGCGCACCTCCGATTCTGTACGGGAACTTTATTTCATTTATGGAAATTAACATTTAAAATAAGCAAGACTTCCAGATAATTCTATGATAAATTAATAAATGGAAATTCCTTTTAATAATACTCAAGGAGTGGATCATGCGTGGAGTTATCAAACAAGTGTTTTTTGGTTTTGCGCTAGGTACAGCGTGCTTTGCGGCTTCGGCCGGTGTGAGCACTTACAGTGATCGGACGACGTTCAACGTTCAAGGAACGATCTGGGAAAACAATAATTTTGCCGATTTCGGAGCGAGCTACAATTACCCAGGCACGCCATTTACCCGTGGCCATGTTACCTATACATCGGCGGAAAACCTGACGATAGGCGCGGGGAGCGACTACAGCATAGGCGATTTCCAGACCGTCATGAGCAATAATTACTGGTCGCCCTTGACCGGCACCATCAGCAATCAATACAGCATGCTCGGCTTTGACGCGGCGGTAACCAGCGGCGCCGTCAACATCACCGTCAGCACCAATCTGAACACCTACTCTTTCAACGGCTTGAGCTTGCCGAACGGCTCGCCGACGTTTGCGTTTGAAGGCTTCAAGACCACCGGCGGCGGCGAATATTTCACCCAATTTCGCATCGATACGCTCGGTGCCGGCTATTTGCCCGGCATCAGCAACGTCACCCTGGGCACCCTTACACCGATTCCCGAGCCGGAAACCTATGCCTTGATGCTGGCCGGCCTGGGTCTGCTTTCCCTGGCGATGCTGCGTAAAGCGAAGCACTAGCCCCTCCTGGCGCGCGCGGCGCACGTCGGCAAGAATCAACGCTGCGCGCGCCGGAAAATTGGGTTAAAATGAAGGTTCTGTGGGGACGACCTGGTTTCGACGTGGGTTGCAAAGCAGCGCAGGGCATACCGAGGGCGGGCTACCTCGTAAATACAACCTGAAAAACTTAACTGCAAACGATAACTCGTACGCACTAGCAGCTTAATTGCTGTTAGCTCTACAACACTTCTTCCCTGGGGTGGGCCGTCAAAAGCTGTAGAGTCATTTACAGGGAATCGTGTTCTGCCGGGTCACTTGGCATAGCACTAAATAATAGGTGACTCGCCTGTTCGCAGCGTGCGCGTCCGCGTCGTACGGGTTAAATTAAATGGCAGCGCTAAGTATGTAGAACTGTCTGTAGAGTGCTTGCGGACGCGGGTTCGATTCCCGCCGTCTCCACCAAGTTTTCTTTATAAATCAATGACTTACAAGTTATTGATTGTCATTATTAGGGGTGGTTTGGGGCTGTTTAGGCATTGGAATGACAGCTTAATGACAGCCTACCCTTTCATCAAAAAGCCGCGCTTACGACGCGGCTTTTTTACGCCTTAGCCTATGGCGGTGGCGGTGGCGTAGTCCAGACGCTTGCACGATGCCACCCAATGCCCAAAACCATCCGACCCAGCGTCGCCTGCCTACCTTGCCGAAAGTGATGGCGTTGCCCCCCCATGGCTACCGTACCCATCTAAAAACAGTCGTGCACACGCCTGTTAGTTTACACATGCCCACTAATAAAATTGCAGCCATATTGTAAAATACGCAAGAGCCGCCATTCTCACGCGGCGTAACGGATCAAAAATGCCCATTATTTATACTGAAGCTGCAGGACTAGAACATCATGTCAAGGTAGGGCCGACGCACAGTTGCGTCGATCTCGTGAAAGAGTTCACGGCTCTCAGGCACCACTCCACCGGAGCCTGGAGAGAAGGCGCCAAGGTACTAGACAACCGCAATATGATTGCAGGAACGGCGATAGCAACGTTTGTGCGCGGACGTTACCCAAACCAGGCCCATAACAACCATGCGGCGTTTTTCTTGCGCCACGGCCCTAACGGATTCTGGGTCATCGATCAATGGGCCGAAGATAGATATAAACCCCGTGTATCTGCTCGCTACATTTCGTCATTTGGAAGAAATCGCGATGGAACTTATCCACGCGCGAGCGACAACGCAGATGCATTTTCGATAATCGAGTTAAACTGATGAATACACGCACAGCCCCCTATCGGCTTACCTCAGCGCCTGCTGCCCTGGCGGTGGCGATTTTTGCAGTTGCCCCGGCCGCATTCAGTGCGGAACTAAAGTTTGAGTGCCCGCTCGCGTCATTGCCTGCCGAGTCCGTCGAAATCAAGAATCCGCCCGCTGGCTGGACTCCGTTCACCCCCTCATTCTTGCCCTTGCACGGAGTCGGCCTTAGATATGGCCATCCATCAAAAAAGCAGGATTCCAAACCCTATTCTGAGGTGAAGAATAAGCATGGAGGCTGGACCGTCACATGGAAGATGGAACCCAGCGATGTAAAGCCCACTGAAGGAATGTGGATGTCTTGCGGCTATGGGGAGGCGAATGAAGTCACTCTGTCAAAACCTCTGCCGCTGAACATTTCCGAATGCACGGTCACTTCGACAGTAAAAGACAAAGCCTCTTTTCCAGCTTTTGATATTCGCTGCAAGACCGGAAAATAAACAAATGAGAATTAAAGCATGAAAATCATAGGATGGATACGAGTTGGTGACAAAGCCGCTTGCGGCGGAACAGTGATTGAAGGACTATCGACTAATAAAATTCATGGGATTGAGTCGAGTTATGAAGGCGCCAAGATGGATTGCCGCAAGAATTGCCATATTGGAGAAGCTCATCCAACAAATAAGTTGGCCAATGGGAGGAATCGACCGCATCATGGTCACAGGACGATGCCCGGCATGTGTCCATTGATATCGACAGTGAACGACATATGCGGTAGGGGCAATGATACTAATGCTGAAATACCAATTCATTTTATTCAAAATGAAGATGGCGAGTGGATCGGAAAATCCAATGAAGGATACGACCAGCATTTTCATCTAATCGATGAAGTGACTGGCAAGCCACTTGCCAAGCGATTTTACCGCATGACATGCAACGGACGGGTAATCGAAGGCCATACCGACAACAATGGATACACGTCGAAGGTAGAAACCGACGTCCCTGCGAGTGTAAAAATTGAAGTCTTCCCCGAGGGTTATGCAGGGACATCCACATGATTCCTGCTGCCATCATTATTATAACGGCCGCTGTAACACTTAAATCCGACGGCGAACCCGTAAAAATTGTAGTGAACAAGCCCCGTGGCACTGTCTACTGGGGCGGTGCTGGCCTTGATGGCCCTTACCTGATGGATCAGGTAAGGGCATTACAGGAAGTGGGAGTCAAGGATGTTTGGGTGGGAAAGCGGACCCTGACCACTCTTCCAGATGCGATGCGCTCAGGCTCTGATTTGCGATACAAAGGGCGCAGTGATGACCGGACCTGGATGCTTGATGGAATGGAAAAAATGCACTCAGATCAATTTAATCTGATCGGGTACTCATACGGCTCACTGATGGCCGCGCAAACTGCACATGTTTATGCAACCAACGGGGATATTATCGATCATTTGGTTCTCGTGGGATCTCCTATAGATGGGGACTTCTTAGCCGATCTAAGAGCCAATAAAAATATCAAGAAAATTATAGTTCTTAACCTGACACAGTATGATGACCCGATATTCGCAGGCATTCCGCAATGGCGCCTCACCATATCTGCAATCAAGCTTGGGCGTCAGATGAAAGCATCCCAAGAGAAAAATGATGGTATCGGCCATTTTTACTATGCACCAGCAACAGATGAGGGGAAGCGCCGACGTCGCGTACTCGCGCGCCTTCTATACTCAGAAGGGTTGCGCTAATGTTAAACCGGGTTCGGCTATCGCTCTTCTATGTTTTCATGGGTTCCGCTATTGCGCTCCAAATCTACCCGATTTGGTTTGTCTTATCAGATACGATCCAGTATCACGCGCTTAGTTTCGTGTCCGGATTGGCTTATGGTTCTGTATTGACTTTTTCTATTCCAAGTTTCGTGATAGCGGTTGTTTGTTTATATCGCATGCAGATAAAACCGCCCCTCTCTGTATGGGTCGCGGGCTACCTCTTCTTGCACGTCATCCCGTTATTGATGTTTTTTCTAATGCCATCACATGGCGGCGAGTAAAAAATATTAAGTGAGCAATCGCATTTGCCTTCATTGAGGCTCTACTTCCTGCGATGTGCAGACGTCTGTACATAACAGGAAGTAGCGGAGGGGAAGGACTGCTAGATTTTCTTATATCAGAACAAGCCGGCCGGTTCCGCTGCCTTGTCCCAACTATAGATGATCAGTTCCTGCCGCTCGACAGTCTTGCTTCCCCCGCCAACGCTGTGCTTGATTCCGATCTCGTCCATTTGAAACCCGGCAAAGACGCGGCGAATATCCGGGTGATCGTTCAAGCTTAGGATGGCCTTGCCCTTCAAGCGACCCATCAAGTCGGCCATTTTCTCGTACTGTTCAATGCCGAAATCGACGCCATATCCTCCCGTCTCCCAATAGGGCGGGTCCAGGTAAAACAGCGTATGCGGCCGGTCGTAGCGCTCCATGAGCTTGTGCCAATCCATGTTTTCGATGTAGGCGTTCGACAGGCGCAAATGGGCCGCCGCCAGGCGCTCTTCCATCCCGAGCAAGTCGAACGGCGGGGCGCCGGTTTCCGTGCCCCAATTTTGCCCTTCGACTTTCCCGCCAAAGGCATTTTGCTGTAAGTAAAAAAAACGGGCCGCCCGCTGAATGTCCGTCAACGTGTGCGGCGCCGTAGCCTGCATCTGCGCGAAGGTGTCGCGGCTCGACAGCGTGTACTTGAACTGGCGGGCGAACTCTGCCAAATGGTGTTTCACGACCCGATAGAGGTTGATCAATTCGCCGTTGATGTCATTCAACACCTCGACGCGGGCCGGGGGCCGGATGAAAAATAAGGCGGCGCCGCCGGCGAAGACTTCGACATAGCAGGTATGCGGGGGAAATTGGGGAATGATGCGGCTGGCCAGACGTCGTTTGCCGCCGACCCAAGTAATGATAGGCATTGCCATAAGTAAACCTTTTTAGTTTTTTATGCTAGACTGCGCCGCCTTCCGGAAGGTGTCAGAGTCTTGCTTGGCTCACTGCTTATACCAGTGCATCGAGGCCCGCCCAGGCTGTTAACGCAACTGGGGCGGGCGCTCTTTCTTTACTGTTTTTGCGAAGCTGGCGGGGATGGCCTGGCCACGTTGCATCCCTCGATCACCGCCTCCAGTTCGCCTTCATATTTCCGGCCGCGCGGATAGTCCCGCGCCAGCGCCAGGATTTTTTCGCCATCACTCGCCGTCAGGGTGAGCTTGCCGAACTCGTAGTCCGGCCGCGACGGCACACTCAAGACGCACGGGACAAACACCGGCACCTTGACCTCCTGGATCACCGGCGGCGCGCCGGCGCATCCCGCAAGCAGCAAAGCCAACAACGGCATGGTGGTGTTCATTGAAGCCCTTTCAGTAGCAGGTTGACGGCCGGCATGGCATCGGCGCACGTCGTCGCCTTCGCATCCTTGATCCGTGCCAGCGCACCGTCGAAGCGCCGGCCGTTCGCCGCCGCCAGTTGGCCGGCCAGCAGCCCGCGCGCATCTGCGGCCTCCTTGGCGGCGGAAAGCGCGGAGACCGCGGCATTCTGTTCGCGCATTCCAGCGCGTAGTCCGGCGTTAACGTCCCGCTCCCTATTCAGCTCGGCCCGGGCCTGGTCGCGGTCGCGCGCGGCCAGCCACCAACCCGCGCCGGTCCCGCCACCAACACCGACCAGCAAGGCCAGCACAGCGATCGATGCAACTTTCCACAGTCCGCTCATTGGGATGCCATCAAGGTTTCATACTTGGCCCGCCGCACATGCGCCACCATCCGGACGTGTTCGCGGTTGATCACACAGGGGCCGCGCCGGTATCCGGCCGCAGCCTGGCGCGACTTGGTGCATGTTTGCTCGACGTTGCCAAACCATTGCTGCGGATCGCATCCTGTGCGCCGGCCGCACGCGCGCCGGTCCGACTGCAGGCCAGCATAGCCGCCGTTATAGGCCGCGTCGCACATTTCCAGCCTCGCTTGCGGTTCGCGCACCATGGTGGACAGGCGCCGGTCGCAATCGCGGTTCATAGCCACGATGGCGCGCAATTGCAAGTCTGGCCGGGTGTAGACGTTGGCCCACGACCACTCGGCCAGGCTGGGATCGAGCCGCTTTGCTTCCTTCAATGCGTCGAAGCGCGGCGTGCGCGTGATTTGCCCCATGCCGGCGCCCTCTTCGTTCGGCGCCAGGTTGCGCGAGGTCGGACTCCAGCAGCGCGCCGAGCGCAGGCTGACGCAGCTTTCCTGCTCGACCAGGGCGCCCAGCATCGCCGGGTTCGGGTGCGCCGGCCAGATCCGCATCTGCTCGGCCTTGAGTACCGGCCCGTAGCGGTAGGCGCCGGATGGAATAAACGTTTCCAGCTCGCCCGCGTGCGCGCGCGGCGCGAACATCAGCAGCAGCGCCGACATGAACAGCATCACGCCGGCAAAGGCGACGCCGGCCGCCGTGTTGCCGCGCATGACTTGTTCAAGCAGTTTTTCCAGCTTGATGTATGGCATCAGGAATCGGCGGGCCAGGTGCATGAAGGTGATCGCCAGCGTGCCGGCGGCTACGCCCTGGAGCATGTCGCGCGTCGACGCGCCCAGGTCGGGGTCGGTATAAACCAGCCAGCCGATCACGACCAGCGGCAAGATGTAGAGGCCGCATGCGCGGCCCAGGTGATGGAAGAATTTCATGGTTTTGCCTTTTCAATCAGTCGTTGTAATTTGTCATCGATGGCGCGGTAGTCTTCGCGCACGGAATGTTTGAAATCGTCGATTTCCTTGTCTTGCCTGGTATCGACCCCGTGCTGGGCCGCGTTGGCCTGCTCGATCAGTGTGACGCGGGTGTCGAACTTCGAGCCGAGCACGACCAGGGTGGCGATCGCGGCGATGGTCGAAAACAAATGCGTGGCCGACACCGTTTTATCGAGGTGCCATTCGCGCGGCCATGGTGGGGGGGTGGGGGCGGGATTTGGTCTTGCCATGTTTGTCAGTCTTTAAATGAAAAAACCCGCCGGAGCGGGTTGATTGTGAGGGGGCGCCGTTATTTGCAGTGGCAGCCGGACGGGTCGAAAGAGTCAAGCAAGTTGGAACAGATCCAGGCGGAGACGCTGCGGCGCCAACCCGGGGCATCCTTGATATGGCGCGACAGCCTAGCCGTGACCAGCCATTCGCGCGGCCATTCCAGCAACAGCACGGTCAACACCAGCACGTTGACCAGGAAGTCGACCAGCAGGCCACAGTAAAGCAAGGGCAAGCCCAGGCAACGGGCCGGCCGGCTTAGCGTGCCGGCATCGCGCGCGCGCTGCAGGTTCATCACGGCCAGGTAGAGCAGCCACAGCGCGTACAGGGCGAGGAAGGCATAGGCGGGCAGCCAGATCACATAGCCTCCCGTTTGAAGGCCTTGCGGATATTCTCCGGCGTGGCGACGGCAATTGCCCGGTAGGTGGCCAGCACCGCAGCCTTCAGGGTGCCGGCGTCGCTGGCGGCCAGCACCGCCGGCGCCTTCGTGATGTCCAGCAGCGCCTGGCGCGCGACAGCAACCGCTTGCGCTGTCGCGGTATCACCGCTTTGCAGCGCCGAAAAGCCAATACCGGCCAGGCGGTTGAGAGCCTGCTCTCGGATCACACGCACCGTATCGAGGTAAGCGGCAGCGATTGGAGCGAACGGCGGCGCCGGCGCGGGAGTAACGGTAAATCCCCCGGCCCCATCGGGAACAATGGTGTCACCCCGTCCGATAGCGTCCCGCAAACGCTGTTCAGTCGCAGCACCCACTGATACCGCGTCGGATGGGAGAGTCCCGGCGGAGACATATTCGCCGAGGAATTCAACTGAATAAAATCCGAGTGTCGAGAGTGAAAATAAATTGTTCATGTCATTTCCCAATTGCGAACCAGTAAACCCATTGCGAACCCGTGTAAGAGTTTTGCAGTTGAATTTGTGATGTGGATAAAAAAGTAACATTTACCGTGGACGCCGCCGGCACACCGAACGACGCTGTGATGGAATATCCACCCGTGATAAATGAAGTAGGCAAGGAAACGGTTTGCGTGGTGGAGGCTGCAACTGTCATGCTCCCCCATTGCAGAATTAGACCACTGGGCAATTT
This sequence comes from Oxalobacteraceae bacterium GrIS 1.11, assembly GCA_040544385.1. Classification (GTDB taxonomy): domain Bacteria; phylum Pseudomonadota; class Gammaproteobacteria; order Burkholderiales; family Burkholderiaceae_D; genus Janthinobacterium. The sequence goes on from JBEONR010000014.1 coordinate 123,623, forward strand.
TTGGTAGCCGCTGCTATTGAGCGATGATGCGAACTGCGCTTTTGCAAAATCGCCGGTCCCGCCGACCAGCCAGATAGACGCCGCATACACAGTGATCGTCACCTCGGTGCCCGTCGGAACTTGGTAACTGGCTCCGGCCCCCGATGGATCAAAGGCGGATACGAATCTGTCGACGCCCAAATTTTGAACCAGATTCAGCGTGAAACCCGATAAATTGCAAATTGTGATCGAGGCGCCCGGGGGTACGCCGGCAGGATTCGGCATCACCCAAGTTTGCGCGCTGGCACTTGAGTTTGCGCAAATTCGCCCCCCGAAGTCCGCAGCGCTCAAAGCGGTGTTCGTATTGTAAAACCCGGCCTTCCGATAATTCCCCATGGCAAGCTGCAGCGCCGCCGTCGTCGCCACCTTCGCACTATTGTCGAACTGCGCCGGCGTCGGCGACTTCAAATAACCGCCCGTCGAGTCGATCAAGAGCCATGCGCCGGCGCCGCCATTGAGCGCGCCATTCCATTGCAGCCAGACGGCGCCGTTCGCCACAATCTCGCCGCCGCCGACCGGGGCATGGTCGCCGCCCCAGATCGGCGCCGCCGCCAGCCCGTTCGGGGAAAACGTCGACGCGCCCGTGTTGGCCGTTTTTGCGCGGAACTTCAGCACCATGCCGTCGACCAGGGCGGTGACGACTGGCGCATAGGCGACCTGGTAAGTGTTGGCCAGGCCGGTGTCGAGCGCGTAATTGCCCGCGCTTTGCTGGACCAGGGCCTTGATCGCGGATAGCACCTGGTTGTAGACCGTCTTGGCGGGAATCAAGCCGCCCGCCACCACGATGTTGCGCAATTCTTCCTGGACCATGTTGAGGAACGAGGCCCGCACCAGCGTGGCCGGCGTGACGCCCGGCGCGCCTTCGGTGAAATAGCCTTCGGTGCCGGCCGCCTCGGGCGCCGGCAATACGGGTGATGCGCTTGGATCGTCAATACGACGCATAAAAATCCTTCATTCAAGAGTAGGTAAAAAAGACGGTGGTATGGGCTGGCGCGATTTCCCGTAATTCGCATTCCAGCACCGTGTTGCCGATCGAGCTGAGTGGCTCGCCGGCGGCCGAGGCGCCGGCGCGGAACGCAAACGAGGTGTTCAGCGGCGCGCTGACATTCCAGGCGTGCGCGAAATCGTTGCCGCACAGGGGCATGCCGACCCGCAGCCCGCCCGCGCGCGCCGGCACGAATTGCGTGATGTCGATCGAATAGCCAAGGCTGAACGCGAACGCCTTCATGTACGCGACCGACTGCCCGCCGGAGCCCGTGAAGCGCGCCACGACCTGGGCGCGGCGCGCCTGGATGGTCGGAGCCACGCCCGCGCACGGGTCCGGCAAGCCGAGCGTGTCTTCCCACTCGGGCAGCAGCTCCACGGTCGTCGTCGGGAAGGCGTCGACCAGCAGATGGTTGGCGCGCAGGTTCTGGCGCTCGTAAGTCGGCATCAGGCCGGACAGGGCCTTGGTTTGCGCCGCGTCGCGCTCGCGCGGCCACACCCGTCCGCGCGGCAACAGCGCTTGCAAGGCGCTCAGGTAGTCAAGTGCGGTATAGGCTGGGGCCATGGTCAGATATAAGTAATGATGCCGACCACGGGCAGCGTGCCCGGGGCATTGGCGATATCGGCCGCCGGCGTCGAGATGACAAAGTCGCTCACGCCGGACACGCCGGCAATGGCCGACCAGATGAACGCGATCGGGATGCTGCCCCCGATCGCCGCGCCGTTCCTGAAAAAGACATCGGCGATCGCCCCTTGCACGGCGCCGCGCCTGGCCGGTGCAATGCCGCTGATGGTGAAATTGATGGGCGCGGCCACCGGCGCCACCACATACACCAGCGCCGTGACGGGCTGCAGCGGCAGGATCGCGTCGGCCACCGCCAATTGATCGCCGGCGGCGGCCATCGCGCGTGGCTCGAGGCCGGCCACGCCGTCAGTACCTTGCGGGAAGCCATTGGCTGCGGCGTTGCCGACATCGAACATCACATAGACGACCACGGTGCCGGCGCCGAAGGAATTGGGCGCGCACCAGGCCCGCGTCACGCCCGGCACGCTTTTGGCCCAGCCTTCGTAATCGGCCCTGTCGCCGCCCTGCGGGGTGTTTTGATAGGCCAGCAACATGCGGCTTCGGAGCGCATCGTCGTTTTCGATATCCGCGCCGCCAGTGAATGCCGCGCTCACCACGCCATTCGCCTGCACGCCGGCGATCGCCTGGCCGAGCGTCATCACGACGCCGGCCAGGGTATTGCCGAAGGCGCCGCCGGCGCCGGCCGGATCGGCGTCGATCGCCACCGCCACCGTGGCAGCGCCGCCGGCCACGATCGCGTCCATCAGGGTCGCGCCCGTGACGCCATCGCCGCGCACCAGGCTCGATCCGGCCGGAATGCGCGCGCCGTTCGCTCCCGCAAACGTCACGGCGCCGGTGGCCGAGGCGGCCGACTTGCGGTAGACGCCTTTCAGGGCCGCCCACCCTTCCAGGAATTCATCGGTCGCCGTGAAGGGCGTGGCTTGCCTGGCGATCCAGTCCAGGTAGCCGTAGTGCAGATTGGCCAGGTTGGCCTGGGCCACGCCGGCGATGTTCAAATTTGAAAAACGCAGCAGCGCGTCGGCGCCCGGCAGCGCCGAGGCGATGTCTTGCGCGACCTGGTCGCGCAGCATGGTTAAAGTCGGTCTTGTGTATGGCATCTCAGTGAATCGCTTTCCAAACCCAGCTAAAGTTCATCGGGATCGATGAACCATTGTTTTGATAGGCCATGACCGCGGCCCCCAACAGGGACGGGGCGGACCATTCGGCAGTGATGTCGAAGCGCGCGACGACGCCGTCATCGATGAGCCATTGCAGGGCTTCGCCGATGTAGTCGCTGGCCAGGCGCAGCGTCTCCGGACTCTGCTTGGCGCGCGCCAGCAGCCAGATCCGGGAACCGATCTTGTACGGCTGCCCAAGATCGCCGACCCAGCCGCGCGGGTCCCCGGTGCCGTCCGGGATCACGTCGTCGGGGTTGGCCTCGCGGTCGGTGAACAGGCTGATGAGGATCGCCGTTTCCAGATCGTTGCCGCTTTGCAGATCGGCGCCGTCCAGGCTCCAGTCGCCCCGGCCCAGCTCGCGGACCCACACGGTCGAGGTGTCGCTCATGTGGGCGCCCCCGTGCTGTCTTGCCCGCGTTGCACATTGCCGTGCCGGTGATCGACCCCCGACTTGCCGCCGAACAGGACGTTTTCCGTGCCGACGACGACAGGCGCGGTGACGGTCCCGTCGACGCTCAGCTTGCCCGTCATATGGACCACCGGGGTATCGAGCGTGATGCCGGACGTGCCCGTGATCGTCACCGGCAAGCCGGCGCCATGGATCACGATGCCGGCGCGCGTCAAGTGGATGGATTGGCCTTGGTCGTCGTAAATGGCCACCTCCCCCGCCTTTAAATTCTTCATGCGCGACGCCTGGTGGCCGGTGGCGACAATGACGCCGTTCGAGCGGTCGCCGGCGATGAAGAGCAGCATCACGTCGGAACCGTTCGGCGGCATCGAGGTAAAGCCGAATTCGGCCAGGCGCGGCGTGCCGTCGCGCACATGACCCTCGTTCAATTTGACTTGCAGCATTTGCACATTGCCCGAGTCGTCGCCGGTGGTGACGCGGCCCCGGCCGATAAGCATCAACACGCGCCGGTAAACCCTGTCGATCGCGGCGATCATTTGCCGGCCGCCACGGGAACATCGTGGAAGGTCCGGTACAGCACGACGGGCTGGACGTCGAAGGCTTCCGGCGGCATGACGACCAGGTCGCAGGTCGTGCCGCTCTGGCCGTCGCGCTTGTACGTCACTTCGCTGATGAGCCAAGTTGCATCGACCAGCTTCAGGGACGGCAGCCGCAGCGGGACCAGGGTATTGGGCGTGTACAGGGCGCCGGCCTTGTCGCGCCAGCCGTCCGTCGTCAGGTTCAACTGGAAGGAGCGGCCAAGCCGGCGCCGGGCCTCCCATAAGGCTCGCTTCTTGGTGACAGGAAAGCCGCTATCGTCGCCGGCCTCGGCAATCAACACCTTTTTCCGGTGCCGTTTTACCAGCACCTCTTCGACGGACGCCACCAGGTTGCCCGTATCGCCCAGTTCCTTCAAGGCGTCGACCGACTGGATATAACATTCGTAATTGCTGTACATCTGGTCAATGGCATAGCTGATCGAGGCGCCTTGCACATTCTCGCCCTCGGCAAAGCCGCCTTCGATCTGGCGCGTGCCGGCCCTGGACAGCACCAGGTCGCCGTTTTCATCGTCATACACGAGCAGGCCGGAATAGCGGCACACCCTTTCGATGATTTCATAGGGCGTTTCGCCCAGGTTCAAATTAAACGTTTCGATGGGCAGGCCGGCAAAGGCGTCCGCGCGGACCTCGATTTTTGACGGAAACGGGAACGCCAGCGGCGGGTTGCCGTTCGATGGCGCGCCGTAGGGGGCGACCAGCTTTTTCGCCACCGTCAACGCCGAGGCGCCGCTGATCTGTCCGCCCGGCCACTCGGCCGCGCAGTCGACCAGGTCGGCGCACTTGCTGCGGCCGGACACGCGGATCGCGTGGCTGCCGCTGGAAATGGAGGGGCTGAAACGGTCGACGTAGCCCGTCACTACCGTATCGCCGCCGATCCGCACCGTGCAAGGGTCGCCTGGCGCGATCAGGAAGGCGCTCGCATCGCCCGGATACAGCTCGGTCATTTCCAGCTCGAAGTCGCTCGGCAGGCGCTCGATGCCACGGGTGACGCGGATCGAGGTCCAGCCCGAGATTTTGCGGCCGCCGACTATTAAGGTAAGATCATCTTGCATAACATTAATCTTTATACAAAAAAATACCCGCGATGAGCGGGCGTTCAATGGAAAATAGGAAATTTCGTGAATATAGTTTTTTCTCTCACGCTCATCTTTGCGGATGGCTACCTCGGCGGATCGACGCATACCGAGGATTTCAAAAGTATGGCCATTTGCAACAAACAAGGCGCCCGCGCGGCGCTGACGTATACGGGATGGGGCCATCCGGCATCATTCATTTGCGAGCAAGTCGAGGCGCGCAAGCGATCCACGCAAAAAGTCGTGCCTGTGGTCGTTCAGCATGGCTCGCTAGGGCGGATATACCCCGACGACGCCCCAGCGACGCAGCCGATCGCGCGCTGATTGCTTACTTTCACAACGCCTTAACGCTCAGCGGCATAAATGCCACCGCCCCGTCGACTCGGGCCGGATCGCGGTATAGGCGCTGGATCAACACCGACATCTCAAAAATTAGGAGATTTGGCATGAAAAATACGAAGAAAATCAAAACCCGCATAGAAATTATTGACGAACGAAAAAAATCCTACTTGGAATTCTTGAGAAATCTCACACCTCAAATAATTTTATTAACGCTTGCTTTTTATTTAAGTGAGAGAATTGATAACGGAGAGAGTGAGGTTCTTAGAATAATCGTTTGCGTTGTATTTTTTGCAGCATCGGTTATAGCCATCTACGCAAACCATACCACCTTCTACAAAACATGCTTTCCAGAATGGGGAAAGTGGATAGAACGAGTACATAAAAGGCTTAAGTGTCGATATAAAAAAGACGGAATTAAAGGCGCAATTAAATTTTTCCTTTCCACCTTAGAGTTAATCCGAAGGTCAAAATTCATTGAAACCGTCGGGGTCTTCGTTGCAATGAATTTCAGTTTCATTTTAATTTCCGCAATTTTGTTTTTATCATATACTGGGGGCCATGACATGTGGACAAAGTTCAATAAAAGTTCGATTCAAAGTCGTACGATTATTTCGACAACGCATTGAAACTCACCGGCATGAACGCCGGATGCACCGGATTGGCCTGCGCCACCAGCTCGTCGGCCCGGGCCGGATCGCGGTACAGGCGCTGGGCCAGCACCGGCGCCGGGATCGGCAAGCCGGTCGCCACCGTCGTGATCGATGCCAGGTCCGCGCCGCGCGCCGCCAGATCGCGCGACACGGCCACCCGCACCGCCCGCAAGGCGTTGAACGTGGCGTCCTGGCCCTGATCGCCGGCGATGCCTATTTCCCTGTCCAGCACGGCGCATACCGTCGTCCTCACCGCCGCCGCATCATCCGATGAGGTCGGCAGGTAGTCGGCCGACGCGCGCGCCAGGGCCAGCACGGCGGCGCGCCGGAACAAGTCCCCGGTTGCGCCTTGCATGGCCGCCATGGCCATCCCGATCGCCGACGGGGACGTCGGGCCGGCCGGCACGACGTTCGCCAGGTCGGACAGCAACCTGATCGCGTCCGCCGGATTGACCGCCGAGGCGCGCAGCGCGCCGGCCAGTGCCTGGGCCGCCGCCGCGAAATCGGTGGCGGCGCTCATGATCCCAGCCTTGACGCAATCGACGCCAGATTGCCGGCCGCGCTGGCGACGGCCGTGCGCGCCACCGAACCGAGCGCGATCAAGCCCGGGATCGTGTTGGTGGCGCCGGACAGCGCCCCGGCCGCAACAGCCACCCCGCCGATGCCATTGCCCCGGGCATAGCGCCCAAACCCGCCCTTGAGCGTGCCGACCATGTTGTAAAGGTTGGTCGCGTCGTTCGCCAGGCGCTGCGCCCGCCGGCCCCAGGCCGTCGCCGCGCTTGTCGCTTGCGCCACGACCGCCGCGCCCTGCCTCAAGAGCGGGCCGGCCGCGCCCAGGAAGTCGGCCTTGACGGCCTCGCCGCCGGCCTTGCAGGCGCCCGCCACGGCGTCGCCCGTCGAGGTTTCAACGCTGGGAAAGGTCCGTTGCCCCGCTTCGATAAACGATAGCGCGATCTCGAACACTCGGCCCTGGTCCCAGCGCTCTTCCGTCGAAAAATCCATGTTGCTGACGCTCAAACGCCCCAGCGTCGGATGGATCAATTCACCCTCGCCGGGACTTTCGCACGCCGCGATCATGCGCTCGCGCTGGGCGATGACGTCGTCGCCGACCAGGAAGCCCGAGATATTGATGCGCCGCGCGCAGCGCCCCAGGTCTTCCACCCAAGCAGTATCGCGGAATGGATATTCATGCACGGCGTTGCGCCGGCCGAACTTGCTATTGCCGCCCAGGACGCCGAACGGCACGCCCCGGTACGAGGCCGGCCGTAGCTGGCTGGTCCACGGCGTTCCGGCAGTGCCGGCATTTGCGCCGACGCCCAGGTCGTCGCCGGCGCGCGCCATCATGCTCGCCGCGCTGCCGATGGTTGTTGTGATGGACTGTAGCCCGCCCAGAGCTTTGTCCAGGCTCATCCCGCCGCCAGGGTTGGCATCGAGTGATTGACGCGAACAGGAACCATGTCGCCACCTTTCGTTTTTGCCACCGCGTTGATGCCCGGCGGCGCGTTTTTAAATTCGACAACGACGCGCGTTACCGAGTCCTCTACCATGCTTTTACTAAAGCCGGCGCTGTTGCCCTCGTGTTTGATGATGCCCGACACCAGGGGCGCCACCGTCTTCTTGTCCCGCAAGTCCAGCGGTTGGTTGGCGCCGAAGCCGGTTTCCTTTTCCATCGCCGCGATATAGGCGCCCGTATTGTTTTCGCTGGGCGGCGCCCACCGGCTGATGATGTCCTTGATTGTGTTGAGTCCATGCACGCTTTGCTGGGCCTGCAAGTTCTTGATCATTGCCCGCAAACCGGCTTCCGGCGTCGGGAAGGCCGCAAAGCCGTCCTTGGTCGGCATATCGCCCCAGGCGCGCAGATTGCCCGGATTGTTGTTGCGGATACCCCGGGCCGCGTTCGATCCCGCTGGACCTGGCGCCGGGGACGCCAGCGGCGCCGCGACGGTGGCCACCGATGCCGGCGCGCCGGGCTGCGCAACCGGCGCAACGCCGGGCGAGCCCATTTGCTCGGTGCCCAGCGCCCAGCCGTCCAGGCCGAGCAGCTTCAGCACCGAATTGGGCAGCAGGGACGCCACCGACTTGATGCCGCGCACCAGGCCGGCAACGACATTCTTGCCGGCGTCGTACAAGTCAAAATCGAACAGCCATTTACTCAGGCCATTCATCGTGTCGCCCAGCAGCTTGATCGGGGAAAATTCCCACAGCGCCTTGACGATGCCCCCGGTCCAGCTCTTGTCAAACGCGGCTTTTACGGCATCCATTTTCTTGTGGAAGTAGTCGCCGATCGCATCCCAATTCTTATAAATGGCATAAACGCCCAGGGCCACCGCCGCCACGCCCGCGACCAGCCAGCCGATCGGCGTTGCCGCGATCGCCGCACCCACGCCGAGGAATGCGCTGGACAAGCCGCCCAGCAGCGCGCCAAGCACGGGGACGCCCGCCGCCATCTGCGCCAGGCCGCCCACATACAGGCCGGCCGACAGCAAGCCGCGCAGCAGCGCCGGGACCAGCGTTGCGTCCAGCGTGACGGCCAGCCAGCCGAAGCCCCGGATCGCTGCCGGGATGGAAACCCATGCCAGCTTGCCAATCGCCAGGCCAAGGTCGACCACGCTGGCCAGCAGGCTGGCATTCAACACCACCACCACGCCAATCGCCGCGTTTTTCCAGCCGCCCATCGACTTGACCACCGCCTCAACTTTGTCGCCGAACGCCTCGACCTCTTCCCCGATCCGCTTGAAATCGAGCTGGCCTATCCATTGCACCAACCCCTCGACGAACTTGGCCACGTTGGTCGCGATCAGTTCGCGGTTGGCGGCGGTCCAGGCCGTAAAACGGTCGAGCAACGGTTGCAGCAGCGGCAGCAACTTTTCGCCGATGGCGTTCCTGGCGCCCTGGGTGGCAATGCCCAGGTAATTGAGGGATAGCCCGAAGCTTTCAGCGGCATTGACCGCCTCGCCACCCATGACCCCGCCCAATTGCGCCACCTTTTGCTCGTAAGCGTCGATCGCGGCCGGCCCCTGGCGCAGCAGCGGCAACACCGCTTCCAGGCCAAG
>JBEONR010000015.1:0-131215 GCA_040544385.1 Oxalobacteraceae bacterium GrIS 1.11
ACGGCCCGATCGAAAATTCGACCGGGCCGTTAAGGCAAAACCACAGCGCTATGCCACTCGCGTTCTACGAAAACCTGCTTAACTGAACGGCATTACCCAGTGGGCGCCTTTTTGCGTTGCGGGGCTTTAAAACAAGGCTTTTGCCCCGATTTGGTAACTTGCGCGGTAATATCGATCGTTCTGTGTGCAGTTGACTGCGAGACAGCACATAATTTAAGGAAGTAACCATGGTTCCCCACCTCGTCACGGCCCTGACCGGACCCTTGCTCGACCTCGAAAAGAAAATTCTGGCGGCTACGCCCGCCATTGAGCGCTGGTTCCGCATGGAGTGGCAAGAACATACGCCGCCTTTCTATTGCTCGGTCGACTTGCGCAACGCCGGCTACAAGCTGGCCCCGGTCGACACCAATCTGTTTCCTGGCGGCTTCAATAACCTGGCCACGGAAATGTTGCCGCTGTCGGTGCAAGCGGCGATGGCCGCGATCGACAAGTATTGCCCGGACGCGCGCAATTTGTTGATGATTCCAGAAAGTCATACCCGCAATCCCTTCTATCTGCAAAACGTGGCCCGCCTGATGCAAATCTTCCGCCAGACCGGCTTGCACGTGCGCCTGGGCACGCTGGACCCGGAAATCACGCAAGCGACTCCGCTCGCTTTGCCGGACGGCAATATGCTGGTGATCGAACCGCTGGTGCGCTTGAACAATGGGCGGCGCCTGGGCTTGAAGGATTTCGACCCTTGCACCATCTTGCTCAATAATGATTTGTCGGCCGGCATTCCCGACATCTTGCAAAACATCCACGAGCAAAGCCTGTTGCCGCCGTTGCACGCGGGCTGGGCGGTGCGGCGCAAGAGCAATCACTTTGCCGCCTATGATGAAGTGGCGAAGAAATTCGGCAAGATGATCGACGTCGACCCGTGGATGCTCAATCCCTTCCACAGCAAATGCAGCGACATCAATTTCCAGGAAGGCGAGGGCGAGGATTGCCTGGCCGCCAATGTGGACGTGCTGCTGGCGAAAATCCGCAAGAAATACAAGGAGTATGGCATCAAGGAAAAGCCTTTCGTGATCGTCAAGCCCGATGCCGGTACCTATGGCATGGGCATCATGACGGTCAAGGATGCCAGCGAAGTGCGCGACTTGACGCGCAAGCAGCGCAACAAGATGTCGGTCATCAAGGATGGCCGGGTGGTGACCGACGTCATCATCCAGGAAGGCGTGCCGACCTTCGAGAGTATCAAGGACGCGGTGGCCGAGCCGGTGGTGTACATGATCGACCGCTATGTGGTGGGCGGCTTTTACCGGGTGCACGCCGAGCGCGGCGTCGACCAGAACTTGAACGCGCCCGGCTCGCAATTCGTGCCGCTCGCTTTTGCCCAGCAGCACGCGGTGCCCGACCTGAAGGCCAAGCCCGGCACGGCCGCGCCGAACCGTTTCTATGTATATGGCGTGGTGGCGCGCCTGGCGTTGCTGGCCGCGTCGCTGGAAATGGAGCGCACCGACCCGAATCCGGAAGTGTATTGATGGCGCCGGACGGGGCCGGGAGCGGCGTTTCCAGGCGCTCCCGGCCCTTGATGTCCAATCTCGGCTAAAATCAGGCATTACCTCATTTGGATTCGACCATGAAAATCGCTTTCCTCGCCGATCCGCTGGCAAGTTTCAAGACTTATAAAGACACCACGTACGCGATGATGGTCGAAGCGGCCAGGCGCGGCCACGCGCTGTACGCCTTCGAGCAAAAGGATATGGCGCTTGACGACGGCGCCGTCAGCGCCAACGCGGCGCGCATCACGCTGACCGGCGACGCCCACGACTGGTTTCGCGCCGACCTCCGCCACGAGACGCCGCTGACCGATTTCGACGCCATCATCGAGCGCAAGGACCCGCCGTTCGACATGGAATATGTGTACGGCACCTATCTGCTGGAGCTGGCCGAGCGGCAGGGCGCGCGCGTGTTCAACCGGCCGTCGGCGATCCGCGACAATAATGAAAAACTGGCTATCGCCCAGTTTTCGCAATTTACCGCGCCAACCCTGGTCACCTCCAGCGAGGCGCGTCTGCGCGCCTTCCACGCCAAACACCTCGATGTGATCTTCAAGCCGCTCGACGGCATGGGCGGCGCCGGCATCTTCCGCGTCAAGTCGGATGGCTTGAACCTCGGCGCCATCATCGAGACCCTGAGCGAGAACGGCGCCCGCACCATCATGGCGCAACGTTTCATTCCGGATATCGCCAAGGGCGACAAGCGCATCCTCGTCATTGGCGGCAAGCCGGTGCCCTATGCGCTGGCGCGCATCCCGCAAGCGGGCGAAGTGCGCGGCAACCTGGCCGCCGGCGGCACCGGGGTGGCGCAAGCATTGACGGCGCGTGACCTGGAAATCGCCGAAACCTTGGGGCCGATTCTGGCCGGGCGCGGCCTGTTGCTGGTAGGATTGGACGTGATCGGTGATTTCCTCACCGAAGTCAATGTCACCAGCCCGACGTGTTTTCAGGAAATCATGCAGCAAACGGGTTTCGACGTGGCGGCCATGTTCATCGACGCCGTCGAACAAGGTGTGGCGCGGACCAGCAATGTTTAATGGCGCACGGCGCGCGGCCTGGCGCCCAACCTCAATGGCGGCTTAAGATATGGTTGGCATCTTGCTCATGACACACGCACCGCTGGGCCAGGCGTTCATCGCCGCCTGCACCCATGTGTTTCGCGGGCCGACCGAGCGCTTCGAGGCGATCGACGTGGTGGCCGACCAGGACTTGTGCGAAGTGCAAAAGCTGGCCGAACAAGCCATCAAGCGCCTCGACGACGGTTCGGGCGTGCTGGTGATCACCGATGTGAAGGGTGGCACCCCCGCCAATTGCTGTAATAAACTGGCCGACGCCGGGCGGGTCGAAGTGATCGCCGGAATCAGCCTGCCGATGCTGTTGCGCGCCATCACCTACCGGCGCGACACGCTCGACGTGGTGGTCGAGATGGCGCTGGCCGGCGCGCAAAGCGGCGCGGTGCGGGTCGACAACCGTATCCGCGTCGGCGAAAATTAAAGTGAGCGCCGCCTCGGTGGCGGTTTGACTGGGCTTTACCGTGGAACTGAGATAAGACAAACATGATTCAAAGAGAACTCGAAATCATCAACAAGCTGGGCCTGCACGCGCGCGCCTCCGCCAAATTCACCCAACTGGCCGCCAAGTACCAGAGTGATGTCTGGCTGACTCGCAACGGGCGCCGCGTCAACGCCAAGTCCATCATGGGCGTGATGATGCTGGCCGCCGGCAAGGGCGCCAAGGTGGCCCTGGAAGTGGAGGGCGGCGATGAGCTGGCTTGCATCGACGCCTTGACCGTCTTGATCAATGACAGGTTCGGCGAAGGCGAGTAATGCCTTCCGAACGCAGCCACACCCGCATCCCGACAGGCCCCGCCATGGCATCTTTCACGCTGCACGGCATCCCCGTTTCGCGCGGCATCGCGATCGGCCGGGCGCATCTGCTGGCGCCGGCCGCGCTCGACGTCAAGCATTATCTGGTCGCCGAAGAGCACCTGGAGGCCGAGGTCAGGCGTTTGCGCGACGCGCTCTCCACGGTGCACCGGGAATTGCAGACCTTGTGGAATGAATTGCCGAAAGATGCGCCGACCGAACTGGGCGCCTTCATCGACGTGCACGCGTTGATCCTGTCGGACCCCATGATTTCCGAGGCGCCGCTGGACATCATCCGCTCGCGCCATTACAACGCCGAATGGGCCCTCTTGACCCAGATTGATGAATTGTCGGCCCAGTTCGACGAAATCGAAGACCCTTATTTGCGCGAGCGCAAGGCCGACATCCAGCAAGTGGCAGAGCGGGTCTTGAAGGTCTTGCTGGGCAGTGAGCAATTGAGCTCGCAGCGCGATGATGCCGACGGTTTCCAGGCCCAGATGATCGTGGTGGCGCACGATATCTCGCCGGCAGACATGCTGCAATTTCGCGACCGTTCCTTTATCGGCTTCGTGACCGATGTCGGCGGCCAGAATTCGCACACGGCGATCGTCGCGCGCAGCCTGGACATTCCGGCTGCGGTCGGCATGTCGCAAGCCTCGACCCTGATCGAGCAGGATGACTGGCTCATTATTGACGGCGACGCCGGCGTGGTGATCGCCAATCCCTGCGCGCTGGTGCTGGAGCAATACCGCGAGCGCCAGGGCATGCTGCAGCGCGCGCGCAAGAAGCTCAACAAGCTCAAGAAGACGCCGGCCGTGACCAAGTGCGGCACGCCGATCACGCTGCTGGCCAATATCGAATTACCGGAAGACTGCCCGTTCGCGCTGGAAGCGGGCGCCAACGGCGTCGGCCTGTTCCGCTCCGAATTCCTGTTCATGGGGCGCGGCCACAAGATCCCGTCCGAGGACGAGCAATTCGAGGCTTACCGCAAGACGGTGGTGTCGATGAAGGGGCGTCCGGTGACCATCCGCACGCTCGACATCGGCGCCGACAAGCCGCTCGACCAGTCCGACCACACGGCGCTGAACCCGGCGCTGGGCTTGCGCGCGATCCGCTATTGCCTGGCCGAGCCGCAGCTATTTCTGACCCAGTTGCGGGCGATCCTGCGCGCTTCCGCTTTCGGCAAGGTGCGCATCCTGATCCCGATGCTGGCGCACGCCTTCGAGATCGACCAGTCGCTGGCGATGATCGAACTGGCCAAGGCTGAACTGCGCGAAGCCGGCGTCAAATACGATGCCGGCGTCGAAGTGGGCGCCATGATCGAGATTCCGGCGGCCGCGCTGGCGCTGCCGATGTTCGTCAAGCGCATGGATTTCCTGTCGATCGGCACCAATGACTTGATCCAGTACACGCTGGCGATCGACCGCGTCGATTATGAAGTGGCGCACCTGTACAACCCGCTCCATCCGGCCGTGCTGCAATTGATATCGATGACCATCACGGCCGGCGCCAAGGCCGGCATCGACGTTGCCGTGTGCGGCGAGATGGCGGGCGACATCAAGTTGACCCGTTTGCTGCTGGGCATGGGCTTGCGCGAATTTTCCATGCATCCGGCCCAGTTGCTGGCGGTCAAGCAAGAGATCTTGAACAGCGACCTGGGCCTGATCGTGCCGCAAACGCGCAAGATCATGCGCTCGATGGAGCCGGAGGTGATCGCCGAAGCGGTGCGCCAGTTGCAACTGATGTAGCGGGGCAAAATGCGGCCTTCGGCCGTGTTTTCGGGCGGTGTTTTTGGCGCTGTTTTGGGATATTTCATGCGCTTTCCCGCCCTTCCTGACCTATCCCCTGCGGCCGCTGATGTAAGATGGTGGCAAGCTTGTCCGGGGCCGCGCCCCGTTTCTCCCTTTACGCGTAAAACCTCATGTCATCCATCGGAATCGTAACGCCGCAAACCATGCATTTTTCGCAAGCATTGCCGCTGCAAAGCGGCGCCATGCTGCGTGATTACATGCTGATGTATGAAACCTACGGCGCCCTGAACGCCGACAAGTCGAACGCGGTGCTGGTCTGCCACGCGCTGAACGCTTCGCACCACGTGGCCGGAGTCTATGCCGGGCAGCCGAAAAATGTCGGCTGGTGGGACAATATGGTCGGCCCCGGCAAGCCGCTCGACACCAATAAATTCTTTGTCATCGGCGTCAATAACCTCGGTTCCTGCTTTGGTTCGACCGGGCCGATGCACCCCAATCCAGCCACCGGCAAGCCCTACGGCGCCGCTTTTCCGGTGGTCACGGTGGAAGACTGGGTGGAGGCGCAGGCGCGCCTGGCCGGCCAGTTGGGGATCGCCCAATTCGCCGCCGTGATGGGCGGCTCGCTGGGCGGCATGCAGGCGCTGGCCTGGAGCATCATGTTCCCCGAGCGCTTGCGCCATTGCGTGGTGATCGCCTCGACGGCCAAGCTGTCGGCGCAAAACATCGCCTTCAACGACGTCGCCCGGCAAGCCATCCTGTCCGACCCGGACTACCACAGCGGCGACTTTTACGCCCAGGGCGTGGTGCCGAAAAACGGCTTGCGGGTGGCGCGCATGATCGGCCACATTACTTATTTGTCGAACGACGACATGGCGGAAAAATTCGGCCGCAAATTGCGCGACGCGGCCCAGAGCGGCGACTACAAGTTCGGCTTCGGCATCGATTTCGAGATCGAATCCTACCTGCGCTACCAGGGCGATAAATTCTCCGAATACTTTGACGCCAACACCTATTTATTGATCACCAAGGCGCTCGACTATTTTGACCCGGCGCGCGACTTCGGCGGCGACTTGACGGCGGCGCTGGCCAATACCCGGGCCAAGTTCTTCCTGGCCTCGTTCTCGACCGACTGGCGCTTCTCGCCCGAACGCAGCCGCGAAATCGTGCAAGCCCTGGTCAGTAACCGGCGCCAGGTCACCTATGCCGAGATCGACGCGCCGCACGGCCACGACGCCTTCCTGCTGGAAGACCCGCGCTATATGAATATGGTGCGCGAATATTACGCCCAGGTGTGGCGCGAAACCGCCAGCATTGCATCGGGCGCTACCCGGAACAGCAAGGAATACGCATGAATTTCGACGACTTGAGCGCGCTGCGCCCCGACCTTGCCTTCATTGCCCACTGGGTGGAGAAAAACGCCCACGTGCTCGATGTCGGTTGCGGTGACGGCGTGATGCTGCAATATCTGCAAAGTGACAAGGCTTGCAGCGGCTACGGCATCGAAATCGCCGACGACAAGGTGCTGGCCAGCACCCGGCGCGGCGTCAACGTGATCCAGCAAGACATGGAAAAGGGGCTGGCGATTTTCGGCGACAATAGCTTCGACACGGTGCTGTGCCTGTCCTCGCTGCAAATGATGAAGCATGTCGAAGCTTTGCTGCGCGACATCGTGCGGGTCGGCGCCGAGGCGATCGTTTCCTTTCCCAATTTCGCCTACTGGCCGCACCGGGCGGCGCTGCTGCGCGGCCGCATGCCGGTCTCGAAATCGCTGCCGTATCAATGGTATGACACGCCCAATCTGCGCTGCGCCACCATTTCCGATTTCGAGGAATTGGCCAACCAGGTGGGCCTGGAAGTGCTCGAATGCGTGGCCCTGGGCGCCGACGGCAATCCCGTCAACTTCCTGCCCAGTCTGCGCGGCAGCCTGGCCGTGTTCCGGTTGCGCAAAAAGGCTAGCCATTGATGCCGCTGGAAAAGGGCGTGGCCGCGCCTGAGGCGGCCCATCCTGGCGCGGCCCCGTCCTGGCATGATTACCTGAACCGGCGCATGCTGACCATCCTGGTGCTGGGCTTCAGTTCGGGTCTGCCGCTCTTCATCTTGCTCTACCTGTTGCAAGCCTGGCTGGCCAAGTCCGGCTTGAACGTGAAGGCGCTCGGCCTGTTCGCGCTGGTCCAGTTTCCGTATATCTGGAAGTTCTTGTGGGCGCCGCTGATGGACCGTTTCAGCTTTGGTTCGCTGGGCCGGCGGCGCGGCTGGATGGCGCTGACCCAGGCCGCGCTCTTGGTATCGATCGGCTGCATGGGCATGCTCGACCCCTTGACGCAGGTGGGCTTGATCGCCGTCGCCGCTTCCGGGGTGGCGTTTTTGTCGGCCAGCCAGGATATCGTGATCGATGCCTATCGGCGCGAAATCCTCAGCGACCGGGAGCAGGGCCTGGGCGCGGCCGTGATCGTCAATGCCTACAAGGTGGCCGGCATGGTGCCGGGCGCCCTGTCGTTGATCCTGGCCGACCGCATGCCGTGGCAAGCGGTGTTCTGGATCACGGCCGCCTTCATGCTGCCCGGCCTGATCTGCACCTTGCTGATCAAGGAGCCGGCCGTGTACGGGGCGCCGCCGCGCACCATGAAAGAGGCGATCATCTTGCCATTCCAGGAATTTCTGGTGCGCGACGGCTGGCGCAAGGCATTGTGGATACTGGCCTTCGTGCTGCTGTATAAAATCGGCGACAGCATGGCGACTGCCCTGTCGACCAAATTTTACCTGGACCTCGGCTTCAGCATGACCCAGATCGGCCTGGCCGCCAATACCACCGGCTTCTGGGCCAGCCTGGCCGGCGGCGTGGTGGGCGGGGTGTGGATGGTCAAGCTCGGCATCAACCGCGGCTTGTGGGTATTCGGCGCGCTGCAGGCGGTGGCCATTCTCGGCTTTGCCTGGCTGGCCCAGGCGGGCGCCAATACGGCGTTACTGAGCGCGGTGATCGGCTTCGAGGCGTTCGCCAGCCTGGGCCTGGGCGCGGCCGCCTTTGTCGCCTTCATTTCGCGCTCGACCGACCCGCGTTACACCGCCACCCAGTACGCGCTGTTTTCCAGTCTGGCCGCCGTGCCGCGCACCTTCATCAATTCATCGGTCGGCTTCATCGTTGCGGAAACGGGCTGGTTCACGTTTTTCATCGTGTGTTTCGCGCTGGCCTTTCCCGCCATGATGATGCTGCCTAAAATCGCCCCATGGAACGCCAAACAATGAACATCACCCATCTCAGCCGTCTTAACCATTTCCTCGTGCTCCTGAGTTTTTCCGCCTGCGCCGGCCTGGCCCCAGCCCAGCAGCCCCAGCCCGAACAAGACGGCATTGCCGTCAAGCCAATGTCGGCCTGGCGCAATCTGCAAGACGAGCGCCAGGTCGACCAGCAGGCGAGCCAGCAGTATCTGGCGCTGCTCGGCGACGCCCAGCAAAAGGGCGAACTGGTGCCGGCCACGCATCCGCAAGTGCTGCGCCTGCGCGCGATTGCCAAGCGCCTGATTCCCTTCACCACGCGCTGGAACGAGCGCGCTGCGGACTGGCGCTGGGAAGTCAATCTGCTCAAGTCGCCGGAAGTGAACGCGTTTTGCATGCCGGGCGGACGGATCGCCTTTTACAGCGGCATCCTGACCACCCTGAAATTGACGGACGACGAAGTGGCGGTCGTGATGGGGCATGAAATCGCCCACGCGCTGCGCGAGCATGGGCGCGAGCAAGCCGCCAAGTCGACGGCCACCTCGGTGGCGGCCAAACTGGCCGGGGCCGGCTTGTCGGCCTGGCTGGGCGTCGATCCGCGCCTGACCGATACCGCCACGAATATGGCGGCCAAGGGCTTGATCCTCAGTTATTCGCGCGGCGACGAGCGCGAGGCCGACCTGGTCGGGCTGGATTTGGCGGCGCGCGCCGGCTTTGATCCGCGCGCCGGCATCGTCTTGTGGCAAAAAATGGCAGCGCTGAACAAGAGCGCGCCGCCCGCCTTCTTGTCGACCCATCCGTCCGGCAAGGACCGTATCGAGCAAATGGAAATGCATATGGGGCAAGTGTTGCCGGTGTATGCGCGCAGCAAGGGCGTCAGCGTGGCGCAATTGCCGGCTTACCGCGGCGACGCCACGGCAGGCAATTGAGCCGTCTGAGGCCCGACTCCGTGGTGCTGCCAGCGCGGGCGCCGCTGCCGCAGCGCAATGGGGTCGCGCCCAGCTATCTGTGGTTGCCGGAAGGGCGCTGGGACAATCTGTTGAGTTTCCTGGTCGAGCGTTTTCCGCTGGTCGGCGTGGCCGACTGGCGTGACCGCATGGCGCGCGGCGAAGTGGTCGACGCCGACGGCGCGCCGCAAACTCCGGCCAGCCCGTTCCGGCGCGGCATGCGGATCTTTTATTACCGCGAGCTGGAGCGCGAAACACCGATCCCCTTCGAGGAGCAGATCCTGTTCCGGGACGAGCACCTGGTCGTGGTCGACAAGCCGCATTTCTTGCCGATGATACCGAGCGGGCGGTTTTTGCAAGAGACGCTGCTGGTGCGCCTGAAGAAAAAGCTGGCGCTAGAAGACTTGAGCCCGATCCACCGCCTGGACCGGGAAACGGCCGGCGTGGTAATTTTTTCCATTCAACAAGCCAGCCGCGGTGCTTACCAGTCGTTGTTCCAAAAGCGCGAAGTGAGCAAGGTCTATGAAGCGCTGGCCGCGCCGCTGGTGGGGCGCGATTTCCCCTTCGTCTACCGCAGCCGGATGGTGGAAGGCGAGCCGTTCTTCCGCATGCAGGAAGTGGCCGGCGAGCCCAATTCGGAAACCCTGATCGATGTGATCGAGCGGCGCGCCGATGCCACCTTGTACCGCTTGCACCCGCACACCGGCCGCAAGCACCAGTTGCGGGTGCACATGGCGGCGCTTGGCGTGCCTATCGTCAACGACGCCTTCTATCCGGTGGCGCTGCCTTGCAAGGAAGATGACGTGTCGCAACCGCTGCAATTGCTGGCGCGCGCGATTTCATTCACCGACCCGCTGACGGGCGCGGCGCGCCAGTTCGAGAGTCGCAGGAGCTTATAGGGAGTCATGCGTAGCATGCGTGTACTGATAACAGGTTCAACTACATGGAGCGATGTGGACGCATTGCGCCGCGAATTTATCCGACTTCCCAAGCGCAGCGTGATGATCACTGGCGATACGCCAGGCATTGACGCGCTGGCCCAAGTGCTTGCGGCGGAATGCGGTTTTGTACTCGAATCGATGAAAAAGTCGAAGGCAGACTATTTAGCGTATCCGGGAGAAGGGTGGAAAGGGCTCAATGAGCGCATGCTGGCGACGGGCATCGATGTGGTGCTGGCATTTCACCCCGACTATGGGAAGCCGGGATGTGCCCGCGGAACCGCGCATGTCGTTGGCTTGGCTGAACAAGCGGGTATCCGCGTGCAGATTTTTCATGGCTGATAGCGCAACGGCCTGTACGTGTGGGTCAAGCGTCTGGAACAAGGCAGGTTGCTTGGCAACTGGGCCGATGTGAGCGGCTGCGAAATGGACTGGACCGGCCTGTAGCTGCGGCGCGAAGGCATCGAGCCGCAGCAAGTGCGCCGGCGCTGAAAAAAACCTGTCGCTTGCTCTCAAAATGTAGCACTTTATTCAGTGGTAACTTTATAATGTTGCCATGATCTTAATCCGGCAATCCGCAGTCAAAATTACCCGCCAGACGGTGGCATTGAGCGCTGCAGGCATGGCCAAACTGTTCGATGTACAAGGGCGCGAAATCGTCCGCCTGCGCCGCCAGGCGGCCTGCTTTCAGCGCCGCATATTCGGCCAGAAGAGCAAACCCCGCCGGGCCGCTGCGCTGCGACTTGTATGATTGGCCCGCATACGCAGGCCGACGGCTGATCGTCTACCACCCACCACTAGCTTTGGAAATCGACTATGCATCAAATCAACAGATCCCCGCGCGCGCTCGCTTTGTGCGCCATCGGCGCGTTTGCCCTGGCCTGCGCCCCGGCCTACGCCGCGCCAGCAGCGCCGCTTACCGACCAGGCCCGCGTTGCCGCCATGGATGCTCTGCTACAACACTACTTCAAGCCCGAGCAACCCGGCGCAGCCGTGCTGGTCCAGCAAAACGGCACGGTCTTGTTCAGCCGCGGCTATGGCCTGGCCAGCCTGGAACTGCACGTGCCTGTCCAGGCCGACACCGTGTTCCACGTTGCTTCCGTGAGCAAGCAATTTACTGCCGCCGCGATCCTGCGCCTGGCCGAGCAGGGCAAGCTCGACATCGCCGCGCCCGTCTCGCGCTACCTGGCCGACACCCCGCCCGCCTGGGCCGGTATCACGATTGAACATCTGCTCACGCATACCTCCGGCATTGACAATCTGTTTAACGACGCGCAGTTCCGCCAGCGCGTGCGCGAGGACCTCACGCCAGAGCAACTGCTGGCCTACGCCGCCAAGCGCGAGCTGATCGCCGCGCCCGGTGCGCGCTACGAATATGCGAGTGTCAATTACAGCATCCTCGGCATGGTCATCGCCAAGCTGAGCGGCATGCCCTACGACAGATACGTCAGCGAGCAATTCTTGAAGCCGCTCGGCATGAAGCACACCTACTATGACGTCGAACACGGCATCATTGCCGGCCAGGCCACGCCCTACGAGGAAGGCCCGATCCCCGCGCACTTCATCAGCCCGAGCCTTGGCTATGCCGCCGGCAGCTTCTTTTCCAGCAACGCCGACATGGCCCTGTGGAGCGAGGCGCTGGCCGCCGGCAAGGTGCTGTCCAAGACCAGCGTGGCCGCGATGAACACTGCCTTCAAGACCGCCGATGGGCGCAACACCCATTATGGTTACGGCATGCGCGTCCATCAGAGCCTCGGCCAGACCTATCTGCAAAGCAATGGCGACATTTTCGGCTTCCATTCAGAAACCGTGCGCCTGCCGCAAGCCGGCGTGTTCGTCTCCATCCTGCACAATAGCGACGAGCACGCGGGCGACCTCGGCCCGGTCGCCAAGCGCCTGGCCGCCATCGCCATCGGCCAGGCGATTGCCACTTTGCAAAAGCAGGTGCTGGCGCCGGCGAGTGCCGCGCCGCTGATCGGCCGCTACGATGCCAACGGCAATGTGCGCACCATCAGCTATGCGAACGGACAACTGTTTAGCGAAGTGCCAGGCTTCCCGCCGAGCAATATCCATCCCTTGTCGCCCACCGAATTCTTCTTCGACGATAACGACGACGCGCGCCTCGAATTCGTGCTCAAGGATGGCAAGGTGGCGGAGCTCAGGCGTTACGACGTCGACCGCGAACCGAGGCCGACCTACAAGCGGGTGCAGTGATGGTCCATAGTTGGGAAATGCCGCCCCCATCGTCACGATGGGATACGGCTGGCAGACTGCCTGGACTTTAAAGCGGAATGGTGTAGTCGATGGTCAAAGGCGCATGGTCTGAAAAGCGTTCATCCTTGTAGATCGCCACCGTGTGCGCCTGGGCCGCGATGCCGGGCGTGGCGACGTGGTAGTCGATGCGCCATCCGACATTCTTGGCCCAGGCCTGGCCGCGATTGCTCCACCAGGTGTATTGCTCTTCGCGCTTGTCGAGGCCGCGATGGACGTCGACAAAACCGACTTCGTCGAAGACCCGCGTCATCCAGGCCCGCTCTTCGGGAAGGAAGCCGGAATTTTTCTTGTTGCCCTTCCAATTTTTCAAGTCGATTTCGTGGTGGGCGATATTCCAGTCGCCGCAGATGACGACCTCGCGGCCCTCGGCCTTCAATTGCAGCAAGTGGGGCAGGAACAAGTCCATGAAGCGGAACTTGGCTTCCTGGCGCTCGGGCGAGGACGAGCCGGACGGGCAATACACGGAAATCACCGACAATTTGCCGAAATCGCAGCGTACATAGCGGCCTTCGGCGTCGAATTCCGGGCTGCCGAAGCCGATGTGGACCGCGTCCGGCGCCAGCTTGCTGTAGACGCCGGTGCCGGAATAGCCTTTCTTCTCGGCATAGTGGAAATGGCCGTGGTAGGTGCCAGGATTGAGGAATTCGGGCGTCATGTCGGGCAATTGGGCCTTCAATTCCTGGACGCAGATGAAGTCGGCCGATTGCGCCGCCATCCAGGTGAAAAAGCCTTTTTTGGATGCGGAGCGTATCCCGTTCAAGTTGGCGGAAATGATTTTTGGCATAGTCAGGGAAAAATAGGGCGGGCCGACCGGCTTAAAGGGGGCGATCGATTGTCTCGCCGGGGCGCGCGGATTAGAATACAGGCACTTTAAATAAATGGGGCCATCGTGAATAATTTACGTCAACAGTTTATCGCGTTTTCAGTGTCGACGGGAGTATTGCGGTTCGGCGACTTCACCACCAAGGCGGGCCGCCAGTCGCCTTACTTTTTCAACGCGGGCCTGTTCCACGACGGCGCCACGCTGGCGCAACTGGCGCAATTCTACGCCCAGACCCTGCTTGACTCCGGTGTCGAATTCGACATGCTGTTCGGGCCGGCCTACAAGGGCATCACCCTGGCCTCGGCCACCGCCGTCGCGCTGGCCGGCAAGGGCCGCAACACCTCGTTTGCCTTCAACCGCAAGGAAGCCAAGGACCACGGCGAGGGCGGCACCATCGTCGGCGCCCAGTTGCAGGGCAAGGTTGTGATCATCGATGACGTGATTTCGGCCGGCACCTCGGTGCGCGAATCGGTGGCCATGATACGGGCCGCCGGTGCCGAACCGTGCGCCGTGCTGATCGCGCTGGACCGCATGGAGCGCTCGGGCAAGGATGGCGAATTGTCGGCCAGTTCGGCGGTGCAGGAAGTGAGCCAGGCTTACGGCATTCCCGTCATTTCAATCGGCAACCTGGACGATTTGTTCACCTACCTGGAAGGCGCCGGCGCCGATCCGGCCTTGCTGCAATATAAGGACGCGGTCGCCGCTTACCGCGCACGCTATGGTATCTGATTCCGCCTTGGCGCCCACATGAACCTGCTATTCGTGTGTAGCCGCAACCAGTGGCGCAGCCCCACCGCCGAGCAAGTGTGGCGCCGCCATCCGGGGCTGGCCGTGCGTTCCGGCGGCACCAGCCCGAATGCCAGGCATCCGGTGTCGGCCAAGGATGTGGAATGGGCCGACGTCATCTTCGTGATGGAAGAAAAACACCAGTCCCGCCTGCGCGCGCAATTTGGCCGCCTGCTCGAGAACAAGCGCATCCACGTGCTCGACATCCCCGACGAATACCAGTTCATGCAGCCGGAACTGGTCGAGGAATTACGCCAATCGGTGGCCGCCATCCTCGGCCTGGAATGAAGCGGCCCGCGTGCGATATCCGTTCGCGGCTAGCCGGCAGGTTAAAATTGCAACTTTGCATGCGGCATAATACGAAGGATGGCAATGAGATTTTCCGAAGATAAATTGGCCGCGCTCAAGTGCAGCGACCAGGTCGAGCGCACCATCCATATCTGGCAAGGGGAGCAGCCGCGCGCGGTCATCCTGGCAATCCATGGCGGCATGGCCCATGCGGGCGACTATGTCACGCCGGCGCTGTATTTGCGCAAGCATGGCATCGCCACGGTCAGCTTCGATATGTGCGGCCACGACGGCAAGCGGCGGGTCGACATTCCCGGTTTCGACAGCTTCCTCGACGACGCCGGGCTGTTCCTGCAATGGATCAAGCACAACTATCCGGGCTTGCCGATCTTCGTGATGGGCCATTCGATGGGCGCGCTGATCGCCACCCACCTGGGGCTGGGGCGCTTTGCCGGCGACGCCGCGATCAAGGGCTTCATCCTGTCTTCGCCATATTATGTGAACGCGATCAAGGTGCCGGCATTGCTGTTGATGCTGTCGGGCGTGCTGGCCAGGGTGGCGCCGACGATGAAGGTGCCGCTGGCGTCGCTGACCGAATTGTTGACGCATGACCGCGCCATCACGGCGCGCCACTACGCCGATGAAAAAGACCAGACCCGCGCCACCGAGGTGACGGTCCGCTTCGCCACCGCGCTGACCTCGGCCCAGGCGCGCCTGGGCGGCACGTTGTCGGGCTGGCGCTTCCCCCTGTTTGCCGTCGTCGCCGGCGAGGACAAGCTGGCCGATTGCCGCGCCGCCGAAGCGATGCTCAAGACGGTCGCACCGGCCTTGTTGTCCTATCATTTTTATCCGGATAACTACCACGAGAATTTCAACGAGATCAATCGGGACCAGATCTTTGGCGAAATGTTGACATGGCTGGAGCGCCGGCTCGACACGCAAGAGCGTGGCCAGCCCCTTGGCAGCCTTGCCTAGTTGACGTCCATGATTTTTTCAACAAAGAAATCGCACCACATGCCAATGATAACAATGATGCAAATGGCGGCAAATCATGAGTGACAGTGAGCGCTCGATACTCGATGAGGCATGGGACGACGCCATTGGCGGTTTGGACTGGGTGAAATCGGTCTTGTTTGGCCAATTTCCGATTGATCGTCCCAAGTCGGCCATAGTGGCCGATATGATGCTCAACTTCGTTCCGGGCGTGGTCATCGTCACCAGCGCGCGCGATGCGGTCGCCATCGTCATTCGCCTGGCGCAGCATCCGGAAAAGCGTGAAGAATTGATGGAGTGGATCATGCTTTCGGCGTGCATGATCACCTTGGCGTTGCCGCTGGCCATGGCCGCGGGCGGAGCGGTGGGGGCCGGTGTCGGCGCCATTGTCGGCGGAATTGCCGGTTCGGAATTGGGCGCCGCGCTGCGCGCTGTCATGCTCATGTTGATGAAGGATGCGGGCATGTTGGGGGATATGGTGAAATTCCTGCAGAAATTCATGGTAGGCGACCTCATACGCTTCCTCAACAGCATTAAATTTGCCAAGTACGAGAAGGCATTGCAGTTCGCTTTTGATAAGACGATCAAGCAACTGATCGATATTTGCCAGGGACTGCGGCTCAGACTCGAACACGTCAAATATTTCGACGATGCCAAGAAAGCCATTGCCACCCTGGTCGAATGGGAAAAGAAATTCTATGACGTGCAGCATGCCGCCTTGCGAATGTTACCCAAAGCGCTGGCGGAACTCGACAGCCGGCTGCTCAAAGTGATCGCCCAGGTCGCGCCAAAGGAAACGCATATGGTCGTGGCCGGGGTCCGAGCCGAAAAGCCGCTTGCGCAGGCGATAGAAGCACAGCGCGTCCATGATGTCATCGGCCAACCTTTGCTGCATGCCGGTGCGGCGGAGGCGAAAGCGGGCGCGCACGCTCATGTCAGCGGCAAGCCGCATGATGCTCCGGCAGGCTCCGCGCCTCACCAGCCCAACGGCGACAAGCCGCAACCGAAGCTCAAGGCTGATAAAATAGAAAAGGTGCAGGAGGGGCCGAATACGAAGCGGCAGGAAACTTTAGATATTGACGCCCATGCTAAAGATTTAACGGAAGTAAAACCTCTTCAAAAAGGCATTGGTGCGGAAAACGATGCGAAATTGGCTGGGGCAAGTACTGCGGCGCTCGAATCTCAATTGGCTGATTCGGTCGCGACGCGTGCCGAGTCGCTGGCTACAAAAGGGGGAAGCGGTTATCTTTCTCGATCCCAACGTGGGCCCGTTCTTACTGGGGTTATGGACCCACACACGGGTGAAATCTTCTACGGTCTAAATCAAGGGAAAATACCAACTGACTTGCATCCGCTTATGCAACAACGTCTTGATGCATATCTTGAAGCAACTGGCGGTGTGACACCGCCACGCGCTGGAATTCCAGGATCGCATTCTGAAATTAGCGCCCTCGATCAAGCGATAAAAGCGCGAGAAGCTCTAACGGGTATTCCTGTTGTTGATTCCGACCTTTCAAATTTCCTCTTGCACAATCGTGCATTGATAGGTGAGCGAAGCATAATAGGAATTCCGCCCCGCTGTGCTAACTGCGCAGCAATTACCAACGGCGTACAAGTTATTGGAGGTGACTAATGTTTAGAGTTGATTATGAAGAATTGGAGCCATCAGATGATTTTCTTTTGATGTGCTACGCTGGCAAGCCGTTTAGCGGCATTGTGTTCGAAAATGATGAAAATGGCACATTAATCACAGAAACTAATTTTATTGACGGGCAGAAAAGTGGCATGTCACAGGAGTGGTCAGCTTCTGGCACTCTTGTCCGTGAACAATGGTTTGCGTTGAACTCTCTTCACGGCCCTTCGCGCGAATGGTATGGCAATGGTTCGCCTAAGTTTGACGGTCTCTATGAGCTTGGGATATGTATCAAGGAACAGGAGTGGGACGCGAATGGCTGTGTGATAAAGAACTATCGGATCGACGAAATGGGTCCACAATTTGCCACGCTGAAAAAATTGCGAAACAGTAATATTGGTTTAATTGTCAAAAATTTAAATTCCCCTGCGTAGATCTTCAGCATTTCCCCGGAATTGCTGGAAGAAACCGTGCGCGAGCTGGATTTGCCGCTTGAAAATATCGCGCGCGCGATTGCCCAGGCGGCGCTGAGTGGTTACGCCAATTGCCTCGACGCCATCACGCTGGAACGGCGATGCGCAAGGGTATGCGCGCATCAGCGGCGTCCCGGCCGGAATGAGGGCAAAAATTGACTATCCCCGCAACATGCAGCCCGCCAAGTTCCATGTGGACACCTAGTCCGTATGGCGGAGGGGCGGGGGCGCATTAGTTGCGTATAATCAATAGCTTCCCCCGCCCTGGAAGCATCCCATGCAAGCCCCCCAAGACCAGTCCAAGCCCGTCCCGCCCGCCAGGCTGGAGGCCGGCCACTCCCTGTTTGAAGACATTCAAGCCTTGCTCACCGGTACGCTGGTGGTGGCGCTCGGCATTGCCATGTACAAGAACGCCGGCTTGCTGACGGGCGGCATCACCGGGCTGGCTTTCCTCTTGCATTACGCGACCGGACTCAATTTCGGCCTCTTGCTGGTATGCATCAATCTGCCCTTTTATGTGTTCGCGCTGAAACGCATGGGCCTGGCGTTTACCGTCAAAAGCTTGATTGCGCTGGCGCTGGTAGCCGTCTTCACCGAATATTCGACGCTGCTGCTGCGCTTCGAATGGTTGCATCCGGTGGTGGCCGGCGTGGTCGGCGGCATGCTGATGGGGGTCGGCATGCTGATCCTGTTCCGCCACCAGGCCAGCCTGGGTGGCCTCAGCGTGCTGGCGCTCTACCTGCAGGAAACGCGCGGCTGGCGCGCCGGCAAGGTGCAGATGGGCTTTGATTGCATCATCGTGCTGGGCTCGGCCTTTATCGTGCAGCCGATGCTGATCGGTATTTCCATCCTCGGCGCGGTGGTATTGAACCTGTCCCTGGCCACCAACCACAAGCACGGCCGCTATGTGGCGGCTTGAGTCGGCGCTGTTTTAAACGGCAATCACGCGGCCTTCGGCGGCGCTGAGCAGGGCCGCTTCGATCAGGCGTATCGTCGCCAAGCCATCTTCGGGCGCTACCGGCGCCGCTCCGGCGCCGCGTATCGCCGCCGCCATGCCCTCGTAAAAGCCTTGGTAGCAACCGTCGGCCATCGCCACGTGTTCGCAATGTTCGTCGGCGCCAGCCAGGTGCAAGGCGCCATGCACAGGGTCGCGGCCCCAGCCCGGCTGTCCCGGCCGCCCGCCAGCCTTCAAGGCGTCTTCCTGCGGATCGAGGCCGAACTTGACGAAGCTGCCCTTGTCGCCATGCACGGCAAAGCGCGCCGTCGGCGCCTGGACCAGGCAACCGGCTTGCAGCACGACGCGCATGCGCTCGTAATACAGCACCAGATGGAAGTAGTCGGCGGCGACGGCGCCATCGCGCTGCAGCGCAATGTCGGCGTACAGGCGTTGCGGCTGGCCGAACAGGTGCAAGGCCTGGTCCAGCATATGCGGCCCCAGGTCGTACAGCAAACCGCCGCCGGCGTCGGCCGACTCGCGCCAGCGCGGCTTGATATCGGGCCGAAAACGGTCGAAATGCGATTCAAAGCTGGCAATGCGGCCCAGTGTGCCCTGTTCCAGCAGCGCCTTCAGGGTCAGGAAATCGGCATCCCAGCGCCGGTTGTGGTACACGCTGAGCACGCGTCCGCGCTCCTTGGCGCAAGCGATCAGGGTGGCCGCGTCGGCGCTGTCGATGGTGAAGGGCTTGTCGACCACCACATGCTTGCCGGCCAGTAAAGCGGCGTGCGCGAGGCCGAAATGGGCCTGGTTGGGCGCCGCGATGACCACCAGTTCGATGGCCGGATCGGCAAATAACTGGGCCGGATCAGCGTACACGGTGGCGCTCGGCCAATCGCGCTGCACCAGTTCGGGCTTGCTTGACGCCACCGCGACCAGTTCCAGGGCGTCGACCGCCGTCAATACCGGGGCGTGAAAAGTCGATCCGGCAAAGCCGTAGCCGACCAGGCCAGTCTTGATTTTTTTCATGGGATTCTCGTGGAGGATGGACAAACCATGATGATACCGTCAAGCCTGGCCCGCCGCCGGCACGCTTGGATGGCAAGCCAGTCCCGGCAAGTGACGGGAAAGTCCCTTGGAACCGCATATGAATTAATGAAAGACAATTGAAATTTCCAATTGGAAATCGTTGTATCATTGTCCAAGTACCCACTGAGAGAATTAAATTGAATACTTTTACCGTACGTAACTTCCTGTTATCCAGCATTTGCGTCGCCCTTGGCGGATGCGCCAGCCACAAAGTGATGCCGATGTATGCCATGCCGGATAGCATGGCGCCGTCGGCGAAGGTCTCGATCGCGCCAATTTATGTCGGGAGGGGCCAGGATTATGCGGCGGTGGAGCGCAGCGAATTCGATTGCGGCACGGATGGCGCCGTGCTTGCCACACGGGATAGCGGACTGGCTTATTTTGAGCGCTATCGTGACAAGCCGGTCGAGGTGGCGCTTCCAGCCGGCGCGGCGCATTTTAATGCGCACATAGTCGAGGGCGACTATTCATGTTCGATGAAGATTTCAGCCGTCCTGAAAGCCGGCCACGCTTACGAATTGACGGCAACCTTGCACAGCGAAGGGTTTTTCACGCTTAAGGTGCCGAAGTGTTTGATCGGCATGACCGACCTCGAAACGAAGCAGTCCCTGCCAATCGTGATGTGGGATAAGTACACCTCGGCTGGTCCGTCAGCCTGTACCCTGAGGGCCCTGTTGCAGGGCGGCGCCGGCGGTTGACCGCGGCGCCTCTTTCGTGGAGCCTTAGAGGCTATTCCGGTAGGCAATACATCACCTGCTGGCCGCCCCTGGGAAGCGGGGACTGCGTTGCTCGTCGTAGCATGGCTCGCCATGCTTCCTCCTCTCGCCTTGTCCGCGCTCCCGAGGAGCCACCATCCGGCGACGCCCCCTACCGGAATAGCTTCTTAGCCGGCCAGTTTTTGTTTCAGCAACTCGGTCAGCTGGGCCGGGTTGGCCTTGCCTTTCGAGGCTTTCATGGCCTGCCCGATCAGCGCGTTGATGGCCGCTTCCTTGCCGGCCCGGTATTGCTCGACCGATTTGGCATTGGCTGCCAGCACCTCGTCGATGATCGCCGCCAAGGCGCCGGGGTCGGAAATCTGCGTCAAGCCCTTGGCTTCGATGACCAGATCGGCCAGGTTCTCGTCGCTTGAGCCGGCTTCCCACATGCCGGCAAAGACTTCCTTGGCCAGTTTGTTAGAAATGGTGCCGTCGGCGATGCGCTTCAAGAGCAGCGCCAGTTGCGCGCTGGAGACGGGCGCGTCTTCGATGGCGACATTCTCGCGGTTCAGGGTCGAGGCGATATCGCCCATCAGCCAGTTGGCGGCCGTCTTGGCCTGTTCCTTGCCGGCCTTGGCCAGCACCGCCTCGAAGTAGGCGGCCATGGTTTGCGACTGCGTCAGGATCAAGCCGTCATAGTCGGACAAGCCGTATTCCTTCGCAAAGCGGAGCCGCATCGCGTCCGGCAATTCCGGCATGTCGGCCTTGACGCGCGCGATCCAGTCGGCCGAAATCACCAGCGGCGGCAAGTCCGGGTCGGGGAAGTAGCGGTAATCCTGCGCGTCTTCCTTGCTGCGCATGACGCGGGTTTCCTTACGATCCGGGTCCCACAAGACGGTGGCTTGGTCGACCTTGCGACCCGATTCGAGCAGTTCGATCTGGTCCCGCACTTCGCAGTGCACGGCTTCCTCGATGAAACGGAAGGAGTTCAAGTTCTTGATCTCGCGGCGGGTGCCGAATTCCTTCTGGCCGACCGGTCGCACCGAGACGTTGACGTCGCAGCGGAACGAGCCTTCCTGCATATTGCCGTCGCAGACGCCGAGCCACATCACCAGCGAATGCAGGGCCTTGGCATAGGCCACCGCTTCGGCGGCGCTGCGCATTTCCGGTTCGCTCACGATTTCCAGCAGCGGCGTGCCGGCCCGGTTCAAGTCGATCCCGGTCATGCCGTGGTAATCCTCGTGCAGCGACTTGCCGGCGTCTTCTTCCAGGTGGGCGCGGGTCAGGTTGACGGTCCTGGTGACGAATTCGCCATTTTTTTCAAAGCCGAAGGTCAGGCTGCCGCCTTGTACCACCGGGTCCTCGAACTGGCTGATCTGGTAGCCTTTCGGCGAATCGGGGTAAAAATAGTTCTTGCGCGCGAATATGGAGCGCGGCGCGATGGTGCCGCCGACGGCCAGGCCGAAGCGGATCGCACGCTCGACGGCGGTCTTGTTCATGACCGGCAGCACGCCCGGCAGGGCCAGGTCAACCGGGCTGGTTTGTGTGTTGGCCTCGGCGCCGAACTGGATCGGCGCGCCGGAAAATATCTTGGATTGGGTCGTGAGCTGGACGTGGTTCTCAAGACCGATGACGACTTCCCATTGCATAATGTTCTCGCTATTTTTGGTGGCCCGTGGGCCGAATTCATTTTTTTAAAGTGGCTGACGCTTACTCGGACGCTCAGGCGCCGGCCGGCGCGCGCAAGTGCCAGTCGGTCGCCAACTGGTACTGGTGGGCGACGTTGAGCAGCCTGGCTTCGCCGAAGTAATTGCCGATGATTTGCAAGCCGACCGGGCGCGCGCTGTTTTTCTCGCCCTGGCCGAAGCCGCAGGGTATCGACATGCCGGGCAAGCCGGCCAGGCTGGTCGAGAGCGTGTAAATGTCGGCCAGGTAGTTGGCGACCGGATCGTCGGTCTTGTCGCCCAGGTCCCAGGCCACGCTCGGCGCGACCGGTCCCATGATGACGTCGCAGAGCGCGTGCGGGCCGTTCAGTACCGCCTCGAAATCGTTGGCGATCAGGCGCCGGATTTTTTGCGCCTTCAGATAATAGGCGTCGTAATAGCCGTGGCACAGCACATAGGTGCCGACCATGATGCGCCGCTGCACCTCGGGGCCGAAGCCTTCGGCGCGGGTTTTCTTGTACATGTCCTGCAAGTCTTTGTACTCGGCCGCGCGGTGGCCGTAACGCACCCCGTCGAAGCGCGACAGGTTCGACGAGGCTTCGGCCGGCGCGATCATATAGTAGGCCGGGATCGACAAGGCGGTGTTTGGCAGCGAGATGTCGACCAGCGTGGCGCCCAACTTGACATATTGCGCCAGTGCGGCGCGTACGGCGTCCTCGACATCCTTGGCCAGGCCTGCGCCGAAGTATTCCTTTGGCACGCCGATGCGTAAACCGTTCAGTGGCTCGTTGAGCAGACGGGAGAAGTCTTCCTGCACGCCGCCCTGTTCCGGCGTCAGGCTGGTCGAGTCGCGCTCGTCGAAGCCGGCCATGGCCGACAGCAGCAGGGCGCAATCCTCGGCCGTCTTCGCCATCGGGCCGCCCTGGTCGAGCGAGGAGGCAAACGCGATCATGCCGAAGCGCGAGACGCGGCCATAGGTCGGCTTGATGCCGGTGACGCCGCAAAACGCGGCCGGCTGGCGGATCGAGCCGCCGGTGTCGGTGGCGGTGGCAGCCGGCGCCAGGCGCGCGGCGATGGCTGCGGCCGAGCCGCCCGAGGAGCCGCCCGGCACGGCTTGCTTGTCCCACGGGTTGTGGACGGCGCCGAAGGCCGAGTTTTCATTGGCCGAGCCCATCGCGAATTCATCGCAATTGAGCTTACCCAGCGTGACCATGCCGGCCGCATTGAATTTCTCGACCACGGTGGCGTCGAAGGGGCTGACGTAATTGCCCAGCATTTTTGAGCCGGCCGTCGAGCGCCAGTGGCGGGTGACGAAGATATCCTTGTGCGCGATCGGCACCCCGGTCAGGGCGCCAGCCGTGCCGTCGGCCAGGCGGGCGTCGGCCGCCGCCGCCTGCGCCAGCGTCAGATTGCGGTCCACGTGCAGGAAGGCGTTCAAGTCGCTGGCCGCGATGCGGTCGAGGAAATGGGTCGCCAGTTCAGTGGCGGAAATCGCTTTGCTGTGCAGCAGCGCCGACAGCTCTTTAATGGTTTTTGTATGCATGGCGTTCAATTCTAGTCGGTTCGGCGGGTGGGTCGGGGCGGCGCAACGGGCCTTATTCGATCACTTTCGGCACCAGGTACAAGCCGTCCTGGGTCTTCGGCGCGACCGCCTGGTAGTCGGCGCGGCGGTTCGGTTCGCTGGCCACGTCTTCGCGCAGGCGCAGCGCGATATTGTCCATATGGGCCGCCAGCGGGTGGCTGAGCGGGGCCACGCCGTCGGTGTCGACCGCCTGCATTTGCTCGGCCAGCGCGAAAATGCCGTTCAGTTGAACCAGCGCGGTGGCCGCTTGCGCCTCGCCCATTTCAAGTTGCGCCAGGTGGGCGATGCGTTTTACGTCGGATAGTGTCAGGGACATGGCGAATGGCGCGGACAGGCCGCGCGAATGTAAAGTTGGCGTATAAGTAAAAAACGCGGAGTTTCAGGGCTATTTCACTCATAAATGCGGGCAATTGCCGCGTAATCAATGCCCGGCAAGGCCGCATTTTTCAATGGTTTTCGAGTAAATCGCAATCAAATTATAAGGTAGAATGGCGGGCTAATGCGATGCCGGCGCCGATTCACTGCTGCCGCAGCATAGAAAAGATTGCGCCAGCGCCAAACGGCGCCCGCATGGCAGTCCCCAATAACAGTTTTTGCGCAGCTTGATGCGCTACAGGACACTCATGTTTGGTTTTTTACGCAGGTATATTTCCACCGATCTGGCCATTGACCTGGGCACGGCCAATACCCTGATTTATGTGCGTGGCCTCGGCATCGTGCTCGACGAACCCTCGGTGGTCGCGATCCGCCAGGAGGGTGGCCCGAACGGCAAGAAGACGATCCAGGCGGTCGGCAAGGAAGCCAAACAAATGCTGGGCAAGGTGCCGGGCAATATCGAGGCGATCCGCCCGATGAAGGATGGCGTGATCGCCGACTTCACCGTCACCGAGCAAATGCTCAAGCAATTCATCCGCATGGTGCACGATTCGAAATTCTTCCGTCCCTCGCCGCGCATCATCATTTGCGTGCCTTGCGGTTCGACCCAGGTGGAACGGCGCGCGATCCGCGAATCGGCGCTCGGCGCCGGCGCCTCGCAAGTGTATCTGATCGAAGAACCGATGGCGGCCGCGATCGGCGCCGGCTTGCCGGTGTCGGAAGCGACCGGCTCGATGGTGGTCGACATCGGCGGCGGCACCACCGAAGTGGGCATCATTTCCTTGGGAGGCATGGTCTACAAGGGTTCGGTGCGGGTCGGCGGCGACAAATTCGACGAAGCCATCGTCAATTACATCCGCCGCAATTACGGCATGCTGATCGGCGAGCAAACGGCCGAAGCCATCAAGAAAGCCATCGGTTCGGCCTTCCCCGGCTCGGAAGTCAAGGAAATGGAAGTGAAGGGTCGCAATCTGTCCGAAGGCATCCCGCGCTCGTTTACCATTTCCAGCAATGAAATCCTGGAAGCGCTGACCGACCCGCTCAATAACATCGTCTCGGCCGTCAAGAACGCGCTGGAACAGACCCCGCCGGAACTGGGCGCCGACATCGCTGAAAAAGGCATGATGCTGACCGGCGGCGGCGCCTTGCTGCGCGACCTGGACCGCCTGTTGATGGAAGAAACCGGGCTGCCGGTGCTGGTGGCCGAAGACCCGCTCACTTGCGTGGTGCGCGGTTCCGGCATGGCGCTGGAACGTATGGACAAGCTCGGTTCGATCTTTTCCTACGAATAATCCACCCGCAGGGTCCGGTTCCGGCCCTGCGCAGTGTTGGCTGACTTTTTGGCCAAAAGCCGGCTCGTTGGCGCGTATGCGCCGGATTATTGGACGTCATGGAATACAGCCCTCCGCCACTTTTCAAACAAGGCGCCTCCGCCCGGGTCAAGATGATGGTGTTCGCCTGCATTTCGATCTGCTTGCTGCTGGTCGATTCGCGCCTGCACGCCTTGACCACCGTGCGCCAGGCTGTCGGCACCGTCTTGTATCCGCTGCAAATGGCGGCGCTGGCGCCGCGCGACGTCATTTATGGCGTCGGCGATTACTTTTCCTCGCTGTCGGCGCTGGAAAAGGAAGTGCGCGAATTGAAGCACCAGCAAATCGCCGACGCACAAGCGATGCAGCAAGCCCGGCTCAATACCATTGAAAACAATCACTTGCGCAAGTTGATGGAGGCGCGCGAAAACGTGCCCGTCAAATCGATGATCGCGCAAATCCTGTACGACGCGCGCGACCAGTCGACCCGCAAGATCGTGCTCGACCGCGGCACCCAGCATGGCATGGCGCTCGGTTTGCCGGTGATCGACAACCAGGGCGTGGTCGGCCAGGTCACGCGGGTCTTCCCGTTCACCTCGGAAGTGACCCTCTTGACCGACAAGGAGCAGGCGATCCCGGTGCAAATCCTGCGTAACGGCTTGCGCAGCGTCGCCTATGGCCGTGGCCAGTCCGGCCAGATGGAATTGCGCTTCACCACCCCCAACGCCGATATCCTGGTCGGCGACGTGCTGGTCACCTCGGGCCTGGACGGGGTCTATCCGGCCGGCCTAGCCGTGGCGCGCGTGAGCCTGGTCGAAAATAACGCCACCGGCGCCTTCGGGCGCGTGGTGTGCCAGCCGCTGGCCGGGATCGACCGCAACACCTTGCTGCTGGTGCTGACCTCGGTCCAGGAAGTGCCGCCGCGTCCTCCGGAAGAAGAACCCAAGGTCGGCAAGAAGAAGGCCGGCAAGATGGGACCGGTAAAAGATACCCCGGCCCCGCCCAAGCCCAAGGACACCGCCCGATGAACCGCCCCCACTATATTTTGTTGCCGGTGAGTCCGATTTTCATCGGTTTCAGCCTGCTGTGCGCGTTTTTGCTGAACCTGCTGCCCTGGGGCCGCTTCATCGGCGCGCCCGATTTTGTCGCGCTGGTGCTGGTATTCTGGGGCGTGCACCAGCCGCGCAAGGTCGGCATTGGCCTGGCGTTTTGCATGGGCTTGCTGATGGATGTGCATGAGGCAACCTTGCTTGGCGAAAATGCGCTGGCTTACACCCTGCTGTCGTATTTCGCGATCATGATGCACCGCCGCGTACTCTGGTTCCCGGTCTTGACGCAGGCGCTGCATGTGCTGCCGCTCTTGCTGCTGACGCAGGCGATCCAGCTGCTGACCCGCTTCCTGGCCTCGGGCCGCTTCCCGGGCTGGCTGCCCTTCATTGAAAGCCTGACTTCGGTCGCGCTGTGGCCGGTGGTGACGTGGATCTTGCTGGCGCCGCAGCGGCGCACGGTGGACCGCGACCATACCCGGCCGATTTAACTCCCCCCGAAACCATTGCAATGAATGAAATCAAGAACACCGAACGCGAGCTGCATTTCTTCCGCCTGCGCCTGACGGCGCTGGGCGCGCTGGTGTTCATCTGCTTTTCGCTCTTGCTGGCGCGCTTCATCTGGCTGCAAGTGATCAAGCACAACGACTATGCGGCCCAGGCCGAGGATAACCGCATCGCGGTGGTGCCGATCGTGCCGAACCGGGGCTTGATCCTGGACCGCAACGGGGTGGTGTTGGCGCGCAACTATTCGGCGTATACGCTGGAAATCACGCCCTCCAAGCTGAATGTGACGCTCGACGAGGTGATCGACGAATTGGCCAAGCTGGTCACGATCGATGTCAAGGACCGGCGCCGCTTCAAGAAACTGCTCGAGGATTCGAAAAATTTCGCCAGCGTGCCGCTGCGCACCCGTCTCAGCGACGAGGAGGTGGCGCGCTTTTCCGCGCAGCGCTTCCGTTTTCCCGGAGTCGAGGTGCAGGCCCGCCTGTTCCGCCAATATCCGCTGGGCGAGCTGGCTTCGCACGTGATCGGCTTCATCGGGCGCATCAACCAGTCCGAGGCGAAGAGCATCGACGCCGGCGAGGATGCCGCCAATTACAACGGCACCGACTATATCGGCAAGGAAGGGCTGGAAAAAAGCTATGAGAAGCAATTGCACGGCACCACCGGCTACGAAGAGGTCGAAGTGACTGCGCGCGGGCGCGCCATGCGCACCCTGTCGCGCACGGCTGCCGTGCCGGGCAATAACCTGATCCTGTCGATCGACATCGAATTGCAAAAAGTGGTGGAGGAAGCCTTCGGCGAATGGCGCGGCGCGATGGTGGCGATCGACCCGGCCACCGGCGACATCCTGGCCTATGTGTCGCGGCCCGGCTATGACCCGAATCTGTTCGTCGACGGCATCGACCAGCAAAGCTGGAGCGACTTGAACACCTCGCTCGACCGGCCGATGGTGAACCGGCCGCTGTCGGGCACCTACGCGCCCGGCTCGACCTTCAAGCCCTTCATGGCGCTGGCCGCGCTGGAACTGGGCAAGCGCACCCCGGGCCAGGCCATCTTCGATCCCGGCTTCATGGTCCTGGGCGACCATAAATTCCGCGACGACAAGGTGGGCGGCCATGGCACGGTCGACATGCACAAGTCGATCGTGGTGTCCTGCAATACTTATTATTACCAGTTGGGGCGCGACATGGGCATCGACATGATCCATGATTTCATGAAGCCCTTCGGCTTCGGCCAGTTGACCGGCATCGACCTGGAAAACGAGCGCACCGGCGTGCTGCCGTCGACGCAGTGGAAGCGCAACCGCTTCAAGACCGCGCAGCAGCAGAAATGGGTGGGTGGCGACACCATCTCGGTCAGCAACGGCTCCGGCTACAATTCCTACACGCCGCTGCAAATTGCCAACGCGGTGGCGATCCTGGCCAATAACGGCGTGGTGATGAAGCCGCATCTGGTCAAGATCGTCGAAGACGGCGTGAGCCGCGCGCGTACCCTGACGGTGGCGAAGGAAAGCTACCGCATTCCGCTCAAGCAAGCCAACATCGACGTGATCAAGAGCGCCATGGTGGGCGTGACCAGCGAGGCCGGCGGCACCGCCGCCAAGGTTTTCCTCGGGGCCGGCTACACGGTGGGCGGCAAGACCGGCACCGCGCAAGTGATCGCGATCAAGAAAAACGAGAAATACAATGCCGCTCTGATCGCCGAGCGTCTGCGCGACAATGCCCTGTTTACCGCTTTCGCGCCGGCCGACAAGCCGCGCATCGCGCTCGCCATCGTGGTTGAAAACGGCGGCTTCGGCGCCACCACGGCCGTGCCGATCGCGCGCAAGGCGCTCGACTTTTACCTGCTGCGCAAGCGCCCCAACGACAAGGAAGTGACCAAGGTGCCGAAAGAAGACGCGGAATCGCTGCAAGCGGTGGAAGGCCTGGACGAGGAGCAGGCCGCCGGCGCCGAGCCGAAGGTGGTGCCCGCCGCGCCCGTCAATCAGGGAGCGCCGCATGCCCATTAATGAAAGACGCTCGCTGTGGCGCCGGGTGCGCCCGTATCTCGCCGTATTCGACCCATCCCTGACCCTGATCCTGATCTTGTTGCTGTCGACCGGCCTGGTGACGCTATATTCGGCCGGCATCGGCATCCCCGGCAAGGTGGAAGACCAGGTGCGCAACATCGTCATGTGCTTCATGGTGATGTGGCTGGCGGCCAATGTATCGCCGCAAATGATGATGCGCGTCGCCGTGCCCGTGTACGTGGTGGCGGTGCTGCTGCTGGTGGCGGTGGCGCTGTTCGGCACCGTCAAGCTGGGCGCGCGGCGCTGGTTGCACCTCGGTTACGACATCCAACCGTCCGAATTCATGAAAATCGCGATGCCGATGATGCTGGCCTGGTTTTTCCAGCAGCGCGCCGGCGCGATTGGCTGGCAAACCTTTTTGATCGCGACGGTCTTGCTGGCGGTGCCGGTCGGCTTGATCGCCAAGCAGCCCGACCTGGGCACGGCGGTGCTGGTGCTGGCGGCCGGTTTTTATGTGATTTTCCTGGCCGGCCTGTCGTGGAAGGCGCTGCTGGCGCTGGTGGTCGCGGCCGTCGCCAGCCTACCTGTGGTATGGTCCATGCTGCACGACTTCCAGCGTCAGCGGGTCCTGATGCTGATCGATCCCAGTTCCGACCCGCTCGGCAAGGGATTTCACATCATTCAGTCGACCATTGCCGTCGGTTCCGGTGGCTTGAGCGGCAAGGGCTGGACCCATGGCACCCAGGCCCATCTGGAATTCATCCCGGAGCGCACCACCGATTTCATTTTCGCCGTCTTTTCCGAGGAATTTGGCTTGGTCGGCAACCTGGTGCTGATGTTGCTGTACCTGCTGCTGATCGGACGCGGCCTGATGATTGCGGCGAACGCGCCGAATTTTTTTACACGTCTTTTGGCTGGATCGATCACGATGATTTATTTTACTTATGCATTTGTTAATATGGGCATGGTCAGCGGCATTGTACCGGTGGTTGGCGTGCCGCTGCCTTTCATGAGTTACGGCGGCACCGCCTTGCTGACGCTGGGCCTGGGAGCCGGCATCTTGATGAGCATTCAGCGGCACCGAAAATTGGTGCAAAGCTGATGCGCGCGCATTCGGCGGGCAGGCGCGTCGCGCAAGGCTGCATGGCCTTGATGCTGCTGGCGCTGGCCGCTTGCGGCACCTTGCCCAAGCCGGCCGGCGGCCCTGCGCCGACTGCGGCCACCGTGAAACCGCCGCGCAATCATCCCGAACTGCCGGTATTGCCGCCGGCCGGGTCCGGCCGCGGCGGCTATTACAAGGATGACGGCCCGGGCGAGAATCCGCCGCCCGGCTTGATCGACGTGCCCGATGCGCTGGCGCGGGTGGAAACGCCGCTGCCACGCGCCAACCGTTCATATGTGGTGTTTGGCAAGACCTATACCCCGATCAGCGGCAATACGCCATTCACCCAGCGCGGCATCGGCAGTTGGTATGGCAAGAAATTCCACGGCCAGCGCACCTCGTCCGGTGAACTGTACGATATGTACAAGATGACGGCTGCCCATCCGACCTTGCCGATTCCCTCGTATGCGCGCTTGACCAGCCTGGTCAGCGGCAAGCAAGTCATCGTGCGTATCAATGACCGCGGTCCCTTCCACCCGAGCCGCGTGATCGACGTGTCGTATACGGCCGCGCTGAAATTGGGCTTGCTCGACAAGGGCAGCCATGAGTTGCAAATCGACCGTTTGCTGCCGGCCGATATCGAGCGTCTCAAGAGCGCGGAACGGCAGGCGCCGGCTGCGGTGCCGATGGCGGCGCAGGTCGCAGCCCAGGCCGCACCACAGTTCGGCCCGCCGGCGCCCGCCGCCGCGCCGGCTGCTGCGCCAGCGGTCGCATCGCCGCTGGTGGTGGCACCGGCCGTGCCCGAGTTGATGTATCCGCCCGATCCGGTCGCCGGCGGCGTCGGGCAATTGCGGCCGGTTGCGGCCGCGCCAGCCGAGGCCGCGCCAGCCGAAACGGCGGTGGCCAGGAATGGTTTTTATATACAATTGGGGGCGTTTTCGGAAGCCGAACGCGCCGCTGCGGCGCGCGCGCGCCTGGAACCGTATGCCGCCAGCCTGGGCGCGCTTGAAGTGGTGCAAGCGGGAGCGCTGCACCGGCTTTACTGCGGACCGTTCCCGAGCAGGCAGCAAGCGACACAGGCAATCGAGGCCTTGCCCGGCGAGCTCAGTTTGAAGCCCATCATCGTGCAGCGATAGTCATATCATTATTTGCAGGCGCGGATTTCCTGCGCCGGGAAGTCGGCCTTGATCTGTTCCAGGCGCGTCTTGGCGGCCCCGTCGAGATCATGGAACTGGAATGCCAGCAACTTGCTGGCGCCGTAGCGGGGGCTGACCTTGGCGCTATGCACGCCCTGCTTTTGCAGGGAGGCCAGCAGGGTTTGGGCGCCCGCTTCGAGCTTGAAGACGCCCAGCGAAATGGCCCAGCGCATCGGTGAATTCTCCGACATGATGAAGTAGTTTTCCACGCCCAGTTGCTTCAGTTCGATGGCTTTTTTATCGGCCGCTTCCTTGCTCGCCTGCGGCGGAATATGCACGATATAGCTCGTCACTTCCTGGCCCGGCACGTAATGGCGCGACTGGCTGTCGCTCAAATCCTGGGCCGTGGTGCGGATGTCGAAGCGGCGCGCGTCGGCGACCGTGAAATTGCCGACCTCGGTGCAAGCGATGATTTCCGGCGCCTTCGGCAGCGCTTTGGCGGGCGCGACACTGGCAAGCGGCGCGCTCTTCACGACAGGAGGGGGGGGCGCAGGAACGGCCGCTGGCATGGCTGCCCGCGCGACGACCACCGGCGCCACCGGCACCGGCACCGGGACCGGGACTACGACAGCGGCCCGCGCGACAGGCGCGACCGGGGCCGGCGTGACGACAGGGGCGGCGGGAACGCTCGCCGGTGGGCTGGAAAGAGGCGCGCCGCTGGACGTGGTCAGGGTCATCAGCTCGGCATGCAATTGCCCCTTCATGCGCGCCGGTTCGCGCGTTTCGCGCAGATTGCCGAAGTAACCCTGTCCCAGCGCGAACAGCGCAATATTCACGGCCAATAGCAGGCAAAAGATAAATTTCAGCACGGTTGATCCTTGATGACGACGTGTAAGCCGATCAGCACAATATTATCGACCACCTGGTGCGGCAGCGACAGGGTGGGCGCGATGAATGGCGCGGCGCCGCCGGAAATGATGCAGGCGACGGCGCCGTGGGCGGCATGGGCGCGTTCGATGGCGCCCGCTTGCGCCGCCAGGCAGCCGCTCAGGATGGCATCGTCGGTATTGTCGGCGAAACCGGGCGGCGGTCCGGCGCGTTCGGCGATGTAGGGCAATTGGGCGGTGTGGCGCGCCAGCGAGCTGGCCATCAAGCCCAGGCCCGGCAGTATCATCCCGCCCAGGAAGCGGCCATCGGCCGTGATCGCGTCGATGGTGGTGGCGGTGCCGCAATTGGCGACGATCAGGGCCTGGCCGGGCACCAGCGCGCGCGCGCCGATGGCGGCGGCGAAGCGGTCGCAACCGAGTTGCGCAGCATCGCGGTAGCCATTGCGCAAGCCCGCCAGTTGCGCCAGCGAGGCGAAGCGGCGCAGGGCGGTATCGGGCAGCGCTGCCTGCAACTGCTCTTGCAGGGCGGCGCCGGCCACGTTCGACAGCAAGGCGCCCGCCAGCGTCCGGCCGGCCAGCGCCGCGCGCCAGTCTTGCGCCAATTGCGCCAGGCCGGCATGCGGCGCCGAACCGCAGGCATGCCACTGGCCGGGCGCGGCGACCGGCTCGGCCAGCGCCCATTTGATGCGGGTATTGCCTGCGTCTATCAGTAAAATCATGGTCTTATTCGGTCGTGGGGCGCAAGGAGACGTCGCCCGAGATGATCTCGACCCGGCCGGCGGCGGTATCGAGCAGCAGGCGGCCGAGCCGGTCGACGCCGGCGGCCAGACCCTGTTGCAGCAGGGCGCCGCGGTCGAAAATGGAAACGGCCAGTCCCTGGTGTGCATGCAGCCGGTTCCAGCGCTCGCCGAAGGCGGCAAAGCCGGTCTCGTCGAATTCGGCCAGCGCCGCCGCCAGCCGGCTAAGCAGCGCCGCCATCAAGTCATTGCGGTCCATTTGCGCCAGCCAGGGCGCGGCGGCCACGGGCTGGCCGATGGCCTGTTCCAGCCGGTCCGGCATCAAGAGGTTGACGCCGACCCCGATCACGGCCCAGACTCCGTGCCCGGGCGCGGCCTGGGTTTCGACCAGGATGCCGCCCAGCTTGCGGCCATCCCGAAGCAAGTCGTTCGGCCATTTCA
Organism: Oxalobacteraceae bacterium GrIS 1.11; assembly: GCA_040544385.1. Taxonomy (GTDB): domain Bacteria; phylum Pseudomonadota; class Gammaproteobacteria; order Burkholderiales; family Burkholderiaceae_D; genus Janthinobacterium. Next base: position 33,042 of record JBEONR010000015.1, read on the forward strand.
ATTGCACCGGCAAGTCCAGCGCTGCCAGCGCTTCGGCCAGCGCGACGCCCACCGCCAGCGGCAGGCCGACCAGCTCCTGCAGCGGCCCCTTGAATTTCCAGGCCAGCGAAAACATCAGGCTGGCGCCGGGGGCCGACAACCAGCTGCGGCCGGCGCGGCCGCGGCCGGCGTTTTGGTGCCTGGCGATCAGCAGTAGCGGGCCGGACAAGCCGGTGGCGCGCGCCAGCAAGTCGGCATTGGTGGAGCCGGTCTCGTCGACCACTTCGATCGCCACCCGGGCCGCGCTGGCGGCGCTGCGGGCGGCGATTGCTGCGCTGTTCAAGTCTTGCGTCATGGTGTCATGGTGTCTTGCGGGCCTTGTGCGGCGCGTTGCGGAATGCCAGGTCGTACAGCGCATTGGGCAGTATGCGCAGCAATTTGGCGACCAGTCCCATTTGCCACGGAATCACCCGGTAACTGGTGCCGGCGGCGATGGTGGCGACGGCCTTGGCGGCGAATTTTTCGGCCGGCATCAGGAAGGGCATGGGGTAGGCGTTCTGCTGCGTCATCGGGGTGGCGATGTAGCCGGGCGTGATGGTGACCACCCGGATGCCGTAGGCCCGCAATTCCAGGCGCAGCGATTCGCAATAGCTGATCACCGCCGCCTTCGAGGCGCTGTACGCTTCGGCGCCGGGCAAGCCGCGGATGCCGGCCACGCTGCCGATGCCGACCAGGCGGCTGGGCGTGGTCTGCCCCTTCATGGCGGCGATGAAGGGCGCGAAAGTGGCGACGGTGGCGGTGACATTGATGGCCAGGACCGCCGCGAAGGCGTCCAGGTCTTCCGGGTATTCGGTCAGGGTGCCGTACGACACGCCGGCGCTGGCGACGACCACGTCGATGCCGCCGGCGTGCAGCATGAAGTCGGCGGCGGCGCGCCGCAAGCCGGCGTGGTCGGTGACGTCGAGCGGGTAGGCGCGGTGCCATTGCGGATTGGGCAGGCTGGCGATCAGCCGTTCCAGCGCGTCGCCGCGGCGCGCCAGCAAGCCCAAAGTGGCGCCTTGCTGTGCGTAGCGCAAGGCCAGCGCGGCGCCGATGCCGCTCGAAGCGCCGGTGATGAAAATACGCTTCATCGGAACGGCGCCCCGCGCAAGGCCAGGTAAGGCATGCTTATTTCTTTTCCGCTTTCGCTTTCGCGACCAGGAAATCCATCACCGCCAGCGCCTGGGAGTGCAACTGGGCTTCGGTTTTTGCCGCCTTGACGGCTTCGTCGGCCATTGCCGGCGACGTGATGAAGCGGCCGTCGACGGCCAGCATCGGCCACGAGTCGACCTTGTAGGCGGCCATCATGGCATTGGCGTGGCGTATGCGGCCGTCGATACCGAGGGAACTGTAGGTTTCGCTGAATTTCTTGGCGTCGATGCCCTGTTTTTCGGCGAATTCGAGCACCGCCGCATCGCTGGCCAGGCGATTGTGCTGGACATGCATGGCTTGAAACACCTTGAGGTGGTATTGCTCGGTCAAGCCCAGCGCTTCCAGGGTGAAGAACAGGCGTTGCTGCGGCGCCACGCTGGCGTCGCGTTCGACGTGGACGCGCTTGAAGACAATGGTGTCGCCCTGTTTCTTGACCCAGGCCGACAGTTCAGCCTCGAAGGCGTAGCAGTGGGGACAATAGTAGGCGAAAAATTCGGTCACTTCGATTTTCTTGCCGGACGCGGTCGGCTGCGCGGTCGGCAGCGTCTTGTATTCGACGCCATTCTTAGGATCTTGCGGCGAAGCGAGCGCCGCTGCGGCCGCGCCGCACAAGCTCAGGGCCAGTAATACTTTTTTGAATAGATGCATAGTGATTCCCAGGATTATTTTTGATTGCGGACGACGGCGACGTCGACCCCGTTGTCGGACAATTTGGTGCGCGCGCGGTTCATCGCCTCGACCTGATTGTAGGGACCCATGCGGACCCGGTGCAACATGCCAGCGTCGGTGCTGCGGTCGCTGATGACGGCCTCGAATCCCAGCAGCGCCAATTTGGCGCGCGCGCTTTCGGCGTCGGCCGTTTCGCGGAAGGCACCCACTTGCAGGTAATAGGTCCATTTTTCATCGGCCGCATCGGGCTTGGCGAGCGCCGGCGTGGCGGCGGCCGGCTTGCTTTTCTCGGTCACCGGTGGCTTGACGTCGGCCTCGGCCTTGGTCTCCGCCTTGGGTTTGACCTCATCATGGGACACTTCCCGATTCAGCTTGGCGATGGCTTCCTGCAAGGCGTCGGGCGGCGGCGCCTTCGGCGTGGTCGGATCTTTCGGGGCTTCCTTAGGCGGCGCTTCCTTGGCAAAATCCTTGGCCGCTTCCTTGGCCGCTTCCTTGTTGCCATACATCGGCTTGTTCGGGTCGACCACCTGGCCGGCGCTCGGCTCGATGATTTTCCCCTGTTTGCCCTTGTCGGTGAATGGCGTCGCGCCTTTCGTGATCGCCAGTGCGACGATGACGGCGACGACCAGGCCGATCACCAGGCCGATGATGATGCCGACCAGGGTATTGCCGCGCTGGTGGCCGAAGGTGGAGCGGCGGGAAGCGGAATGGATCATGCGTCTAAGCTTTCTCGATACATCTGGTTGGGCGCCGAAACGCCGATCAGGGCCAAGGCGTTGCGCAAGACCTGGCGCGTGGCCAGCATCAGGGCCAGGCGCGCCATCTTGGTGGGGACGTCGTCCACCAGTACGCGTTCGGCATTGTAGTAGCTGTGCAGCTCGCCGGCCAGGTCGCGCAGGTAAAACGCGACCTGGTGCGGCCCCAGTTCAGTCTGGGCCCGCTCCAGCGCCTCGGGATAATGGGCCAGCGCGGCCAGCAGCGTGGCTTCGCGCGGCGCCGTCAACGGCGCCAGGTCGACGCCGTCCAGGCTCGCTTCGTCGCCGCCCCATTGCGCCAGCACGGAACAGATGCGGGCGTGCGCGTATTGCACATAATACACCGGGTTTTCGTCGGAATTTTTCAGCGCGACGTCGACGTCGAACACGAACTCGGTGTCGGCCTTGCGCGAGATCAGGAAGAAACGTACCGCGTCGCGGCCACGCACGATGTCGCCGCCGCCCGACCATTCGATCAAGTCGCGCACGGTGACGTAAGAGCCGGCCCGCTTCGAGATCTTGACTTCCTCGCCATCCTTCATCACGGTGACCATCTTGTGCAGCACGTAATCGGGATAGCCTTGCGGGATGCCCAGGTCCACCGCCTGCAGGCCGGCGCGCACGCGCGCCACGGTGCCGTGGTGGTCGCTGCCCTGGATATTGATAGCCTGGGTGAAGCCGCGCTGCCACTTGACGATATGGTAAGCCACGTCCGGCACGAAATAGGTGTAGCTGCCGTCGCCCTTGCGCATCACGCGGTCTTTGTCGTCGCCGTATTCGGTGGTGCGCAACCACAGCGCGCCGTCTTGCTCGTAGGTCTGGCCGGACTTGATCAGGGTCTCGACGGCGGTATTCACCTTGCCGTCGGCGTACAGCGACGATTCCAGGTAATAGTTGTCGAACTTGACGCCGAAGGCTTGCAAGTCGATGTCTTGCTCGTTGCGCAGGTAAGCCACGGCGAAGGCGCGGATCGAATCGAGGTCGTCGACCTTGGCGCTGGCCGTGACGGGCGCGCTATCGCTGGCCGACACCGTTTTGCCGGCCAGGAAATCGGCGGCGATTTCGGCGATATAGTCGCCATTGTAGGCCGACTCGGGCCACCCGGCGTCGCCCGGCTTGAAGCCCTTGGCGCGCGCTTGCACGGAATTGGCCAGGGTCTGGATTTGCACGCCGGCGTCGTTGTAATAGAACTCGCGGGTGACGGCAAAGCCCTGGGCGTCGAACAGCGCGGCCAGCGCGTCGCCGAGCGCGCCCTGGCGGCCATGGCCGACGTGCAGCGGGCCGGTCGGATTGGCCGAGACGAATTCGATCACCACTTTCTTGCCGGCGCCGGCCGCGCTCCGGCCGAATTGCGCGCCCTGGCGCAGGATGGCGCCCACCACGGCTTGCTTGGCGGCGGCCGCCACGCGCAAATTGATGAAGCCGGGGCCGGCGATGTCGGCCGACTCGAGCAAGCCCTTGCCGGCCGGATTGGCCAGCAGGGCTGCGACGATGGTCTGCGCCAGTTCGCGCGGATTGAGTTTCAATTGCTTGGCCAACTGCATGGCGATATTGCAGGCCACGTCGCCATGGGCCGGATCGCGCGGGCGCTCCAGCACGATGGTCGGCGCCAGCTCCGTGCCGGCCAGGACGGGGGCGAGGGCGGCCTGGAACAGGGCGATGATTTCTTGTTTTTGTTGGGCGAGCATGAGCGTGGTGGCGGCTGGGCCGCGCTAAATAAATTCGAAAGGCTAAACGGCCGGCGCCAGGCACCAGCCAAACAGCGGTAATTATACTGGTTTGCCGCCGCGAGCAATACGCCGTGTGCGGACCCGGAAAAAGACAATCGGCTACTATATGGCGTTTTTTGCGGGGGAATTTGGCCGAACGCCGGATTCGCCTAGGCCAGAGTGGGCGACAACCATTACAATCGACCCTTTATATTGCGTCGCCGCCCACCTTTGCGCGCGCAGCCAGACACCGGATTATTTATGAACAAGCGCCCTTTGCTGAAATTGAAAATTGTGTCGAAACCGGCACCGACGGCGCCCGCGCCGGCCAAGCTGCGCCCCAGTTACCACCCCGACTTGAAGCCGGTGTTGCAGCCGGGCTTCCAGCCCGACTTGCGTCCCGATTCGCTGGCCTTTGGCTTGCTCGGCGCCGCCAACGCGGTGGCCCAGGTGCGCACCGGCACGGCGCTGCCGCAGGCGCTGGCCAAGGTCTTCGCCCAGAACGGCGCGCCGCCGCAGGCGCGCGGGGCGATCCAGGATATTTCTTACCGCACCATGCGGCAACTGGGCCGCAGCGAGATCCTGATCGGTCTGATGACCTCGAAGGCGCCGGAGCCGCCCATGCTGGCCGCGCTGCTGTGTTGCGCGCTGAGCCTGATGGCAGCCGAGCCGGGCGAGCAACCGTATGAGGAATTCACCGTGGTCGACCAGGCCGTGACGGTGGCCACCTCGCATCCCGACTTGGCGCACGCCAAGGGCATGGTCAACGCGGTATTGCGCCGTTTCTTGCGCGAACGCAAACAATTGCTGGAAACGGCATTATTGCAGCCGGTGGCGCAATGGAATTATCCGCAATGGTGGATCGACGCCGCGCGCGGCGCCTATCCGCGCGACTGGCAGGCGATCCTGGCGGCCGGCAACGCGGCGCCGCCGCTGACCTTGCGCGTGAATCAGCGCAAGAGCACGGTGCCGGCCTTCCTGGCATTGCTGGCCGAGGCCGGCATCGGCGCGGCCCAGGTCGGCCCTTTCGCGGTGCGGCTGGAGCAGCCGATCGGCGTCAACCTGATTCCCGGCTTCGAGCAAGGCCACGTCTCGGTGCAAGACGCGGGCGCGCAATTGGCTGCGCCCCTGCTCGACTTGCGCGACGGCATGCGCGTGCTCGACGCTTGCGCCGCGCCGGGCGGCAAGACTTGCCATATCCTGGAAACGGCGGCGGTCGAGGTCACAGCCATCGATTCCGACGCCAAACGCTTGCAACGCATTGGCGAAAACCTGGAACGGCTCGGCCTGGCAGCGACGCTGCAGGCGCAAGACGCGCAATCGAACGCGTGGTGGGACGGGCGCCAGTTCGACCGCATCCTGGCCGACGTGCCGTGCACCGCCTCCGGCATCGTGCGGCGCCATCCCGACATCCGCTGGTTGCGGCGCAAGGGCGACGCGCTCCAACTAGCAACACTTTCCGCCAAAATTCTCGACAATCTTTGGCAGATGCTGCGGCCCGATGGTAAATTGCTGTTCGTGACATGTTCCCTGTGGCCGCAAGAATCCGAGGCGCAGGCGGCGGCATTCGCGGTGCGTCATAACGCGACGCGGCTGGCCGCGCCCGGCCAGTTGCTGCCGACGGGCGGGGCGGAACAGGATCACGACGGTTTGTTTTACGCGCTATTCCAAAAAAATGCCGCGTAAGCATTTTTGCTGCGACTTCCCGACGGATTTACTGAGTGTGACAAAGCGCCTTTTCCGCCTCCTCGCCTGGCACTTGCTGTTGATGCTGGCGTGCGCGCTGCCGGCGCGGGCCGCCGACGGCGTCGAGATCACCCACGCCCACATCGAGGCGGTGGACGAAGGTTACCGGCTGGCGGCCAGTTTCGCCTTCGACTTGAACCATGGCCTGGAAGACGCGGTGCAGCATGGCGTGCCCTTGTTTTTCACGACCGAAATCGAGCTGACCCGGCCGCGCTGGTACTGGTTCGACGAGAAAGCCATCGTGGCCAGGCAGACCAGCCGGATTTCCTACAATGTCTTGACGCGCCAATACCATGTGTCGATCATCGGCAGCGTGCAGCAAAGCTTTGCCACGCTTGACGATGCGCTGTTCCTGATACGCCGCCCGAGCCGCTGGCTGGTGGCGCCGCGCACCGCGCTCAAGCCAGGCGAAGCGTATAACGTGACCCTGAAGATGGGCATGGACCGCGATTACCTGCCCAAGCCGATCCAGGTGAACGCCTTCAATAATAGCGACTGGCGCCTGACGTCAAACAAGAAAACCTTTCTTTACAAGGCCGAATAGGTGAGCCAGGCCTTGCGTTATCTCCTGGTGGTGGGCGGCGGCATTGTCAGCATCCTGTTGTTCCTGCTGGCCACCGCGTCCGACAATTCCGGCTTCTTCGACCGTTACTATTCCTGGCTGCTGGGCTTGAACGCGGCCGTTGCCGTGTCGCTGCTGGTGCTGGTGGTGGTGTCGCTGGCGCGCCTGTATTCGCGCTACAAGAGCGGCAAGTTCGGCTCCAAATTGATGGCCCGTCTGGTGCTGTTGTTTGCCGGCATCGGCATCTTGCCGGGCCTGATCATTTTCCTCGTGTCAGTGCAATTCGTGTCGCATTCGATCGAATCCTGGTTCAATGTAAAGATCGAGGCGGCGCTGGAATCGGGCTTGAATCTCGGGCACGCCGGGCTCGACGCGGCGCTGGCGGAATTGACGAGCAAGGCTTTGACGGCGGCGCCGGAATTGACGGATGCCTCGGCGCCGGCCAGCCTGGCTGTCCTGAACCGCCTGCTGGGCGAAAACGGCATGCAAAACGCGCTGCTGGTGCGCACCGACGGCGTCTTGATTGCTGGCGCTGGCGCGCACGGCGGCGCCGACTTGCCGAGCGCGGCGATGCTGCTCAAGGCCAGGGCTGCGGCCGGTTATGCGGCCACCGAAGGCGGGATTGAATTGCACGACGATAACCGCGAGCCCCACGCCGGCACGCCCGATGCCGCCACCGCGCTGCGTCTGCGTGTGCTTATTGCCGTTCCCGGCACCGCGCCCCGTTTCCTGCAATTGCTGCAAACCGTGCCGGCCAACCTGGCCAGCAATGGCGAAGTGCTGCAAGTGGCTTACAGCGAATATAAATCGCGCTTCGTGGCGCGGGTCGGCTTGCGCAAGATGTATATCGAGACCCTGACCCTGACCTTGCTGCTGGCCATTTTCGGCGCAATTGCCAGTGCCTTCTTGATCGCCGGCAATCTGGCCCAGCCGCTATTGCTGCTGGCCGAGGGCACCCGGGCGGTGGCCGAGGGCGACTTTTCGCCGCGCCCCATCGTCGCCACCAGGGACGAGCTGGGTACCTTGACGCAATCGTTCAATATCATGACGCGCCAATTATTCGACGCCCGCACCGCCGTCGAGAGTAACCGCGCCGCCTTGCAAAACGCCAAGGCTCATCTGGAATCGGTGCTGGCCAATATGTCGGCCGGGGTGATGGTGCTCGATGGCGACTTCAAGCTCGTCACTTGCAATGATTCGGTTGAACGCATCTTGCAGCACGCGGGCGTGACCATGGTCGGCCAGCCCTTGACGGCGATTCATGGCATGCAGGAATTCGGTGCCGCCATCATCGCCGCTTTCACGGCCCAGAGCGCGCAATCGGCGGCCGGGCGCAATTTGCAGCGCTTGCACTGGCAGCGCCAGATCGAAATTCCGCGCCGCGTCAGCAGCGCCGAAGACCACGACATCACGCTGCTCACGCGCGGCTCGCGCCTGCCGCTCGAAAGCGGCAGCGGTTACATCGTGGTGTTCGATGATATTTCCGACGTGATTTCGGCGCAGCGCTCGATCGCCTGGGGCGAGGTGGCGCGCCGCCTGGCGCACGAAATCAAGAATCCGCTGACGCCGATCCAGCTTTCGGCCGAACGTCTGCAAATGAAATTGGAGGGCAAGCTCGAGCAAAACGACGCCGACTTGCTCAAGCGTAGCACCAGCACCATCGTCAACCAGGTGGCGGCGATGAAGCGCATGGTGGACGATTTCCGCGATTACGCGAAAACCCCGCCGGCCGTGCTGTGCCCGCTAAGCTTGAACGCCTTGATCGAGGAAATCCTGCACCTGTATTTGAGCGGCGACGACGGCGATATCATCCACCCGCGCCTGGCGCCGAATTTGCCGCTGGTCATGGGCGACGCCACCCAGTTGCGCCAGGTCATACACAATTTGCTGCAAAATGCGCAAGATGCGATGAGCGACCACCCTAGCGACGCGCCCCATCCGCGCATCGAGGTGAGCACCGAGGCGATCCATTATCGCAGCGCCGACGGCGGCGTGAATGTCGCGGTGCGGCTGGCGATCGGTGACAATGGTCCCGGTTTCGCGCCAAAAATTTTATCGCGGGCCTTCGAGCCGTATGTCACTTCGAAGGCGCGCGGCACAGGATTGGGACTGGCCATGGTCAAAAAAATCATTGATGAACATGGCGGCAGGATCGATATCGAGAACCGGGCGGACGGAAGTGGCGCGGCAGTAGTCATTTTGCTGTTAAAGTTAGCCTCGGTTAATCTGGCTTAAAGCTTAAAGTACTAATAAAATTATAGCTGTCATGAAGGCGCATAGCATACTATGCAACGGAACCGGCAAAATGGGGAAGGCAAGGATAGATGGCAAACATTCTCGTAGTTGATGATGAAATGGGGATCCGCGAGTTGCTCTCGGAAATTCTTGGGGACGAAGGCCACGCGGTCCAGTTGGCAGAAAACGCGCAGCAAGCCCGCGAAGCGCGCGCGGCGGGTGCGCCCGATCTGGTCTTGCTCGACATCTGGATGCCCGACACGGATGGCGTCACCCTGCTCAAGGAGTGGCAGCGCGACGGCTTGCTGACGATGCCTGTCATCATGATGTCGGGCCACGCGACCATCGATACGGCGGTCGAGGCGACCCGCATCGGCGCCCTGAATTTCCTGGAAAAGCCGATCGCGCTGCAAAAGCTGTTGAAGGCGGTGCAACAAGGCTTGACGCGCGCGCAGGAAACTGTGCGCGCGCCGGTGCCGGCGCCGCGTCCGCTGCCGCCGCCGTTACCCGATGAGAGCGCGGTCAGCCAGTTTGGCCATAGCGCGCCGCAACTGCAGGCGACGGCCCGCGCCGGGGCGCTGGCGCAATCGTCGGGTGAGGGCCATTTGTTCACCCTGTCCTTCGACTTGCCGCTGCGCGAAGCGCGCGACGCCTTCGAACGCATGTATTTCGAACACCACCTGGGCCGCGAAGGCGGCAGCATGACGCGGGTGGCCGAGAAAACCGGACTCGAACGCACGCATTTGTACCGCAAGCTCAAGCAACTCGGCGTGGAGCCGGGCAAGCTGGCAAAAAAAGGGGGATGAGTCCGGCCCGCACGGCCGTCACGCTGGTACTGGGCGGACGGGCCGGCGCGCGCGAGGCGGCGATTGCGGCTGCGATGCTGCCCGATATGTCCGGCGCCGTCATTCTCGAAGGCTTGGCCGACGCCGACGACGCGCTGGCCGGCTTGTCGGCGCCAGTGTTGCGCATCGCACCCGGTTGCCTGTGTTGCAGCGGCAACCTGGTCTTGCGCGTCACCTTGAACCGCCTGTTGCGCCAACGCCCGGCGCAACTCTTCATCAGTCTGGCCGATGCCGCCCATGTGCAGCAGTTGCGCCTGTGGCTGGCCAGCGCGCCCTACGATACGCTGCTCAGCCTGACGCCCGATTTGCGGGTGTAAAGTTTGGCTGCTACATGCCGTTACAAATTACAAGGCCTGGCAGTGGCGCGCCGTACTTGAAATAGCTCGCGCTAGCCCCACCTCGTTTCTGACAGCGAAATGCCTCAGCCATTTCGATTGAGCGAAGGAAGCAAAATGAACCTGATCTACAATAGCGAGCAATACAGCGTGGTCGAATTCGGCGCCGACCGCAACCTTGAAGCCTTGCGTTTCGGCGGCTATGAAATCGTCGACAAGGGCGGCAAGCGCGAAACCTTCATTGCCGGCTTGCTGGCCCAGTCATTCCGGCGCGACGTCAACCTGTTGATCGCGCGCGAACCGAGCATGGAAGAAATCGACGAGTTCCTGGGCGGCTATGAGTCGCTGATGAGCCAGCCCGTGTTGTTGCACTAGCGATCGATGTGAAAGGGGCGCTTGAATTGCGCAATACGCCCCCTTCATCGTGGTAAGGTTTGCTTGTTATGTGTGAACAGCAATCAAATCATGTGCCAACTTCTCGGAATGAACTGCAATGTCCCGACCGACATTGTCTTTAGTTTTACGGGCTTCGCGAAGCGGGGCGGCCATACGGATACCCACCATGATGGCTGGGGCATCGCCTTTTTCGAAGGCAGCGGGGTGCGCCATTTCGTCGACCACCAGGCCGCCGTCGCCTCGCCCGTTGCCGAGCTGATCAAGCGCTATCCGATCAAGTCCAGGAATGTCATCGCGCATATCCGCAAGGCTACCCAGGGCCGGGTGGCGCTGGAAAATTGCCACCCTTTCGTGCGCGAATTGTGGGGCCGCTATTGGGTGTTTGCCCACAATGGCGATTTGAAGGATTTCCATCCCGTACTCAGCGGCCATTACCGCCCGGTCGGCTGCACCGACAGCGAGCGCGCCTTCTGCTATCTTTTGCAACAATTGCGGGCCCGCTTTGGCGACACGGCACCCACGCTGCCCGACTTGCGCGCCACGCTGGCCGAACTGGTGCGCGAGATCGCCAGCCACGGCACTTTCAATATGATGCTGTCGAGCGGAACGGAGTTGTTTGCCCACTGTTCGACCAAGCTGTATTACCTGGTGCGCCAGCATCCTTTCGTGACGGCTAAATTGTCGGACGAGGACCTCAGCGTCGACTTCGCGCAACTGACCACGCCGGACGACCGGGTCGCCGTGATCGTCACCCAACCTTTGACGACCAATGAAGCCTGGATTGCCTTCGCCTGTGGCGAATTGAAATTATTTGTCGATGGAATGCCCATGGAAACCATATCAACGTAATTTCTCCAAGACAAGCGCACGTATTGGTGCCAAAATAACGCTACAGTATCGCCAAATACGGTAGAGTAATGTCAATATTGAACCTTGGCATGCGTGAGGCGGCTGCCAGCCCCATCGCAGCGTGTCAATTGATGCGAGTATTTAATGATAGACATTTCCAACTCCGACATCACCCCGAAACCCTTGCGCGTGCGCGAGTTTTATCTGGGGCGCCAACCGATCTTGGACCGGAATCAAGCACTGCTTGGCTATGAATTGCTGTTTCGCAATGCCCCGGTGGGGCCGGCCAATATCACCAGCGACTTGTCGGCGACCGCCGCCGTGATTGCCCATGCCTCGCAATTGGGCATGGAAAAGGTGATCGGCGACGCGCTCGGCTTCGTCAACGTCGACGCCGACGTCATCATGAGCGATATCTTTGTATTTTTGCCGCGCGAAAAAGTCGTGCTGGAAATCGTCGAGTCGATGCTGGTCACACCGCAACTTCACAGCCGGATCAGCGAACTGGTCGGCCATGGGTTCAGGTTTGCGCTGGAAAATGTGGTGGCCGATTCCAGCCAGGTGCAGCAATTGCTGCCCCTGGTTGACTATGTCAAGATGGATATGCGGGCCGTCGACCTGGCCACGCTGTCGCAATTGGTGCCCCGTTTCAAGCAAGACAAGAAAATGCTGGTCGCTGAAAAAGTGGAAACCCGCGAGGAATTCAAGACAGGACTCGACCTCGGCTTTGACTATTTCCAAGGTTATTATTTCGCCAAACCAGCCATCATGACGGGCAAAAAGCTGTCGCCGTCGCAACTGGCCGTGATGGAGCTGATGACACTGGTGACATCCGAAGCGGACAATCTGGAAATCGAGCGCGCAATCAAGCGCGACGTGTCGCTGGCCTTGAATCTGCTGCGCCTGGTCAATACCCCGGCCGTCGGTGCGCGCCAGCGCATCGATTCGCTGAATCAGGCCGTGTCCGTGCTGGGCCGGCGCCAATTGCAGCGCTGGCTGCAAATCATGTTGTATGCGGAGCCGAGCAAGCGCGGCCACGGCATGACGCCGCTCTTGATGCTGGCCACGACCCGCGGCCGCCTGTTGGAATTGCTGGCCCACAAGTTACGCCCCAGCGACGCGCATTCGGCCGATGTCGCTTTCACGGTCGGCATCATGTCGTTGATGGATACCTTGTTCGGCGTGCCGATGACGGAAATCCTGAAACAAATCCCCGTCAAGGATGAAGTCAGCGCAGCCTTGCTGGAACGGACAGGCTTTTACGGCGAGCTGTTGAAGCTGGCGGAATGCATAGAACGCATCGAAGAGATGGAAGACCAGATCGTGCCGACCTTGCGCGAACTGGCGATGTCGACGGAAGATTTGGTCGAGCTGGAAATGGCGGCCTTCGAGTGGAGCGACAACGTCGTGCGCTACGCTCTCTAAAGTTTCCACACCGGCGCCGTGTCGGCGCCGGTGTGCTAGGGGCTTACCTTCTTGCTCGCCGCCTTGTTATTGCTTGCGTTTCAGGTTGCCGCGCCAGTGCCGGGCCAGTGTTTATGCAAATCCGGATCGGTGCGCAATTCCCACAAGGCCAGGATGACGACGGCGATACCGACGATCAGTTCGTTGAGCATCACGGCGCGCTGATCGGCGATCCGCAAGACCCAGGGCGACACGGCCACCCACACACCGACCAGCAGATTGACCACGACAGCCCAGAAATAGGTCTTGTACAGGTCAAACGCCGCCAGCACCGTAATGACCAGTCCCGAAACAAAGGCGTTCATCATTTGCGGCGAGCCTTCCGGATAGGCAAATGCCCAAGGGGAAACGATCAGCCACAGGCCGAGTATCAAGATCAACTGATCTTGCCAGCGCCTTGTCGATTGATTTGTTGCCATATATGCCTCCTTAGCTAGTCACGAAAATCTGCCAGACTCCGGGATGCGGTATCCCTCCGGGACTGCCGCATTTTCCGCCGACGTACAGGATTAGTGCGCAATTTGGCCAAAAAGTTCACCCCGATACGGCGCCGGCGGTCAGATATTTTGCCGCTGCCCGCCATGCGTGGCGCGTCAAGACAGGTTCGGTGCCAGCCAGCGCTCCAGGTCTTCCTTGCTGGCGCCGCGCCGCTTGAGCATATCGGCCAGTTGATCGTCGCCGATCTTGCCGACCACGAAATACTTCGATTCCGGATGGGCAAAGTAAAAACCCGAGACGGCCGCGCCCGGGAACATGGCAAACGACTCGGTCAATTGCATGCCGATTTCTTCGGCTTGCAAGACCTTAAACATATCTGCCTTGACGGTGTGTTCCGGGCAAGCGGGATACCCGGGCGCGGGACGGATGCCGCGGTATTTCTCGGCGATCATGTCGGCGTTGCCAAGCGCCTCGTCGCTGGCGTAACCCCACAGATCCTTGCGCACGCGCTCATGCAGGTATTCGGCGAAGGCCTCGGCCAGGCGGTCGGCCAGCGACTTGAGCATGATGGACGAGTAATCGTCGTGGGCGTCTTCGAAGCGCTTTTCGTATTTCTCGATGCCGAGGCCGGATGTGACCGCGAACATGCCGATATAGTCGTGCAAGCCGGAGGCCTTGCCGTCCACCAGCTTGGGCGCGATAAAGTCGGCCAGGCATTGGTTCGGCCGCTGCACCTGCTTGCCGGCCGCGTCTTCGAGCAGCGGTTTCACGCCCTGCTGGCGCAAGCCGTAATACGTGAAGGCGACGTTGGCGCGCGTGTCGTCGGTGTAAATCTCGATGTCGTCATGGTTGACGCTATTGGCCGGCAGCAAGGCGACGACGCCGTTGGCCGTCAGCCAGCGCCCGTCGATCACTTTTTTGAGCAAGGCCTGGCCTTCCTCGAATACCTTGGTGGCGGCTTCGCCGACCACGGCGTCGGACAGGATCGCCGGATACGGGCCGGCCAGGTCCCAGGTCTGGAAGAACGGACCCCAGTCAATGTATTGGGCAATGGCGGCCAGGTCGACATTCTTGAACACGCGCCGGCCGATGAATTTCGGCTTCAGGGGTGCGCCCGCGCCCGTGAACGGCAGCACCATCTTGTTGGCGCGCGCGGCGGCCAGCGACAGGATCGGCAGCGCCTTCTTGTTGGCGTGCTGTGCGCGGATGCGCGCGTAATCGACTTCGATATCTTCGATGTATTTGTCGCGCGCTTCCGGCGTCAGCAGCGATTGCGCCACCGACACCGAGCGCGACGCGTCCGGCACGTAGACCACCGGACCTTCGTAATTGTGGGCGATCTTGACGGCCGTGTGGGCGCGGCTGGTGGTGGCGCCGCCGATCAGCAGCGGGATCTTGAGCATGCGGAAATGCGGGTCGCGCTGCATTTCCTTGGCCACGTGGGCCATTTCTTCCAGCGAGGGCGTGATCAGGCCGGACAGGCCGATGATGTCGGCGTTCTCGATCTTGGCGCGCGCCAGGATTTCGGAGCAGGGCACCATCACGCCCATGTTCACCACTTCGAAATTATTGCATTGCAAGACCACCGAAACGATGTTCTTGCCGATGTCATGCACGTCGCCCTTGACGGTGGCGATCACGATCTTGCCCTTCGGCTTGGCGACGATGCCGGTGCGTTGTTCCTCGCGTTTTTTCTCTTCCTCGATATAGGGAATCAAGTGGGCCACGGCTTGCTTCATCACGCGCGCCGATTTCACCACTTGCGGCAAGAACATCTTGCCCTGGCCGAACAGGTCGCCCACCACGTTCATGCCATCCATCAAGGGGCCTTCGATCACATGGATGGGGCGCCCGCCATTGCCCAGCAATTGCTGGCGCGCCTCTTCCGTGTCTTCCACGATCCACTGGGTAATGCCATGCACCAGCGCGTGCGACAGGCGCTGCTGCACCGTGCCTTCGCGCCAGGCCAGGGTTTGCACGTCTTGCTTGTCGCCCGCCTTGAGCGTGCCGGCGATCTCGATCATGCGCTCGGTGGCATCCTCGCGCCGGTTCAGCACCACATCCTCGACCCGTTCGCGCAACTCGGCGCCGAGGTTGTCGTAGACCCCCATCATGCCGGCGTTGACGATGCCCATCGTCATGCCGGCCTTGATCGCGTGGTACAGGAAGACGGTGTGGATGGCTTCGCGCGCCGGGTCGTTGCCGCGGAAGCTGAAACTGACATTCGAGACGCCGCCCGAGATTTTCGCGTGCGGCAAGTTTTCCTTGATCCAGCGGGTGGCGTTGATGAAGTCGACCGCGTAGTTATTGTGCTCTTCGATGCCGGTCGCGATGGCGAAAATATTCGGGTCGAAGATGATGTCTTCCGGCGGGAAGTCGAGCTTTTGCACCAGCAAGTCGTAGGCGCGGCGGCAGATTTCAGTCTTGCGCTCGAAGGTGTCGGCCTGGCCTTTTTCATCGAAGGCCATGACAATCACGGCGGCGCCGTAGCGCCGGCACAGCTTGGCCTGGCGCAGGAATTCCGCTTCGCCTTCCTTCATCGAAATCGAATTCACGACGGCTTTGCCTTGCACGCATTTCAAGCCGGCCTCGATCACCGACCATTTCGAGGAGTCGATCATGATGGGCACGCGCGAAATGTCCGGTTCGGACGCGATCAGGTTCAGGAAGCGCGTCATGGCCGCCTGCGAGTCGAGCATGGCCTCGTCCATATTGATGTCGATTACCTGGGCGCCGTTTTCGACTTGCTGGCGGGCCACCGACAGCGCCTCGTCGTATTGCTCGTTCAAGATCATGCGCGCGAAGGCTTTCGAGCCAGTCACATTGGTGCGCTCGCCCACGTTGACGAACAGCGATTCTTCGTTGACGGTGAACGGTTCCAGGCCGGACAGGCGCAAGTCGTGGCTGGCGGGGGGCACCACGCGCGGCGCGGTCGTGGCCAGCATGTCGGCGATCGCCTTGATATGGTCGGGCGTGGTGCCGCAGCAACCGCCGGCAATGTTGATGAAGCCGCTGTCGGCGAATTCGCGCAGCAGCGAGGAGGTGTCAGCCGGCAATTCGTCGAAACCGGTGTCGCTCATCGGATTGGGCAGGCCGGCGTTCGGGTAAATGCAGACGAAGGTGTCGGCGATTTTCGCCAGTTCTTCCGCATAGGGGCGCATCAGGGCCGCGCCCAGGGCGCAATTCAAGCCGATGGTCAAGGGCTTGGCGTGGCGCACCGAGTTCCAGAACGCGGGCACGGTCTGGCCTGACAGGATGCGCCCGGACGCGTCGGTGACGGTGCCCGAGATCATGATCGGCAGGCGCACTTGCTGCGGGTTTTCTTCGAAATAGAGGTCGATCGCGAATAGCGCGGCCTTGCAATTGAGGGTGTCGAAAATGGTTTCGACCAGCAGCACGTCGGAGCCGCCTTCGACCAGGCCGCGGGTTTGCTCCAGGTAAGCGGCGACCAATTGGTCGAAACTGACGTTGCGCGCGGCCGGGTCGTTGACGTCGGGCGAGATCGAGGCGGTCTTCGGCGTCGGCCCCAGCGCGCCGGCCACGAAGCGCGGCTTGTCAACGCTGGAATACTTGTCGCAGGCGGCCCGCGCCAGCCTGGCGGCGGCCACATTCATTTCATAGGCCAGGTGCGCCATGTGATAGTCGTCCTGGGCGATGGTGGTGGCGCCGAAGGTATTGGTCTCGATCAAGTCGGCGCCGGCGGCCAGGTAGCGCTCGTGGATTTCCTGGACGATGTGCGGCTGGGTCAGGGTCAGCAATTCATTATTGCCCTTGACGAAAAGCTCGCGCGCGCCGCTGCCGGCCGGGGCGGCGAAGTCGATGAAGCGGCCGTTCGGCCCGCCCCGGTACGCCTCTTCGTCCAGCTTGTACTGTTGAATGATCGTGCCCATCGCGCCATCGAGGATCATGATCCGGCGCGACAGGATGTCGCGCAATTGGGTTTCGGTCTTGGAGAGGGCGGGGCTCACGGTATCGTTCATTGCATGCTTTCAATAGGCAGTCGGGCCGCGTCGCGCGGGGCGGCGTGTTGCTTCGCCGGGTCTAAAATTATACGGCATCGGACTGCTTTGGTTTTGAGCAGCGAGGTTTTGCGGCAGCGCCGATGGCAAGCTGGCCGGGCAAACATCGGCGACGCTTCAAGATTGCCCGCCGGCAAGCCGGGATGGCCAGAAAGCGATATGAAATTACGTTATGCGAAGAATTAGAATTAGCTTTCTAAAAGATTATCAATTTCAATTGAACGCGGGGATAATGCAAGTCTTTTTTTATTTGGAAGTAATTTAAATGACAATTTCATGTCCATTATGGCAGCATGCTACGCCGCGCCAAGCAGGCAGGCTTCGATGAAAAACCGTATCAGTCTTATTGCAACAAGCTGTGCCTTGATATGTCTGTCCGCTTGCGGCGGCGGCAGTTCTGGCGCCCCCAGCGCGGTGGGCAGCGGAGTCGTCAATGGCAGCGTCAGCGAAGGTAGTGGCGGCAGCACGGGCGGCACCGGGACCACCCCGCTCACGCCGGTCACCCCAGTGACCCCAGTGACCCCAGTGACCCCAGTGACTCCAGTGATCCCGGTCACTCCCAGCATCCCGAAGGCTGGTACGGTTCCGCCAGTTGCTCCCAAGCCTGGCGTCACCAGTGTGTCGAACACGAATATTGAAGTGGGCGGCCAGGTGGTGGTAAGCGGTAGCAATCTGGATCGCGTGAGCAGCTTTCAATTGGCTGGCGTGAACTTGAAGGTGCTTGCCGTCAGCCCGACTTCGGCGACGTTGGGCATGCCGGCCCAGGAAACGGCGGGCGCCTTGAGTTTGACTGTCGACGCCGCCCCCATCGTCACCGACTATACATTGCATGCTTATATCAAGCTTGCCGTGACGGATTTTTCGCCCGTAAAAAGCATCGTTGGCAGCAACGTCACAGTGAATGGGCGGGGCATGGCTTCCGTCGCTGCGGTGCGCTTTAGCAACGGCACGGTTGCCAATGTCAAGACACCGCATACCGATTCCAGCGTCAGCTTTGTGGTGCCTGTCGGGGCGGAGTCCAGCGGCTTGACCTTCAGCGGGGCCTTTAACGAGGTCACCACCACTATTTCTTTTTCCGTGTTGCCGGCCGTGACGGTGACGTCCATGAGCGCCGTCGACGGCAATGTCTTGAGCGTGCATGTGCAGGGCCATAATCTGAATCTGGTGAACGCGGCCAGCGTCGGTTCAAGCAAAGCCCGGATTGACAGCGCCACCGACACTGATTTGCAGCTTAGCGTCGCCAGCGGCAGCAGCGCCAAAGTAATGCTGAGCGCGCCGGATCGCCCCGATGTCGACGCGGGCAGTATCGGCAAGCAGAACATTACTTTGAGCAGCATCGATTTCGCCCAAGTGTATAGTCGCAATATCAGCGATCCGGCGCTGATCCTGACGCGCGACCGGCCAGTGGTGGCGCGCGCGACCGTGCTGGCCACGGCTGCCGGCGGTAATTTGCATCCCGACGTGACGCTGGTGGCCTATGCCGGCGATGGCCATGTAGTCGGCCAAATGCGCATGAACGGTCCGGCCAGCGCCCCCACCGTCAAAGACGATGCAAGCCTGGACAATACCTTCAATGCGGTATTGCCCGGGTCATGGGTGCAAGCCGGCTTGAAACTGATTGTCACGGCCAATAATGGCGATGGCGCCCCGTTGGCGCTCCAGCAAGCCAGTCCCGCCGTCGGCGCGGCCGGCAAGATCCGGATCAAGCTGGTTCCGTTGGTGTCGGCTGTCGGTGGGCAGGCAACCGTGACGCCCGATATGACGAAGGTGAAACAGGGCTTGGCGCGTATCTATCCTTATGCGCCAGCCGACATCACGGTGGAGCTGCGGGCACCGCTGGACGTGTCCGGCATTGGCGGTTCAAGCGTCGACGATGCATGGTGGAGCCCGACGCTTTCCAAGCTGGAAGAAGTGCGCGCTGCGGAAGACCCGAGCGCGTTTTATTACGGCTTCGTTCCCACGGGAAGTGCCAAGGGCGTGGTTGGCCTTGGTTATGTCGGCGACCGCGTCTCCGGCGGCGGGGCGCATTCGGCCATCGGCGTCGATGCTACGGCGACGGAGCAGGGGACCCAGGACCCTTTCAATAATGACTGGCCGGAATGGCTATCGGTATTGATCCATGAAGTTGGACATAACCATTCCTTGTCGCATGTCGCCTGCGGCGGTCCTTCCGGCGCGGACTCGACCTATCCTTATCCCGAGGGTAATCTGGGTCCACAAGCCTTGTATAACAGTCTGTACGGCAACGTGCAACTGGGCCAGTTGAGCACACCTTTCTATATGGAAAACGGCAGCAGCACCGCGATGAAGGATGTGATGAGTTATTGCAATGGCGGCTGGTTTTCCGATTTCAGTTATGCGCGGGCGCAGCAATTTGCCGAGGCGCGTAATCGGGCGCCATTGCCATTCCAGTTGCAAGCGCTGAAAAGCGTAGCACCAGAAAACGGTTACCTGACGATTTCGGGCGCCATCGGCGCGGCTGGCGTGCGCTTGCGTCCGGCGCTGGCCTCGGGCAAGCGCTTGCGCGCGGAAGTGTTCGGCGATCACCACGCTTACACCTTGCGCGTGCAAAGCGCCGACGGGAAAACCTTCGATATGCCATTCGATGCCATGGCGGTGGCCGATTCCAGGGACGATGCCAGCCATTTCTGGGTCACCCTGCCGAATCCCGGCGATATCGCGCGTATCGATGTCTTATCCAAGGGCAAGGTCTTGCCGCAAGCGGCAACGCCGCAGGTCCGCGTCGCCCGCATGATGGCGCCCGGCGCGGCCAGCGCTCCGCGCCTCGACTGGGCCATGAAAAACGGCCAGTTGCAATTGACGTGGGATGCCGATGCGGCGCCTTTCCTGTCGCTGATGTATCTGGCGGCCGGCGGCGAAAAGACCATGCTGCTGTCGGGCGCGACGGGCGGCAGCGTGTCCATCGATGCGCGCGCCTTGCCGCGCGGCGGGAAATTTGAAGTGAGTTTGTCGTCGCCCTTGACGGCGCGCCTGGTGAACATCACTTACAATTAAATCGCTGGCGGGACCGTTACCGGGACCGCATGCTGTGCAGCACGAGGGCCAGGCGGCTTGCCACCTGGCCCTCGTCGCGTTTACTGTTTACAAGAAGCGGGCCAGCAGGGCGCGCTCGTAGCGTGCTGCGAGCGGGATGCGCACGACATGGCCGCTGCCCGGCGCGACCGTCAGGGCGCTGCCGTCCAGCGCGCGCATCTGTTCCAGCGTGACAACGCCGTTGCCGCACGGGTGGATCAGTTCGAGCCGGTCGCCCACGCTAAAGTGGTTTTTCACCTCAACGGTGGCCCAGCCGTCGGCCACTGCTTGCACGTCGCCGACATACTGGCTGCGATGCGATTGCGACGCCCCCTGCATGTAATTCTGGTGCTCCTGGGTGTGGTGGCGCTGGTAAAAGCCATCCGTATAGCCGCGGTTGGCCAAGCCTTGCAGCTGGCCCAGCAAAGCGAGATCGAAGGGGCGACCGGCGACGGCGTCGTCGACCGCCTGGCGGTATACCTGGGCGGTGCGCGCGGCATAGTACAGGGACTTGGTGCGGCCCTCGATTTTCAGCGAATCGACGCCGATCTTGACCAGGCGCTCGACATGTTCGACGGCGCGCAAGTCTTTTGAATTCATGATGTAGGTACCGTGCTCGTCTTCCACGATCGGCATCATCTGGCCGGGGCGCTCGGATTCCTCGATCAGGTAGGGCCGCTCGGCCAGCGGGTGGCGTTCCATGTCGCCCAGCGAGGAAAACGCTTGCTGTTCGGCCCGCTCCAGAGCTTGGCGGTAATTGAATTGGATGGCCTCGGGGGCGATCCTGGCCAGGTCGCCGCTGGCATCCTCGACCGCGTTTTCAAGCTTGTAATCCCAGCGGCAGGAATTGGTGCAAGCGCCCTGGTTCGAATCGCGGTGGCTGAAATAGCCCGACAGCAGGCAGCGCCCCGAATAGGCGATGCATAGGGCGCCGTGGACAAATACTTCCAACTCCATTTCGGGGCAGCGCTGGCGGATTTCCTCGATTTCATTGAGCGACAATTCGCGCGACAAGATCACGCGCGTCAAGCCCATCCGGTGCCAGAATTTGACGTCGGCCCAGTTCACCGCGTTCGCTTGCACCGACAGGTGCACCGGCACGTCCGGCCATTTGTCGCGCACCATCATGATCAAGCCGGGATCGGCCATGATCAACGCGTCCGGCCCCATTTCGATGACGGCGCGCATATCGTTCAGATAGGTCTTGAGCTTGGCGTTGTGGGCGAAGATATTGCTTGCGACAAAAAACTTCTTGCCGCGCGCATGGGCGCCGCCTATCCCGGCCGCCAGCATGTCGGGGGTTGAAAAGTCGTTGTTGCGCACCCGCAAACTGTAGCGCGGCTGGCCCGCGTACACGGCATCGGCGCCAAAGTCGAAGGCGGCGTGCATTTTGGCGAGCGAGCCGGCGGGCAATAACAGTTCTGGGGCTTTGAGCATGACGGGCCGATCTGGTAAATGGGGCAACCATTATAGGGGCGCGCCCGGGCGGGCCGGCTCCGCCGAAAGAACTAGGCGCGACTGCCAAAAGACCAGTATCGCAGCGGCGGCGAAGAGTGGAAAACGTGTGTTTCGGCGCAGCGGGAATGCGCGGCAACCATGCAAGCGAGCGCCATGCCGGCTGCCATTTGTGCGTAAAACGCACAAATCATGTGTCCGGACTGGGCTGGCGCGGCGCCGTTGGCCGACCTAAGATGGCGCCATCAACCACAGGAGACCAGCATGATCCAGACCATCCGCAGTATAGGCGGCAGCAGCGCCGCCACCTCGATTGGCGCCGCCAGCAGCGCCTTGCTCTTGATCGATTTCCAGAACGAATATTTCAGCGGCCGCTTGCCGATCCCGGACGGCCTAGCCGCGCTGCGCAATGCGCGCCGCCTGGTCGGGCTGGCCGACGCGCACGGCATGCCGGTGTTCCACATCCAGCATGTGGGCGCCGCCGCCGGACCCTTGTTCGCGGACGGCGGCGCGCTGGTCGACTTTCATGCCGAGTTGCAACCGGCGCCGCACCACCATGTGTTGCGCAAGACCACCACCAGCAGTTTCGCCAGCACCGACTTGCACGCCCAATTGCAGGCGCGCGGCATCAAGAACTTGATCATCGCCGGCTTGATGACGCACATGTGCGTGTCGACCGCAACGCGCGACGCGCGCCAGTTCGGCACCCTCAGTTACAACACGATCGTCGCCGCCGACGCTTGCGCCACGCGCGATTTACCGGGCTGGGATGGCGGCGTCGTCGGGCATGCCGCGCTGCACCACGCGACCTTGAGCGCACTGGCCGACAACTTCGCGGAAATCTTGCGCACCGCCCAGATTCTCGAGCTTCCCGTGAAAGCTTGATCATGCCTATCTTGAAACTGAGCCTGTCGGGCCGCCCCGACGCGGCGCGCTCGGCCGCCATCGCCGCGCAATTGTCCAGCCTGACCGAACAGATATTGCACAAGGATGCGGCCCTGACTGCGGTCATGATTTCCCACGTCGACGCGCAACACTGGTTGGTCGGCGGCGCCACGCTGGCCGAGCAAGGCAAGACCAGCTTTTTCCTCGATATCCTGGTCACGGATGAAACCAATACCGCCAAGCAAAAGAGCGCCTATATTGCCGCCGTGTTCAGCGCGATGACGGCGCTGCTGGGCGACTTGCACGACACCAGTTACATTCACGTGCACGACGCGCGTGCGGCGGCCTGGGGTTATGGTGGTTTGACGCAGCAATTTCGCGCCGTGCGCAGCAGCCTCGCATGAAAGGGGGCGCTCAATCCCAGTTGCGGGTACGGTAGAGTTCGGCCGCGAAATCGACGAAGACCCGCACTTTCGGCGACAAGTGCCGGTTGTGCGGGTAGAGCGCATACAATTCGCGCGGCCGTATCAGATAGTCCGGCAGCAATTGCAGCAGTGCGCCGCGCCGCAAATCCTCATGTACGATGAATGATGCCGTGGTGGCGATGCCCAGGCCGCCCAGCGCGGCTGCGCGCAAGGCGATGCCGGTGTTCGCTTGCAGATTGCCGCGCACGGTGACGGCGTGGCTGGCGCCGTCGGGCCCGGTAAAGCTCCAGTCTTGCGGCCGCGCCACCTGGGTATAGGTCAGGCAATTATGGCCGAGCAAATCCTGCGGCGTGCGCGGTGCGCCGTGGCGTTCCAGGTAGGCGGGCGCGGCCACCAGCATGATGCGACTGCAAGCCAGACGCCGCGCCATCAAGGTCGAATCGGGCAAGTCGCGCGTCAGGCGCAGGGCGACGTCGAAGCCATCCTCGATCAAGTCGACGATGCGGTCGTTGCATACCAGGTCGACTTGCAATGCGGGATAGCGCTCGATGAATTGCGGTAACCAGAGTGCCAATTCCAGCGTGCCGAAAGCCATGGGCGCGTTGATGCGCAGGCTGCCCGAGGGGCGCGACTGTTGCTGGAGCACGGCGCGGTCGGCCGCGTCGAGCGCGTCGAGGATCTGCCGGCTGGCCTCGTAATATTGCTTGCCGGCCGCCGTCAGCGCGAAACGGCGCGTGGTGCGGTTCAATAATTGCGCGCCGAGCCGGGTTTCCAATTGCCGTACCTGGCGCGACACCGCCGTGTGCGACACACCGAGCGCGGCGGCGGCGGCCGTGAAACTGCCCAGCTCGACCACCCGACGCAGGGCGCGCAGCGCCGCCAATTGATCCATGCTCAGCCGAAACGGGCGCCGTCGAGCGGGAAGCCTTTGATGAACTCGGCCGCCGGCAAGCGCTTGCCGCCCGGTTTTTGCAATTCGGTCAGGCGCAGCGAACCGGCGCCGCAGGCGACGATGATGCCTTGCTGGGCGTCGGCCAGCAAGACCTGGCCGGGCGGCTCCAGGCTGTCCGCCTCGAGCACGTCGGCAGCCCACAGCTTGACGGTGACGCCGCCAAGCAGCGCGTGGGCGCCGGGGAAGGGATTGAAGGCGCGGATTTTCAAGCCCAGTTCCAGCGCCGACAAGCTGAAATCGAGCGCCGCCTCTTCCTTGCTGATCTTGGCGGCGTAATTGACGCCCGCTTCCGGCTGCGGCACTGCTTCCAGCGTATCTTGCTGCATCTTGCGCAGCGCGGCGACGATCATCTTGCCGCCCAGCTCGGCCAGTTTGTCGTGCAGGGTGCCGGTCGAATCTTGCGGCGCGATCGTGAGCCGCTCGACGGCCAGCATCGGCCCGGTATCGAGGCCTTCTTCCATTTGCATGATGGTAACGCCGGTTTCGTCGTCGCCGGCCTCGATGGCGCGGTGGATGGGCGCGGCGCCGCGCCAGCGCGGCAGCAGCGAAGCGTGGATATTGATGCAAGGCTTGATGTCGAGGGTGCAGCGCGGCAAGATCAAGCCGTAGGCGGCCACCACCATCACGTCATAATCGGTGGCCAGCAAGCGCGCGTGGGCCGCCTGCGCCTCGGCCGCGCGCTGCGGGTCCTTGCTGTCGCGGCGCAGCGACAGCGGCTGCAAGACCTCGATGCCGTGCTGTTGCGCGAATTGCTTGACGGCCGAGGCGTGCAATTGCATGCCGCGCCCGGCCGGCCGGTCGGGCTGGGTCAGCACCAGAGCAATGTCAAAACCGGCCTGGTGCAGCGCCTGCAAGGCGACGGCGGCAAATTCGGGCGTGCCCGCGAAGATCACTTTCATGCTTATTCCTTGGCTTGTGGCGCCCGGTGTCAGCGGCGCCACCCTGCAGGCATCCCGGAGGGACGCCTTCTTGCGAACTGCAAACTGATTTGCAAACAGTTTACTAAAAACGCCGGCCCTGTGCGCGCAACGTCGCTTCGCGTTCCAGGCCGCGGATTTCCTTGACCATCTTGGCCTTGATGCGATTGCGCTTCAGCGGCGACAGATAGTCGACAAATACTTTGCCCAGCAAATGATCCATTTCGTGCTGGATGCAGACGGCCAGCAAGCCGTCGGCCCGGGCTTCGAAGGATTGGCCCTTCAGGTCGAGCGCGCGGACCGTGACTTCGACGTGGCGTTCGACGCCATCGTAAATGCCGGGCACCGACAGGCAACCCTCGTCATAGACTTGCATTTCCGGGCTGGCCCAAATGATTTCCGGGTTGATGAAAACCTGCAGCGCGTCCTTGGTTTCGGTGACGTCGACGATGATCAATTGCTGGTGCACGTCCACTTGCGACGCGGCCAGGCCGACGCCGGGCGCCTCGTACATGGTTTCGGCCATGTCGGCCACCAATCGCTCAAGGCGGGCGTCAAACAAGGTGACGGGTTTGGCGACTGTGTGCAGGCGCGGATCGGGATAACGGAGAATATTTAAGATGGACATACGAGTTCGGCAAGTTAGTGGCTATACCTTAAAGTATAGGTCAGTGCGGGTCAGTGCGGGCGCGGCCAAGGCCGATCGAAGGCGTCAGTTTACGGACATTATGACGAAAGATATGTCAATTGACCGGAAAGCAACAGCTACCTATGTTGTCAGAGCGTGTTTTCTCTTGCTAGTTCAAGGTTTTATGGGCAGAATTTGATTCAATTTGGCAAACCTTATCGTCGATAGGGTAGCATTTCATCCTGCTGTCTCCCGCGCCGGTTTAGGCCGGGTGACTTGGCCAGCCGGCTCGGAGGCATTTTGGCTTTCCTTCAATGCCGCACTTTACGGATATATTAATGGAAAATTTTAGCACAGTCGGCGCGCGCTTAGTGGGCGCCGCGTTTTTTGCAAGTGTCGCGATGGCGGGGGCCCAGGCAGCCAATTGCGAATTTTTGCCCAACGCGCCGGACCAGCATCTGGTGGTCAAGCATGACACTTTGTGGGATATCTCCGGCAAATTCCTCGAACATCCATGGTGCTGGGGCCAAGTGTGGGGCATGAATCGCGAGGAAATTCGCAACCCGCACTGGATTTATCCGGGCCAGATCGTGTATTTCGACCGCAAGGCCGGGCGCCTGCGCCTCGGTCGCCCCGGCGATGGCGACAGTGGCGGCAAGACGGGCGACACGCGCCTGTCACCGCAATTGCGGGCCGAAGGGCTGGGCAATGATGCGGTGGCGTCGATCGCATCGGGCTTGATCGAGCCTTTCCTGTCACAACCGTTGATCGTCGAGTCGGACGAATTGAACAAGGCGCCGCGCATTGTTGCGACTCAAGAAGGCCGCGTGTTCCTGGGCCGCGACGACAAAGCCTATGTGCGCGGCGATTTGAAGGGCGGCACCTCGTTCCAGGTCTTCCGTCCGGGCAAGCCGCTGAAAGACCCCGTCACCCAGGCCGTGCTCGGCTATGAGGCGTTTTACCTTGGTACGGTGAATCTGCGCGCGGCGGCCAAGGCCGGTTCCGACGTGCATACTTTCACGGTTGGCAGCGCCAAGGAAGAAATGGGCACCGGCGACCAATTGTTGCAGGCCCCGCCCACGCCTATCCTCAACTACGTGCCGCACCCTGCCGACGCGCAAGTGGATGCGCGCGTGATGTCGATTTACGGCGGCGTCTCCTATGCGGGCCAAAATCAGGTGATCAGCATTAATCGCGGTGCGCTTGACGGACTCGATATCGGTTCGGTGCTGCAGTTGTATCATTTTGGGAAGACGGTGAGCGACGCCACAGCCAACAAAGGCTGGCATGGCTTGAACGATCCGCAGGTGAAGTTGCCCGATGAACAGTACGGCACTTTGTTTGTTTTCCGCGTGTTCAAGCACATCTCGTATGGGCTGGTCATGCAGGTCACGGAGCCGGTGGAAGTGGGCGACGTCGCCAAAGCACCGGAGTAAAATCGCCGTGCAAGTCACGGAAAACCCGCAACCGGCAAACCAGGACGATGACCTGGCCCACTGGTTGCGCCTGCAACAAAGCGTCGGTTTGGCGGGCGCTCAGCGCCTGCTGGCGCGCTTTGGCTTGCCAGGCACTATCTTTCGGGCCGGCTATGCAGCCTTGCACGAGGTGGTCGCGGCCCCGCTGGCGCGCGCGCTGACGGCACCGCCGCCGGCCGCCTTGGCGCGCCAGATCGACACCACCCTGACCTGGCTGCAACAGCCGGGCAATACCATCCTGACCCTGGCCGACCCGGCCTATCCACCCTCCCTGCTGTCGATTGCCGATCCGCCCTTGCTGCTCTACCTGAAGGGCCGGCCCGAGTTATTGTCGCGCGCTGCGCTGGCCGTGGTCGGCAGCCGCAACGCCAGCGCGCAAGGCTTGGCCAACGCCGAACATTTTTCACTCGCCTTGAGCGAGGCGGGCTTGACCATCGTGTCCGGACTGGCCCTGGGGAT
This sequence comes from Oxalobacteraceae bacterium GrIS 1.11, assembly GCA_040544385.1. Lineage (GTDB taxonomy): Bacteria > Pseudomonadota > Gammaproteobacteria > Burkholderiales > Burkholderiaceae_D > Janthinobacterium. Next base: position 60,463 of record JBEONR010000015.1, read on the forward strand.
CGACGCGGCCGCGCACCGGGGCGGCTTGCGCGGGGCCGCTTCCAGCGTCGCCGTGATCGGCACCGGGGCCGATATCGTCTATCCGCGCGCCAACCGCAGCTTGGCGCACTTAATTGCCGAACAAGGTTGTATCGTCAGCGAATACGCGCTCGGCATGCCGGCGATGCCCGCCAACTTCCCGCGCCGCAACCGCCTGATCAGCGGCCTGGCGCGCGGCGTGCTGGTGATCGAAGCGGCCGCGCGCTCGGGTTCCCTGATCACGGCGCGCCTGGCCGGCGAGCAGGGCCGCGACGTCTTCGCGATCCCTGGGTCTATCCATTCGGCGCTGGCGAAAGGTTGCCACAGCCTCATCAAGGAAGGCGCGAAACTGGTCGAATCGGCTGCCGACGTATTGCAGGAATTGCGGATGGGGCCCGATGGCGCCCCTTGCGCCACCTGCGCGCCGTCTGCGGGCAGCCGCACGCCGCACGCGGCCCTGCTGGCGGCGCTCGGCTACGATCCGGCCGGCGCCGACGCGCTGGCCGCGCGCGCCGGGCTCGACGCGGCGGCCGTCATCGGCCAGTTACTGGAACTGGAGTTGGGCGGCCTGGTCGAGCGCCTGCCGGGCGGCTTGTTCCAGCGCGTCGTCGTGGGCCTTGTGCCGCAAGGAACTTAACTGATAGAGTAGAGTCATGTTTGATATCCTTGTCTATCTCTACGAGACTTATTACCGTCCCGACGCCTGCCCCGAGCCGCTCGCGTTGGCGAGGAAACTGTCGGCTGTCGGTTTCGACGATGAAGAGATTTCCGAGGCGCTGGTGTGGCTGACCGACTTGACGGCCATGGCCGGCGCCCCGCAAACGCTGACGGCGGAGTCGACCGGCACCCGTTTTTATGTGGAAGAAGAGCGCGACGTGCTGGGCACCGCCGCCATCGGTTTCATCCAGTTCCTGGAAAGCGCCAAGGTACTCAGTGCGCTGCAACGCGAAATCGTCATCGAGCGCGCCCTGGCGCTGGACCAGTCGCCGGTCGGCCTGGGCAAGCTGAAGGTGATCGTGCTGATGCTGTTGTGGAGCCAGGGCAAGGAGCCCGACGCGCTGATGTTTGATGACTTGTTTGGCGCCGACGACGAGCAAGCCCCCCGCCTCTTGCATTAATTTCAAGCCTGCGCCGGCGCCGGCCCGCCCCGGGCCATTCAATCTGTATCAATTCATGCAACACCTGCCTGCCATGTTCGCTTGCGGATTTGCCGGCAACCCGCTTATCATTGGCCGCTTGATAATACTATTACAAAACAGTGCCGGGTATCAAAAGCGTCGACGCCGGGCGATGCACTGTATGATGCGCAAGCTGAACCAACCCTAGAGCATTTTTCGAGACCAAAAAATATGACCAAAACCCTCATCATCGCCGAGAAGCCTTCTGTCGCGAACGATATCGCGAAGACGCTTGGCGGCTTTACCAAGCACGATGAGTACTTTGAATCGGACGAATACGTCCTGTCCTCGGCCGTCGGCCATTTGCTGGAAATCGCGGTGCCGGAAGAGCACGACGTCAAACGCGGCAAGTGGAGCTTCGCCCACCTGCCGATGATTCCGCCGTACTTCGCGTTGAACCCGATCGCCAAGACCGAGGCGCGCCTCAAGGTATTGAACAAATTAATCAAGCGCAAGGATGTCACGGCCCTCATCAACGCTTGCGATGCCGGGCGCGAAGGCGAGCTGATTTTCCGCCTGATCGCGCAAAACGCCAAGGCCAAGCAACCGATCAAGCGCCTGTGGCTGCAGTCGATGACGCCGGGCGCGATCCGCGACGGCTTCACCCATTTGCGCAGCGACGAGGAAATGCTGCCGCTGGCCGATGCCGCGCGTTGCCGTTCGGAAGCCGATTGGTTGATCGGCATCAATGGCACCCGCGCCATGACGGCCTTCAACTCGAAAGAGGGCGGTTTTTACCTGACCACCGTGGGCCGGGTGCAAACGCCGACCCTGTCGATCGTGGTCGAGCGCGAAGACAAGATCAAGAAATTCGTCTCGCGCGACTTTTGGGAAGTGCGCGCCGAATTCGTGTGCGCGGCCGGCATCTATGAAGGCCGCTGGCTCGATGCGAGTTTCAAGAAAGACGAGACCGATCCGGAAAAGCGCGCCGAGCGCCTGTGGAGCAAGGCAGCCGCCGATTCGATCGCGACCGCTTGCCGTGGCCGCCAGGGCAATGTCACCGAAGAATCGAAACCGACCACCTCGATGGCGCCGGCCCTGTTCGACTTGACCAGCTTGCAGCGCGAAGCGAACTCGCGCTTCGGCTTTTCGGCCAAGAATACCCTGGGCCTGGCGCAAGCGCTGTATGAAAAGCACAAGGTGCTGACCTATCCGCGTACCGATTCGCGCCATTTGCCGGAAGATTACATCCCGACCGTCAAGGCAGCCTTCGAGACGGTGATGGAAAATAATAATTATCACCAGTTCGCCAAGCAAATCCTGGACAAGGGTTGGGTAAAGCCGAACAAGCGCATCTTCGACAATACCAAGATCTCGGATCACTTTGCGATCATCCCGACCACCATCGCGCCGAAGAACTTGTCCGAGCCGGAACAAAAACTGTACGACCTGGTGACGCGCCGCTTCATGGCCGTGTTTTTCCCGCCGGCCGAATTCCAGGTCACGACCCGTTACACGGAAGTGTCCGGCCATCAGTTCAAGACTGAAGGCAAGGTCATGACGAACGCCGGCTGGCTGGCGATTTACGGCAAGGAAGCGGCTGGCGACGACGACAAGGATAACGCGGGCAATCTGGTGCCGGTGGCCAAGGGCGAAAAAGTGCTGACCGAAAAAGTCAGCGCCAACGGCCTGGTCACCAAGCCGCCCGCCCGCTATACGGAGGCAACCTTGCTGTCGGCCATGGAAGGCGCCGGCAAGTTGATCGACGACGACGAATTGCGCGATGCGATGGCCGGCAAGGGCCTGGGCACGCCAGCGACCCGCGCCGCCACCATCGAAGGCTTGCTGACGGAGCGCTACCTGATCCGCGAAGGCCGCGAATTGATCCCGACCGCCAAGGCATCGCAGTTGATGACCTTGCTGCGTGGCCTCGGTGTGAATGAATTGACGGCGCCGGAATTGACGGGCGAGTGGGAATACAAGCTGTCGCAAATGGAAAAAGGCAAGATTTCGCGCGAGGAATTCATGCGCGAAATCGCCCAGATGACGCAAATCATCGTCAAGCGCGCCAAGGAGTACGATAACGACACCATTCCCGGCGATTACGCGACGATGACCACGCCCTGCCCGAATTGCGGCAGCGTGGTCAAGGAAAACTATCGCCGCTTCGTTTGCACCAAGTGCGATTTTTCGATGAGCAAGACGCCGGGCAGCCGCCAGTTCGAGATCGCCGAAGTCGAGGAATTGCTGACCAATCGCACCATCGGCCCGCTTCAAGGCTTCCGCTCGAAAATGGGGCGCCCGTTTGCGGCCATCTTGCGCATCGTGCGCGACGAAGATATCAGCAACTTCAAGCTGGAATTCGATTTCGGCCAGAACGACGAGGGCGAAGACGGCGAGGGCGTCGATTTCACCGGCCAGGCGCCGCTTGGTGCGTGTCCGAAGTGCGCCGCCGGTGTCTACGAGATGGGCCTGGCGTATGTCTGCGAAAACAGCGTCGCGAAACCGAAGTCCTGCGATTTCCGCAGCGGCCGCATCATCTTGCAGCAAGAAATCTTGCCCGAACAAATGGCCAAGTTGCTCAACGAGGGCAAGACCGATCTGTTGCCGGGCTTCATCTCGCAGCGCACGCGCCGTCCCTTCAAGGCTTTCCTGGTCAAGGGCAAGGATAGCAAGATCAGCTTCGAGTTTGAAGAGCGCAAGGCCAAGGCGCCCGCCAAAGGCAAGGCGGCGGCCGTGGTGGCCGACGGCGCCGAGGGCGATGCCGGGGACGCGCCCGTCAAGGCAGCCGCCGCCAAGGCGGTAGCCAAGGCGCCAGCCAAGAAAGCCGTCGTCAAGAAGGCGGCGGTCAAGAAAGCGCCCGTCAAGAAAGCAGCTGCCGCGAAGTAAAACGTCACGCCCCAATAAAAACGGAGACCTGATCGTCTCCGTTTTTTTACGCCGGCGTTTTACGCCGCGCGGCCTATGCCGGGATCATCTCCATCTCGCCCATCACTTGCTTGCGTATCCGCAAACCGTCTTCAAACTGCTGGTCCATGCTGGTTGCCCCACTGTAAAAGGGTAGGCTGGGGAGCTGGCTCAGGCAAGCGCGCTGACGCGCCATTGCCGGCTCACCGGCGTGGCCAGCGTGACGCTGTCGCCCGGCGCGCACAGGCTCAATTGCGCGCCATTCAAGAATAATTGTGCGCCTTCCAGCCAGGGACAGTTGGAGGCGACGATTTGCCATGCGTCGCCAGCTTGGCGCCGCAAGATGGAAAATTCGCTCCCGGCGGGCGTGGCGGGGAAGCTGTTGTCCGGGCGGCCGTAAGCCCAGGCGGCCCAGGCCTCGCCGAGCAGCAGGTAAGCCAGGGCGCCATCGCCCGACTCCAGCCGCAAGCCCCGCATCGGGCCGCCCGCCAGCCGCAGCCAGTCTTCCTCATAGCCGCCGTCGATACCGCTTTCATGCAGATTGTCGGCCGTGTCGAAACGCATCAAACCGGCGTCGATTTCCGCGCTGACGGCGGGGAAGGCGATCTCGGGCCGCCATTCGCAGCGTGCGCGATCGACCAGGGTGAGGCCGGCAAAGCCGGTCTGGGCCGCGAAGAGCGCCAGTTGCCGGGGCGCCAGCCGGGCCAGCGCGGCGGCTCCGGATACCGGCGGGCGCTGGGCCGGGATGCGCAAGTCGATGTGAAAGCGCGGCGACTGGCACCACCAGACCCGCGTGGACAAGTCGGCGCTACCGTCGCGGCGCCAAATGCCGGTGCGGCGCCACAAGCCCTGGTAGTGCGGCGGTACGGGAGCGACGGGTGGCGGCATGGGCCAGCTTATTGCAAATCGTCAGTGGAGAAATACACCGCGCCGCGCATGGTCGGCGGCGCGCCCAGCACCGGCAACAGGGCCGCCGCCAGGGCTTGCTGCGCCGGTTGCCGCAAGGCTTGCTTGGGCACCGTGACGGGGCCGGTCGGCGCGCCGGCCTTGGCCGTGAACGAGACGATGTGCTCGAAGTCGGGCCGGCTGTCAATGCGCTTGACGAGGAAGCGTTGCGCGCCGCCGCCGATTTGCATATAGCTGGCGCTGGCATTGTTTTTGGCCTCCGTGGCGAGTTGGCGAAACAGCAGCACTTGCTCGACCACCAGCGTGGCGGCGGCATATTCGGTGTGGCCTTTTTGCTCGAAATGGCCCAGCACCAGGTCGGCCTTGAATTGCGTCAGCGGATGCGCCGAGCGCGGCGCCAGGCGCTGTAATTCAAAAGCTTCCGGCGCGATGGTCCACAGCACCGGCTTGCCGGCGAGGCGCTGGCGCAAGGCCGCGTCCAGCCTGGCGTCGGCCACATGTAGCCGCAGCAGAACTTGATAATCATGCGGGGCGTGCAACATCGGCAAATGCGAGGCGTACAAGCCGTCCTGGTCGCCAAACAGGACCATGCCGTGCTCGCCCCAGGTTGGCCCGGCCGCCAGCGCCGTCGACAGGCCCAGGCCGCCAAGCAGCATCAATAATCTGGCTGCCACCCTCACGCTTTCACCAGCAATTTGCCGCGATGCTCGCCCGTAAACAGCGAGTTCAAGGCTTGCGGCAATTGCTCGAAGCCGTCGATGATGGTTTCCTCGAAGACGATCTGGCCCGCCTTGACCCAGGGCGCCACGATGCGGCGCATTTCATCCATCCGGTGCACATAGTCGCGCGACAGCATGCCCTGGATGGTGGCGCGCTGGTACAGCATATGGTGCAGCAGGCGCGGCCCCAGTTCCGGGGTTTCCAGGCCGCCGCTATATTGGCTGATCTGGCCGCAGATGACGATGCGGGCACGCCGGTTGATCAGCGGGATCACGGCGTCGCTGACCATGCCGCCCACGTTATCGAAATACACGTCGACGCCGCCCGTCAGCGCCTTGATCTCGGCGGCCAGCGTGTCGGCGTTGGCATGCGCCTTGTAATCGATGGCCCAGTCGGCCCCCAATTCCTCGCGCAGCCAGGCGCATTTGGCGGCGCCGCCGGCGATGCCGAGCACGCGCGCGCCGTGGCGCTTGGCAAATTGCACCACCAGCGAGCCGACCGCGCCGGCCGCGCCCGACACCACCACCACTTCGCCGGCGTGCGGCTGGCCCGATTCGGTCAAACCGAACCAGGCCGTGCGGCCGGGCATGCCGAGCACGCCCAGCGCGGTCGTCACCGGGGCCTGTTCCGGGTCGAGCCGGGTCAAGGCGCTGGCGTGCAGCCTGGCGTGGCTTTGCCAGCCGCTGTAAGCGCTGACCCAGTCGCCCGCCGCATAGCCGGGCGCGTTCGAAGCGAGCACCTGGGCCACCACGGCGCCCGCTTGCACCGTGTTCAGCGGATGCGGTTCGCTGTCGTAAGTGGGCTTGCTGGATTGGCCGATGCGCATATACGGATCGACGCTGAAGTAGCGCGCTTCGATCAGCACCTCGTCGGCACCCAATTCCATGGCGAGCGGCTGGCTGATCAATTCATAATGTTCGGCTGTGATGGCGCCGGTCGGTTGTTTGCGGTAAATCCATTGGAATTGGGTCAGTGTGGGCATGGTCGGCGCTCGCGGTGGGTTCGGATGCTATGATGGTAAGCCGCATTGTGTATCCGGTAAAGCAACTTAAATTCACCTTTCGTATCCCCACGGGACATCATGAACTTGAGCGACCTGCGTATTTTCGTCAGCGCCGCGCGCCGCCCATCGCTGGGCGCGGCCGCGCTGGAAATGCATTTGACGCCATCGGCCGTATCAAAAGCGCTGAAGCGGCTCGAAGACAGCCTGGGCAAGTCCTTGTTCGACCGTTCGGCCAAGCAATTGGTGCTCAATGAGAGCGGCCAATTCCTGCTGGCGCGCGCGCAAACCCTGCTGGCGCTGGCCGAGCAAGCCAAGCTCGACATCATGGGTCGGCGCGCCGCCATCGATTGCCGCATCGGCGGGCCGGCGATCTTGTTGTGGCGGCACGGCCAGATGGCGGCGGCCGCCTTGCGCGCTTTTCCGGAAGGCAGTTTGCATATGCAAGCGATGTTCGAGGACGAGGCCCTGGCCGCGCTCGAACGGGGCGACGTCAACGCGGCGCTGGTCACGGGCGCCGCCATCGAGGGCCGCAGCGAACATTGGTCGGCCGACTGGGAGGTGACGCCGCTGGGCGACGTGACGCTGCATCTGGTGGCCGGCTGGCGCCATCCGCTGGCGCGTGAGCGCTCGCCCAAGGGCGAGTCCAAGGACGGGCCGCTCGTGCGGGCCAGCAGCGCCGAAGTCTTGGCGCACGATTTTGCCTGTCCCTCGCGCTCCCTGTTTTGCGGGGTGCGGCGCGGCGCCCGTTCCGACGGCTGGCGCGACGACCAGTTGCCGCGCAAGATACGTTACTGGAGCGATGACTTGCAACTCTTGCTGGGCTTTGTCAAGTCCGGCGACGCGCTCGCCTACCTGCCCGATTTCGCGCTGGTCGACCCGGATTTGCTGCGCATCCAGGTCAGCGATTGCGCCTTCGAATGCAGCGAGCAAGTGGCGCTGGTATGGAACCGCAGCCAGGCCAGCGATTGGCAGCGGCAATTGGCGCTGGCGCTGGCCAGCGCGGCTTGAGGTATTTCTTCGTTTAATTCGTCCGATCCATGCAATTAAGCATTGCAGTTTACTGGGTTTTTCATTCGAATCAAGCAACGTAAGATGCAGATATCCCAATCAATTCGCAAAGGTATCTGCCATGTTCAAGAAATCCATCCTGTTGGCCGCCGTGCTCGCCACTTCCGCCGCTGGCGCCCTCAGCCCGGCGCGTGCCGCCGCGCCATTGACGCTGGAAGTGTTCAATCCGGGCGAAGCGGCGATCTTTCCCGTCGCATCCGTGCTGGTGGCCGGCAAGACCGACGCCGTGCTGATCGACGCCCAGTTTTCCCGCGCCGAAGCGGTGAAGCTGGTCGAGCGCATCCGCGCCAGCGGCAAGAAATTGACCACGATTTATATCAGCCACGGCGATCCCGATTTCTATTTCGGCCTGGACGTGGTGACGGCGGCCTTCCCCGACGCGGCCGTGCTGGCGACACCGGAAACGATCGCCGCGATGCAAAAGAAAGCCCAGGCCAAGCTCGCGTTCTGGGGACCGATCCTGAAACAGAACGCGCCGCACGCCATCGTCATGCCGCGCGCGCTGCAAGGCCGGGAAATCATGCTTGAAGGCCAGAGTTTGAGTGTGTTGGGAGCGACGCCGGAGCGTACCTATGTGTGGATTCCTTCTTTGAAGGCAGTGGTGGGCGGGGTGGTCTTGTTCAACGATTTGCATGTGTGGATGGCCGATACGCAAAGCGCTCAATCGCGTCGCGAGTGGCTGGCGACGCTGGCCGGCATCGCCGCGCTCAAACCAAGCACGGTGGTGCCGGGCCACTTCAAACTGGGCGCCGTGCCCACGCCCGACAGCATTGCCTTCACCCGCGACTATCTGCTAGCTTTCGAGACGGCCAGCGCCAAGGCCGCCAATTCCACGCAATTGATAGAGAGCATGAAGCGGCAATATCCGCACGTGGGCCTGGATGCCGCGCTGCAAACGAGCGCCAAGGTCGCCACCGGCGAAATGCAGTGGTAAGGATGTAGAAAAGGTGGAGGGGGGGCGCCAGATTGGCGCGCGGTAGAGTGTTATTTATAAAAACTATCGAACATATAAAGTTAATTGTCTTTATCTTTGTTTCTTGCCTGTTTAGAATCCTTGCATCAGTTCACAACAGGAGCAAGCCATGAGTCAACAACCCCCTCTCAGCACCGCGTCCGGCATTCCGCTGGCCGACAATCAGAATTCCATCAGCGCCGGCCCGCGCGGCCCCTTGCTGCTGCAAGACTTTCATTTGATCGAGAAATTGCAACACTTTAACCGCGAGCGCATCCCCGAACGCGTGGTGCATGCCAAGGGTTCCGGCGCCTATGGCACGTTCACGGTGACGCATGACATCACGGCCCTCACCAAGGCCAAATTATTTGGCGCGGTGGGCAAGCAAACTGCGACTTTCGCGCGCTTTTCCACCGTCGGCGGCGAGCGCGGCAGCGCCGACACCGAGCGCGATCCGCGCGGTTTCGCGCTGCGCTTTTACACGGAGGAGGGCAATTGGGACTTGGTCGGCAATAACACGCCGATGTTCTTCATCAAGGACCCGATCAAATTCCCCGATTTCGTGCATACCCAGAAGCGCGATCCGCAATCGAATCTGAAGTCGGCCAACATGATGTTCGATTTCTGGAGCAAGGCGCCCGAAAGTCTGCACCAGGTCACCATGCTGTTTTCCGACCGCGGCACGCCGGACGGTTATCGCCACATGGATGGCTTCGGCAGCCATACCTATAGCTTGATCAATGACAAGGGCGAGCGCGTCTACGTGAAGTGGCATTTCAAGACGCTGCAAGGGATCAAGAACCTGAGCGCTGCCGAAGCGGCGCGCCTGTGCGGCGCCGATCCCGATTACGCCCAGCGCGATTTGTTTGGCGCCATTGCTTCCGGTGATTTCCCGCGCTGGGAAGTGCGCTTGCAAGTGGCGAGCGAAGTCCAGCTGGCCGAGTGGGAAGCGCGCACCGGCTGGAATCCCTTCGACTTGACCAAGGTGTGGCCGCACCGCGACTTCCCCCTGATGCCGGTCGGCGTGTTCGAATTGAACCGCAACCCCGACAATTATCACGCCGAAGTCGAGCAAGCCGCGTTCTCGCCGGCCAATGCGGTGCCGGGCATGGGATATTCGCCCGATAAGATGTTGCAGGGCCGTTTGTTTGCCTACCATGACGCGCAGTTGTACCGGGTCGGCACCAATCACCAGCACTTGCCGGTGAACGCGGCGCGCTGCCCCTTCCACAACCAGCAGCGCGACGGCGCGATGGCAGTCCAGAACGGCGGCGCGGCGCCCAATTACGCCACCGTCGAGGCGGCCGGCAGCGCGCCGCGCGGCCTCGGTCACGGCGAACCGGCGCTGGCGCTGCACGGCGCTGCCGCCCGCTACGACGGGCGCGCCGAGGAAGATGACTTCAGCCAGGCCGGCAATCTGTTCCGTCTGCTGCCAGCGCAACAGAAGCAAAATCTGTTCGATAATCTGGCCGGACCGCTGAGCCAGGTTGACGATGCGATCTTGCAGCGCCAGCTCGGGCATTTCGACCGCGCCGATCCAGACTATGGCGCCGGCGTGCGCGCTGCCTTGAAGGCGCGCGCGGCGGGCTAAGCCGCAACCTCGTCCCGCTCAGGCGGGCGGACGTCTATCGGGGCCAGGCAATATTGCTCCATGCTACCCAAGGCGAGCATGGTCGCCACCAGTGCCGGCCATGGTTCGGCCCACACCCCCGGAAAATGGCATTCGCCGGCGTGGCGTACCGGATAAGCCAGGTTTTCCACGCCGGGGGTGAATTGGCAAGCGATGCCCGGCTTGCTGTTGCCGCGCGCATCGCAGCGATACCAGCCGCGCCCCTCGAGCCATACCGCCACATACGCATGCGTGCAATAGGGCGCCTGGTCGCCATTCAAGGTCAAGCGCTGATAGCAGCATCCGGCCGCGATCCCGTTGGCGCGCAGCAGGGCAATCAGCAAATGACTCTTTGCGATGCACAGGCCGGTGCCCAGCGCCAGCGCGTCCGACGCGGTGCAGGCGAGTTCGTCACGGCGGAAGTCGATGCTATGCTCGATCTTGTCGCGCACCCATTCAAAGCACTGTCGGGCGCTGTCCTCGGCGCACGCGCCGCGCAGGCTGCGGGCCAGCTCGACGATTGCGGGTTCGCGCCAATCGATGACGGCGCTGGCAGCCAGATAGGCGCTGAGGTCGATGTCGCTAGATGTCATGGCTACTCCTGTTGGTGGGAGCGCGATTATGGCTTAAATAGCCATGTTTTTAAACAGGCAATCGCGTTTTAAGATGGCGCAAATCTGCGCCACAATTCGAAGTTGCAATGTAGACATAGGAGTCTTCCTTGCGTAGACTCCAGAATGGCCGCGCTTGCAATGTTGATGCGGCGCCTGATCGATGGAGGTGACAGCATGAACATGGCTTCTTTGACGGTGTACGGCGACGACCTTACCCTTGACTCCATCCGCGAGGCTTTGCCGACCGAGCCCGCCAGCGAGTGGCGCAAGGGCGCTGTGCGCGCCAATGGACATAGCCACCTGGATTCGGGTTTTGAAGTCGGCATAGTGGACGCGACCGACGCGCCGGCCCTGCTCGAGGCGATCCGCGCCTACCTCGACGAATGCGCTTCGCGCGGGATCACGTTCGCGGCCCCGCGCATCGTGGCCGAATTGCGCATCGCGCTAGGCGGCGACGCGGTCCTCGATTTGTCGCTGGACGACCTCGGTGCGCTGGTGGAAATGGGCGTCAGCCTGAGCCTGGCGGCGACGCCCTAGCCGATTCATTATGGCGTCGGCGTCAATTCGACATTGATCAGATTATCGTCCGGCTTGCGGTCGATCAGCTTGTTGTCCGGATCGATGCCAGCCTTGGCCGGCTTGCCGTCCACCACCAGCGTGTAAGTATTGTCCTTGCGTTCGATCAACTTGCGTTCGCGCAGCAAGCTATTGCCATTCTTGTCGTCGACGCCGATATCGATCAAGTCTTTCAAGGGTACTTCTTTTTCCTCGCCCAGTTCGCCGGCCCGTACCTTGCTGGCATGCACCGTCAAGCTGAGTGCGTATTTGCCGTCGGCCCGTTTGTACGCCGTCGCCGCCACGGCGTGGTTTTCGTACAGCACGATGGCTTCAAATAAATCATCGATCAGATAGGCTTGCCCGGCCGGCGTGATGGCACGCAGGGCATCGATCAAGGCCGTCACGCTGGGATAGGGCGGGCCGCCTTTGCCCGCCAACAAGGTCCGCAGCGCGCCATTGATCTTGTCTTCGCCGAGAATATCTTGCAGCAGGTACATTGCCAGGCTGCCTTTATTGTAGTGGATGTAATTCTGGTTTTCATTGTCGGCCAGCGGCAATTCCTTCTTGTTTTCGACGCTGCGCCCGATCAAGTAGCCATGCAAGTCATAGCGCAGGAAGCGCCGCATCTTGTCCGGGCCGACATTTTTCTTCATCACCATCAGGGCCGTATATTCCGCCAGCGTTTCGCTGAGCACGCTGGCGCCACGGGTATTGCCGGCCACCAACTGGTGGCCCCACCACTGATGCGCCACTTCATGCGCCGTCACATAGAAGGGATAGTCGATGTCTTTGGCATCCTTGTCGTCGACCTTGGCGATGAAACCTATGCCTTCCGAAAACGGTATGGTATTCGGAAACGATTGCGCAAACGCGGCATAGCGGGGGAATTCGACGATGCGCACGACCTTGTGCTGGTAGGGACCGAAATTCTTGCTGGCATAGTCGAGCGCTTCCTTGACGCCTTTGGCGATGCGCTCCAGATTGTATTCGTGGCCGGGATGGTAATACAGCTCGATCGCTACATCTTGCCAGCGCTCGTGCTTGAGCGCATAGCGGGCCGACTGGAAGGCGTAGAAATTGAGCATGGGCTGCTCCATCTTGTAGTGGAAATAATGGCGGCCATTGGCGATCCAGTCATTGTCCAGGGTACCTGGGGCGATCGCGATCTGCTCCTGAGTGGTGCTGACGGTGGCGTCGAAATTGATCCAGTCGGCATCGTTGCCGATGGCATTGTTGGCCAGGCCTTGCGCATCGTTGCGCGGCAAGGCGCGCTCTTGCGCCGGCAAGCCATGTTTCTTGCGGTCGCGCGCGTCGCTCAATTCCAGCGTCGGCTGGTAGCCGATGTGCGGCAAGATCGTATTGTTGAAGAAACTGCCGTTGCCGATCACCGGCGTGTCCTGGCCCAGGCCGAGAATGCCCCGGGGCGCGAATTCCAGGTCGAATTCCAGCGCCAGCGTGGCGCCCGGCGCCAGCGCGGTGGCCAGCTTGAAGCTGTAAAAGCCCAGTTGCTTGTCACGGATGCCGCTTAGAACGCGGGCGCCGAAGCGCAGCGCACGGATCGCGGCGCCGCTGTCTTGCTGGATGAAAATGTCGGTGACCGGCTGGCCGCTCTTGTTTTCCAGCTGGTAGCGGCCCTTGACGTGCAGGGTGCGCTGTTCGGGCATGATATCGACGTCGAGCTTGACGTCGGTGATGCGCGGCTGGGGCGTGCGCAGGTAGCGCTTGTATTGGCGTTCGTAGGCGGCCCGGTCGGCCTCTTTTTGATAAGCCGACTTGTAATCGTTGGCGATGCTCAGGTTGTAGTACAGCAGGGCGCCGGTGGCGCAAAAAATGCTCAAGCCCAAGGCCAGGCTGAACAGCACCGGCCCCGTCAAGGCATGGCGCGCCAATTGCAGACGGGTGCGCCATTGATCGTTGGCGCCGCGGGCCCAGAACAGCAGGGCCAGCACGGTCAAGGTCAAAGCCGCGCCGGCCCAGTACAACTCGAACCAGCGCTCGCGCAGCAGGAAATGGCCGTAGCCATTCATCGCCGAGTAAATGAAGGCGGGCATGGCGCCATACAAGAGCATCGGGTGGTCCAGGCCCAGCGCGGTGAAGGTCACGGTGGCCAAGTAATACATGATCATCGCGAAAAACGCCAGGTATTTATGGTTGAGCAGCACTTGCAGGGCGATCGCCAGCACCGCCAGCAGCGCATAGCCGGGCAACTGGATCAGGAATAATTGTTGTAGATACAGGCCGGCGTCGAGCTGGAAATACCCGTTGAAGATCTGGATCGACATGCCGCACAGCATGATCGCCACCGTCAACAGCGCTTGCAGGCCGATCAGCGCGAACAGTTTCGCCAGCAGCGGCAAGCAGCTGGGAATGGGGAGGGCGTCGAGCATGAGGGCGATGCGCGCCTCGCGCTCGCGCCAGACCAGCTCGCCCGCGTAAAAGGTGGTGATGACCAGCATGAAGAGCGAGAACGCGCCGCTGACCAGCTCCAGCACCAGTTCCGTGACCGGGTAAGTCTTGGTGCCATACATGGACCCCAGGTCGAAGGCGCTGGCATACATGAAGAGCACGCCAGCCAGCACGATCACGACGAAATAGATATTTTTGACCGTTTCGCGCAAATTGAGCCAGCTCATTTGCGCCAGCAGCAAGGCGAAGTTGCGGCGGCCGAAGTCGGGCGCCAGCTGCGGCTGGTTGACGGCGCCGCTCAGGGGCCGTGGCGCCTCGGCCTCGCCGCCAGCCTTGTGGCTGGCCTCGCTGGTGGCGCAAAACTGGAAGCGCCAGTAGCCCAGCAGCAGTGCCGCCAGCGCGCAAGAAGACCAGATCAGGCGGTTCAGCAGGTAGACGCCTTCGAGTTGCACCAGGCGGCTGTTGCGCTCGGCCGTGGGCCAGTATTCGGTCAAGCGTATCAGGGCGGTGGTGCCGAAGGGGTCGATCAGGGCGGCCAGGGTCTTGTAGTCGAGGTCGCTCGCCAGCGAGGGCGCTACCAGATAGCCAATCAACATTACCACGCTGCTGATGTAGACCGGCAGCATGCGCCGCGTCAGCGCCGCCAGGGTGAAGAAGATGGAACCGAATATGAAGATATTGGGCAACAGGGTGAACAGGTAGGGCATCAGGTAGACCGCCCAGCGCTGCGGCCCGAGGCGCTCGGCGTCCATGCCGGGAATGTAGGCGCCCAGCCAGGCGCCCAGCACGATGCTGGAAAACACCACGGCCAGCGTCAGGTAGGCGCCCACGAAGCGGCCGAAGATGTATTGATGCTTCTTGATCGGCGCGCTGAAAAAGAAAGGCTGCATATCATATTCGACATCTTGCTGCACAGCCCGGCCCATCATGGCCGCCACCACGATCGCCCCCAGGCAGCCGAGAAAGGCGCAAGTGATGGCGATGGTGCGCGGCGCGTTCAGCAACACCCTGCCGCCGAAAGTCACGGCGGCATCCTTGAAGACGCCGCCGGCGGCCGCCATCCACAGCATGGCCAGCCCCAGGAACATGGCGAAATATACCCAGGTCGACATCAGCTTGAGCCGTTGCCGTGCTTCGAACAGTGCGATGGCCAGCATGCGGGCCTCCTCAGCGCGGCGCCGTAGCGCTGTGGCGCCCGGCGATGGTGGCGAAGTAGACATCCTCCAGGTCGCCGATGGCTTCCTCGAAACCGTCGCCGGGATCGCTGTCGCTATACACGTGGATCAAGGTGCGGCCCGACAGCAGGCGGGTCGAGATGACGGCGTGGCGTTGCTGGAAGGCATACAAGTCTTTCTTGTCGACGAAGCGGGCCCAGATTTTGCAGCTGATATCTTCGATCAGTTTTTGGGTGGCGCCGCACAGCAGCACATGGCCTTTGTTGATGATGGCCATATTGGCGCACAGGTCGGCCACGTCGCTCACGATATGGGTCGACAGCAGTACGGTCTTGTCGTCGCCGATGTCCGACAGCAGATTATGGAAACGCACTCTTTCCTGCGGGTCCAGGCCGGCCGTCGGTTCGTCGACAATGATCAGTTTTGGCTCGCCCAGCAAAGCTTGGGCGATGCCGAAGCGTTGCCGCATGCCGCCGGAAAAGCCGCCCAGGCGCTGGTGGCGCACCTCGAACAGATTGGTTTGCTGCAGCAAGCCGTCGACCACTTCGCGCCGCCTGGTCCGGTTCGACAAGCCTTTTAGCACGGCAAAATGGTCGAGCAATTCGTAGGCTGTCACCTTCGGATACAGGCCGAAGTCTTGCGGCAGGTAGCCCAGCAGGCGGCGGATTTCGTCCTTGTCGTCAAGCACGTCGAGTTCGCCGAAAAACACCGAGCCGGAATCGCATTCTTGCAAGGTGGCCAGGGTACGCATCAATGTCGACTTGCCGGCGCCGTTCGGGCCCAGCAGGCCGAACATCCCGCTGGGGATGGTCAGCGTCACATTGTCCAGCGCCACCACACCGTTGCCGTAAGTCTTGGACAGCTTGCGGATGCGTAATTCCATGCCAACTCCTCATCTATATTCTCTTGCCGCCGGCGCAGCCCGCGCATGCATCTATGCCGGCATTGTATTGAATTTGGGATACGGCGGGCGGATGCTTGCGATATACGGCGCTTTGAGGCGCCCGGATAGCCCGATTCGGGGTTTCAGTCGCGAAACAGCACTTGTTCGCGACTGAACCACCAGCGGCATAGCGCGAGCAGGGCGCCCGCGATCACGGTGCTCGAGAGCATGATGACGCCCAACATGCGGTAATCCATGGTGCCCTTGATTAATTCCTTCATCGCCAGTGCGACATTGGTCAGCGGCACCATCGACCACATCCAATTCAATTCCACGCCCGGCAGCATGCCGACCGTGACGGGCAGCATGGTCAGCAGCAGCAGCGGCGAAATCAAGCCGGTCGCTTCCTTGTAGCTTTTCGCGTAAATCGAGATCGACAGCAAGATGGCGCTGAAGATGGCGGCGGTCGGCACCAGCATCAGGGCCACCATTGCCAGGTCGGCCGCGCCGATGCTGCGCGCCAGCAAGGTCAGCTCACCCGGCATGGCGCCGCCAAAGAACAGCATGATGACGCCCAGGCTGGCCACCATCAGCAGGGCCGAGGTCAGGCTGACGCTGAACAAGACCAGGAACTTGGCCAGCACGATGGCGCCGCGTGGCACCGGGGCCAGCAGCAGCGTTTCCAGGGTGCCCCTTTCCTTTTCGCCGGCGCCGAGGTCGATTGACGGATACATCGCCGCCATCTGGCACACCATCAGCAAGATATAGGGCAGCACGCCGCCCATCAGCGCGCCCATTTGCTCGCGCTTGTCGGCGGTGGAATGCTCGTCCAGGGTGATCGGGGTGAGGGCGAAGCGCAACTGGGTCTGGTTCAAGTTCAGTGACGACAGCGCTTGCTCGCGCAAGCTATCGTTTTGCGCCTTGACCACGGTCATGACGCGCTTGCGTATCAAATCGGTGGTCGAGGCGCTGTTGTAATGCAAGGCGATGCTCGCTTGCCGCTGCGCCTCCAGAGTCGCCTCGAAGCGCGGCGGGATCACCAGCGCGAATTTGATGCGCTCGTCGGTGATCGCCTTGCGTATCGCGGTCTCGTCGCCCAACTGGACTTCCCTGAAACCTTTGTCGCGGGCGAAGCGGGCGCTCAACTGGGGCGCCTCTTGCTTGCCGAATATGGCATAACTCAATTGCGCCGACTGGGCTTGCTTGAACATGGTCGTGGAGAGGTAGGCGAAGCCGCCGCCTATCAGGGGCATGGCGAAAATCGGGATCAGGATGGTAAACACGATGGTGCGGCGGTCGCGCATCAATTCCAGTAATTCCTTGAAATAAATGATCCACATGTTTCAATCCCCCTGATTGACGATGCCGACAAAAGCGTCGTACAGGTCGGCGCTGCCGCCAAGCTGGCGCAATTGGGGCAGCGTGCCGTTGAAGGCGGTCTTGCCTTGGTTGATGATGCAGACCCGGTCGCACAGTTTTTCGACTTCGTGCAAATGGTGGGTCGAGAAAATCAGCGGCACCTTCATGGCCTTGTAACTGGCGATGAAGTCGAGCAAGATCTTGGCCGACATCACGTCCAGGCCGGTGGTCGGCTCGTCCAGGATGACGATTTGCGGCTGGTGCACCACGGCGCGCGCGATCGCGCACTTTTGCTTCATGCCGGTCGATAACTGGTCGGCGCGCTGTCCGGAAAAGGCGTGCATTTGCAGCAAATCGAATAATTCGTCGCAGCGCCGCTTCAGATAGGCCGGGCTCATGCCGTGCAGGCGGCCGAAATATTCGACGTTTTCACGCGCCGTCAGGCGCCCGTACAGCCCTGTGCTGCCGGATAGAAAGCCGATGCTCTGGCGCGCCAGCAGCGGTTCGCGCAAGATATCGACGCCGTTGATGAAGGCGCTGCCGGAATCGGGTTTCAGCGCCGTCGACAGCAGGCGCAGGGTGGTGGTCTTGCCGGCCCCATTCGGGCCCAGCAGACCCAGCACTTCGCCGGGACCGCAGCGGAAGCTGACTTCGCGCACCGCGTGGAACCAGCCGTCGTGCTCGCGCGGGTCGCGCGGCTGGCCATCCTTGCGCGAAGGCATGCGAAAACGCTTTGCCAGGCTTCTCACCTCGATCATGGAGCGGTCCCAAGACTGAAAGACTCAGGGTAGCATGTAAAAATTCTCGCTAGCAAGGCAAACGAGGAATACAAACGCGGAATACTTGGGGCCGGCGCCTGCTTGACGGGGCGCGGCAATCGGGCACAATGGGGATAGAGTCGACAGCGGGGGAATGGCGATGGATGGCGGCAAGCAGGAACAAGCGTTGGCGATGGCGCGCGCGGGCATGACCAGCGCCGAGGCGATCGGATTTTTTCGGGTTACCCTGGGCCTGTTTTACCTGGCCGCACTGATGACCCAGGAAACCCTGGATTTCAAGAAAATCGACGCCGAATACAATCGTTTCATTTACCGTTCCATCGGTGGCGGCCACAGCATTGCCAGCGTGTTGCAATTCATGAGCGGCGAAAAAGTGCTACGGGTGCTGCAGTCGGAGCGTTTCTTGCAAGCCTTTGCCGCGATTTGCCCGGAAATGCCGGTCGAGACCTTGCCCTTTCTGATCTCGCTTAATCTGGGCGTGGCAAAAGATTTGTCCGGCCTGGACGCGGTGGGACCGGTGGTGGACTGGATTGAGCGGCAAAAGTCGAACGGAAACAGCTAGACGCGTGGCGGACGGGGCGCCGCGATGGTCTACAATCATGCTTTACCAACACGAGACATGCCATGGCAGCGAAGCGGTATCATCATCCCCTCGATAGTTTTATCATCGGCGCCGACAAGGCTTTGCGCGTGATTGCCGGCGTGGCGTCGGCGTCGCGCCCGACCCCGGCCGCGCATGCGCCCGACGCCACCATGGACCGGGCCGAGCAGCGCCACAGCGCCGGCTTGATGCGGGTCAACCATGTCGGCGAAGTGTGCGCCCAGGCCCTCTACAACTCGCAGGCGCGGCACGCCCGCAGCGACGCCATGCGCGCCCAATTCGCGCAAGCGGGACGGGAAGAAGAAGACCACCTGGCCTGGACCGCGCAGCGCCTGGCCGAGCTTGGTTCGCAGCCGAGTTTGCTCAATCCCCTGTGGTATGCGGGCGCCTACGCGCTCGGCAGCGTCGCCGCGCGCCTGGGCGACGCGCGCAGCCTCGGCTTCGTGGTCGAGACCGAGCGCCAGGTCGAAGCCCACCTGGCCAGCCACTTGTTGAAATTGCCCGCGCAAGACGCCAAGTCGCGCGCCATCGTCGAGCAGATGCGCATCGATGAGATCGCGCACGGCGCCAGCGCCCAGGCGCTGGGCGCGCGCACCACGCCGGCGCCGGTCAAGGCCCTGATGGCGGCCATGGGCAAGTTGATGACCAAGACCGCCTATTACATTTAAACTGGGCTGGCACGGCGCCGCTCAGGCCTCGACGATCTCGAAGGAATGGGTGATGGCAGCCGTTTTTGCCAGCATGATAGAGGCCGAGCAATATTTATCATGCGACAGCGCGACGGCGCGTTCGACGCTGCCCGGCTTCAAGTTCTTGCCGCTGACGGTGAAGTGGAAATGAATCTTGGTGAATACCTTCGGTTCCGTCTCGGCCCGCTCGGCCTTTAGCGTGACGTCGCAGCCGCGCACATCTTCGCGGCCCCGTTTCAAGATCAGCACCACATCATAGGCGGTGCAGCCGCCGGTGCCGAGCAAGACCATTTCCATCGGCCGCGGCGCCAGATTGTGGCCGCCGCCGTCGGGCGCGCCATCCATCGGCACCAGATGGCCGGAGCCGGTCTGCGCCAAAAAACTCATGCCCGAGGGTCCGTTCCAGCTCACTTTGCATTCCATGCCACTCTCCCTGAAATAATCTTGAACATATTGTAAGGGAGGACGAGCGGTCATGTCCGTGTCGACAAGGGCTTGACGCGGCCAGCTGAAAGCGCTTATACTTGTCGGCTTTCCGTTCGCTCAGGAAAAGTAGATAAGGCAGAGTCCGCAAGAAGTCGAAGGCAGCGGAACCACCATTTGAGCGTGTAATCTTTTAGGAAGTCAACATGAAAACATTTTCCGCTAAAGGACATGAAGTCCAGCGCGATTGGTTCGTGATTGACGCGACGGACAAAGTCCTCGGACGTGTTGCCAGCGAAGTGGCACTCCGACTGCGCGGCAAGCACAAACCGGAATTTACTCCTCACGTCGATACCGGCGATTTCATCGTCGTCATCAACGCAGGCAAACTGCGTGTGACCGGTACCAAAGCAACTGAGAAAATTTACTACCGTCACTCTGGTTATCCAGGCGGTATCTACGAAACCAATTTCCAGAAAATGCAACAGCGTTTTCCGGGTCGCGCGCTGGAAAAAGCGGTCAAGGGCATGTTGCCTAAGGGCCCGCTCGGCTACGCGATGATCAAAAAGCTGAAAGTGTATGCGGAAGCAAGCCATCCGCACGCTGCTCAGCAACCTAAAGCACTCGTCCTCTAAGGAACTGACATGATCGGTAATTACAATTATGGAACCGGCCGTCGCAAGAGTGCAGTGGCTCGGGTTTTTATCAAAGTTGGCACAGGCTTGATCGTTGTTAACGGCAAGCCAGCGAACGAATACTTTTCGCGCGAAACAGGTCTGATGGTCATCCGTCAACCGCTGGAATTGACCGGCAATGTCGAGCGTTTCGACATCAAGGTCAACGTCCATGGCGGCGGCGAGTCCGGTCAAGCTGGTGCCGTGCGTCACGGTATCACCCGCGCCTTGATCGACTACGATGCAGCCCTGAAACCAGACTTGGCTAAAGCCGGTTTCGTTACTCGCGATGCACGTGAAGTTGAACGTAAAAAAGTTGGTCTGCGCAAAGCTCGTCGCGCAAAACAATTCTCCAAGCGTTAATTTGGAAACAACGGCGCGCAGTCTCTGCGCGCTGTTCGAAAAAAGCCGCCGACTATTTGTCAGGCGGCTTTTTTTGCATTGAGGCGATGGTAAACCCCCGCCCGCCACCCCTGTTAAAATATGGCCATCGGTCCATTCAACGCGGATTCCGCACATTTTTCACTTTATAGGCAAGGAAAGAACATGATCAAAGTTGGCATCGTCGGCGGCACCGGATATACAGGCGTGGAATTGCTGCGACTGTTGGCAGTTCATCCCGAGGTGCAGTTGACGGCAATCACGTCGCGCAAGGAAGACGGTTTGCCGGTTGCCGACATGTTTCCATCCTTGCGCGGTCGCGTCACGCTGGCATTTTCCGCGCCGGAAAAAGCCGACCTGGCCAGTTGCGACGTGGTGTTTTTCGCCACCCCGCACGGCGTCGCGATGGCCCAGGCCCCAGCCTTGCTGGCCGCCGGCGTGAAAGTGATCGATCTGGCCGCCGATTTCCGCTTGCAAGATGTGGCCGCGTTTGAGCAGTGGTACAAGATCACGCACACGGCGCCGGAATTGATCGCCCAGGCCGTATATGGCTTGCCGGAATTGAACCGCGACGATATCAAGGGCGCGTCCCTGGTCGCCAACCCCGGTTGCTACCCCACCACCATGCAACTCGGGTTTTACCCCTTGCTCAAGGCGGGCTTGATCGATGCGTCCAGCCTGATCGCCGATTGCAAGTCGGGCGTGTCCGGTGCCGGCCGCAAGGCCGAGATCGGCTTCTTGTTTTCCGAGGCGAGCGACAATTTCAAGGCTTACGGCGTGGCCGGCCACCGCCACTTGCCGGAAACCACGGCGCAATTGCAGCGCTTCACCGAGCAAAAAGTCGGCTTGATTTTCACGCCCCACCTGGTGCCCATGATACGCGGCATGCATTCGACCTTGTATGCGCGCCTGAGCAAGGATGTCAGCAATGAGCAATTGCAAGCCTTGTTTGAAGCCGAATATCAAGATGCGCCCTTCGTCGACGTGATGCCGTTCGGCGCGCATCCGGAAACCCGCTCGACGCGCGGCTCGAATATGTTGCGCCTGGCCTTGCACCGGCCGCAGCAAGATGGTGCGCCCGGCAATACCGTGATCGTGCTGGTGGTGCAAGACAATCTGGTCAAGGGCGCTTCCGGTCAGGCGGTCCAGTGCATGAATTTGATGTTTGGCCTGGAAGAAAGCGCCGGTTTGACGCAAATTGCCCTGTTGCCTTAATCGCCCGTGGCGCCCGGCGACATCACCACGCTGCGCGAGCAAAGCCGGCCCCTGCTGCTTGGGCGCGCGCTCGGTATCGTGGCCATTCTGGCGCTGGCCGGCGCGCTGCTGGTGTGGGGTATCGACCTGGGGCGCCGCATTGTCGGGCTGAGCGCCGGCGCGCCCGGCGCCAGGCAGCAGATCGCCTTGCTGCAAAGCGAGTTGACCAGGGTGGCGTTGGAGCGCGACCGCGTCGCCGATGCGGCCGCGCAAACGGCGATGCAGATCAAGGCCTTGCAATTCGAAAATAGTAAATTAAGTGAAGATTTGGCCCTCGTCGAGAGCCGGCTGGCGCCGCCCAAGGCGGGGCTGGCGATCCTGGCGATGGGGGCGGACCTGTTGTCGCGCAATCAGTTGCATTATGTCTTGCTGCTGAACTACGGGGCGAAGAAGGGCGCGCCGCAGTTCGCCGGCCAGTTGACGGTGACGCTGGAGGGGGAGAAAGATGGCGTCAGCGTGTTGCTGGAATTTCCCGCGCAAGCCGATGCGGCCCTGTACGGCGTCGCGGTACGCGATTACCAGCGCCTGGACGGCATGTTGACGGTGCCAGACGGCGTGCAGGTCAAGACGCTGCGGGCGCGTCTGTTCGAGAACGGTGTGCTGCTGGCCCAGCAGTCGACGACAGTGAAGGATCACGCCTATGTTCGCCCGTAATGCGCGCGATGCGATGGATAGCTTGATTGGTGCCGCCACCCAGATCGACGGCCACGTGCTGTTCAAGGGCGGCTTGCGCATCGATGGCCAGGTGCGCGGCGACGTGATTGCCGAGGCTGGCCAGCACAGTTACCTGGTGCTCAGCGAACATGGCCGGATCGACGGCGAAGTGCGCTGCTCCCACCTGATCGTCAACGGCCAGATCAACGGGTCGGTGCATGCGGCTGAAATGCTTGAAATCCAGCCAAAAGGCCGCATTATTGGTTCAGTCTTTTACAAAGTGATGGAAATGCATGGCGGCGCGCTGATCTCGGGGCAACTCTGCCACCACGATAGTGCGGATTCGGTGTTGCATTTGGCAGTGTCGGAAGCGTGACTTGCGCCAACGGTCTATAATGAATCAATGTTTTTATGTGGGAGTGTGAAATGAATGCCGTCGCCGAAATGCAAGATGTAATCCCTTCGCCTATTATTTTTACCGATAGCGCCGCCGAAAAGGTCGCGCAATTGATCGAGGAAGAAGGCAATCCCGACTTGAAATTGCGCGTATTCGTGCAAGGCGGTGGTTGCTCGGGCTTCCAGTATGGCTTCACGTTTGATGAAATCGTCAATGAAGACGACACCACGATGGTGAAAAACGGCGTGCAATTGCTGATCGATTCGATGAGCTACCAATATCTGGTGGGCGCCGAAATCGACTACAAGGATGATCTTGAAGGCGCCCAGTTCGTCATCAAGAACCCGACCGCAACGTCGACCTGCGGCTGCGGCTCCTCGTTCTCGGTGTAAGCGACGCCTCGCATTCCCGCCCGGGCGGATGGCTGAAAACCATCCGCCGCTTTCGTTCGTCCCGATTTTAGCTTGCCCTTGGCGCCTTTATCTTGGATAGAGCGCGCCCAGGATGCGCCCGCCGCGCGCGCCCGTCACGCTCGCCAGATTGCCGTCTTCGCCTTGCGTGAAGCGCAGCGCCAGCCAGGCGAACGCCAAGGCCTCGACCAGGTTCGGCGCCACGCCCAACTGCGCCGTCGACGCCACCGTGGCCTGGCCATCGAGCGCGGCCGCCAGTTCGCGCAGCAAGGTGTCGTTATAGGCGCCGCCGCCGCAAATATACACCGCGTCCGCTTGCGGGCCATAACGGCGGATCGCCTGCGCCAGCGTTAGCGCACTCAATTTCGTCAGCGTGAATTGGACGTCGGCCGGCGCCGCGCCGGCAAACGGTGCCAGTCTGGCATCGAGCCATGCCGGGTGGAACAGGTCGCGGCCCGTGCTTTTCGGCGCCGCCAGATCGAAATACGGTTCTTGCAGCAGCGCGGCCAGCAGGGTGGGAATTTCCTTGCCACTCGCGGCCCAGGCGCCGCCGGCGTCATATTCGCGGCCCAGGTGGCGGAAAATCCAGGCATCCATCAAGACGTTGCCGGGGCCGGTATCGAAGCCGGTCACGCCGCCGTCGCCATGCAAGACACTGATATTGGCGATGCCGCCGATATTGGCCACGATCCGGGTCTGCCCAGCCAAGCCGAAGCGGGCCTGGTGAAAGGCCGGCACCAGGGGCGCACCCTGGCCGCCGGCGGCAATGTCGCGGCTGCGGAAGTCGGCGATCACGTCGATGCCGCTCAATTCGGCCAGCAGCGCCGGATTATTGGTCTGGCGTGTGAAGCCCAGTTCCGGGCGATGGCGGATGGTCTGACCATGCACGCCAATGGCTTTGACCGCAGCGGGCGCCACGCCGGCCTCGGCCAGCAAGGCCGCCACGCATGCGGCGTAGCGCGCGGCCAGCACATTGGCGGCCAGCGCCTCGCGTTCGATTTCATTGTGACCGGCGCTTTGCAAATCCATCAGTTCGGCCCGCAGCGCGGCGGGAAAGGGCAGGTAGGCGGCCGCCAGTGTGCGCGCGGTGGCGCCGGAAAAGTCGACCAGGGCGCCGTCCACGCCATCCAGGCTGGTGCCCGACATCAGACCGATATACAAAGCCATGCGCTTGTCCTTGATGATTGAGTGAATCAGTAAATGAGGGCGTCAGCGGCTACCCGTGAATGTAAAAAGCCCCGGCCATTGCGTATGGGCGGGGCTTTCTCGGGATGGGGACGCTTAGCGCGCCGCCAGCATTGCGTCGGTGGGACGCAGCAGGTTGAAGCGATGCGTCATGTCGGCCGAGACCACGCGGAAATGGCTCAACTCGGCTGGCGTCAAGGGCGCTTGCGCCAGCAGATTCATGCTCATCGGATCTTTCGCTTCGTTGCTGACCCGGAATTCATAATGCAAATGGGGGCCGGTCGACCAGCCCGTCATGCCGACGTAACCGATGACGTCGCCCTGGCTGACTTTGCTGCCCTTGTGGATGCCCGGCGCGAAGCCGCTCATGTGCGCGTAGGCGGTCGAATAATTGGCCCAGTGCTTCAACACCACCACATTGCCGTAACCGTTTTGCACGCCGGCCAGGTCGACCACGCCGTCGCCGGCCGCGCGGATCGGGGTGCCGATCGCGGCGGGGAAGTCGACGCCCTTATGCTGCTTCCAATTGCCCGAAATCGGGTGTACGCGCATGGCAAAACCGGAAGAGATGCGGGAAAATTCGAGGGGGGATTTGAGGAAGGCTTTTTTGAGGGACTTGCCGTCGAAGCTGTAGTAGCCGCCGCCTTGCTTGCTGCTTGGATCTTCAAACCAGACCGACTGGAAAGTCTTGCCACGGTTGCTGAATTCGCCGGCCAGGATGCGGCCGGCCCGCACCATTTCGCCGTCTTGCCAGAAAGTTTCATAGACCACGTTGAAATGGTCGCCGCGTTTCAAGTCGCCGCGGAAATCGATATTGGTCGAAAACATTTCCACGATCTGGGCCGAAATGGTGTCCGGCAAGCGCACCCCGTCCGGACTGGCATCGGTGGCCGCGAACAGGGTCGAGGTAATGTTACGCGCATGCATTTCGACCCGGCGTTCGAGCTGGATCGGCACTTCCGAGGCGACGAAAGCGTCGCCCTTGCGGTTCACCAGGATATTTTTGATCGGCATGTCCTTGCCATCGACCAGGGTGGCGCGCAACCATAGCAAGCGGCCATCTTCGGCCGTTTGCGCCTGCACCCGTTTGCCGGTTTTCAATTGCATCACGCCATGCGCGACCTTGTCGGTTTTGATGAAGGTGGCGGCGGCCGCATCGTCCACGCCGAGTCGGGTCAGCAAGGCGGCGAGGGTATCGCCGGCGCGGACTTTTTCTTCGTGGATGAATTTTTGGTCGACATGTTCCAGTGTGCTCATTTGGGTCGCCAGATTCGGCAACTCAAGATACTGAAGCACGGATTTCACCGGCAGGTCGGAGGCGTCGGGCGCCAGCGGCGCCACGCCGGCAGCGCCGAAGGCGCATACCGTCAACAACAATGCCGAAGCGCTGATGATGCGCGCCTTGCGCGAAGAGCCTAGCTCAGTGTACAAGCGTGAGCTTGTGAATAGTTGTATAGGGTTCATGCAATCAGTTAAAATTTGCCGCTTGAACGATGTGCTCTTGTTGTTTTGGTTCGTTTCATTCGGCAAGATTGATGGGATCGGGCATTATAACAAACTCTGCCACCCCACCCCCATTTCACGAAAACCGCCCTGAAAATATGGATACCATCATCACCGCATCGCCCAAGAAGGCTGCCGCCGCGGCGACCGCGCTGCCCCTGTCGGACGCAGTATTAGAAGCTCTCGCGATCACCAAGCGCGGCGTCGACGAACTCCTGGTTGAAAGCGAGTTCGCGCAAAAACTGGCGCGCTCCGAGCGCGACAAGGTGCCGCTGCGCATCAAGCTGGGCATGGACCCGACCGCGCCCGACTTGCACCTGGGCCACACGGTCGTGTTGAACAAGTTGCGCCAGTTGCAAAACCTGGGCCACCAGGTGATTTTCCTGATCGGCGATTTTACTTCGATGATAGGCGACCCGTCCGGGCGCAACATTACGCGTCCGCCCCTGACCAAGGAACAGATCGAGGTCAACGCCATGACTTACTTCGCCCAGGCTGCGCTGGTGCTGGACGGGGCCAGGACGGAAATTCGCTATAACTCCGAATGGTCCGACCCGCTCGGCGCGCGCGGCATGATCGAACTGGCCTCGCGCTACACGGTGGCGCGCATGCTCGAGCGCGACGATTTCACCAAGCGCTTCAAGGAAGGCGTGGCGATTTCGGTGCATGAATTCATCTACCCCTTGATGCAGGGTTACGATTCGGTGGCGCTGAAGGCCGACCTGGAACTGGGCGGCACCGACCAGAAATTCAATTTGCTGGTGGGGCGCGAATTGCAAAAGCAATATGGCCAGGAACAGCAATGCATCTTGACCATGCCGCTGCTGGAAGGCTTGGATGGCATCGAGAAAATGTCCAAGTCGAAAAATAATTACATCGGCATCACCGAGCCGGGCAACACCATGTTTGCCAAGTTGATGAGCATTTCCGACGTGATGATGTGGCGCTACTATGAATTGCTGTCCTTCCGCTCGATCGCCGAATTGGCCCAGTTGAAGGCCGAAGTCGAGGGTGGCAAGAATCCGCGCGACGCGAAAGTGGCGCTGGCCCAGGAAATCGTGACCCGCTTCCACTCGCGCCAGGCGGCCGAGGATGCGCTGGCCGACTTCGTCAACCGTTCCAAGGGCGGCATTCCGGACGAGGTGGCCGAAGTGAGCCTGACGGGCGCGCCGCAAGGCTTGCCGCAACTGCTGAAACAGGCCGGCCTGTGCCCGTCGACCTCGGACGCGATGCGCATGATCGAGCAGGGCGCGGTGCGCATCGATGGCGTCGTCATCGCCGACAAGGCCTTGAAAGTGGATGCCGGCGTTTTCGTGCTGCAAGTGGGCAGGCGCAAGTTCGCCCGCGTCACGCTGTCGGCATGATCGCCTTGCTGCAAAGGGTCAGCCAGGCCAGCGTGGTGGTCGATGGCGCGACCATCGGCGCCATCGATGCCGGCCCGATGGTCTTGCTGTGCGCCGAGCGCGGCGACACGGAAAAGCAAGCCGATACCTTGCTGGCCAAGTTGCTGGCCTACCGCGTGTTTGGCGACGCTGCCGGCAAGATGAACCGCAGCCTCAGCGAGACTGCCGGCGGCTTGCTGCTGGTGCCGCAATTCACCCTGGCGGCCGACACCAAGTCCGGCGCCCGGCCCTCGTTTACGCCGGCCGCCAGCCCGCAAGATGGCTTGCGCCTGTACGATTATTTCGTCGAGCGGGCTTGCGCCTTGCACGGGACGGTGGCAACGGGGCGCTTCGGCGCCGACATGAAGGTGTCGCTGACCAATGACGGGCCGGTCACGTTCTGGTTGCAGGTGCAAGCCCAATAAGGCTTTGCTTGCGCCGCCTCAGAAGCCTTGGGCAAGCCACAAGAATAATCATAATGAGCGGGGTGGCGATGAAACTTTGGAGCGATACCTTCCGGAACAACGGCCTGATCCCCGCCGAGAATGCCTTTGGCGCGCTCGATCCGCACACCCATGTGCGACTGTCGCAAAACCGCAATCCGCACTTGGCCTGGGACGAGGTGCCCAACGGGACCGAGTCGCTGGCCCTGTTTTGCATCGATGGCGACGCGCCCCTCGATGCCGCTGGCGTTAACCGGAAAGGCCGCAGCCTGGCACCGGCGTTGCCGCGCGGCGAATTTTTCCACTGGAGCCTGGTCGACTTGCCGCTGGAATTGGGGTCGATCGCGGAAGGCGGCTTTTCGGACCGGGTCACGGCGCGCGGCAAGGGCGGCGCGCCGATTGCGTGGCTGGACGGCAGCGCCGCCTATCAATTGCGCCAGGGCTTGAATGATTACTCGACCTGGTTTGCCGGCGACCCGGATATGGCCGGCGACTATTATGGCTATGACGGTCCGTGTCCGCCCTGGAACGACGAGCGCATCCACCACTATATCTTTCGCCTGTACGCGCTCGACACGCCGCGCCTGCAGCTCGACGCCCGCTTCACGGGGCTGCAAGCGCGGGCCGCGATGTATGGCCACATCCTCGACGAAACGCAACTGGTCGGCGCTTACTCGCTCAATCCGGCGCTGGCCATCACCCTGAAAAAATAGACATGAGCACCACGATTTTATTGATACGCCATGGCGAAACGGCGTGGAATGCCGAGCGCCGCCTGCAAGGCCATATCGACATTGCCTTGAACGGGGCAGGCTTGCGCCAGGCCGAGGCGCTGGGACGGGCGCTGGCCGGCGATGCACTGGCCGCGATCATCGCCAGCGACTTGCAGCGCGCGCGCCAGACGGCGCAGGCGCTGGCCGGCCACCACCGTGTGCCGGTCCAGACCGACAGCGGCTTGCGCGAGCGCTGCTATGGCGCTTTCGAGGGCATGTGTTACGCCGACATCGCGCAGCGTTATCCGCTCGAGTATGCCCAATGGCAGGCGCGCGACATCGACGCCGTGATGCCGGCCGGGACGCGGGTGGCGGAAAGTTTCCGCCAATTCCATCAGCGCTCGATCGCTGCCATCGCGCGCTGGGCCGGCGCGTACACCGGCCAGAGCATTGCCATCGTCGCGCATGGCGGCGTGCTCGAATGCGCTTACCGGGCCGCCTGCGGCATGGCGCTCGATGTTCCCCGCGATTTCCCTGTCAATAATGCCAGCGTCAACCGTTTCGTGTTCAGCGACGGCAAGTTGAGCCTGAAGGACTGGGGCGATATCGCGCACTTGAGCGGCCCCGTGTTTGACGAGCTGAGCTGAACAGCTAGCAGCTTTTTCGAAAAGCGCAAGGGCGTATCCCTGGTTTTCTCCTTATATCAGCGGACTGTGCAGTGAGCTTTGCCGAATAAAAAATAGTGCTTATTATTTGAGCAGAACCTCGGTTAAAATAGCCACCCGCCCCACCCATTTCAGGTTTCGTCAGTGCAAATCGGCCCTTACATTCTGCGCAACAATGTTTTTGTCGCTCCCATGGCGGGCGTGACCGACCGGCCATTTCGCCAGTTGTGCAAGCAATTGGGCGCCGGTTATACCGTGTCGGAAATGGCGGCCTCGAATCCGCGCCTGTGGGCCACGGAAAAGAGTACCCGGCGCACCGACCACGATGGCGAGATGGAACCGAAGGCGGTGCAAATTGCCGGTGCCGACCCGCAAGAGCTGGCCGATTGCGCCAAGTTCAATGTCGACCGGGGCGCGCAAATCATCGATATCAATATGGGTTGCCCGGTGAAAAAGGTGTGCAATAGCTGGTGCGGCTCGGCCTTGCTGCAAAATGAAAGCCTGGTCGAGAAAATCCTGCACGCGGTCGTGAACGCCGTCGATGTGCCGGTCACGCTGAAATTTCGCACCGGCTGGAACCGCGAAAACAAGAATGCCTTGCGGATTGCCCGCATCGCCGAGCAAGCCGGCATCGCCATGCTGACCCTGCATGGCCGTACCCGCGCCGACGGCTATAGCGGCGAGGCGGAATACGACACCATCGGGGCGGTGAAGGCATCGGTGGCCATCCCGGTGGTGGCCAATGGCGATATCACGAGCCCGGAAAAGGCCCGCCAGGTGCTGGCATTGACGGGCGCCGACGCCGTGATGATAGGCCGGGCGGCTCAGGGGCGGCCATGGATATGCCGCGAAATCGAGCATTTCCTGCGCACCGGCACGCTCTTGCCGGCGCCCTATGTGGACGAGGTGCGCGCCTTGATGGATGAGCATTTGCGCGCCCATTATGGCTTTTATGGCGAATTTCTGGGCGTGCGCACGGCTCGCAAGCATATCGGCTGGTATGTGCGCGACTTGCCGGGGGGCGAACAATTTCGCCGGCAAATGAATTTACTGGAGTCGACGGAAAAACAGTTAATTGCCGTCGATCAATTTTTTGAATCGCAATGGAAGTTTGGCGAACGGTTACAATACCGCCTCGCTGATGTAGCCGTGGCGGCATAGCGCTCTGTATCGTTACGCGTAGCGCCACGCAGCCAGATGACAGATCAATTAGCGGAATGAATCGTAAAATGAGTAAAGAAAGCATCCAGGAAGTCGTCCAGAAGAGTCTTGAAGCGTATTTCAATGACTTGGGCGAACAACAAGCGTCGAATATCTATGACATGGTCGTGCTGACCGTGGAAAAGCCCATCCTTGAAGTCGTGATGACGCGCGCGGACGGCAATCAGTCGCACGCGGCGCAAATGCTCGGCATCAACCGCAACACCTTGCGCAAGAAATTGCAAGAGCACGGCCTGCTGTAAGGGCCGGTGGCGGCCCCGCGCCGCCCCGCGCATCTCCACCGAACATTCAACCACCTAGCCACAGCCATGATCAAACAAGCCCTCATTTCCGTTTCCGACAAGACTGGCGTGCTCGAATTTGCGCGCGCCCTGTCCGCGCTCGGCGTCAACATTTTGTCGACCGGCGGCACCGCCAAATTGCTGGCCGAAAACGGGGTTTCCGTGACGGAAGTCGCCGATTACACGGGTTTCCCGGAAATGCTGGATGGCCGCGTCAAGACCTTGCACCCGAAAGTGCACGGCGGCATCCTGGCGCGGCGCGATTTCCCCGAGCATATGGCGAAACTGGTCGAGCACGACATGCCGACCATCGACATGGTGGTGGTGAATCTGTATCCCTTCCAGGCGGCCGTGGCGAAAGATACGTGTACCCTGGAAGACGCGATTGAAAACATCGATATCGGCGGTCCGACCATGTTGCGCTCGGCGGCCAAGAACCACAAGGATGTGGTGGTGATCTGCGATCCGGCCGACTATGACGCGGTGCTGGCTGAAATCAAGGCCGGGGCCGTCAGCTACGACAGCAAATTCATGCTGGCCAAGAAAGTGTTCGCGCACACGGCGCAATACGACGGCGCCATCACCAATTACCTGAGTAGCCTGGGGCCGGAGCGCGAACACGCCAGTCGCGGCGTTTATCCGCAAACCTTGAATCTCGCCTTTGAAAAAGTGCAAGACATGCGCTATGGCGAGAATCCGCACCAGAGCGCCGCGTTTTACCGCGACTTGACGGCGACCGAGGGCGCGCTGGGCAATTATCGCCAGTTGCAAGGCAAGGAATTGTCATACAACAATATCGCCGACGCCGACGCGGCCTGGGAATGTGTCAAGAGCCTGGGTGGTTTCGATCAAAGCGCCGCCTGCGTCATCGTCAAGCACGCCAACCCCTGCGGCGTGGCGCTGGGCGCGAACGCGGCCGACGCCTATGCGCGCGCGTTGCAAACCGACCCGACCTCGGCCTTTGGCAGCATCATTGCCTTCAATACCGAACTCGATGGCGCCACCGCCGGCGAAATTGCCAAGCTGTTCGTCGAAGTATTGATCGCGCCATCGTTCTCGCTGGAAGCCAAGCAAATCCTGGCCGCCAAGCAAAACGTGCGCATGCTGGAAATCCCGCTCGGCAAGGGCGTCAACGCGATGGATTTCAAGCGCGTGGGCGGCGGCTTGCTGGTGCAATCGCCGGATGCGAAAAACGTCATGCTGGGCGACTTGAAAGTGGTGACCAAGCTGCAACCGAGCCAACAGCAATTGCAAGACTTGATGTTCGCCTGGCGCGTGGCCAAGTTCGTCAAGTCGAACGCGATCGTTTTCTGCGGCAATAACATGACCCTGGGCGTGGGCGCCGGCCAGATGAGCCGCATCGATTCGGCCCGCATTGCCTCAATCAAGGCGCACAATGCCGGCTTGTCGCTGGTCGGTTCGGTGGTCGCCTCGGATGCCTTCTTCCCCTTCCGCGACGGCCTCGATGTCGTCGTCGACGCGGGCGCCACGTGCGTGATCCAACCGGGCGGCTCGATGCGCGACCAGGAAGTAATCGATGCGGCCAATGAGCGCGGCGTCGTCATGTTATATACCGGCACCCGCCATTTCCGCCATTAATGCTCGCGGCGCGGGCGCTGCGCCCGCGCCGGCCCGCGCCCCATGATTATTCTCGGCATAGACCCGGGCTTGCGCACCACCGGCTTCGGCGTCATCGACAAGCAGGGCAATAAGCTGCGCTATATTGCCTCGGGCACCATCAAGACCGTGTCCGACGGCGATCTGCCGGCGCGCCTGAAGATTATCTTGCAAGGCATTACAGAGATCGTCGCCACTTACCGTCCCACTTGCGCGGCCATCGAAAAAGTCTTCGTCAACGTCAATCCGCAATCGACCTTGCTGCTGGGCCAGGCGCGCGGCGCCGCCATTTGCGCCCTGGTCGGGGCCGACCTGGCGGTGGCCGAATATACCGCCTTGCAAGTCAAGCAAGCCGTGGTCGGCCACGGCAAGGCAGCCAAGGAGCAAGTGCAAGACATGGTGGCGCGTCTGTTGCTGTTGCCCGGCTTGCCCGGCAGTGACGCGGCCGATGCGCTCGGGGTGGCGATTTGCCACGCCAATAGCCATGACGCGCTGGCCCTGATCGGCGCGCTGGCGCCCGGCCTGGCCGGATTGCGCATGAAGCGCGGCCGCCTGGTCGGTTAAACTTCTCCTTTCAATACTATTTCCAGACAAGGTCGCGCGATGATAGGTCGTCTCTCCGGTATTTTGCTTGAAAAAAATCCGCCGCAATTGCTGGTCGATTGCCAAGGCGTGGGTTATGAAGTCGATGTGCCGATGAGCACCTTCTACAATCTGCCCCAGGTCGGCGACAAGGTGGTGTTGTTTACCCACCAGGCGATACGCGAAGACGCGCATTTGCTGTTTGGCTTCGGCAACGCCGAAGAGCGGGCCGTGTTTCGCCAATTGATCAAGATCACCGGCGTCGGCGCGCGCATGGCGCTGTCGCTCTTGTCGGGCATGACGATTGCCGACCTGGCCCAGGCCGTCACGCTGCAAGAGTCGGGCCGCCTGGTCAAGGTGCCCGGCATCGGCAAGAAGACGGCCGAGCGTTTGCTGCTGGAATTGAAGGGCAAGCTGGGCGCCGACCTGGGCGCGGCCGGTATCCATGCGGCGCCCGATTCGCAATCCGATATCTTGAACGCGCTGATCGCTTTGGGCTATTCTGACAAGGAAGCCTTGCAAGCCTTGAAAAACGTGCCGGCCGCCAGCGGTGTGTCGGACGGCATCAAACTGGCGCTCAAGGCCTTGTCCAAGGGGTAAGCGATGAGCATACAAACCGATAATTTCAGCGAACAGCGCATCATCGACGCGGCGCCCGCCTCGCCCAATGAAGAGGCAATCGAAAGGGCGCTGCGGCCCAAGCAACTCGATGAATATGTCGGGCAGGAAAAAATCCGCGGCCAGCTGGAAATTTTCATCACGGCCGCGCGCCAGCGCAAGGAAGCGCTCGACCATACCTTGCTGTTCGGCCCGCCCGGCCTGGGCAAGACCACCCTGGCCCACATCATCGCACGCGAAATGGGCGTCAACTTGCGCCAGACTTCCGGCCCGGTGCTCGAGCGTCCCGGCGACCTGGCCGCCATCCTGACCAATCTGGAAGCGAACGATGTCTTGTTCATCGATGAAATCCACCGCCTCTCGCCGGTGGTCGAGGAAATCCTGTACCCGGCGCTGGAAGATTACCAGATCGATATCATGATCGGCGAAGGGCCGGCGGCCCGTTCGGTCAAGCTCGACTTGCAACCATTTACCCTGGTGGGCGCCACCACCCGCGCCGGCATGCTGACCAATCCGCTGCGCGACCGCTTCGGCATCGTGGCCCGGCTCGAGTTTTACACGGCGGCTGAACTGACCAAGATCGTCACGCGCAGTGCCGCCCTGCTGAAGGCGCCGATTGATCTCGACGGCGCGCGCGAAATCGCCCAGCGCGCGCGCGGCACCCCGCGCATCGCCAACCGCTTGCTGCGGCGCGTGCGCGACTATGCCGAAGTCAAGGGCAATGGCGAGATCAGCAAGGACGTGGCCGACAAGGCCCTGGTCATGCTCGACGTCGACACGGTCGGCTTCGACGTGATGGACCGGAAATTGCTGGAAGCGGTGCTATTCAAGTTTGGCGGCGGCCCGGTCGGCATCGGCAACCTTGCCGCCGCCATCGGCGAGGCGGCCGATACCATCGAAGACGTGCTGGAACCGTATCTGATACAGCAAGGTTTCTTGCAGCGTACCCCGCGCGGGCGCATCGCGACCCCGGCCGCGTATACCCATTTCGGCGTCAGCGCGCCGCGCACGGGACCAAACGGCGAATTGTGGGAGGTATAGGCGGGGCGGAGGGGTTGATGCCGACGCTTGCCTGCCACGGATGGCTTGTAGCGCGTCGTCTTGCGATAGGTGACCGAGTCGGCGCATGTCGGCGCCGGAGCGGGAAACAAGAAATGTAGTTCTATGCAATATTTTATTAATGCATTATTTAAAACCGATTAACATCAAGATGTTGGAACAGACAAGATGAGAGAGCAACAAAGTTATTTGCGAAATGTGGCCGCCATAATGGCCATCATTTCACTCACCGCATGCGGTGGCGGTGGTAGTGGATCGCCAAGCGCGGCGTCCAGCGCCGATGTCGCCAAGAATGCGCCGCCTGAACCGGCGGATGGCCTCGGCGAATCCGGGCAATTGCCTGGAACGGTGAGTATTGGTGGCGACATAGCGCCGCCAACGGTGAACCCTGGCAGCGATATGTCGCCGCAATCAAAGTATCTATTTGATGAGCAGATTGTCGTCGCCATGTCCGACGAGGGGCGTGCGCTTGTTGCATGGCAATTCGAAGGGAGCGAGGTCAGCCAAATTGCAGCTTGGACTCAATCCTCGGCAAGCGGCGTATGGGATGCCGCCAAACGACTTCCCCAAGCCGATCATGGATATGGCACCGGAATGGCGCTGCGAATGAATGCGGCTGGCAATGCGCTACTCGGATGGGTCAGCGGGGACTGTATCGCTCCTCTGGATAAGACCGGACATAACCGCGTCCTGCGTTTCACCCAAGGAAGCGGTTGGGATGCGAAGGCCGACATTTTGGATGAATACAATCTTGGAAGCAACTGGGATCTTGCCCTATTGGCCGATAACTCGTTCACCTCCACTATTGTGTCCGACAGTAATTCTGCGGTTCTCCGTGTCGACGCTCAAGGTGGTCGTAACATCGTGCTTCAGACCGACCCAAGTAGAAATTACAACACATTCGGATCTAATCATCACAACTACTTCGCACCGTTACCGGATGGCTCCGGCCTGCAGTACCGCATGTATGATTCCGACGTGGATCCCCGGAAAAAAACGGCTATTAGCGCGCGCTTCACTACCGCAGATAATATCGGATTAAGCGAATTTCCCATTGGGACTTACGGGGGGGTGTGCAACACGGTAGGAACTGGATATTTCCCTATCACGGCGGTGACTACGCCCCAGCATGAGGGTGTGTTGGCCGTATTGGAGGATGACGATGACATCGGTTGCTATACTCCTCATCTCGAATTGATCAGGGTCTCTTCCCAGGGCGGCATCAGCGCGCGGCAAACGCACGTTAATTCGCCTGGGACTTACTTGCCTTTGGCGCCAGTGCTGACTGTCGATCGCTTGGGCAATGCCTTGGCCATCTGGACGGAAGCAAGCGGTGATATCAATCACCCTCAAGCTACAGACACTTTGCGGATGATGTGGTCCCAGTCATTGTCTGGTGCCGGATGGTCTACGCCGCAACCCTTGATGTTGAATTTGGGGGCTTTGGAAGAACGTACTGCCTATAGTCCCGTATCATTGGCAATGAACGCGGCAGGGCAAGCAGTCGCTGCGGTACGCGTGAATGCAAATGATCCAGCCATCATGGCAGCCCGCTTCGATTTCAGCACCGGTTGGACGTCCTGGAAGATGGTTGCCAACAAAGCGGTGCCTTCTTACCCCAAGGTAGCCATCAATGCCAGCGGGCAGGCGATCGTCGTGTACATGGCATCCGATCAACCACGCTGGAAGGGACACACAACCTTTCCCGGTACTTATTGGGTTCCGCGGATATTTGCGCTGCGTCTATAAACGGCAGTCAGGTAACGGGTGGGTGCGCGATCCATGTATCGCGCACCTTTGAAAAGGGCACTGCCGAATCCCAAGCAACAATTCAGCGTTATTTTGCCTCGGGCTTGTTTCACTTGAATAGGTATCTCAACGCACAAACGTAGGAGTCCCTCGACCATGAATGGTATTTTGGTGTCACTCTTCAAATACAAAGCCTGGGCGAACGTCGAGTTGCATGCAGCCTTGGAAAAGTATGATGCGCAGCAACATCCCGACGAATTCCAAACCATGCTACACACGCTCGATCACGTCAACCTGGTGGACCGGATATTTAAGGGGCACTTGTTTGGTATGAGCAGGCAACTGTTTAAGACGACAAGTTCTGAAAAGACGCCCAATTTATCGGAGTTGCGCGAAATCGTCAGTGCGACCGATAACTGGTATCTGGAATTCGTATCTGACATCAGTGCCGAGCGCTTGCGGCAGCGCCTGCAATTTACTTTCACTGACGGCGATAAGGGTGCGATGTCTTGCGAAGAGATGTTGCTACATGTGATTACACATGGCGCTTATCACCGGGGCAGCGTTGGTCAAGTGCTGGAAGGGATGGGAATCGATTCCCCACCCGACTCCTTGACGAAGTTTTTACACCGGCATGAGCCTGCTCGGCGACTCAGGACAGGCAATTAGCTGCTCCAGATAGGTTCAACAATTCGCCCATCAATTGGATTGCCTTTTGCGCAGCACGGCAAGTAAGGATACCAAGACACAGGCTGGGCGGACATGTCCCAGCCTGCGCTCCAAACTACTTTTTATTGCTCCTGGCGCAGCCAGGTTTGCGTACGGCCGAACATCGGCATGCCGATGTAACCCCGCACTTGCAATTTCTTGCCGTTTTCTACCATCGTCATCTGGCTCTTGTAGACCTTGCCATTGTCCGGATCAAGGATTTCGCCGCCGTTATATTCATTCCCGTCTTTTTTCAAGCCCCACATGAACATCAGCCCGAGGATGGGCTGGTCCTTGTTGACGCCTTCGCATTTGTCGCATTTCGGGTTTTGATCCTGGTCCGGCGCGCGGAACAGTTTTTCCAGCTTGCCCTGAAGCACACCACCATTTTCGGTGATGCGTATCAAGGCTTTCGGCTTGCCGCTCACGTCGTCGATGTTTTTCCACAGGCCGACGGGCGTCGCCTCATCGGCCCAGGCGGCGACCGATGACAAGGCCAGGGTGAGGGCCAGCAAGCTTGCTTTTACTAAGATACGCATTGTTTATCTCCAATATTGATTTTTTAGATAACTCTTACTCAATGGGTAGTTTAGCAAATTGTTCGCGCATTTTCTCCAGTGTGGCGGAAAAACTGAGCAAACGCTCGGTTTCTTGTGCGACCACGGCGGCCGGCGCGCGGGCGACAAAGCTTTCATTGCCCAATTTGCCATTCACCTTGGCGATTTCAGCATCGATGCGGGTGATTTCCTTGGCCAGGCGCTCGCGTTCGGCCTTGACGTCGATTTCCACTTTCAGCATCAGCTTGGTGGTGCCGACGATGGAAACGGCGGCCGGCGATTCCGGCAAGGCATCGACGATATTGACTTCCGACAGCTTGCCCAGCATTTGCACATAGGGCGCAAAGCTGTGCAGCGCGGCCTTGTCGGCGGCGTTGGCCGCCTCCACGATCAGCGGCACCCGCACCGATGGCGAGATTTGCATTTCGCCGCGCAAATTGCGGGTCGCGTCTGTCAATGCCTTCAATTGCTGCATCCATGCCTCGGCGCTTTCATCGATCCTGGCCGGGTTGGCGAGCGGGTATGGCTGCGTCATGATCGAGGCGCCGGCCGGATCGAGCGCGCACCCGGCCAGCGGCGCGACGGTTTGCCACAGCGCTTCGGTGACGAAGGGAATGATCGGATGGGCCAGGCGCAACACCACTTCCAGCACCCGCAACAGGGTGTGGCGGGTGGCGCGCTGCTGGCCTTCTGTGCCATGCTGGATTTGCACCTTGGCCACTTCCAGATACCAGTCGCAATACTCGTCCCACACGAATTTATAGATGGTGGCGGCGATATTGTCGAAACGGAAGTCCTCGAAGCCCTTGGCGACATCGAGTTCGGCCCTTTGCAGCAGCGAAATGATCCACTTGTCGGCCTGCGACAGCTCTGCTTCGTTGGGCGCGCAATCCTGGCCTTCGGTATTCATCAAGACGAAGCGGGTCGCGTTCCACATCTTGTTGCAGAAATTGCGGTAACCTTCGCAGCGGCCCAGGTCGAAATTGATGCTGCGGCCGAGCGAGGCGTAACTGGCCATGGTGAAGCGCACCGCGTCGCTGCCATAGGCGGCGATGCCGTTCGGGAATTCCTTGCGCGTGGCCTTGGCGATCTTTTCCGCGTCGCGCGGATTCATCAAGCCGGTGGTGCGCTTGGCAACCAGGGCTTCGACGTCGATGCCGTCGATCAAGTCGATCGGGTCCAGCGTATTGCCTTTCGACTTGGACATCTTCTGGCCGCTGGAATCGCGCACCAGGCCATGCACATACACGGTATTGAACGGCACCTTGCCCGTGAAATGGGCCGTCATCATCACCATCCGGGCAACCCAGAAGAAAATGATGTCGAAACCGGTCACCAGCACCGATGAAGGCAGGAAAGCCTTGATGTCCGGGGTTTCTTCCGGCCAGCCCATGGTCGAGAACGGGATCAGGGCCGACGAAAACCAGGTATCGAGCACGTCGTCGTCGCGCCGCAGGGCGCCGCTGCTGCCGGCCGCCAGCGCCTTGGCTTGCGCCTCGGCTTCGGTCTTGGCGACGAAAATATTGCCGGCCTCATCGTACCAGGCCGGGATTTGGTGGCCCCACCACAATTGGCGCGAGATGCACCAATCCTGGATATTGTTGAGCCACTGGTTGTAAGTGCTGCTCCAGTTTTCAGGCACGAACTTGATTTCGCCGCTGGCCACTTTTTCCAGGGCCGTCTCGGCAATCGATTTGCCGGGAAAGAAAGTGCCTTCCGGCGCCGGCTTGCTCATGGCCACGAACCATTGGTCGGTCAGCATTGGTTCGATGATGACGCCGGTGCGGTCGCCGCGCGGCACCATCAGCTTGTGCGGTTTGACGGCTTCCAGCAAACCGAGCGCGTCGAGGTCGGCGACGATTTGCTTGCGGGCCGCGAAACGGTCCATGCCACGGTAGGCTTCGGGCGCGTCGGCCGTGATCTTGGCGTCGAGCGTGAAGATGCAGATTTTTTCCAGGTTGTGGCGCTGGCCGACGGCGTAATCGTTGAGGTCGTGCGCGGGCGTGATTTTCACGCAACCGGTGCCGAATTCCTTGTCCACATAGGCGTCGGCGATGATGGGGATTTCGCGCTCCGTCAGCGGCAATTTCAGCATCTTGCCCAGCAGCGGCAGGTAGCGCTCGTCGGTCGGGTCGACGGC
Source organism: Oxalobacteraceae bacterium GrIS 1.11 (assembly GCA_040544385.1). GTDB lineage: Bacteria > Pseudomonadota > Gammaproteobacteria > Burkholderiales > Burkholderiaceae_D > Janthinobacterium. Next base: position 100,444 of record JBEONR010000015.1, read on the forward strand.
CACGGCGACGTCGCCGAGCATGGTTTCAGGGCGGGTGGTGGCGACCGTCAGGTGGCCGCTGCCATCGGCCAGCGGGTAGCGGATATACCACATCGAGCCGTCTTCTTCTTCCGATACCACTTCCAGGTCGGACACGGCCGTGCCCAGCACGGGGTCCCAGTTGACCAGGCGCTTGCCGCGGTAAATCAAGCCTTGCTCGAACAGGCGCACGAAGACATCGGTGACCACTTTCGAGCGCGGTGCATCCATCGTGAAATATTCACGCTGCCAGTCGGGCGAGGTGCCCATGCGGCGCATTTGCCCGGTGATGGTGGAACCCGATTTTTCTTTCCACTCCCACACTTTTTCGACGAATTTTTCGCGCCCCAGGTCGTGCCGCGAAATCTTTTGCGCGTCCAGTTGGCGTTCCACCACGATCTGGGTGGCGATGCCGGCGTGGTCGGTGCCCGGTATCCATGCCGTGTTATGGCCCAGCATGCGGTGGTAGCGGGTCAAACCATCCATGATGGTCTGGTTGAACGCGTGGCCCATGTGCAGGGTGCCCGTCACGTTCGGTGGCGGCAACTGGATCGAAAACGACGGTTTTCCGGCATCGACGGAGGCGGCGAAGTATCCGCGCCGCTCCCACTCGTTGCGCCAGAATTGTTCTATGTCGGCGGGCTCGAAAGACTTGGCTAATTCCATGATTTGGCGTGTGATTTTGCGAAAACACCATTATAGATGACGCGCGATTGCCTGAGCCACCGGCAAGCCCGTATTTTCGCCATTCGTCCACAGTTTCAAGGGCCATTGGCGGGCGATCCGCTCGCGCTGCAAAGTAATACCGTCACCGTGGCTTGGCCTTAAGCCGTCAAGCTGACCAGCCTAGCCGTATGCCAGGCTGGTCAGGCAGCGGCCTTCGCGCAGCAAGCCTTCGAAATCGGCCGCCGCCAGCGGCCGGCTGAAGAAATAGCCCTGGATCTGGTCGCAACCATGTTCCCGCAAGAAATCCAATTGCCCGGCCGTTTCGACACCCTCGGCAATCACTTTCAAGCGCAGGCTGTGCGCCAGTGAAATGATCGAGCGCACGATCGCCGCGCCGTCGCTGTCGGCCGTGATGTCGGCGACGAACGATTGGTCCACTTTCAACACATCGATCGGGAAGCGCTTCAGGTAAGACAGGCTGGAATAGCCGGTGCCGAAATCGTCGATGGAAATGTGGATGCCCAGCGCCTTGAGCTTGCGCAAGATCGCGATGGCATGCTCGACGTCGCTCATCACCATGCTTTCGGTTAATTCCAACTCCAGGAAGCGCGCCTCCAACCCCGTTGTCTGCAGCGCGTCGGCAATCGATTGCAGCAGTGCCTTTTGGGTGAATTGGCGGGCCGACAAATTGACCGCCACCCGCAACTGGCCCAGACCCGCCGTTTGCCAAGCCTTGGCCTGGGCACAGGCGGTGCGGATGACCCAGGCGCCGATCGGGATGATCAAGCCCATTTCCTCGGCCAGGCCGATGAAGCGCGCCGGCGCGATCCGGCCCAGGGTCGGATGGTCCCAGCGCAACAGCGCTTCCATGCCGACGATGCGTCCGCTGCATAACTCCACCTGCGGCTGGTAATGCAGGGTCAATTCGGCCCGTTCCAGCGCGTGGCGCAAATCGCTTTCGATGCCGAGCCGCTCCAGCGTGCGTGCGCTCATCGTCGGGGCGTAGAACTGGACCGTATTGCGGCCCAGTTCCTTGGCCCGGTACATCGCGATATCGGCGTGCTTGATGAGGATTTCAGCCGTGTCGCCGTCGCCCGGGTAGCTGGCCACGCCGATGCTGCAGGTGAGGAAGAATTCGTGTTCGTCCAGCATCAGCGGCTGGGCCACGGCGTCCATGATGCCTTGCAGCAGCGTGGCGCCATCGTCGGCATGCCCGGGCAGCACCAGCACGAATTCGTCGCCGCCCAGGCGCGCCACCGTGTCGGCGTCGCCGCCGGCCGCTTGCAGGCGTCCGGCCAGAATTTTCAGCAGCGCGTCGCCGGCTTCGTGGCCCAGCGTGTCATTGACGAACTTGAAGCGGTCCAGGTCGACGAACACCACCCACAGCGGGCCACCGTCGCGCCCGGAGGCGGCGATCGCCTGGCTCAGGCGCTCGCGCAGCAAGTTGCGGTTGGCCAATCCCGTCAAGGTGTCGTGCTTGGCCTGGAACGCCAGTTCGGCCTCGAAGCGCATCACGGCCGTGACGTCATACTGGGCCACCACGAAATGGCTGACTGCGGCGCCGTCGTCGTCCCACACGGGGGCGATACAAAAATCGTTCCAGTAACTGCTGCCATCCTTGCGGTAATTGCGCAATAGCGCATGGCCGGCGCGCTTGTCGCGCAGCGCGGCCTGGATTTCGCCGATGTTTTGCTGGTCTTGTACATTGCTTTGCAAGCATTCCAGGCTGCGCCCGATCACGTCTTGCGCGCTATAACCGGTAATGCGCTCGAAGGCGGGATTGACATATTCGATCGCGTACTCGGGCCCGCTGGCGCCGCAAATGACGATGGCGTTGGCGGACACTTCGATCACTTTCTCGCGCAGGCGCAAGGTTTTTTGCTGGCGCACGCCGCGCGCCAGATCGTCGGCCAGGCGCCCGTTGTCAAGGCGCAGCGCGGCGGTGCGCTCGGCGGCGACCCGTTCGATGGTTTCCTTGCGCGACACCAGGGCGTAGACATAGGCCGCCGCCAGCAGCGTCGAGAGGATGCCGCCCAGCAGCGCGTACAGCGAGCCGCTGTGGGTGGCGGTGAAGGGCTGCGGCGCCTGACTCACTTCGACCAGCCAGGGCGCGCCGGCCAGGCTGAACGATGCGCTGACGGGGTCGGCGGCGTCGATCCAGAGCCAGCGCGGCAGCCAGTCGCCGGTACGCGACGCGGGCGCCGGGTCGCCGTGGCGAAACGCCAGTTGGGAAGCGTTCGCGGTGGCGCTGGCATAGACGCTGATGCCGATCCCGGGCGCGCTCAAGAAGCCGCCCACGCCAAGTATCGAGTCGAGCAAGCGGTCGACCCGGAACACGGCGGCGGTCTCGCCGATCACGGCGCGCCGGCGCTGGCCTTCAGTGTCGAGCGGCGCGCCGCGCAGGTAGACCGGCGCCAGCACCAGGAAACCGGTGTGCCAGCCCTGGTATTGGGCCAGCGACAACAAGCCGGTGGCGGCTGCCTGTCCGCTGGCGCGCGAGCGCTGCCGGGCCGCGTCTTGCTCCTGGACGGGCGCCGTGTCCAGCCCGAAGGCTTCGAGATTGCCGGCCGCCGGCTTCAGGTACTCGACCACGTTGTAACTGTCGCGCGGCCCGGCCCGGCGGCGCCGCCCGTCGCGCATTTCGCTGATTTGAAAACCGGGGAAACGCCGCCGCATCGCGTTTTCGTAAGCGCTGCGCTCGCCATCCATGACGAGACGCTGGAAACTGAGGGCCTGGATTTCCGGGTAGCGTTCCAGTAGCGGGGCGGTGAAGGCGTGGAATTGTTCCCTGCTGAGCATGCCGACCGTGCGAAATAATTGATTGAGCACCCGCAGTTGCTGGACGGCGTCGCTCAAGCCGCCCGTGACTGCGGCGCCGCGCAGCTTGGCGCTATGCTGGAATTCCAGCGCGTGGCTTGCCGATTCGACCTGGCGCAGCGAGGCGAACAAAAGCGTCGTCAAGAGCAGCCCGATCGTCAGGGTGATCAAGGCCGAGACGGAGACTGAAAAGTGGACCCGGCGAAATAGCTTATCCATGCTGCGCTCCCTGAAATGCGTGTCCGGATCGTCATAGCGGCAGGCACGATGATACGCCGATTGAATCGCGCCGCAAGATGGCAGAATAGCGGCGTGGCCGGATTCCTATGTGCGCTAGCGTACAGACAGTGGCAGGGGCGACCGATACAGTGCCTCCGAAGCCGATGGGTGTGTTACCCTGACCGGCGGCGCCTCTCGCTGCGCCTTCTTTTTACCCATCACCCTAGCTAACAACTGGAAACAGGAATCCTGACATGTCCAGTGCGCACGACCCGAATCAAAATCACCTCCTGGCGGCCTTGCTCGACGCGGACTTCAACCGCCTCGCGCCGCACCTGGAATTGGTCCCCATGCTGCTCGGCGACGTGCTCTACGAGTCCGGCGGCAAGTTGCAGCATGTATATTTCCCCACCACAGCCATCGTTTCCCTGCATTACCTGCTGGAAAATGGCGGTTCGTCCGAAATTGCCGGCGTCGGCAACGAGGGCGTGCTGGGCGTGTCGCTCTTCATGGGCGGCAATACCACACCCAGCCGCGCCGTGGTGCAAACGGGCGGCCATGGCTACCGCTTGAAATCGCACATCCTGATGGAAGAATTCGACCGGGCCGGGCCGGTGATGCGCCTCTTGCTGCGCTACACCCAGGCGCTGCTGACGCAAATGTCGCAAACGGCGGTCTGCAATCGCCACCATTCGGTGGAGCAGCAATTGTGTCGCTGGCTCTTGCTGACCCTGGACCGCTTGCCGTCGAACGAGTTGACCATGACCCAGGAATTGATCGCCAATATGCTGGGCGTGCGGCGCGAAGGCGTGACCGAGGCGGCCGGGCGCCTGCAAGGCTATGGATACATCAGCTACCGGCGCGGCCATATCACGGTGCTGGACCGGGTCGGACTGGAAGGCGATGTCTGTGAATGTTATGGCGTCGTCAAGAAAGAATTCGCGCGCCTGCTGTCGGACGTGCGCCGGCGCCAGGGCGCGCAGGCTTGACGGTGGCGCGCGTGGCCGGCTTGAACCGGGGCTTGTGCACTAGCTCGTAGAAACACTCTTGGAATGCATATGCAAAAGAAAATATCGGTCGAACGCTTGATTTCCATCGGCTTCGCGCTGACGCTGGCGGTCTTGCTGATGGTCGCGGCCCTGGTCTGGACCAATGGCGCGCAACCGGCCGGCGTGTTCTGGGCCATCCAAGGCAGTATCGGCGGACTGCTGCTCAGCCTGGCCTTGCTGTACCGGCGCATCCAGCCCCTGCTGCACGCGCCGCTGGCACAAGTGTCGGAACCGTTGCTGAAGGCGGGCGCGCTGCAAGACGCGATTTTCAATAGCGCCAACTTTTCCAGCATCGCCACCGACGCCCAGGGCGTGATCCAGATTTTCAATGTGGGCGCCGAACGCATGCTCGGTTACGAGGCAGCCGACGTGGTCGACAAGATCACCCCGGCCGGCATTTCCGACGCCCAGGAGGTGGTGGCGCGGGCCGCCGCGCTGAGCCTGGAGCTCGATACCCCGATCACGCCCGGTTTCGAGGCGCTGGTGTTCAAGGCCTCGCGCGGCATCGAAGATATCTATGAACTCACGTATATTCGCAAGGATGGCAGCCGCTTCCCGGCCATCGTCTCGGTCACCGCGCTGCGCGACGCCCTGGGCAAGGTGATCGGCTACCTCTTGATCGGCACCGACAACACGGCCCGCAAGCGGGTCGAGGCCGAGCAGGCCGTGCTTGACCAGCGCCTGCGCGACCAGCAGTTTTACACCCGCTCGCTGATTGAATCGAATATCGACGCCTTGATGACGACCGACCCGCGCGGCATCATCAGCGACGTCAACCAGCAGATGGAAGCGCTGACCGGTTGCACCCGCGATGAATTGATAGGCGCCCCGTGCAAGAATTATTTTACCGAGCCGGAGCGGGCCGAGGTGGCCATCGCCCGCGTGCTGCGCGAAGGCAAGGTTACCAATTACGAGTTGACGGTACTCTCACGCGACGGCAAGGAAACCGTGGTGTCATATAACGCCTCGACATTTCACGACCGCGACCGCAAGTTGCAGGGCGTGTTCGCGGCGGCGCGCGATGTCACCGACCGCAAGCAATTCGAGCATAGGCTGCAGGAAAACAATGTTGAACTGGAAGGCGCCAAGGCGGCTGCGGAAAAAGCCAACCTGGCCAAGTCGGAATTCCTCTCGAGCATGAGCCACGAATTGCGCACCCCGCTTAACGCCGTGCTCGGTTTCGCCCAATTGATGGCGTCCGAGACGCCGCCGCCGAGCGCGCCGCAACAGCGTTCGATCGACCAGATCCTGAAAGGCGGCTGGTATCTGTTGCGCCTCATCAATGAGATCCTCGACCTGGCGATGATCGAATCGGGCAAGGTCACCATGTCGCAAGAATCGATGTCGCTGACCGACGTGCTGCAGGATTGCCACGCGATGATCGAACCGCAAGCTGATAAGCGCGGCATTTCGCTGACCTTCCCCCGCTTCGACGGCTTGTTCTTCGTGCACGCCGACCGCACCCGCGTCAAGCAAGTCATGATCAACCTGCTCTCGAACGCCATCAAGTACAACCAGACCGGCGGTTCCGTCATCGTCGAATGCGCGATGAGCGGCAGCAAGCGGGTGCGCTTCAGCGTCCAGGATAGCGGCGCCGGCTTGAGCGCCGAGCAATTGGGACAATTATTTCAGCCCTTCAACCGGCTTGGGCAGGAATCGAGCACGGAAGAGGGCACCGGCATCGGCCTGGTCGTCACCAAGCAATTGGTCGAGTTGATGGGCGGCATGATCGGGGTCGAAAGCGAAGTTGGCGTCGGCACCATCTTCTGGGTCGAGCTGGACGCGTCGAGCGCGCCGGCACTGTCGCATGACGGAGTGGCGACGGCGCCCAAGGTAGAGCACGCCTCGCAGGCGCAGCGCACCTTACTGTATGTGGAAGACAATCCGGCCAACCTGGCCCTGGTCGAGCAATTGATAGGCCGGCGCAGCGATTTGAAATTATTGACGGCGATCGACGCCCATCTGGGCATCCAGTTGGCGCGCGCCTACCAGCCCGACGTGATCTTGATGGATATTAATTTACCCGGCATCAGCGGTTACAGCGCGCTCAAGATCTTGCACGACGACCCGTCCACCGGCCATATCCCGGTGATGGCCTTGTCGGCCAACGCCGTGCCGCGCGATATAGAAAAAGGCATCGAGGCCGGTTTCTTCCGCTATCTGACCAAGCCGATCAAGGTGCTCGAATTCATGGAGGCGCTCGACGTCGCCCTGCGCCACGCGGCCGAGCATGGCATGGTCGACGACGCCAAGGCCATCCGTTAATGTTCGCCCATCACCGCATTTTTTTAGGAACACTGTAATGTTGCAAGCCTCCGAGATACTCAACGCCAGCATCCTGATCGTCGACGACCAGGAAGCCAATGTCATGCTGCTCGAGCAAATGTTGCGCAATACCGGCTATACGCGTATCACCTCGACTATGGACCCGCGCACGGTGCACGCGCTGCACGCGGCCGAGCGCTACGACTTGATCTTGCTCGACTTGCAAATGCCCGAGATGGATGGCTTTCAAGTCATGGAAGGCTTGCGCGACATCGAGCCGGACGGCTACCTGCCGGTGCTGGTGATCACGGCCCAGCCCGGTCACAAATTGCGTGCGCTGCAAGCCGGTGCCAAGGATTTCGTCAGCAAGCCCTTTGACCTGGTGGAAGTGAAGACCCGCATCCACAATATGCTGGAAGTGCGCTTGCTGTACCAGAAACTGGGCGATTACAACAAGGTGCTGGAACAGACCGTGCTGGAGCGCACCGCCGAATTGCGCGAAAGCGAAGCCCGCTTCCAGCGCTTTACCGAACTATCCTCGGACTGGTACTGGGAACAGGATGCGCACGGCAAACTCACCAAGAGTTCCGGCCCGGTCGCCGACATGCTGGGCATAGGCGGCGACGCGGCGGCGGCAGCACGCTGGAACGTGGCCGAGCGCGCTTTGCTGGACGCTAATATCGCCAGCCGCCAGCCTTTCCTCGACTTCATTTACAGCCGCGCCAGGGTAGACGGCGGCACCCAGTACCTGCAGGTGAGCGGCGAGCCGATGTTCGATTCCGGCAGCCGCTTCATCGGTTACCGGGGCATCGGCATGGATGTCACCGAGCGCATGCGCCCGAACCAAGAACAAAGCCGTTTTCGCGGGGCAATGGATGCGATCGACGAAGGCATTTGCCTGCTCGATCCGTCCAGCCTGCGGGTGCTCGACGCCAACGACACAATTTGCCGGATGCTGGGCTATAGCCGGCAGGAATTGTTTGCGCTGGACTCGGCCGGGTTCGGCATTGGCGAGCGCGCGCCAATGCTGGCAAGCTTCAACGCCCTGGTGGCCGGCGGCCCCGTGCAGGTGCAAAGCGCCCAGTTGCGCCATCAATCGGGTGCCAGCGTGGCCACCACGATACATTGGCGCGCCGTGCAGGTGGGCGGAAAATGGCTCATCGTTGGCGTCATCCGCCAGGGCAAGCAACCGGCCGCATGACCGGCCCTCAGGGCGCCGCGCGCGCGCGCCCAAGGGCATGCATCGATATCGCGCTCGACAGGGCATCCATGTCCACCGGTTTCACAAAATACGCATCAAACCCGGCCGCAAGGGCGTCGATACGATCTTGCTCTCGCCCATAACCTGACACGGCAAGCAAGAGCGGCAAGGCGGCGCTCGCCGTCGCACGCAAGGTCCGCACGAAGTCCATGCCATTCATTTCCGGCATGCCGATGTCGCAAATGATCACATCGTAGACCTGCTCGCGTACCATCGCCAGCCCGGCCACGCCATTGGCGACGCTGCTGACGGCATGCGAGTCCAGTTCCAGCAGCATTTTCAGCATCTCGGCGGCGTCGTCGTTATCTTCCAGCAGCAAGATCCGGCAAGCGTGGCTGGCGCGCGCAACGGCCGGCGCGGCGAGGATTGCCGGGGCCGGATTGTCGAGCACGGGCAGGGTGACGCAAAACATGCTGCCCAGCCCCAAGCCCGCGCTATGGGCGTTGACCGTGCCGCCATGCATGTGGACGATATTGCGTACGATGCTCAGGCCAATTCCGAGTCCGCCTTCGGAGCGCGCGAGCGAGCGCGGACCCTGGATAAATAGGTCAAAAATGTGCGGCAATATGTCGGCTGAAATGCCGGTCCCATTGTCGATGATGGAGACCTCGACCTGGTCGCCGAGCGGCGTGACCCGGATCTTGATGCGACCAAGGTCGGGCGTGAATTTGGACGCGTTGATGAGCAGGTTTGAAAATACCTGCGTCAGCCGTACATGATCGCCAGCCATTGCGACCGCCTGCGCCGGCATTTCCACGCTCAGCTGTTGCCGGCGCAGCAACAGAAAAGGTTGAATGGCTTCAATCGCCCTGTCGATCACATCCGATAGGGTGATGGGCTGCAACAGCAGGGTGACCTTACCGCTGTTGATGCGGGCCGCATCGAGCAAGTCATCGAGCAGGCGTGCCAAATTGCCGACCTGGCGGCCAATGATGGCTTGCAGCCGGCACAGTTGGGGCGAGACGTCGGGCGTCTTGCCGATCAGCGCGGCCGCCGCGCTGATCAGCGCCAGCGGATTGCGCAATTCGTGGGCCAGCATCGCCAGGAATTCATTTTGCCGGACATTGACGGCCACGGCGGCATCGCGCAGGCTTTGCGCGTTGAGCGTCGCCAGAACCAGATTTTGATTGGCTTCGCGCAACTGCCCGATCAAGTCTTCGCGCGCGTCGCGCTCGCGCGTTGCCGCGCGCCGCTCCGTCACATTGTCCCACACCGCATTCGTGTTGTGGCGTAGATGAAGCCGGGGTGGCGCCAGAGTGCCGCCGGCACCAGCTAACTGGGGCCGGGCTTCGTCGCTAGTGTTGCGTATCGGCATGATGGTTCCTCAGTGGGGCGTCTTGATTGCCGAAGGGTGGCCCGACAGCAGGCCTTGAAAGGGCATTGGCTGGCGATCGATCTCGGTGATGAGGGAATGCCGCAAATCCGTGCTGTGGCCGCTGCCGCGCACCTTGAGCACGGACATCACCTTGCTCAGGCGGCCGTCGATTTCCGCATAGCGCATCTCCATGCCGATTGTGACAACCACGGGGACGTCCGGGCTGGCCAGGCTGGACAGGATGCGGAACACCGATTCGCGGAAATCCTGCCTGAATTCGGGCGCCAGGTACAGGCCCAGTTCCGACCGCGAATCGATGACGACCCGCCTGGCGCCGCTGCGCACGACTTCGCGCACCAGATCGCCTGTCGAGTCCCGGCACGCCCGTCGGCTGGTCTTCCAGACTTACTTTGTTAATCATTTTTCTTTCCTTCAGGCTCATCTGCCCATGCTGTGCCACAAAGCCGCACCGTCAATGCCTTGCCAATCAAGCCCGATGGCAGCTTGACGACAGTGTCGGGCAAGGCAATATTCGCCTCGTCTGCGCTGGCCGGCTCGATGGACGAGAGACTGTCCTTTAAGGCCGAGAGCAAGGCCTCAATCGGCTGAGACGGCTGGCTCTCTGCCATGGATAGACGGGGACGACAAGACGCAGGGTCCGTCCATGCAGGGCGCGGTAAGCGACCTCGCGACTATGCGCACCTATATTCATCGTGCGCGGCAAGCTCGCTTGCACAGTCTCATATAAGTCAATCTGGCAGTATTTAGTATGACATTTTTATTTTAATTTTCAGCAATTATTCTGTTGTGAAAATATATTTTTTAGGAAAACAAAGGAGAGATATGTAAATTAATGCAATAGGGTAAGTAAGATGGCGAGTCTGATAAATTTCACGCTCAAAAAAATAACACGCTTTAAGGTATCTGTTGAATGACAAACCAATTGCATGCGCCGTGAATCGACTGCTGGCGCTCTTGCGCTTACGGGTGGGGTGCCTGGTGGTGAAATAGTCCCGCCTTGCCGGGAATATAAAGCGTTTAATTGAGCCGTCAACAGTACCCATTCAAGACTTCGGTTTTTTTCTGGTGTCGGCAAGGGGGCGGACATAATGTTTTTTAAGGAAACTGTTGCGTATTTGTGGAGGGTACGCTGGCGTACAGACAGAGATGATTTCTTGAGGTTCGATATGTTTTATTCTTCAGAACCAGGAAAGGAATTGATTACTTAATCCGTGCCATTATGCCCGGCTTTGTCAATGCATATCTTATGGCAAGGATCACGCGGAAAAATGTGTCTGGCATGTGCGCGGGGCCATGCCGATACAGCCGCACCGGGTCTTGGATTGGCCCGCACCCGCTGCGGCGCCCTGGGATTTGCTTCAAATCATCGCTGCGCGCGCCCGGAACGCGTATAATCGCTTCGCTGCCGAAAGGCGGCAACGCTAGGGGTCCTGCAAATCGCAATGCGATGCGCGGGTGAGAAATACCCTCCGAACCTGATCTGGATAATGCCAGCGAAGGGAAGCTTTAGGACATGCCGGCCCGCCGGCGTTGCCGAACCTCCTTAGCTGGCTCCAAGCTATATTGACGCCAAGCCAAGGAGCCACATGAACGCCAAGCAAAATTTCCTTTCCGCCACCGCCACGGTGGACCAAGCGGCCATCACGCCGCTCCCCAATTCCAGCAAGATCTATGTCGAGGGCAGCCGGCCCGACATCCGCGTGCCGATGCGCCGCATCAGCCAGTCCGACACGGAAGCCTCGTTCGGCGGCGAAAAGAATCCGCCCATTTATGTCTACGACACCTCCGGCCCGTATTCCGATCCGGACGCCGTGATCGATATCCGCTCCGGCCTGGCCACGCCGCGCCTGCCGTGGATACTCGAACGTGGCGACACCGAAGAATTGTCCGGCCCGAGTTCGGACTATGGCATGGAGCGCCTGGCCGATCCCAAGCTGGCCGAGCTGCGCTTCAATTTGCTGCGCAAGCCGCGCCGCGCCAAGGCTGGCGCCAATGTCACGCAAATGCATTACGCGCGCCGCGGCATTGTCACGCCGGAAATGGAATTCGTCGCGATCCGCGAAAACATGCGGCGCCGCGAATACCTCGAAGAATTGAAGGATTCCGGCCCGATGGGCCAGCGCCTGGCCGATCTGATGGGCCGCCAGCATCCGGGCCAGTCGTTCGGGGCCGCGATCCCGGCCGAGATCACGCCCGAATTCGTGCGCGAGGAAATCGCCCGCGGCCGTGCCATCATCCCGGCCAATATCAACCATCCGGAAGTTGAACCGATGATCATCGGCCGCAATTTCCTGGTCAAGATCAATGCCAATATCGGCAATTCGGCCGTCACCTCCTCGATCGGCGAGGAAGTCGAGAAGATGACCTGGGCCATCCGCTGGGGCGGCGACAATGTGATGGATCTGTCGACCGGCAAGCATATCCACGAAACGCGCGAATGGATCGTGCGCAACAGCCCGGTGCCGATCGGCACCGTGCCGATTTACCAGGCACTGGAAAAAGTCAACGGCAAGGCCGAGGACTTGACGTGGGAGATTTTCCGCGACACCTTGATCGAGCAGGCCGAGCAGGGCGTCGATTATTTCACCATCCACGCCGGCGTCTTGCTGCGCTACGTGCCTTTGACGGCCAAGCGCCTGACCGGCATCGTCTCGCGCGGCGGCTCGATCATGGCCAAGTGGTGCCTGGCGCACCACCAGGAATCGTTCCTGTATACGCATTTCGAGGAAATCTGCGAAATCATGAAGGCCTACGATGTCTCCTTCAGCCTCGGCGACGGCTTGCGTCCTGGTTCGATCTACGACGCCAACGACGAAGCCCAGCTGGGCGAATTGAAGACCCTGGGCGAGCTGACTCAGGTGGCCTGGAAGCATGACGTGCAAGTGATGATAGAAGGTCCGGGCCACGTGCCGATGCAACTGATCAAGGAGAATATGGACTTGCAGCTGGAGCAGTGCGGCGAGGCGCCGTTCTACACGCTGGGGCCCTTGACCACCGATATCGCGCCCGGCTACGACCACATCACCTCCGGCATCGGCGCCGCCATGATAGGCTGGTACGGCACTGCGATGCTGTGCTATGTCACGCCGAAAGAGCATCTGGGCTTGCCCAACAAGGCCGACGTCAAGGACGGCATCATCACCTACAAGATCGCGGCCCACGCGGCCGACCTGGCCAAGGGCCATCCGGGCGCGCAAATCCGCGACAATGCACTGTCCAAGGCGCGCTTCGAATTCCGCTGGGACGACCAGTTCAACATCGGCCTCGACCCGGACAAGGCGCGCGAATTCCACGACGAGACCCTGCCCAAGGATTCGGCCAAGGTGGCGCATTTCTGCTCCATGTGCGGACCGCATTTCTGCTCGATGAAGATCACCCAGGAAGTGCGCGAATACGCGGCCAAGATCGGCATTTCCGACGTGGCCGCGCTGAAGCAGGGGATGGAAGTGAAAGCCATCGAATTCGTCAAGAACGGCGCCGAGCTGTATCGCAAGGTGTGAGGCCGCGATGATCGAAATTTTGCTGAACGGGGCGCCGCGCCAGGTGCCGCCGCAACATACCTTGCATGAACTGGTCGAGGCACTCGCGCTGTCCGGCCAGGCGCTGGCGTTGGCCGTCAACCGCAGCGTGGTGCCGCGCCAGTTGTGGGCGCAGCAAGTGCTGCGGGCGCAAGACCAGGTCGACATCGTGCGCGCCATCGGCGGCGGTTAAGTCACCGAGTAATTGAAAAGGACAATATATGAGCACCATAGACAGCCAAGACTTCCTGACCATCGCCGGCAAGCGTTATTCTTCGCGCCTGCTGGTGGGCAGCGGCAAATACCGCGACCTGGCGCAGACGCGCGAAGCCACCGACGCCGCCGCCGCCGAGATCATCACGGTGGCGATCCGCCGCGTCAACATCGGGCAAGATCCGAAGGCGCCCAGCCTGCTCGACGTGCTGCCGCCGTCCGAGTATACGATCCTGCCCAACACGGCCGGCTGCTACACGGCCAAGGACGCGATCTACACCCTGCAAATGGCGCGCGAACTGCTGGGCGGGCGCAATCTGGTCAAGCTCGAAGTGCTGGGCGACGAGAAGACGCTGTTCCCGCACATGCCGGAAACCCTGATCGCGGCCGAAGCCCTGGTCAGGGATGGCTTCGAGGTGATGGTGTATTGCAGCGACGATCCGATCCAGGCCAAGCTGCTGGAACAGATCGGTTGCGTCGCGGTAATGCCCTTAGCTTCCCTGATCGGCTCCGGCATGGGGATCCTGAACCCGTGGAACCTGTCCCTGATCATCGAGCAAGCCACCGTGCCGGTGCTGGTCGACGCCGGCGTCGGCACCGCCTCGGACGCGGCCATTGCGATGGAACTCGGCTGCGACGGCGTGCTGATGAACAGCGCCATCGCCAGCGCGCGCGACCCGGTGCGCATGGCGCGCGCGATGCGCCTGGCGGTGCAGGCGGGGCGCGAAGCCTTCCTGGCCGGGCGCATGCCGAAACGCTTCGCCGCCTCGCCGTCGTCGCCGATGGCCGGGCGCCTGGCATGAGGCGGCCGGCGGTGCTGGTGTTCGCCGGCGTCGATCCGTCCGGCGGGGCCGGCATCGCCGCCGACATCCTGGCCATCGCGGCCCAGGGCGCGCACGCGCTGCCGGTGGTCACGACCTTGACGGTGCAAGACAATGAGCGCGTGTTCGAGGTGGTGCCGGTCGACGCGGGCCTGGTGCTGCGCCAGGCCCGCGCCTTGATCGAGCGGATCGAGATCGGCGCCGTCAAGATCGGCATTCCCGGCAATGCCGCCAACGCGCTGGCGATCGCCGGGCTGCTCGCCGAGTTGCGCCGGCGCGACCCGGCGCTGCCGGTGGTGCTCGACCCGGTGCTGGCCAGCGGCCATGGTGACGCCCTGGCGCGCGGCGACGCGGCGCTGGCGCTGGCGCCGCTGCTGCCGCTCATTACCTTGATCATCCCGAACCAGCCCGAGGCGCGCCTGCTGAGCGGACGCGACACGGCCGAGGCGCAGGCGGCCAGCCTGCGCGAACGCGGTTGCCACCATGTCTTGATCACCGGCGGCCATGACGGCGGCGCGCTGGTGCGCAACCGCTGGTTCGGCCCGGACGGGACGCGCGACTGGCGCTGGAGCCGTTTGCCCGGCGCTTTTCATGGCAGCGGCTGCACCTTGGCCGCCGCCGCCGCCGCGCGCCTGGCCCGGCGCGAGCCGATCGGGCTGGCGCTGGCCGGCGCCCAGGCCTATTGCCACCAGGCGTTGGCCGCCGCCTATGCGATCGCGCCCGGCCAGTTGATGCCGCGCCGTTTCTGAACTTACAAGTCGAGGAAAAAAACATGCGAGGACTGTACCTGGTCACGCCCAATTGGGACGACACCGACCAACTGCTGGACATCACCGAGCAGGCGCTGGACGCCGGCGTCGCGCTGCTCCAGTACCGCCACAAGAACGCCAACGCCGCCTTGCGCCAAGAGCAGGGCGCGGCCCTGCTGGAACTGTGCCGCAAATACGGCTGCCCCTTGATCATCAATGACTACCTCGAACTGTGCCTGAATCTGGGCGCGGACGGCGTCCACGTGGGCGGCCTGGACGCTTCGGTGGCGCAGACGCGGGCCGCGCTGGGGCCGGACAAGATCGTCGGCGCTTCGTGCTACGGCGAGCTGGCGCTGGCTGAGGCGGCGCAGCGCGACGGCGCCAGTTACGTCGCCTTCGGCGGCTTCTATCCCTCGCTGGTGAAGCAATACCCGGTCACCACGGCGGCCGGCATCGTCGACGAGGCAGTGCGCGCCATCGCGCTGCCGTGCGTGGTGATCGGCGGCATGACGCCGGAAAACGCGGCGCCGCTGGCCGCGCGCGGCGCCGACATGGTGGCCGCCATCAGCAGCGTTTACCTGGCGGCCGATCCGGGCGCTGCGGTGCGCCGCTTCCAGGCCTTGTTCGCGGCCTCGGCTTAGGCTTTCGTCCGCGCCCGGCCCGCCGCCGGGCGCGGGATCGGCATATAATGAGCGCACCGATACTGCTTCCCGCCCATATGACTGCCACCGCGAAACGCTTGATTCTGGTCGTCGACGACGACCAGTTGTTGTCCGAATTCCTGGGCGAAGTGCTGCGCCACGCCGGCTACGAGGTCGAAACGGCGGCCTCGGCCGAAGACGCGCTGCAATTGATCGCCGTGCGCGAACCCGACCTGGCCCTGCTCGACATTCACTTGCCCGGCATTTCCGGCCTTGACCTGGCCAAGCACTTGCACGCGCAGACGGCGGTGCCGTTCATGTTCTTGTCGGGCAGCGGCGACAGTGAATCGGGCAAGCAGGCGGCCGCCTACGGCGCCGTCGGCTACCTCGTCAAGCCGGTTGACGCGGCGCGCCTGATGCCGGCCTTCGAGGCCGGCCTGGCGCGCGCCGACGAAATCAGGCAATTGCGGCGCACCGAGCTGAACTTGAACGCGACGCTGGCGGCCGGGCGCGAAACCAGCCTGGCGGTCGGCCTCCTGATGGGCAAATTCCAGACCGACCGCGACACCGCCTTCGAAGTCTTGCGCGACCATGCCCGCAGCAGCCGGCGTAAGATCAATGAAGTGGCCAGCCAATTGCTGCTGGCCGAGGAAACCTTGAACAGCTTGCACGGCGCCTTCAGCGCGCGCCAGAAAGCCAAATAAGCCAAATATGCCAGCCAGCCTGGGGTTGGTGCCGGCTGGCGATTTTTATTGCTTTACGGAAAAAATCATATACACTGGGATGGTCGATTCTGCGGCCTCGCGCCGCAATCGCGGTGACCCTGACCCTGACCCTGACCCGTCCGCGCTGCCGTACAGCGCCATTTCCTGCGGCCCCCCTCTTCTTCGGCCCCGCTCCGCCGAGCAACGCATAGTGACATCGTCCCGGCCAGCGCACGCGCGCTGCATCGGGCCAGTCAGGAGTAGCCGATGAACGCATCGAATCGAAGGCGGCTGCGCGTGCTGCATGTGGATGGTGACGCCGACGCCGCGCTGGTACTGGCCGCGCTGCTGTTGCCGGAAACCGAGCTGACCCATGTCGCTACGCTGGACGCGGCGGCGCGCGCGATCCGGCACGAACGCTATAACCTGATCGTGCTCGATCCGGACTTGCCTGACGGGAATGGCGCAGCCTTGCTGGAAGTGCTGGAAGTGCTGGGCGACACGGCGCCGCCGGTGCTGCTGTATGCGGCGCGCGACAGCTTGTGGCGCCGCCAGTCCAGCGGGGTGCTGCTCAAGCGCAGCACCTCGCCGCGCCAATTGTGGCATGCGCTGAGGCATTTGCTGGTCGGCGCGCCATGCGCACCATTGTCCTATCTCGACGACGATGATCTGGTCCAGTGTCAAAGCGACGCCCTGCCGAAGTTGCGCCAACAGTATCCTTGCCGGTCCGGTCTTGCTATGATGGGCGGCGACGGCGCGAGCCGGCCGAGCAACCATCCCACAGGACAAAAAAATGAAGACCAGAGCCGCGATTGCGTGGAAGGCGGGACAGCCGCTGACGATAGAAGAAGTTGAACTGGGCGGCCCGCGCGAGGGCGAAGTGCTGGTCGAAATCAAGGCCACCGGCATTTGCCACACCGATTACTACACCCTGTCGGGCGCCGACCCGGAAGGCATCTTCCCGGCCATCCTCGGCCACGAAGGCGCCGGCGTGGTGGTTGACGTCGGCCCCGGCGTGAAGACGCTGAAAAAAGACGACCATGTGATTCCGCTGTATACGCCGGAATGCCGCCAGTGCAAATTCTGCCTGTCGCAAAAAACCAATTTGTGCCAGTCGATCCGTTCCACCCAGGGTCGCGGCCTGATGCCGGACGCCACCTCGCGCTTTTCCATCGACGGTCAGCCGATTTACCATTACATGGGCACTTCGACCTTTTCCAATTACATCGTGGTGCCGGAAATCGCGCTGGCCAAGATCCGCGAAGATGCGCCGTTCGACAAGGTGTGCTACATCGGTTGCGGCGTCACCACCGGCGTCGGCGCGGTGCTGTTTACGGCCAAGGTCGAGGCCGGCGCCAACGTGGTCGTGTTCGGCCTGGGCGGGATTGGCTTGAATGTGATCCAGGCCGCCAGGATGGTCGGCGCCGACAAGATCATCGGGGTCGACATCAACCCGGCGCGCCAGGCGATGGCGCGCAAGTTCGGCATGACCCATTTCATCAACCCGAACGAAGTGGAAAACGTGGTCGACACGATCGTCCAGATCACCGACGGCGGCGCCGACTATGCCTTCGAGTGCATCGGCAATACCACCACCATGCGCCAGGCGCTGGAATGCTGCCACAAGGGTTGGGGCCAATCGATCATCATCGGTGTCGCGGCGGCCGGCCAGGAAATCTCGACCCGTCCGTTCCAGCTGGTCACGGGGCGGGTCTGGAAAGGCTCGGCCTTCGGCGGCGCGCGCGGGCGCACCGACGTGCCGAAGATCGTCGACTGGTATATGGAAGGCAAGCTCAATATCGACGACTTGATCACGCACCGCTTGCCGCTGGGACGCATCAACGAAGGCTTCGACTTGATGAAGAGCGGCGAATCGATACGCTCGGTGGTGCTGTACTAGGGTTTGCTTCGAGCCGGGGGCGCGATGGATGACATGGTGGAATATCACCGGGTGGCGCACACTCCCGGCTTGATCCTGAGCGAAGGCAAGTTCGTCGAATTTGCCTTCGAGCGTCATTTTCACCTCGATTATCACATCGGCCTGATTTGCGAAGGCGTGCAGCGCCAGCAATTCCGTGGCCAGGACGTGCTGCTGGGACCGGGTTGCATTTCCGTGATGCCGCCCGGCGAAATGCATGACGGCCATGGGGCTGGCGCCGGCGGCTATACGCTGCGCACGTTCCGCATCGCGCCGGACTTGCTGCATGGCTTGAGCGGCCAATTGTTCGACAATGCGCGGGAAGCGCATTTGCCGGCCCAGCGCATCGAAAATGCGGCCCTGTTTCGCCACATGCTGGGCTTGCACCAGGCGCTGCAGCACGGTGCCGACTTGCTGGCGCAGGAGGAGCGCTGGCTGAGCATGGTCGAGCATTTGCTGGGCCGTCCGGAAGATGCGCGCGCGCCGCGCTTTTCAATGGTGAATTGGGGCCTCGTCAACGATTTTTGCCACAGCCATCTCGACGCCAAGATCAGCATCGTGCAATTGGCGCAATTGTGCGGCCTGGACCGCTTTCAATTCCTCAGGCAATTCAAGAAGGCGGTCGGCATGACGCCGCACGCCTGGCTGACCCGCTTGCGCCTCGAGCGCGCCTGTTTCACCTTGCGCCACACGGAGCGCCTGGTGGCCGAGGTGGCGCAGGAAGTGGGCTTTTACGACCAGAGCCATTTCAACCGCGCCTTCCGCCAGGCTTACGGTGTGCCGCCGTCACGCTATTGAGGCGATGCCAACTTGCGCGCGGCGGCCAGCAAATGGTCGACGTCGGCGGCGCCCGTGTTGAAGGCGGTGACCAGGCGCGCCACGCCGGCGCCCCAACGGTTGTGATAAAAACTGAAGCCTTGCGCCAGCAAGGCCTCGATCATCGCCGCCGGCAAGGTGCAAAACAGGATATTGGCGTCGGCCGCCCCATGCACCGTCACCCCGGCAATGTCGCGCAAGCCCAGTTCCAGGCGGCGCGCCATGGCATTGGCGTGGCGTGCGTTGGCCAGCCACAGATCGTCTTGCAGATAGGCTTCCATTTGCGCCGACAGCAGGCGCATTTTCGACAGCAGGTGGCCGCCGCGCTTGCGCCGGAAAGCCAGTTCCGCGCCCAGGCCGCGATCGAACAAGATGATCGCTTCCGCCGCCAGCGCGCCATTCTTGGTGGCGCCGAACGATAGCGCGTGCACGCCCGCCTTCCACGTCAATTGGGCCGGCGTGCAAGCCTGCGCCACCAGCGCATTGGCGAAGCGGGCCCCATCCATATGCAGGCGCAAATTTGCGGCGCGGCAGATCGCGCCGATTTCCTCGACCTGGGCCACGCTGTAAATCGCGCCGACCTCGGTCGCCTGCGAAATGCTGACGCACGCCGCTTGCGTGCTGTGCACGTCGCCGATCTTGCGGGTCGCGGCCAGTTCGAGTTGCGCCGGATCGATGCGGGCCGCCGTTCCGCCCAGGCCGACCAGCTTGGCGCCGCTGTAAAACTCGGGCGCGCCGCATTCGTCGTTGTTGATATGGCTGTCGGCATGGCATAGCACATTGCCCCAGGGCGGCGTCAGCACCGCCAGCGCCAGCGCGTTGGCGGCCGATCCGGTCGGCACCAGGAAGATGCTGGCCTCGGTCTCGAAAATGTCGCACAGGCGCCGCTCGGCGCGTTTGCTCCAGTCGTCGGCGCCATAAGCATGGGCTGGGCCGGCATTGGCTTCGACGATGGCGGCCATGACGGCGGCGGCGGCGCCGGCCGTATTGTCGCTGGCGAAATTCTGATTCGGGGCCTCGATGGCATGGTTGTGGTGGTGCATGGTGGCTTCCTTGGTAAAAGGTAGTTTGCCCTGGCAGGGGAGGCGCCCACTGTGGCACCCGGCGCTATCCCTGCATTGTAAAAAATTGCGCGGCCGCTTCAATGGCCGATCGGCGCCCCAGTGCGAATATGCGGCGTCGGAAGCGGAAAGCGGCGATCGGCCTCCCGTATAATCACGGGATGCAAAAACTTCTTCACAATCTCAATCCCGAACAACTGGCCGCCGTCACGCTGCCAGCCCAAAACGCCCTGATCCTGGCGGGCGCCGGTTCGGGCAAGACGCGCGTGCTGACCACCCGCATCGCGTGGCTGATACAGACCGGGCAAGTGTCGCCGGCCGGCATCCTGGCCGTGACCTTCACCAACAAGGCGGCCAAGGAAATGATGACGCGCCTGTCGGCGATGTTGCCGATTAATACACGCGGCATGTGGATAGGCACTTTCCACGGCTTGTGCAACCGCTTGCTGCGCACCCACCACCGCGACGCGGCCTTGCCGCAGACCTTCCAGATTCTCGATTCGCAAGACCAGTTGTCAGTGATTAAGCGCCTCTTGAAGGCCAATAATGTGGACGATGAAAAATTCCCGCCCAAGACGCTGATGTATTTCATCAATAACGCGAAAGACCAGGGCTTGCGCGCCAACAAGGTCGAGGCTTACGACGCCAACGAGCGCAAGCTGGTCGAGTTGTATCAAATGTATGACGACCAGTGCCAGCGCGAAGGCGTGGTCGACTTCGCCGAACTGTTGTTGCGCACCTTCGAGTTGCTGTCCCGTAACCAGCCGCTGCGCGAGCATTACCAGGCGCGTTTCCGCCACATTCTGGTCGACGAGTTTCAGGATACCAATAATCTGCAATATAACTGGCTCAAGTTGCTGGCCGGACACGGCAGCCGCGACGGTGGCGCCCTGTTTGCCGTGGGCGACGACGACCAGAGTATTTACGCTTTCCGTGGCGCCAATGTGGGCAATATGACTTCCTTCGAGCAAGAGTTCCAGGTCAAGAATATGATCAAGCTGGAACAAAATTACCGCTCGCACGGCCACATCCTCGATAGCGCCAACATGTTGATTGCCAATAACAGCAAGCGCCTGGGCAAGAATTTGCGTACCGACGCCGGACACGGCGAGCTGGTGCGCGTCTACGAAGCCAGTTCCGACTTGCAGGAAGCGCAGTGGATCATCGAGGAATCGAAGAGCTTGATCGCCGAGGGCGCCGCGCGCCGCGAAATCGCCGTGCTGTACCGCTCGAATGCGCAGTCGCGCGTGATCGAACATGCTTTGTTTTCGGCCGGCATTGCCTACCACGTGTATGGCGGCCAGCGCTATTTCCAGCGCGCCGAGGTCAAGCATGTGATCGCTTATCTGCAATTGATGGACAATCCGCACAATGATTCGGCTTTCTTACGGGTGGTAAATTTCCCCACGCGCGGCATCGGCATGCGTTCCATCGAGCAATTGCAAGCCGCCTCCGAGCAACACGGCATCTCGCTCTACGCTGCCGTGCCCCATGTGGCGGGCAAGGCCGGTTCTGCGCTGGCATCGTTCGTCAAGTTGATCGAGGGGGTCCGTTTCGAGACCCAGCAAATGACCTTGCCCGACATGGTGCGCGCGGTGCTGGAAGCGAGTACCTTGCTGCGCCATTATCAGAATGAAAAAGAAGGCGCCGACCGCATCGAAAACCTGGAGCAAATGGTCAACGCGGCCACCCAGTTCGTCTCCGAGGAAGGTTTCGGCCAGGGCACGCCCGCTTACATGGGGCCGGCCGCCCAGGCCCAGTCCGGCATACCCGTCGCCAACGCCGACGGCATCGAGATTTTCGACGCCGACGCGCCCTTGCCGGCCGTGATGTCGCCCCTTTCGGCTTTCCTGTCGCACGCTTCGCTGGAAGCGGGCGACAACCAGGCCCAGGCGGGGCAAGACGCGCTGCAAATGATGACGGTGCATTCGGCCAAGGGCCTGGAATTCGACAATGTCTTCATCACGGGCCTGGAAGAAGGTTTGTTCCCCCACGAAAGCAGTTCCAAGGAAGATGGCGGGGTCGAGGAGGAGCGGCGCCTGATGTATGTGGCGATCACGCGCGCCCGCACGCGCCTGTACATGAGCTTTGCCCAGACCCGCATGTTGCACGGCCAGACCCGTTACAACATGAAGTCGCGCTTTTTCGACGAATTGCCGGAAGAATCGCTGAAATGGTTGTCGCCGAAGGTGCAGGCGAATTGGTTCGGCAACAAGAAATCGGCCTGGGATACGGCGCCCATGACGAGCGCCGGTTCCGACAATGCCATCGCGCAAAAGATTGCCCACAAGGCCGGGCCGGGCTGGCGCATCGGCGAATCTGTTTCGCACGGCAAGTTCGGCGAAGGCGTGATCGTCAATATTGAGGGTGGCGGCGGCAATGCCCGGGCCCAGATCAACTTCGGCCAGCACGGTATGAAGGTACTCGACCTGGGCATCGCCAAGCTCGAGCGCCTGGCCAGATAGCGTGCGGGGCCTGGTTTGCGCCAGGCCCGCGCCTCAATCGGGTTTGCTCAGGGACACACCTTGCGGCGCGCCGAAGATGTGGCGGTAGCTCGCATAAAACGAGCAATGCATGATCACCGTCATGATCACCGATAGCGGCAGCATCACTTGCATGGCCACTTCGCTGCGCCCGAAGATCATGAACAGGATCTGGCTGGCGCTCACGCTGATGCAAAACCAGGTCGCGGCAAAGACGAGGAAAGCCTTGAGCGAGCGCAGCACGGCAAAAAAGCTGAAGAATAGCGCCTTGCCCAGACTCATTTTTTGCCAGTAAATCAGCGGCCCGGCAAAGCAAAAGCCCATCGCGGCGGGAATATAGAGTGCGATTGTCAGCAAGATGGCGCCGCCGATATTGGAATTTTTCAGCACTTCGGCCTGGCCGTCGATCTGGCCGGTCACCAATTGCCACAGCAAGCCATCGTCGACCAAGGCCGAGGTGCCGATTGCGATCAGCGCCATCAGGATATACAGGAGGCCGAGCCCGAACAGGGCGCCGAAGGCCGGCTTGCGAAAGCCCGTCAGCAGCAAGTTCGGGAAGACCCGCTTGCCTTGCTCGATGTGGCAGCAAGCTTGCATGAAGGCGATCGAAAACACCGGTACCAGGATCACCGGCAAAACCTGGCCCAGCATCGGCACGATACTCACGAGCAGCATGCAAAACATATAGCCAAGGAAGAGGGTGGACAGGCCGCCCGGCTGCTGGCGGAACAGGCCGAAGCCTTGCTTGACCCAGAACCAGCCTGTGCTTGCGGGTAGTTTTTCCATCAGAATAAGGCCGGCGCGGTCGTTGCTATGCGTTCGCGCAAGATGCGCTCGAAATGCGCGGGATCGTGCGGGGTCAGCATTTGCGCCGCGCGCGGCTGGTGGAGGTCGTACAGGCGCGACAGCCAGAAGCGCAGCGCAGCCGCGCGCAACATCGGCTGCCACGCAGCTTGCTCGTCCGCGCTGAACGGGCGCACGGCGTGGTAGGCGTCCAGCAGGGCGCGAACGCGGGCACTGTCGAGCACGCCGCTGGCAACATCGATGCACCAGTCGTTGACGGTGACGGCCACGTCAAACAACCAGGTGTCGCAGCCGGCAAAGTAAAAGTCGAAGAAGCCGCTCAGGCGCTCGCCGACAAACATCACATTATTACGGAACAGGTCGGCGTGCACGGGGCCGCGCGGGATCTGTTTATAGGCGGCACAGGTGGCAAAGGTTTCCTGGAAATGCATCTCGGCCCGCAGCAAATGGCTATTGTTGTCGGACAAGAAGGGCAGTACCAGCGGCGTGGTGGCATTCCACCAATCGAGGCCGCGCAGATTCGGTTGTTGCAGGGGGAAGTCGCGCGCGGCCAGGTGCATCCTGGCCAGCATCGCGCCGACGGCCGCGCAATGGACGCTTTGCGGCGCCATTTGCGAGCCGCCTTCGAGCTTGGTGACGATGGCGGCCGGCTTGCCGCGTAAGGCGACGAGCAAGTCGCCGGCCGCGCTCGGGACCGGCGCCGGCACCGGGATGCCGCGCTCGGCCAGGTGGCGCATCAGGTTCAAGTAAAACGGCAATTGCGCGAAGCTCAGATTTTCAAAAATCGTGAGCACGTATTCGCCGCTCTCGGTCTTGATGAAAAAATTACTGTTTTCAATGCCGGAAGCAATGCCTTGGATAGCCAGCGGTTTGCCGAGGGGAAATTGGGTCATCCACTGGCTGATATCGTCCAGGCTGAGCGGGGTAAAAACTGCCATGAGGGAAGCTAGGTAAAGTGTTTCGGTAGAAAAAACCTGCGTGGGCGGGGCGCCAAGGCGAGGCGCTTACTTGGCCGGCGGCGGGGGAGTCTTGTCGGCCGCTTCCTCTTCGGCCTGCTTTTGTTTCTTCTTGCCCAGATCAAACTCCATCACTTGCCATTGCGCGCCACGGTTGCCGCTGCCGAAGGCGTCGCCCGGCTGGGCATTGCCGACCTGCGCATTCGGTTTCACATAATACGTGCTATTGCCGGTCGTGACCTTGACTTCGGTAACCTTGCCCTGTTCACTTTTCTGGGTAATGGCTTGCCGTGGCACCGGCTTGGCCGTCACCGTGATCGGGGCGTCGCCGATTTCCTCGATCTGGTCCAGCTTGGGCGGCGCCGAGGAGGGAGTCTGCGCGCCGGCGGTGGCCGACAGCGTCAACAGGGACAGGGCCAGGATTTGGCCGATGGTGAGTGTGCGCATCATGATAGGGTATCGCTTCGGTTGAGCCGCATTGGATTTTTATCTTACTAGTCATTGTAACAAACGCCCGCGCCGATTGTTTAAAAGCCTTGAATCGGCGCATAAGTAGGGCGTCGGCGGGCAACAGCGGTCCGCACTGGCCGAGTTCGCCGCTTAAATCTGCGATAATTGGACGATAGCGAAGTACTCCCCTCTGCCCCGCCCTAGGGCACACCACCTCTTATTTGGCATTATGCAAAAAACACTGCTCTTGGTTGACGGTTCCAGTTATCTGTACCGGGCTTTTCACGCGCTGCCCGATTTGCGCGGCCCCGGCGGCGTGCCGACCGGCGCGATGCACGGCATGATCAATATGCTGCGCCGCCTGCGCGCCGATTATCCGGCTGCCTTCATCGCCTGCGTCTTCGATGCGAAGGGCAAGACTTTTCGCGACGATTTGTATCCGGAATATAAGGCGCAGCGCCCGTCCATGCCGCCCGACCTGGCCTTGCAGATCGAACCGATCCACGCGGCCGTCAAGGCGATGGGTTGGCCCATCCTGATGGTCGAGGGTGTCGAAGCCGACGATGTGATCGGCACCCTGGCGGTGCAGGCGGCGGCCACCGGCATGAGCGTGGTGGTGTCGACCGGCGACAAGGATCTGGCCCAGCTGGTCAACGCCCAGGTCAGCCTGATCAATACCATGAGCAATGAAAAACTCGACGAGGCCGGCGTGCTGGCCAAGTTCGGCGTGCCGCCCAACCGCATCATCGATTACCTGTCCCTGATCGGCGACACGGTCGACAATGTGCCGGGCGTGGCCAAGTGCGGCCCGAAGACGGCGCTGAAGTGGTTGACGCAATATGACAGCCTGGCTGGCGTGATCGCCAACGCGGCCCATATCGGCGGCGCGGTCGGTGAAAACTTGCGCGCGGCGCTGGAATGGCTGCCGCGCGCGCGCGAGTTGATCACGGTCAAGACCGATTGCGATTTGTCGGCCCACATGAGCTCGATTGCCGAGTCGCTGCAGGCGCGCGAAGAAGACAAACCGACTTTGCTGGCATTCTACGAGCGCTATGGCTTCAAGAGCTTGCTGCGCGAGACTGGCAGCGCGACGCCGGCGGCCGCCAGCGCGCAACTCAATTCGCCCACCGGCGACTTGTTCGGCAACGCCGACGCGCCCGTGCTGGCGCACCAATATGAAACGGTATTGACGCAGGCGCAACTCGAAGTCTGGCTGGAACGCATCAACGCGGCCGCGCTGACCTCGCTCGACACTGAAACCACATCGCTCGAACCGATGACGGCGCAAATGGTCGGCATTTCGCTCGCCTGCGAGCCGGGCGTGGCGGCCTATATCCCGATGGCGCACAACTATGCCGGCGCGCCCGAGCAATTGTCGCGCGAGTATGTGCTGGGCAAGCTCAAAGGCTGGCTGGAAGACGCCGGCAAGGCCAAGCTGGGCCAGAATCTGAAGTATGACAGCCATATCTTCGCCAACCATGGCGTGAGCTTGCGCGGCATCGTCCACGACACCCTGCTTGAATCGTATGTGTTCGAGTCGCACAAGACGCACGATATGGATAGCCTGGCGCTGCGTCATTTGAACCACAAGACCATTGCCTTTGTCGACGTGTGCGGCAAGGGCGCCAGCCAGATTTGCTTCGACCAGGTCGAGCTTGGCCGGGCCACCGAATACGCGGCCGAAGACGCCGACGTGACGCTGCGCCTGCATCACGCCATGTGGGGCCATGTGGAGGGCGATGAAAAGCTGACCGTGATTTACCGCGACATTGAAATGCCGACCGCCGTCGTACTGCAAAAGATCGAGCGCAACGGCGTGCTGATCGACGCCGAATTACTCGGGGTGCAGTCGCGCGAATTGGGCGCGCGCATCCTGGAATTAGAGCAAAAGGCGTACGAATTGGCGGGCCAACCGTTCAACCTCGGCTCGCCCAAGCAAATCGGCGAAATCTTCTTTGATAAGCTCAAGTTGCCGGTGGTGAAAAAGACCCCGACCGGAGCGCCCTCGACCGACGAGGAAGTATTGCAAAAGCTGGCCGAGGATTATCCCTTGCCGAAAGTCTTGCTGGAATACCGCGGCATGGCCAAGCTGAAGTCGACGTATACCGACAAGTTGCCGAAGATGATCAATGCGGCCACCGGCCGGGTCCACACCAATTACGCGCAAGCGGTGGCGGTGACGGGGCGGCTGGCCTCGAACGACCCGAATCTGCAAAATATCCCGATCCGCAGCAAGGAAGGGCGGCGCATCCGCGAAGCCTTCATCGCGCCGCCCGGCAGCGTGATCGTGTCGGCCGACTATTCGCAAATCGAATTGCGCATCATGGCCCATATTTCCGGCGACGAGGCGATGTTGCGCGCCTTTGCCGAAGGCATCGACATCCACCGCGCCACCGCCGCCGAAATCTTTGGCGTGGCGGCAGCGGACGTGCAGAGCGAACAGCGGCGTTATGCCAAGGTGATCAACTTTGGCTTGATCTACGGCATGAGCGCCTTCGGCCTGGCCGCTAACCTTGGCGTGGAACGGGCCGCCGCGCAAAATTATATCGACCGCTATTTCGCCCGTTTTTCCGGCGTCAAGCAATACATGGACGAAACCCGGCTGCAAGCGAAAGCGCGCGGTTATGTCGAAACCGTGTTTGGACGGCGCCTGTGGCTGCCCGAGATCAATTCCCCGAACGGCCCGCGCCGCCAGGGCGCGGAACGGGCCGCCATCAACGCGCCCATGCAAGGCACGGCCGCCGACTTGATCAAGCTGGCCATGATCGCCGTGCAAGGCTGGCTGGAAACGTCTGGCGTGCACAGCAAGATGATCATGCAGGTGCATGATGAATTGGTGCTGGAAGTGCCGCAAGCCGAGCTGGCGCTGGTGCGCGTGCAATTGCCGGCCCTGATGGCTGGCGTGGCGCAATTGAAAGTGCCCCTGATTGCCGAAGTCGGCGTCGGCAAGAATTGGGACGAGGCGCATTAAAGAGCAGCAACACTATGACTTAAATCGTGACTGAACTTCTCAGGAGGAAACGCATGGATGATTTGATCAAGGATTGCCACAGTTTGCTGGGCCCTGGCCCCCTGTCCGACGGCCTGGACCGGCGCGACTTCCTGAAAGTCGCGCTGGGCAGCGGCTTTGCCGCCGCCGTGTTGCCGGTTGCCGCGCAAACGGTAATCAAGACCGACACGGCCGGCCTTACCGCCGGCACCGTCACCATCATGGTCGATGGCACGAGCGTGCCGGTGTACCGGGCCCAGCCCGAGGGCAAGGGCAAGTTTCCCGTGCTGCTCGTGGTCTCCGAGATTTTCGGCGTGCATGAGCATATCGCCGACATGGCGCGGCGCTTCGCCAAGCGCGGTTATCTGGCGCTGGCGCCGCAATTGTTCGTGCGCCAGGGCGACCCGGCCAAGATCGCTTCGATTCCCGAACTGATGAAGGAAATCATTGCCAAGACGCCGGACGCGCAAGTGATGAACGATTTGGATGCTTGCGTAGCGTGGGCCGCGCAAAACGGCGGCGACACCGGCAAACTGGGCATCACCGGATTTTGCTGGGGCGGCCGCATCACCTGGCTGTACGCGGCCCACAATCCCAAGGTCAAGGCTGGCGTGGCGTGGTACGGTCGCCTGCTCGGCGAGCCGACGGCGCTGTCGCCGAGCAATCCGATCGACATCGCGTCGACCTTGACGGTGCCGGTGCTGGGCTTGTATGGCGCCAAGGATAGCGGCATCACGCAAGAATCGATCGCCCAAATGAAGGCTGCGCTGGCCAAGGGCGCCAGCAAGTCGGTCTTTGTCGTGTATCCGGACGCCGGCCACGCCTTCAACGCCGATTACCGTCCCAGCTATGTGGCGGCGGACGCCAGCGACGGTTTCGGGCGCTGCCTGGCCTGGTTCAAGGATCACGGCGTGGCTTGATTCGCTGAAAACCCCGGCGGGCTGTAAAATGCCGGGTTTGCGGCGCTGACTCAGGCGCGCGCAAGCCACATACCGCGGCAGGCAGAAGAGGTTTCAAAATCGATCCAATACTCATTTCCATTTTGCTCGCGACGACCATCGCCGGCATCTTCAGCATTACCGCCGCAGCGATTTTTTCGTTCGCGCTGCTGTCGAAGATGGTCGAACGGATGGTCAGCCTGTCGGTCGGCATCATGCTGTCGACCTCGCTGCTGCATGCCTTGCCGGAAGCGTTCGAGTCGCAAGCGGACCCGCGCAACCTGTTCGCGACCCTGCTGGGCGGCTTGCTGGCTTTCTTCATGCTGGAAAAATTTGCCATCTTGCGTCATTCCCACCACCATGAGGGCGATGGCCACCACCACGCGCACGGCCACGACAAGGTCGAGGCGGGCAAGGCGGGCTGGATGATACTGGTCGGCGATGGCTTGCACAATTTCACTGACGGCATCTTGATCGCGGCAGCCTTCCTGGCCGACCCGAAACTGGGCCTGGTCACCGGCCTGGCCATCATCGCCCATGAAATTCCGCAGGAAATCGGCGATTTCATCGTGCTGCTGAATGCAGGATTTTCGCGCACCCGCGCCTATGTATTCAATTTGCTGTGCAGCCTGATGGCGGTGGCCGGCGGCTTGCTTGGTTATTTCACGCTGGACCGCGCCAGCAATCTGATTCCGTATGTGCTGGTGTTTGCTTCTTCGGGCTTCATTTACATCGCCGTCAGCGACTTGATGCCGCAAATGCAGCGCCGCGCCACGTTGCGCGAAACCATTCCGCAAGTGCTCTTGATCGCCGTTGGCGTACTCGTGGTGCTGTTCCTGACGCGCCAGCATCACGGCTGAGCGTCATCGGCGGCGGCGCTCATCGAGCGCCGCCGGCATTTCTTCAGTTTGTTCTCCCCGGCGCGTCCGCGTCGCCACATTCATTCCCATGTCAGCTTGACCGAGCAATCGGATGCGGGTGCCTGACTCCGTCTGACCGATCCCGGTTCCAGCGCCGGGTCACGCGGTCGCAGCCATGCCGCGCTCAAACAGATTTTTCAAATAAATAATAAGTTGTGCCGCAATACCGTTTGGGTATCAAGAGTATTGACATTCCATCAAAAATACATCTCTGTATGATCGGCAGAATTGAATTTAAAGTGTTTGATACTGGGGAATTATGAAAGAAGCTGGAACGATATCTGGGATATTGCCGCAACAGATATGGCGTATATGGCTCGCCATTGTGGTGCTGGCGATTGGTACTTTTAGTATTGTGACCACCGAATTGGCGCCGATCGGCTTGTTATCGCCGATTGCGCGCGATCTGGCGCAAAGCGAGGCAGCGATAGGCTTGACCGTCACGGCCTACGCGTGGATTGGCGCCCTCAGCGCCTTGCTGTCCACGGTCTGGCTGGGTAGTGTTCCACGCAAGCCATTGCTGATCGGTTTAATGCTGGTGTTGGCGTTATCGAATGGCGTCGTCATGGTTGCGGATAGTTTTTCGATGCTGTTGGCGGCGCGCATCTTTGGTGCGGTGGCGCATGGATTTTTCTGGGCTGTGATTGGCTCTTTTGCCGCACAAATAGCCCCCGCAAGGCATATGGGACTTGCCATGTCGATTGTATTTGGCGGGGTGTCGGCAGCCAGCGTATTGGGCGTGCCGCTGGCCACATTGCTTGGGCAGTCGAGCGGATGGCGCTGTGCGTTTGGCGCCATTGGTCTCATCAGCCTGGTCACGGCGATCGTCCTGATGATGGTCTTGCCGCAGAAGAAAATGGAAATTGCCAGCGTTTCCGGAAAGCAGGCCTTGCTGAAGGTCTTGCGTCGCCGTGATTTATGGGGCATTTATCTGGCCACGGCATTTTCTGTCACGGCGCACTTTGCCGCCTTTACTTTCATCGAGCCTTTCCTGAAAAAGGTGCCGGGAATTTCCCTGTCCATGATTGCCGCTTTATTGTTCAGTTTTGGTGCGGCTGGTCTATTGTAAGCGATCCATAAACCCCAGCCTTACCCACTGATCTGGCGAGGGGCATGATGCTGACACGAACCAGGCAACGTCGTTTAGATTCGCTTCGCTG
>JBEONR010000016.1:0-123144 GCA_040544385.1 Oxalobacteraceae bacterium GrIS 1.11
GTGTCGCCTTCCATGCTTGCTCCCGTTCAAATTGAAACGGCAAGCATGCGGAAATCAGAGTCAGGCCACAAGGCTGTGGTTTATGGATCACTTACGGTCTATTGGGCAATGTGTTGAGTGGGATGTTCATGGACCGGTTTCTCAAGCCATTTATCGTGGCGGCGCTGGTGGTCATGAGCCTGGCCGTGATGGCGCTGACTCAAATGAGCGGCAATATAAGCTTGCCGGGCATGGCCGCAATATTAATTCTCTGGGGCGCCGCAATCTCGGCCATCTTCGTCGGTTTCCAGACGTGGATTTTGCGCACGGCCGGCGCCGAGGCCATGCCGGCATCGGCAATGTATGTGGCAATCTTTAATGCCGCGATTGGTACAGGAGCGGTGTTGGGCGCATGGATATTGCATACCGGCAGTCTGGACATGGTCATGTTCTGTGCCGGATTTGCCAGCGTGATCGCCATTATTGTCGTGGCCTTGATCGAGCGGCCGGTAGCGTCATTGCAAGCGGCGTAGGTAGAATCCATACCAAAGTCATATTCGGTGCGCAGCCGATATTTTGTATTTGCGGAATTATTAAAAATTCATGCGCTTCAGGAATCAAGCTGAAATCAAGCGCACTGACGCGGTGCGGCGACTACTTTTTTTCTTCTGCCAGGTAAAATAATTCCTTGACTGATTTTTGTATCAATAATAGTGAGGGATAGATGTCTTGTTTGAATTTTTCTCCGGCCAGGGTCAGGCGCACATGGTGGGTGTTGCGTTCAATCAACTTGACGCCTAATTGATCTTCCAGAGCCTTAATTCTTCTGGATAAAGGCGGTTGCGACATGTGCAATAAATCAGCGGCGCGACGAAAATTAAGCTCCTGGGCAACCGCTATGAAACACTGTAAAGATTTAATGTTCGGTAATCGTTTTGTACAGACAGACATGTATTAATCGCTTCGGAGTGGGGTGTCATCTAAAACCGACTTCGGCTTGAATCTTTGTCTTTCAGGAGGGCGCGGGAAGAAATCGCCTCGCGCTGACTGTCAAATACCGTTACCGCATCATGCACTGGCCGATTGCGGGAAGGTGGAATAGCTTCTTAGTCAACGTTTTTAATTTTACCACATCTTTCGTTGCCAAACTGCATATGCCTTACCACCCCGTTGGGGCCGTGGCCTGGAATCTTTGCTTGGCGAGCGCATCGAACAGCGTCACGTTCTTGACGAGGCACATTCCCTCATAATAAATCGAGCAGGCAAGCCAATCTTTTTCATTGGACCGATAAATGGCCAGGCTGTCGCAATAACGCTTTACTTCGGCTTGCTTTGCCAGCAGTTCGGCAAGCACATTGTTCGTCAGCGATACCGGTCTGGTGTGCTGCGCGCGTGCAGATCCATCGCCATCAGTGGTGACGGGCAAGAGATCACGCGCGTCGTCCGCCGGCGACGGCCTTCCGGCTTGCGCCGTCATACAGCCAGGCGACAATGACGCTCCTCCCTGCCAATTGCGCGAGCGCCTGGAGCGCCGCCAGTTGGCGTTCGAATGCTTTTTCAACAAGGTAGAGCATGGCATGCCTTCATGGCGAACTTGGCGCCTTGCATGAGGGCGCGGCGGGGCCCGCTCCGCCGCCGCGATTTTTCAGGCGCCGCGCGCCACCGGCCGCACTGGGTCGGCGCACCATTCGCTCCAGGATCCGGGATACAGGGCGGCGCCATGCATGCCGGCCAGTTCCAGGGCCAGCAGATTGTGGCAAGCCGTCACGCCGGAACCGCATTGCATGATGGCTGACTGCGGCGCGTCGATCAGCGGTGCGAATTCATGCTTGAGTTCGACGCCGCTCTTGAAGTGGCCATCGTCGCGCAAATTGTCCTTGAAGAAGCGGTTCTTGGCGCCGGGAATGTGGCCGCCGATCGGATCGATGGTTTCATTCTCGCCCCGGTAGCGGTCGGGCGCGCGCGCGTCGACTACGGTGCGGGCGCCGTGATTGGCCAGCACCTCGGCCGCCGTCACGGTATGGGTCAGGGTCGGGCGTTCCGCGATGGCGCCGTGGGCGTGCGGCGCCAGCGGCGTTACCAGCGGCAAGCCTTGGGCTTGCCATGCGGCCAGGCCACCGTCCAGCACGGCTACGGCCGGATGGCCTATCCAGCGCAGCAACCACCACAGGCGCGCCGCGAACATGCCGCCGTGGGCGTCATAAGCCACCACTTGCGTATCGTCATTGACGCCCCAGGCGCGCAAGGTCTCGATCAGCGCGGCCCGCTCGGGCAGCGGGTGGCGGCCGCGGAAGACGCCGTCGGCGCCGTGCTTGGCACCCGACAAGTCCAGGTCAAGGTGGGCAAATTGGGCGTTCTGGATATGGCCGGCGGCAAACGCGTCGCGCCCCGCGTCCGGCTTCATCAAGTCATGCCGGCAATCAATTGCCAGCCATTGGGGATCGGTCAAGTGTTGCGCCAGTTCGGCGGCGGAAATCAGGGTCGTATGCATATGCAGGGCTCCTTAAACTTCGCTTGCGATGGGGGTTGGCAGCCTGTCGGACTTGAAGGAAATCGGCTGCAAATCCGCCTGACCGGTTCATATTTCACCGCTTTCTTGACCAATAGCGCGCTATTGGCATTACGAAAGCGGCGAAATCTGTCCTCGGTCAGCCGAATTTTCGCTTCGATTCTTCAAGTCCGACAGGCTGCTAGGCGGGCAATTGCGGCGCCGCGTTCGGTGTTGCGCGTATTGTAATAGGTCGCGGCGCTTCCGGAAACCAGAATCACGCCGATGCCGACCCAGCCATGCCAGTCGAACACGTCGCCGAAAATCAGCACGCCCCAGGCGGTAGAAAAGACGATGCCGGTGTATTGCAGATTGGCGACCACCAGGGTCTTGCCGAGGCGGTAGGCGCGCGTCATTGCTATTTGCGCCGTGGTGGCGCATAAGCCTATGCCGATCAGCAACGCGACGCCGTGGGCGCTGGCGTGCGCGTGCCAGACGCCGGCGCCGGCCACATTGCCGAGCAAGCCGGCCAGGAAATTGACCACGGAAAAATAAAACACGACCCGGTATTCAGGCTCGCCCAACAAGCCCAGCTTGCGCACTTGCAAATAGGCTAGCGCCGAGAGCATGCCGGAAATCAAGGCGGTGAGGGCCGCGCCCAATTGTTGCGCCTGGAAAGCCGGTTGCAGCAACAGCGTGACGCCGACAAAGCTGAGCGCGATCGCGCCCACCAGCGGCCATTCGAGCTGATTCTTGGCTTGCCACCAGCCGGCGCAAAACAAGATCACGGCGATCCAGATCGGCGCCATGTAATTGAGCGTCATCGCGGTGGCCAGCGGCAAGATCGCGATCGCGTGAAACCATAACCACAGCGAGATGACGCCGACCACGCCGCGCCACAAATGCGCGCCCGGCATGCGCGTCTTGAAGCTGCCGCCCCGGTACAGGATGGTGCCCAGCATGACGGCGATGCCGATCATGCCGCGGTACATGACGATTTCCGATGTCGAATACAGGTTCGATGCCAATTTCACGCACACGCCCATGATGGCGAACATGAAACTGGAAAATAACATCCACAATGATTGCATCTGATCCCTGCTAGACCGGCTAGAGCGCCACGTTATTGCGATACCACTCGTGGAAATGCTGCATGCCATCTTCCATCGGCGACTGGTACGGCCCCACTTCGCTGACGCCGCGCCGCATCAGCACGCGCCGTCCGGCATCCATGCGCAGCGCGATTTCATCGTCCTCGACGCAGGTTTCCATGTAGGCGGCCCGTTCGGCTTCGATGAATTCCCGTTCGAACAGCACGATTTCCTCGGGATAGTAAAACTCCACCACATTGCGCGTCTTTTGCGGGCCGTCCGGCCACAGCGTCGAGACGATCAACACATGGGGATACCATTCGACCATGATGTTCGGATACAGCGTGAGCCAGATCGCGCCATAGGGCGGCGGCGTGCCGCCGCGGAATTTCAGCACTTGCTCTTGCCATTTCTGGTAGATCGGCGAGCCCGATTTGAGCAAGCCGCGGTTCACGCCCACCGTTTGCACGCTGTAATCGCGCCCGAATTCCCAGCGCAAGTCGTCGCAACTGACAAAGCTGCCCAGGCCCGGGTGGAACGGTTCGACGTGGTAATCCTCCAGATAGACTTCGATGAAAGTCTTCCAGTTGTAATCACATTCATGTACTTCCACATGGTCGAACATATAGCCGGAAAAATCGAGGTCCTTGGACACCGACAAGGCATTGAGCTTGTCCATCACGTGGTAGCCGTTTTGCTCGAACAGCAAGCCGTTCCAGTTTTGCAGCGGCGTCTTCGACAGGTGCAGGCACGGCGTTTCCGGGAAATGCGGCGCGCCGATCAATTCCCCCTTCAAGTCGTAAGTCCAGCGGTGCAGCGGGCAGACGATGTGATCGGCGTTGCCGCGGCCATTGAACATCAGCGCCTGGCGGTGGCGGCAGACGTTGGACAAGACTTCGATTCCGTTTGCGTTGCGCACCAGCATGCGACCCTCGTTTTCGGAAACGAGGGTGGCGAAATCGCCGACGTTCGGCACCATCAGCTCATGCCCGACATAGCGCGGGCCGGCTTGAAACAGTTGCTGCGTTTCACGCCGCAGTAGCGCTTCGTCAAAATAGACGTGGACCGGAAGTTGCGCGTTCGAACGCGCCAGCTTGGCGTGAGTAGCCAGATCGGACATCCCGACCCCCCTTCAATATTTGCACAGCCAGAGAGAGAAAGAATCCGCAAAGACCTGAATTCAATTTGTTTTGAAACGGTATTTCGGACAGAACCGGAGATTATACCGCGTATTGCCCCGATTCCTGGTAAAACGAATAGCCAGGCCTCACTTTTTCGGGGAAATTTTGGCGCAAACACCGTCTATTGCGCAAAGATGGGGACGATCGGGCTGAAATCCAGTCCACCGTTTCGGGTACGATGGAGGCGCTTGTCGCATTACGCGTCGCGCCACGCGCTATAGTTAGCACTGGTGGCGGTGGTTTGCTCTAAAATGATGTTCTAGACTGGCCCGGCCGCGCCTTTTTGCCGCCTGGTGCCGGGAAATTATCCGAGTGCTTATGTCAAAGAAAATACTACCCGCCAGCGCCGCGCCGGTCTCGTTTGAAGAAGCGATGGCCGAATTGGCGCAATTGGTGACGCAAATGGAAGCGGGACAATTGCCGCTGGAAGCGTCGGTCGCCGCTTATCAGCGCGGTTCCGAACTGGTCAAATATTGCGCCGCGCAACTCGACAAGGTCGAATCCCAGGTCAAGGTGCTGGAAGGCGATATGCTGAAACCGTTTGCCGACGGCGACGAGGCCGTGCAATGACGGCCCGCGCCCCATTCGATGACTGGATGAAGACCGTCCAGGCTGGCGTCGAGCAAGACTTGGGCGGCTTCTTGCCGCCGCCGGGCGACATTCCCGTCAAGCTGCATGCAGCAATGCGCTATGCGCTGCTGGGCGGCGGCAAGCGCGTGCGTCCGCTGCTGGTGTATGCCAGCGGCGCGCTGTTTGGCGCCGGGAGTGCGGCCCTGAGCCGCGCGGCGGCGGCGCTGGAAATGATACACGCCTATTCGCTGGTGCATGACGACATGCCCTGCATGGATGACGACGCGCTGCGGCGCGGCAAGCCAACCGTGCACATCGCCTACGACGAAGCGACCGCGCTGCTGGTCGGCGACGCGCTGCAGTCGCAAGCGTTCACGGTGCTGGCCGAAGGCGGCGCCGTGCCGCCGGCGCGGCAAGTGGCGATGCTGGCCCTGCTGGCGCGGGCCTCCGGCTCGCACGGCATGTGCGGCGGCCAGGCGATCGACCTCGACAGCGTGGGCGTGAGCTTGAGCCTGGCGCAACTCGAACAAATGCATCAATTGAAGACGGGCGCCCTGTTGCGCGCGGCCGTGGTGCTGGGCGCCCTGTGCGGGCGGGACTTGTCCGAAGCCGACTTGCGGGCGCTGGACGCGTATGCGCGCGCGATCGGCCTGGCCTTCCAGGTGGTCGACGACGTGCTCGACGCGACGGCCGATTCGGCCACCCTGGGCAAGACGGCCGGCAAGGACGCGGCCGCCAACAAACCGACTTATGTATCCATATTGGGCCTGGAGCCATCCAGGGTCTTGGCAGAACAATTACGGCGCGACGCCCACGCGGCACTCGCGCCGTTCGGGGACGACGCCCTGCGCTTGCGCGAGCTGGCGGACCTGATCGTGCAGCGGAAAGCATAAATGAACTTGCTAGAAAAAATCAACCAACCGAGCGACGTGCGCAAACTGGCGCGGGCCCAATTGACGCCGCTGGCGAGGGAGTTGCGCAATTACCTGCTCGATTCGGTCTCGAAGACGGGCGGCCACTTGTCGTCCAACCTGGGCACGGTCGAGCTGACCGTCGCGTTGCACTATGTGTTCAACACGCCGCGCGACCGCATCGTTTGGGATGTCGGCCACCAGACTTATTCGCACAAGATCTTGACGGGGCGGCGCGATCAAATGCACACGCTGCGCCAGCTCGATGGTATTTCCGGCTTCCCGCGCCGCAGCGAGAGCGAATACGACACCTTCGGCACGGCGCATTCGTCGACCTCGATCTCGGCCGCGCTGGGCATGGCGCAGGCGGCCAAGATCAAGGGCGACGACCGCCACGCGATTGCCGTCATCGGCGACGGCTCGATGACGGCCGGCATGGCCTTCGAAGCGCTCAACAACGCCGGCGTGCAGGAAGACATCAAGCTGCTGGTGATCTTGAACGACAACGATATGTCGATCTCGCCGCCGGTGGGCGCGCTGAACCGCTACCTGGCGCGCCTGATGTCGGGCCAGTTTTACGCGGCCGCCAAGAATGTCGGTAAATCCGTGTTGCCCGCCCCGGTGCTGGAATTGGCCAAGCGCTTCGAGGAACATGCCAAGGGCATGGTGGTGCCGGCCACCATGTTCGAGGAATTCGGCTTCAATTACATCGGCCCGATCGACGGCCACGACCTCGACTCGCTGATCCCCACGCTGGAAAACATCAAAAAGCTCAAGGGGCCGCAATTCCTGCACGTGGTCACCAAGAAAGGCCAGGGCTACAAACTGGCCGAGGCCGAGCCGGTGCTGTACCACGGCACGCCCAAATTCAACCCGGCCGAAGGCATCAAGCCGGCCGCCGCCGGCAAGATCACTTACACCGAAGTGTTCGGCAACTGGTTGTGCGACATGGCCGCGCAAGACCAGCGCCTGGTCGGCATCACGCCGGCCATGCGCGAAGGCTCCGGCATGGTGGCGTTCGAGCAGCAATATCCAGACCGCTACTTCGACGTCGGCATCGCCGAGCAGCACGCGGTGACATTCGGCGCCGGCCTCGCTTGCGAAGGCATGAAACCGGTGGTGGCGATCTACTCGACCTTCCTGCAGCGCGCCTACGACCAATTGATACATGATGTGGCGCTGCAAAACCTGGACGTCACCTTCGCGCTTGACCGTGCCGGACTGGTGGGCGCGGACGGCGCGACCCACGCCGGCAATTACGACATGGCGTATTTGCGCTGCATCCCGAACATGGTGGTGATGGCCGCCTCGGATGAAAACGAATGCCGCCAGATGCTGACCACGGCTTACCAATATGCGGGACCGGCGGCGGTGCGTTACGCGCGCGGCGCGGGCACCGGCGCGGTGATCGAAAAAGCCTTGACCACGCTGCCGCTCGGCAAGGGCGAAATCAAGCGGCGCGGCGCCAAGATCGCCATCCTGGCGTTCGGCACCATGGTCGCCCCGAGCGTGGCGGCCGGCGCACTGCTCGACGCGACGGTGGCCAATATGCGCTTCGTCAAGCCGCTTGACGTGGAGTTGCTCAAGCAATTGGCGCAAGAACACGATTACCTGGTGACGGTGGAAGAGGGTTGCATCATGGGCGGCGCGGGCGCGGCCGTGGCCGAGGCGCTGGCCGCCGAAGGCATCGTCAAGCCCCTGCTGATGCTGGGCTTGCCGGATAAATTCATCGACCATGGCGATACGGCGCTATTGCTGAAAAGCGTGGGTCTGGATGGCGCCGGCATTTGCGCGTCGATACAGCAGCGCTTTGCCGGCGGCGAGCCGAGGTTGGTGGTGAGTAACGGCTGACAGGGCGCTGGCGATTCGATAAACGACGCGGCTTGCGCCGCGCGGGAAATCGATGCATCGGTGACATGGGGTAGGAATGAATGAAATTTTGCCGATAGCCGTAGAGAAATCTATGGCTATTTTTGGTTTTTGGGACGGCATCGGATGTCGTTCGGTCGCTTGATTATTCTTTATGCAGTAGAAAATATAGGCCGGCGTTGCTCTGTATATGGTCGTAATACAAACAGGGCATTGGAATTTTTCGCTTATCTGGCCAAAATATCTAACGACCACTAGCAGTCGTTGAAGACATTAGCTATCTTTGATGGTGCGCTAGAGTAATGAAAAAATTGCTGCCTCTATTTATGTCATTATAATCCCCCAACACCGAAGAAAAGGATGCAAACACAGCTCGATCAAGTGTGATTCGATACGCATTATGTTCTCCCTTCGTAGCGTTGGAGCGCGTTAAAAATAAACAAGGAAAAACCTTATTTATTAGCAGAGGAAGGACAATAGGCAACGCCGAACTTCTCCCAGGGTGCGGATTGACTAATTTAAAGTGGATTTGCTTTATATGTGTTCGGAGTCTAATTTTGTCAAAAACAAATTATCGAATGTAGGTTGATAGTTTATAGAATATTGCATCCTGCGAATTTGTAATTTCCATTAAGAAAAATTTCTAAATATACACAAAAAATGGCTCTATGATATATTATCATGAGAGGGTAAAGAAAATCATGCACAATGGCCAACAGTGATGGTATTGATGGATTTATAATATTTATTTTTGACAGGACTAATGATGGGTATTTTTGATAGGGTAGACCAAGAACAGTTCGATAAGTATAAAAGTCTGGTTCATGTTGAGTTCGGAAAAATGTACTCAGAATTCGAAAAATATAAGAATATTACTCAAAATCAGTTTGATGACTTGCAAAACGAGGTTAAGGCGAATGCAACGGTGTCGGATGAAACTGCTCGCGAAGCCGCCGTTAAGGCAGTTGAAAGCAAGAATAACATTAAGAATATTGAAAATTCTTTTGGTGATGCTTTCGATGAAATAATTAGATTTCGAGAGGAAGCTAAAACACAAATTTCTGTTGTTTCTGAAATAAAAATTGAAGCGGAATCTCGCCGAAGTGAACTTGAAAATATTATTAATCAAGTGCGGCAAAACTTTGTTGAGCTTACAGAGAAGAAATTGGTGATAGACCAATCGTCTGCCACTATCTCTGGAAAAGTTGAAGAATTTAATTTGTATTTGGAAAAAAGTAAAGATTTACCTAACAGTCTCGAGGAAACTAGGGTAGTGTTGGCGGAATG
Organism: Oxalobacteraceae bacterium GrIS 1.11; assembly: GCA_040544385.1. GTDB lineage: Bacteria > Pseudomonadota > Gammaproteobacteria > Burkholderiales > Burkholderiaceae_D > Janthinobacterium. The sequence continues at coordinate 9,377 of JBEONR010000016.1, forward strand.
TAAGAAATTGGCTAATAATATTCAAGATTTATTGAATCACTCGCTCAAAAGAAAGGCGGAAATTGATGAGCTCCACAAGGGTATATATGGTGTGAATATTAGTAATTCGGCGGGAGAAGTCGAGCACGTTTCAGGATTAAAGGATGAATTAGAAAATTCTTATAACGATTTATTTAGAAATATATCGTTGCTTGAAGATGTTGTGAAAAAATCGGTGGTTGATATAAGCTCGAAATTTGATGGGTTGCTAAAGGAAAAATTAGAAAAATTGCAAAATTTACTGGATAAATCTAAAGGGAGATTTGAAGCAGTAAATACTCAACTTACAGGGCTTCTTCCGGGGGGATGGCAGCTGGTCTAAGCGCTGCTTATGAGGAAAAAAAGAATGATGAAATTAATTCATTAAATTCATTTGATAAAGTATTCAGATGGGCGATAGGGGGGATGGTCTGTATTTCGTCGATCCCATTAGGTATTGATATTTATTTATTTGTATGGAAGTCATTAGACTTGGTTAAGATATTTAAAGATACACCAACACTTATTCTTGTGATTTTGCCTTTATATTTTCCAGTGTTGTGGCTGGCCTACTCTTCGAATAAGAAGGCTAATCTATCTAAGCGCCTAATTGAGGAATACACTCATAAATCGGTGCTTGGGAAGACGTTCTCGGGACTGTCCAATCAAATCGAAACTCTTCAAAATCAAGGCGCTGTTAAAGATGAGTTGCGCACTAAATTACTGTTTAATGTTTTGCAAGTCAGCGCTGAAAATCCAGGTAAGTTGATAACGAACTACAGCAAATCCGATCATCCTCTGATGGATGCATTGGAAAACAGCGTGAAACTTGCAGATTCAATAAGTGCGCTGTCTAAAATACCGGGTTTCTCCGCAATTGCAAACAAGCTTGCACAGAAAACAGATGATTTATTGAAAGAGAATACGAAAAAGGTTGAGGACGGTTTACAGACACAAGAGGTTATGGAATCTAGTGAGTCTGAACCCGAGAAAAAATAAAAATAAAAATAAAATTTCTTTTGATACGTGGCTATTTTTACTTGTCAATGCGGTGTATGCCTCCGACTCGGTTAGTAGCGTTCGGCGGAAAAATTTCAAGACCTCTGTTTGATAATTTCTATGGTTTTTTCGATAGGATAATTTTCTCAATTTTAGATTAAATTTTACTGGCATTCGTGCTGTGATTTTGAGCCGCTATTGGATTTTTTTAATTTCAGCAGCCTTTTATTTTTTCTTGTATTTTTTAACTTTTTTATACATTTTTTTAATTTATTTTTCGATGTTCCCATATTTAGTATCCGTTCTATTATTTATATTTCAATAAAATTAAGAATGTTTATAAGCAACGTATAAAAATTTACATAACATAAAACTCACTAATAGACCGATAAAAATCAATGTCAAATATTGATCGATGTCTTAGCCGTTGATGCTGCCGTAAAGTTATTTCTAGTACAAAGTTTACTCTTTTCATTATCTATGGTTTTGCATATTCCCCGCGCTCGAATGCATCAATGTATTTCGCATACGTGCCATCATCGCGCATGCGTTTCAAGCCCCGGTTGAAGCGTTCCAAGAAATAGGCATTGTGCTGGTTGTTTCTAGCCAGGATCAGGTAGTAGCGCGTCAAATTGTAGGGGCGCGGATGGTGGGTGACGCGCTCCCGTTCCTGCGCGCTGAAGCGTTCTTTCAAGATCGTGTTGCCGACGTTGAGGTCCGCCGCGAATATCTGGAATCGTCCCGCCAGCAATTTTCTGAAGTTGACCTCGTCGCTGACGGCGTGGTCGAGGTGTATCTTCGGGTTTTTCTCGAATTCGTATTTGTAACCGAGGGTGCCGCCGACTTTCAAGTTGCTCAGGCTGTCGAAATCGGTCCAGTCAAAGGCGAGGCTCTTGAGGTGGAAAAATACGGTCTGGCCTTCGAACACGGTATCGCTGAAATAAAAATCGCGCGCGCGCTCCGCATCCTTGCTCCAAATGATGGAACCGTTGCTGCCATCTTTGTCCGCTTCCACATAAGCGCGCGACCAGGGCAAAAAAACATAATGAACGGTGATGCCTTCGCGCGCGAACGCCGTGCTGACGATGTGCGATATGACGCCGTATTGCCTGGACTGGGGAGAAAGATAGGGCAGCCATTCGCCGCTGGTCAAAGTGATGTTTTCGTTCGCCCAGGCAAGCGCCGGCGCCATCGCAAGATGGGCGGCAAATACAAGTCTGGCCAGAATAGTCATCGCGGTGGCGTGGGTGGAGAGCGAGGTCGTGCAATCATTATGCCCCACGCCTTGTCTGTCTGCCTCATTGAATCGACTCAAGCCCTGGCGCGCGGCGCATCAAGCCGCGCGCGCCCCTCAAGTCTTGCCTTCTATCTGGCCTTGTTACCGTCGCCGGAAAAGACTTGATTGATGACGTTGACCAGCGGCGAGATGGTTTGTGGGCAATATTTGAGCCTTATGCCAACATTTTCGACTTCCTTGCTCATGTTCAGCAGATCTCCATAGGTGTGCCACACAATGACGCCGGCCAGCCCTTTTTCGTTGATGTATTCGGCCTTTTCCCTGATCGAGCGATCATTGTCGTAGCTGAGGAAATATTTGCCTTTGGTCAGATACGGCACCTTGGCGTTATCGTCCCAGTGATATTGCCAGCCGTCGACTCCGCCGCCGCCCGTTTGCTGCAAAATTGCGCTATAGAGTGGCGTGGCATCCCACAGACCCAAGGGCCAATTCTCGAAATCGCCGCAACTGGAAATTGGTCCGTCCGGGTCCACCGTGACTGTTTTTTTGACCGTGGGAGCATTCAGCGCGCCCAAATTTTCCGTGATCACGCCCCGGCCATAAAACGCCGCACCCAGATTGATTTTTTCCGCTGTCACGCCTTTGCTCAACAAGAACGCGGTCGTGCTATCGAGAGAGATCGCCCTTTCCGCGCCGGGGTAATTGAATAGCGGCGAATTATGTCCGGCGATATCGGACCAGCCGCCGTTGACATCGTAAGTCATGATGTTGAAATAATCCATGCTTCCTTGCAACCGGCCCCAGTCAAATCCTTGCAGATTTTCGGGGTCTGCGGACATGGCTGCGGTGATCAGTTTGTCGCTGCCAATTTTTGCGCGAACCTCTTCCATCAGGATGGCAAAATTCTCGTAGTCGGCCGGCGAAAAGTGCTCGATATTCATGCCCCTGGCATTCGGATATTCCCAGTCGAAATCGATGCCGTCAAATCCCATTCCGATCAACATGGCGCACTCCTTGACCAGGGTGCTGCGCATGGCGGTATCGGCCGCCACTTCACAAAAATGCTTGGACATGCTCCATCCGCCCAGCGAGGCCATCACCTTGACGCCTTCTTTTTTGGCTTTTTCGAGCAAACCGGGCTTGCCCGCTGGGTTGGAAAGTAACAGCGGAAAAACGCCAACTTCGCCGGTATTGATATTTTTCCAGCCGCTACCCTCGTTGCGATAGCCTTGTTGATAGGCATAGCTGTTGGGGTCAATAAACCAGAGCGTATCGAGCTCGCCATACAAGATATGCATGTCATAGCTGCTATACACATCCTTGTTGATGAGTTCATTCGGCTGTTGCACTTCGCCTTCCAGATAAATTTGCTTGTTGCGATAATCGCCGCTATGCAAGGTGCCATCCTTTGCCAGGCCGAAGAAAGAAAAATTGAGGATGGTGTATTGGCTGAAATCCACGTTTAATTGATTGTAGCCACCTTGGGGCACCAGATTGGCGACATCTTTCCAGGCGTCATACTGTGTTATATAACCAATGACTTGTTTCTTATGTTGCTTTGTTGCGGCGTGCTGTTTAGAAGTGGCCATTATTTTCCTTGATAGTTTGTTTCACAGTTTATCTAACTAAATTTTCTGGCGCGCATGCAATGCGCGACCAGAGTGAAAACAGCTTGACCCACTTGATTACTTCACTAACGGTAATAACTTGCATTTGAAACAGTTTTGACCAGCAATGATGCATTGTTAAACAGAACTCATTGCAAAGAAAACGACGGCACGCCGGTTTCAAGGCGACTTGCCGCATGGCGCGCAAGCCGGCCCCCTCGATCTTGCCGTCGTCCTTGCGTTTTTCAACTACAGCGTGCGCATGAAGGCCACCAAATCGGTCTTTTCCTTGGCGTTCAGCTTGGTTTCCAGGATCAGGTTGAAAAATTCCACGGTATCTTCCAGCGTCAGCAGGCGGCCATCATGCAGGTAGGGCGGCGATTCCTTGATGCCGCGTAACTGGAAGGTCTTGATCGGTCCGTCGCCGACCGCCATCAAGCCATTGATCATGCGCGGCTTGTAGAAGCGCTCGGTCTTGAGGTTGTGCATCAGGTTGTCGGAATAATAGGGCGGCGAGTGGCAAGTCGAGCATTGGGCCTTGCCGAAGAACAGGGACTGGCCGCGCAATTCGCCTTCCGTGGCTTTTTTCGGATCGAGTTTTCCGCCGACCGCCAATTTGGGCGCTGGCGGGAAATCGAGGATTTCCTGGAATTCGGACATGAAATGGACCTGGCTGCCGCGCTCAAGCGGGTTGACGCCCTTCTTGGTGGCGATCACGGGGTCGCCGTCGAAATACGCGGCGCGCTGCTCGAATTCGGTGAAATCTTCCACCGTCTTCAAGGCCCTTTGCGAGCCGAACAGGCGCTGCACGTTGACGCCGCGTAAGGTCGGGGTGTCAATGCGGTGGCGTGCCGATTGCGGCCTGGCATCGCCGGCCAGGTGGGTGGCGCCGTTGCTGTGGCCGTTGGAATGGCAGTCGAAGCAGCTTACGCCACGGCTGGAGCGCTCGGAGCGTCGGTCTTCGGTCTGGTTGAATTGTTGTTGCGGGAAAGGCGTCAGCAACAGGCGCAAGCCTTCGATTTGCTTGGGATTGAGCACGCCATTGAATAGATCATAGTAATTTTCAATGGTCACTAACTGGCCCTTGGAAACGTCGCCCAGTTCGGGCCGCGTGGTCAGGAAGATGGGCGCCGGAAATTCCGGCAGGAAATGGTCGGGAATGTCGAAGTCGAGGTCGAAGCGGCTCAGGTCGCGTCCTTCCTGCTTCTTGATTTCATCGATCTCGAATTGCGGGAACAGCATGCCGCCGGCGTCGTGGTTCGGGTGGGGCAGGGGCAGGAAGCCATTGGGGAACAAGCCCCGGTCGCGGATTTCTTCCGGACTCAGCGCGCCGAGCTGGTCCCAAGTCGTGCCCTTGGGCAGTTTGACGCGCACCGCTTCCTGGACCGCTTTGCCGCGAAACATGCTGACGCCGGGCGCCGGGCGGTTGGATAAGTCGTAGCGCTCGGCGAGCAGGTTCATCTGGCGCTGGTTCAACCCCGCGCGGGCGGCCTTGAGGCGCGCCAGCGTCACCGCGAAATCTTCCTTGATGTCCACCGGCATGTAGCTGCTCGGCTTGTCGGCAGGCTTGGGCGACTTGTCCTGCGTCCATACCAGTGTCGGACAGAGCGCAATCGCGACGGCGACGGCAAAACTGATGGCGGTTTTTTGCGCATGCATGGCAATTCTCCCCGATATGAACGTGTCAATATTGAATTAAATATTCCGCGTTCAATTAGATCAAAGCCAAGTGATGGAGGGTTTGCGCTAGCGCAAACACCGAGCTGAACAATGGATTTTCAGGCCATGCAGCCGCGATATGGCGGATTTTGTTGCGTGCATGCTACTTATGAACTTAATTGCGTATGTTTACGATAATCATTTTTCATGTTATTTGCCGCTACGCCTTCAATATTGTGGCTGCAGCCCAATAGGTTATTGCTATGTGGGAATTCGCGTATATTCAGGCGGGTAAGTACGTATATGATATTGCCTGATATAAAGTTGTCTAGGTTTCCGGGGCATTGCTGCGTTTGAATCAGGGGCGATTCATTTTCATTTGAAAATAGAATCATGTTATTTTTTATAAGCTTAAGAGTAAGATATGATATTCAGCCCTCAAGGCGCTATGTTTAGAGTTCTCATCGACCAAGAAGAGCAGTACGCTATCTGGCCGGAACGCAAGGCCATTCCCGATGGCTGGACCGATATTGGCGTAACCGGTTGCAAGCAGGATTGCCTGGATCACGTGGAGTTGGCGTGGATGGATCTGTGCCCGCTCAGCTGCCCGCATTTCATCGAGCAACGCAGCGGCACGATGACGGCCCATTGACAGGCGCACGGGCGGGGCGAGTGGTGGGCTGTCGGCCCCGATGAATCGCGGGCCGCGTCCCCGCGTCAGGGCTGGGTGAACGAATCGCTGTCGCGTGTCGATTTTGCTTTCAATGCGATATCGAGCAATTTGTCATTGCCATAGATATCGTCAAAAAAATACACTTTACTGTCGTTTTTCACAATCACGGTGCCATAGGCAATGACCACCGGCAGCGGATGCTGCAAGCGCAGGGTGCTCGATTTGCCGTTGCTCATTGCGGCGCGGATTTTTTCTTCCGTCCATTCCGGTTCATCCTGCAAAACGAATTTTGCCAGTGCGACAGGATCTTCGACGCGAATGCAACCATGGCTCAAATCGCGCCGGTCGCGCTTGAAGAGCGACACCGTCGGCGTGTGGTGCAAATAGATATTATCGCTATTCGGGAAAATGAATTTGATATCGCCGAGCGCGTTTTGTGGGCCGGGCCGCTGGCGTATCCGCAATTTCCCGTGCATCAAGGCATCCAGGTTGGCGCTGGACAAGACCGGGATCGCGACGCCATCGGCGCCGACGAATTCCAGGCCTTCCCGGTTGAAATATCCAGGGTCGCGCCGCAATCTCGGCACGGTTTCCGCACGCGCAATCGAGGGTGGAATATTCCAGTAGGGACTAAATTCAATGTAGCGCATGTCTTCAAAGAAGAGCGGGGTGCGGGTATCGAGCGCCTTGCCGACGATGACATTCATGCGCAGCGCCGCGCCGCCATCCTTCAATTCATAGGCTCGCAAGGCAAACTCGGGCACGTTGACGACAATCATGCGCTCGCCCAGCAGCAAGGGGGTCCAGCGCAAGCGTTCCAGCGTCAATTCGATTTGCCGTATGCGAGCCGCGACCGGTGTATTGAGTTGCGTCAAGGTACCCTTGCCGATGACGCCATCTGGAGCCAAGCCATGGCGCGCCTGAAACGCCTTGACGCCATCGACCACGGCGCCCTGGTATTGCTCGGGCGCTTCCACGTCGGTCGGCAAGTCGCCCAGCGTCGCCAGGCGCCGGGTCAGCTCGGCAATGCCGGGATAAGGCTGGCCCGGTTCGATTTTATTGCCCGCCACGGCGGGCAGCGGCAGGCGCAAGGCCTGGTCCTGGTTCAGTTCGCGGTAGTGGGCCAGTGCCTGCTTCAAGTGCGCATACAAGGGCAATTGCGGCGCCGCCGCCTGCACGGCCGCCGGCAGGGTGTGGCTGGCCAGGGCCGCGCTGATATAGGCGGCCGGGTCGAGTTGCTTGGCCGGCACAGTAAACGCCGCGTGGATGTCGCGCGGGTTGACCCTGCCGACATGCAAGTCCGATAGGAAGTGTTCCAGCGCGGCGCCCAGCGCCAGCGCCAGGCTCGCTTGCGCGGCCTCGGGCAAGGGCGCGCTGGCGCCCGCCGCCGCTACCGCGCGCGCCAGCGCGTTGGCGTGGTAATCGTCGGGATTGAGGCCGTCCGTGCCCGCCGTCTGCAATATCTTGACGGCCTGGAGCGCTTCGGCGCTCGGGCGGCCATTCACAAACCAGGCGTCGGCGGCCAAGGCGTGGCCCGCGTTGCCGAGCATGGCGGCGAACAAGAATAAGCCCGAGGCGCGAGCGCGCAAGCTGCGTAAATCCATTACATTGACCATTTCTGATTGGTGGGTGCTGCGTCGCAGGTGCGTCGGATTACCAGGTACGTACCCGGCCCACATCGACATGAACGAAATCGGAGGCCGGATAATAACCGACGCCGCCGCCATTCAAGGCGATGGCGGCGCGCCGCACGTCAGCCAATGGACGGCCCGGCACGCGGATATCCATGGCCAGTCCATCCATGTGCAAGCTGTGGCTTGCCACCCCGGCGCTGTTTTTGTGCAGCATGGCATTGGTGGCTGGCGAGCGGTAGCCTGAAATGACCTGGAACTGGGCTTGCGTGTCGAGCGAGCTCGATAACAGATACAGCAAGTCGAGCAAGCCCGGATGCATGCCGCGCACTTCGTTTGAGCGGTGGTCGCGCAGCAAATGGTCGAGTTCAGCCAGGCCATCGGGCAGGTAGATGCCGTCCGACCAATACGTGGCATTGCTTTGCTCGCCGGTATGGGTGTTGTACAAGCGCAGGCTGCGGTCGCGGGCGGGCGGCGTGGTGCTGGCCGGCGTGTTGCCCGTCGAGGCATGCGCCGTGGCCGTCCAGCCGGCGGCCAGCGCGGCGCCGCCCGCCTTCAAAAACAGGCGGCGGCTGCGCGCGAGTGCGTCATTACTATCCTTGTTGCGCCGGTTTGATGTCGGCATCGCATTTCTCCCAAGGTTAAGTAAGCGCCAGTAATTTATTGTGTTTTCTGGCTTCCCTATCCGGCGCTGCGCAGTGTTGCCCGCTGCTAGCAGTGCTCGCACTGCGTCGCAACGGGCGCCTTGCGCAGCATCCGGCTAGGTTCGCCATAAATTCACAATAAATTCCCGACGCTTACTTAGGTACGGCCTGCTTCATTATAGCCCCCAAATTCAGCCGCGCTTGCGTTCGTGTTGCCACAGCACATCACTACCGCCGGCAAAGCGGTTCAGCACGCGCGACAGCACGAACAGCAAGTCGGACAGGCGGTTCACATATTGGCGCGGATGGTCGTGGATGGTTTCGGCATTGCCCAGCGCGACGATGCTGCGTTCGGCGCGGCGGCAAATGGTGCGGCAAATGTGCGCGATCGCGGCCGCGCGCGAGCCGGCCGGCAAGATGAATTCTGTCAGCGCGGGCAAGTCGGCATTGTATTTTTCGAGTAAGTCGTCGAGCCGGCCCACATGCACTTCGGTGATCATTTGGTAGCCGGGAATGCAGATTTCGCCGCCCAGGTCGAACAAATCGTGCTGGATCGAAATCAATTCTTCGCGCAGCTGGTCCGGCATCGCTTCGCACAGCAGCAAGCCGAGGTGGGAATTGAGCTCGTCGACATCGCCCATGGCGTGTACCCGCACGCTATCCTTGCTGGTGCGGCTGCCGTCGCCCAGGCCGGTGCTGCCATTGTCGCCGGTGCGGGTGGCGATTTTCGAGAGTCGGTTGCCCATGATTTTTTCCTGATCGGTGAAAGAATGGGGTGAGGATACGACAAAATCCCGCCTCCCGCGCGCCGCCGGCGGCAATCGGCATCAAGATTGCGCCGCCGCGCCCGCTTTTTGCTTACAATCGCAGCATGCCCATGCCATCCCGCCTGATCTTTCGATGTTAGCCAGCGCCGTGCCCGCCTTCACCAGCGCGCGCCAGCAGGCGGTCGTGGCGGCCCTGCGCGCGCTGCTGCCCGAGCGCTGCGTGCTGTCCGATAGCGAAGACACCCGTACCTATGAATGCGACGGCCTGGCCGCTTACCGCCAGTTGCCGATGGTGGTCACCTTGCCCGACACGGAAGAACAAGTGCGGGCGATCTTGACTGTCTGCCGCGAGCTGAACGTGCCGATCGTGCCGCGCGGCGCCGGCACCGGCTTGTCGGGCGGCGCGCTGCCGATCGCCGACGGCGTGGTGTTATCGACCGCGCGCCTGAACCGCATCGTGCGCGTCGACGCCTACGCGCGCACGGCGGTGGTGCAGCCGGGTGTGCGCAACCTGGCCATTTCCGACGCGGCCGCGCCGCACGGCTTGTATTATGCGCCGGACCCGTCTTCGCAAATCGCCTGCACCATAGGCGGCAACGTGGCCGAAAATTCGGGCGGCGTGCATTGCCTGAAATACGGTTTGACACTGCATAATGTGCTGCGCGTGCGCATGGTCACCATCGCCGGCGAGCTCGTCGAACTGGGCGGCGAGGCGCTCGACGCGCCCGGCCTGGACTTGCTGGCCGTCTTCATCGGTTCCGAAGGCATGCTCGGCATCGTCACCGAAGTCACCGTCAAGCTGATCCCGAAGCCGGCCACGGCGCGCGTGATAATGGCCTCGTTTGACGATATCGTCACCGGCGGCAATGCGGTGGCCAGGGTGATCGCGGCCGGCATCATCCCGGCCGGGCTGGAAATGATGGACCGCACCTCGGCGCGCATGGTGGAGCCGTTCGTCAAGGCCGGTTACGACCTGGACGCGGCCGCCATCTTGCTGTGCGAAGCGGACGGCACTGTTGCCGAAGTGGAGGAAGACATCGCGCGCATGCGGGCCGTGCTGGAAGGGGCGGGCGCGAGCGCGATCGCGGTGTCGCAGACGGAAGCCGAGCGGCTCCAGTTCTGGTCCGGGCGCAAGAACGCCTTCCCGGCGGCTGGCCGCATTTCGCCCGATTACTATTGCATGGACGGCACCATCCCGCGCAAGCGCCTGGCCCAGGTCTTGACCGGCATCGCCCAGATGGAAGTCAAGTACGGCTTGCGCTGCGCCAATGTGTTCCATGCGGGCGACGGCAATTTGCATCCCTTGATCTTGTTCGACGCCAATGTGCCGGATGAATTCGCGCGCGCCGAGGCCTTTGGTGCCGACATCCTGGCCCTGTGCGTGGCCGTCGGCGGCACCATCACCGGCGAGCACGGGGTCGGCATCGAAAAGATCAATTCCATGTGCCTCCAATTCGGCGCGGCGGAAATCGCCGCCTTCATCGCCGTCAAGCGGGCCTTTGATCCAGCTTTCCTACTCAACCCCGACAAGGCCATTCCGACCCTGAACCGCTGCGCCGAATTGGGCAAGATGCATGTGGCGGGCGGCCAGTTAAAATTTTCCCATTTGCCGCGTTTTTAAGTCCGGAGTCCAGGTGCAAGCGATAGTCGAACAATTCAGGGCGCGCATTCTGGCCGCGACGGCGGCCAAGGCGCCGCTACGCCTGCGCGGCGGCGGCAGCAAGGATTGGTATGGCCAGCAATTGGCCGGCGAGCTGCTCGACACGCGCGCCTACGCCGGCATCGTCGATTACGAGCCGACCGAACTGGTGTTGACGGCGCGCTGCGGCACGCCGCTGGCCGAAATCGAGGCGGCGCTGGCCGCGCAGGGACAGATGCTGGCCTTCGAGCCGCCCCATTTCGGCCCCGGCGCCACCATCGGCGGCGCGTTCGCCAGCGCCTTGTCGGGCCCGCGCCGCGCCAGTGCTGGCGCCGTGCGCGACTTCGTGCTGGGCGCCGTGCTGATGGATGGCCAGGGCGCCGCCTTGACTTTCGGCGGCCAGGTGATGAAAAACGTGGCCGGCTACGACGTCTCGCGCCTGCTGGCCGGCTCGCTCGGCACCCTGGGCTTGGTACTGGAAGTGTCGCTCAAGGTATTGCCGCTGCCGCTGCGCGAAACCAGCCTGCGCTTCCGGATGAGCGAGATCGAGGCGCTCACCAAGCTCAATCAATGGGCCGGCCAGCCGCTGCCGATTTCCGCCAGTTGCTGGCATGACGGCGCGCTGACGCTGCGTCTGTCGGGCGCCGAGGCGGCGCTGGCGGCCGCCTTGCGCATACTTGGCGGCGAACCGCTGGCCGACGCGGCGCCATTCTGGGCCGGCTTGCGCGAGCAAAGCCACCCGTTTTTCGGCGCCGGGGCCGATGGCGCCGCCATCTGGCGCCTGTCGCTGCCTTCGGCGGCCAGCGCCATCGTCTTCAAGGGCGAGCAATTGATCGAGTGGGGCGGGGCGCAGCGCTGGCTGAAAGCCGACGTCGACGCGGCCGGCGCCGCGCGCATCCGGCGCGCCGTGGCGGCGGCCGGCGGCCACGCCACCCTGTTCCGCGGCGGCGACAAGAGCGTCGGCGTGTTCCACCCGCTGGCGCCGGCCGTGGCCGCGATCCACCAGCGCCTGAAACTGGCATTCGACCCGGCCGGGATCTTCAATCCCGGCCGCATGTACTGAAAGCTATGCAAACCAATCTGGCCGACTTCATCAAACACACCCGCGACGGCGACGAGGCCGAAGCGATCCTGCGCGCCTGCGTCCATTGCGGCTTTTGCAACGCCACCTGTCCCACCTACCAATTGCTGGGCGACGAGCTCGATGGCCCGCGCGGGCGCATTTACCTGATCAAGCAAGTGCTCGAGGGCGCGCCGGTGACGGCCAAGACGCAAGGTCACCTGGACCGCTGCCTGACGTGCCGCAATTGCGAAAGCACTTGCCCGTCCGGCGTGCAATACGGCCGCCTGCTCGACATCGGCCGCAAGGTGGTCGAGCAAAGCGTGCGCCGGCCTCTGGGCCAGCGCACCTTCCGCTATGTACTGCAGGAAGGTTTGACGCGCGGCTGGCTGTTCACGCCGGCGCTGCGGCTCGGTCAGTTGTTCCGGCCCCTGCTGTCGAAGCCGATGCAAGACAAGCTGCCGCGCTTCACGCTGGCGGGGCGCTGGCCGGCGCGCACGCACGCGCGCAAGATGCTGGTGCTGGCCGGTTGCGCCCAGCCGGCGCTAGCACCGGATATCAACGCGGCCGCCGCGCGCGTGCTCGACGCGCTCGGGGTGCAATTGCTGGTCGCGCCCAAGGCTGGCTGTTGCGGCGCGCTGCGCCACCATTTGAATGAGCAAGACGCGGCGCTGGACGAGATGCGGCGCAATATCGACGCCTGGTGGCCCTACCTTGCCGGCGTTGATGCCGTCGAGGCGATCGTGATGACGGCTTCCGGCTGCGGCGTCGCGGTCAAGGACTATGGCCACTTGCTGGCGCACGATGCGGCCTATGCCGGGAAGGCGCGCAAGATTGCCGCATTGACGCGCGACTTGAGCGAAATCCTGCCCGAATTCGAGGAAGAACTGGGGCGCAAGCTGCGCGGCAAGATCGGCCAGCGGGTCAGCTTCCATCCGCCCTGCACCTTGCAGCACGGGCAGCAAATTCGCGGCAAGGTCGAGGGCTTGCTGCGCGCGGCCGGGGTCGACGTCAAGCTGTGCGCCGACAGCCATGTGTGCTGCGGCTCGGCCGGCACTTATTCGATCTTGCAGCCCGAGCTGGCGCTGCAATTGCGCGACCAAAAGCTGGCCAATCTGGCCGACACCGAACCGCAAGTGATCGTTTCGGCCAATGTCGGTTGCCAGGTCCACCTGCAGTCGGGCACCGAGACCCAGGTATTGCACTGGATTGAATTGATCGACCGCGCGCTGGCAAAAAACTAGGCTGCGCTCAGCGCCAGCGCCTGCCATTGCGGCGCCGGCACGAAGCCGGCGGCCCAGGCCAGCACGGCGTCGGCCGGCATCGGCCGCGCGATGCCGTAACCCTGGGCCAGGTCGCAACCGAGTTCCATCAGGCGGCTGCCGTGCGCGACGCTCTCCACGCCTTCCGCGATCACCGCCAGCTTGAACGATTTCGCCAGGCCGATTACGGCGCTGACCAGGTGCAAGTCTTCGCGGTCGGCCAGCATATTGCGCACGAAGCTTTGGTCGATTTTCAAGACATTCGCCGGCAAGCGCTTCAAGTAAGACATCGATGAGTAACCGGTGCCGAAATCGTCGAGCGCGAAAGTGATGCCGAGCGCCTGGCAAGCCATCATCACGCGCCGCACATGCTCGATGTCGTCCAGCGCCGACGATTCCAGGATTTCCAGTTCCAGCATGCTGGGGCGCACCTGGGGGAATTCGGCCAGGATGGCGCGCAGGCGCGGCACGAAATCGGCTTGTTGGAAATGGCGCGCGGCGATATTGACGCTGACTACCCAGCGCCGTCCGGCGTCGTCCCAGCGCTGCATCTGGCGCAAGGCCTGGCGTAAAACCCATTCACCGATGTCGATGATGAGGTCGGTATGCTCGACCATCGGCAAGAATTGGGCTGGTCCCAGCAAGCCGCGGCGCGGTTCTTGCCAGCGCAGCAGCGCTTCCATGCCGACTACTTTGCCGGCCCGCATGTCGACCTTGGGCTGGTAATGCAGGCGCAATTCGCCCGACAGCAAGGCTTGCCGCACTTCGCTGCGCTGGTTGTGGCGGCTGCGCACTTCCTGGTCCAGGTCGGCGTCGAAGAAGTGCAGCTTGTTGCGTCCGGTCAGCTTGGCCTGGTAGACGGCATGGTCGGCGTGCCGCAACAGCGTTTCGGAACTCGTCTCGTTGCCGCTATAGACGGCAATGCCGGCGCTGACCGACAGCGTCAGCGCTTCGCCGCCATACATATAGGGCCGCGCCAGTTCGAGCAATAACTGGGCCACGCTGTGTTCGATCGCGGGCAGTTCGCGCTGGCCCGACAGCAGCAAGACGAATTCATCGCCGCCCAGGCGCGCCGCATAATGGCTGGGACCGGCGTAAGCGTGCAAGCGGCATGCCACTTGCTTGAGGATATCGTCGCCGGCGTCGGCGCCGAAGCGCTCATTGATGCTTTGGAAATAGTCGAGGTCGAGCAGGCACACCGCCAGCAGGCGCCGTCGTTCGCGCGCGAGGAATAATTCCTGCTCGAAGCGGGCCGACAGCGCGGCCCGGTTCGGCAAGCCCGTCAGCGCGTCATGCTGGCTTTGCCACGACATTTTTTGCAGCGCGTTTTGCATTTGCACGGTGCGTGCCAATTGGTCGCCCAGCTTTCCCTGGCTCGCTTGCAGGGAGCCGACCAGGGCTTGCACCTCGCCGGCCATATTATTGAAGGTGGCAGCCATGGCGCGCGCTTCCAGCGTGCCGTCGACGCGCATGCGCACGCCGTGGTCGCCATGCTGGAAGCGGTCGGTGGCTTGCGCCAGACGTTGCAGCATCTTGCGGTTGGCCATCAATATCAGACCCAGCAGCAGGTAAATCAGCGTCACGTTGATGGCGGTGACGGCGGCTTGCTTGAGCAATAAGTTCCAGATTTGGTTGACGGGGCCGGTCGGTGCTTGCGACAGCGTCAGCGCGCTGGTTTCTCCGAGCGGGTAAGTGGTGTCGATGGCGGCGATCCGTATCATGCGGCCGAACCAGGCCGGATAGTCGGCCCCGATGGGGACTTGGCGCGCCTCGACATGCCGGCCCGGGCCATCCCAGCCGATTGCCACCAGGTCGCGGTTCAGCGCCAGCGCGGCCGCCAGCATCGCGCGCGTGGTGCCATCGTCCTGGTGGCTGGACAGGGTGGAGGTCATGGTCGAGGCCAGATAGCGGCCCACTTGTTGGGCCTCGGTCTCGTAAAGCGCCTTGGCGTTGGCCGTTTCGTTGTCAATCAGCACAGTGTAGCGCACGCCCGATACCACGACGATGAGGACGAACACGGGGAAAAACAGACGGGAATAGATTCCCATCCGCATCCATGACGCTATGATTTTTCCCAAGACTGGCATTGGTGTTCGAGTCGCTTACCGCTCAATAAATGAGTCAGCATTATCACTCAAAAAGCAGGCCTTGAAATGGCCCGCCACCACCGTTTTCAAAATAAGCGCCCCGAAGGCCAGCCTATTCGGCCAGCAATTTCTCGATATCGACCACCAGGTCGAGCGGCGCGGTGCTGGGCGCATAACGCTGGTAGACGCTGCCGTCCTTGCGCACCAGGAACTTGGTGAAATTCCACTTGATTGCTTCGGTGCCGAGCAAGCCGCGCGCCGCTTTTTTCAAGTGGGCAAACAGCGGGTGGGTGGCGTCGCCGTTGACGTTGATCTTGGCGAACAGTGGAAAGGTGACGCCGAAATTTTTCTCGCAAAAGCTGCCGATCTCGTCGGCCGTGCCCGGTTCCTGCGCACCGAATTGATTGCAGGGGAAGCCCAGCACGACCACGCCACTATCCTTGAATTGCTGGTACACCTGCTCCAGGCCCTGGTATTGCGGCGTGAAGCCGCATTTGCTGGCGGTGTTGACGATCAGCAAGACCTTGCCCTTGTACATGCCCAGGTCGACGGGCGCGCCGGCCAGGCTGTCGGCGCTGAAGTCGGCAAGCGTCGTCATCACAGGATTCCCAGATGTTCGGTGCCGGCGGCCAGGTCGCGGTTTTTCGCGGCTTTGCCATTCAATTTGATGGACAGGCGTAAATCGTTGACGGAATCGGCGTTGCGCAAGGCGTCTTCGTAACTGATTTTATCGGCTTCGTGCAAGTCGAAGAGCGATTGGTCGAAGGTCTGCATGCCCAGTTCGCGCGACTTCTTCATCAATTCCTTGATCTCGTGTACCTGGCCCTTGAAGATCAAGTCCGAGATCAACGGCGAATTGAGCATGATTTCAATTGCCACGCAGCGGCCCTTGCTTTCCTTGAGCGGGATCAGGCGCTGGGAAATCATGCCCTTCAAGTTCAGCGACAAGTCCATCAGCAATTGCTGGCGCCGCTCTTCCGGGAAGAAGTTGATGATGCGGTCCAGCGCCTGGTTGGCGCTGTTGGCATGCAGGGTGGCCAGGCACAGGTGGCCCGTTTCGGCGAAAGCGATCGCGTGGTCCATGGTTTCGCGGTCGCGGATCTCGCCGATCTGGATCACGTCCGGCGCCTGGCGCAAGGTGTTTTTCAGGGCAATGCCCCAATCCTCGGTGTCGACGCCCACTTCGCGCTGGGTGATGATGCAATTTTTGTGCGGATGCACGTATTCGACCGGGTCTTCGATCGTGATGATGTGGCCGTAACTGTTTTCATTGCGGTAGCCGACCATCGCCGCCAGCGTGGTCGACTTGCCGGAGCCGGTGGCGCCGACCATGATGACCAGGCCGCGCTTGCTCATCACCACGTCTTTCAACACTTCCGGCAAGCCCAGGTCTTCCAGGCGCGGAATCTCGCTGGTGATGGTGCGCAAGACCATGCCGACACAGCTCATTTGCACGAAGGCGGACACGCGAAAGCGCCCCAGCTCGCCCGGACTGATGGCGAAATTGGCTTCCTTGCACAGCTCGAACGACGCGGTTTGCTTGTCGTTCATGATCGAGCGCGCCAGGTCGGTGGTGTGGGCCGCCGTCAATACCTGGGTCGATACGGGCGTCAGCTTGCCGTCGATCTTGATGGCGGGCGGAAAGCCGGCCGTGATGAATAAGTCGGAGCCGTTCTTGCTGACCATCAGGCGCAGCAAGTCGAACATGAATTTTGACGCTTGATCCCGTTCCATATTTAATCCTTTAATTCTTTGATTCTTGGCCTTAGCCGGGGAAGTTGTCCGGCGTCTTGGCGGCCGAGCGGGCGGCGGCAGCCGAAATCACGTTGCGGCGCACCAGGTCGGTCAGGGTCTGGTCCAGGGTTTGCATGCCGACATTACTGCCGGTCTGGATCGCGGAATACATTTGCGCGATCTTCGATTCGCGGATCAGGTTGCGGATGGCGGGCGTGGCGATCATGATTTCATGGGCGGCCACGCGACCGCTGCCGTCCTTGGTCTTCAGCAAGGACTGGGAAATCACCGCTTGCAGCGATTCGGACAGCATCGCGCGCACCATTTCCTTTTCATCGGCCGGGAACACGTCGACGATACGGTCGATGGTCTTGGCGGCGGACGAGGTGTGCAGGGTGCCGAACACCAGATGGCCCGTTTCGGCGGCCGACAGGGCCAGGCGGATGGTTTCCAGGTCGCGCAACTCGCCCACCAGGATCACGTCGGGATCTTCGCGCAGCGCCGAACGCAGCGCGTTATTGAACGACAGGGTGTGCGGCCCCACTTCGCGCTGGTTGATCAGGCATTTTTTCGAGTCATGCACGAACTCGATCGGATCTTCGATGGTCAGGATATGGCCATATTCGTTTTCATTGACGTGGTTGACCATGGCCGCCAGCGTGGTCGACTTGCCGGAGCCGGTCGGTCCGGTGACCAGCACCAGGCCGCGCGGCTTCAGCGACAACTCGGAGAAGATGCGCGGGCAATTGAGTTCTTCCAGGCTCAGTATCTTCGAGGGAATCGTCCGCAGCACGGCCGCCGCGCCCCGTTCCTGGTTGTAGGCGTTGACGCGAAAGCGCGCCAGGCCGGGAATGGCGAAGGAAAAATCGCATTCGAGCATTTCTTCGTAATTCTTGCGCTGGCCATCATTCATGATGTCATAAATCATGCCATGCACGTCTTTGTGCTCCAGCGGCGGCAAATTGATGCGCCGCACATCGCCATGCACCCGTATCATGGGCGGCAAGCCGGCCGACAGATGTAAATCGGATGCCTTGTTCTTGACCGAGAAGGCGAGTAGTTCTGATATGTCCATTTATAATCCCTGTGCCTGCTTGTAAAGGGGGCGCAAGGACCGGCTTGCCGGAATTGCTTTACATTACCCCGCTTATGATTATGTCCACAATCGACCAGAACTTGCAAGCAGTGCATGACAGTATTGTTTCCGCCACACACGAAGCGGGACGGGCGCCGGACGCCGTCGCGCTGCTGGCCGTGTCCAAGACCTTCGGGCCAGAAGCCGTGCTGGAGGCGGCGCGGGCCGGCCAGCGCGCCTTCGGCGAAAATTATTTGCAAGAGGCGCTAGAGAAGATCGCCGCGTTGGCCGCAGCCTGGACGGGCGCGGCGCTGGAGTGGCATTTCATCGGCCCCATCCAGAGCAACAAGACGCGCCCGATTGCCCAGCATTTCGACTGGGTGCACACGGTGGAGCGCGAAAAAGTCGCCCAGCGCCTGTCGGAACAGCGGCCGGCAGGCATGGCGCCACTCAATATCTGCCTGCAAGTCAATATCAGCGGCGAGGCCAGCAAGAGCGGCGTGGCGCCGGCCGAGCTGGCCGCGCTGGCGTTGCGGGTGGCCGCGTTGCCCAATTTGCGCCTGCGCGGCTTGATGGCCATTCCCGAGCCGGCCGACAGCTTCGAGCGGCAGCGCGCCGCGTTTTGCCGCTTGCGCCTATTGTATGAACAGTTGCGGGCCGGCGGCCTGGCGCTCGACACCTTGTCGATGGGCATGTCGGCCGACCTGCGCGCCGCCATTGTCGAGGGCGCCACCATCGTGCGGGTCGGCAGCGCCATTTTCGGCACGCGTACTTATCCAACCAACATAGTGGAGCGGACATGAATGGATTGAAGATAGCCTTTATCGGCGGCGGCAATATGGCGTCGGCGCTGATTGCCGGCCTGGCCGGAAAACTGACGGGTGGGCAAAATATCCATGTGATCGACCCGAACGGCGCCGCGCTCGAGACCTTGCGCGCGCAATTTGGCGTCAGCACGGCGCAGGCGGCCAATCAAGCTTTGAGCGCCTGCGACGTGATCGTGCTGGCGGTCAAGCCGCAACACATGCGCGAGGTGGCGGCGCAATTACTGCCCTTCCTGGGCGGCGCGCAATTGCTGCTGTCGATCGCGGCCGGGATCCGCGCGGCCGACCTGGCGCGCTGGCTGGGCGGCCACGGCGCCATCGTGCGCTGCATGCCGAACACGCCGGCCTTGATCGGCCTCGGCATCACCGGCATGGTGGCCAGCGCCGGCGTCGACGCGGCGCAAAAAGCGGCCGCCGACGCCATCATGCAGGCCGTCGGCACCACCGTGTGGCTCGATGAGGAAGCCTTGATCGACCCGGTGACGGCGCTTTCCGGCAGCGGCCCGGCATATGTGTTTTATTTCATCGAAGCGATGCAGGAAGCGGCCGCGCAACTGGGCTTGAGCGCGCAGCAAGGCACGCAATTGGCGCTGGCCACCTTTGTCGGGGCGGCGCAACTGGCGGCCCGCTCAAGCGAGCCGGTGGCACTGTTGCGCGAGCGCGTCACGTCCAAGGGCGGCACCACCCACGCCGCCTTGAGCAGCCTGGAGCAAGCCGGCGTCAAGGAAGCCATCGTGGTGGCCGTGAAAGCGGCAGCCTTGCGAGGCAAGGAAATGGGCGAGGAGTTGGGCCGCGCCGCTTAAGCTCCCCGCGCCTGCCTACTTGCGTCCGATCAGTAAACCTGCAAGCAGGCCAAAGGCGCCGCCCAGGCCGATGGCTTTCCACGGGTTATCCTTGACATAGGCGTCGGTGGCATCGGCCGCCCGCCTGGTCTTGGCCAGCAGGTTCGCTTCCATCTGTCGCAAGTCGTTCTTCGCCGTTTGCAGCGTATCGACGAAGGTTTCTTTCGCGGCCAGCAAGTCCTCGCCGCTGTGGGCGGCCGTATTCTGCAACCAGTCCTCGGCCTCGCTGATGACGCTTTTCATGTCATTCATGAGTTTTTCACGGGCATCGTTGCCGGCGCGGGCATGCAAGCCACTGTTGCCGTCGCTGGATTTCTGTTGTATCGGGCTCATGTATTACCTTTTCGATGTGGTGAATGGGAACTGCCTAGCAGACTGCTAGTGTAGGCAGCGGTTTCGGCGCCGCCCTGTGCGATGTCAAGCGCGCGCCGGCTCAGCGCAAGGCATAGTCTAGCGCGACGCCGGCAAACACGGCGGCGCCTAGCCAATTATTGTGGCGGAAGGCGGCGAAGCAAGGCATGCGCTCGCGGTCGCGGATCAGGGTGTAATGGTACAACGCGCAAGCGGCCGCCAGCGCCAGGCCGGCGAGAAAGTAGCCGCGCAAGCCCAGTTGCCAGCCGCAAACGAGCCAGATCAAGCCGCTGACCAGATAGCACGCCATCACGATGGCCACGTCGTGGCGGCCGAAGGTGATGGCGGAGGTCTTGATGCCGATCTTCAAATCGTCGTCGCGGTCGACCATCGCATATTCGGTGTCGTAGGCCAAGGCCCAGAACACGTTGCCGAGCAATAAAAGCCAGGCCACGGGCGGCACCGCGTCTTGCACGGCGGCGAAGGCCATCGGGATACCGAAGCCGTAGGCGATGCCGAGGTAAGCCTGGGGCAGGGGGAAAAAACGCTTGAAATACGGATAGGTGGCGGCAATCGCGATCGCCACCACCGACAATTGCTTGGTCAGGGTGTTGAGCGGCAAGATCAAGGCGAAGGCCAGCAGGGCCAGCACGCCGGCCACGGCCAACGCCTCCTTGCCGCTGACGCGCCCGCTGGTGACGGGGCGTTCGGCGGTGCGCTTGACGTGCTTGTCGATATCGCGGTCGATGTAATCGTTGACGGCGCAACCGGCCGAGCGCATCAGGAAGGTGCCCAGCGTGAAGATCAGCAGCAAGCGCCAGTCGGGCGCGCCGCGTCCCGCCAGCCACAGGGAGCACAGGGTGGGCCACAGCAGCAGCACGGTGCCGATCGGCTTGTCGAGCCGGATCAGGCGGGAATACAGCGCCAGTTTATTCGTCATGGGTCAAATGAGTGGGTGAAACGGCGATTATCGCAAATTTAATCGGCCGCGCCCACGTTGACCACGCCGGGCAAGTCGCAGGCAGCCACTGCTTCGCACAGGGCGTCGATGGCTGCCTTGCGCGTGAAACTCTTACGCCATACGATCACCACGCTGCGCGACGGCACCGGGCTGGCGAAGGGGCGGAAGCGCAGCAAGCCGGCGCCGGTCTGCAGGTCCGGCACCGAGGCGCGCGGCAGCACGGTCAAGCCGATGCCGCTGGCGACCATGTGGCGGATGGTTTCTAGAGAGGAACCTTCAAAGGTGCGCTGCATGCCATTGCCCGGCGAGGAAAAGCGCGCCATTTCCGGGCACACTTCCAGCACCTGGTCGCGGAAGCAGTGGCCATTGCCCAGCAAGAGCATGTTTTCCGATTTCAAGTCCTCGGCGGCGATTTCGCTGCGCGCGGTCCAGGGATGGTCTTTCGGCATCGCCACCACGAACGGTTCTTCATACAGGGTTTGCATGGCCATGCCGTGTTCGGGCAGGGGCAAGGCCATGATGGCCGCGTCCAGTTCGCCCTGGCGCAGCAATTCGAGCAAGCGCACGGTGAAGTTTTCTTGCAAAATCAAGGGCATTTGCGGCACCTTGGCTATCATTTCCGTGACCAGGGGCGGCAACAGATAGGGACCAATGGTGTAAATCACGCCCAAGCGCAAGGCGCCGGCCAGCGGGTCCTTGTTTTGTTTCGCCAATTCCTTGATCGCGGCGGTCTGTTCCAGCACCCGTTCGGCTTGCGCGATAATTTGCGCGCCCAGTGGTGTGACGGAAATTTCGGTGCCGCCCCGTTCGAATAGCAGCACGCCCAGCTCATCTTCGAGCTTCTTGATGGCGACCGATAATGTTGGTTGGGCAACGTAGCAAGCCTCGGCCGCATGGCCGAAGTGTTTTGCGCGAGCAACAGCAACGATGTATTTCAGTTCGGTCAGTGTCATAAATACATTGGAACACAGGCGCTGCCGGCGCGCAATGCTTGAAATACGGCGGAAAGGCCAAAGTGTGGCGCGGAAAGCGTATTGTGGCCGAAGCAGCCGATATAATTGTCGACGTCCCCGGCCAGTTCCGCCGGTCTCTTTTGAAAGATGTGTATGTCCTCCACTTTTGGCCATGAAGAAGCGCAAGCTTATATCCATAAACTGCTCAAGGTGATGCATCACATGGGCGGGTCCGACTTGTTCATTTCCGCTGATTTTCCTCCCAGCATCAAGTCGCAGGGCGCGATGAAGCCTTTGAGCCAGCAAAGGCTGACGGGAGAGGTGACGCGGGCGCTGGCCATGTCGATCATGAACAATAAGCAAAAACAAGAATTCGAGCAGGAATTGGAGTGCAATTTCGCCATTGCGCTGCCCGAGGTGTGCCGCTTCCGCGTGAATGTCTATGTGCAGCAGCAAAACGTGGCCATGGTGATCCGCACCATCGCCTCGGAAATCCCGAATTTCGAAAAACTGGACTTGCCGGAAGTGTTGAAGGAAGTGGTCATGACCAAGCGCGGCCTGGTGCTGGTGGTAGGCGGCACCGGGTCCGGCAAGTCGACCACGCTGGCTGCGATGATCGATTACCGTAACGCCAATTCGGCCGGCCACATCATCACCGTCGAAGACCCGGTCGAATATGTGCACCAGAACAAGGGTTGCCTGGTCACCCACCGCGAAGTGGGAGTCGATACCCTGTCCTGGCATAACGCCTTGAAAAATACCCTGCGCCAGGCGCCGGACGTGATCTTGATCGGCGAGATACGCGACACGGAAACCATGGAACATGCGATCGCGTTTGCCGAAACGGGTCACCTGTGCCTGGGCACCTTGCATGCGAATAACTCGAACCAGACCATGGACCGCATCATCAATTTCTTCCCGGAAGAGCGGCGCGGCCAGTTGCTGATGGACTTGTCGTCGAACTTGCGCGCCATCGTCTCGCAACGCCTAGTGCGCACCGAGAATGGCATGGGTCGCAAGGCCGCGATTGAGATCTTGCTCAATACGCCGACGATTGCCGAAATGATCTTGAAGGGCAATTTCCAGGCCATCAAGGAAATCATGCACAAGTCGCGCGAACTGGGCATGTGTACCTTCGACCAAGCCTTGTATGAACTCTATAATAAGGGGTATATCGGCTACGACGAGGCAATCCGCAACGCCGACTCGGCCAATGGCTTGCGCCTGCAAATCAAGTTGCGCGGCGAGCGGCGCGATGCGACCGAGAGCGCGCCCAAGCAATTCAGCATGCAAGTTGATGCCGAGGAAGATGAACCGGGCCATTAAACCGGCGCCTAATAAACCCGGTGCCCCATCGGCGCCATCCACAGCCGCTTGCGGCGGAAAACCTCACCATGCCCCAATTTGAAACAAAAATCTGCAGCCGCACCGAATTACAGGAACGTATCGCGGCCCTGCCCAAGCCGGTGGTGCTGACCAATGGCGTGTTCGACATCTTGCACCGCGGCCATGTGACTTACCTGGCGCAGGCGCGCGCGTTGGGTGCCTCGCTGGTGGTGGCGATCAATACCGACGCGTCCGTCAAGCGCCTCGGCAAGGGCGACGAGCGACCCTTGAACGCTTGCGCCGACCGCATGGCCGTGCTGGCCGCGCTGGAATCGGTCAGCCTGGTGGTGCCATTTTCGGAAGATAGCGCGCTGGAAGTGGTGCAAGAAACCCGGCCCGAGATTTACGTCAAGGGCGGCGATTACGACATGGCCGCGATTCCGGAAGGCCAGGCCGTGCTCGCTTACGGCGGGCAGGCGCTGGCGATCGAATTCGCGCACGACCGTTCGACCACCAAGTTGCTGAACAAGGTCAGGCAGGCGTGATACCGTTCTTGCCGGCCTGCGGCCGCGCGCTGCCTCAGGCGCCGCCGGCGTAGCCGTTCTGGCGCCAGGCCTCATACACCACCACCGCCACCGTGTTCGACAGGTTCAGGCTGCGGTTGTCCGGGCGCATCGGCAAGCGGATGCGCCGCTCTGGCGCGAATGATTCGCGCAGGGCCGGGTCCAGGCCCTTGGTTTCGGAGCCGAACACGAATACATCGCCGGCCTGAAAACTGGCTTGCGCGAATGGCGCCGAGCCGTGCGTGGTGAGCGCGAACATGCGCGCGCGGTCGGGCGCCACCTCGGCCATGAAGGCATCCCAGTTGACATGCACCTTCATGCTCGCATAGTCGTGGTAATCGAGGCCGGCGCGCCTCATCTTGCTGTCGTCGAGCGGAAAGCCGAGCGGTTCGATCAAGTGCAATTGCGCGCCCGTATTGGCGCACAGGCGGATGATGTTGCCCGTGTTGGGCGGGATTTCAGGTTCTACCAAGACGACGTGAAACAAGCTGTTCTCCTAATGGTTGGTGAATGCAAAATAATGTGGGCGCTCAATTAGCGCGGCGGGGTGCGCGCAAATACCAGATTGCTCACCCGCGCCGCGCCGTAGCGCTTGAAGGTGGCGGCCAGTTCGCCCAGGGTCTGGCCGCTCGTGATGACGTCGTCGACGACGCCGATATGCCGGCCGCGCACCAGCGCCGCCGCCGGCGCCGCCAACGCGAAGGCGCAGGCGATGTTGCGGCCGCGCTGGCGCGGCGCGACCCGGGTCTGGGCCTCTGTCTCGTGGACGCGCGCCGCCAGCGCCGGATGCAGCGCGATGCCAAGCGCGCGCGCCAGCGGTCTGGCGATTTCCAGCGCCTGATTGAAGCCCCGTTCGGCCAGCCGGCCTGGTCCCAGCGGTACCGGACAGAGCAGGTCCGGCAGCGCGAAATCGGGCCGTTCGAGTACGGCGTCGCGCAGCAATTGCGCAAACAGCGGCGCCAAGGCAAGGCGGCCGCCAAATTTCAATTGCAGCAGCAATTGGTCGAGCGGCGCCGCGTAATCGACCGCCACCAGCGTCGCGTCGAAGGCGGGCGGGTGGCTCAGGCAGCGGCCGCACGGCAAGCCCTCTTCTTGCGGATTGGCGCATTGCGGGCAACGTTTGCGCGCCAGTTCGATATAGTGGGCCTGGCAGGGCGCGCACAGCACTTGCGCACAAGGCCCGCCGCACAGCGCGCAAGCGGCCGGCAACAGCGCTTGCAGCAAGCGCTGGCGCAGCGAACCCTGGCCGGACGGAAACGTGGGGCACATCGCACTGGCCTTGTTCCATGTACACTGCCGGCATTATCTCACCTTCATCCGATTTGACTATGTCCCCGCCAAAATTGAGCGCTCCGATCGATATTGCGCAAGTGCGCGCCTTCTTTGCGCGCCCGGCGCGCGTGCAGCCATCCGACTTCTTGCGCCGCGAAATCGCTGCGCGCATGCATGAGCGCCTGGAATTGGTCAAGATCGCGCCGCGCCGCGTGCTTGACGCCGGCTGCGGCAGCGGCGCCGACCTGGCCTTGCTGCAAAAAGACTTTCCTGCGGCCCAGATCGTCGGACTCGACGCCGCCGCCGCGATGGTGAAGGCGGCCCAGACGCCGGCCTCCAGGCTGGCCGCGCTGAACCATTTGCTCAGCAAACTGTTGCCGGCCAAGGCAGGCGTCGATTTGCTGTGCGGCGATTTTGCCGACTTGCCGTTGGGGCCGAACACGCTCGACCTGGTCTGGTCGAATCTGGCGCTGCACTGGCATCCCCAGCCCGACCGCGTGTTTGCCGAATGGCGCCGTACCTTGCGCGCCGATGGCTTGCTGATGTTTTCCTGTTTCGGTCCCGATACCTTCAAGGAAATCAGGGCGGCCTTTGCCGCCGCCGATGGCGCGCCGCACGCGCTGCCCTTCGTCGACATGCACGATTTCGGCGATATGTTGGTCAATGTCGGCTTTTCGACCCCGGTACTGGACATGGAAACCATTACCGTCACCTATGCCAGTGCCGAGGCGCTGCTGGCCGACGTGCGGGCCTGGGGCGGCAATCCGCTGGCCACGCGCCGGCGTGGCTTGATGGGCCGCGCGGCCTGGGGCCGCATGTTGGCCGGGCTGGAAAAACTGCGCCGGCCCGATGGCAAGCTGGGCTTGAGTTTTGAGATTATTTACGGCCACGCCTTCCGGCCTGCGCCGCGCGTGACGGCCGCCGGCGAGGCGATTATCCGCTTTGATTTGCCGCGCAAGCCGAGATAGGCGGGCGCCGGTGGCCCGGCTCGCGTGCACAGCGCGCCTTGCAAAGTTGATTATTCCTTGATGAACGGTCGTGTTGTTGATTATAATCGTTGACTAATTTTGTCAATACTTCACATGGCCGGCAATACTGGCCAAACGGATTGGCAAAGCAAATCAGCGTGCACTGGTGATATGGGTTCGCCAGTGTTGATGTCAAGGTTCCAGTCGGACTTTTTGTGCGAAGCTATTTCGCGCGGGGACGGCATGGGGCCTGCGGGTGTTTAACGCGGAGGCCGCACAGGGCCGCGGCGCAAGTCAAGGAGCGGCGGCGGTTCGGTAGAGCGAATCCCGGCGCCGTTTAAAAAATATTTCTATTTTTGGGTGGTTGGGGAAAACATGAAACATGTAAAGCGACTTCAATCGTTGATGCTGGGGCTGTCGCTGACAGTGGCCGGTATCCCGGCGTGGGCGGCGGCCGCGACCACCGGCGCGTACGCGGGCACGGGCAGTCCGACTCGTTTTGAAATGAATTTGCAAGAACCCGCGACGCAAATCGCCACGCAAATCTATGACTTGCACACCTGGATGATGATCATCTGTATGGTGATTTTCGTGGCCGTGTTCGGCGTGATGTTTTATTCGATTTTCAAGCACCGCAAATCGCTGGGCCACAAGCCAGCCACCTTCCATGAAAGCACCACCGTTGAAATCGCGTGGACCGTGGTGCCTTTCCTGATCGTCATCGGCATGGCGCTGCCGGCCACCCGCACCGTGGTCGCGATGAAAGATACCTCGAACGCCGACATCACCATCAAGGCTACCGGGATGCAATGGAAATGGGGCTACGATTACCTCAAGGGCGAAGGCGAGGGAATTGCCTTCCTGTCGAACCTGTCCACCCCGCGCGAGCAGATCGGTTCGCCCGGCGTGGCAACGAGCAAGCGCGGCGACAATTATCTGATCGAAGTCGATAATGAAGTCGTGGTTCCGGTCGGTAAGAAAATCCGCATGGTCTTGACCGCCAACGACGTGATCCACGCGTGGTCGGTGCCGGCCTTCGGCGTCAAGCAAGACGCGATTCCCGGCTTCGTGCGCGACACCTGGTTCAAATCGGACCACATCGGCACCTTCCGCGGCAATTGCGCCGAATTGTGCGGCAAGGAACATGCTTTCATGCCCATCGTGGTCAAGGTGGTGTCGACCGAAGACTATAAGGTATGGGTTGACGGCAAGAAAAAAGAAATGGCCGCGCTGGCCGACGATCCCAACAAGACTTGGACCATCGATGAATTGAAAACCAAGGGCGAAAAGGTCTACACTAGCAATTGCATCGTTTGCCATCAGGCCAACGGCAAGGGCGTGCCCAACGCCTTCGCCGCGCTGGACGGCTCGAAAGTGGTGAATGGTCCGAAAGCCGAACAAATCCACGTTCTGTTGAACGGCAAGAAGAGTGGCGCTTTCCCTGGCGAAATGCCAGCCTGGAAGCAATTGTCGGATACGGAAATTGCCGCAGTAATTACATTTACGCGCAATAACTGGTCGAACAAGGCCGAAGAAAACATCGTTCAACCGGCCGAAGTTGTGGCTGCACGCAAGTAATTAGGAGCTTCATATGAGCACAAGCACATTGGATCACGCCAGTGATCACGGACACGATCATGCCCACGATCATCCGCACGGATTGAAACGCTGGTTGTTCGCGACCAACCACAAGGATATCGGCACCCTGTATCTGTGGTTCTCGTTTGTCATGCTGTTCTCGGGCGGCGTGCTGGCCTTGATGATACGCAGCGAGCTGTTCCAGCCCGGCCTGCAATTTTTCCAGCCTGAATTCTTCAATCAGCTGACCACCATGCATGGCGTGATGATGGTGTTTGGCGCGATCATGCCGGCCTTCGTCGGCTATGCCAACTGGATGATCCCGCTGCAAGTGGGCGCTTCCGACATGGCTTTCGCGCGCATGAACAACTTCTCGTTCTGGCTGCTGCCGCCGGCCGCCTTGTTGCTGGTGGTGTCGTTCTTCGTTCCCGGCGGCGCCACCGCAGCCGGTTGGACCATGTACGCGCCGCTGTCGACGCAAATGGGGATGGGCCAGGACATGGCGATCTTCGCCTTGCATCTGATGGGCGCCTCCTCGATCATGGGCTCGATCAACATCATCGTCACCATCTTGAACATGCGCGCGCCCGGCATGACCCTGATGAAAATGCCGATGTTTTGCTGGACCTGGCTGATCACCGCCTACCTCTTGATCGCCGTCATGCCAGTGCTGGCCGGCGCGATCACGATGACCCTGACCGACCGTCACTTCGGCACCTCCTTCTTTAACGCGGCCGGCGGCGGCGACCCGGTCATGTACCAGCATATCTTCTGGTTCTTCGGCCACCCTGAAGTCTATATCATGATCTTGCCCGCCTTCGGCATCGTCTCGCAGATCCTGCCGGCCTTCGCCCGCAAGCCGCTGTTCGGCTACGCTTCGATGGTGTACGCCACCGCGTCGATCGCGATCCTGTCCTTCATCGTCTGGGCCCATCACATGTTTACCACCGGCATGCCGGTGACCAGCCAATTGTTCTTCATGTACGCCACCATGCTGATCGCGGTGCCGACCGGCGTCAAGGTGTTCAACTGGATCGCCACCATGTGGCGCGGTTCGATGACGTTTGAAACCCCGATGCTGTTCGCGGTCGGCTTCATCTTCGTGTTCACGATGGGCGGCTTCACCGGCCTGATCCTGGCTGTGACGCCGATCGACATCCAGTTGCAAGACACCTATTATGTCGTGGCCCATTTCCACTATGTGCTGGTGGCCGGCTCGCTGTTCGCCCTGTTCGCCGGCTTCTACTACTGGAGTCCGAAGTGGACCGGTCATATGTACAGCGAATTCCGCGGCAAGATGCACTTCTGGAACTCGCTGTTCTGGTTCAACGTAACCTTCTTCCCGATGCACTTCCTGGGTCTGGCCGGCATGCCGCGCCGCTACGCCGATTACCCGGCGCAGTTCACCGACTTCAATATGCTGGCAACGGTGGGCGCCTTCGGTTTTGGCTTGAGCCAGGTGTATTTCCTGTTCTTCGTCGTGATCCCGACCATCCGTGGCGGCAAGAAAGCGGCTGACAAGCCATGGGACGGCGCCGAAGGTCTGGAATGGACCGTGCCTAGCCCGGCCCCGTTCCACACCTTTGAAACCCCGCCGACAGTAAAATAATGGCGTTGACGGGCCGGCGTGTCAGCCGGCCCGCACTTGATTGAAATGCTAGCCATGTCCGATCCGAAAAAACCGAATAACCTGAAGACTGGATTGATACTCGCCTCGGTCGCCCTGGTGTTTTTCATTTCCGTCTTCGTCAAGCACATCTGGTTCAATTGACGTGAGCGCAGACCACGAAGGCGGCGGCAATCGCACGCTGCTGCGCAAACTGATCTTCATTGCGATCCTGATGTTCGGTTTCGGCTATGCGCTGATTCCCGTGTATAAGCAGATTTGCGAAGTGATGGGTATCAATGTATTGACCCAGAAAGATGGCACGGTCGAACTGGACAAGAATACCCAGGTCGACAAGAGCCGCACGGTGACCATCGATTTCGACGGTAATTCGCAGGGGCCCTGGCGCTTTCGTCCGGTGGTCAATAGCATGAAAGTGCACCCGGGCGAGCTGGCCACCGTGATGTATGAAGTGGTCAACACCCAGCCCCGCACGGTGAACGCGCAAGCGATCCCCAGTTACACGCCGCAAAGCGCGACGCCGTTTTTCAAGAAGGTCGAATGCTTCTGCTTCAAACAGCAGACGTTGAAACCAAATGAGGCGCGGCAAATGCCGGTAGTGTTTTTCATCGATCCGGGCTTGCCCAAGGAAGTGAAGAATATCACCTTGTCGTACACGTTTTTTGAAATTGCCGGGCTCAGCCAGGCAACAAAGGGTGGTAATGAGTGACTTGAAAGACGGACGCCCGCAAGCGTCCTTCCTGTACTCGATGAAGGCGGTGTTCTGGTCTTTTTTCGGTCTCAGGCGCAAGAGCGATTTCGACACGGATTCGGTCAAGATCAATCCGGTCCACATCGTGCTGGCGGGATTGATCGGCGTCGCTTGCCTGATCGGCTTGCTGGTGACGATAGTCAAATTGGTAGTTTCAAAATAAATAGCAGCAATTCACCGCATACAGTTTGATTGAGGAGATGAAGATGAGTTCAACACAAGTCACCGCGCCGTATTACTTCGTGCCCGGCCCATCCAGATGGCCGATGATGGCCGGCCTGTCCATGCTCTTGACGATGTTCGGCGCCACCGCCTGGGTCAATGACATTGCCTGGGGTCCGTATGTGAATGCGATCGGCCTGGTCGGCATGATCACGGTGCTGTATTTCTGGTTCGGCGACGCCATTGGCGAATCCGAGAAGGGCTTGTACAGCCAGCGCATCGATTATTCCTACCGTTGGGCCATGAGCTGGTTCATTTTTTCCGAAGTGATGTTCTTTGGCGCCTTCTTCGGCGCGCTGTTCTATGCCCGCAGCATTTCGATGCCATGGCTGGGCGACCTCGATCACAAAATGATCTGGCCCGATTTCGCGGCCCACTGGGGCAATATCGGCCCGGCCGGCACGGTGCAGAAATTCGAGACCATGGGACCTTTCCCGATCCCGACCATCAATACTGCCTTGCTGCTGACATCCGGCGTGACCCTGACCATCGCCCACCACGCGCTGCGTGCCGGCCACCGCGTGCAAACCGCGCTCTTCCTGTTCTTCACGATCTTGCTGGGCGCGATTTTCATGGGCTTCCAGGCTTTCGAATACATGCACGCTTACAGCGAGCTGAACCTGAAACTGACGTCCGGTATTTACGGTTCGACGTTCTTCATGCTGACCGGCTTCCATGGTTTCCACGTGACGATGGGCGCGATCATGCTGTCGGTGATCTTGTACCGCGTCTTGAAAGGCCACTTCACGCCCGACCAGCATTTCGGTTTCGAAGGCGCGGCCTGGTACTGGCACTTTGTCGACGTGGTCTGGCTCGGCCTGTACGTCGTGGTATATTGGTTGTAATACCTTGCGCGGCGGCCCGCCGTCACGTTAAAAAGCCGCACGCGGGAAACCCTGCGTGCGGCTTTTTTCGTGAAGCGATTTATTATTAACTTGGTATTGAATTAGTATCGCGACGTGCTTTAACGGATGCCGGTCGGAGTGATGTAACCGAGTTTGTAGCCGAGCAGTATCAACAGGAATAGGGTGATCGAGAAGCCGACCCGCAGCGCCAGCGCTTGCACCGTGCGGTTGCTCTTGCCCTTGTCGCGCATCAGATAGAACAGGGCCGAGCCCAGGCTGCCGAGAATCAGGATGAAGGCGATGGCGACGACGATTTTCATGGTGAGGGGTTTCGATTTGATTAAGGCACCATTGTAATGCGTATCCGCTTTCATTTTAGATGGATTCCCTTCGTCGCCACGCTGCTGCTGGTGGCGCTGGGGATTTCGCTGGGCCAATGGCAAGAGCGGCGCGCTGCCCAAAAAGTCGCGCTGCAAGCGAAGCTGGCGGCCGGCAATGCGGCCGCGCCGTTGGTGCTGACGGCGCAGCCGATGGCGCCGGAAGCGCTCGAATTTCGCCGCGTCGCCGTGACCGGCAAGTTCGTGCCGGGCTGGGCGTTGTACCTCGACAACCGGCCTTACCAGGGCCGGGCCGGCTTTTACCTGTTGATGCCATTCCAGATTGCCGGATCGTCCATGCATGTGCTGGTCGAGCGCGGCTGGCTGCCGCGCAATGTCGCCGAGCGCGACCGCCTGCCCGATTACCCGACGCCGGACGGCACGGTGACGCTAGAAGGCATCGTCAGACTGAACGCGGGCCATGTCATGCAACTGGGTGGCGCGCCCATGCTGCGCCCGAACGCGATCGTGCAAAATGTCGATGTGGGCCGCTTTGGCGTCACCAGCGGCTTGCAAATGCAAGCCTTCGTGATCGAACAAGGCGGCGCCACGCAAGCTGGTGCCGCGCGGGCTGGCGACCCCTTGGTGCGCGACTGGCCGGCGCCGTCGCTGGGCGTGGAAAAACACCGCGGCTACGCGTTCCAGTGGTATGCACTGGCGCTGATGGCTTTTTTATTTTTCGTATTGACAGGATTTCGACGTGATTAAAGCAGACCCAAGGCCGGAATTGACGGAGCGGCAAAAAAACGGCGGCCGCATCAAGATGCTGCTGGTGCTGGCCGTTTGCGCCTTTCCGCTGGTGGCATCGTACGTGACCTATTATGTGATCAAGCCCACCGGGCGCACCAATTACGGCGCGCTGATCGATCCGCGCAATTACCCGATCCCGGCGCTCGGCGTCACCAGCCTGGACGGCAAGCCGACCGCGCTCGACGCTTACAAGGGAAAATGGATCATGCTGCAAAGCGGTCCTTCCGATTGCGCCGCCGCATGCCGCAAGCAATTGTTCGCGATGCGCCAGTTGCGCCTGATGCAAGGCAAGGAAATGGAGCGCATCGAGCGGGTCTGGCTGATCACCGATGCGCAGCCGCTAGACACCGCGCTGATGCGCGAATTCGACGGCACCAATATGTTGCGCGTGAATGATGCGGCCTTGAAGGCGTGGTTGCCGGTGGACGCGGGCGGCAACGCGGCCGAGCACATTTATTTGATCGATCCGCTCGGCAACTTGATGATGCGCTTCCCGAAAGATGCCGATCCGGCCAAGGTGAAGGCCGATATCGGCAAGCTGCTCAAAGCGTCCGCGATAGGCTGAACCATGCACCTGACCCTGGCCCAACTGGCGCTCACCGGCTTGATGGTGGCGTTACTGCCGCTATCGATGGTGTGGATCTCGGCCGACGCGCATAAATACCGCAAGCTGGTCTGGGTCGCCGTGTTCCTGACCTTCGACTTGATCATGTTCGGCGCCTTCACGCGCCTGACCGATTCCGGCCTCGGTTGCCCGGACTGGCCCGGTTGCTATGGCCTGGCCAATCCCTTCCTGGCGCACGCCGACATCCGCGCCGCCGAAGCGCTGCTGCCGAGCGGCCCGGTGACGGTGTTCAAGGCCTGGGTCGAGATGATCCACCGCTACCTGGCGATGGCGATCGGGGTCTTGATCGTGGCGTTGATGGCGCAAGCCTGGCGCCAGTGGCGCAGCACGCGGCGGCCCGAATTCGCGCCCTGGCTGCCGACGGCGCTATTCTTGTTCGTTTGCCTGCAAGGCGCGTTCGGGGCCTGGACCGTGACCATGAAATTGCAGCCGGTGATCGTCACCCTGCACCTCTTGCTTGGCATGGCGTTGTTGTCACTGCTGGTCTGGCTGGGCGCGCGCCAGGACCAGGCCGTCGCGCCGCTGCGCGGCCCGGTCGGGCCGCTGCCGGTGATGCGCGAAATCCGCGCGCTGGCCGCCCTGGCGGCGCTGCTGCTGCTGGTCCAGATCGCGCTGGGCGGCTGGGTCAGCACCAATTACGCCACCCTCGCCTGCACCGATTTTCCACTGTGCGGCGGCCAATTGGTGCCGGCCATGGACCTGGAACAGGGCTTCACGTTGTGGCGCGCGCTGGGCAAGACGGCGGCCGGGCATTACCTGCCGTTTGCTGCGCTGACCGCGATCCACTGGGTGCACCGCAGCTTCGCCTTCGTGGTCCTGGCCGGCGTCGGCTACGCAGCCTGGCGCGCTTGCGGCCAGCCGGCCCTGCGCAACATCGCGCGCGCCATCGGCGCGGTGCTGGTGCTGCAAGCGTGCAGCGGCATCGCCACTATTTTCCTGAACTGGCCCTTGGCGATCGCGGTGCTGCATAACGGCGGTGCCGCGCTGCTCGTGCTGTTACTGACCATGTTAAACTACCGGGCTAAGCTCCAGCTCGACATTGCGCGGCGCAGCGCCTCCAGTTCGGCATCCACGCACTCTTCGCCAGTGAAACACCACCAATGACGACCCAAACCGCAAGCCATAAATCGCCCCCCCGCATCGCCCAATACTGGGCTTTGACCAAACCGCGCGTGACCCAGTTGGCGGTGTTTTGCGCCGTGATCGGCATGTTCCTGGCCACTGACGAATTGCCCGACTGGCGCGTGGTGATCGCCGCCACGGCCGGCATCTGGCTGCTGGCCGGCGCGGCGTTTGCCGTGAATTGCCTGGCCGAGCGCGAAATCGACGCGCGCATGGCGCGCACCGCGCGCCGCCCGATGGCCATGGGCGATATTTCGGTGATGCAAACGGTGGTGTTCTCGGCCGTGATCGGCGGCGCCGGCATGTGGATACTGTATTCGATGGTCAATCCCTTGACCATGTGGCTGACCTTCGTCACCTTCGTCGGCTATGCGGTGATCTATACCATGATACTCAAGCCGGCCACGCCGCAAAACATCGTCATCGGCGGCTTGTCCGGCGCGATGCCGCCGGCGCTGGGCTGGGCCGCAGTGGCCAATGACGTGCCGATGCAAGCCTGGCTGCTGGTCCTGATCATCTTCGTCTGGACCCCGCCGCACTTCTGGGCGCTGGCCATGTACCGGCGCGATGATTACGCCAAGTCCGGCTTGCCGATGTTGCCCGTCACGCACGGCTTGCCGTTCACCCAGTTCCACGTCTGGCTGTATTCGATCGCGCTGGCCGCCACCACCTTGCTGCCCTTCGCAGTGCACATGAGCGGCTTGATTTACCTGGTTTCGGCGGTGCTGCTGAACGCGGTCTTTCTGCATCACGCCTGGAAAATCTACCGCCATTACACCGACCTGATCGCCCGCAAGGCCTTCACCTGGTCGATCATTTACCTGTCGCTGCTGTTCGCGGCCCTGCTGGTCGACCATTACCTTCCATTCTAAGACATGAAAAAGCTCCTCACCCTGCTGTCCCTGGCCCTGGCCGTGTTATTGGCCGGTTGCGGCGACAAGCCACCCGCGCCGAAACTGGAATTTTCCAACACCGATTTGACCGGTCTCGATTACGCCAGGGATTTCGCGCTGACCGACCATCATGGCAAGGCGCGCACCCTGGCCGACTTCAAGGGCAAGCTGGTGCTGATGTTCTTCGGTTATACCCAGTGCCCGGACGTGTGCCCGACCACGATGGCCGAGATGGCCGCCGTGTTGAAGGAACTGGGCCCGCAGGGAGACCAGGTGCAAGTCTTGTTCGTCACGGTCGATCCTGAGCGCGACACCCAGGCCTTGCTGGCGCAATATGTGCCAGCCTTCGATCCGCGCTTCCTCGGCTTGTACGGCGACGCCGCCGCGACCGCCAAGGTGGCCAAGGAATTCAAGGTGTTTTACGCCAAGGTGCCGGGCAAGACGGCCGCCAGTTACACCGTCGACCATACGGCCGGCACCTATGTGTTCGACCGCGCCGGCAAGATCCGCCTGTTCCTGCGCAATGGCCAGGGCAGCGCGCCCATCGTGCATGACCTGAAATTGCTGCTGTCCTGAGTCGCGCCCCCATTTCGGATGGATAAGCGCTTCGAGCCTTACGCCCGTCTGGCGGCCGCGCTGTTCCTGCTGATCGGCTGCTTCTATGTCTTGCGGCCTTTCCTGGCCGCGATCCTGTTTGCCGCCTGCGTCGGCATTTCCAGCTGGCCCCTGTACCTGCGCCTGTTGGGGCGCCTGCGCGGCCGGCGCAACTGGGCCGCCGCCATCATGACGCTCTCGCTGGTCTTGCTGATCATCGCGCCACTGGCTGCCGTGGCTTACCATCTGGCCGACGACGTGGCGCGCCTGTACGATCAAATCAGGGCCGCGCTTGAGGCGGGTACGCTGGCGCCGCCGGCCTGGCTGAAGGACCTGCCGCTGGTGGGCGAGACGCTCGACGCCCAGGTGCGCAAGATCACCGGCAGCCGCGCCGAGTTGCTGGGCCTGGCCAGGAACTTGCTGGAACCGGCGCGCCGTTTCTTGCTGGCCGGTGGCCTGCTGCTCGGCAGCGGCGTGGCCCAGACCAGTCTGGCCGTGTTTGTCAGTTTTTTCCTGTATCGCGACGGCCTGGCGATCCTGGCCGCACTGCAAACGGGCATGCTGCGCATCGTCGGTGCGCGCGCGCCGGAGCTGGCGCAAACGGTCAGCCGCACCGTGCGCGGCGTCATGTACGGCTTGCTGGGCACGGCGCTGGCGCAGGCGCAGGCGCTGGTGGCGGTGGCCGGTTTCCTGATCGCTGGCGTGCCGGCCGTGCCCCTGCTCGGCATTGCCACCTTCATCTTGTCGCTGATTCCGGTCGGCCCGCCCTTGATCTGGGGCGGCGCCGCGTTCTGGCTGTTCCAGCAAGGTAGCGCCGGCTGGGCCGTATTTATGCTGTTGTGGGGATTTTTCCTGATCAGCGGGGTCGACAATGTGGTCAAGCCCATGTTGATCAGCCGCGGCAGCAGCCTGCCTTTCCTGCTAGTGCTGCTGGGCGTGCTGGGCGGCGTGCTGGCCTTTGGTTTTGTCGGCCTGTTCATCGGTCCGACCCTGCTGGCGGTCGGTTTCTCGCTGTTGCGCGAATGGGCAGAGCCTGACGCTAGTAATTGAGCAAGCCGGCGGCCAGTTCCGGGCCGACGTGGCGCTCGAAGATGGCTTTCAAGGTGCCGTCGGCGCGCATCGCGCGCATGGTGTGCGCGAATAATTCCACGGTCTCGGCCGGCACCTTTTCGCGCGACAGCACCAGCGCGCCGATGACCACATCCTTGGGCGCCCAATTCATCGCGCGACCGTCTTGTTTCGGGTCCCGGCCTTTCGGCGCCCAGCTGGTTTCCAGGCTGAGGATGGCCTGGACCCGGCCGATCTTGAAAAGCTGCATCAGCGACTGGTAGTCGGCCGTCTCGTACACGCGGCCCTGGGCGCGCAACTGGTCGAGCCAGGCGTCATAGGTGGGGCCGTGCTTGAAACTCTTGATGACGGCTACCTTGTAACTTGGTTCGGCCAGGAAGGCATCCAGGCTGCGCACCGCCGGCGCCACGCTCTTGCTCAGCAATACATAGTTGCGGGTCGACATATACGGCACGAAGCGGGCAAATTTTGCGCGTTCGGGGGTCGGGATGCCCGATACCGTCATGTCGAGCCGGCCCTGCTTGAGCATGGCCCAGATCCGCACGCGCGAATCGGTCAAGCCTTGCAAGCGGCAGCCCGAGCGGCGCCCCAATTCGTCGACGACATCCTTGTCGATGCCGGTCCAATTGCCATCCGCGCCCCGGTAATACAGCGCTCCGTGCTCGTAAAACGCGACGCTGAGCTCGCCGCCGCAAGCGGACCCGACGGGCTGGCCGGCGCGCGCAGTGGCGCCCAGGCAAATCAGTGTGCAGCACAGTAAGAGGCGGATTGGCATGGAGCATTCTCCAGGGATGTATGCCACTCTAGCAGATCGCGACGCAAAAATATATTTGGCCGCGCTGCTCAGTCCTGTTCGTCCGGCCCCATATCGCCCTGCGGTTTGGGGAGTACCTTGACCAGCACGATGCGCGGCCCGTTCATTTTTTTGACGACGATGTCGAAAGCCTTGTAATTGATGCGCTGGCCTTGCTTGGGAATGTCGCCCAGCTTGACCATGATCAAGCCGCCCACCGATTCCACGTCGTCCAGGCCCAGCTCCTCGTTTTCGATATCGATGCCGAGTATCCGTTCCAGCGAAAAGATCGGCAGGCTGGCTTTGCCGACCAGGGTGCCGTCGGCTTGCTTGAGCCAATCGTTGTCGTTGCGGCGGAATTCGTCGCGGATTTCGCCGACCATCGCGCCGAGCAGATTGTCGAGCGTGATGAAACCGAGCGGGCGCTTGCCTTTTTCGCCGATCAGGGCAAAATGGGGGGCGCCGTCACGGAAGCGACGGAACAATTCCAGGGCCGGGGTGCGGGCTGAAATGATGTCGACCTGGCGCAGGAAGGGCGTCATCGAGGTCATGGCCTGGCCGGCTTGCTGGGCGAAAAACAAATCCTTCAAATGCACCACGCCCAGCACATGCTCGTCGTCGCGGTCGAACAGGGGATAGCGGCTGAAGCGGTTGCGCAGCACCGTTTGCAGGTTTTCATCGAGCGACTTGGCGCTGTGCAGGGCCACCACTTCGTTAATCGGGCGCATTAAGTCCGACACCGTCAATTGTTCGAATTCGAGCGACTGGGCCAGGATATTGCGTTCGTCGCTGGTGAATTTCTCGCCCGGCTGGCTGGTGCGCAGGATCAGTTTCAACTCGTCCGTCGAATAATGCGCGTCGTGGCCGCCGCTGCCGCCCAGGCCACTCAGGCGCAGGACCGCGTTGGCGCTGGCGTTCAACAGCCAGATGGCGGGATACATGGCCCAGTAAAAGCCGTACAGCGGAATCGCACTCCACAAGCCGATCGCTTCCGGATTGCGGATCGCCAGCGATTTCGGCGCCAGTTCGCCGACCACGATATGCAGGAATGAAATCACGACAAAGGCAAACACGAACGAGACGTCGTGGATCACGTGCGGCGCCGTCACGCCGATTACCGCGAATAGCGGTTCCAGCAAGCCGGCAAAGGCCGGTTCGCCGACCCAGCCCAGGCCCAGCGAGGCGAGCGTGATGCCGAGCTGGCAAGCCGACAGGTAGGCGTCGAGTTCGCCATGCACCTTGGCCAGGGTGCGTCCGCGCACGCCCTGCGTCTTGGCGATGGCGCGGATACGGGTACGGCGCAGGGTGACGATGCCGAATTCGGCAGCCACGAAGAAGCCGTTCAGCGCGACCAGGAACAGCGCCAGTAAGACAAGCAAGACATTATGCATAGTTGCCGATATGGCTGAGAAAACATGCATCATAAACGACACTGGCCGCACGGCGCGCGAATTCCCCCTGCAGAGCCGCTGCGGCGATCCCCTAGGTCGGGCTGGGCGCGGCGACGCCGGCCGGGGCGCGCCGCATATTCCACAGCATCAGCGCCGACACCAGGGCGGGAATGGCGACCAGTGGAAAAATCGCGCTATTCGACCAGTTCAGGCGCAGCAATTCGCCGCCGAGCACCGGGCCGGCGATGGAACCGATGCGGCCCACGCCCAGGCTCCAGCCTATCCCCGTCGAGCGCAAGGCGGTCGGATAATAATTGGCGGCCAGGGCATTGACGGCCGGTTGGCCGCCGACGATGCAAAATCCGGCCACGGCTATGCACGCGAACAGGAAGGCCAGCGAGACGTCGGGGCGGCCGATCAGGGCGATGGCCAGCGCGGCCAGCAGGAAGCAGGGCAGCAGCACGCGGCGGAAACCGGAGCGGTCTATCATTTGTCCCATCAGCATGGTGCCGATGGTGCCGCCCACTTGCAGCGCGGTGCCGGCCAGCACCGCGTTGGCGGTGGACAGGCCGGCATCCTTGGCGATGGTCGGCAGCCAGTTGGACAGGAAATACAGATTCAGCAGATTCATGAAGTTGATCACCCACAGCAAGAGTGTCATCCTGGCGCGGCCGTCGCGGAACAATTGCAGCACCGGCGCGCCCGCCTGCGGTTTTTCATGCAGGGCGTAGGCGGTGGCGGGTCCAATTGCCGTGTCCGGCGCGATACGCTTGAGCCAGCGCGCCACTTTATCGAGATCTTGATTGCGCAACACGAGAAATTGCATCGATTCGGGCAGCCAGAAAAACATCACGATACCGATCGCCAATGGCAGCGCGCCGCCCACATAAAACACGGCCTGCCAGCCATAGGCGGGAATCAGGGCCGCCGACAGCAAGCCGCCCAGCACCGCGCCAACCGTGAAGCCGCACGAGACCAGCATCATCAAGGTGACTTTCTTGCGCAGCGGACTGTATTCGCCGGCCAGCGCCATCGCGTTCGGCATCACCGCGCCCAGGCCCAGGCCGGTGATGAAGCGTATCAATTTCAATTGATCGAGATCGGTGGCCAACGGCGTGGCCAGCATGCAGAGCGCGAAAAACACGGTGGCGGCCACCAGCACGGGGCGCCGCCCCAGCTTGTCGGCGACGACGCTAAATAGCAGCGAGCCGACCAGCATGCCCAGCAGGCCGGCGCCGAACACCGGACCCAGCATGGCTTTGCCGACGCCCCAGTCATGGATGATGGCCGGCGCCACATACCCCATCGCCTGGACGTCGAAGCCGTCCATGATGACGCACAAGCCGCACAAGACCAGCGTGCCGACCTGGAAGGAGCTGATCTTGCTGCGGTTGATCAGTTCGGGGATATCGATGCTATCGCTCATGGCCATGTCTCCTATGCGTGGCCCGATGCGGTGCCGCCAAGCATCTATTAAAAGCCCATTCCACCCATAACTCAAACGATATTTCCGAATGTATATATTGGACTTTCTTCTGAATCATGGCGGGGACGGCAAGCTTACTTGGGCGTGACCTCGAATTTGCCGATATATACGCTGTCGCCTTGCCCGCGCAGGCGTACCGTGAGCGTTTTTTCTTGTGCGGCCGGGGTGCCGAAAGCGCTGCCCAGCTTGACTTGCACGGTGGTGGCGCCGGCCGCGATCTGCTGGCTGCTGCCGAAGAAATTGACTTCGATCTTGTATTTTCCTGGCTTGGCGTGGCGCAGGGAAAATTCCTCCGGTCCATAGCCGCCCGTGAAATCGAGCGACATGCGTCCGCCCTGGAGGGTGAAGCGGCGCCCGTAATAGCATTTTTCGCCATCGGGGTCGGTCACCCACAAGTCGATGTCGGTATTGTCGGCATCCCAGCTCAAGACCGCCCGCATGTCGAGCGGCATGTTCTTCAGCAAGCGCGGATCGACGCGGCTGGTGTCGAGCGGCGGCGCGGCGGCAATGATCGCATTCATTTCCGCCAGCGTGATCAGCTCGATTTCGGCGAAGCGCGCATCCCAGGGCCGCAAGATGACTTCATTGAGTTCGTCGATGGCTTGCTGGTAATGCCCGGCCGCCGCGTGGGCCAGGCCCAGGTCGCGAAATGACTGCGGTTCTTCCTCGGCCATCCGGCGCACTTTTTCAAACACGGGCAGCGCCAGTTCGGGCGCGCCAGCCTGCAGCAGACGGTAGCCGAGGATGCGCAGCACATGGCGGTTTTCCAAGTCCATCTCGGCCAGATTCGACAGTACCCGCAAGCCCAGGTTGCGCTGGCCTTTTTCAAACAAGATGTCGGCGGCGTCGAGGAAGAAGGCGCTGCTGTCGGCATAATCCGGTTTTTCATCGAGATACACGGCGTAGACTTGCTCGGCCGACGCGGCGTTCATGCGCGCGATATAGGGCGCGTCGGCACGCCATTTTTTCAGGGTGATTGCCATCTCGGGCGCGGCCGCGCTCGCCGTGGCCGCGGGCCGTGCGGTAAGCGGAGCGGGGGCCGATGCGCTAACCCGTGCGCTAACAGGTGCGGGCGCCAGTTCCACTCGCGCAGCGTCCGCCATGCCGTACAGGGTGGGCATGGCGCCGAGCGGAATGTTCGTCATCGGCGCCGGCAACGGCCGTGGCGCCGCGCGCTGCGCGAGCGGATAGTTTTGCTCCCACCAGCGCACTTTCTGCTCGAAGCCGCGCAACACTTTTTCCAGATGCTGTTGCCGGCTGCTCGCCAGTTGCGCGCCGCGCAAGTCGCGCAAGCGCCGGTATTGGGCCAGATCAGCGTCGGGCGGGGCGATATCGTAGCGCACATAATCTTCCAGCCGGTCCAGCACGATCAGCGAGGTTTCCCGCGTGGGAATGCCGAATTGCATCCCGAGCCGGCGGATCGCGCCCCGGTGCGTCTCGAATTCGCCATCCAGCGCGCGCAGTTTGGCAAGCGCGTGCAGCTGGGCCGCCAGCGGATGCCGGGGTGCGTCGGCATCGACCGTGAACGCGACCGTTTTCGGCTTGCCTTGTTGTACCAAGGTGAGCGTCAATTGCGCGTGCGGGCTGCTCAGTTGACCGCTCACGCGCAGCAGGCCCGCTTGGGCATCGGCGGTATCGACCAGAACGTCGGTGGCGCCGACGGCCGTCAAATCGCTCACCCGCAAAGGCTCGCTCAGCAGGGCGCGGGCGGCCGCGCCCGGTTTGTTCGCTTCGATCTGGATCAGGCGCCCGCCCGTGCGTTCGGCCAGCGCGGCCAGGCGATTCGTGTCGGCCGCCAGCGCGGAATTGAGCGCATACAGGCGCTGATTCGGCGCCAGGGTGGGGAAGGCGCTGGCGCCATAATTCAGCAAGCCATCGCTCAAGAGCAGATATTCCTCGACGTCCGCCTGCGCCTGCCAGTCGGCCAGGGCGCTGGCGCCATCATAGACCGTGGCGCGCAGTGCTTGGCGCAGCGTATCCCAATTGCCATTGACGACCTGGAAGCTCTGGATTGCTTCGGCGCGGTCGCGCAGCCGGGTCAGGCGCACCGTGGCATGCTTGAGCGCCTTGAAATACAGGTCCAGTTCCAGCAATTCGGCCTCGTGCGCGCGGGCGCCGCCGGAGCCGGAACTATCCCACAGCAAGCCCACCGTCTTCGGCAGCGTGCGCGCGGCGGCCGGGGCGGCGGCCACGGGGATCTCGGTCACGAAATAAGTGGCGCCATCGTGTTCCTGGAGATAGCTTTGCGCTTCGCTGGCGGCCGGGACCAGGATGCGCAGCATGCCGTCCGGCGTAATGCCGCTGCGCGCCACATGGGCTTGAAATTGCCGGCCCTGGCGGCTGAAAGGGATGGCGCCCAGCGCGCCGCTGGCCGAGGGCGGGGCGGTGTCGCCTTGCACGCTCAAGCTCAGGTCGAAATCGCGCAAGCGTTCGCCATAGGCCAGCGGCAAGCGATACGCGCGCCTGGCGCCATCGCGTCCCAGCGCTTCCGCATACACCAGTTCCACTGTGCGACTACCCATGGCGGGAATCGGGTAAATGCGCAGCTTGAAATGATTGCCTTGCGTCTGTTCCAGCAGGGCGGGGTCGACCTTGCGCCGCTCGACCGCCTCGAAAATTTCCCGGCCCCTGGCTTTTTCCACCGGCACCGCCGCACGCATGGCGCCATCGATATCGAGCGCAAAGGCGGTGATGTGCTGGCCGCTCAGCAGGGGGAATTGCAACTGGCCTTCGAGTGCGCGGTGGTTGGGATTGAAAAAGACCAGGCGCACCGTGGTTTGCGCCATGGCGCCGCTGATTTCGGCGCTGATGCGC
Source organism: Oxalobacteraceae bacterium GrIS 1.11 (assembly GCA_040544385.1). Classification (GTDB taxonomy): domain Bacteria; phylum Pseudomonadota; class Gammaproteobacteria; order Burkholderiales; family Burkholderiaceae_D; genus Janthinobacterium. The sequence goes on from JBEONR010000016.1 coordinate 52,465, forward strand.
AGGCTTTGCAATTCGATGGGTTCGGCGGCGCCCGGGGTGGTCAGCAGGCGTTGCGCCGCGCTGGCGCAACCGGCCAGGGCCCAGACGATCAAGAACAAGAAACGGTAATACATGGCATTCTCCAGGAATCCGGTCGGGCCGGCATGCCACATGAAACGGATGAGCTGGAAAAAAGGGGTTAAAGTTTCACGCGCTCGCTCGCGCGCCGTCAAGGCTGGTCCGGGTCGGCCACGGCGAACGGCCCCTTGTGGATGGCCGACAGGATCGCTTCGACGGCCGGATGCTTGATCTTGCGCGCGCTGGAAATGGCATAGAATTGTTCGCGCAATTCGGATACGTCGCCGACCAGTTCGGCGTTGAATTGCTCGCCGATATCGCGCTCGAGCGCGGCCGGCGCGAAAAACAGGCCGAGGCCGTTGCGCCCGTAGGTGTTCAACATGGCGTTATCCTCGAATTCACCGACCACGTCCGGCCGCACGCCGCGCCGCACCAGCCATTCCTCGATGCGGCCGCGCAGCGCGTTGTTGCGCGTCGGTAGCAGCAGCGGGGCGCCATTCAAGCTGGCCGGAAAGCCGGGCCGGTATTGCTCGGCCAATTTGGCGACGCCGAACAGTTTCATCGCGCTTTCGCCGAGCAAGTGGCTAAATACCCGCAGGCTGGCGCCGGCCCGCACCGAGCGGTCGGTCAGCACCACGTCGAGCTTGTTCAAGGCCAGGTCGGCCAGCAGCGACTCGAATTCATCCTCATAGCATGCCAGTTTGACCTTGACCGGCAAGTCCTGGGTCACTGCCAGCAAGCGGTAAGCGATCAGCTTGGGCAGGGAATCGGAGATGCCGACCGTCAACCGCATCTTGTCGGCATCCGTCTCCGTCAACGCTTCCTGCATTTGCTCGCCGAGCAAGAAGATCTGGTCGGCGTAACCAAGCGCCAGCCGGCCCGCCTCGGTTGGCACCAGGCGCCGTCCCTGCGGCGCCAGCAGCGACTTGCCGACCGCCTGTTCGAGCAGCGCGAGCTGGGTGCTGATGGTTTGCACGGCCAGGCCCAGGCGTTCGGCGGCGCGCGTGACGCCGCCTTCCTTGGCGACGACCCAAAAAAAATACAAGTGGCGGTAATTCAGTCCAGTGCTTTTCATCTTCTGTTTTTCCGATGCAATGCTTCTATTATCTTCCATTTTTAAAAAATGCGGGAATGGCTACACTGTTTCCTGTTGAATGACACATAAAAGGAAAAATTGATGAAGCATTTCAGAATGTCATTTCTGGTCACCCTGGCCTGTCTTGCCGGGGCCGGCTGGTGGGGTTATAGCCACGGCGGCGTTTCAAGCGCGCTGTCGGCGATGGGCATCGCCGCCATTCTGGGCGTGATGGAAGTCTCGCTATCGTTTGACAATGCGGTGGTCAACGCCTCGGTCTTGAAAACCTGGGATAAATTTTGGCAATCGCTCTTCCTCGGCGTCGGCATCGTGATTGCCGTGTTCGGCATGCGCCTGCTGTTCCCCCTGGTGATCGTGGCGCAAGCGGCCGACCTGGGCTTGCTGGAAGTGTGGAACCTGGCGCTGAACGATCCCAACGCCTACTCGATGCATTTGACGAATCACCACGCGGAAGTGGCGGCTTTCGGCGGTATTTTTCTGCTGCTGGTATTCCTGAACTTCTTGCTTGACGATGAAAAAGAATTGCACTGGCTGGGTCGCCTGGAAGAAAAACTGGGCGCGCTGGGCAAGGTTTCCTCGGTCGCCGTGCTAGTTGCGCTGGGCACCTTGCTGGCCAGCTTGAGCATGGTCGATGAAAGCCGCAAGCTGGTGGTGCTGACGGCCGGCCTGTGGGGCGTGTTGACTTATGTTGCCGTGGATGTGGTCAGTGGCATGTTGGAAAGCGAAGACAGTGCCGGTAATGTCGGCGACCTGGTCAAGCGCGGCGGCATCGGCGGTTTTCTGTACCTGGAAGTGCTTGACGCATCCTTTTCCTTCGACGGCGTGATCGGCGCGTTTGCCATCACCAAGGATGTGGTGATCATCATGCTGGGTCTGGCCATCGGCGCGATGTTCGTGCGCTCCCTGACGGTGTTCTTGGTACGCAAGGGTACGCTCGATGAATTCGTTTTCCTGGAACATGGCGCCCATTATGCGATCGGTATCCTGGCCTTGATCATGTTGGCGAGCATGAAGTTTCATATTCCTGAAATCTTCACCGGCCTGGTCGGCGTGGCGTTCATCGCGGCATCGCTGTGGTCGTCGGTGCGCTACAAACGACTGCAGGGAACGGCCATCGCGGCTTGATGGTTTGATGGTTTGATAGCTTGAGAAAGCACGCGGCAAACGATGAACACCGGTTTGCCGCGGAAGTCCAAGGTGTCGCGGATTCGCCAAGGCGGAACGGGCCACCAGGTGTTCATGACCCTTCAATCACTTAGGAGTAACACATCATGGCAATCAGTCTGCAAAAAGGCGGCAACGTCAATCTGAGCAAAGAAGCTCCCGGCCTGTCGAAAATGACGCTCGGTCTCGGTTGGGATGCGCGCGTCACCGACGGCGCCGCCTTCGACATCGACGGCACCGTGTTCCTGCTCAAGGGCGACGGCAAGGTGCGCGCCGACCTCGACATGATTTTCTATAACAACTTGACCTCGAGCGACGGTTCCGTGACCCATTCGGGCGACAACCGCACCGGCGCCGGCGACGGCGACGATGAAAGCGTCACCGTCGACTTGAGCCGGGTGTCGGCCGACATCGACAAGATCGCCGTGTGCGTGACCATCCATGACGCCGAAGCGCGCAAGCAAAACTTCGGCATGGTGTCGAAGGCCTATGTACGCTGCGTGAATGCCAACGGCGACACGGAAATCGCCCGCTTCGACTTGTCCGAAGACGGTTCGGCGGAAACCGCGATGGTGTTCGGCGAAATCTACCGCAACGGCGCCGATTGGAAATTCAAGGCCATCGGCCAAGGTTACAAGGGCGGCCTGGGGCCTCTGGCGGCGTCGTTTGGCGTCGGCGTCTAAGTATCGATTGAAGCGCATGCCTGCTGTCGGGCGATAGGGGAATTTCATGCCGGTATTGAGTATCACGGGGGATGTGGACCCGTTTCTGCACGTGTCGCTGAAGCAGGGCGAGAAGATTTACTGCGAATCGGACGCGATGGTGATGATGGAAGCGACGCTCGATTTGAAGGGCAAGATGACGGGCGGCATAGGCAGCGCCATCATGCGTCGCTTCGCCAACGGCGAGTCTTTCTTCCAGCAACACATCGAGGCCGTGCGCGGCGGCGGCGATTGCCTGTTGTCGCCGACCCTGCCGGGGGCGATGCAAGTGGTCGACGTCGGCGTGCGCCAATACATGCTCAGCGACGGCGCCTTTGTCGCCGCCAGTGCCGGGGTCGAGTTGAAGGTGCGCACGCAAAGCCTGGGCAATGCCCTGTTCGCGCAAAGCGGCGGTTTTTTCATCACCGAGACGGCGGGCAGCGGCCAGGTGGCCGTTTCCGGCTTCGGTTCCATGTCGGAATTGGAGGTCTTACCCGGCAAGGATGTGGTCATCGACAATTCCCACGTGGTGTGCTGGGACAGCCGCCTACACTATGAAATTTCCATGACCACTGGCGCCAGCGGCGGTTTCCTGGGCAATCTGGTGAATAGCCAGACCAGCGGCGAAGGCATGGTCTTGAAATTTTCGGGACAGGGCAAGGTGCTGGTGTGCTCGCGCAACCGTGACGCCTTTTTGAGCTGGACCCAGCGCAAGTCATCTTAAACGTATCATCACAAGGAATGCATATGTCAGTCAATTTAAGCAAGGGCCAGAAAATTTCTCTGGATAAGGAAGCCGGCACGTCGCTGAGCAAGATCACGATGGGCCTGGGCTGGGATTCGGTCAAGACCAAGGGTTTTTTCGGCTTCGGCGCGAAGACCGAGGCGATCGACCTGGACGCGTCTTGCGTGTTGTTTGACGAGACCAACCGGGCCAGCGATTTCGTCTGGTTCCGCCAGTTGAAGAGCCGTGACGGCAGCATTGCCCACACGGGCGACAACCGCACCGGCGCCGGCGACGGCGACGACGAGCAAATCAATGTCGACCTGAGCCGGGTGCCGGCCGACGTGAAAAGCCTGGTGTTTACCGTCAACAGCTTTACCGGACAAAATTTCTCGCAAGTGGAAAACGCGTATTGCCGCATCCTCAATGCGAGCAACCAGCAGGAAATCGCGCGCTTCAACCTGTCGGTGCAGGGCGCGCACACGGCGCAAATCATGGCCAAGTTGTACCGTCACAATGGCGAGTGGAAAATGCACGCGATCGGCGAAAACGGCAGCGGCCGCACCTTCGACGATTTGATGCCGCAGATTACCCCGCACCTGTAATGCCTCGGCCCGGCCCGGCGCGCGCCGGGCTGGCTTTTGGCAGCGCGCCTTAGCCATTCCGCATGCTCAATCCTGCAGCCATTCCGATTCGACGATCTGTTCGCCCGCTTCATCCGTGAGCACACCTTCCAGCAAGGCATGGGCAATCGCGGCCGCCTTGACCGAGCGGTAGCGCTTCGGCAGCAAGGGCCGCAACAAACGCGTCGCCAGCACGCCGATGTACTCGGCCGGGCGCGGCTCGGCGCGCGTGGCGTCGATCAGGGATGGTCTGACGATGGTATAGACCGGATAGCTGAGTTCGCGCACGCCCTGTTCCGCCTGCGCCTTGACGCGCTGGTAGAAATTGCCGTCAACGCGCGCCCCAAGGGAAGAATTGAGCGCCATGCGCGTCGCTCCGGCTTGCCGCGCCAGGCGGGCCGTCTGCAGCACCAGGTCGCGGTCGATGGCCGCGAACGCCGGTCGCGACCCGGCCACCTTGATGGTCGTGCCCAGCGCGCAGATCACGGCCTCGACTTGCCACCAGGGTGCCTCTGGCGCCAGCGCGGCAAAGTCGATGACGGGGTTGTCGAGGCCGGGGGCGGGTGGTAGCGGGCGGCGGGTCGGCGCAATTACCAGCGCGATACGGGCGTCGGCCAAAGCCTGGCGCAAGACTGCTTGTCCGACGGCGCCGCTAGCGCCCAGCAAGAGCAGGCGCAAGCCTGTGGGTGGAAAGGTTTTTATCATGAGATGTGCGCCAGGTGGTGGGGTGGCTTCATTCAATTGCTGCCGGCCATAGGCCGGATCGCGGCGCCATTCGCAGCAGCGGCCGTCGTACACGCTGATGCGCGGCCAGGCCATCAGCCAGGCATGGAAAAAGGCCAGCGAGGCGCGCCAAGCGCTGCCATAACGCCTTGTGCTGGCCGGGATGCCGGCGCCATGCCACATGCCGCCATTGCGGCAATGATATGCGCTCATGCTGTTGATGTCGCCATCCGCGCCGGCGCGGCCCCAGCGCGCGAGGGGGGCTTGTCTGTGAAGGTCATGGGGAGCGGGAAATGTCGCGTGGCGCGACCGTCAAACCGTATTTGAAGTGATACGGGTGCCCGGTCGCGTTTTTCGGCGCAAGCGTCAACTGACGCCAAACTCGGCCAGCATGCGGCGCTGGCCTTGGTCTGCAATCGACAGGGCGCGGCTATCCAGGTCTTGCTCGGCCCAGCCGCGCCGCAGCGCCAGTTGCAGCAGCGCGGCGCCGAGCGCCCCACCCAAGTGGGGCCGGCGCTCGCTCCAGTCGAGGCAAGGGCAGGCAAAGCGCCGCCGCAGTTTGCGCAGCGCGGCCACGTCCACCCCCAGACGTTCGAAGCCGGCCGCGCCTTGCGCCGATAATTGGTAGTCGGCGCCGTCGACCCCGTCCAGCAACCAGCCTTGCGCGGCGATCTGGTCGTGCAATTGCACCGCCACGTAGCCGGCCATATGGTCGTAGCAAGTGCGGGCGTGGCGCAGCCTGCCCGGCGTGTTCGGTGTGAATGTGGGACGCGGCAGGCCGGCTACCACCAGCAATGCTTCCAGCGCCTTGGCGACATCTGGCCCCGCCAATTGGTAGTAGCGGTGCTTGCCCTGCGCCACCATCCGGAGCAGGCCATCATCCTTCAGGCGGTTCAAGTGTGCGCTGGCAGTCGAGGGACTCACTTCGGCCACCACCGACAACTCGGTGCTGGTGCGCGCGTGGCCATCGAGCAGGCAGCACAGCATGCGCGCTCGGGCCGGCTCGGCGATGGCGCCGGCAATTTTCGCCAGGCCGGCGTCGGCATTGTGTGCATCCATGTTTCGTCCGTGAGCGAATTGTAGTCGAGGTGTTGCCAGCATACTGCAGCGTATCGGTGCATGCAATACGCATGTCCGCAAACTTCGCCAGGAATGCATGCATACTTTTAACGCCATCGAGGCGGCCACGCGGGCCGACCCCTATCCCTATTACGCTACCCTGTTGGCTGGCGCCCCGCTGCAATATGACGTGCGCCTGGGCCTGTGGCTGGCGGCCCAGGCGCAAGTTGTCGGTGCGCTATTGTGCCATCCCGATTGCCATGTCAGGCCGGCGGCGCAAGTTGTGCCGGCCACGCTTGCCGGTGGCAGCGCGGGGCAGATTTTTGGCCAATTGCTGCGCATGAACGAGGGCGACAAGCACACCCGTCCCAAGCTGGCCCTGGGGCGCGCCTTGGCCGGGGTCGATTTGGCGGCGGCGCGCGCGTGCGCCCGGGACATCGCCGCCGACTTGGCCGGGGCCGGCGATTTGCCGCTGGCCGATGCGCTGTCGGCCTGGATCTTCAAGGTGCCGCTGTACGCCATGGCCAGCCTGCTCGGTTTTCCGCGCCGGCAGTGGGCGCCGCTCGCGGCCTGGATGGCCGATTTTGTCGCCTGCTTTTCGCCCTTGAGCGATGACGCGCACATTGCCAGGGCCAATGAGGCGGCGCTTGCCTTGCTGCAAAGCTTCAGGGACTTGCTGGCGCAAGCGCCGCCGGCGCCGGGCAGCCTGCTGGCCGGCGTGATGGACGAGGCGGCGGCGCTTGCCTGGGACGATGGCCGGGCGATACTGGCCAACCTGGTCGGCCTGTTATCGCAAACTTATGAGGCGAGCGCCGGCTTGATCGGCAATAGCGTCACGGCCCTGCTGAGCCGGCCTGGCCTGGCCGAGACCGTGCATGGCGCGCCGCAGCGCGCCATGGAACTGGTGCGCGAAGTGAGCCGCTTCGATCCGCCCGTGCAAAACACGCGCCGCTTTGTCGCGCGGAGCACGGTGGTGGCCGGCGTCGAACTGGCGCAGGGGCAGGCGATCTTGCTGCTGCTGGGCGCCGCCAGCCGCGATCCGGCTGCCAATATCCGGCCCGATGAATTCTTGCTGGAACGGCAGGATAGGCGCGTGTTCGGCTTCGGGCATGGGCCGCACGCCTGTCCCGGCCACGCACTCGCTTGTGCAATGGCGGCCGGCGCCATTGATGCCTTGCCACCGCACTGGTTGCCGCCGGGCCGCTTGCAGTGGTCTTACCGGCCATCGGTGAACGCGCGCATTCCCGTTTTCTTTTACCCGCAGGAGCTGGCATGATTGCCGTGATATTTGAAGTGTGGCCGCAGCCGTCGGCAAAGCAGCACTACCTGGACCTGGCCGCTTCCCTGCGGCCCTTGCTGGAACAAATCGACGGTTTTATTTCCATCGAGCGCTTCCAGAGCTTGAGCGATGACGGGAAATTGCTGTCGTTATCGTTCTTCCGTGACGAGGAAGCGATCGCCCAGTGGCGCCGCCTGGAAGCGCACCGCGAGGCGCAAGAGGCGGGCCGCGCCGCCATTTTCCTGGATTATCGCCTGCGCATTGCCGGCGTCGTGCGCGACTATGGCTTGCACGAGCGGGTCCAGGCGCCGGCCGACAGCCGGGCCAGGCATATTTAATTGGTGGAAACCTTGATGGTGACCCGATAGGCCGGTTCGGGCGCGTTCAAGACCGGCGGCGCGGCCGGATCGACCGCCACCAGCGCAAACGTCAATTTTTGCTGGGTTGCGGACGGCGTCCCGCCCGGCATGGAATCGGACAAGACAAAGGTCGACGCGGCGCCGTCGCCGCTGAGCGTGAAACTGTAACTGATATAGCCGGCCCAGACGCACACGGCGCCTTTCTTGCAGCGGCTATCATTGACACGATCGAGTTTCAAGCTCTGGATGGCGGTGATCGGAATGGTTTGACCGACCGTGAGATCGTAGGATTTGCTGGTCGGCGCTGCGACCGCGTTGCTGGTGGCGCCGCAGCCGCCCAGGCAGCTTATGCAGCCCAGGCAGACGAACAGGATGGCGGCCCAATGCTCGATACTTTGCTTCATGTCATTCCTTTCGGTAAGCGCGGCCTGGTGCGGGCCGAAATAAATCAGGGTAAATGATAGCAAACTTACCATTTTTGGGGCGCGCAAGCAAACCGCGAGGCCCGAACCTGCGTAAAATGGCTTCTTTGAAATAACGAGGACGAATACAATGAAAAAGACCGGAATGGCGAAAAGCGATGCCAAAAAACTGATGGGCAAGATGGTGGCCCCTGGCGCGGCCGGTTTCGGTAAGGAAGATACCGCCGTGCTGGACCGGCGCGAACAGCGCAAGCTCGATCAAGCGCTGGGCCTGGTGCCGTTTGCCGTCAAGCTCAACGCCGACCTGGTGCTGCAATTGCAAACGCTGGCGAAAGAGCGCAGCGTCGACCTCAATGTCGTGGTGGCCGAGGTGCTGGCCAAGGGATTGGCCGGCTGAGCGTCGTCCAGTAGCAGACAAAAGGCGCCATTGGCGCCTTTTTTGTTGTCCTTTTGTTGTCCGTTAGCGCGCTTTAGACGAAGGCGGCCAGCGAACCCTTCATTTTTTTCAGGGCTGCCGTTTCAATCTGGCGGATGCGCTCGGCCGACACGCCGAATTCATTGGCCAGCGTATGCAAGGTGGCGCCGGAACCGTCGTCATTGGCCAGCCAGCGCGCCTCGACAATCCGGCGCGAGCGGGGGTCGAGCTTGGCCAGTGCCGTTTCCAGCCCTTCCGACTGCAGGCGCGTCACTTGTTCCGCTTCCAGCACCTTGGTCGGCTCGCTTTGCTCGGACGACAGGTAGGCGATGGGCGCAAACTTGTCGTCTTCATCGTCGCTCGACGATTCCAGTGCGATGTCGCGCCCGCTCAAGCGGGTTTCCATCTCGATCACTTCTTCGCGCTTCACGTCCAGCAGCTTTGCCAGCGCATCGATTTGGGTTGGCGTCATCGCATCCAGGCCAGTCTTGTGGCTGCGCAAATTGAAGAATAGCTTGCGTTGGGCCTTGGTGGTCGCCACTTTGACGAGGCGCCAGTTTTTCAAGATGTATTCATGCATCTCGGCCTTGATCCAGTGCATCGCATACGATACCAGACGCACGCCCTGGTCCGGATCGAAGCGCTTGACCGCCTTCATCAGGCCGATATTGCCTTCCTGGATCAAGTCGGCGTGCGGCAAGCCATAACCGAGGTAACCACGGGCGATCGATACCACCAGGCGCAAATGGGATAGCACCAGTTCTTGCGCAGCGGCCAGGTCATTGTTGGCGCGCAAGCGCGTCGCCAGCGATATTTCCTCGTCATGCGTCAGCATCGGCAAACGGTTCACAGCCGAGATATAGGCATCCAAATTACCCAGATTGCCGGTAAACCCGAGGCCCAGCGCGTTACTCTTGGTGGTGACCAATGTGGACGGTGCGGACATCAATGTCATGTTATTCCTCGCTAAATAATATTTCTTTGTACTAATGTGCCATGCAAAAGAGGCGTGGACACGGACTGTTACGGTATGTTACTTGCTACGTCCGGCTTGCGGCAGGGTCTTGAAGCATCCTCTGCCGTATCATTTTCACTATATTAGCACTCTCCGCTTACGAGTGCCAATCGACTCATCCAATCGCGCTGATAGTGTAAATACTATGAAGCTATGATACCTAATGGCTTTAGTAAAAGGCTGCCTGGATATATCAATGACATGATGTTTGCGCTCGATCAAATGCCCGCCAGTGGCGGCATCCCTCATTATTCATTTAGACCGTCGATCAAGGAATAGTTCTGTTGACTTCAACAGATTTAAGTATGGGCGACCTTGCTGAAAGCAAGCTTAAGGCGCGCGCGTATTCGCACTATTTGCTAATTCAGGCGCGCCAGGTGGCGCTGGACCGACAGCAGGGCACCGATCAGGCCGAGGCCGGCACTCAAGGCCAGCAAGCCCGCCATCGCGGGCGGCGCCAGCGGCGCCAACTGGAATTCCGAGGCATACAGGCGGGCAAACTCGGCAATGGACGTGTTGAGCGGCCGCAACGCCAGCGCGACGGCGCCCAGTGCGACGGCGCCGGCGCACAGGCCCACCAGGGCGCCGCTGTAATAAAAGGGCCGGTGGATGAAGGTATCGGTGGCGCCGATCAGCTTGGAGACGCTGATTTCATCGCCTTGTGTCATCACTTGCAAGCGGATCGTGTTGAAGACCACGGCAATCACCACCGTTCCCAGCGTGATCGCCAGTAACAGCAAGGCCAGGCGCAGCACGCCCAGCAGCGCGGCCAGGCGCTTGACCCAGGCTGAATCGACTTGCACCGAATCGACCCCCTGCAAGGCTCGCATTTGCTCGGCGATGGCATCGATATGGCTGGCCTCGGCCGCGTTCTTGAAGGCATCGAGTTTCAGCACATAGCTGTCGGGCAGGGGATTCTCGCCCAGCGTGCCCAGCACATCGCTCAAGCCGCTCTTGTTTTTCAGGGCGTCGAGGGCTTGCTCGCGCGGCACGAAGCTGATCTTGGCCGGGCGTGGTGCGAGAATCTGGCGCAGGCGTGCTTCCAGCGCGACGGCTTGCTCGCGCGGCGTACCGGGCTTGAGGAACAGGCTCAATTCCGGATCGACCGATAATTGTTCGGACATGGGGCGCACATTGTCGAGCAGGGTCAAGCCGGCGAACGGCAAGGCCAGCGCGATCGCCACCACCAGGATATTGAACAGGAAGCCGCCCGGCGACTTGCGGATATGAATCAGGGCCGAGCCGAGCGCGAAAGCGTGTTGCCTGAGCCAGCTTTTCATGCGCCATCTCCCGCCACGATGCGGCCTTGTTTGAGGTGGATCACGCGCGCAGCCCCTTCGATCATTTGTTCGTCATGGGTCGAGATGAGGCAGGTCACGCCCACCGAGTGGAAGGCTTTCAAGGCGTCGAGCACCTTGTCGGCGCTGGCGCGGTCGAGGTTGGCGGTCGGCTCGTCGGCCAGGATGATTTGCGGCCGGTTGACGATGGCGCGGGCAATCGCCACGCGCTGTTGCTCGCCGCCGGACAGGGCCAGCGGGCGCGCCTGTGCGCGTTCCAGCAAGCCCACCTTGTCCAGGGCGGCGCGGGCGCGCTGTTCGGCTTCGCCCTTGGCGGCGCCACTCACCAGCAGCGGCAACATCACATTGGCCAGCACCGAGCGGTCGTTCAAGAGGCGTTGCTGCTGGAAAATCAAGCCCAGGTTGCGGCGCAAGAAGGGCACCCCGGCGGCCTTGATCTGGCCGATGTCCTGGCCGTTGACGAGTACGCTACCGGTACTGGGACGCTCCATCGCGGCGATCATTTTCAGCAGCGTCGACTTGCCGGCGCCGGACGGGCCGGCCAGAAATACCAGTTCGCCCTTGTCGACCGTCAGGGAAATGTCGCGCAGCGCCATGGCATCGGGCGAATATTGCTTCGATACATGATGGAATTCGATCATCCCGCTTATCCGAGCAGCGCTTCGACAAAGTCGGCCGCCACGAACGGTTGCAAGTCTTCGATTTTCTCGCCGATGCCGATGAAATACACGGGCACGGGGCGGTTGCGCGCGATGGCCGCCAGCACGCCGCCCTTGGCGGTGCCGTCGAGCTTGGTGATCACGATGCCGGTCAAGCCGAGCGCATCGTCGAAGGCCTTGACCTGGGTCAGGGCGTTCTGGCCGGTGTTGCCGTCAATGACCAGCAAGACTTCATGCGGCGCGCCATCCATGCCCTTGCCGATCACGCGCTTGATCTTCTTCAATTCTTCCATCAGATGCAACTGGGTCGGCAGGCGGCCCGCCGTGTCGACCATCACCACATCGATTTTCTTGGCCTTGGCCGATTGCACGGCGTCGTAGGCGACGGCAGCCGGGTCGCCCGATTCCTGCGAAATCACGGTCACGTTGTTGCGTTCGCCCCATACCATCAATTGCTCGCGGGCGGCGGCGCGGAAAGTGTCGCCGGCGGCCAGCAGCACCGATTGCCCATTCGCTTGCAAGTGCTTGGCCAGCTTGCCGATGGTGGTGGTCTTGCCGGCGCCGTTGACGCCGGAAATCATCATCACCAGTGGCGCGTGACGGCCCAGTTCGAACGGTTTTTGCAGTGGCGTCAGCAAGTCGAGCAGCAGGGTTTTCAAGGCCGCCTTGACGGCCGACGCTTCCAGTAACTTGTCTTCCTTGACTCTTTTTTTGAGTTCGGTCAACAGGAAGCCGGTTGCATCGATGCCGGCATCCGACATCAACAGGGCCGCTTCCAGTTCTTCATACAGGGCCTCGTCGATCTTGGCGCCGACAAACAGCACGCTCAGCGTCGATGAAGTCTTGGACAAGCCCGCTTTCAGGCGCGTCATCCAGGATTGCTTTTTGTCGGCCTCGGTGGGCGGCGGCGTATTTACGGCGGCCGGCGCAACGGCGGCCGGCGGGGCGGCCGGCGGGGCGGCCGGCGACGCAATGGGGGGGGCGACAGGTTTTTTCTTGAAGAAACTAAACATTGATGTGTGGTGGGAAGAGCTTCAAGCATATGCCCGGCAACACCGGACACGAGGAATTTGTTTGCAGCTATTTTACCAGAGCGGACCGCGCCGCTGTTAACGGCTGGATAGGGGCAATCATGGTGTCGCCTGACGGCCCGCGCCAGGCCCCGTTTCGGGCCGGCTGAACCCAGCCCCGTCCGTTACAACATGGCCGGCCTGCAAAGATTGTCGATGGGGTGTATGCTTCGTTCCGTTTATGGATTTATGCTCCGCAGAGATGCCCCGCCAGATTCGCCGGTCCGGCCCTGCGGTGAAAACGCGGTGGAAGGTAAAAAAGTGTTGACATGTGGGACCAAGGGAGTCTTCCGTACATCTCGTAACATATTTAGACTTGATGGACTGCGAATGGCTCGGTATAGTGCCGCGTCTTGTGCCGTGTGCACCGATGCAGTGCGGCCTGCGGTGTTTTTGCACTGATGTGGCGCAACCGGCGCGCTCGCGCGCCGTGACCAATGTGAGCTAGCTCCCCTATCGGAGCAGCGACGTGGCAGGTGGAGACCTTGCCCTCACTCATAAAACGCTCACTAAGAGCGTAGCACGGGATACATTGGCAGTATTAATTTTTGCTTCAATAATAAAGGAAACACGCAATGAAAAAAACGCTCATCTCTCTCGCAGTTTTGGCTGCCGCTACCAATGTAGCTTACGCACAATCGAACGTCACGATCTACGGCACCGTTGATGCCGGCCTCGTGTCGGAACGCGGCGGTAGCGCAGGTACGGTCAACAAAGTAGGCAGCGGCATTGCTTCGGCTTCCCGTCTGGGCTTCAAGGGCAATGAAGACCTGGGTAGCGGTCTGTCGGCGATTTTCCAAGTGGAATCGGGCTTCAACGTCGATACCGGCGCATCCGATGTCGCTGGCTCCCTGTTCAACCGTCAAGCCTTTGTCGGCCTGAAAAGCAACACCGTCGGTACCTTGACCCTGGGTCGTCAATACACCCCTTGGTACAACACGCTGTCGCAAGTGGCTGATCCATTCGCAGCTGGTTACGCCGGTAGCGCCAAGAACCTGTTCCCAGCAAGCAACATTCGCACCAGCAACACCGTCTTGTACGTGTCGCCTAGCGTTGCCGGCGTGACCGGTGAAGTGTCGTACAGCGTTGGCGAACAAGCCGGCAGCAATTCCGCCGGTCGCGAATGGGGCACGGCAGTTGCTTACGCCAATGGTCCTTTGAACGCGCGTCTGGCCTATTCGGTCCGTAACAGCGATGTCACGACCACTGTTCCTGCAGTCAGCAGCAACCTGGGCCGCAACATCTTGCTCGCCGCCAACTACGATTTCAACGTCGTTAAAGCGTTCGTTGCTTATGGCACCGACAAAGGCGTCAACAGCTCCATCATGAACAACAGCACCAATGCATTCGGTTACGCTGTTGCTCCTAAGGGCAGCACCGATAGCACCGACGCGCTGGTTGGCGTAACGGTACCAGTCGGTCCAGCCGGCACCCTGATGGCTTCGTACATCCGTAAAAACGACAAAACCGATCTGAACCAAGACGCGCAGCAATGGGCGGTTGGTTATTCGTACGCGATGTCCAAGCGCACCAGCGCTTACACGTCGTTCGCTAAAATCAAAAACAAAAACGGCGCTGGCTATACGGTTGGTAACAACTCGGAAGCTGGTTCCGGCGACAAAGCATTCAACGTCGGCATTCGTCACTCGTTCTAATTTTCGGGTAACCGGAACTGGAATTGGCACCTGGTATCCCTGGATACCAGGTGCGGTAAAACGCGCTGTCAGGCTCAGGCCTGGCGGCGCGTTTTGCATTCAAGGGTTTACAATACGAAACAATCACACTGTGGACAGATATGGAAAATAATCATCGATTCGGGCGCCGCGCTTGGGCTGCCGCGCTGTTGCTGGGCGCCGCAGGCGCGGCACCAGCCGCCCCCGTCAAGGGCATGCCGCGCTATGGTGTGAGCGTGTATTCCGACCTCTGTCTGCAAGAGCAGAACGGTGACTTCGGCGGGCAGCGCATCAGCCTGCACCGCTTCAGCGAAGGCGACACCGTGCTGTATGAATTCACGGCCGGTGCGCTCAGTTGGCCGCTGGTGGCAACCGAAGTCAATCTCGACAGCAAGACCGGGGCCTTCGATTTCACGGTGGCGGGGGCGGACAACGAAGAGCGCACCATCAGCGGCAAGTTCTCGCCGGACGGCCAGACCCTGACCCTGGTGGGCGCGTATTGCGGCGGCGTCGGCTTGCCGATGCGGCTCACCAGGGTCAGCGATTTCGGCCGCAAGCTGACGGCCTGCAAGCCGTGCCCGGCGCCATCGGGCGCGCCGCCCGATGCGCCGCCCGACGCCGCGCCCGATAGCACGCCGTATGGCGGCTCGGCGCGGACTTGAGGCGGCTCCTTACTTGGCGGCGCGCAGCGCGTTCTCGCGTATCGTCGCCAGCGTCGCGTTTGGCGTGATCAGGTTGCCGTCGTAGCGCAACTCTATCAGGGCCGGCAAGTTATTTTCCCTGGCGTGCGCCAGCGCGCGCGCCAGGGCCGGGCCGAATTGCTCGGTCGTGTCGACCACCTCACCATGCGCGCCATAGGCTTGCGCCAGGGCCGCGAAATCGGGATTGTGCAATTCGGTGCCCGAGACCCGGCCCGGGTAATCGCGCTCCTGATGCATGCGGATGGTGCCGAACATTTGATTATTGAACACGATGATCACCAGGCCCGCCTTGTATTGCACGGCCGTGGCCAGCTCCTGGCCGTTCATCATGTATTCGCCGTCGCCGGCAAAGGTGATCACGGTGCGTTCCGGCATGGTGATCTTGGCGGCGACGCCGGACGGCACGCCATAACCCATGGCGCCGCTGGTCGGCGCCAGTTGCGTGCGCATGCCGCCGTAGCGGTAGAAGCGGTGCGCCCACGAGGCATAATTGCCGGCGCCATTGGTGAGGATGGTGTCGGCCGGTGTCTGGGCTCGGATTTCCTGTACTACTTGCCACAGGTCGAGCGGGGCCAAGCCATCCTGGAAGATGGGCGGGCGCTCCTGGTAGGCGGCCAGTTCGGCCTTGGCCTCGGCCACCGTGTGGCGCCAGGCGCCCGAGTCGACCGGCTCCATCGCGGCCAGCATCGCGCTGGCCTGCGCCATGCCGCTATTGATCATCAACTCGGCCTGATAGACGCTGCCCAGTTCCTCGGCGTCGGGGTGAACGTGCACCAGGCGCTGCTGCGGCACGGGCGCCGCGATCAAGGTATAGCCGCCGGTGGTCATTTCGCCCAGGCGCGGTCCCAGCGCCAGGATCAAGTCGGCATCCTTGACGCGCGCGGCCAGCTTCGGATTGATGCCGATGCCGACATCGCCGATATAGTTCGGATGCGCGTTGTCGAGCAAGTCCTGGAAGCGGAAGGCGCAGGCGACCGGCAGGCAATTGGCTTCGGCGAAGCGGCGCAAGTCGGCGCAGGCGGCTTCGTTCCAGGTCGCCCCGCCCAGCAATACCAGGGGCCGCTTGGCGGCCGCCAGCATGGCGCGCAATTGCCCGATCTGGGCCGCAGCCGGTGCCGCTTGCACCGCTTGGTAGCGGCGCGTGTCGGCCACCGTGGCGTGTGCGGTCAGCATGTCTTCCGGCAGCGCCAGCACCACCGGGCCGGGGCGGCCGCTGGTGGCCACTTGAAAGGCGCGCGCCAGGTATTCCGGAATGCGGTCGGCGCGGTCGATTTGCGCGACCCATTTTGCCATCTGGCCGTACATGCGGCGGTAATCGATTTCCTGGAACGCTTCGCGGTCCGTGAAATCATTGCCGACCTGGCCGATGAACAGGATCATCGGGGTCGAATCCTGGTAAGCCGTGTGCACGCCGATCGAGGCATTGGTCGCGCCTGGGCCGCGCGTGACGAAGCAAATGCCGGGCCGGCCGGTCAGCTTGCCGTGGGCTTCGGCCATGAAGGCGGCGCCGCCTTCCTGGCGGTTGATGATGAAGCGGATGTCGGAATCGTGCAGCGCGTCGAGCACGTCGAGATAGCTTTCGCCGGGCACGCCGAAGCAGGTATCGACGCCGTGGATTTTCAGGGCGTCGACCAGAATCTGGCCGCCGGTGCGGGATGGTTGCGTCATGGTCGACTCTGCAAAAAGTGGGGTGGGCGGCGAACGGGATGAACGCCGGCATGCGCCATTTTAAGCGAGTCGATTTTGCCCGGCTTTTGAAATGGCGACACCGAATTTCACAATAGCCCCGCCGGCGGCCGGCCGCGATTGCCGATTCGGGGCCGGGCGCGGTACAATGCCGGGTGAAGCAGGCCAGACAGTCGCTGGTTGGCGCAGCAATGCGTCGACGGGAGGAAGGTCCGGACTCCATAGAGCGGGGTGACGGTTAACGGCCGTCCGCCGAAAGGCGAGGAATAGGGCCACAGAGACGAGCGTATTAAGTTACGGTGAAACGCGGTAACCTCCACCTGGTGCAATTTCAAATAGGCACGCGATGATGCTGCTCGCGGAGCGTGCGGGTAGAAAGCTTGAGCGCCGGAGTAATTCGGCGCCTAGAGGAATGGCTGTCATAGCGCGAGTCCGCAAGGATGGGCGCCGTAACAAAATCCGGCCTATCGGCTTGCTTCACTTATATTCTTGTCGGCCGCGCTAATGAGCGCGGCCTTTTTGCGTGCGCGTCCATCGACCTTGCACCGCATGGCAAGTTGTCTATACAAATAGAATGATCTGCAGCCTTGCAATTGTTCAAATTCAATAAGTTGTCCACCCGCACGGCAAGGGAGGGCACGCGCCATGCGGCCACGGTTTTAACTTGTTTCTTTGGCATTCCCAGTCCGCGTCTGATGTTGTTTGGAAACTCTATATATATTTCCAATTGGAAACTATATGTATTTATTTTATCTTTTAAATGAACGCCTTCGCGGCTGTGGCGGAGGGGGGGAAGCTGCATGCAGATGAGGTAGCACATTCACTATCGTCCATAAGTATCTAATTTGTCGATATATTTTCATGTGTCCCTTCTTCAAGGATATCCGCTAAGTCCTTCATTTCATTAATAAAATCATTGTTTCGTCTGAAGGAAAGCGCTTGACCACCACGAGCCCATCCTCTAAAGTGGGCAACTGTGTGAAAAAGTGTGTTTTTGTGGGAAATTTTCCACATCCGGCGCCGCGCTCATCCACTCATCATCATTCTGAGGTCAAAGGTATTTCGTGTTCCAAGGCGCGTCCGCAATCAATCTCGATGCAAAGGGCAGGATGTCTATTCCCGCCAAGCATCGTGACGCGCTGTCGATCCAGTGTGAAGGCCGGCTCACGCTCACCAAACATCCCGACGGTTGTCTACTGTTCTTTCCGCGCCCCGTGTGGGAAAGTCACCGCCAGCAAATCGCTGCGTGGCCGATGTCGGCCAGGGCCTGGCAGCGCATTTTTCTCGGCAACGCCTGCGACGTCGAGCTTGACTCGGCCGGGCGGGTGTTGATTGCCCCCGAATTGCGCAACGCCGCCGGCCTGGCGCGCGAAGTGATGATGATCGGCATGGGCAGCCACTTTGAAATCTGGGACGCGGCCAAGCTGGCCGAAAAAGAACAGCAGGCAATTGATGCAGGTACCCCCGACGTTTTATCCAATTTCTCTTTTTAAGGCACCGTGATGACTATATTGGCGGCGCCGGAATTCCAGCATCGTACCGTGCTGTTGGGCGAGGCGGTCGAAGCCCTCGACCTGGCCGGCGCGCGCGCCGGCGGCATTTATGTCGACGGCACCTTCGGGCGCGGCGGCCACAGCCGCCTGATCTTGTCCAGGCTGGAGCAGGGCGCGCGTCTGATCGCCTTCGACAAGGATACCCAGGCCATCGCCACCGCCGCGCAAATCGACGATGCGCGCTTCCAGATCGTGCATGATAGTTTCGCGACCATGAAGGCCAGCCTGGCCGAGCGCGGCGTGGCGCGGGTCGATGGCATCTTGCTCGACCTGGGGATTTCATCGCCGCAGGTGGACGATGCCGCGCGCGGCTTCAGTTTCCGCAACGACGGCCCGCTTGACATGCGCATGGATACCACGCGCGGGATCTCGGCGGCCCAGTGGCTGGCGCTGGAAACCGAGCAGACTTTAGAAAAGGTGATACGAGACTATGGGGAAGAACGGTTTGCTTTTCAGATTGCAAAGGCGATTGTTGCTCGCCGCGCAGTCGAGCCAATTTCAAGCACACGACAGCTTGCCGGTATCGTGGCGGGCGCGGTCAAGACCCGCGAAAAGGGTAAGGACCCCGCGACCCGCACCTTTCAGGCTATCCGCATTTTCATTAACAAGGAACTCGAAGATCTCGAGATCGGGCTGAATCAGGCTTATGACTGCCTGGCGCCCGGCGCGCGCATGGTCGTGATCAGCTTTCATTCGCTGGAAGACCGCATGGTCAAGCGCTTCTTCGCCTCCAAGGCGAATGTCGAGCAGCCCGACCGGCGCCTGCCGATCCGCGCGGTCGACTTGCCGCAACCGGAAATGAAGCTGATCGCCAAGATCAAGCCGTCCGCGCTGGAAGTGGACGGCAACCCCCGTTCGCGCTCGGCCGTGATGCGGGTCGCGCAGCGCCTGCCGATGGCCGGGGCGGGGCGATGAGCGGCAAGATCAATGTCGTGCTGGCGGCCTTGCTGGTCGGCTGCGCCCTGTCGCTGGTGAACGCGCAATACCAGGCGCGCCACCTGTTCATTGCGCTGGAACAGGCGCAGAACCTGTCGCGCCAGCTCGGCATCGAGTGGTCCCAGTTGCAGCTCGATCAATCGACCCTGGGCAAGCATGAACGGATCGAGGCGATCGCCCGACGCGACCTGGGCATGACGCCGCTGACGGCGGCGCGCACCCAGTATTTGACGGAAGGCCAGCCATGAAACGCGGCGCGGCGAGCGGCTCGCGGGTAGCGGCGTCGAAAGGCGTGCCCTTCTCGAAAAACCCGATGCTGGCGGCCAGCCTGCCGGCGTGGCGTTCGCGGGTGGTCTTGTTCGTGCTGTTCGCCGCCTTTGCCGGCCTGGCCGGACGGGCCCTGTGGTTGCAGGGCGTGTCCAATGAATTTCTGCAAAAGCAGGGCGAGATCCGCTACGCCCGCACCCTGGAATTGCCGGCCACGCGCGGCAAGATCACCGACCGTAATGGCCAGGTGCTGGCCTCGTCGGTGCCGGTCAAGGCGATCTGGGCGATTCCCGACGACGTGTTGCTGGCGCCGCCGGAGAAAATCCGCGCCCTCAGCGCGCTGCTGGAAATGAGCGAGGCCGATTTGCGCCAGAAGCTCGATTCCGATCGCAGCTTCGTCTACCTGAAGCGCCAGGTCGAGCAGGAAACCGCCGACAAGATCGCCAAGCTCGATATCGACGGCATCGACGCGCGCAAGGAATACAAGCGCTTTTACCCGCAGGGCGAAGTCATGACCCACGTGGTCGGCTTTACCAATGTCGAAGATGTGGGCCAGGAAAGCATGGAGCTGGCCCAGCAAAAGAGCCTGGTCGGCAGCACTGGCAGCCGGCGCGTGATCAAGGACCGCCTCGGCCATATCGTGGAAGACATCGGCTCGATCCATGAACCGCACGACGGCAAGGACCTGGTGCTGTCGGTTGACAGCAAGATCCAGTACATCGCCTACACCCAGCTGAAGGAAGCGGTCGAGAAATTTAAGGCCAAGGCCGGCGGCGCGGTGGTGATCGACGTGCGCACCGGCGAAGTGCTGGCGCTGGCCAATTACCCCAGCTACGACCCGAACGACCGCCGCAAGCTGACCGGCCAGCAATTGCGCAATCGCGTCATGACCGACACCTTCGAGCCCGGCTCGACCTTGAAGCCGTTCACGGTGGCGCTGGCGCTCGACACCGGCCGCGTTACGCCGGAAACCCGGATCGACACCGGGGCCGGGCGCCTGACGATTGCCGACCGCACCATTTCCGACACCAAGGCGCACGGCGTGATCAGCGTGACCCAGGTGATCGAGGAATCGTCGAATATCGGCACCTCGAAAATCGCGCTTGGCATGCCGCCGCAGGAAATGTGGGAAATGTTTACCAAGGTCGGTTTCGGACAGCAACCCAAGTTTGGCTTCCCCGGCGCCGTCGCCGGTCGCGTGCGGCCCTACAAATCGTGGCGTCCGATCGAGCAGGCCACCATGAGCTACGGGAATGGCATTTCAGTGTCGCTGATCCAGCTGGCGCGGGCTTATACCATGTTCGCGCGCAACGGCGACACCATCCCGCTGTCGTTTCAAAAAATTACAGAACTGCCGCTCGGGCAGCAAGTGATCAAGGAAAAAACCGCGCGCGAGATGCGCGCCATGCTCGAACTGGTGGTATCCGGCCCGGACGGCACGGCCAAGCAGGCCCAGGTCGCCGGCTACCGCGTGGGCGGCAAGACCGGCACCGCCTACAAAGTTGAAAACGGCAAGTATGCGATGCCGCGCAAATACGTCGGTTCCTTCGTCGGCATGGTGCCGATGTCGGCGCCGCGCTTCATCATCGCCGTCATGATCGACGAGCCGACCACGGCCGCCCACTATGGCGGTCAGGTGGCCGCGCCGACCTTTGCTGCGGTGGCCACCAATGCCTTGCGCGCGATGAACGTGCCGCCCGATTCTACCGTCACCGAAATTGTCATTCCGGCCAGCGCCGGCCCGGAGGCAATGTAATGTCGCTTATGACCCTATCAGAAATCAGTTTGTGGATCAGCCAGACCGCCCCTGCGGGCCAACTGGCGTCCGATTCGCGCCGCATCGAGAGCGGCGACGTGTTTTTTGCCTATCCCGGCGCGGCCGGCGACGGCCGCGCCTTCATTGCCGCCGCCGTGGCGCGCGGCGCCGCCGCCGTGCTGTATGACGACGCCGATCATGTCTGGGATGCGGCTTGCCAGGTGCCGCACCTGGCCGTGCCCCACTTGAAGCAACAGGCCGGCCCGATCGCGCACGCCTTCTACGGCATGCCGGATGCGGCCATGTTCAGCGTTGCCGTCACCGGCACCAACGGCAAGACCTCGTGCGCGCTCTGGCTGGGCCAGGCGCTGGCGCGCACGGGCTTGCCGACGGCCGTCGTCGGCACCCTCGGCGTTGGCCTGGCCAAGGGCCGCAGCGAGATCGATTTCGACGTCACCGGCTATACCACGCCGGACCCGGTGCTATTGGCGCGCAAGCTGGCCCAGATGCGCGCCGCCGGCGCCGGCGCAGTGGCAATCGAGGCTTCCTCGATCGGGCTGGAACAGGGCCGCATGGCCGGCATGCATTTCGACGTCGCGCTCTTGACCAATCTGACCCGCGACCACCTCGACTACCATGGCGACATGGAAACCTATGAGGCGGCCAAGTGCGCCTTGTTCGACTGGCCCGGCCTGCAAACGGCGGTGCTCAACCTCGACGATGGGCTGGGCTTGCGCCTGGCCGCCGAGCTGCAGGGCAAACTGGCCGGCGCGCTGCCGTTGATCGGCTACACCTTGCAAGGCGCGGCGGCGCGGCCGGACCTGGATGGCGTCATGATGCTGCGCGCCAGCCAATTTCGCAGCCGCCACGCCGGCACCGATTTTCACCTCGAATGCCCGCTCGGCGCGGCGCTGGTGAAGACCCAGCTGGTTGGCCATTTCAATATCAGCAATGCGCTGGCCGTGCTGGGCGCGCTGCTGGCCAGGGGCATGGCCTTGCGCGCCGCGCTCGACGCGCTCGAGGCGCTGATGCCGGCGCCGGGGCGCATGCAGCAAGTGGGCGGGCACGATGCGCCGATGGTGGTGGTCGACTATGCCCACACGCCCGACGCGCTGGAAAAAACCCTGGCCGCGCTGCGCCAGGTGGCGCAAGAGCGCGGCGGCCAGCTGTGGTGCGTATTCGGCTGCGGCGGCGAGCGCGATCCCGGCAAGCGGCCGCAAATGGGCGTCATCGCGCAAATGGCCGACCATGTGCTGGTCACCAGCGACAATCCGCGCGGTGAAGACGCGCAAGCCATCATCGAGCAAATCGTCGCCGGCATGGACCCGCGCCACCCGAATTCGGTGCTGCAAACCGTGGCCGACCGCGCCGCCGCGATTCTGTCGGCGGTCAAGCACGCGGCCAAGCCGGACGTGATCCTGTTGGCCGGCAAGGGCCATGAGCCCTACCAGGAAATCAAGGGCAAGAAGCTGGCTTTTTCCGACACCGAGCACGCCCAACTGGCCCTGTCGGCCCGCCTGACAATGATGAGGACCAATTGATGCGCGCCTCGCTCGCTCCCATGGTGGCCGCCATCGCCGGCGCCAGGCTGACGCAGGACGCGGCCTTCGACGGCGTCTCGACCGACAGCCGGGCGGTGCGGCCGGGCCAGTTGTTTGTCGCCCTGCGCGGCGAAAGTTTCGACGCGCACGCCTTTCTGGCCCAGGTGGCCGAACGCGGCGCGGCCGCCGTGGTGGTGGAAGAGCTGCCGTCCGGCTGGACCCTGCCCGCGCTGGTGGTGCCCGACACCCTGGTGGCGCTGGGCCGGATCGCCAATTACTGGCGCCGCCAATACACCTTGCCCGTGCTGGCCGTCACCGGCAGCAACGGCAAGACCACGGTCAAGGAAATGCTGGCCGCGATCCTGGCCGCCGCCTATGGCGAAGAGGGGCGGCTGGCCACGCGCGGCAACTTGAATAATGAAATTGGCGTGCCGCTGACCTTGCTGCGCCTGGCGCCCGCGCAGCGCGCGGCCGTGATCGAACTGGGCATGAACCATCCCGGCGAAATCGCGCGCCTGGCCGCGATTGCGCAGCCGACGCTGGCGCTGGTGAACAATGCCCAGCGCGAGCACCAGGAATTCATGCATACGGTAGAAGCGGTGGCGCGCGAAAACGGTGCCGTGCTGGCGGCCTTGCCGGCCGACGGCGTGGCCGTGTTCCCGCACGACGATGAATTTTCCGCCCTGTGGCGCGGCTTGAGCGGGGCGCGCCGCGTAATCAGCTTCGGCCTGGGCAAGGATGCCGACGTCAGTTGCACCTACCGCCAGTCGGCAGACTTCGGCAGCGATATGTTCATCAGCGCGCGCCTGGCCGGCGCACCGGTGCTGCAATTTTTCGTCGCCTTGCGCGCGGCTGGCGAACACAATGTACGCAATGCGTTGGCCGCCGTCGCCTGCGCGCTTGGCGCCGGCGTCGCCGTCGACGCCATCCGGCGCGGCCTGGAAGCGTTCGAGCCGGTCAGCGGGCGTTTGCAGAAAAAGCGCGCCCTGAACGGCGCTTGCGTGATCGACGACAGTTATAACGCCAATCCCGATTCGGTGCGGGCCGCGATTGACGTGCTGGCGCAAGCGCCGGCGCCGCGCATCCTGGTGCTGGGCGACATGGGCGAAGTCGGCGACCAGGGCCGCCAATTCCACGAAGAGATCGCCGACTACGCGCTGGCCAAGGGCATCGAACGGGTGCTGGCGACCGGCGCGCTGGCGCGCCACCTGCGCGGCGCCCACGTCGAACATTTCGAACGCTTCGACGAATTGCTGACCGCGCTCGATAAGCAGCTGAGCGCCGACGCCACGGTGCTGGTCAAGGGTTCGCGCTTCATGCAGATGGAACGCGTCGTGCGGCATTTGACAGGACCCCAAAACAATAACAAGGAAACCCATTAATCATGCTGCTTTGGCTTGCACACTATTTTCAACAAGACCTCGGCCCGCTGCGGGTCTTCAATTTCATTACCTTTCGGGCGGTGTTCGCGACCATCACCTCGCTGGTGATCGGCCTGGGCGCCGGTCCGGGCGTGATCCGCATGCTCACGCGTATGAAAGTCGGCCAGGCGGTGCGCACCGACGGTCCGCAAACCCATTTGAAAAAGCACGGCACCCCGACCATGGGCGGGGTCCTGATCCTGATCGCGATCGGCGTCTCAACCCTGCTCTGGTGCGATCTGTCGAACCGCTTCATCTATCCGGTGCTGGTGGTCACGCTCGGCTTCGGCGCGGTCGGTTGGGTTGATGATTACCGTAAAGTAGTGCGGCAAGACCCGAACGGCATGCGCTCGGCCGAAAAATATTTCTGGCAATCCTTGATCGGCTTGGCCGCCGCCTTTTACCTGGCGTTTTCCGTGTCGGTGTCGGAGCCGAGCGCAGGCAAGGTGTGGGACCTGATCTTCGCCTGGGTGCAGTCAGGCTTTTCGATGGACTTGCCGCCCAAGGCCGACCTGATCGTGCCCTTCTTCAAGACCATCAGCTATCCGCTCGGCGTGTGGGGCTTCATCGCACTGACCTATTGCGTCATCGTCGGCACCAGCAATGCCGTCAACCTGACCGACGGCCTGGATGGCCTGGCGATCATGCCGACCGTGATGGTGGGCACCGGCCTGGGCCTGTTTGCCTACCTGACCGGCAGCGCCACCTATTCGAAATATCTGTTTATCCCGCATATCCCGGGCGCCGGCGAATTGATCATTTTCTGCGGCGCCATGGCCGGTGCCGGCCTGGCCTTTTTGTGGTTCAACACCCATCCGGCCCAGGTCTTCATGGGCGACGTCGGCGCGCTGGCGCTGGGCGGCGCGCTGGGCACGGTGGCCGTCATCGTGCGCCAGGAAATCGTTCTGTTCATCATGGGCGGCATCTTCGTGGTCGAGACCTTGTCCGTGATCGCCCAGGTGAGCTGGTTCAAATTCACCAAGAAACGCTATGGCACGGGGCGCAGGATTTTCCTGATGGCGCCCTTGCACCACCATTTTGAACAAAAAGGCTGGCGCGAGACCCAGGTCGTAGTGCGCTTCTGGATCATCACCATGATGCTGGTGCTGCTCGGTTTGTCCACTTTGAAATTACGCTAATGATCTATTCCGGCAAACATGTTCTGGTTTTGGGCCTCGGTGAATCCGGGCTGGCAATGGCACTCTGGCTGGCGCGCTGCGGCGCGACCGTGCGCGTGGCCGACACGCGCGAGACGCCGGCCCGGCTGGCCGCGCTGCGGCGCGCCTTGCCGGACGCCGGCTTCGTCGGCGGCCCGTTCGGCGCCGCGCTGATCGAGGGTTGCGACTTCATCGCCGTCAGTCCGGGCCTGGCGCCGGGGCTGGAACTGGCCGAGATCATTCCCGCCGCCAACGCCAACAATATTCCCGTCTGGGGCGAAATCGAGCTGTTCGCGCAAGCGCTGGCGGCGCTCAAGCAGGAGCGCGCCTACCAGCCGAAAGTGATCGCCATCACCGGCACCAACGGCAAGACCACCGTCACCAGCCTGGTCGGCCTGCTGTGCCAGCGGGCCGGCTTGACGGTGCGGGTGGCCGGCAATATCAGCCCGGCCGCGCTGGACGTGCTGCGCGAAGCGCTCGAACAAGACAAGCTGCCGCAGGCGTGGGTGCTGGAATTGTCGAGCTTTCAATTGCATACCACCTTCAGCCTGCAAGCGGACGCGGCGACGGTGCTCAACCTGTCGCAAGATCACCTGGACTGGCATGGCGACATGACTTCCTACGCGCGCGACAAGGAACGCATCTTCGGCGCGCAGACGGTACGCGTGCTCAATCGCGACGACCCGGCCGTGATGCGCATGGCCGATCCGGGCGCCACCGTGGTCACCTTCGGCACCGACGAGCCGACCGAAGTCGATTGCTTCGGCCTGGAAAACGCGCGCGGCATTTTTTGGCTGACGGCTGCGGCCCCGGCCGAGGACTTG
The DNA here is from genome assembly GCA_040544385.1 of Oxalobacteraceae bacterium GrIS 1.11. Classification (GTDB taxonomy): domain Bacteria; phylum Pseudomonadota; class Gammaproteobacteria; order Burkholderiales; family Burkholderiaceae_D; genus Janthinobacterium. The sequence continues at coordinate 78,644 of JBEONR010000016.1, forward strand.
CCCGAGCGCAAGCGCAAGAAAAACGAGGCGCCGGCGCCGATGCCCTTCATCGCCAAGCACATGATGCCGGCCGACGCCCTGAAAATCCGCGGCCAGCACAATGCCGCCAACGCGCTGGCGGCACTGGCCCTGTGCCGCGCGATCGGCTTGCCGTTCGCGCCGCTGCTGTACGGCTTGCGCGAGTACCAGGGCGAGCCGCACCGGGTCGAACTGGTGGCCGCGATCGAGGCGGTCGAATACTATGACGACAGCAAGGGCACCAATGTGGGCGCCACCGCGGCTGCCTTGAATGGCCTGGGCAAGAGCTTCGGCGGGGCCGGCCAGCGCCTGCTCCTGATCGCCGGCGGCGAAGGCAAGGGCCAGGATTTCGCGCCGCTGGCCGAGCCGGTGGCGCGCTATGCGCGCGCGGTGCTGCTGATCGGCCGCGACGCCGGCTTGCTGCGAGCCGCGCTGGCGCCGTCCGGGGTCGAGCTGATCGATTGCGACAGCTTGCCGGCGGCGGTGCGGCGCGCGCGCGCGCTGGCGCAGGCCGGCGATGCCGTGCTGCTGTCGCCGGCTTGCGCCAGCTTCGACATGTTTACCAATTACAGCCACCGCGCGCAAGTGTTTGTCGACGCGGTGCGCGAGATCGCGCTGGAACAGGGACAGGATATCTGATGGCCCTGCAACTGCCATTCCGCTTTTTCGGTTGGTCGGCGCGCGCGCCGATGGACAGTCACGCGCGGCAGTCGAAGATGATGGAATACGACCAGCCGCTGGTGTGGGTGGTCGTGCTGCTGATGCTGCTGGGGATGGTGATGGTGTATTCGGCTTCGATCTCGCTGCCCGATTCGCCCAAGTTCGCCAATTACAAGAACAATTATTTCCTGGTGCGCCAGGCGATCTTCATTGCTGTCTCGATGCTGGCCGGGATGCTGGTGTTCCGCATTCGCGTCGCCACCTGGCAGCAATGGGCGCCCTACCTGTTCGGCGCCACGCTGGTGCTGCTGGTGCTGGTGCTGGTGCCGGGCGTGGGGGTGGTGGTCAAGGGCGGCCGGCGCTGGTTGTCGCTGCGCCTGTTCAATCTGCAGCCGTCCGAATTGATGAAAATCGTCGCGGTGCTGTACGCGGCCGATTACACGGTGCGCAAGCAGGAATACATGCACAAGCTGACCAAGGGTTTCATGCCGATGGCGCTGGCAGTCGGCTTGGTCGGCCTGCTGCTGTTGCTCGAGCCAGACCTGGGCGCCTTCGGCGTGATCGTCTGCATCGCAATGGGCATCCTGTTCCTGGGCGGGATCAACGCGATCTGGTTCGGCGGCATCGGCGCGGTGCTGGTGGCGATTTTCGTGTCCATCATCGCGCTGTCGAAATTTCGCCGCGAGCGCTATTTCGCCTATCTCGACCCGTGGCAGGAAGACAATGCCCTGAACAAGGCTTACCAGTTGACGCATTCGCTGATCGCCTTCGGGCGCGGCGAATTTTTCGGCGTCGGCCTGGGCGGCAGCGTCGAAAAGCTGCATTACCTGCCGGAAGCGCACACCGACTTCCTGCTGGCCGTGATCGGCGAGGAACTGGGTCTGGCCGGCGTACTGGTGGTGATCGCGTTGTTTTACTGGATCATCAAGCGCGCCTTCGACATCGGCCGCCAGGCGATCGCCATCGACCAGACGTTTGCCGGCTTGACGGCCAAGGGTATCGGCATCTGGATCGGGGTGCAAACCTTCATCAACATGGGCGTCAACCTGGGCCTGCTGCCGACCAAGGGCTTGACCTTGCCATTGATGAGTTATGGCGGTTCGGGAATTATGATTAATTGCATCGGCCTGGCGATCTTGTTGCGGATCGATTACGAGAACCGGGTCTTGATGCGGGGTGGCAGACTATGAAACGCTTGATGATCATGGCGGCCGGCACTGGCGGCCATATTTTCCCCGGCCTGGCGATTGCGCACACCATGCGCGCGCGCGGCTGGGAAGTGAGCTGGCTGGGCACGTCGCACGGCATGGAACAGGACTTGGTGCCCAAGCACGGCATCGCGCTCGACGCGATTGAATTTTCGGGCCTGCGCGGCAAGGGCTTGCGCCACAGTGTGGCCGGTGTCTTCAAATTGCTGGCCAGTTTTGCTGCCTGCCTGGGCTTCATGCGCCGGCGCCGGCCCGACGTGGTGCTGGGTATGGGCGGTTATGTGACGGTGCCGGGCGGCCTGATGGCGCGCCTGCGCGGGGTGCCGCTGGTGCTGGTCAACGCCGACGCCGCCCTGCTGTTGTCGAACCAGGCGCTGGTGCCGCTGGCAAAGCGGGTGTGCTTCGGCTTTCCGGCCGCTGCCGGATTTGGTCGCGCGGCCGGCAAGGCCACCGTCACCGGCAATCCGGTGCGGCGCGAAATCCTCGAGCTGGCCGGTCCTGCGTCGCGCTTCGACGGCCGCGCAGGGCCGCTGCGCGTCCTGGTGGTGGGCGGCAGCCTGGGCGCCAAGGCCTTGAACGATAACCTGGCGCCGGCGCTGGCCTTGATCCCGGCCGAACGGCGGCCGCTGCTGACGCACCAGTCGGGCAAGAAAAATATCGAGGCCTTGCGCGCGGTGTATGCGCAAGCCGGGGTGGCCGCCGAGGTGGTCGACTTCATCGACGACATGGCGGCTGCCTATGCGCAGGCCGACCTGGTGATTTGCCGCGCCGGCGCGATCACCCTGTCGGAATTGACGGCGGCCGGCGTGGCCAGCGTGCTGGTGCCGCTGGTGGCCTCGACCACCAGCCACCAGCGCGACAACGCGCAATGGATGGCGCAACAACAGGCGGCGATTCACTTGCCGCAAACGGAAATGAATGCGGGAAGCCTGGCGAGGTTGCTGGAAACGCTGACGCGCGCCGACTGCCTGAAGATGGCATTGGCGGCGCGCGCGGTCGGCCGGCGCGACGCCAACGAGGCCATCGCCAATGTACTGGAAAGCATGGGAACCAAGTGAAGCATAAAGTAAAAAACATCCATTTCGTCGGCATCGGCGGCAGCGGCATGAGCGGCATCGCCGAAGTGCTGGTCAACCTCGGCTATAAGGTGTCGGGTTCCGACCTGGGCAGCAATGCCGCCACCCAGCGCCTGCAAAGCCTGGGCGCCAAGATCATGCGCGGCCACGCGGCCGAAAACGTCGGCGCGGCCGACGCCGTGGTCACCTCCGGCGCGGTGCCGCTGGATAATCCGGAAGTGCTGGCGGCGCGCGCGCGCAAGATTCCGATCGTGCCGCGCGCGGTCATGCTGGGCGAATTGATGCGCCTGAAGCGCGGCATCGCGATTGCCGGCACGCACGGCAAGACCACCACCACCAGCCTGGTGGCGTCGGTGCTGGCGCAGGGCGGCATGGACCCCACCTTCGTCATCGGCGGGCGCCTGACCAGCGCCGGCGCCAACGCCAAGCTGGGCGCGGGCGATTATCTGGTGGCCGAAGCGGACGAATCGGACGCCTCGTTTCTGAACCTGTCGCCGATGATCGAGGTCATCACCAATATCGATGCCGACCATATGGAAACCTATGGCCACGATTTCGAAAAGCTCAAGCAAGCCTTCGTTCAGTTCACCCAGCGCCTGCCGTTCTACGGCCGCGCCATGCTGTGCATCGACGATCCGCACGTGCGCGACATCATGCCGCAGATCTCGAAGCCGATCACCACCTACGGCTTTCACGCGGACGCCGAAGTGCGCGCCGTGAACGCCCGCGCGGTCGGCCTGGAAATGCATTTCACGGTGCTCCAGGAGGGTTATCCCGACCTCGACGTGGTGCTCAACCAGCCCGGCATGCACAATGTGCAAAATGCCTGCTCGGCGATCGCGATCGCGCGCGAAATCGGCGTGTCCGACCAGGCCACCCAGCAGGGCCTGGCTGAATTTGCCGGCGTCGGGCGCCGCTTCACGCGCTACGGCGACGTTGCTATCGCGGGCGGCGGCAGTTTCCAGTTGGTCGACGATTTCGGTCACCACCCGGTCGAGACCGAGGTGACGGTGGCGGCCGCGCGCGCCGCCTATCCGGGCCGGCGCCTGCTGCTGGCCTTCCAGCCGCACCGGTATACCCGCACCCGCGACCTGTTCGAGGATTTCGTCAAGGTGCTGGGCGGCGTCGACGTACTGCTGCTGGCCGAAGTCTACGCCGCCGGCGAAGCGCCGATCGTGGCCGCCGACGGCCGCGCTCTGGCGCATGCGCTACGCGCACGCGGCAAGATCGAGCCGATCTTCGTGGAAGACATGGCCGACATGGCCGATACCATCATGAGCGTGGTGCGCGACGGCGACGTCGTCGTCACCATGGGCGCCGGCTCGATCAGCGGCGTGCCGAATAAATTGACCAGCTATGCAAAGGCCTGAGATGAGCACAAACATTGACGTTTCAAGTTTCGGCAAGGTCGGCGTGCTGTTCGGCGGCCGCTCGGCCGAGCGCGAAGTTTCCATCATGTCCGGCAACGGCGTCTTGAAAGCCTTGCTCAGCCGCGGCGTTGATGCCCACCCCTTCGATCCGGGTCAGCGCAGCCTGGCCGAACTGGCCGCCGAAAAATTCGACCGCGTCTTCATCGCGCTGCATGGCCGCTACGGCGAGGATGGCAGCATGCAGGGCGCGCTCGAACAATTGGGCATTGCCTACACCGGCAGCGGGGTGATGCCGTGCGCGGTCGGCATGGACAAGATTTATACCAAGTTGATCTGGCTGATGCATGGCTTGCCGACGCCGAAATACGTCGTGCTGGACGGCGCTTCCGACCTCGATCAGGTGGCGCGCGAGCTGGGCTTGCCGTTGATCGTCAAGCCGCCGCACGAAGGCTCGACCATCGGCATCACCAAGGTCGAGCGGGCCGACGCCTTCCAGGCCGCCTACGACATCGCCGCCGCGCTGGACGATTCGGTGCTGGCCGAGGAGTTTGTGACGGGCCGCGAATTCACCGTCGCCGTGCTGGGCCACGGCGCCGGCGCGCGCGCCTTGCCGGTGGTGGAAATCGTCGCGCCGGCCGGCAATTACGATTATCAGAATAAATATTTCACCGACGATACCAAATATTTTTGTCCGGCCGTGCTCGACCCGGAGGTCGCAGCCGAAATGGAGCGCATCGCCTTGCAAGCTTACCGCGTGCTCGGTTGCGAAGGTTGGGGCCGGGTCGATGTGTTGTTGCGGGCCAGCGATAATCGCCCCTTCCTGCTGGAAGTCAATACCTCGCCCGGCATGACGGGCCACTCTCTGGTGCCGATGGCGGCGCGTGCGGTGGGCATCGCCTATGAAGACTTGTGCCTGGAAATCCTGGCTTCGGCGCGCCTGAAGATGGCCAAAGGGCGGGGCTGAGAAAATGTGGCAAGACGTCAAAAGCCTGAACGCGAGCGCCAACGGCATCTTTGCCCTGGCGCTGCTCGCGTGCGTGGCCGCTGGCGTCTGGTGGCTGGCGCAGCGCCCGATGTTTACCTTGCGTACCATTCGCATCGAGAGCATGGGCCAGGCCGAGCTGCGCCATATAAACAAGCTGACGGTGCGCAGCGGTACCCTGGGCCGCATCAAGGGCAATTTTTTCACGGCCAACCTCGATACGGTGCGCCAGGCTTTCGAGTCGGTGCCCTGGGTGCGCGGCGCCTCGGTGCGGCGCGAATGGCCGAACACCCTGGTGGTGGCGCTGGAAGAGCACGAGGCGCTCGGCACCTGGGGCGAGGACGGGCGCCTGCTGTCGGTCAAGGGCGATGTCTTTACCGCCAATCTGGCCGAGGCGGAGGAAGACCACGAGTTGCCGCAATTTTCAGGCCCGGAGGGCAGCGAACGCGAAGTGCTGGCCCGCTTTGCCGAGTTGCGCGGCTGGTTCGCGCCGGTCAAGCTGGTGCCGCAAACGCTGTCGCTGTCGAGCCGTTACGCCTGGACCGTCAAGCTCGACAATGGCATGAGCGTGGCGCTCGGTCGCGAGCAAAGCAAGACCACATTGAAGGAAAGAGTCGAACGTTTGACCGGGATTTACCCGCAACTTGTGAGCCGCCTGCAAAACATCGACACGATCGATATGCGCTACCAGAACGGGCTGGCCCTGAGTTCATCCGGGATGGTGATACCGGCCGAGGGCAAGCAGCCAGGCCGGGCAGTAAAAACAAAACAATTAAAGCCAATCCGCAAGCACATACAGTAGGCGACAGAAATGACAAAAGACGCGAAAAACCTGATCGTCGGCCTCGACATCGGCACCTCGAAAGTGGTGGCGGTGGTGGCCGAGGTGATGCCGGACGGGCGCCACGAAGTGATCGGGCTTGGTCAGCATGAATCGAAGGGCTTGAAGAAGGGCGTGGTGGTGAATATCGAGGCCACCGTCGAATCGATCCAGCGCGCGCTCGAGGAAGCCGAGCTGATGGCCGACTGCAAGATCCGCAATGTCTACGCCGGCATCGCGGGCAGCCATATCCGCAGCTTCAATTCGAGCGGCATGGTGGCCATCAAGGACAAGGAAGTGACGGCCACCGACGTGGCGCGCGTCATCGAAACGGCAAAGGCGGTTAATATTCCAACCGACCAACAGTTATTGCATACTGTGCCACAGGAATTCATCGTCGACAGCCAGGAAGATGTGCGCGAGCCGATCGGCATGAGCGGCATCCGCCTGGAAGTGAAAGTGCATATCGTGACCGGCGCGGTATCGGCGGTGCAAAACATCGTCAAATGCGTGCGCCGCTGCGGCCTGGAAGTGTCGGACTTGATTTTGCAGCCGATGGCCTCGGCCGACGCGGTCCTGACGGCCGATGAAAAGGAACTGGGCGTGGTCTTGATCGACATCGGCGGCGGCACCACCGACGTGGCGGTGTTTTCGGATGGCGCGATCCGCCACACGGCGGTGATCCCGATCGCCGGCGACCAGATCACCAACGACATCGCGATGGCGCTGCGCACCCCGACCTCGGAAGCCGAAGAGATCAAGATACGCTATGGTGTGGCCAAGCAAGTGCTGGCCGATCCCGGCGAATCGCTGGAAGTGCCGGGCCTGGGCGACCGCGGTCCGCGCAATCTGTCGCGCCAGGCGCTGGCGGCCGTGATCGAGCCGCGGGTCGAGGAATTGTTTGCGATGGTGCACCAGGTGGTGCGCGAATCGGGCTACGAAGGCGTGCTGTCGTCGGGCATTGTGCTGACCGGCGGCAGCTCGATCATGCCCGGCATGGTCGAAATGGCGGAAGATATCTTCCTCAAGCCGGCCCGCCTGGGCACGCCCGATTACCGCGGCCAGCTGGCCGACGTGGTGCGCAGTCCGCGCTACGCGACCGTGCTTGGCTTGCTGCTGGAAGCGAAAAAGCAGTATCTGCGCGGGCATATCGTGACGCGCCAGGATGGCTCGGTGAAGGCGGTCTGGCAACGCATGAAGGAATGGTTTTTAGGGAATTTTTAAGACGTGGGATTCAAGTTGCATTAGTTAGCGCGGGCACACACATTATTTTATAATTAACCGCAGTTTTCAATCTCCAGCTCTCCTACCGATATGAGGGCTGGCGCTTGGAAACCGCATTCTGATAGGAGCACATCATGGAGTTCGATATGGTCGATAACGCAGCTTTAGGCACCGTCATCAAGGTCGTCGGCGTAGGCGGAGCCGGCGGCAATGCAGTGCAACACATGATCAACAAGGGCATGGTTGGGGTCGAGTTCATCGCCGCCAACACCGATGCCCAGGCCCTGTCGACTTCGAAAGCCGACAATATCATCCAGATCGGCGATTCCGGCCTGGGCGCCGGGATGAAGCCGCAAGTGGGGCGCCAGCTGGCCGAAGATTCGCGGGCCCGCATCGAAGACGCGCTGCGCGGCGCACACATGGTCTTCATCGCGGCCGGCATGGGCGGCGGCACCGGCACCGGCGCCGCGCCTATCGTCGCGGAAATCGCCAAGTCGCTGGGCGCGCTGACGGTGGCCGTGGTGTCCAAGCCGTTTTCGTATGAAGGCCAGAAGTGCATGGATATCGCCGACGAAGGCCTGGAACAATTGTCGCTGCACGTCGATTCCCTGATCATCATCCTCAATGAAAAGCTGGAAGAGATCTATGAAGACGAAAGCATGCTGGAATGGATGCAGCACGCCGACGATGTCTTGAACAACGCGGTGGCCGGCATCGCCGAGATCATCAACGTGCCGGGCCATATCAACGTCGACTTCAATGACGTGAAAACCATCATGGGCGAGCAGGGCAAGGCCATGATGGGCACCGCCACCGCTTCCGGCGTGGACCGGGCCCGCATCGCCGCCGAGCAAGCCGTCGCCTCGCCGCTGCTGGACGGCATCGACCTGTCGGGCGCGCGCGGCGTGCTGGTCAACGTCACGGCCAGCCGTGGCCTGAAGGGCAAGGAAATCAAGGAAGTGATGGCGGCCGTGCGCGCGTTTGCGGCGCCGGACGCGTCGATCGCGCAAGGTATTGCCTACGACGACAATATGGGCGACGACATCCGCGTGACCGTGGTGGCGACCGGCCTGGGCCGTGCCAAGAAGGCGATCCAGCTGGTGCCGCAGCAATTGCTGCGCACCGGCACCCACAACGGCCCTTTGACGCCGTCGGCTTCGATGGGCGGCCTGGGTGGCCTGGGCACCGGCGGGGTCGCAGCCGGCATGGCGGTTCCCGCGCAAGCATTCGACGGCATGAAGGCGCCGGCCGTATGGCGCCGCGAATCGGCGTCCGAGCAAGTGCGCGCGATGGAAAAGAATGGCATGGAAACCTACGACATTCCGGCTTTCCTGCGCAAGCAAGCCGATTAAGCGGAGGGCGGCGCCCTGCGCCGCGCCGTCCGGCACGAATGACAAGACTCAGGCATACTGCTGCCTGGACTTGTCGCGCCCGGCGCGGCTACGGCCGCTGTCGCGCACCTGAGCGGCCACCCATCATCCACCCTACAAGGAGTCAAAAATGAGCATCAAAATCGGCGACACCCTGCCAGAAGGCACCCTGTCTGAATTCATCGAATCGGAAACCGAAGGCTGCGCGCTGGGACCCAACACCTTCAAGGTCGAAGACTTGGTCAAAGGCAAGAAGATCGCGATCTTCGGCTTGCCCGGCGCTTACACCCCGACTTGCTCCGCCCAACATGTGCCGGGCTATGTCAAGCACGCGGCCGATTTGAAGGCCAAGGGCGTCGATGAAATCTGGTGCATCTCGGTCAATGACGCCTTCGTGATGGGCGCCTGGGGCCGCGATCAAAAAGCCACCGGCGTGGTGCGCATGATGGCCGACGGCAACGCCGCCTATAGCAAGCTGCTGGGCCTGGACGCCGATTTCAGCAAGTTCGGCATGGGCACGCGCTCGCAGCGCTACTCGCTGCTGGTCGACAATGGCGTGGTCACGCAATTGAACGTCGAGCAGGGCGGCAAGTTTGAAGTGTCGAACGCGGAAACGCTGCTGGGCCAACTGGCTTAAGCGTTTGCGTCATCGGCAAACAAAAACGGCGCTGCGGCGCCGTTTTTTTTGCCGCTCGGCCCGGCTCCGGGCATCCCCAACAGGAGCTTGTTTGACACCCCGTTCCCAAAGCTTGCGCAGCATTTACGCGATGTTATTTGCCGTCGCCATGTTTTCGCTGATGGATACGGCGATGAAGTTGCTGTCGGCCCACTATCCGGCGATGCAAGTGACGGCCCTGCGCGCGCTGTCGTCGCTGCCGCTGGTCTGCCTGTATCTGGCCTGGCGCGGCGCGTTCAAGGGCGTGCTGAAGGTGCGCTGGTCGCTGCACTTCTTGCGCGGCGCGCTCGGCGTGGCCATGCTGACCCTGTTCGCCTATGCCTTGAAGGGGCTGTCGCTGGCCGAAGCGTATGCGATTTTCTTCATTGCGCCGACCCTGATCACGGCGCTGTCGGTCTTCATCCTGAAGGAAAAAGTCGACGCCGCGCGCTGGTGCGCGATCGCGGTCGGCCTGGGCGGGGTGCTGGTGGTGTTGCGTCCCGAAGGCAGCGGTTTCCTGTCGCTGGGCGGGCTGGCCGTGCTGGGGGCCGCCGCCTGCTACGCGGTGTCGGCCATCGCCGGGCGCGTGCTGAGCCGCACCGACGCCAGCGAAAGCATGGTGTTCTGGCTGATGCTGATGATGGCGATCGGCGGCGTGGCCTTGTCCGCGCATGAATGGCTGGCGATCCGCGCCGAAGACTGGGGCTTGCTGGCGGGCTTGTCCTTGAGCGGTTTCCTGGGCCAGTTGGCAATTACCGAGGCGTTCCGGCTCGGCAAGGCGTCAAGCGTGGCGCCCTTCGAATATTCGGCGCTGGCCTGGGGCATGGGCCTGGACTGGCTCTTGTGGCGCACCTTGCCCGACCAATATACTTTGCTGGGCGCGGCCATCATCATTGCCAGCGGCGTGTACCTGGTACGGCGCGAAGCGGTGCATGTGGAAAGCGAGCATCCTTGACGCCCGGGTAAGACTTGACCTTGCGCAACGCAGGGGCGCCATTTGCTATAATCGCCCCATGTTAAGACAACGCACCATCCAACAATTGGTCCGCACCGTCGGTGTCGGATTGCATTCAGGCACCAAGGTGGAATTGACCTTGCGTCCGGCCGCCGTGGATACCGGCATCGTGTTTCGCCGCGTCGACCTGGTGCCGGTGGTCGAGTTTCCCGCCAGTGCGATGGCGGTCGGCGATACCCGTATGGCCTCGGTATTGATCAAGGATGGCGTGCGGGTGTCGACGGTCGAGCATTTGATGTCGGCCGCTGCCGGCATGGGCATCGATAATATGGTGGTCGATGTGAGCGCCGAGGAAATTCCCATCATGGACGGCTCGGCTTCCTCCTTCGTGTTCTTGCTGCAGCAAGCGGGCGTGGAAGAGCAGGGCGCGGCGAAGAAATTCATCCGCGTGACCAAGCCTGTTGAAGTGCGCCACGGCAAAGGCGACGCCGAGAAATGGGCTTGCCTGAGCCCGTACAACGGTTTCAAACTCGATTTCTTCATTGAATTCAATCACCCGGCCGTCGACGGCACCAGCCAGCGCGCCCTGGTCGACTTTGGTCATGTGTCGTATGTGCACGACGTGGCGCGGGCGCGCACCTTCGGTTTCATGCAAGACGTGGAAAGCTTGCGCGGCATGGGATTGGCGCGCGGCGGCTCGCTGGAAAATGCGATCGTGATGGATGAATACCGCATCCTCAATTCGGACGGCTTGCGCTATGAAGATGAATTCGTGCGCCACAAGATACTCGACGCAATCGGCGATTTATACCTGATCGGCCATCCGCTGCTGGCCAGTTACACGGCCCACAAGTCGGGCCACGCGCTGAACAATCAGTTGTTGCTGGCGCTGCTGGCCCGGCCGGACGCCTATGAAATCGTTTCCTTCGCCACCAATGAGGCGGCACCGCCATCTTATCTGCGCCAGATGGAAAGGGAGTGGGCGCTCACCTAGGCGTTCAATTTAATCGCGCGGTTCGCGGTGTCTTTGCACCATCGCGCGCAAGGCCGCGATCAGGGTCTGGTTTTGCGGCGAGGCGGGCAGGGCGTCGCCCAACTCGGCCAGCGCCGCCATCGCCTTGCCCGGCAGCACCAGCGCGCGCGTATGCACGATGGGCGCCAGGCTCTTGATCACTTGCACCTTGAGTTTGATGGCGGCAATTTGCCAGCCGCGCTTTTCCAGCGTGGCTTGCAATTTCGGCAATTGCTGCTTCAATTTGGCCGCCACCGCCGCGTTGGGCGTGGCCAGTACCAGCACGCCCGCCTCGAATTGCAAGATGTCGCATTGGCTGAACATGGCCGGCAGCGCGCCGGCGCAATCTTTTTGCAAGGCTACCAGGCGGTTCACGGTGGGCATCAGCGCCGCCATCGTGGCGTTGCCGCGCAGAAAATCGGTGGCGCCGGGAACGGCCGGGCCGGATCGGTAGCGCGCTGACTGGTAGAAAGAATGGGATCGCATTTGTTGCAACATATCACAAGCGGACGCTTATGACGAGTCCGGCGTTGGCCGCCAAGGTCGCGTTCCAGCCGCAATATTCGAGCAAGTGCGCGGTTTTTTGCCACAAAGTTAGCCATTCGCCTATTGTTATATTAACCAATAACCCAACCTTGGTCGGATCGCATGATAAAATCAGCGTCTTTTGCCATAGTCGAACTCCGTGCGGTCACGCGTTTGTTACCAACCGAGCTTTTTTTAACGGCGTTTTTTAAGAATTCAAGCATGTCATTACTGACCCAGATTTTCGGTAGCCGCAACCAGCGGCTGCTCAAGCAATACCAAAAAACGGTACGCGAGATCAATGCGCTCGAGCCGCTCATCGAAAAGCTGTCGGATGCGGAGCTGCAAGCGAAGACCCCGGCTTTCAAGGAGCGCATCGCGAAGGGCGAAACGCTCGATGCGCTGTTGCCCGAAGCGTTCGCGGTGTGTCGCGAGGCCAGCAAGCGCGTCTTGCGCATGCGCCACTTCGACGTGCAATTGATCGGCGGCATGGTTTTGCATTACGGAAAAATTGCCGAAATGGGCACCGGAGAGGGCAAGACGCTGATGGCGACGCTGGCCGCTTACCTCAATGCCTTGTCGGGCAAGGGCGTGCATATCGTCACCGTCAATGATTACCTGGCCCAGCGCGATGCCGACACCATGGGCCGCCTGTATGGCTGGCTGGGTCTGTCGACGGGCGTGAATCTGTCGCAGATGGAGCATGACGCCAAGCAAGTCGCCTACGCTGCCGACATCACTTACGGCACGAATAATGAATTCGGCTTCGATTACCTGCGCGACAATATGGTCTTCGAGGCGCGCGAGCGGGTCCAGCGCGCGCTCAATTTCGGCATCGTCGATGAAGTCGACTCGATCCTGATCGACGAGGCGCGCACGCCTCTGATCATTTCGGGTCAGGCTGAAAACCACACCGACCTGTATCACAAGATCAATGAATTGCCGGGCATGTTGACGCTGCAAATCGGCGAGGAAACCCCGGACGGCAAGGGCAAGGTCGAAGTGCCCGGCGATTACACCAAGGATGAAAAGGCGCACCAGGTGCTGCTGACCGAAGCGGGCCACGAAAAGGCCGAGCGCATCCTGACCGAAATGGGTTTGCTGCCGGAAGGCGCTTCGCTCTACGATTCGGCCAACATTACCCTGGTGCACCATTTGTACGCGGCCCTGCGCGCGCACGCGCTGTACTTCAAGGACCAGCATTATGTGGTGCAAAATAATGAAGTGGTGATCGTCGATGAATTCACCGGCCGCCTGATGACGGGCCGGCGCTGGTCCGACGGCTTGCACCAGGCGGTGGAAGCGAAGGAAGGCGTGAAAATCCAGAACGAGAACCAGACCCTGGCCTCGATCACGTTCCAGAATTATTTCCGCATGTATGGCAAGCTGGCCGGCATGACCGGTACGGCCGACACGGAAGCCTACGAATTCCAGGAAATTTACGGCCTGGAAACCGTGGTGATTCCGCAAAACCGTCCCTTGCAGCGCAAGGACCGCCAGGATCAAGTCTACAAATCGTCGGACGAGAAGTATGGCGCGATGCTCAACGACATACGCGATTGCTACGAGCGGGGCCAGCCGGTCCTGGTCGGCACCACTTCGATCGAGAATTCGGAGCTGTTGTCGGGTATCCTGGCCAAGGCCAAGCTGCCGCACAATGTGCTCAACGCCAAGCAGCATGCGCGCGAAGCGGAAATCATCGCCCAGGCCGGTCGTCCGAAAGCCATCACCATCGCCACCAATATGGCCGGGCGCGGTACCGACATCGTGCTGGGTGGCAATGTCGAGAACCAGATCAAGTTCATTGACGCCAATCCTGAATTGGGCGACGCCGACAAGGCGGCCCAAGCCAAGCAATTGCATGATGAGTGGCAATCCTTGCACGACCATGTGGTCGGTGCGGGCGGCTTGCACATCATTGGCACCGAGCGCCACGAATCGCGCCGCGTCGACAATCAATTGCGCGGCCGCGCCGGACGCCAGGGCGATCCCGGTTCCTCGCGCTTTTACCTGTCGCTCGACGACGCGCTGCTGCGCATCTTCGCCGGCGACCGCGTGCGCTCCATCATGGACCGCTTGAAAATGCCGGAAGGCGAGCCGATCGAAGCCGGCATCGTGTCGCGCTCGATCGAATCGGCGCAGCGCAAGGTGGAAGCGCGCAACTTCGATATCCGCAAGCAATTGCTCGAATATGACGATGTCGCCAATGACCAGCGCAAGGTGATTTACCAGCAGCGCAACGAGTTGCTGGAAACCACGGACATTTCTGAACTGATCGGCTCGCTGCGCCATGGCGTGTTCAGCGACCTGGTGCGCCTGCATGTGCCGGAAGAATCGGTTGAGGAGCAGTGGGATATCAAGGCGCTGGAAGCGTCGCTGGCGGCCGAATGGCAAATCGCCTTGCCGCTGCGCAGCATGATGGATGCCGAGCCGAATCTGAGCGATGCCGATTTGCTGGAGCGCGTGCAGGGCGCGGCCGATGCCGTGTACCAGGCCAAGATCGATATCGTCGGCAAGGAATCGTTCGGCGGCTTCGAGCGCAATGTCATGCTGCAAAGCGTGGACAGCCATTGGCGCGAACATCTGGCGGCGCTCGACCATTTGCGCCAGGGTATACATTTGCGCGGCTACGCCCAAAAAAATCCCAAGCAGGAATACAAGCGCGAAGCATTCGAACTGTTCGGCCAGATGCTCGACATGATCAAGAACGATGTGGTCAGGCTGGTCATGACGGTGCGCATCCAGTCGCGCGAGGAAATCGACGCGGCCGAGTTGGCGATGCAACAGTCGCATGTGGAAAACGTGCACTACGAGCACGCCGACTTCAATCCGAACGCGGCGCCGGAAGAATTGCTGGCGCCGACCGCGGTGGGCACTGATCCATCGATGACGATGGGTGTGAAAGTCGGGCGCAACGACCCTTGCCCTTGCGGCAGCGGCAAGAAATACAAGCAATGCCACGGCAAGCTCGCTTAAAGCGATTTGCGGTATAAAAAAGGCGGAGAATTTTCTCCGCCTTTTTTTACGCCTCGGGCTGCTTCTTGCCGCCGTGCAGCGGCGCCACGCGCGGCATGACGATGCGGATGGTGCTGCCCTGGTCCAGTTCGGTGCTGATGCTGATGCGCCCGCCCAGCACGCCGGTGACGATGTTATACACGATGTTCATGCCGAGGCCGGTGCCGCCCTGGCCCATCTTGGTGGTGAAGAAAGGGTCGAAGACGTGGCGCAGTACCTCGTCCGACATGCCGACCCCGTTGTCGCTGAAGTTCAACTCGATCATGCCGTCGCCGATGTCGGCCGCCTGCACGGTGATGGCGCCGGCGCCGCGCCGCTCGAAGGCGTGCACCAGGGCGTTGTTGATCAGGTTATTGATGACCTGATACAGGCTGCCGGGATAGGAATCCATGTGCAAGCCGGCCGGCACCTCCAGCGCCGCCGTGCAATGGGCGCGGCGCAGGCGCGGCGCATAGGTCGCCACGGTGTCTTGTAATACTTGCAGCAAGTCGAAGCTGCGGCGCTGGTCGCTGGTCTGGTCGACCGCCACTTGCTTGAACGAGGCGATCAAGTCGGCCGCCTTGTGCAAGGAGCCTGAAATCAAGCCTGCCGCCTGCCGTACTTCGTCCAGGTGCGCCATCAGGGAAGAGCGCCGCAGGGAGCCGTCGGCGACCACGCGGTTGAATTCGAGCACCCGGTCCGACAGCGTGGTCGCAGCCAGCAAACTATTGCCGATCGGGGTATTGAGTTCGTGCGCGATGCCGGCCACCAGCGAGCCGAGCGCGGCCATTTTTTCCGCCGCCAGCAATTCATGCTGGGTGCGTTGCAAGGTTTCCAGCGTCAGGCTCAAGTCGCTATTGGCACGTTCCAGCTCAGCCGAGCGCTCGCGCACCCGGCTTTCCAGCGAGGTGTTTAATTCCTTCAGCGCGCGCTTGGCGTTGAGTTCCTCGGTCAAGTCGAGCAAGGCCCAGATGACCGCAGTTTCGCCATCCAGCGACAACGAAGATGACCAGATCGCGACGCTGCCGGCGCCGCCGGCGGCCAGGCGGACCCCGGCCACTTCGCCGCGCACGGCGCCGTCGCGCACGTGAATGGCAAGGATGCGGCGCTGCTCTTGTTCGTCTTCCCAGAATGCCGGGTCATTGGCGCGCTTGCCGACCACGGCGCCGCCGGCGGCGTTGAAGGTGCGTTCCAGGGCCAGGTTGGCGGCGATGATGGTGCCTTGGCGGTTGGTCACGCTGAGCGGCACTGGCGCCACGTCAAACAGGATCTTGAAGCGCGCCTCCGATTCCGACAGGCGCCGCTCGGCCCGCTCCAATTGCGCCATCCGTTCGCGCAGCGCCAGGTTCATGGTATTGAGCGAGCGCGAGACGATTTCGATTTCATCGCCGCCATGCTCCGGCAACAGGGTGCCGTAATCGCCCCGCACCAGGCGTTGCGATTGTGCGTTCAAACCATCCAGGCGCCGCCCTATGCCGACCGTGAAGGCGTAAAACAGCAGCAGGCCGGCGCCCAGGCCGGCTAGCGAAATCACGCTGCCCTGGCTCAGTACCTCGTTGCGCGCTTGCGCCAGGTCCGAGGTCGACAGGCCGAAGTTGAGCGAGCCGACCTTGTTATCGTTGAGCAGCAGCGGCGCGCGCGCATGCAGCATCGAGCCGAGCAGCACGGTTTTCACACCCTGGTTGGTGCGTGCGCGGGGATCGTCGAACAGGGCCGCGAATTGGGCCGGCACCGCGCCGGCCGTGATGATGACTTGTCCATGGTTGTCGAGAATGACAATATAGCGCACGAAGCTGTCGGCCGGGTCGGCCAGCATTTCACCGAGGTAGGAATGCATTTCGGACAGCCGGCCCTTGCTGGCGTAACTGCCCAGCGACAGGTTCAGCGTGACCGCATATTCGTGCGCGACCCGGTCGGCGTTCTTGCCCACCGCCTGGTCCATGATGCGCATATTATTCCAGATGAGCAAGCCGACCACCAGGGCTTGCACCAGGGCGCTCAGAATCAGGAATTTCGCCCGCAGCGACAAATTCAAATTGCTTCTCCATTGTCCGGCCAGTCGCCGGTAGTGTGTTCGCCCCTGACCCGGAGCGCTGCTTGCGCTCAAGGCAAGACCAGGATCACCTTGACGGTGTCGTCGACGGCGGCCTTGTCAATGTAGCCGATGGCGCCTGCGTCGGCTGCCACCACCCGCTTGACTTCGGCGTAGCTATTGTATTCCTTGGGTGGGAAGCCGCGTCCGGTGAAGACGATTTTCGACCAGATTGCCTTCATCTGATCCTGGTTCTTGCCAGCCACCTTCTGGTAAAACTCATTGCGCGTGGCCGAGCTGTCGGCCAGGTCGACGGGCGTGAGCTGGGCCGACTTGCCGAGGAAAATCTGGGCTGCCTGTTCCGCCGCCAAGTGGCTGAGCGGGCTCTTCGGGCTGACGATGACGGCCGTCGCGGCCCAGGCCGGCAGCGGCGCCAGCAGGGCGCCGGCCAGCATCAGTGTAGTTGCCGATATCCTCATGGCTTAAAACACGAAGTCGAGGGCCAGCGCCGTCACGATGACGGCATGCTTGACGCCATTGGGCGGCCCGAAAATCATGCTGCCCGATTTCACCGTCGGCCTGATACGGTCGACCTGCAATTTCAGGGCCCGCGACTTGGCGAAATTCCAGCGCAAGCCGAGCAAGTCGGAATGTTGCTGGCCGGAAGTGAGGAAACCCCTGTCGACCGCGCGCCCCAGCGGCGAGGCGAGTGGGAAGTTGGCCGGCAGCGTGACCGAGCGTCCTGCTTGCCGCGTCGCCGCGTGCGAATAATAGGGCAGGAAGGCGCCGATGCGGTAGCCGGCCATCAGATACCAGGCGTCGTCGTTGGGCAGGTACACCGGTTCCAGGGCGCGCCGCATGCCGTATTCGGATTGCAGCACGATATCGTGCCAATCCATGGTCAAGCCGAGCGAGGTGAATTCGACCCTTTTGCCGCCCGCCACGCTCAAGTCGCGCGCCAGCTGGGCGAAGCCGGCCTTGTTCAGGCGTTGTGTCAGCTTGTTCAGGGGGCCGACGCTGGAACTGTCCAGTTCGGCCCGCATCTGGCTCAGGCGCAACATGAAGGGACCGTTTTCCAGCGCCAGATTGAGGGTGTACAAGGGCGCGCGGTAAGTGGCGATGCAGCCGCTGCCGCCGGCGATGAATAACTGGCCGTGGCTGACGCCGCCAGCCAACTGGGCCGTGAAGGTGCTGGTGCCAAAGGAATGCTGGTAAGTCAGGTCGGCGCCATCCACGTTTTCAATCGGTGCCAGGGTATACATTTCGGCCGGCGGGCGCACCATGGTGTTGGCATAGCCCACGCTGCGGTAATCGGACGTCATGAAGCTGGGCACCACCACCCGGCCAAGGCGCAGGCTGAAGTCGGGGTCCGGCTTGAACTTGAGGAAAGCCCAGGCCAGGTCGGTGGTATAGCGGGCGCTGGTGTATTTGCGCGTCAAGACCTGGGCCGTGGCCGACAGTTCCGGCGTGAGTTTGTAGGCTGCTTGCAAGCCCAGGTTGCTGTCGGTGCCGATGCCGTAACTCGAACTGACGCCCTTGGCCTGGTTGTAGCGCACGAATTGGGCTTCGCGGCTATTGCTATGGGCCGCGCCCAGGGTGCCGAAACCGCTCAGGCTGAGTTGGCTGTCATCGGGGGCGTCTTGCGCGCCGGCCGCCGACAACGGGGCCAGGGCCAGCAAGCCGGCTAAAAATCGTTGCTTCATCGTACTCTCATCGTGAAAAGTCCTGCATCGGCGCCAAATCGTGTTGCCGGGAAAGGACAGTGACGGAAGAGTGCGCGATTCGCCTATTGTTAGGAAGTCAATATTTTACATGTAAGCGAGAAATTGCGCTGTGGTTTTTTCACCATGCGCGATGGCGCAGCCGCATGCCATGCCAGTCGCGCCGGAAAGATTGACGCTGGGCGCGAACAGATTACAATAGCGACTCCCCATTCCCTCGCAGAAAAGTTACTATGGCCGTCAATTCTCCCAAGCCCATCGCCGCCGATTTGAAAGCCGTCGCCGGCATCGATATCGGTGTTGCCGAAGCCGGTATCAAAAAACCGAACCGCAAGGATGTGCTGGTGTTGAAGCTGGCACCGGCGGCGAC
The DNA here is from genome assembly GCA_040544385.1 of Oxalobacteraceae bacterium GrIS 1.11. GTDB lineage: Bacteria > Pseudomonadota > Gammaproteobacteria > Burkholderiales > Burkholderiaceae_D > Janthinobacterium. The sequence goes on from JBEONR010000016.1 coordinate 97,636, forward strand.
GGTGTCGGGTGTGTTCACGCTGAACCGCTTTTGCGCCGCGCCGGTCCAGGTGTGCCAGGCCCATCTGGCTGCAGTGGCGGCCGGGGGCGCGCCGATTCGCGCGCTGCTGATCAATACCGGCAATGCCAACGCCGGCACCGGCCCTTCCGGCTTGCTGGACGCGCAGGCGTCGTGCGCCGCGCTGGCTGAACTGCTCGCTTGCGCGCCCGGACAGATCTTGCCATTTTCCACCGGCGTGATCCTGGAACCGTTGCCGCTGCAACGCCTGGTGGCCGGCTTGCCGCAAGCGGTGGCCGCTTTGACGCCCGACAATTGGTTTGGCGCCGCCGAAGCCATCATGACTACCGATACCCAGCCCAAGGCCGCTTCGCGCAGCGTCGTCATTGGCGGCCATGTCGTCACGCTGACCGGCATCAGCAAGGGCGCCGGCATGATCAAGCCGAACATGGCTACCATGCTGGGCTTCCTGGCGTTCGACGCCAGCGTGGCCCAGCCGGTGCTGGACCATCTGGTCAAGCAGGTCGCCGATCGCTCCTTCAATTGCATCACCATTGATGGCGACACTTCGACCAACGATTCCTTCATCCTGATGGCGACCGGCGCCGGCGGCTTGCGCGTCGATTCGATCGATAGCGCGGAATACACGGCCCTGGCGGCCGCCGTCACCGAATTGTCGACCTTCCTGGCGCAAGCCATCGTGCGCGACGGCGAAGGCGCCACCAAGTTCATGACAGTCACGGTGGAAGACGGTCGCGATGTGGCGGAATGCCGCAAGATCGCCTATTCGATCGCCCATTCGCCGCTGGTGAAGACCGCGTTTTTTGCGTCCGACCCGAACCTGGGCCGGATTCTGGCGGCAATCGGCTATGCCGGCGTCGACGATCTCGATGTCGGCCAGCTCAATCTGTATCTGGACGATGTGTGGGTGGCCAAAAATGGCGGCCGCAATCCAGATTACCAGGAGCAAGATGGCCAGCGCGTGATGCAGCAAAGCGAAATCACGATCCGCGTCAAGCTGGGCCGCGGCGCCGCCACGGCGACCGTGTGGACCTGCGACTTGTCGCACGACTATGTCAGCATCAATGCAGATTACCGCTCATGAGCGCGCTCGAACAATTCCTGGTGCGCGCCGAAGCCTTGCTGCAGCGGGTGGAGGCGATCTTGCCGCAGGCGCCGCGCGAGCCGGACTGGAAGCTCGGCTACGCTTTCCGCTGGCGCAAGCGGCCGGGCGGCGAAGGTTATCTGCAAGCGGTCGCGCATGTGTCTCCTATCGCCTTGTCGGACTTGCACAATATCGCGCCGCAAAAGCTGCAGATAGAACAGAATACGCGCCAGTTCGTCGACAAGCGGCCCGCCAATAATGTCTTGCTGACGGGCGCGCGCGGCACCGGCAAGTCATCCCTGATCAAGGCTTGCCTGAACCAGTTCGCCAAGGATGGTTTGCGCCTGATTGAAGTGGACAAGGCCGACCTGGCCGGCTTGCCCGATATCGTTGACCTGGTGGCAGGGCGGCCCGAGCGTTTCATCATTTTCTGCGACGATTTGTCGTTCGAGGAAGGCGAGAGCGGCTACAAGGCTTTGAAAGTGGCGCTGGACGGCAGCATCGCCGCGCAATCGGACAATGTGCTGATTTACGCGACCTCGAACCGGCGCCACCTGATGCCGGAGCGGATGTCGGACAATAGCACCTACACCCACGACGACGATGGCGACTTGCATCCGGGCGAGACGGTGGAAGAGAAAATATCGCTGTCGGAACGCTTCGGCTTGTGGTTATCGTTTTATCCGTTCAAGCAGGGCGATTATCTGGATATCGTCTGCCATTGGCTCGCTTCGTTTGGCTGCAATGTGGAGCAGATCGCCCACGCGCGCGGCGATGCGCTGCGCTGGGCCTTGCAACGCGGTTCGCGCTCAGGACGGGTGGCCTGGCAATTCGCCAAGGATTATGCCGGCAAGCTGCCGCCCGTATGAGCCAGGCGAAGGTGGGGCCGCTGGCGGGGCCGATCGATGTCGCGGTCGGCATCCTGATGAAGCCGAACGGCGATGTGCTGCTGGGCCAGCGCCCCCCCGGCAAGCCTTACGACGGCTATTGGGAATTCCCGGGCGGCAAAGTGGAGGCCGGCGAAGCGATACTCGACGCCCTCAAGCGCGAGTTCGTCGAAGAGCTGGGCCTGCGCATCGTCAGCGCCGAGGAGTGGTGCGGCGTCGAATACATTTATCCGCACGCCCATGTGCGCCTGCATTTTTACATCAGCCGCGAATGGAGCGGCGAGCCGCAAAGCCTGGAAGGCCAGGCTTTCGCGTGGCAAGGCCGGGTCGCGCTCGAACCGCTGTTGCCGGCCACCATACCGCTGCTGGAATGGCTGGACGTGGTGCGGCGCGAAGTGCCCTGAAGCGTGGCTTATTCCTCGACGCCGTGCTCGGCCAGCGGATCGGCCAGCGGATCGACGGCCGGGATCGTGTATTTTTCCTCGGCCCAGGCGCCCAGGTCGATTTGCTTGCAGCGCTCCGAGCAAAACGGGCGGAACTTGTTTTTATCGGTCCATTCGACTTGTTTGGAACAGGTGGGGCAATTCACGACGGTCATGATGGTCAGGGATTTAGAAATTACAGAGCGTGAGCTCGAACGGGACATCGTCTTCCAGCGGTTTCGGTTTCATATCGCCACCCTGCCTGGTGAAACGCACCCACAACATGTATTTATTGGCCGAAATTTCGGGAATCGCGGCCAGGCTTTCATCCAGGCTCAGGCGTAACATCTGGTATACCTTGCCTTGCAACATTTGCTGGTAACTGCCGGCGTTGGCGATCATCTTGATGGGACGGCCGGAATCGCGCAGCAGGCGCAGCACCAGGGCCAGCGCGTCAAACAGAGGTGCCAGAGGACCAAACCAGGTCAAAATATCGGAAAAGCGTTGTTCGGCGCTGCGTTTTTGCCAGGCAAAATACGAGGGCAAATCAAATTCGCAGGCGCCGCCGGGAATGATGGTACGGCCCCGTATGCTCATCAGCCATTCATTGTCGCGGATGTTTTGGCCAGTCTTGCCTTGCGTCGCCACCAGCGCGCCGCTGACCGTGTCGAGCTCGGCAAGGATGGCATCGAGCATGTCGCCGGCCACATTCGGATTGGAGCGGTAGCCCAGCAGACTTTGGCGCTGACGCTCCAACTCTTGCAGCAAGTCCGATTTCAGGTCGGCGCGGCCGGCCACTTCCAGCATGTCGAAGATGGTGGCGAGGGCGACGTGGTGTTGCATTGGATGTTCTTGATGGACAAAGAATTTGAATTTGTCGTACAGATCTTCCAGTCGCAACAAAGTTCGTATGCGCTCGTTGAAAGGGTATTCGTAGACAATCAAAATAACATCCCTTTAAATATGAATCGGCGAACAATTCCGTGATTTTGAACCAAGCGTCGATAAATTACAAACGTTGGTATGGCATTGTAGCCATTCTTTTCGAAAATTCCAGATATAGCCCGTGCAAGCGTGCTATCTGCGGCTCAAGGCTGGCCATGCCGTCGTCGTTGACAATCACGTCGTCGGCCGCCGCCAGGCGCTCGTGCCGGTTCACTTGTGTCGCCATGATGGCCTTCACCTGCGCTTCTGGCAAGCCGTTACGGGCCCCGACCCGTGAAATCTGCAGGCTTTCCGGGCAATCGATGGCGAGGATACGCTGTACCCGTTCGCGCCAGCCGCCCGACTCCAGCAGCAACGGCACCACGAAGATCAGATAGCTGCCGCCAGCCGCCGCCGCCGCCGCCACGGTGGCGGCGCGTATGCGCGGGTGCAAGATCGCTTCCAGGCGGGCCTTGGCGCGCGGCTCGGCGAATACCAGGGCGCGCATCTTGGCGCGCTCGAGTGCGCCGTCTGCGCTGCCATAGGCATCGCCGAATTCGGCCAGCAGGGCCGGCATCGCCGCGCCGCCGGCGCCGGTCAGTTCGTGCGCGATCAAGTCGGTGTCGATGATGGCCGCGCCACGCGCGGCAAACAGATTGGCTACCGTGCTCTTGCCGCAACCTATGCCGCCAGTCAAGCCCACGCTAAACCGGGGCGTTTTTTCAACTTCCATGCAGTCCCTTGCAACAGCGTTCAAGCGCTCAACCGAGCAGGCCGAGCGTAAAGCGTGAAATCGGGCTGCCATACAGCAGCGTGATCAAGCCCGCCGCCGCCAGATAGGGGCCGAAGGGAATCGGCTTGTCGCGTCCGCGTTTGGTAAAGACGATCAGGCTGATGCCGACCACGGCGCCGACCACCGACGAAATCAGGATGATGGTGGGCAGCATGGTCCAACCGAGCCAGGCGCCCAGCGCAGCCAGTAATTTGAAGTCACCATATCCCATTCCTTCCTTGCCTGTCGCCAGTTTGAAGCCCCAGTAGATCAGCCATAGCGCCATGTAACCGGCGGCCGCGCCAATCACGGCCTCATGCAACGGCACGAAAGTCGCGTTCAGATTGACCAGCAGGCCAGCCCACAGCAGCGGATAGGTCAAGTCGTCGGGCAGCAACTGGGTGTCGGCGTCGATGAAGGTCATGGCGATCAAGCTATACACGAAAAACAGGGTGGCCAGGCCGACCCAGCCGCTGCCGAAATGCCAGATCAGCAGCGCCGACAGCGCGCCCGTCAATAATTCCACGCTCGGATAGCGGGCCGAGATCGGCGCCTTGCAAGCACCGCACTTGCCGCGCAAGACCAGGTAACTGATGACCGGAATGTTTTCCATGGCCGTGATCTGGTGACCGCAATGGGGGCAACCGGAGCGGGGCAGCATCAAATTGAATTTGTCGGTGTGAGGCAATTCCTTGCCGCTTTCCTCCGCGACATAATTATCCGATTCACGTTGCATCATTTTCGGCACGCGATAGATCACGACATTCAGGAAACTGCCGAACAGCAGGCCGAACACGCCGGCCACCAGGCTGACCACCAGGGTCGCTGGCGCGGCAAACAACAGTGTATCTTGCAGCATTTTATTTTTTCCGCAGCGAGAGGGATGGAAGACTTGCGCTTCGCGCAAGCCCGTATTAGAACATTTGATGATCGCTCAGGTCGAGCTTTAGATGGGGAAATTTGCGGGAAGCGACGACCGCCAGGTAATTGAGGGGTGAAGCGGCACCGGCCGGTTGGCTTGCGCGGCCGGACCGGTCCGTGAATGGCCGGGAATCCGGCCATGCCGGCGCAGCCGCGCCGGCATGGGAAAAACTAGACCACCGAGCCGAGCTTGAAGATAGGCAGATACATGGCGATCACCAGGCCGCCGATCAGCACGCCCAGGATTACCATGATCAATGGTTCCATCAGCGAAGCCAGCGCTCCCACCGCCTCGTCGACTTCGTCCTCATAGAAATCGGCGACCTTGCCCAGCATTGCGTCGAGCGAGCCCGATTCTTCGCCGATCGACACCATTTGCGTGACCATATTGGGGAAGACATCGGCGTTTTGCATGGCCACTGTCAGGCTGGTACCGGTGCTGACTTCGTTTTGAATGCGCTTGGTGGCGTCGGCATACACCGCGTTGCCGGATGCGCCAGCCACCGAATCCAGCGATTCGACCAACGGCACGCCGGCCGCGAACATGGTCGCCAGCGTGCGGGTCCAGCGCGCGATGGTGGCCTTGCGTATCACGTCGCCGAAGATTGGCGCCTTCAGCAAGGCAATATCCATGAAGCGCTGCATTTTCAGCGAGCGCTGCCAGGATTGGAAGAAGAAGTAAATGCCGGCAAACAAGCCGCCGAAGATCAAATACCACCATTGGACGAAAAATTCCGATATTGCCATCACGATCAGGGTCGGCGCCGGCAGCGCCGCGCCGAAGTTGCTGAACACTTGCTTGAAGGCCGGCACTACCCAGATCATGATGACGGCGGTGACGATGAAGGCGATCGCCAGGATCGACACCGGGTACATCAGGGCCGACTTGATCTTGGCCTTGATGGCGAGGGTCTTTTCCTTGTAAATGGCCAGCCGCGTCAGCAAGTCTTCCAGAATACCGGCTTGCTCGCCGGCGCCCACCAGGTTGCAAAACAGCGGGTCGAAGTACAGCGGGTATTTGCGGAAAGCCTGGTTCAGGCTGGTGCCCGTCTCGATATCGGCGCGCAAATCGAGCACCAGTTTCGACACCGATGGATTGGCATGGCCTTTGCCGACGATGTCAAATGATTGCAGCAGCGGCACGCCTGCCTTCATCATGGTGGCCAGTTGGCGCGTGAACAGGGAAATATCCTTGTCGGTGATCTTCTTGCCGCTGCGGAAAGTCTTTTTCTTGACCTTGGTCACCATGATGCCCTGGCGACGCAGGGTCACATTGACGATGGCTTCGCCGCCGGCGCGCAATTCCCCGCGCACGGTCTTGCCGGTCTTATCCTTGCCTTCCCAGGCGAAAATCGATTCCTTGATTTGATTCCGAGCCGTATTGCTTGATGTGGCCATAATTGCTTTCTATTCGTTGGTGCAGCCTAGTACTTCTTCCAGGCTGGTCAATCCTTGCCTGACTTTCATCAGCCCGGAGCGGCGCAGCGATTTCACGCCTTCGGCTTCGGACTGGCGCGCGATTTCCATCGAGTTGCCGTGGGCGAGAATAATTTTTTCTATCGCGGCGGTGATGGGCATGATTTGGTAAATCCCCACCCGCCCCTTGTAGCCTCCACCGTTGCAGCGCTCGCAACCGACCGGCCCATACGGTTTCCAACTACCGTCCAGTTCATCCTCCAGGAAGCCGGCCTTGAGCAGCAACTCGTCGCTGATGTCGGCCGGCTGCTTGCAAGTGCACAAACGGCGCGTCAGACGCTGGGCCGTGATCAAGATCACCGAGGACGCGATATTGAACGGCGCCACGCCCATATTCATCAGCCGCGTCAGGGTCGACGGCGCATCATTGGTATGCAGCGTGGAAAACACCATGTGGCCGGTTTGCGCCGCCTTGATGGCAATGTCGGCCGTTTCCAGGTCGCGGATCTCACCGACCATGATCACGTCAGGATCCTGGCGCAGGAACGATTTCAGCGCGACCGGGAAAGTCAGGCCGGCGCGGTCGTTGACGTTAACCTGGTTCACGCCCGGCAAGTTGATCTCGGCCGGGTCTTCCGCCGTCGAAATGTTGATGCCGGGCTTGTTGATCACGTTCAGGCAAGTGTAGAGCGACACGGTCTTGCCCGACCCGGTCGGCCCCGTCACCAGCACCATGCCATAGGGCCGGTTGATGGCGTCGAGCAGGGTGGCTTTCTGGTCCGGGTCATAGCCGAGCGCGTCAATACCCATCTGGGCCTGGGTCGCGTCCAGAATCCGCATCACGGTCTTTTCGCCGAACAGGGTCGGCAGGGTGCTGACCCTGAAATCGATGGCTTTCACGGCCGACAGGAACAGGCGCATGCGGCCATCTTGCGGGACGCGCTTTTCCGAAATATCCAGCTTGGCCAGCACCTTGATGCGCGAAACCAATTTTTCCTTGATCGACACGGGCGGCTGGGCGTGCTCTTTCAAGACGCCGTCGACCCGCAGGCGGATGCGGTAGAATTTTTCAAACGGCTCGAAATGGATGTCCGAGGCGCCCATATTGACGGCGTCCATCAAGATCTTGTTGAGGAACTTGACGATAGGCGCATCTTCGATGTCGTTGGCGCCCGCGTCCGGCGCCGCCACTTCCTCTTCGGCGAACTGGACATCCTGCTCGTCGCCGATCATGTCGGTCATGCTTTGTTCGCTGCTCTTGTTCAAGCCAGCCAGCAATTGCAGCAAGGCATCGTGGGCAACGATCACCGGTTCAACCGTCGACTCGGTCTGGAACTTGATCTGGTCCAGCGCCTGGGTATTGGTGGGGTCCGAGATCGCGACCGTCATCTTGTTGCCGCGCCGGGTCAGCGGAATCACGCGCTGGCTTTGCATCAACTTATTGTCGATGGCTTTTTGCGGCAACAATTCCAGATTGAAAGCTTGCAAATCTATCAGGGGATAGGCAAACGTTTCGGAACAAAACATGGCCAGCTCGGCCGAGTTGATGCTGCCGCTCGACAGTAGCACATCGATGAATTGCAGCTTTTCAGCGGCGGCTTTTTTTTGCAGCGCCTCGGCCTGGGGCGGAGTCAGGCGTCCCGCTTGCAGCAGGGCGCGCGCCAGGCCCGACATGGACGGACCTGAGGTCGAGTTGGGAAGAACTGCTGCCATAGGAGCGTGCTGTCAAGAAAGTGAAATTTTTGGAACAAAGCCGGGCGCCAAAGGCGCACGGCTCGCATATCTTTTGATCATGCCTTTAGGCATCATCTTTGTAAAGAGTTGTAGCAATTGTGCACGCCGAAAATGTGATTTTCTGTGTCATTTAACAACATTTGAAATATGAGGCACGCTCAGTCGCGCTGTTGGGATGCCGGCCGCTTCAGCTTGACCATCTTGATCGATTGATTTTGTACCTGGATCACTTCGATCACGCAATTGCCAATCTTGACGCTGATCGGCGCCTCCGGGATATCTTGCAGCAGTTCGAGCAGCATGCCATTGACGGTTTTCGGCCCGTCCAGCGGGAAATGTAAACCCAGGCGCTTGTTGATGTCGCGCAAGGCGGTGGCGCCTTCGAGCAGGCACTCGTCTTGTTCATTCCAGCCGAATGTGTCGGCGCGCGCCGCGCCCGGCATTGAGGTGGTGAACTCGCCGATCATTTCCTCGATGATATCGTCGAGCGTGACCAAGCCTTGCACCTCGCCATATTCGTCGACGATGATGCCGAGCCGTTCGCGGTTTTCCTGGAAATATTGTAATTGAGTAAACACCCCCGTGTCTTGCGGGATGAAATAAGGCTCGCTGAGCAGGGCGCGGAAATGCTCCACAGTCAATTCCTCGTCCTGGTTCAGCAGCGCCACCGCCTTGCGGACATGTAAGATTCCGACGATGCGGTTGATCTCGCCTTCATACACGGGCAATTTGTTGTGGTAACAAGTGGTCAATTGGTTCTTGATCTCGGTGACCGGCACGGCCAGGTTCAAGGCTTCGATCTGCGAACGGGGCGTCATGATGTCTTCAACCGAAATGGTTTCCAGGTCAAAGAGATTGAGCAAGATGCTCTTGTGTTTTTGTCGGATGAAATTGCCGCCGTCGAGCACCATCGAGCGCAATTCCTCGGGCGACAGACGGGCTTCGTGGATATTGCCGCCCTTGCGGATGCGAAACAGCTTCAATACCAGGCCGACAAACAGGTTGACGAACCAAATCACCGGCTTGGCGGCCGTCATCAAAGGCTTCAGGATGACGCTGGTGGGCAGGGCGATTGTTTCAGGGTAAGTCGCGCCTATCACTTTTGGCGAAATCTCGGCGAATATGATCAACAGAAAAGCCACCACGCCAGTCGAGATCGTGATGACATTGTCGTCGTGGCCGAAGGTGCCGATGGCGATCGCGGTGACCAGGGCGGTGGCCATGGCATTGATCAAGGTATTGGCGATCAGCACCAGCGACAGCAATTTGTCGGTGCGGTCGAGCAGCCACAACGTGGTGGTGGCGCGCCGGCTGCCGCGCTTGGCCATATGGCGCAAGCGATGCCGGTTGGCCGCCATCAGCGCCGTTTCCGCCATCGCGAAAAAGGCCGAACACAAAATCAGGAGGGCGAGCGCAAGACATTGCGCCCAAAATGGCACGGTATCCAAGGGGTCACCGTAAAGATGCGTACATGGGGGAAACTGGTCGGCATAGCAAGCGACGCCGGCCCAGAGCGACTCGGCCGCGCAAAGCGGGGCCTCAGAGCTAAGGATTTTAAGGCAAGCGCAGTTTCAGTGCAAGTTGGATGCGCTGCCGGGTCCGCGACTTGGCGTTTTGCCGTCTACACTTGTTTCCCCACCGGAAACGTGGATGCGCCTTTGCTGATACTTTCGCCATCTTCGCGGCGCAGGGTCCAGAAAGTCAGCGAAGAAGCGATGGTCAGCGCGGCCAGCGTCAGGAAGGCGTGGTGCAGGGCGCCCGTCAATGCAAAGCCCTGGTTTTGCGGCGAGTCGCCCAGATACCAGGCGGTGATCAGCGAGCCGCAAGCCAGGCCCAGGCTCATCGACAATTGTTGCAGCGAACTGGCAATGGTGCTGGCCATGCTGGAGTCGGCGCCCTCGACGTCGGCGTAGGCGATGCTATTCATGCTCGAAAATTGCAGCGAGTTGAACAGGCCCAGGCACAGGCTGAGCAGGACGATGGCCGCGATCGGCGTGCCCGGCCCCACCAGCGCATACATGCCGATGGTCAGGCCAATCAGCACGGTGTTGACCACCAATACCTGGCGGTAGCCGAAGCGCGCCAGCAGCCGCGCCGAAATGAATTTCATGCCCATCGCGGCGGCGGCAGAGGGCATCATCATCAAGCCCGATTGCCAGGCCGGCAAACCCAGGCCAAGCTGGTATAGCAGCGGCAGCAGGAAGGGCAAGCCGCCGACGCCGAAGCGGGTGATGAAACCGCCCGCCACCGAGACGCGGAAAGTGCGGATGCGAAATAGGGTCAGGCGCAGCAAGGGATGGGCCACGTCGCGGGAGTGCCAGACATAGGCGGCCAGCAGACTCAGCGAGAGCAGCAGCAAGATGGCCGCCGAGGTCGCGTCGAGGTGGTGTTCGCCAAACACTTCCAGTAGCCACGACAGCAAGGCGGTGCCGCTGCCGAACAAGACCAGTCCGATCCAGTCGAGCGGGCGCGCCTGGTCGCCATAATAATCGGGCATATAGCGGTAGGCCAGCAGCAGGGCGGCGGCCCCGACCGGTACATTGACGAAAAAGATTTCGCGCCATGATAGCCAGTGCACGATCAGCCCGCCCACGGTCGGCCCCAGCAGAGGCCCGATCAAGGCCGGGATGATGACGAAGTTCATGGCTGACAGTAATTCGGATTTTGGGAAGGTGCGGATGATGGTGATGCGCCCGACCGGCATCATCATGGCCGCACCCACGCCCTGCAAGATGCGGGCCGCCACCAGCATCGGCGAGTTCAGCGACAGGCCGCACAGGATCGAGGCTAGCGTGAAGATCGCCACCGCAGCCGAAAACACGCGGCGGGTGCCGAAGCGGTCGGCCATCCAGCCGCTGATGGGGATACAGACCGCCAGGCTCAGGATATAACTGGTCACTACCGCCTTCAGGCTGAGCGGCGTGACGTGCAGGCTGGCGGCCATGCTGGGAATGGCGGTGTTGACGATGGTGGAGTCGAGCTGCTCCATGAACAGGGCGGTGGCGACCACCCAGGGCAGGTAATTTTTTTGGGCTGAACGGGTCATGGGGCTTGCTTCTGGAATCGATGCCGAACCAGGATTGTCACATAGATGGGCGGCGGCCGCTGCCGGGCCGGTTTTTCCGGCTTGCGAGGCACAGCCCGCCCCTTGGATACGCCCGCGAATTTCTCGCGCCCCTTGACGCGCGTCAGTGAGGCGGCAGGGCCGCCACCTACACTATGTTAATCAAAGTGCGTTTAGAGGAGCGAGCCATGCGTACCTTTATGACCATATTGGCCGCCGCCATGCTGGCGGCTTGCGCGACACCGACCGAGCAGGCCGACAACATGCGGCGCGAAATGGACCGTAAGATCGCCGTCTACGGTCCCGCTTGCGACAAGCTTGGCTTCACTGCCAATACCGACCCGTGGCGCAATTGCGTGTTGCAACTCAATATAGAAGACGAAATCAATAATTACGCGTATTACCCCTATTCGACGCATAGGGGATTTTGGGGCCGTTACTGACGCACTCCCAGCGCCGTCAGCGCGGCAAGCAGCGCTTCGCTGGCGTCGGCAATACGGTCCAGGCTTTGCTCGCGCAATTGGCTGGTGTCGACGCTGACGCCGGAATCGAGTCCGGCCCAGCGCAGTAGCGCGGCGCCAGCTTGCGGCGCGTCGAACACGCCATGCAGATAGGTGCCGAGGATTTGCCCGTCGATCGATATCGCCCCTTCCGGCTTGCCAGCGATGTGGAAAGCAGGCCGGGCCAACGCCGCGCCGCTTGAGTTGCCCATATGGATTTCATAGCCGCTGACGGCGGCGTCGGCAAAGGCGCAGCGTCCGCTCACTTGCAACAAGCGTTTTGCCGTGCCCAGTTCGGTATGCAAGTCCAGCAAGCCGAGGCCGACCGAGGCGCCCGCCGTACCTTCGACCGCGTGCGGGTCATCTACACTGTGGCCAAGCATCTGGAAACCGCCGCAGATGCCCATCAGTTTGCCGCCATAGCGCAAATGCCTTGCCAGCGCGTCCCGCCAGCCTTGTGCCAGCAGCCATTCCAGGTCGCCGCGTGTATTCTTGCTGCCGGGCAGGATGACCAGGTCGGCGGCCGGGATCGCTTGCCCCTGCCGGATGAATTGCAGATCGACGTCGGGATGGGCGCGCAGGGCGTCGAAGTCGGTGTGGTTGCTGATGCGTGGCAATTGCGGCACGATCACGCGGAAGGCGCCGCGCGCCGCCTGCCTGGCCTCGACCGCGTCTTCCGCGTCCAGGAACAAGCCTTGCAGATAGGGCAGCACTGCCAGCACCGGCTTGCCGGTTTGCCGTTCCAGCCATGCCAGGCCCGGTTCCAGCAACGCCAGGTCGCCGCGAAAACGGTTGATGACGAAGCCGATGATGCGGCCCCGCTCGCTCTCGGACAGGCAAGCCAGCGTGCCGACGATGTGGGCGAAGACGCCGCCGCGGTCGATATCGGCCACCAGGATCACGGGGCAGTCGACCGCTTCCGCGAAACCCATGTTGGCGATGTCGCGCGCGCGCAAATTGATTTCGGCCGGGCTGCCGGCACCCTCGACGATGATGGCCTCATAGCCCAGGCGCAGGCGGGCGTATGATTCCAGCACCGCTTGCATGGCCACGGTTTTATATTGCTGGTAGTCGCGGGCTTGCATGTCGGCCCGCGCCTTGCCGTGGATGATGACTTGCGCGCCCGTGTTGGAGGACGGCTTCAGCAGCACCGGATTCATGTCGGTGTGGGGTTCCAGGCCGGCCGCGATGGCTTGCAGCGCCTGGGCCCGGCCAATCTCGCCGCCGGCGGCAGTGACGGCGCTGTTCAAGGCCATGTTTTGCGGCTTGAACGGCACCACCCGCACGCCGCGCCGTTTCAGCAGGCGGCACAGGGCCGCCACCACAGTGGTCTTGCCGGCGTCCGAGGTGGTGCCTTGCACCATCAGGGTGTGGAACGGGAAGCTCATGGCGGCCTATGCCGGCGCGCCAGCTCAAGTTTTTCGCACAGGGCGGCGGCGCCGGCGATCATGCGCGGGCCGGCCCGGTTCAGCAAGTCGCCGTCGAGCTGGAACAGATTGTCGGCCCGCACCGCCTTCAGCGACGGGTAGCGGCGCCACATGTTCACGCCGCCTTCGACGGCGCTCTTTTCGCTGCTGCCGACGATCGCTTCGGGGTCTTCTTGCAGCACCGCTTCGATGCCGACCTGCGGCGCCGTCGCGCTCATCCCGGCGAAAATGTTTTCGCCGCCGCACAGGCGCAGCGCATCGCTGACGATGTGCGCGCCATTCAAGGTATACAAGGGTTGGTCCCAGACCTGGTAAAACACGCGCAGCGGCGGGCGCGCGGCGTAGTGCGCCCCCAGCGCCGCCAATTGGCGCCGCAATGCGGCTGCCGCCGGCCCGGCCACGGCGTCGCTGCCCATCAGGTGGCCCAGGCGCAGCACACTGTCGGCAATGTCGTCGAGTTTTTTCGGCTCGCTGTGGAAGATGGGAATGCCGAGCTGGCGCAGGGCCGCGATTTGCCGCTCCGAGCCGCCGTGCAGCCAGACCACGATCAAGTCCGGCTTCAGCGCCAGCACGCGTTCGAGGTCGACTTCGCGGTTGTCGCCGATGCGCGCGATGCGCTTGGCCGCCTCCGGAAAATCGCTGTAACTGACGGCGCCGACGATATGCTCGCCGCCGCCGGCTGCGAACAGCAGCTCGGTGACATGCGGCGCCATCGCGATCACGCGCCGGGCCGGCTGCTGCACGGTGACGGCAAAGCCATCGTCGTCGCGCACGGTGATGGCGGCATGGGCCGCGCCGCCGGTCTGGAGCGCGATCAAGGCCGCCAGCGCGGGCCAGAATTGTCTCATGGCGTACTCCATTGTTTCAATGCCGCGCCCAGGCGTTGCCAAGCCGCTTCGTCGGGTGGCAAGCCGAGGCGGATGCCGCGCGCCGCATGTTGGAATTGGCGCACCCAGATTCCGCGTTCGGCCATGTGGTGCCAAAATTGTTCCGGCCGCTCTTCCGGCCACCATTGGAATAGCGCCGCGCCGGCGGCTTCTATTCCATGCGCGGTCAATAATTGATGCAGGCGCGCGCCGGCGGCCAGCAATTGGGCGCGCATGCCATGTTGCCAGGCGCGGTCGGCCAGCGCCGCGTGGGCGATTTGTTGGGCCGGGCCACTCACGGTCCATGGCCCGAGCAAGTCGGCCAGTGCGGCCAGCAAGGGTGGGGCGGCGCCGACAAAGCCGAGGCGCAGCCCCGCCAGGCCAAAGAATTTGCCGACCGAGCGCAGCACGATCAAGCCGGGACGGTCGCTATGGCCGGCCACGCTGGTTTCCGGCGTGGTGTCGCCGAAGGCTTCGTCGACCACCAGCCAGCCGCCGCGCCCGGCCAGGCTGGCGGCCCATTGCAGCAGGCGCTGCGGCGGCACGCTGGCGCCGGTCGGATTGTTCGGGTTACAGATCACCATGACCTCGCAGTCGTCGAGCACCGTCCCCAAGTCGGCATATGGCACCTGGCGCAGGTGGTGGCCGTGCTGGGCCCAATGCTGGGCGTGTTCCGCGTAAGAAGGCGCGGCCACCACCACGCGCGCCGGCGGGCGCAGGCGCGGCAAGGCCTGGATCGCGGCCTGGGTGCCGGCCACCGCCAGCATCAGCGGCGCGCCGTAAAATGCGCCGGCGGCCAGCGCCAGCGCGGGGTCTGTTTCGGGCAGGCGATGCCAGGCGTTGCCGGCCAGCTCCGGTACGGGATACCAGTGCGGATTAATGCCGGTCGACAGGTCGAGCCAGTCTTCCGGGGCGCGGCCGAAGCGCAGCGCGGCGTCGCGCAAATTGCCGCCGTGTTCAAGCATGGGAATTCCCGAAGAAATAAGCCAGGTCGGCCGCCAGGGCGGCGCAGGCCAGCCAAAGATAGGTGGTGTGGCGTACCAGCAGCCAGGCGCGCCCGATATCGCCGGCTTGCGCGGCGCGCCCGCCGCCCAGTGGCGGGCGCTGTTCGAGCACGCCCTCGTAGGTGGCGGCGCCGCCCAGCGCCAGGCCGAGCGCGCCGGCGCCGCTGGCCATCACGGGGCCGGCGTTCGGACTGCCCCAGCTCGGCGCCTGGCTGCGCCAGCAATGCCAGGCGCGCCGTTTGTCGGCCAGGGTCGCACCCAGCGCGACATAGGATAGCGCGGTCAGGCGCGCCGGAATCAGATTGAGGGCGTCGTCGATGCGCGCCGCGCAGCAGCCGAACCAGTCGTAGCGCGCGTTGCGGTAACCCCACATCGCGTCCAGCGTGTTGGCCAGGCGGAACAGCAGGGCGCCTGGGCCGCCCGCGACGGCAAACCAGAACAGGGTGCCGAACACGGCGTCGTTGCCGTTTTCCAGCAGCGATTCGGCGCTCGCCTTGGCCAGCTCGGCTTCGCTTGCCTCGCTGGTGTCACGGCTGACGATGCGCGCCGTCAGCCGGCGGGCGCTGGCCAGGTCGCCTTGCGCCAGCGCTGCGGCAATCGGCAGATTGTGTTCGCGCAGGCTGCGCAAGCCGATGCAAAAATACAGGGTCAGGGCGTGCGCGGCCAGGCCCAGCGCGCCGCAAGTCCAGGCGCTCAGTGCGCTCAAAGGCACCACCGCCAGGGCCCAGGCCAGCATGCCGCGCGCAAAGCGATAGCGGCCGCGATTCAAGCGGCGCTCCAGCGCATTGGCCAAGTTGCCGAAGCCGACCAGCGGATGCCAGCGGCGCGCCTCGCCGAGCATGCAGTCGAGCAGTAGCCCCGCCAGCAGCAAGGCGGCAGTGGTCGGGAGCGACAAGCCGCTCAGCATGGACCGCCTTTCAAACTCAAGGGCAAGCCGGCGGCGATCAGGGTCGCGCGTTCGCAGATGGCGGCCACGGCCTGGTTCAAGCGGCCCGATTCGTCGATGAAGGTACGCGAAATGGCGCCGCAGGGAACGATGCCCATCCCGACTTCATTCGACACCAGTATCACGTCGCCGTCGACTTGACCGAGCGCGGCCAGAAATTGCCGCCGCTGCTGATAAAACAGTTCGGGCAAGGCGATGTCGCCCACCTCGGGGAAATCGTCGGCGCCGGAAAACATCAGGTTCGATAACCATAGCGTGAGGCAGTCGACCAGCACCAGGCGTTGCGGCGCGCAGCAGCGCAGCAGCGCCTCTCCCAATGCCAGCGGTTCTTCCAGCGTGCTCCATTTGGCCGGGCGCTGCTGGCGGTGGTGGCGGATGCGGGTGGTCATTTCGCCGTCGCCGGCGCGGGCGGTGGCGATGTACATCACTTCCTTGCCGGACTCGATGGCGAGCCGCTCGGCGTGTGCGCTCTTGCCGGAGCGGGCGCCGCCGAAGATCAGGGTGCGTGTCATGCCGGCTCGCTTCGCAGGAACAGGGCCGCCGCAGCGGCCGGATTGGATGGAAAGTACGCGTGAAAGTAAGAGGCTGTCAGCGAGCCGGCCCGGTATACGGCTTCGCCGGCGGCCCCGGACGGATGCTTGACGGTGTGCGCACGCGGCGCCAGCCCTGTTTCCAGGCGCGAGTAATGGAAGGTGTGGCCGCGCAAGACGCCGTGCGGCGTACGCCATCCCTGCGAGCCGAGTCCGGCCAGGCGCGCCTGCATGTGCACGGCGCCCGGCAGCAAGCCGGCCATCGGCCAGCTTGCGCCCTGCTGGTCGTTCAAGCTGTCGGCCAGCGCCATCATGCCGCCGCATTCGGCGACGATGGGCAGGCCGGCCGCGTGCGCGGCGCGCATCGCCGCTTGCCAGTTTTTGGCCAGCGACAACGTTTGCGCGTGCAATTCCGGATAGCCGCCCGGCAGATAGATGGCGTCGGCGCCCGCCGGCGGGGCCTGGTCGGCCAGCGGCGAAAAAAATGCCAGTTCGGCACCCAGCGCGCGCAAGGTGTCCAGATTGGCCGGATATAAAAACGCGAAGGCGGCGTCGCGCGCGACGGCGATGGTGCGGCCGGCCAGCGCGCGCTCGAACGGCGCCGGGTCCGGCGCCATCTCGATGCGGGTGGTGCGCAAGCCATCCCAGGCGGCCTGCTCGAACACCAGTTGTTCGGCCAGTTCGTCGAGCATGGCATCGAGCTCGCCCACTTCGCCCGGTAGCACCAGGCCCAGGTGCCGTTCCGGCATCGAACGGCTTTGCCGCGCCAGCGTCCCGAACAGGGGGATGTCGCGCAGCGAGGCCGCCACCATGGCCGCGTGGCCGGGGCTGGCGACACGGTTGGCGATGACGCCGGCCATCTCGACTGGGCCATAGTCGCGCAAACCATGCACCAGCGCGCCGGCCGTTTGCGCCATCGCCGAGGCGTCAATCACGGCCATCACGGGGAAACCAAATTCACGTGCCAGTTCGGCCGACGAGGGCGTGCCGTCGTACAGGCCCATCACGCCCTCGATCAAGATCACGTCCGCCTCCAGGGCCGCTTGCGCCAACTGGCTGCGGCAATGGGACGCACCGACCATCCACAAATCGAGCGTATGGACCGGCGCCCCGCTGGCCCGTTCCAGCAGCATCGGGTCGATGAAATCGGGGCCGCACTTGAAGACGCGCACGCGCCGGCCTTGCCCGACCAACTTGCGCGCCAGCGCCGCCGTCACCGTGGTCTTGCCCTGACCCGATGACACGGCCGCCACCAGCAGCACCTGCACGTCGACGTGTTGTACGCTTAGCATTGCGGGCCTACCATTCGGTGCCCGCCTGCGCCGTGATGCCGGCCGCGAAAGCGTGCTTGACGACGCTCATCTCGGTGACGGTGTCGGCAATCGCGATCAATTCCGCCGGCGCGCCGCGACCGGTAATGACCACATGCTGCATCTCGGGGCGTTCCAGCAAGTCGGCGATGACGGCATGGACGTCGAGGTAGCGGTATTTCAGCGCAATATTGAGTTCGTCCAGCAGCACCAAGCCGATCGCCGGATCGCTCAGGAATAGCTTGGCTTGCTGCCACGCCTGCTGCGCCTTTTCCGTGTCGCGCGCGCGGTCCTGGGTATCCCAGGTATAGCCTTCGCCCATCACGTGGAAGCTGATCTCGTCGGGGAAGCGGCGCAGGAAGCTTTCTTCACCGGTCGACAGCGCGCCCTTGATGAATTGCACCACGCCGACCTTCATGCCGTGGCCCAGCGCGCGGATGGCCATGCCGAAGCCGCTCGAACTCTTGCCCTTGCCATTGCCGGTGTTGACGATGATGATGCCGATTTGCTTGTGCGCGGCGGCGATCTTGGCGTCGATCAAGGTCTTCTTGCGTTCCATGCGGACCCGGTGCCGTTCGTTGATTGCCAGTGTGTCATTGTCAGTGTTCATGCGATCTCCTCTTTCGGAATAAAGATGCGGCGTTTGCCATGCAAGATGATGTCGATCGGGTGGCCCAGGCACTCGCTCAGGATGGGCGCCTGCATCACCTCGGCCACCGGGCCGGCCAGCCAACTGCCGTCTTGCATCAGCAGCAAAGCGTGGCTCGACACGCCGTGGGCCAGGTTCAAGTCGTGGCCGACCATGACGACCGTCTTGCCTTGGTCGCGGCACAGGCGCGCCAGCAAGCCCATCACGCTGACTTGATGCGCCAGGTCGAGCGCGTTTGCCGGCTCATCAAGTAGCAGCAGCGGCGTGTCTTGTGCCAGCATGGCGGCGATGGCGACGCGCTGGCGCTCGCCGCCGGACAGGGTGCGCACGTCGCGCTCGGCCAGTTCCGCCACTTCCATCGAGGCCAGAGCTGCGTGGGCGATGCGGTAATCGTCGCTGTCTTCCCAGTAGCGGTCGGCGTGATAGGGGTGGCGCGCGGCCAGCACGGTTTCTATCGCACTGTAGGCGAAGGCGTCGTTGCGTGACTGCGCGAGGAAAGCGCGCTGGCGCGCCAGTTCGGCCGGAGTCCAGTCGGCCAGCGCCCGCCCGACTATCGTCACGGAGCCGGCGTCGGGCTGGCGCAGCCCGGCCAGTGTGCGCAGCAGGGTACTCTTGCCGGCGCCGTTGCGCCCGATCACGCTCCAGCATTGGCCGGCGTCGATTTGCCAGTTGAGCCGCTCGACCAGGACGCGGGCGCCGATTTGCAGGCGCAGATCGTGGGTCGCTATCATGAACGTCGCAAGCGGTGCAATTGAAACAGGAAGACGGGGGCGCCGATCAGGGCGGTGACCACGCCGACCGGCAATTGCTGCGGCGCCAGGATGGTGCGCGCCAGCGTGTCGGCCAGCACCAGGTAAGTGCCGCCGGCCAGGGCCGCAGCCGGGATCAGGACACGGTGGTCCGGGCCGCAGGCGAAGCGCAGCGCGTGCGGCACGATCAAGCCGACGAAACCGATGCTGCCGGCGCTGGTGACGGCGCTGGCGGTAAGCAGGCCGGAACAGAAAAACAGGGCCTTGCGCAGGGCGCCGACGCGGATGCCGAGGGTGGCCGCCGCTTCCGCGTGCAGCGCCATCACGTTCAGCGCGCGCGCGCTGCGCAGCGCGAACAGCAGCGCGCCGGCCAGTATCAACCAGGGCAGCAGGCGCGGCGGCGCGCCGGACAAGTCGCCTATCATCCAGAACACCATATTGCGCAAGCGGTTTTCCGGCGCGATCGACAGCATCAGCGTGACCAGCGCCATGCAGGCCGAAGAGAGTACGCCGCCGGTCAGCAAGAGCAGGGACGAGCCGCCTTCGGCCGCGCCGCCGCCGCGCAAGTCGCGCCGCGCCAGCAGATATAAGAGCATTGAGATGCCGACCGCGCCGGCGAAGGCAGCCGCCTCCACCATCCATAGCGCGGCCATCAATAGCAGCGCAGCCAGGGCGCCCACCGAGGCGCCGGCGGATATGCCGAGCACATAGGGGTCGGCCAGGGGATTGCGTAGCAGCGCCTGCATCATCACGCCAGCCAGCGACAGGGCGGCCCCGGTGACGAAGGCGACCAGGGCGCGGCCCAGGCGCAGTTCGAGCAGCGTCGCGGCAAGGCCGCCGTCGCGCCCCGCGATCCAGTCGGCCAGGGTGCCGGGCAAGTCGGCCAGCGGCAGCTTGACCGAGCCGACCATGCTTGAAAAAAACAGGCTGGCCAAGGCGAGCGCGGTCAGCGCCGCCAGGATGATGGCGGCCCGATGTCGCAGGGTGCGGAAAAAAGGATGCATGCGCTGCCTTTGGGGAATGGGGCCGCAGGAGCCGCCAGGCTCCTGCAGAGTGCGACAATTACTTGATGCCGTAGCGCAAGCCGGCGAACACTTTCGCCCCCGGCGTGGCATAGTTGCCGGCCAATTCGTATTGCTTGCCGGTGGCGTTATTCCAGCGCAGCAGAAGCGACCAGTCGCGCGCCAACTGGTAAGTGGCGAACAGATTGATCAAGCCATAGCCGCCCAGGGTCTTGGTGTTGGCGGCGTCGTCGAAGCGCTGGCCCGACAATTGCCATTCGAGGCCGGCGGCAAGCGCGCCGACGTTGTATTGGGCGGCGAAGTCGGCGTGCTTTTTCGCGCGCCGCACCAGCGTCTTGCCGGTGGTTTCATCGCGCGGGTTTTGCAAGTCGACGCTGCCGCTGAGATGGAAGTCGCCCAAGCTGCGCTGCGCCGACAAGGTCAAGCCTTCCAGCAGCGCCTTATTGATATTGTAGGCACAACCGTAGGGGTAGGGTTGCTCGGCCGTGGCGGCCGGGCAGGTGGCGGTCGACACCAGCAAATCGGTGAGCCGATTGTGATAATAGACGGCGCCCAGTTGCCAGCTGCCGTCGTCGAAATGCAAGCCAGTTTCGATATTGCGGCCTTTTTCGGGCTGGTTGCTCGGCACGCCGTAGCCGGGGTAATACAGTTCGTTGAAGGTGGGCGCGCGGAAGCTGGTGCCGACGCTGGCGCTGGCGCGCAGCGCGGAGCTGATGCGATAACCGTAGCCGGCCGCGCCGGTCGTCTTCGAGCCGTATTGCGAGCTATTGTCGTTGCGCAGGCTGAGACTGGCCAACTGCGGCCCGCGCGTCAGATTGTAGGCTGCCGCGAACGACTCGGTGCTGCGTTCGCGCTGCAATTCGGGAGTGTCGTTTGACGTCACGTTCTCGTTGCGGTGGTCGTACAGGATTTGCAGCATGTCGCCGCCGATCTTGATATCGTTTTGCACAGTGAAATCGGTTTGGCGGGTATTGAGCTGGCTCTTGTCCCACGTTTCGGCGCCGCCATTGTTGGCCGACTTGTCGCTCGCTTGCGCCAGTTGCGCCTGGAAGGTCCAGGTGGGCGTGATCTGGAAGGTCGAGAAGACGGCGAGGTTTTCCAGCTTTTCCACGCTGCGGGCATCATAGTCGGACGGGCCGTTGTCGTATTGCGCCTTGAGCCGGCTTTGCAAGAACACCAGGCCCAGTTCATAGCCCTGGTTCAATTGCAGGGCAAACTGGCCGGCTGCGCTTTGCCTGTCGTAGCCATCTTTGTCGGGATTGTAGGAGAAATTCCCCGGCTTGGTCGAAGAAATGCCGTCCGACTTTTCCTGGCCGGCGCTGAGCGCGTAGCTGAAGCTATGCTCGCCCCCGGTGGCGCCGGAAACGCTGGCATTATATTCGCGCAGGGCGTCACTGCCGGCGCCGGCGAAGGCGCTCAGGCTGGGTGCACCGGCGCCCCGCTTGGTGAAGATTTGCACCACACCGCCGATCGCGTCGGCGCCGTACAGGGTACTCAGCGGACCATACACGATTTCCACATGGTCGATGCTCGACAGCGGCACGGCGCTCCAGTTGGCGCTGCCCAGGGTGGACGATCCGATGCGCACGCCATCGACCAGCACGATGTTTTGCTGGCCATTGGCGCCGCGGATGAAGACCGACGAGGCGCTGCCGGCGCCGCCGTTGCGCGATACTTCGATGCCGCGCTGGCGCTGCAGCAAGTCGATCAGGGACGCGGCGCCGGAGCGGGCGATTTCTTCGGCGCCGATTACCAGGGTATCGCTGAGCACATCGCGCGCCAGTTGCGGGCTGCGGGTGGCGGTGACGACGACGGTGTCGGCCGGTGCCACGGCGGAAGGTTCGGCCAGGGCGCAAGGTGCGGCAATGGCGAGCGCGAGCGCGGTCAGCGCCGCGTGGCGTGAAACTGGAAAAGTCATGATAAATTACAGTAAGTAAGGGGCAACCAGCCGACGTCCCCGTAGGCCAGATTGAACAGAAGCGGCTGGACGGCGACCGAAACGACCCCGGAGCCGATGCGTATCGCGCGCATCCGCGCACACTTCCACCTGTCCTGGCCGGTATCCGGGCTGACAAGTGGCACTGCCTCACCTTCCCATGCGACGCACAGTGGTTTTTTGAGACAGCTCGCCACCCGAGGGTGACACTTGCTTACCGTTGCGGGGGCAGCACACACCGTCGTAGCGGCATCGTGTTTCCCGTTTAACTGCGCCCATGGACATGGGCGCGAGCACCAAAACCCGTGCATTATACGGCTTCGCGCCATTCCGGCAACCGGGGCAAGGCGGCGCCTGCGCTTCAGGAATCGAGAATCAGAGTTTCGCCGTAGGCGATCGCATGCGGTTCGCGTGCCGCTTGCAGGGCCATCGCCTCGCATGACAGGCCGGCGTGGCGGGCCGCCAGCAGGCGCATGGTGCCGGCGTGGCAAATGACGATGGCGCAGGAAGTTTGTTTGCGCAACAGCGCGTCGTGGAAGGCAGCCACCCGGGCCGCCATCTGCAGCACGCTTTCGCCGCCGCCGGGACGGTAGCCGGCCATATCGTCGGCCCAGGCGTCGATCTCGGCGCGCTCGATGGCGTCCCAGGGCCGCATTTCCCAGTCGCCGAAGTCGAGTTCGGCCAGGCGCGCGTCGAGCTCGAAGGCGGGGTATGCCAGCACCGCCGCCAATCCGGCGCAGCGCCGCAGCGGACTGGAAAACAGCGGCACATCTTGCGGCAAGCGCGATGTCAAGTCGGCCAGCGCGCGCGCCAGTTCTTCCGGCGCCACGGCCAGGTCGGTGCTGCCGTAGCACAGGCCGGGCGCCACTTGTGGCTGCGGATGACGTACCAGGATCAGGCGCACGCTGAGCCGCCGTGCTGGCAAGCGGCCAGCACGGCCAGATACAAGACCACTTCGGTGACTTGCTGCACGGCGCCCAGGCAGTCGCCCGTATAGCCGCCCAGGCGGTGCGCGAAGGTGCGCGCCAGCCACAGCGCGGCCAGCGCGGCGGCCAGCGCGCCACCCAGGATCGCGCTCCAGGGCAGGTAAGCGCCCAGGCCCAGCAGCGCCACCGGCAGCGCCGCCCCCAACGCCGCGATGGCAAATTCGGCGTGCGTCATTTCCTGCGCCAGCGGCTTGGCCTTGCCTTCGGCGCGCGCATACTCCATGCGCCAGATCAGGGCGCTGGTGGCCAGGCGCGACAGCGGATGGGCCAGGAACAGGGCCGCGACCACGGCGCCCGGCGGCAGCAGGGTCAGCGTCAGACACTTGAGCGCGAGCAGGCAGCCGATGCCGATCGCGCCATAGGCCCCTATGCGCGAATCTTGCATGATTTCCAGCACGCGCGCCGGCGTCATGCCGCCGCCGAAGCCGTCGCACATGTCGGCGAAACCGTCTTCGTGAAAGGCGCCGGTGGCATAGATCCCGGCCGCCGTCGCCAGCAAGACGGCGACCGGCGCCGGCCATAACCAGGCGGCCAGCGCATAGACCGCAGCCACGATGGCGGCGACCACGCTTCCGACCAGCGGAAAATAGCGCGATGCGTGATGCAGCCAGTCAGGCTCGAAGCCGACCCAGCGCGGGATCGGCAGGCGCGTGAAAAACTGCAGTGCGATGAAGAACAGGCGGCATTGGTGCAGGGCGAAGGTGGGCAGCTGCCGCATGGTGTTGCGCTTCAAACCGATTTTTCGCTGACCTGGGCCGACTCGAAGGTGGCCATCTGGCGCAGAAAATTGACGGCCGCGTGCACCAGGGGCAGCGCCAGCGCGCAACCGCTGCCTTCGCCGAGCCGCAGGCCCAGTTGCAGCAGCGGGCGCGCGGCCAGATTGGCGAGCAGGCGGCGGTGCCCGTTCTCGTCCGAGCAATGCGAGAAAATGCAATAGTCGAGAATGGCCGGTTGCAAACGGGCCGCCACCAGCAGGGCGCTGGTGACGATGAAGCCGTCGATCAGCAAGACCATGCGCCGTTCGGCCGCCTTCAGCATCGCGCCAGCCATCATGGCTATTTCGAAACCGCCGAAAGTGGCGAGGATATCGAGAGTGTCGGTGGCCGCCGCGTGGCGGGCGACGGCTGCCGCGATCACGGATTGCTTGTGCAAGATACCGTCCGCCGACAATCCAGTGCCGGCGCCCACGCAATCGGCCAGCGCAATGCCGGTCAGCTTGTGCATCAGCGCTGCGGCGGCTGTGGTATTGCCGATTCCCATTTCGCCAAAGCCGATCACGTTGCCATCGAGCTCGGCAACCAGTTGCATGCCGGCATCCATCGCCGCCGCGCATTGCGCCGCCGTCATGGCCGGCTCGGTGGCGAAGTTGCGGGTGCCGGCGCCGATCTTCCGGTCCAGCAAAGCGTCGCGCGGGCCGAAGTCATGATTGACTCCCGCATCCACAATATATAAGGCGCAGTTATTCTGGCGCGCAAACACATTGATCGCCGCGCCGTCGCCGAGGAAGTTTTCCACCATCTGCCAGGTCACGCTTTGCGGATAGGCGGAGATGCCCTCGGCCACCACGCCATGGTCGGCGGCGAATACCAGAATCGCCGGCCGCTGCAATTCCACTTGTGTGGTTTTTTGGATCAGGCCGATTTGCAGGGCTATCGTTTCCAGCATGCCCAGGCTGCCAGGCGGCTTGGTCTTGTTATTGATGGCCATATCAAGCTGGCTTGCCAGGGTATCGTCGCGGGTCGGGGTGATCTGTGGGATAAACATAATAGAGGTCGGTGGGAGAATGAAGTATCGACGCTACGATAGCACAGAGATATCTTGCAATACCCGATAAAAAACCTTGCCAGTTGCGGCGCCCCTTTGCTATAGTTCGCCTCCCCAATGAGCGGTAGGAGATACCGGGCAAAAAGGGCCGGTCGGAAACGACGGGGTAGGAAAATCAAGGGGTTGACGAAACAAGCGAAACGCTTCATACTCTTCCTTCTCTGCAGATGACAAACAAAACGCTTTGTCGAAGACGCAGAAGGCAACACAGAACAAGTTCTTTAACAATTAACAGTCGATAAATGTGGGCATTTGATGAAGGTGCCGGCGGACTTCGGTTCGCCGCATACTTAAATTATCAAATGCTCGCGAAAAAAGAAACACGGACACTTCGCAAGAGGTGGACGAGTCAGTATTTTGAGCGAGCGAATCCGGCCTTGGTCGGATTTGAAGTCAGTAATGGCTTCGACCTGTCAGAAATGACATTAAACAGAGATTAAACTGAAGAGTTTGATCCTGGCTCAGATTGAACGCTGGCGGCATGCCTTACACATGCAAGTCGAACGGCAGCGCGGGGC
>JBEONR010000017.1:0-109830 GCA_040544385.1 Oxalobacteraceae bacterium GrIS 1.11
TGTCATCGAGCATCGCCGCGTAGGTTAACAGCTGGCCCGGGCGTTTACAAGCCCAAAATAAAAATGCCATCCAGTCTTAACTGAACGGCATTAGGGACTAGTCCCGGTTTTTTTGTGCCTTGCAATACGCTGTGTTTAGCGCTTGCGCGGCGGCGGCAAGTCGGTGCAAACACCTTCGTAGACCTCGGCGGCCAGGCCGATCGATTCGCCCAGCGTCGGGTGCGGATGGATGGTCTTGCCGATATCGGTGCCGTCCGAACCCATTTCGATGGCCAGCGCGATTTCGCCGATCATGTCGCCGGCGTGGGTGCCGACGATGCCGCCGCCGACGATGCGGTGGGTGGCGGCGTCGAACAGCAGCTTGGTGAAGCCCTCGTCGCGACCATTGGCCACGGCGCGCGCGCTGGCGGCCCACGGGAACACGCCTTTTTCAAGCTTGATGCCCTTGGCCTTGGCTTCGTCTTCGGTGATGCCGACCCATGCCACTTCGGGATCGGTGTAAGCCACCGACGGAATCACCTTGGCGTCGAAATAGGCTTTCTGGCCGGCCGCCGCTTCCGCCGCCACATGGCCTTCATGCACCGCCTTATGCGCCAGCATCGGTTGACCGACCAAGTCGCCGATCGCGAAAATGTGCGCGACATTGCTGCGCATCTGGCCGTCGACATTGATGAAGCCACGCTCGGTGACATGCACGCCAGCCTTGTCGGCGGCGATCAATTTACCGTTCGGGCTGCGCCCGACCGCCACCAGCACCATGTCGTACACCTGCGGCGCGGGGGCTACGGCGCCCGCTTCGGCCGCCTCGAACGTGACCTTGATGCCTTCTGCCAGCGCTTCGACCGCGACCGTCTTGGTCTTGGTCATGATGTTATCAAAGCGCTTTTCATTGAATTTTTGCCAGACCTTGACCATGTCGCGGTCGGCGCCCTGCATCAAGCCGTCCAGCATTTCGACCACATCGATGCGGGCGCCGAAGGTCGAATACACGGTCGCCATTTCCAGGCCGATGATGCCGCCGCCGATGACCAGCATGCGTTTCGGGATCGCGCGCAATTCCAGCGCGCCGGTCGAGTCGACGATGCGCGCATCTTCCGGCACGAACGGCAGCTTCACCACCGAGGAACCGGCCGCGATGATGGCTTGCTTGAACTGGATCACTTGCCTGGTGCCGTCTTCGGCCGTCACTTCGATGTGGAAGGGGCTGATGAACTGGCCCACGCCGCGCACGACATTGACCTTGCGGCCCTTGGCCATGCCGCTCAAGCCGCCCGTCATCTTGTTGATGACTTTTTCCTTGTAGGCGCGCACGGCGTCGATGTCGATCTGCGGCGCGGCGAAGGTGACGCCGTGCTTGGACATGGTGGCCGCCTCGTCGATCACGGCCGCCACGTGCAGCAGCGCCTTGGACGGAATGCAGCCGACGTTCAGGCAGACCCCGCCCAGCGTCGCGTAACGCTCGACGATGACGGTGTTCAAGCCCAGGTCGGCGGCGCGGAAGGCGGCCGAATAACCGCCGGGACCGCCGCCGAGTACCATCAAGTCGCATTCGATGTCGACCTTGCCGGCGTAGCTGCCGCCGGCCGCAGCCAGCGCTGGCGCCGCAACTGCTGTCGGTGTTGCCGCAGCCGCAGCCGGGGTCGCGGCGGCCGGCGCGGCGACTGGAGCCGGTGCCGCAGTGGCTGCGCCCTCTTCCAGCACCAGCAACAGGGAACCTTCGGCGATCTTGTCGCCGACCTTGACTTTCAATTCCTTGATCACGCCGGCGTGGCTGGCTGGAATTTCCATGCTGGCCTTGTCCGACTCGACGGTCACCAGCGATTGATCGACCTTGATCGTATCGCCCACTTTCACCATCAATTCGATCACTTCCACTTCTTTGAAATCGCCGATATTGGGCACTTTCACTTCGATCGTACTCATCGCATACTCCATCACTCCCGGCGCCGCCTTGAGCGGGCGCCGGGTAAAAAGAGGAACACGGGCCGCGCATCAATGCACGCGCCCCGCCCTGGACTGGCGCGCGGGCAGCCCGCTCGGGCCGCCCGCGCCGGCTTGGGTTACAACAGCGTCTTGCGCAAGTCGGCCAGCACCTCGCCCAGGTACACGGCAAAGCGCGCGCCCATGGCGCCGTCGATGACGCGATGGTCGTAGGACAGCGACAGCGGCATCATCAGGCGCGGCTGGAATTGCTGGCCATCCCAGACCGGCTTCATGGCCGCTTTCGACAAGCCCAGGATCGCCACTTCCGGCGCATTGATGATGGGCGTGAAGGCCGTGCCACCGATGCCGCCCAGCGAAGAAATGGTAAAGGTCGCGCCCTGCATGTCGGGCACCTTGAGCTTGCCGTCGCGCGCCTGCGCGGACAGTTCGCCCATTTCGTGCGCGATCTGCGCCACGCCTTTCTTGTCGCAATCCTTGATCACCGGGACCATCAGGCCGTTCGGCGTGTCGGCCGCGAAACCGATGTTGTAATACTGCTTCAGGATCAGGTTGTCGCCGGTGGCGTCAATCGAGGCGTTGAAGGCCGGGTACTTTTTCAGGGCCGCGACGGAAGCCTTGATGACGAAGGCCAGCATGGTCAGCTTGACCGCTTCCTTGTTCTTGGCGTTGCCGGCATTGGTGGCGACGCGGAATTGCTCCAACTCCGTCACGTCGGCTTCGTCGAATTGCGTCACGTGCGGGATCATTACCCAATTGCGATGCAGATTCGGACCGCTGATCTTCTTGATGCGCGACAGCGGCAGCAAGGTGGTGGCGCCGAACTTGGCAAAGTCCAGCGAAGGCCAGGGCAGCAGATCCATGCCGACGCCCTTGCCGGCGGCAGCCGTGGCAGCGCCGGCCGAGGCCGCGCCGCTCATCACGCCCTTGACGAAATTCTGCACGTCTTCCTGGACAATCCGGCCTTTCGGGCCGCTGCCCGGGACGCGCAACAGGTCGACCCCGAGTTCGCGCGCGAACTTGCGGATCGACGGCGAGGCGTGCGCCAGCGCGCCGCCAGGCGCCGCAGCGCTCGCCGCCACCACGGGGGTGGCAGCCACGGGCGCGGCCACAGGGGTGGCTACCTCGGCAGCGGCAGGTGCCGCAGCCGCAACCGGGGCTGGCGCGGCGACGGCCGGTGCCGCTTCAGCCGTGGCCGCATCGGCTTCCAGTATCAACAACAGCGAGCCTTCATGCACCTTGTCGCCGACCTTGACGCGCAATTCCTTGACCACGCCCGCATGGCTGGACGGAATCTCCATGCTGGCCTTGTCCGATTCGACGGTAATGAGCGATTGATCGACCTTGATCGTATCGCCCGGCTTGACCATCAACTCGATGATTTCCACTTCCTTGAAATCGCCGATATCCGGGACTTTGACTTCCACAATGCTCATAGCGTTTGCTCCGTTTTTCTATTCGTCAGAACCGCGTTATTGGGTGACCGGATTGGCTTTGTTCGGGTCGATGCCGTACTTGACGATGGCTTGCTGCACCACCGAGACGTCGATCGAACCCTCGTCGGCCAGCGACTTGAGCGCCGCCACCGTCACATAATAGCGGTTCACCTCGAAAAACTCGCGCAGCTTGACGCGGCTGTCGGAACGCCCGAAACCGTCGGTGCCGAGCACCTTGTAGCTGCGGCCCTTCGGCATGAAGGCGCGGATCTGCTCGGCAAAGGCGCGCACATAGTCGGTGGTGGCGACGATCGGGCCGGATGTCACTTCCAGGCAACCGGTGACGTACGGCACGCGTTGCGTCAGGGCCGGGTTGACCAGGTTCCAACGTTCGGCATCCTGGCCTTCGCGCGCCACCAGGGTCAGCGACGGCGCCGACCAGACATCGGCGGCCACGCCCCAGTCGCTCGCCAGCAGCTCGGCGGCGGCCATCGATTCGCGCAAGATGGTGCCACTGCCGATCAATTGCACGCGCAGCTTGGCATTCTTGTCGCCTTCCGAGAACAGGTACAAGCCCTTCAAGATCCCCTCTTCCTGGCCCGGTTTCAGGCCGGGGTGGGCGTAATTCTCGTTCATGATCGTGATGTAGTAGTACACATCTTCCTGCTCGGTGATCATGCGGCGCAGGCCGTCGTGGATGATGACCGCCAGCTCGTAGCCGAAGGTCGGATCGTAGGGCAGGCAATTCGGGATGGTGGCCGCCACCACGTGGCTATGGCCATCTTCATGCTGCAAGCCTTCGCCATTGAGCGTGGTGCGCCCGGCCGTGCCGGCCATCAGGAAGCCGCGCGCGCGCATGTCGCCGGCGGCCCAGGCCAGGTCGCCGAAGCGCTGCATGCCGAACATCGAATAATAGGTGAAGAAGGGGATCATGACCCGGTTATTGGTCGAGTACGAGGTCGCCGCGGCGATCCAGGAACTCATGCCGCCGGCCTCGTTGATGCCTTCCTGCAGGATCTGGCCGGCCTTGTCTTCGCGGTAGTACATGACCTGGTCCTTGTCGACCGGCTCGTACAACTGCCCTTGCTGGTTGAAGATGCCGATCTGGCGGAACAAGCCTTCCATGCCGAAGGTGCGCGATTCGTCGACCAGGATAGGCACGATGCGCTGGCCCAGGTTGGGGTCGCGCAGCAGCGTCGAAATGATGCGCACATAGGCTTGCGTGGACGAGATTTCGCGGCCTTCGGCGGTGGCGTCGAGTACGTTCTGGAAGGCCGACAGCGGCGGCACCGGCAGCACTTCCTCGGCGTGCGTGCGGCGCTGCGGCAGGTAACCGCCCAGGGCCTTGCGGCGCTCGTGCAGGTAGACCATTTCCGGGGCGTCGTCGGCTGGCTTGAAGAAGGGGATGTCGGCCAGTTGATCGTCCGGGATCGGCAGCGCGAAGCGGTCGCGCATTTCGCGGATCGCGCCGTCGTCGAGCTTCTTGGTTTGATGCGCCGTGTTGCGCGCCTCGCCGGACTTGCCCATGCCATAGCCCTTGACGGTCTTGATCAGGAGCACGGTCGGCTGGCCCTTGTGTTCTTGCGCGACCTTGAAGGCGGCGTAAATCTTGTGCGGATCATGGCCGCCGCGGGTCAGACGCCAGATGTCGTCGTCGGTCATGTTGGCTACCATTTCCAGCAATTTCGGGTGCTTGCCGAAGAAATTCTTGCGCACGAAGGCGCCATCCTTGGCCTTGTAATTCTGGTACTCGCCGTCGACGGTTTCCATCATCACGCGCTGCAAGATGCCTTCCTTGTCCTTGGCCAGCAAACTATCCCAGCCCGGGCCCCAGATCACCTTGACCACGTTCCAGCCGGCGCCGCGGAAGTCCGCTTCCAGTTCCTGGATGATCTTGCCGTTGCCGCGCACCGGGCCGTCCAGGCGCTGCAGGTTGCAGTTCACCACCATGACCAGGTTGTCGAGCATTTCGCGCGCGGCCATGCCGATCGCGCCCATCGATTCCGGCTCGTCCATCTCGCCGTCACCGCAAAAAGCCCAGACCTTGCGGTTGGCGGTGTCGGCGATCGAGCGCGCGTGCAGGTATTTCAGGAAGCGGGCCTGGTAAATCGCCATCAACGGCCCCAGGCCCATCGACACGGTCGGGAATTGCCAGAAGGTCGGCATCAGCTTCGGATGCGGGTAAGACGACAAGCCCTTGCCGTCGACTTCGCGGCGGAAGTTGATCAACTGGTCTTCGGAAATGCGGCCTTCGAGGAAGGCGCGCGCGTAAATTCCCGGCGAGGAGTGGCCTTGCAGGTACAACAGGTCGCCGCCGTGGTCTGCGGTCGGGGCGCGCCAGAAATGGTTGAAGCCGATGCCCAGCATATTGGCCAGCGAGGCAAAGCTCGACAGGTGGCCGCCCAGATCGCCGTCGGCGCGGTTGGCCCTGACCACCATCGCCATCGCGTTCCAGCGCATCCACGAGCGCAGGCGCTCTTCAAATTCGAGATTGCCGGGGCAATGCGTTTCGAGGTGGGTGGGAATGGTGTTGACGTAGGCTGTATTGCTGGAAAACGGAATGTGGGCGCCGCGCCGGCGCGCCAGATCGACCATGCGCTCCATCAGATAATGGGCGCGTTCCGGGCCTTCGTTTTCCAGCACCGCTTCGAGCGCGTCCAGCCATTCCTTGGTTTCTTGCGAATCGGGGTCTTGGGCGATTTGCGCCGTAACCTGGTCGAGTTGAGCTGACATCTGTTGAGTCTCCTTTTGTAAGCGCCCCACCAAGATACCTGATCGCTGGCGGATGGCATTTCGCTGATTATTTACCAATACCCTGATTTAGTGGGGGGATTCTAACACCTCATTCAGACTTTTTCAAATTGCGATATTGATTTTCATATTGTGAAATTACACAATGAGAATTATGCTGCAGCGCCGCATTTCCCATCAAGAAATCCACGCAAATACGCGGCCCATCGGGCGCGCCGGCTTTATAATCTTGTTTTACCCCTCACCAGCCCACACCATGCCAGCTCAACTGATCGACGGAACCCTGCTCTCCCAACAATTGCGCGCTGAAATCGCCAGCCGCGCCGGCATCCTCACCGCCAAGGGCAGGCAGCCGGGCCTGGCCGTGATTTTGGTCGGCGAAGACCCGGCCAGCCAGGTGTATGTGCGCAACAAGGTCAAGGCTTGCGGCGATGTCGGTTTCCACTCGGTGTTTGAAAAATACGCAGCCGACTTGTCGGAAGCGGCCTTGCTCGAACGGATAGCCGCGCTCAACGCCGACCCGGCCATCCACGGCATCCTGGTGCAAATGCCCTTGCCAAAACACATCAACCCGCACCAGGTGATCGAGGCAATCTCGGCGGCCAAGGATGTCGACGGTTACTCGGTGCTGAGCGCCGGCGAACTGCTGACCGGCATGCCGGGCTTGCGCCCTTGCACCCCGTATGGTTGCATGAAACTGATAGAAAGCACCGGCGTCGACTTGCGCGGCAAGCACGCGGTCGTGATTGGCCGCAGCAACACGGTCGGCAAGCCGATGGCCCTGCTGCTCTTGCAAGCGAACGCCACCGTCACCATCTGCCATAGCGCCACGCCGGACCTGGCGCAGCACACGCGCGGCGCCGATATCGTGGTGGCTGCCGTCGGGCGCCGCAACACGCTCACGGCCGACATGGTCAAGCCGGGCGCGATCGTCATCGATGTCGGCATGAACCGCGATGAGGCGGGCAAACTGTGCGGCGACGTCGATTTCGCCCAAGTCCGGGAAGTGGCGGCGCACGTCACGCCGGTGCCCGGCGGCGTCGGGCCGATGACAATCACGATGCTGCTGATGAACACCGTCGAAGCGGCGGAACGTATTTAAATTCAAGTCGGCGCCGCCAGCGGCGCCGCGTACCCATGGACCCACAGATGACTATACACAATCCCTTGCTCGATTTTTCAGGTTTGCCCCGTTTCGACGCGATCAAGCCGGAACACGTCACCGCCGCCATCGACAGCCTGCTCGGCGACAGCGCCGCCGTCGTGGCGCAACTGGAAGCGCCAATGGCGCAAGTGAGGTGGGATAATTTCGTCGCGCCGCTGGAAAACGCCACCGAGTTGCTGGGCCGCGCATGGGGCATCGTCAGCCATTTGAACAATGTCATCGACACGCCCGAACTGCGCGCCGCGTATAACGAGAATCAGCCGAAGATCACCGAATTCTGGACCGCGCTGGCGCAAAACGAAGCCATGTTCGCGAAATACAAGGCGCTCAAGGCGGGGCCGGAATTTGCCGACCTGTCGACAGCGCGCCAGCGCATCATCGACAACGCGATCCGCGACTTCCGTATGGGCGGCGCCGAGCTGGCCGAAGACAAGAAGGAGCGCTTCGCCGAAATCCAGGAAGAACACGCTGGCGTGTCGACCCGCTTTTCCGAGAACGTGCTCGACGCCACCAATGACTTCAAGCTGCTGGTAGCCGACGAAGCCGAGCTGGCCGGGGTACCGGACGATGTCAGGCTGGCGGCCCGCGCCGCCGCCGAAAAAGACGGTCAAAGCGGTTTCCTGTTCACGCTGCACTTCCCGTCATATTTCCCGCTGCTGCAATTTGCCGACCAGCGCGCGCTGCGCGAAAAAATTTACCACGCCAACGCCACCAAGGCATCCGAGATGGGCAGCGACTTCAGCCAAAAGGCGCTATGGGATAACAGCGCGAACATCGTCACTTTATTGAAATTGCGCGACGAAGAAGCCAAGATTCTGGGCTACCAGAATTTCGCCGAAGTGTCGCTGGTGCCAAAAATGGCGCACAGCCCCGAGCAAGTCATCGCCTTCCTGGAAGACCTGGCCACCCGCGCCCGCCCCTACGCCGAGCAAGACCTGGCCGAGCTACGCGCCTTCGCCAAGGAAGAACTGGGCCTGGAGCGGCTGGAAGCCTGGGATCTGCCCTACGCGTCTGAAAAACTGCAAGAGCGCCGCTACGCCTTTTCCGCCCAGGAAGTAAAGCAATACTTCCCCGAGCAAAAAGTCATCGACGGCTTGTTCCGTCTGGTACAAACCCTGTTCTCGGTTTCCATTGTCGGCGACAGCGCGCCGACCTGGCACCCCGACGTGCGTTTTTTCCGCATCGAAAAAGACGGCCAGTTGGTCGGCCAATTCTACCTCGACCTGTATGCCCGCAGCGGCAAGGGCGGCGGTGCCTGGATGGACGATGCGCGCGGACGCCGCGTCGAGACCGGCGGTGCGCTGCAAACCCCGCTTGCCTATCTCACGTGCAACTTCACGCAACCGGCCGTGGTTGACGGCAAGACGCAAGCATCGCTGTTCACGCACGATGAAGTCATCACCCTGTTCCACGAATTCGGCCACGGCTTGCACCACATGTTGACGCAAGTCGATGAAATCGGCGTCTCGGGCATTTCCGGGGTCGAATGGGACGCAGTCGAATTGCCATCCCAATTCATGGAAAACTTTTGCTGGGAATGGGAAGTGCTGGAACATATGACAGCCCATGTGACGACGGGCGCGGCGCTGCCGCGCGCGCTGTACGACAAGATGCTGGCCGCGAAAAACTTCCAGTCCGGCCTGCAAACCCTGCGTCACGTCGAATATTCGCTGCACGATATGCATTTGCACTACGATTACGATCCATTCAGCGCGAAAAGCGTGCAAGAAGTGATCGATGAAGTGCGCGCCGCCTTCTCGGTGATGGTGCCGCCAGCCTATAATCGCTTCCAGAATTCCTTCGGGCATATTTTTGCCGGCGGCTATGCGGCCGGCTATTACAGCTATAAGTGGGCGGAAGTGTTGTCGGCCGACGCTTATAGCGCATTCGAGGAAGCGGCCGCGCTGGGCGGCGGCATCTTGTCGTCCGCAACAGGCAAACGCTTCCAAGAAGAAATCCTGGCCGTTGGCGGTTCGCGCCCTGCGCTCGAATCGTTTACCGCCTTCCGCGGCCGCGAGCCGAGTATTGACGCCCTGTTGCGCCACAGCGGCATGGCGGCCTGACCCAAAAAACCAAAGAAAGAGACCCATGAATATCAGCTCAAGCTTCAGACTCGGCCTCGTGCTACTGTTGTGCGCCGGCGCCGCCGGCGCCCAAGTCTACAAATGGAAAGATGCGAACGGCATCACGCATTTCAGCGATACGCCGCCGTCGGGCGAGATCGCCAAGGTCGAACTCAAATCGTATGGCAGCAGCCCGGTAGGGGTGGACTTGCCGTTCGAACTGGCCGAAGCCGTGAAAAACCAGCCCGTGACCCTGTACACCACCGAACATTGCGAAGCCTGTGATGCGGGGCGCGCAATGTTGCAGGCGCGCGGCGTTCCCTACACTGAAAAAACCGTCAATTCGGCGGCCGACCAGGCCGCCTTCAAACTGGCCGGCGGCGCCGGACGGATGCCGATGCTGCTGGTGGGGCGCCGCAAATACGTGGGCTACGAACAGGGAGCGTGGAACGGCGGCTTGAACGCGGCCGCCTACCCGGCCCAGCGCATGCTGCCGGACAACTATAAACAAGCGGCCGGATCGCCCGCCGCGCCGCCGCCGCGCCCTCCAGCGGAAGCCCCGGCGCCCAAGCCCGAGAGTTTGCCGCCGGTCAATTCAGCGCCAGATTTTCAGTTCTAACCCTGATACCAGCCAGTTTGTCGCCGGACCCATCCCCCGGGATGGGCCGCATACGGCGCGACCGGTTAAAATCACAGCTTGCGGGTCGGCATGCCAGACCCTGACGTCTTTTACTACTCTTATGACCCGTATCGATTTTCATAGCAATGTCCCGGACAAGATCGCCTATGCCTGCCGCCTGACGCGCAAGGCGTATATGGCGCGCCAGCGCGTGGTCTTGATGACGCAGGATCCAGCCCAGCTGCTGGCGCTGAACGAGGCGCTGTGGACCTTTTCCGACACGGATTTCCTGCCGCACGTGCTGGCCGGCGACACATTGGCGCCGCAAACGCCGATCGTGCTGACCGACAACGAAACGGCCGATTTGCCGCATTTCGATATCCTGGTTAACTTGTCGCCCCGCTCACCGGCCAATTTCGCGCGCTTTCAACGCCTGTTCGAGCTGGTATCGCAAGACCAGGATGATGCCGCCGCAGGACGCCGGCGCTATCTGTTTTATAAGCAGCAAAACTATCAGCCGACCCACTTTGTTGCGGGCAAGACATGAGCCAGTTACCCACTTTCGACCCCAGCATTCCCGTCTTGACCGAAGTGCTGGAAGTTCCCGCCTTCGTCGACGAAGCCGAGGAATTGGAAACGCTGGCCCGGAAACAATGGAATGAGCAAGAATGGCAAGTGCTGGAACAGCGCCTGTCCGAGCGCATCCTCGGGAAATTGCAGGGCCGGGTGGACTTCGTGCTGGACCAGCGCGTGCGCGATTGCATGGCCGATGTCTTGCAACAAACGCTGGAAGACTTGACCAATCATATCCGCAGCGGCTTGCAGCAAACGATAGAAGAAATCGTCACCCGGGCCGTGAGCCAGGAATTGACGCATTTGCAAACCAAAAAATAATTGCGGCGACGCTTGAAAGTTCTTCCCCAGCAAAAAAAGATGGCAATCGTGCTGTGCCGGGAGTAGTTTTTGTTGTACCGTGCTGGCCTTGCAAGCAACGCTGCGGCGGCGCTGCCAATATTGCAATCAATTCATTGGAGAAGAATGTTTATGCAGTTCAAGACCAAGCTCATCCCATTTGCCATCGCCCTCGCTTTCACGGCTGGCGCCGGCGCCCAGGAAGTCATCAAGATCGGCCATGTCGCCCCGATTTCGGGCGCCAGCGCCCACCTCGGCAAGGACAATGAAAACGGCGCCAAGATGGCGATCGAAGAATTGAACGCCAAGGGCTTCAAGATCGATGGCAAAATCGTCAAATTCGAATTGCTGGCCGAAGACGATGCAGCCGATCCGAAACAGGGCACCACCGTGGCCCAGAAACTGGTCGACGCCAAGGTCAATGGCGTGATCGGTCACTTGAATTCGGGCACCACCGTGCCCGCCTCGAAGATTTATTTCGACGCCGGCATTCCGCAGATTTCGCCATCGGCGACGACACCCCAATACACCAAGCAAAAGTTCAATACGGCTTTCCGCGTGGTTGCCAATGACAACAAACTCGGCGGCACGCTGGGCCGTTATGCGGTCGACAAGCTGCAGGCGAAGAAAATCGCCGTGATCGACGACCGTACCGCTTACGGGCAAGGCGTGGCCGAGGAATTCGTCAAGGGCGCGAAAGCCAAGTTCCCCGGCGTGCAAATCGTCAGCAAGGATTTCACCAACGCCAACGCAACCGACTTCAATGCGATCCTGACGTCGATCAAGGGCAAGAATCCCGACTTGATCTTCTTTGGCGGCATGGACGCCGTCGCCGGTCCGATGCTGCGCCAAATCAAATCGCTCGGCATCAAGGCCAAATTCATGGGTGGCGACGGGATTTGCACCGAATCCTTGCCGAAACTGGCAGGCGATGGCGCCGCCGACGGCATCATCACTTGCGCGGAAGCGGGCGGGGTAATGGGCGCGCAGCAAAAAACCATGGACGACTTCCATGCCCGCTACAAGAAACGCTACAACGCCGACGTGCAATTGTACGGGCCGTATGTCTATGATGCGGTGATGACGATGGCGACCGCGATGGCCGACGCCAAATCGGCCCAGCCCGCCAAATACCTGCCCTTCCTGGCCAAGGTCAAGTACCAGGGCGTGACCGGCACCATCATGTTTGACGCCAACGGCGACATCAAGGATGGCGCGCTGACCCTGTTCACCTTCAAGGGCGGCAAGAAAACCCAGATGGAAGTGGTCAAATAAGCCAGCCATTCCGCTAAAAAGCGCACTTCGGTGCGCTTTTTTTTGTCCCATCTACGTAGAATCACGCTTTCCGATTTCCATATTTTCTTGTATCTTTCTGCCTCCGCGCCAAATTTTAAATCGGCACAAACCACCGCGCCGCTGTTATCTGTCAAATGGAGATGTTTATGCTGTTCAAGGTCAAATTCCTGCCACTCGCCGTCGCCCTCGCCGTGGCCGCTTCCGCCGGGGCGCAAGAAGTCGTCAAGATCGGCCACGTCGGCCCCATTTCCGGCCCCGTCGCCCATCTGGGCAAGGACAATGAAAACGGCGCCAGGATGGCAATCGACGACTTGAACGCCCAAGGCTTCAAGATCAATGGCAAGCTCGTCAAGTTCACGCTACTGGCCGAAGACGATGGCGGCGACCCGAAACAGGGCACGGCTGCGGCCCAGAAACTGGTCGACGCCAAGGTCAACGGCGTGATCGGGCACTTGAATTCGGGCACCACCGTACCGGCCTCGAAGATTTATTTCGACGCCGGCATCCCGCAGATTTCACCGTCGGCGACGACGCCCCAATACACCAGACAAAAATTCAATACGGCGTTCCGCGTGGTCGCCAATGACAACAAGCTCGGCGGCACGCTGGGCCGTTACGCAGTCGACAAGCTGCAGGCGAAGAAAATCGCCGTAATCGACGACCGCACCGCTTACGGACAAGGCGTGGCCGAGGAATTCGTCAAGGGCGCGAAAGCCAAGTTCCCCGGCGTGCAAATCGTCAGCAAGGATTTCACCAGCGCCAACGCGACCGACTTCAATGCGATCTTGACCAATATCAAGGGAAAGAATCCCGACTTGATCTTCTTTGGCGGCATCGACGCGGTCGGCGGCCCCATGATGCGCCAGATCAAAGCGCTCGGCATCAAGGCCAAATTCATGGGCGGCGACGGGATTTGCACTGAATCGATGCCGCGCCTGGCCGGCGATGGCATCGGCGAGGGCTTGCTCACGTGCGCCGAGGCGGGCGGCGTGATGGGCGACCATCAAAAGGCTATGGACGACTTCGTACTGCGCTACAAGAAGAAATACAATCTGGACGTGCAAATCTACGCGCCATATACCTACGACGCCGTGATGACGATGGCCACTGCAATGCAAAACGCAAAGTCAGCCGATCCCGCGAAATATCTGCCTGAATTGGCGAAGCTGCGCTATCAGGGCATCACCGGCGTGATCGCCTTCGACGCCAACGGCGACATCAAGGATGGCGCGCTGACCCTGTATACCTTCAAGGGTGGCAAAAAAACCAAGATAGACGTAGTCAAATAATAAAAAAAACGCGCCGGGCGGCGCGTTCATCTGGATCTGGACTTGTCTGAATTATTTTTGCGACAAAACCCATTTCACCAGCGTGTGGGCTTCCGCCTCGGTCACTTGCGTGTTGGCTGGCATTGGGATCGCGCCCCACGAGCCTGAACCGCCCTTCATGACTTTTTGTACCAGCTTGTTTTCCGCGTCTTTTTGACCGGCGTACTTTGCCGCCACGTCCTTGTAAGCGGGGCCAACCAATTTGCTGCCGATCGCGTGGCAAGCCATGCAATTCTTTGCTTTTGCCAAATCAAGATTGGCAAAGGCCGATTGCGAAGCAAATGCCGATACCATCACTACACCAACCAACATGGAACGTTTCATTGTATTTCTCCAAAGTTGCATCCTGCGGCATTCTACCGTGTTTTTCAGCGCCGAAACGTGAGTTCGCTTGACACTCAACGCCGGCTGAAGCGTTCGGGTTGACAACATCCCTAATTTACTTCCCTTGCGACGTTTTTCTTTGTAAGATGTTATGACATTGGAGCCTTATGCCTATCATTCTTCTCATCCTTGCGCTATGCGCCCTGCGTTACTTAGAAATCTGGCGCTTCGCCGAACTATCCTGGTGGTGGATCGTCGCGCTGATGGGCTTCGCCTTCCTCTGGTTTGAATTCATCGAACCGATGCTGGGCTTGGACAAGCGCAAGGCCCACAATGAAGATGAAAAGCGGCGCAAGGACAGGATCAAGGATACGTTCGGCAAGAAAAAATGAGGGGCCGGCGCATTCCCGGCCACCCCGACTTTTCTCTTAGAACAACTCCTTAGCGCTTCAGTTGCGACAAGTCGCGCACCGCGCCGCGGTCGGCCGACGTCGTCAAGGCAGCGTAAGCTTGCAAGGCTTGCGACACGAAGCGCTCGCGCCCGACCGGCAGCCAGGCGCTCGCCCCCTTCGCTTCCATCACGACCCGGCGCGCGGTCAGCTCGGCCGCACTGATGCGCAAATTGATGCTGCGCTCGGGAATGTCGATGTCGATCATGTCACCCTCTTCCACCAGGCCGATCGCGCCGCCTTCGGCCGCCTCCGGCGAGGCGTGGCCAATCACCAGGCCCGAGGAACCGCCCGAGAAGCGGCCATCGGTGAACAAGGCGCAAGCCTTGCCCAGGCCCTTGGATTTGATATACGAGGTCGGATACAGCATTTCCTGCATGCCGGGACCGCCCTTCGGGCCTTCGTAACGGATGATGACGACATCGCCGGCGCACACGCTGTCGGCCAGGATCGCTTCGACTGCCGCGTCCTGGCTTTCGAAGACGCGCGCCTTGCCGCTGAACTTGAGGATGCTTTCGTCGACGCCGGCCGTCTTGACGATGCACCCTTTTTCCGCCAGATTGCCGTACAACACGGCCAGGCCGCCGTCTTTCGAATAGGCATGCTCCTTATCGCGGATGCATCCCGCGCTGCGGTCCGTATCGAGCGTCTCGAAGCGCGACGATTGGGAAAACGCGACCTGGGTCGGCACGCCGCCGGCCGCAGCGCGGAACAATTGCTGCACCTCCGGATCAGTGCTGACCTTGACGTCATACTTGACGATGGCCTCGCCCATGCTCTTGCTGTGGATGGTCGGCAAGCTGGTGTCGAGCAAGCCGGCGCGCGCCAGCTCGCCCAGGATGCCCATGATGCCGCCGGCCCGGTGCACGTCTTCGATATGGTATTTATCGGTCATCGGCGCCACCTTGCACAGGCAGGGCACCTTGCGCGAAATGCGGTCGATGTCGGCCATCGTGAATGCCACCTCGGCTTCATGCGCCGCCGCCAGCAAGTGCAAGACGGTATTGGTCGAGCCGCCCATCGAGACGTCGAGCGCCATCGCGTTTTCAAACGCGGCCTTGCTGGCTATGGCGCGCGGCAAGACCGTGGCGTCGTCTTGCTCATAGTAACGCTTGGCCAGGTCGACGATCAGGCGGCCCGCGCCGAGGAACAATTGCTTGCGGTCGGCGTGGGTGGCGACGATGGTGCCATTGCCCGGCAAGGCCAGGCCCAACGCTTCGGTCAGGCAATTCATCGAATTGGCGGTAAACATGCCGGAACAGGAACCGCAAGTGGGACAGGCGGCCCGTTCGATCTCGGCCACGTCGGCGTCGCTGACGCTGCTGTCACCGGCCTTGATCATGGCATCGATCAAATCGAGCTTGATGATCTTTTGCGCGCCATTGACCACTTTCACTACCTTGCCCGCTTCCATCGGCCCGCCCGAAATGAAGACCACGGGAATATTGATGCGCAGCGCGGCCATCAGCATGCCCGGCGTGATCTTGTCGCAATTGGAAATGCAGACCATCGCATCGGCGCAGTGGGCATTGACCATGTATTCGACGGAGTCCGCGATCAAGTCGCGCGATGGCAGCGAATACAGCATGCCGCCATGGCCCATGGCAATGCCATCGTCGACGGCAATGGTGTTGAATTCCTTGGCAACGCCGCCGGCCGCCTCGATTTCGCGCGCCACCAATTGGCCCAGGTCTTTCAAATGCACATGGCCGGGCACGAATTGGGTGAAGGAATTGACGACGGCAATGATCGGCTTGTCGAAATCGCCGTCTTTCATGCCGGTGGCGCGCCACAGGGCGCGCGCGCCAGCCATATTGCGGCCGTGGGTGGTGGTGCGGGAACGATATTGCGGCATGATGGGCTTTCCGGAAGTGGTGTGGGGGCGCGCGGCGCGTATGCTTCCAGATTGCCTTGCCTCGTGGGTACTGTCAAATATATCATGCGCATGGCTGTGAGTCGAAAAACATATCACAGCATCTCATTGAGATGGAAATAGCTATAAATAAGGAAGCGTGAAGGATGAACCTTGAACTGCGGCAATTGCGCTATTTCATCGCCGTGGCCGAAGAATTGCACTTTGGCCGCGCCGCGCGGCGGCTGCACATGACCCAGCCGCCTTTGTCGCAAACCATCCTGGCGCTGGAAGAATTGCTGGGCACGGCACTGTTCCAGCGCAGCCGGCGCGAGGTCGGCTTGACGCCGGCCGGCCTGGCGCTCTTGCCGGAAGCGCGACGCATCCTGGAGCAAGCCCGGCAACTGCCGGAATTGGCGCGCCGCGCCGCCACCGGCGAGGCTGGCCGCCTGACGCTGGCCTTCGTCTCGTCGGCCGATTACAGCGTCTTGCCGCCCTTCTTGCGCGCCCACCGCGCCGCCTTTCCCCAGGTCAGCATCAGCTTGCGCGAAGCCACCTCCGACGTGCAAGTCGACGACTTGCTGCGCGCGCGCATCGACGCCGGCCTCCTGATCCCGCCGCTGCCCGACAAGGCCCGCGTCGAGCTAGATTATTTGCCGGTGCTGAGCGAGCCCTTGATACTGGCCGCGCCAAGCGGCCTGGCCGCGCTGGCCGGGGCCGGGCCGGTGGCGCTGACAGCCTTGCCGCCGTTGCCGCTGATCATTTTCCCCCGTGCCATCGCGCCGGCCCTGCACGACGCCATCCTCGGCGTGTTCCGCGCGGCCGGCATCACGCCCGAGATCGGACAAGAAGCGATCCAGATGCAAACCATCGTCAGCCTGGTGTCGGCTGGCATGGGGATCGCACTTGTGCCACAATCGGTGTCGAATTTGATGCGCCCCGGCGTAGAATACCGTGCCCTGACGGACCCGACCCCGCTGGTGGAAACCGGCCTCGCCTGGCGCCGCGACAATCCGTCGCCGGTGCTGCAAGGCTTTTTGGAATTACTGAGAAAGAATACACAATGCTGATACACCCGATGCCCGACCCCATCGCCTTTTCGATCGGCCCCGTGCATGTGCACTGGTATGGCTTGATGTACGTGCTGGCTTTCGCCATGTTCCTCGCGCTGGGCCGGGTGCGCATCAAGCAGCCCCATATCGCCGCGCAAAACTGGAAAAAGGAAGACCTCGACGACATGCTGTTTTACGGCATGCTGGGGGTGGTGGTCGGCGGCCGGCTGGGCGAAGTGCTGTTTTACCGGCCCGAATTTTTCCTTGCCAACCCGCTTGAAATTGTCGAAGTCTGGCATGGCGGCATGTCCTTCCATGGCGGCTTCCTGGGCGTGATGCTGGCCATGTGGTTATGGTCGCGCAAGGCCGGGCGCAATCTGTTCGATGTCTACGATTTCATCGTGCCGCTGGTGCCGCTCGGTTACGCCGCCGGCCGCATCGGCAACTTCATCAACGCCGAATTGCCGGGCCGGACCGCCCCCGCCGGCTTGCCTTGGGCCATGCAGTGGCCCAATATCGCCTTGCCGGTCCACCCCTCGCCGCTCTACCAGGCGCTGGTCGACGGCCTGCTCGTATTTGTCATCTTGTGGCTGTTTTCACGCCGCCCCAGCCCGCGCATGGCGGTTGGCGCGATGTTTACCGTGCTGTACGGCTGCGCGCGCTTCTTCACCGAATATTTCCGCGTGCCGGACTGGGAAGTCACGCTGGCCGGCGTCCCGATCACCTCGGGCCAGATGTTGTCCTTGCCGATGATCGTCGGCGGCGCC
Source organism: Oxalobacteraceae bacterium GrIS 1.11 (assembly GCA_040544385.1). Classification (GTDB taxonomy): domain Bacteria; phylum Pseudomonadota; class Gammaproteobacteria; order Burkholderiales; family Burkholderiaceae_D; genus Janthinobacterium. Next base: position 17,956 of record JBEONR010000017.1, read on the forward strand.
ATCATGCTGTTCTGGTCCTACAAGCTCAACGCCAGCGCCAGCGCGCCGGTGCGCGCCTAGGAGTCGGGGCTAAATCAAGGCATGTGCAAGTGGGCCAGGATGATGTCCCACTGCTGCCGCGTGACGGGAGTGATCGACAGGCGGCTGCCTTTGCGCAGCAAGGCCATGTCTTCCAGCCCGGGAATCGCGCGCAAGGCGGCCAGCGGCAGCAAACGGGTTTTTTGCTTGCCGCGCACGTCGACGGCTACCCAGCGCGGCTGTTCAAGCGTGGCTTTCGGATCGTAATATTTGCCGTCCGGCTCGAACTGGCTCTGGTCCGGATAGGCCGCGCTGAGCACTTCGGCCAAGCCGGCCACGCCTGGTTGCGGGCAACTGGAATGATAAAACAGCACGCCGTCGCCCACTTGCATGGCGTCGCGCATGAAATTGCGGGCTTGATAATTGCGCACGCCAAACCACGGCACGGTGCGCCCCGGCGCCGCCATCACATCGTCGATGCTGATCTCGTCCGGCTCGGATTTCATTAACCAATATTGCATGCGGCATTTTCCTGGTGGCGACAAAGCGAGCGGACATAAAAAAACGGCTGCGCATAATCAAATGCAAACAACCGCTCTCGGAAACTGGAACCCCGCATGTGCCGCTGTGCCGGCATCCCGAACCAAAAGGTCCAAGGTGGTCACAGTTAGTTCAATTTCGGGTTCGTCGAACTAGCGACGCTCACTCCCATCAAACGAAATTCCGCAACCGATGCGCATAAATGGTTCAAGGAATATATGGCAATCGCGAACACTGCAGGGTAGACCAGAAGTTTACTCTTATGGCCACACATGTCAAACGTATTTCGCCGATTAAAACAGATTTTCCTGCGGCGTCAGCGCGGCGTCGAGCACCGCGTGCATCGCATCGATATTCTGTTTCACTTCCAAAATCGTGAAGTCGGACAAGGGCCCCTGCGGCGATTTGACGGACAAGAATTCCGCCGCCACGCTCAAGGCCGCCAGCACGGCGATGCGGTCGTTGCCCTTGACCTTGCCGGCGTCGCGGATCGCACTCATCTTGCCGTCGAGATAGCGGGCCGCTTCGCGCAAGGCTTTCTCTTCGCCCTCGCGGCAAACCATGCGATACGATTGCCCCATGATGCTGACGTCCAAATGTGTCATCGCGCGTCTTTCTCTTCTGCGGCTTCAGCCAGGCCGGCCTGGACCAGCTCGGGAATTTTCTCGAGCAAGGCTTCCACCCTTTGCTGCGCCTCGCTCATGCGCTGCACATAGACCGCGTTTTCCGCGCCCAAGACCGCATTGGCTTGACGCAAAAAAGCATTTTCGCGGCGCAAGGCGTGCGTCATCTCGGCCAGCAGCGCGACTTTATCGGATAGTTCTTGGAATTCGGAAATCATCCCGCCACTATAGGGCTGCAAGCGAATAGCCGTCAACCGAATCGAGCGCATCTCACAAATTATTACGAAATCACCGTCAGGCCCGGGCGCGCAGCCCGTGCGTCCGGCGGCAAGGCTTTGCGCGAGGTCAAGCGGGGCCCATTTGCAACGGCCTTTTCCGCGAATCGATATGAAATAAATGTCGGTGTGACTTGAAATACACCAATACCGTCCCTATAATTGGCACTCGTTAGTAGAGAGTGCTAACAACTCTTTATCGCCGTAGCAACCATATTGAAGCGGCAATCGACTGAAGGCAAGCCTGGCTTTGCGCCGGCATGTTCATCATTTAGTAACATCTATCCATTGAACTTAAGGAGTCTTGTATGAATCTGCGCCCTTTGAACGATCGCGTCATCGTCAAACGTCTCGACCAGGAAACCAAAACTGCGTCCGGTCTCATCATCCCCGACGCGGCTGCTGAAAAACCGGATCAAGGCGAAGTTCTCGCCGTAGGCAATGGCAAGATTCTCGAAGACGGCCGCGTGCGTCCTTTGGATGTCAAGGTCGGCGATCGCGTCTTGTTCGGCAAATACGCCGGCCAAACCGTCAAGGTCGACGGCAACGAGCTGATGGTGATGCGCGAAGAAGACATCATGGCGATTGTCGTCAAGTAAGCAGCGGCTCCCCGCTTCAGACATTCATCCCTATATTCAGGAGAAACAAACATGGCAGCTAAAGAAGTAGTATTCGGCGACGCAGCGCGCGCCAAAATGGTTGAAGGCGTCAACATTCTGGCCAACGCGGTCAAAGTCACCCTGGGTCCTAAAGGCCGCAACGTGGTGCTGGAGCGCTCGTTTGGCGCCCCTACCGTCACCAAGGATGGCGTGTCGGTTGCCAAAGAAATCGAACTGAAAGACAAGCTCATGAACATGGGCGCGCAAATGGTCAAGGAAGTCGCTTCCCGCACCAGCGACAACGCCGGTGACGGCACCACCACCGCCACCGTCCTGGCCCAGGCAATCGTGCGCGAAGGCATGAAATTCGTCGCCGCCGGCATGAACCCGATGGACTTGAAGCGCGGTATCGACAAGGCTGTTGCAGCCACCGTGGAAGAACTGGCCAAGATTGCCCGTCCTTGCACCACCACCAAGGAAATCGCCCAAGTCGGCGCCATCTCGGCCAACTCGGATTACTCGATCGGCGAACGGATCGCCGAAGCGATGGAAAAAGTCGGCAAGGAAGGCGTCATCACCGTTGAAGACGGCAAATCCCTGAACGACGAACTCGACATCGTTGAAGGTATGCAATTCGACCGCGGCTACCTGTCGCCTTACTTCATCAACAACCAAGAAAAGCAAGTCGCGATCCTGGACAATCCATTCGTGCTGCTGTGCGACAAGAAAATCTCGAACATCCGCGATCTGCTGCCGGTATTGGAACAAGTCGCGAAAGCCGGCCGTCCACTGCTGATCATCGCCGAAGACATCGAAGGCGAAGCGCTGGCAACCCTGGTTGTCAACAACATCCGCGGCATCTTGAAAACTTGCGCAGTGAAAGCGCCTGGCTTCGGCGACCGCCGCAAAGCCATGCTGGAAGACATCGCTGTCTTGACCGGTGGCCAAGTCATCGCTGAAGAAGTCGGCCTGACCCTGGAAAAAATCACCCTGGCCGAACTGGGCCAAGCCAAGCGTATCGAAGTGGGCAAGGAAAACACCATCGTTATCGACGGTAACGGCGAAGCGTCGACGATCGAAGCGCGCGTCAAGCAAGTGCGCGTGCAAATCGAAGAAGCCAGCTCGGACTACGACCGTGAAAAACTGCAAGAACGCGTCGCCAAACTGGCCGGCGGCGTAGCGGTGATCAAGGTTGGCGCCGCCACCGAAGTCGAAATGAAAGAAAAGAAAGCCCGCGTTGAAGATGCGCTGCACGCTACCCGCGCCGCAGTCGAAGAAGGCATCGTTCCCGGCGGCGGCGTAGCCCTGCTGCGCGCGCGCGCCAACATCAAGGTCAAGGGCGACAACGCTGACCAAGACGCTGGTATCAAGATCGTCTTGCGCGCCATGGAAGAACCACTGCGCATGATCGTGCAAAACGCCGGCGAAGAAGCGTCGGTCGTGGTTGCCGCAGTGTTGGCCGGTTCCGGCAACTACGGTTACAACGCCGCCAACGGCACCTATGGCGACATGGTTGAAATGGGCGTTCTGGACCCAGCCAAAGTGACCCGTTCGGCGCTGCAAAACGCCGCTTCGATCGCTTCGCTGATGTTGACCACCGATTGCATGGTCTGCGAAGTGGCAGACGATAAAGCGGCCGGCGGCATGGGCGGCGGCATGGGCGGCATGGGCGGTATGGACGGCATGATGTAATGCCAGCCTGATGCGCGTGCCCGCAAGGGCGCGCCATCATTTGCTCCAGGAAAGCCCGCAAGGTTCGCGCCTTGCGGGCTTTTTTACGCCCGGCGCGTCCAGCAGCTTTGTGCACGCGCAAACGGCGCACCCGCCCCGCCCCTATAGTGGTTCGGAGCGGCGCCGCCGGCGCCGTCCTCGCAAATGGATATGCCATGGAAAGACGCGCCCAAGAATCGCCGCCTATCATCTTGCAGCCTCAACAACTGGCTTTCGAGGCACAGGCGCGCAAGCTGGGCTTGCGGCCCTCCGATCCGTGGGTGGGGGCTTATGTCGATTATGAATGGCGCCACTTGCGTCTGGTCGTCGAAGCGCTGCCGTTGACGCTGGCGCGCAAGCACGTGCTCGAATTCGGCTGCAATGTGGGCGCTTCCGCGATCCTGTTTTCCAGCCTGGGCGCGCAAGTGAGCGCCATCGATATCTGCCCCGAGTGGGTCAAGCTGGCGCGCTTGAACGCGGCGCGCTATGGCGTCGCCAATATCGCCTTCGCGCATGTGCCCGACACGCGCGCGCTGCCGTTTGTCGATGAACAATTTAATGTCATCTCTTGCAACAGCGTGCTCGAATATGTCGATGAGGGCCAGCGCGCGGCCATCCAGCGCGAGATCGACCGCGTGCTGACGCCGGGCGGCATGATACTGCTGACCGGCACCAGCAACCGCCTGTGGCCGAAGGAAATCCATTCCGGCCGGTGGCTGGTCAACTATCTGCCGCGCTGTTTCGACCGCCTGTGGAGCAAGCCGCCGCAGCGCGGCATCTGGCCGTGGACGGCGCGCCACGGCTTCGGTCCCCATTACGTCAACCTTGACACGGCCGAGCCACATAATTTCTTCGCCCGTTCACGCGGACGCATGGGCGCGCCGCCGCGCCTGCTCAAGTTCTTGCTGTGGAGCGCCGCGCGCTTACGGGTCGGTCCCGGCATGTTGACGCACAATCTCTCTTGCCTGCTGCAAAAGCGCGGCACGCGGCGCGGCGCCGCGCGCAGAGACGCGGCCGGCGCCGCCTGATCGGCCTTTCCCGCCGCGCCGCGTTGCCCGCCGCGCGCCTTTGCATTAACATGGCCTTCACGTCATCTCGCAAAGGCCGGCAACCATGCCCGCATCCTCATCGAAAATCATTGTCGCCGCCGCCATCCTGGCCGGCTTGCTGGGCGCCGGCGCCGGCACCTATTACCTTCGCCAGCATGCCGCCGCGCCCCCCGGCGTATCAGTCGGCATGCAGCGCGCGACAAACACCTTGATGGCTCTGCCAGAACTGCAAGCCTGGTCGGCCTTCATCGAAAAGGCATCGGGCGGCCAGGCCCACGGTGCGCTGATTGAAACCAGTCCCGAACTACGCACCGTCAATGGAAAACGCTACCGCCAGCTGAGCTTTTACGAAAGCGGCGTCGAGACGGCGCACCGCTGGGAAAGCTTCCTGGTCGCGGTCGATGGCGACGAGATCCTGGTCGAGGACGACGTCAACGATAAACTGATGAGCCTGGAACGCTGGCGCAAGCAAAGCCATCCCTTGCAACGCATCAAGAAGTAGGCGCGGCGGCTCTCCCACAGGCACAGCGCGAAAATATCGTGAAATCGCCAAATCTTGCTCAACCATTCGCAGGCGGAATAAAACCCGCAAATAAAGTTTAAAAAATGCGCTGATACGGCGCTTTTATGTTGCAAGCAAGCTTGCTTGCGCTTAGCATCGGGGACAAATAAAAACCAGGGAGATCCGATGTCAACAACTGAGACAGGCAAGGGCCGTTTGCCGCGCCAAATTCCGTATATCATCGCCAACGAGGCGTGCGAACGCTTCAGCTTTTATGGCATGCGCAATATCCTGACGCCCTTCCTGATCAGCACCCTGCTGCTGTTCATGCCGGCCGCCGAGCGCACCGGCGCCGCCAAGGAAGTGTTCCACACCTTCGTCATCGGCGTGTTTTTCTTCCCGCTGCTGGGTGGCTGGCTGGCCGACCGCTTTTTCGGAAAATACAACACGGTATTCTGGCTCAGCCTAGTCTATTGCATGGGCCACGCTTGTCTGGCCCTGTTCGACAATAACGTCAAGGGCTTTTACTTCGGCCTGTTCCTGATCGCGCTCGGTTCGGGCGGCATCAAGCCGCTGGTGGCGTCCTTCGTCGGCGACCAGTTCGACCATACCAACAAGCACAAGGCCAAGCTGGTCTTCGACGCCTTTTACTGGAGCATCAACTTCGGTTCCTTTGGCGCCTCGATACTGATCCCGATCTTCATGCGCGACTATGGCCCGGCGGTCGCCTTCGGCATTCCCGGCGTGCTGATGTTCGCCGCCACTGTCGTCTTCTGGCTCGGCAACAAGAAATATGTGCATGTGGCGCCGGCTGCGTCGAATCCCGATTCCTTCACCCGCGTCGCCCGCACCGCCTTGACGACGGCGGCGCCCGGACAAGCCAGGCCAGGCTTGAACATCGCCCGCCTGGGCGCGGCCGGCGCCGTGCTCTCCTTGTGCATGACGCCACAATGGGGCTTCGTGATCGCCGCCTGCTGCGCCCTGGTGCTGCTGCTGGCCTTTGGTGGCATCGGCACCGCGCTGCAACTGGAGCGGGCCCGCGGTCGCCATCCGGACGAGGCGGTGGAAGGCGTGCGCGCCGTGCTGCGCATCTTGATCATTTTCGCCCTGGTGACGCCGTTCTGGTCGCTGTTCGACCAGAAAGCCTCGACCTGGGTGGTGCAGGCCGGTGCCATGGACAAGCCATCCTGGTTCTTGCCGGCGCAAATGCAGGCCCTCAATCCGGCCCTGGTAATGCTGCTGATTCCCTTCAATAACCTGCTGCTGTACCCGATGCTCAAGCGTATCGGCTGGGAAGCGACGGCGCTGCGCCGCATGACCATCGGGATCGGTTTTTCCGCGCTGGCCTGGATCGTCATCGGCACGCTCCAGGTGATGATGGATGGCGGCACCGCCATGTCCATCGTCTGGCAAGTCCTGCCCTACGCCCTGCTGACCTTTGGCGAAGTGCTGGTTTCGGCCACCGGCCTGGAATTCGCGTACAGCCAGGCGCCCGCCTCGATGAAGGGCGTGATCATGAGTTTCTGGTGCCTGTCGACCACGGTCGGCAATCTGTGGGTCTTGATCGTCAACGCCGGCGTCAAGAACGATGCCGTCAACGCTTACATCCGCACCACGGGCTTCAGCGTGACCGCCTTCCAGATGTTTTTCTTCGCCGCCTTTGCCGCCCTCGCCGCGCTGGCCTTCGGCTGGTATGCGCGGCGCTACCGCATGGTCGACAATTACCGCGCCACGGTGATGGCGCCGGCCGCCGCCTGAGGGCGGCGGCCCCCGTCCTCAGGTGACGACGGTCGGAGCGGCGCGGCCGGTGCGGGCGGCGATGCCGGCCACGCTATCGGCCGCCAGGATCAAGCCGGCCAGCGCCTGCTGCGTCGGCAAGTGGTGCAGCGCCGGATCGGCTTCGTAGCGCTCCAGGTAGACCCGCAGGGTGGCGCCCTCGGTACCGGTGCCGGACAGGCGCAGCACGATGCGCGAAGCGTCGGTCATGACAATGCGCACGCCTTGCTGGCGCGAGACCGACAGGTCGACCGGGTCGGTGTAGGCGAAGTCGTCGGCGTAGTCGACGATATGTCCCTGCAGCGTCTGCCCGGCCAGGGTCGGCAATTTGGCGCGTAACTGGCGCATCAATTCCTCGGCGGCGGCGCTGTCGATCGCCTCATAGTCGTGGCGCGAATAATAATTGCGACCGAAGCGGGCCCAATGGTCATCGACCAGTTCGGCCACGCTCTTGCCGCTGGCCGCCAGCAGGTTGAGCCAGAACAGCACGGCCCACACCCCATCCTTTTCGCGCAAGTGGAAGGAACCGGTGCCATAGCTTTCCTCGCCGCACAGATTGACCATGCCGGCGTCGAGCAAGTTGCCGAAAAATTTCCAGCCGGTGGGAGTTTCGATGCAGGCGATGCCGAGCGCGGCGGCGACCCGGTCGGCCGCGCGCGAAGTGGGCATCGAACGCGCGATGCCGGTCAAGCCGGCGCGGAAGGCCGGCGCCACGCCGGCGTTGGCGGCCAGGATCGCCAGGCTGTCGGATGGCGTCACTTCCATGCCGCGCCCGACGATCATATTGCGGTCGCCGTCGCCGTCGGAGGCGGCGCCGAAGTCCGGCGCATCGGGCCCGGCCATCAGCGCGATCAATTCGGCCGCGTTGACCGGATTCGGGTCGGGGTGGCCGCCGCCAAAGTCTTCCAGCGGCACGGCGTTGATGACGCTGCCGGCCGGCGCACCCAGCATGCCTTCCAGGATCGCCTTGGCATAAGGGCCGGACACGGCGTGCATGCCGTCGAAGCACATCGTGAAGCCGCCCGCGAACAGGGCGCCGATGGCGTCGAAGTCAAATTGCTCGCGCATCAATTGGGCATAGTCGGCGACCGGGTCGATCACTTCCACGTCCATCTGCTCGATACGGGTCGCGCCAAGCCGGTCGAGGTCGATGTCGGCGGCGTCGCTGATGCGGTAGCGGCTGATGGTTTCGGTGCGCTCGAAGATCGCGTCGGTGATCTTTTCCGGCGCCGGGCCGCCATTGGCGATGTTGTACTTGATGCCGAAGTCGCCATCGGGGCCGCCTGGATTATGGCTGGCCGAGAGCACGATGCCGCCCAGCGCCGCGCGCTTGCGGATCACGCAACTGACGGCCGGCGTCGACAGTATTCCGCCCTGCCCCACCAGCACCCTGGCGTAGCCGTGCGCGGCGGCCATGCGCAGCACGGTCTGGACCGCAGCCCGGTTATGGTAGCGACCATCGCCGCCCAATACCAGGGTCTGGCCGCTGACGTCGCCCAGCGTGTCGAAGACGCTTTGCACAAAATTTTCGAGATAAGCGGCTTGCTGGAAGACGCCGACTTTTTTGCGCAAGCCGGAAGTGCCCGGGCGCTGGCCCGCAAAAGGGGTGGTCGCTACTGTCTGAATGCTCATCTGGGCTCCTGTGAACGATACCGCTGCCGTGCAGGTATCCGTGCGCACATCATACAGATGAAGTAAAACGATGTCATTTCGATAGGAATACCGACCCCGGCAGCGCGCCCCGCGCTCAGCCATTCCAGCTGCGCCGGCTCTTGATCAAGCTGTCGATGTCGGCCGGCGCCACCGCCCGGCTCATGTAAAAACCGAAGGCTTCGTCGCACTCCATCGCCGCCAGCTGGGCCAGTTGCTCGGCCGTTTCCACGCCGCTGGCGATGACCCGCATTTTCAAAGCATGCGCCATGGCGACGATGGCGCGCACCATCGCGCCCTGTTCCAGCATGGTGTCGCGGCGCTCCAAATCGTCGATGAAACATTTTTCAATCTTGACGATGTCAGCCGGAAAACGCTTCAGATAATTAAGGGAGGCGTCGCCGGTACCGAAATCGCTGATGGCGATCACCATGCCCAGCCCTTTCAACTGGCGCAAGATGGCTTCGCAATTCTGGCACTTGTCGATCAAGACGCCGGCCGCGATTTCCAATTCGATCGATTCGGGCGGCACCCCGGCCGCAGCCAGGATGGCCTCGAAGCTTTCCACGATATCGCTCTGGTAGAACTGGCGCGCCGACAGATTGATCGACACCGTCAGCGGCTGGCCCTGTTCGATCCAGCACCGCGCCTGGGCTGCGGCGTTGGCCAGCACCCAGGCGCCAACCGGCAGGATCAGCGCGCTCTGCTCGAGTATCGGCAAGAAGACGGGCGGCAGCACCAGCCCCAGTTCGGGGTGCTTCCAGCGCAGCAGCGCCTTGACACCGGTGATGCGGCGCGCCTTCAAGTCCAGCCTCGGTTGGTAGTAGAGCACGAATTCGCCGCGTTCGAGCGCATGGCGCAAGTCCGCTTCCAGCAGCGCATGGGAATAGGCCTGGGTTTGCATGCCGGCGCTGTAGCGCATGCTGGCGCCGGGCGTGCGCCGCTTGGCCTCGTACATCGCCAGATCGGCCTTTTCGATCAGCGCGTCGACCGCGTCGTCGTCGTCGGGATAGATCGCCACCCCCACGCTGGCCGCCACCGCCAGGCTGTATTCGCCGATCACGAAGGGCGCCGCGATGGCGCCGGCGATCTTGGCGGCGACCCGCTCGGCGTCTTGCGCGCTGCGCATTTCGGTCAGCAGGATGATGAATTCATCGCCGCCCTGGCGCGCTACCGTGTCGACCTTGCGCACGCATTGCTGCACCCGGCGCGCGAATTCGATCAGCACCTGGTCGCCGACCTCGTGTCCCAGGCTGTCATTGATGCCCTTGAAGCGGTCCAGGTCGAGAAACAGCACTGCCAGCAGGCTGCGGTGCCGCTTTGCATAGGCGATGCCATGCTCGAAGCGCAACTGGAAATGCAAGCGGTTGGGCAAGCCGGTCAAGCCGTCATGGTGGGCGATGAATTCCAGGCGCGCCTCCGCGCCGCGCCGCGCCGATACGTCTTGCAGCAACATCACGGCGCCTGGCTGCGCGCCCGATTCCAGTGGCGCGCACAAGTATTGCACGTCGACGCGCCTGGCGTCGCTCGAGCGCAGCACCAGCGCGCCACGCGTGGTTTCCGTCACGGCGCGACCCTGCATGCAATCGCGCATGCGCGCACCGGCATCGACTTGCGCGCCATCCTGGTATAAGGCCAGCAAGGCGGCTATGCTCTTGCCGACACCGTCCGCGCGACCGCACATGGCCTCGGCTTGCCGGTTGAGGTAGAGCACCGTGCCTTGACGATCGGTGCGGATGACGGCGGCGGGCAAGGCTTGCAGCAGCGCCATCGAATCATCGAGCCGGGATTGCAAGGCCAGGCAACGCAATTGCCGGTCGCGCCAGATGCGCATAGTGTGCCAGTGATAAGCCATCAGGCCGAGCAGCGCGGCGCCCAGCGTCAGCGACAGGGCCGTCATGCGGCACCACCGGGGTCAAGTGAACAAGGGGGCAAGATGCATTCCTTTTCGATGAGTGCAGCGCGAGCGCAAGCACACGCCCTGCGATACACGAAAAGGAAATCATATAAGAATCGCCGGCGCGCGCCGGCTTGATTCAAGCCCGCTTGACGCCCATCAAGCGAGTTTGAATGTGATAGTCGAGGGCCGCAACGTCAGGTGCGCGCCAGCCGCTGGCCGATGGCGCGGCCCGCGCCGCTGTCGTGCAATTGAAAAATGCTGACCGCCTCGGCCAGGCTGGCCGCCTGTTGCTGCAGGGAGTCGGCGGCCGCCGCCGCTTGCTCGACCAGGGCCGCGTTCTGCTGGGTCACGCTATCCATCTGGTTGATCGCGATGCTGATTTGCTCAATGCCATCTTGCTGCTCGCCGCTGGCCAGTGAAATCTCGCCGATGATGGCCGTGACCCGTTGCACGCTGCCGACCACCTCGTCCATGGTCTGTCCAGCCTGCCCGACCAGGCGACTGCCGGCGTCGACCCGCAGCACCGAATCGCCGATCAATGCCTTGATTTCCTTGGCCGCAGCGGCCGAACGCTGGGCCAGGTTACGTACTTCGGACGCCACCACGGCAAAGCCGCGGCCCTGCTCGCCGGCCCGGGCCGCCTCGACGGCCGCATTCAAGGCCAGGATATTGGTCTGGAAGGCGATGCCGTCAATGACGCCAATAATGTCGACGATTTTCTTCGACGATTCATTGATCGACCCCATGGTCTGCACCATTTGCGCGACCGCCTGACCACCCTTGAGCGCGACGTTGGAGGCGACCCCGGCCAGCTTGCACGCCTCGCTGGCATTATCGTTATTTTGCTTCACCGTGGTGGTGATTTGCACCATCGACGATGCCGTCTCTTCCAGCGAGGCGGCCTGTTGCTCGGTGCGCGAAGACAAATCCATATTCCCGCTGGCGATCTCGGTCGAGGCAGTGGCGATTGCATCGGTGCCCACCCGCACCCGGCCGACGATGCGCGCCAGATTCTCGCTCATCAGCTTGAGCGCCTGCAACAAGTCGCCGATCTCGTCGCTGCCGCCCACCGTCACGTCGCCGCGCAAGTCGCCGGCGGCCACCATTTGCGCAATCGCCACCGCTTCCCGCAGCGGCCTGGTGATGCCGCGTATCAGCGCCAGCACGGCGATGCTGCCCACCACCAGCGTCACCAGCACTGTGGCCAGCATGCCCAGGGTGGCGCTGCGGTGCGCCAGTTCGCTTTCGCGCGCCATTTCCGCCATCAGGCGATGCGACTGCTCACCGATAAAGACCACGATATCATCGATTTGCTTGGTCGGCGGCCGGTCGATCCCCTTGACCAGGCCATCGACGATATGGGCGCTGTCGGGATTGGCGCCATCGAATTGTTTCAAGGCCGTCAGATAAGTGCCGATCAGCCCGGCATGGGTCTTGATGGCGTCGTCGACCAGCGAGGTATGCAGGTTCAGCTTGCCGAACAAGACATTCAAGTCTTGCAATTTGGCGCGGGTCGCTTCGCCGTTCTTGACGAAAGCCTTGGTATATTTATCGAGTGCGGCCGGGTCTTGGCCGCGCAACAAAATGTCTTTCCACTCTTGCACCTGGATCTTGAATTGGACTTGCGCGCTGCGCGCCGTGTCGATCGCCTCCGACAGGGTCGCCGAACGCTGCAGCGCCTCGGCGCTGCGGGCGCTATTGTCGTTCAAGGCGGCCCAGCCGCCGATCCCGACAATGAGCAGGGCGACAAAGAAAAAACCGCCCAACATGCCCAGACGCACGCCAATTTTCAAGTTAGACAGTTTCATGGTGTATCCCTTCGATATACATCATTGGATCAAGCTGACAGGCGCGCAGCCGGTAAATACCGTATTAAATATTCATAGTAAAAACTATCCAAAGCTCACGCGCGCCAATAGATGATGCGCTACCACAAGAAAAAAACCTAGTGTTACTTACCATTAAGGCAATAACTGCGCACAAAATTGGCATTGGTACACATTCCCACCCCTGAAATCCAACACCGGCGGCATGAATTGATCGAAGCGCAAACCGAGTTTCAATAACAAACGGTTTGACTGCAGATTATCGGGTGCCGCGACGCCCAGCAGGCGCGGCAAACCGAGACTCAGCTCGGCATAGGCAAGCACCCCGACCGCCGCCTCATACGCATAACCGCAGCCCTGGTATTGCGCCGCGATCGCATAGCCGATATCGACGTCGGGCAGGCTGTCGCGCTTGATCAAGCCGCATATGCCGAGCGCGGCCAGATCGTCCTTGCGCTCCACCAGATACAGGGAAAAGCCATGCCGCGCCTGCATCGCCTGCGGCCCCTGGACGATCGCGGCGCGCGCCTGCTCCAGCGTGCGCACACCCTTGTCGCCGATGTGGCGCAGAAACGTTGGCTGGTTCACCAGGGCCAGGTAAAAGGCGGCGTCGTCGGCGTCGATGGTGCGCAGAACCAGGCGCGCAGTTTCCAGTATCTTCACGGCGGCCAGGCGCCCGGTTCGCTGAGCAATTGGTACATGACGTAGACGTCGACATAACCGAGTTGCGCGTGATGGTAAGCCTTGGGCAGGGTGCCGACGATGGAAAAGCCGAGTTTTTTCCACAATATGAGGGCGCCGACATTGCTGCTGACCACGAAATTGAATTGCAGCGCCAGGAAGCCCGACTGCCGCGCCTGCTCCAGGCAATGCCGGCCCAGCAACATGCCAATACCGACACCCTGCGCGGTCGGGTCAACCATGAAGGAGGCATTGCCGACATGGCTGCCATGGTCGGGCTGGTTGGCCACCAGCTTGTACATGCCCAGCAGACGCGCGCCGCCCATCACGCCGACCCAGCTTTGCACGCCCGGCCCAAACCAATAGTTGTGGCAAGTTTCGCGGCTGGTGGCGGCGCCAAAGGCATAGGTGTCGCCGCGCGCCACCAGGAAGTGGAAGATGCTCCACATGGCGTCGAAATCGGCTTCCCGGGCCGGACGGATGTCGATTTCTTTCAAGACGGCTCCAGTGGAATCGGAAATGAGGTCCATGAGCAATTGTCTGGCATTTCGGACGGCAAGTCCAGCGCCATACTTCAGCCCCGCTGCAAGCGGAAATCGGTGCTGGCCGGGCGCCCCGGCAAATGCAGGCGAGCGCGGGCCGGCGCCGCTTCGCTGAGCACCTGGCCGCGGCGCATCACCAGCCGGCGCGCCGCGCGCAGGCGGATTGCCTCGACCGGGCTGGCGGCGTCGAGGATCAGCAAGTCGGCGTGGCAACCTGGCGCCAGGCCATAACCGTCCAGGCCGAGGATGCGGGCCGGCGTTACCGTCACTGCCAGGAAGCAGGCGTGCATCGCGTCCTGGCCCGTCATCTGCGCCACGTGCAAACCCATGTGCGCCACTTCCAGCATGTCGCCGGAACCGAGGCTATACCAAGGGTCCATCACGCAATCGTGACCGAAGGCGACGTCGATGCCGGCCGCCAGCATTTCCGGCACCCGCGTCATGCCGCGCCGTTTCGGATAACTATCGTGGCGGCCCTGCAAGGTGATGTTGATGAGGGGGTTGGCAATGGCCGCCACGCCCGCCTCGCGTATCAGCGGCAATAGCTTGCTGACGTAATAATTGTCCATCGAATGCATCGACGTCAGGTGCGAAGCGGTGACGCGGCCGTGCAAACCGAGCCGGTTGCTGTGGTAAGCCAGGGTTTCGATATGGCGCGACAGCGGGTCGTCCGTCTCGTCGCAATGCATGTCCACCATCAAGCCACGCTCGGCCGCCAATTCGCACAAGATGCGCACCGATTCGGCGCCCTCGGCCATGCTGCGCTCGAAATGGGGAATCCCGCCGACCACCTCCACGCCCATTTCGAGGGCGCGCTTCAAATTGGCCAACGCGCCCGGGCTGCGCAACGCGCCGTCCTGCGGAAAGGCCACCAGTTGCAAGTCCAGGTAAGGCGCCACCCTGCGCTTGACTTCCAGCATGGCTTCCACGGCCAGCAAGCGTTGGTCGCAAATATCGACGTGGGAGCGGATCGCCAGCAAGCCGCGCCCGACCGCCCAGTCACAATACTGCAGCGCGCGCTCGATCAGCGCGTCCTGGGTCAGATGGGGCTTGAGCTCGCTCCATAGCGCTATGCCTTCGAGCAAGGTACCGGACTGGTTGACGCGCGGCAAGCCGTAGCTGAGCGTGGCGTCCATGTGGAAATGGGCGTCGACAAAGGGCGGCGTGACCAGGTCGCCGGCGGCGTCGATTTCGCGCGCGCCCCGCAGCGGCAAGGCTGGCCCGACGGCGGCGATGCGGCCGCCGGCAATGGCAATGTCGATTCCTTGCCGGCCATCGGGCAGGTTGGCGTTGCGTATGACCACATCCATATTGCGCTCCCGGGCTGAAAACCTTTATCTTTTTTGCCAATAGGCAAATTCGCTCTCATAGCAGACCGTCTCGACTTCGGCGATCTTGTCTTGCATTGCCGCTTGCGCGTCGAGAATGGCTTGATTGTAGACAGAGGGGCCGATTTCGCGTAAACAAAAATCGAGCAAGAGCCGCGCTTTGAGCTCGCCGACCTCTTCATCCATATTTTCCGCACAATAACGCTGGATCGAACCCAGCAAACGTTTCTCGATTTCTTGCTTCAATTTGATTGCCATAGGACCCTTGTGAATTTCACTCTTATGATTAATGTTGCACTGCAAGAATTTCAAGCGGCAAGCCAGTCACGGGCAGCCCGGTGTCCGGCTGCCAAACTCGGCAACATCATGCCTAAAAATAACTATCAACTGGATCGAATCACCGATAGAATATTCATATTGCGTCGCATCAAAAATGACTTCAATGCGCGAATTCCGTACCACCCGAGTCTGACCACACGGGTGGTGCGGGGCGTTCCGCCAGTATTTTAATCCGTCTCAGGGAGTAATCATGTTTCCGGTTCCAGAACAGTTCTCAACAGCAGCAAAAGCCCAGCTTGAAGCGCAACTGAAGATCTTCCATACGCTGACCGGCAAGGCGTTTGAAGGCGCGCAGCAACTCATCGCCTTCAACCTTCACGCCAGCAAGCAAGCCCTGGAGCAACACACCTCCAGCGCCAGGCAACTGCTGGGTATCAACAACCCGAGCGAGCTGCTGGCCTTCAGCGGCAGCCATGCCCAGCCGAATATCGACAGCCTGCTCGCTTACAGCCGCCTGTGGTTCGGCATCGCTTCCGGCGCCCAGGTGGAATTGATCGAGGCGGCCAAGGCCAGCCCGGAAGCGGCAGCAGCGCCGAAGCTGGAAGTGGTGGCAGCGCCGAAGCTGGCAGTGGTGGCGCCGCGCGCGCCGGTGGCGGAAAAGCCGATCCTGGCGCCGGTGCCAGGCAAAGCGGCAGCACCGGCGGCTGTGCTCGCCAAAACCAAGGCCGCGCTGAAAGTCGAGGCCAAACCTGTCATCGACGTCAAGCCGGCAGCCAAACCGGCGTCTGTCGCGACGCCGGCGGCGAAACCGGTGGTGGTGGCCGTTCAAACTGCCGCAGTTCCCGTAAAACCGACTGTGGCGGCGGCCCCCCCCCCCGCAGCCGTAGCCAAGGCCGCCGTCAGCGCCGCGAAACCGCCAGCGCCTAAGTCCACCGACGCCAAGAAATAATCCCCGGCGGCGCCTCATGCCCAAGGCGGACCGCCGCGACGCGCCTGCCATCCGGGCTGGGCTGGCTTTCACAGAATATCGATCGAATAAAGTTCGGGGCCGTGGAATGGCAGACATGAAAGGCCCCGCAATATCGCGGATTGTATATCAATAGGAAATGATGCCGATGGCTTCCAATTTTCCGCTGGCCGATGGTGGTACGGGTGGCGCATTATTTTCAAGCTTCTCGCTTCCGCTCAACTGCCCCGTGCCGCGCGCACCGGCAAAATGCCCGGTTCCGCCGATGATTTGAAACCAGCCATTGAGCGTATACAGTGCGCCATCCTGGGTTGGGGTGAGGGATCCACCATAAATTGCCGTCACAGTATCGCCATTCGTTGCTGTGAGGGTAAATTTTCCGTTATTGAAATTAAAATATGTTGGAAATGGATGGACGCAGTCGGTTGCTGTTAGCATAATCATCCCAAGATGAGTAGCGCTTCCCCTGCCAATCGTCATTCCTGCCAACGAACATGTTACAGACGGCCCGCTGAGCAATACTTCCTGGACATTAAAACTTGCCTTAAAAACTTCATTGATTGGTCCCGCGAGGGCTTCAGCCGAGGAAAAATCGGTGCAAACAAATGAAATTGTTTGAGCGAGCATCCTGATATACTTTCTCATAATCATTAATTCCTTTCCCGTAAAGAAATAAATTAAAATTTAATCTCCATCGCAAAATTTAAAATACACGCCTTATACATAACTTAACAGGTTTCAGAAAAATATACAGGCTAATTTTATTCATGTGCCTGCATGATTTTTATCTGAATTGCAAACCTCAATCTATTTTATGGGAAAATATATTTTCGATGGATGGGCGCATTCGGCCGGCGCGCGCCGCAGCCCGCGTCAGATGGCCGTTTCACTGGCGCCAGAGCGGCGCGGCGGACGATTTCCGCAGTACCCGTTGAACGACAGTAGCGTCGTCGTCCTCTGCCAATCTCGACGCGTCCCTTATGCGGCGCATCCTTGCAACCACAACTGGCGACAATCAACTGATCCGCCTGCCTGACAACGTAAATGGTGCTGCACCATTGCGCCGACTTACCCTGCGCCAATTGCCGCAACGAGCGCTCTGCCACGAAGAGCGGCGGCAGCGCAGCCTCGGCGAAAATTTCCCGCCTCAGAAGATCAATCAATCCCTGATACCCGGCGAGTGATGCCCTCTCATTATGCGGGATGGGGATGTGCGCTGCGCGCTGCCGCAATGCGCGTTAGTGTTGCAAAAAAACCCCATCCATCGTTACGCCCACCGACGGGCGCAGCGTCTTGCTCGAGCTCACTCTCATAGCCCGTGATGTTTGCATGGGTCGGTATGAGGATAGGGTGCGCGTGAACTTGCCAAGGCAATTCCCATGTTCTGCGTAAGGGGAAAACGACACCTTCTGATGATTGCAAAGAAGATGAAGCGCAAATTTCAGCGCCGATTCTTCGCTTGGAAAAATCACCGAAAAATCGACTTCGCGCGCGACGCTCAAATTATCTCCGCCCTGGCCCATATTCCAGAGGATGTCGCCATTTTCGTCAGCGGGGTAATGCAGATAGTCGCGCGCCATAAAAATTCCCAACATTCAAAGTAATCGCCTACCGCAACGCAGCGTCATGTTTATCATCAATGAATGCCTTGCAGCCACGACCATCACTAAATAGCCCATGCCCTGCGCGGACCACGCAAGGTGCGCCCGACTCAAGGCCCAACTTTGCCTTTAGCCGCCCCCCGAAGAACCTGTTACGGCAGCGTCCGGACCTGCGCGCCGTTTTTCTTGTATCCTAGGTCCGCGCGCGTTTGCGCCCATACACAAAAGGTCATTCATGAGTTTATCGACGCTAATCGGCGGCTTCGTGCGTCAGCACTGGCGCGCCTACGCGGCGGCCGCGCTGATGCTGTCGGGCGTGGCGGCGTTGAGCGTCTGGGTGCCGCGCAAGGTCGGCGCGCTGATCGACGCGATGGCCGCGCAGCGTCTGGACAGCCATACGCTGTGGCTGGAACTGGCCAGTCTGCTGGCGATCGGCGCGACAATTTATTTCCTGCGGGTGGGCTGGCGCATGACCTTGTTTGCCGCCGCCTACAAGCTGGGCGTGCATTTGCGCACCCGCCTTTACCAGCGCCTGGCGCTGCAAGGCCCAGCCTTTTACCAGACCCAGCGCACCGGCGACTTGATGGCGCTGGCCACCAACGATATCGATGCGATTGAAATGGCGGCCGGCGATGCGATGCTGGCAGGCTTCGACGGCAGCCTGACCTTGATCATGGTGCTGGGCGTGATGCTGCTCGGCGTCGACTGGCGCCTCGCTTGCGTGGCCCTGCTGCCGTTTCCCCTGATGGGACTGGCGTTCTGGCGCATTTCGAGCCATATCCACACGGCGTCGACCGATTCGCTGCAACGCTTCAGCGCCCTCAACGACCATGTGCAGGAATCGCTGTCGGGCGTGCGCACCGTGCGTGCGCTCGGCCTGGAGCAGCGCAGCGGGGCCCAGTTTTCCGCCCTGGCCGGCCACGCCGCCGACGCCAGCCTGACCGCGCAGCGCTGGGAAGCGGCTTACGAGCCGGCCGTCGGCTTGACGCTGACGGCGGCCAGTACGCTGACCCTGGGCCTGGGCGGCTATCTGGTGTGGCAAGGCCAGTTGACGATAGGCGCGCTGACCAGCTTTTCCATGTACCTTGGCCAGTTGATCTGGCCGATGTTCGCGGCCGGCTGGGTACTGTCCTTGGTCGAACGGGGCCGCGCCGCCTGGGCCAGGCTGCAACCGATGCTGGACGCGCCGCTGGCGATCGCCGACCATGGCGACATCGCCGCCTTGACGCCCGGCCCGCTGTGCCTGCAGGCGCTCACTTATACCTATCCGGGCCAGGCCGGCGCCGCCCTGAGCGATATCACCTTGACCCTGCAAGCAGGCCAGACCCTGGGCCTGGTCGGGCCGACCGGCAGCGGAAAGTCGACCTTGCTGCGCCTGTTGCTGCGCCAATTGACGGCGCAGGGCGGCAGCGCGCGCTGGGGCGAGCATGCACTGCATGCATACCGTCTACGCACGCTGCGCGCGGCCATCAGCTGGGTGCCGCAGGAATCGTTCCTGTTCTCGGCCACCATCGCCGACAATATCGCGCTGGCCCGCCCCGACGCCAGCGGCCAGGAAGTGGAAACGGCGGCCCGCCTGGCGGCGATCCACGACGATATCCTGCAATTCCCGCTCGGCTACCAAACCCATGTCGGCGAGCGCGGCATCACGCTTTCCGGCGGCCAGCGCCAGCGCGTCGCGATCGCCCGCGCGCTGCTGGCCGACAGCGCCCTGCTGCTGCTCGATGATGCCCTGTCGGCAGTCGACACCGGCACCGAAACGCGAATCTTGCGCCACCTCGACGAGTTGCGGCAAAACCGGCCCGAGCGCAGCGCCATCATCGCCAGCCACCGCCTCAGCGCGGTGGTCGGGGCCGACTTGATCGTGGTGCTGCGCGCCGGCCATATCGTCGAAACCGGCCGCCACGATCAACTGATGGCCCAGGATGGCTGGTATGCCAGCCAGTGGCGCTATCAACAATTGGAGGCCAGCCTCGATGCAAGCTGAAATACATGACGCGCGGCGCCAGACCGTGCAGGCCTTCGCCCTGCTGCGCCGCTCTGCCCTGCCCGACCGCGCCCACCTGGGCTGGGCCGTGCTCTGGCTGATCCTGGCGGCCGCGCTGGAAGTGGCCGGCCCCATCCTGGGCAAGGCCTTGATCGACGAACACTTGCTGCCGCACCGGCTGGACTGGCCGCGCATGGCGCTGCTGCTGGGTGGCTGCCTGCTCAGCGGCTGGCTTGCCAGCGGCTTGCGCTACCTGCAATTGCTGCGCCTGTCCGGGCTGGCAATGCGCTCGGTGCGGCGCTTGCGCGAAGCCGTCTACGACCATGTGCTGCGCCTGCCGATGGCGTTTTTCGACCAGGCCATCATCGGCCAACTGGTCGGCCGCGTCACCAATGACACCGAGGCCGTCAAATCGCTGTATGTGCAAGTGCTGTTCGTCATACTCGACAGTAGCATCGTGCTGGTCGGCACCATCTGCGCAATGGCCTGGCTCGACTGGCGCCTGATGCTGATCGTGCTGGCCGTGCTGCCGGCCGTGCTGCTGATCGTCTTCCTATACCAGCGCTGGAGCGCGCCCGCCGTCACCCGCGCACGCGCGCTGCGCAGCGATATCAACGGCCAGATCGCCGAATCGATAGGCGGCATGAGCGTGCTGCAAGCCAATAACGCCGAGCGCCGCTTCGGCGCCCGCTTCCGGCGCACCAATGAAGCCCATTACACGGCCCGCATGCAGGAATTGCGCGCCAACGCCTGGCTGCTGCGCCCGGCCCTCGACATGCTCAACATCGTGCTGCTGGCGGTGGTCATCTTCAGCTTCGGCCAGCGCCAGATGAACGCGCTCGAAGTGGGCGTGCTGTACGCCTTCATCAGTTACATCGCGCGCGTGATCGAGCCACTGATCCAGATCACCACCCAATTTAGCCAGTTGCAGCAATCGGTGGTGGCGGCCGCACGCGTGGCGGCCCTGCTCGACGAGCCGGGCGCGCCCGCACCTGCAACTGCCGGGGGCAGCAAGGCATCAGTGTGTTCGGACGCCGAGGGCAAGCAGGCGCCAGTGTGTTCAGCCGCGCCGGCGGTGGCGATCCGCGCGCTCTCGTTTGCCTATGTCGAAGGGCAGACCGTGCTGCACGATTTGACGCTGGATATCCCGCAAGGCAGTTTTTTCGGCATCGTCGGCCACACCGGCAGCGGCAAGTCGACCCTGCTGTCGCTGCTGCTGCGCTTCTATCCCGTCACCGAGGGAAGCATCGAGATCGACGGCATGGCGCTGGCCGCGATCGACAACGCGCAGTTCCGCACGGCCGTCGGCCTGGTGCCGCAAGACCCCTTCCTGCTGGCCGCCTCGGCGCGCGAGAACATCGACATGGGACGCGGCTACCCGCAAGCGCGGATCGAGGCGGCGGCGCGCGCCGCCCACGCCCACGACTTCATCATGGCGCTCGAACAGGGGTACGACAGCGCGCTCGGCGAAGGCGGCTCGCGCCTCTCATCGGGACAAAAACAATTGATCGCGATCGCCCGTGCGCTGGCCGGCGAGCCGCGCATTCTGCTACTCGACGAGGCCACTTCGCGCATCGATAGCCAGACCGAGCAAATCGTCCAGGAAGCGCTCAAGGAATTGCGCGGCAAAGTCACCGTGATCGCCATCGCGCACCGCCTCTCGACCATCCGCGACGCCGACCGCATCATCGTCTTGAATCACGGCCGCATCGCCGAGGCCGGCCCGCACGAGAGCCTGATGCAGATCGAGGACGGCTTGTACCAGCGCCTCTATTTGCTGCAACAATTGGCCGACTGAGAGCCCGCCTGGCCGTCAACTATCGATCAAGAATACCTTGATCGCACTGTAGCGAAGAACCAACCATGCAGGAGTGCGCTCGAAAAACATATTAAATTCGGCGGAAATAACGATAAAGAACGGGCTTTCTTACCTGCAACAAGAATATAATTGACCGGATTTGCGGCGACTTGTTGCATATGTCCACGCCGCGCGCAAGCAACCGGAGACACCACGTTGGCAGGCTTTAAGGTTCTGACCCCTTTGCGACATTGGCTGCTGGCGGCCGCCTGCCTGGCGCCGCTGCTCGCGTGCGCGCAAACGGCGCTGGACCAGCGCATCGCGGCGATCCGCGAACGGGGCCATTTCGTGCCCGACAAGGCGCTGCTTGAATTGCAGCAAATCGAAACGGAGGCGCGCAACGCGCCGCTGGCGACCCGTGCCGAATTCATCTCGCAACTGAGCATCACCCGCATGCGCCTGGGCCAGAACGACACCGCCCTGCTGCTGGCCGATGAGTTGATCACCTATGCCACGGCGCACAAGGACAATGCGGCACTGGCCAAGGGCTTGCTCACCAAAGGCTATGTCAAGTTCGCCATGACCGACCCGAAGACGTCGCATCGGCTGGCATTCGAGGCGGAAAAGCTGGCCATGACGGGCGGCGATGTCGACTTGCAGGTGCGCGCCACCATCGCGGCCGGCGAATCCTGGGCCGAGGAAGGCAATTACCCGGCGGCGCTGGCCAAACTGCAGCGCGCCGTGACGCTGGCGCGCCAGGGAGCCTCGCTGGAAGCGCTCTCGAGCGCCCTCAATTCCCTGACCGTGCTGTACATGCAAATGAAGGAATACGACAAGGGCTTCGAGGCGCTCAATGAATCGCTGGCCGTGGCCGGGCAATTGCACTCGGATGGACGGCTGGCCCTCGCCAAGAGCACCGAATACGGCCTCGCGATCGAATCGAAACAGCCCAAGCGCGCGCTCAAGGCCTTGCTCGACGAATTGGCGCTGGAACGCAAGCTCGAAGCGACGGGCATGGTGGCCAATACCCTGGTCAACTTGTCCGACAATTACCTGAAGCAATACGACTATCCGAAGACCATCGAATA
The DNA here is from genome assembly GCA_040544385.1 of Oxalobacteraceae bacterium GrIS 1.11. Taxonomy (GTDB): domain Bacteria; phylum Pseudomonadota; class Gammaproteobacteria; order Burkholderiales; family Burkholderiaceae_D; genus Janthinobacterium. The sequence continues at coordinate 40,695 of JBEONR010000017.1, forward strand.
CGCCAACCAGGCCATTGCCTCCGCCAAGCTGCTCAACGACCCCAGCGTCGAGGGCACGGCCCGCGTCAATATCGGCGAAGCCTTGATCGGCATGGGCCGCGTGGCCGAAGGCAAGCTCAGCTTCGAGAGCGGCATGCGGTTTTTCGAAAAGGCGGCCAGCAAGCCCGACACCCAGGCCATCCTGCTGGAATACGGCACGGCGCTGGAGCGGGCCGGCGACTTCGCCGGCGCGGTGGCCGCGTATCACCGCGAGCGCGCCATTTCAAATGAAATGTTTGAAAAAGAGCGGCAAAAATCCGTGTATGACATGCAGGAAAAATACGAGACGGAAAAGAAACAGCGCCAGATCGAATTGCTGAGCCGGGAAAACCAGGTCAAGAGCGCCGAGATCGACAACCGCCGCCTGCAACAGCGGGTCTGGTGGTTGCTGGCCGTGGTCTTCGCGCTGGCCGCCGTGATCGTCGGCCTGCTGTACCGCAAGGTGCGCCACGCCAATGTCCAGCTGGAAGTGAAGAACCTGGAACTCAAGCAGCAAAGCTCGCGCGACCCGCTGACGGCACTGTACAACCGGCGCCATTTCCAGGATTTCATGCGGACCCACGATGCCGTCGAAAAACGCGCCCCCGGCAACCCGGGCGAGGATCTGGTGGGCGCCCTGTTCCTGCTCGACGTGGACCACTTCAAGCATGTCAACGACGTGCACGGCCACGCGGCCGGCGATGCGGTGCTCAAGATGATTGCCGCCAACCTGAATGTCTTGCTGCGCGAAACCGACATGATCGTACGTTGGGGCGGCGAGGAATTCCTGGCCTTCCTGCCGGCCATTCCGCGCAGCGGCATCGAGGAAGTCGCGCGCCGCATCTTGCACGGCATCTCGGCCCAGAGCGTGGAACACCAGGGCCGCCGGATTTCAGTGAATGTGTCGCTCGGCTTCGCGCCGTTTCCGCTGGTGCCGCTGGACACGCCGCTGCCGTGGGAGCGCGTGGTCAACCTGATCGACATGGCGCTCTACCTTGCCAAGGCCCACGGGCGCAACCGGGCGTATGGCGTGCGCGGCTTCGGCAACTTCGAGCGCACCTCGATGGAAGCGGTCGAGCAAGACCTGGAATTGGCGTGGCGCGCCGGCTTCGTCGACCTCAGCATCGTGCTGGGCGCCACCCCGGAGCCGCCACCGCCCACGGCCGAGCATAGCAATGTGGTGGCGCTCAAGCCGGCCAGGCAGGCCGGCAGCTAAACGGCGACCAAACGACTATTGCTTGTGGGCTTCGCGCGCCGCTTCCTGGATCTTGACGCCCGCTTGCTCGACCTTCTCGCCCACTTTTTCGGTGGCCTGGTTCAATTCCGCGCTGGCCTCGCCGGTCGCCTGCTTGATTTTTTCCTTGGCATCGTCGGCCGCCTTGAGCACTTCCTGGTTGGCTTGCTTGGCGGCCTCGGTCAATTCGCGGCCTTTCTTGTCCGTGACTTGATCGAGCTTACGCCCCATTTGCTCGGCCGGCCCCTTGTCGCCGGCTTCTTTCTGGCAAGCCGACAAGGCCGCCAGCAGCAAACCGGAGGCGCACAGCGCCAGGATGTTTTGACTGATTTTCATGTTTTTCCCCATTGTTATTTAATAACGAAACAGTGTACAGCAGCCACCCGCTCAACTCCCATGGCCGGATGATTATTTGCAGCGCCCCTTGCGCCAGTCGCCGCCGCCGGCCGTGCAGCGCAGCATGTCGCGGTTCAAGCGCTCCGCTTTTTGCTTGAGCGCTAGGCAATTGCCGTCATCGGCGGCGCAGCCATCGAGCTGGTCGATGGCGTCCCGGTAATTGCCTTGCGCCAGCAAGAGCTCGGCATCGGTCAAGCTCTTGCGCACGGCGCTGGCATTGGCGGGCGCCGTGCTGATCACCCGGGCCGGCGCGCCCAGCAGCGACGTTTCCAGCAGCGTCGACAAGGATGCGCGCAAGCCCAGAATACGCTGCGCCAATTCCGGGCGCTTCAAGCTTTCGGCGGCCAGCAAGCGATTTTCCAGACAAATCCGGTCTGACTTGAGCAGGCAGGCGTCGGCCTCGTCGAGCAGGCGCTCGGTTTTCCTGGTATCGATCTTGACGCCCCACTCGCCGCTCTCGGCATCCTCGCCCCAGCGCCGCACGAATACGCCAAGACGGTTGGCGGCCTGGTCCAGCGCGCCCGCTTGCAAGGCCTGGTCGAGCGCGCTGCGGGCCTCGCTCCAGGCTTTGCCGCGCAAGCGCTTCTTCTCGCACTGGGGGGCCGCCTCGGCCAGCGCCGTTTGCAAGCTTTTCAACTGGGCCGGCGTCGCCTTCGCCGTTTTCAGCGCGGCCAACTCGGCGCGCGCCTGGTCCAGGCGGCAATCGCTGGTCGACGCAACGGCGGCGGCGATACGCGCGTCAAACTTCTTGCCGGCGTCGCGGGGCTTGGCCATCAGCCAGATCGCCGCCAGCCCAAGCAATACCAGCAGCCAGGTGCGCAGACGGATAGGCTGGCGCAGCGGCGGCGGCGGCGGCCGTGTCAGTTGCGGATCGAGTTCGGGAATGTGCAGCGGCTTGGGACCGAGGTCGCGCTTCGGCGGGGCCGGCGGCTCCGGCTCCGCTTCAGCGGGCGGCTCCGGCTCCGGCCGAGGCGAATCCGGCCAGAGCGGCAGCGGCCGCGTCGAAGCATGCGGCAGCGGCAGGGAAACCGGCGCGGCCGGAGGCGGCGCGGCCACAAGCGGCGCGGCGACCTGGCGCTTGCCGCAATAAGGACAAAACGCCACCGGCCGTGGCAAACTGCGGCCGCAGGCATCGTCGACGCAACACAGATTCAGATCCACATTCAACCTTGTCTATTCTTATTCCGGGTCGGGAATATCGTCGTCGGGATCGGCAATCGCATGTTCAAACAGCACGGCCAGTTCGGCCACCTCGCCGGCCAGCTTCCACTGGTCGACGCGGGGAATCCACTGCATATTCCAGACCTTGGTGCCAGCCTCGATCTCGCCACGGGCAATCTGTTGCGCAATATCCTCGAAGCGATACGGCCCATGCTGGCTCTGGTTCAAGAAAACCTTGTAACTGGCCACCGCCTTGGCGCCGGCCACGGCCGGCGGTGCCGCCGGCCCGGCCGGCCCGGCCAGCACGGCCGCCGCCAGCGCTTCGCTGGCCAGGTAATCGGGCCGGATCACGCGCTTGTCCTGCGCCTGCTGCACTTCCCAGCGGTAGGCGTCGGCGGCCGAATCGTCCACTTGCTCGCTCCACAGCGGCAGCAATTCCAGGGCCCGCTCAAACCAGCCCGGCGCGGCGGCCGGATTCATCGCCAGGGCCCGCTTGAGCCACGCTTCATGCAAATGCCTGGCCGTGATATGGGGCAGCGATGGCGACGGCAATTCAGCCCCCGTTTCGCCCACTTCCAGTTTCGGCTGGTAGACCCGCAATTGGTAATGCCGCATCAAGGCCGCCAGCAACAGCATCTGGTGGGGGCCGACCCGGGCCAGGCGCTGCTGCACCGCCGCCATCACCTGGCTGCGGTAATACGAGGGCAAGCCATTCGAGCGGATCGCAAATTCGTTGCCGATCTGTAGCCACTCGCCGGAACCGGCTTCGACCTCGAACAGATATTGCCCGCGCGGTTGGAACAGCGCCTCGCGCTCGGCCAGGTCGGGCTTGCGCCGGATCACGCCGAGCGCGATCGCTTGCAGGAAGTAATCGTAGTCGTCGGCCAGCCGGCCCAGTTCATCCATCGACGGCGCGATCGGGTGGCGGAAGCGGGTCGAATCGAAATGCAAATGGGTGGGGATTTTCGGGTTTTCGATCTGGTAAGACGTGCGCCAGGTCGGCAAGCCGCGCAACACCGTCATCGGGAAGCCCGACAATTCGATATAGCAGACCGCCTTGCCGGCAATGCCGGAATTGACGATGCGCAGCAAGTCGCCGTGGAAGTGTCCGGCCGGCACCGCCGCCTTGATTTCCAGCGCCATCCTGGCCCAGGCCTGGCTGTCGCCGACCCCGATGAAGCATTTGAACTGGTCTTCGCGCGGCGTGAATTCGGCGCCAAAGCGCGCGTTCACCCACGGCATCGCGCTCTTGATCCATGCGCTGAAAATGCCGTGCCGCTCTTGCGGCGACAGCGCCTGCAAACGCTCCAGCAGGGGATCGACCAAGGGCGCGTCGGAGGGCGGCTTGCGGCTCATGTGGGTTTGCGCGCGGCGGAACAGTTTTAACAGCAAACTCGAACGCAGCGCCTCGTCGCCCAATTGCGGGAACAGGCGCGCCGAACCGCCGAATTCAAGCAAGACTTCCTCGCTCCACTGCGCGATGTCGCCGTTCAACTCGACCGCTTGCGGCGGCGCCTCGCTGGCCAACTTCATATATGTGGCGTGTTCGTGGCGGGCGTCGGCGCGCAATTGCAAGATGCGCTGGTCCAGCGTCGCCAGCATCGCCTCGACGCAGCGCCGGCCTTCCTGGAATTCGCCTGCCACCCCGCTCCACTGGGTTTGTCCGGACTCGTCGACCGATTTGCTCTCGCCCAGCCACAGCGAGAGCGCGTGCAATACCTCGCTCGCTTGCGCGGCCGCCACCGCCAGCAGGTGGAAGCGCAGGTAATCGGCGATGTCGCGCTTCAAGTGGCCCATCACTTCGCGCGCCTGGGCGTCGCGGCCGAAGAACTTGCCGGCCGCCTGGCCCAGATTGCTCAGCGATTCCTCCACCTGGCGCGTGCGCAGCGCGTCGCGGATGTCGCGATAGCGCTTGCCGTTGCGCTCGACGACGGCCAGGTCGCGCTGGGCGATGCGGGCCTTGACCTGCTCCAGCAGCGAGAGCACGAATTCCAGCCCGCCCTGCTTGCGGTCGTCCAGCAGCGCATACAACTGCGCGCGCGCGCGGCCCTTCAGGCGCGCCAGCAAGTCGGCCGTGTGGCGCTTGATGCGGTCTTCGCTGGTTTCGGCGGTAGCGCCCGCCTCGCGGATCGCATCGCGTTCGAGTTGCGGCAACAGTTCGGCCACCTTTTCGCGCCACACCTTGAGTTCATAGGCACCCATGATGCGGTCGATTTCCAGTTGCACCTTGCTTTCCACCCGTTCCAGCAGGGAGCGCTCGTCCTTGTCGAGCAGAAGCATGTCGGTCAAGGCGTATTCTTGGAACGGCGTGATATCGACCGTGCCCTTCTTGAAGTCGGGGAAGGTGTCGAAGGGATGCTCTTGCATCGCCATGTGTTCGCGCATGAAAATGTCGCGCTCGAAGTCGCCGGCGCGGCGCGCGCCCTGGCCGTCGCTGCCCATCACGCCGAAGAAAGCCTTCACCATCAGGGCCGACAATTCATAGGCCCGTATATCGTCGCGCAAGCCTTGCTGGGTGTCGAGCACGCACTGGCCGAAGGCCGAATACACCTTCGAGTACGACAGGCGCATGTCGCCGAAACGCTGCTCGGGCACACGCGGGTTGAAACTCCCCAGTTTGTGCTGTTGCTGGTTGACGGCGATCGAACGCTTGCTGTTGGCAAAATCGGCCGAGGCGAAGTCTTCGAACAGCGAGTCGGCCACCATCTGGTAGACATCCTTGATGTCTTGCGTGGCATTGTTGGACAGGTTGGCGGTGTCGACAAAATACACATCGTCGAAGGGCGCGCCCTTGCCGGTCAGGCTGTCCGGGTCGGCCCAGCGCACTTGCGCGTCCATGTCGCGCATCGCCGTTTCCAGTTCCATCAAGGTGGCGTAGGCATTGGCCTCGGTGCGTTCCTTGTTGGCGTGGGCATAGCCGGATGGCAGCAACAGCACCAGGTCGACCTGGCTGGCCGCCACTTCCTCGCGCGCCACGGCCTTGGCGATCCAGCCCAGGTCGAGCGCGCTGCCGGCGCCGGTGCCGCCGGCGCACGAGGCGATCACCACGATGCGAAACTTGGAGGTGTCGACCCGCAAGCCAAGGCGCTGGTAATCTTCCTTGCGCTCGGTGCCGGCATTGCCGGCCAGGGAATTGAGCGCGCCCTTGATGCGGCTACGCAGTTTCGGATATTTGTCGAACAAATACAGGCGGGCCACGGCGCGGATCTGGCCGGCGCCCTTGGACGGGTCGATGCCGAGCGAGCGCAGTTTTTTCGGCCGCAGCGGCATCCAGCTTTCGATCAGCGGGAAGCGCGCCAGGCTGTCGTCGGATTCGTGGTATTGCTGCAAGTCGATAGACTCGACCAGGCGCTCCTCGTCGCTCAGCTTGACCAACGCATACCAGGGATCGGTGCGCTGCGACTTGCCGGTATCGATCACGGCGCCGCTATCGAGGTCGAAATGGAGGAAGCGGGCCACCGGGAATTGGCCGATCGCATCGACCCGGGTCGGCTGGCGCGGGTTCCACACTTCCGACAAGATGCGGCGCCGGATGCGCAGCATCACTTCCATGCCGGTGCCGCCGGCACCGATGAAGAGCGTGGGCCGCAAGTCGACCGTCAATTCGGTTTTCTTGGCGCCGCCGCTGGAGGGAAAATCTGCCATGGTATCTTTCGCGGGAGAGGTGTGGGCTTAGCGACGGCCGGCCAGCAGCGCGCCGACCAGGGCGCAGACGCCGACCAGCATCAGGGTGCCAGTCACGGCGAAGGTCAGGAATTTGCTGGCGTTGACGATCGCCAGCACCACCGCCGCGCTCAGGAAAGACAGGCCGACAAACAACAGCCAGCCGGCCGATTCGGCCGCCGACGGCGCCACCCGGCGCCGTACCAGATGGTGGGCGTAGGCATTGCGGACGAAGAAAAAAATCAGCAGCAAGACGATGAAAACGCCGCCGCCCATGGTCAGCTCGCGCGCCGTGGTGTCGGTCGCGGGCGCGCCGGCGACGGCTTCCACTTCGATGGCCGGGGCGGCATCGGGCGCGCTGTTGGCCGAAGCGCTGGCCGACGCGCCAGCCGCCCCCGGCAACTTGAAACCGGGATCGCCATTGGCTTGCGCCAGCACGATAGGGGATGAATGATTGGTGTTTTGCATGAAGTCTCTCTGTTCAGCGGCCCAGGCGCACTTGCGCACCCTCGCCCAAGTGCGTCAGTGTATGGCCAAACAGCGTGGTTTTCAATTCGGCCACTTGCTTGCCGGCTTGGTCGTGGATGGCGTGGCGCATACCGACGCGCGTGGTCAAGGTGCGCGGCTCGCCGTCGACGCTCAAATAGACCTTGCGCCCGCGCGTGAGGGCGTGGGCGCCAGCGCCCAGCGCGCCCAGCAAACCCAGTACGGCGCCGATCAGCGCCAGCAGCGGCGCCATGCCGTAATGCACCCTCACCTCGATCGGCAACAGCGCGCGCGAACCCTGCAGCTGCTGCGGCGGCGTGAAGATGTCGGGCAGCGGATCGCCAGGAAACAGGGTTGCCATGCGCTGTCTGAATGCTTGCGACAAGGCGAGCTTCTGTTCGCTCAGGCGCACTTCTAGCGTACCCGGCAAGACCACGGCGGAACCGGCCGCCGCGATCGCCGCCGCCGACCATTTGCCCGGCAAATGCGCGACCGGCAATTGCATCAGCGAGATCAAAGGCCAGCTCTGGCCGGGCGCCAGCACGCCGACCTGGTCGTTGCGCAAGGCGATAACGTGCGCCTCGCCGGCCAGCACCGAGCGCGCCGAGACGGTCGCGCCGGCGATGGTATAAGGATACATCGTATTTTCCAGCTTCCAGTGGATGGTCGCGCTGGCGCTCCTGGCGTCGGCTTGCACATCGGCCCGCAACATGCCGTTCGGGGCCAGCGAAAACGCCACCCCGGGCGCGTTCTCGACCTTGGTCGGGGCCAGGCGCACGGTATCGCGGTCCAGCGGTTTCAGACGCGCCGGCGGCTCCGTGAGCACTTGTTGCAGGCGCCCGGAGCGCAGCAATTGGTCCAGCTCGCGCGCGCCTTCTGGCTCGATTGCGAAGACATACAGCATCAAGCCATTGGCGCTGTAGCGGCTGCTTTTCACGGGCATGCGCAAGGGGAAGGCCAGCGCCTTGGTGATCTGCGCACCCTCGTGTATCAAGGCATAGAATTCGCGGTTACGCCTGGCCGTGGCCTGGTCGTTATTCGGGCTATTCCGGTTATTCGTGAATAACCACACCAGGCCCGGCTTATGTTCGAGCGCGCCGGCCATCGCGGCGCCAACGGCTTCACCCAGGTCGGTGTCGGCCAGGGCCGCGCTGCCCGGTTTGCGGGCCGTGCCCAGGCCAGCCAGCGCCGCCGTCACCTGTGCGCGCTGCGTCGCCGGTGCCACGCTGGCGGCCAGCAAGGCTTTCGGCGATGGCGCGCCCGGCAAGCTTTGATTGAAGGACGCCAGCACCATGCGGTCATCGGCACGGGTGGCGGCGATGACCACTGCGGCCACCAGGGCCTTGTACTGCGAAGCGGGGTCGCTATAAAACGGCTCCATCCAGCCCGAATTTTGCACCAGGAACACGTGCGAGACGGGCGCCGCCAGCGCCGGCGCACCCAGCAGCGCGCATGCCAGGCAAACGGCGCCGCGCGCCGTCACGAAGCGGCTTTCAAGCGCCAGCCCCGCATTTCATTCCATTTAGGATGGTGCAACCACAGATGATCGTCGTAGACCAGGGCCACGCAATCGGCCGGACTAGCGATGCCGACCACCTCGTCGAGTATCACATTGCGCGCGCCTATCCATTCGATCAAGACCTTGTTGCCCAGCGCGGCGCCATCGAGCGCCGCCTCGGCCGTGCCGGTATAGCGGGCTATGCGCAGCACCAGGCCGGTCGGCTCGTCGCGCCCGGAAATAAAATTTTGCAGCAGCGGCAGCACCAGGGTATCGGCCTGCTTGTGGTCTTCCACGTCCTCGCTATCCCATGGATCGCTTTTGACGGGATGGCCGCGCCGGAACAAGAGCTTGCCAAAGCCGAGACGGGCGCCGTCGATACGTTCAAGCTGGCCATTTTCCTTGCCCAATTCGAGGAAGCAATAACTGCGGCCATCGTGCCCGATCAGCCACAAGCGGCCGTCGCGGCTTTGCGTGGCGCCGCCGAAATTGAGGCGCGGGCGCCACCCTGGCGGCCAAGGTAGCCATTGCGGCGCGCCGCCCGGCTGCCAGATCAAATGGCCGTCGGCGTGCAACCACAGCAGGCTGTCGTCATAGCTGAGCGGAGCCGACCAGCCGCTTGCGGGAAGCGCGCCCGCGCAGGCAAAGATGGCGGGGTCGCTGCCGTCGGCTTTCGCGCTCCACAGCTGCACGGCACCATCGGCAATAAACAGGCAGGCGATACGGCGCAGCACGGCGCCGGGCGCGCTGGCCAGGTCCGCCTCGAACACGGTTTCGGTGTGATAACTGTCGGCGATGGGGTTGATGAACAGGCGCACCAGGCCGCGCCGCGACGGCAGCAGCGCCACCTCGCCGCGGCGCACGCGCGTAGCCGGCAGCCAGGCATAGTCGGAAACGGTAAATTCCAAGTCGGCGGCGCCCTCTTCGGCGCTGAAGACTTGCCAACCGGCTGACGCAGGGTCCCAGTATTGCAGCACGTCGCGGCCATAGGCCAGCGCCAGCAAACGCTGGACCGCGAAACCGTAATTGGCTGCGGCAAACACGCAAGGCACATTGGGCGGTTTCGGCATGCGCACGTCGGCGTGGCCGACGGCTGGTTCGGCGGCGCGCGATTCCAGCGCCCCCGCCAGCGCCAGCGCGCTGATCGGCAAACCATGCGGCACATGTTTCGGCAAGGGGTCGGCCGCCAGCGCGGCGCTGGTGGCGCCCCACCATGCCGGCGGCGCGCCCGGTGTGGCGCGCTGCAAGGCCAGGCCGCAAGTGGGACAATAGGCGAAATCCTCGGGATATATATCGGAATACATATCGGGATACATATCGGCGTGCTTACAGGCGCCCGGCAAGGCCGCGCCCAGCAATTGCGCCACGTCCGGCAAGCGCTGGCGCGCCAGCGCCGGCCAGTCGATCTGGCTCAAGCCCTTGCTGCCGGCCAGCGCGAAGCGGCCGCTGTTTTCATCTTCCCACCAGACGCTGTCCCTCGTTTCCCATCTATATGCCATTGTTGCCGCTCAATGTGAATCCGCCAGCCGTGAATGGCTTGAAATACCCGCTCAGCGAGCCTCGGGCAATCATAGCGCAAGTCGGAGCGGGCGGCATGACTTAAATCGACACTGGCCCGTGTCAAAGCATGGGGCGCGGCATGAAAAAAGCCCACCATCCGGCGGGTGCTTTTGCCGATGCGTGCCGGCCCGGCCAGGCCCGGCCTCAAGCCTTGGTGCTATTGTCCACCTTGACCACCACGGTGCGCGGCACCAGTTCGCTGGTCGGGCATGTGGCGAGCGCGTCCGACTCCGTCAGCCAGCGTTTCAAGCTATCCATGCGGCGTATCGTGATGCCCTTGCCGTTGATATAGCCAATTTGCTCGAAGCAGGCCGGGTCGGCGTTCATTTTCGACACGGTGGGCGCGTTGTCGATCAAGCGGTCGTAAGCCTTGCGCGCCTTGTGTTCCCATTTCAGCAGGGTCGGGTCGTCGAAACGGTTGCTTTCAAAGTAGACGGTGACGCTGCGGTCATGGTTGGCGAAACCGACGATCGCCGCGCCCTTGCGCACCGACAGCAATACGTCTTCCTTGGCGCTCTTGGAGGGTACGAACAATGCCGCCCTGCCATCAGCGTCCGGCCGTTCCATCGGTATGTCTTGTCCTAAGGAGCTCATCGGGGTATCCCACTGTAATGGCCGCCGTGTGGCGGAATAAATGCCCATGCAACCGCCCCGGCGGACAGTGCGTTCTCAAATAATACATCGCTCCCCCGCGTCGTACAAGACGGCCGCCCGGCCCGGCGCGCTGAAAATTGTCGCTTGGAAATATAGGATACCAGTAGTCTGGCCCGCCGGGCTTTATAATGCGCGAGCCCTCTCCATGGAAACAACAATGACGCCTTCCCTTTCAGCAAACGACACCAGCCGCCTTGACGCGATTACCGAGGCCGCCACCGAGATGGCCGCCGTGAACGTCGGCGACTTGCTGGCCATGGCCATCTTGTACCGCCCCGAGCAAGCCGCGCTGGTCGTGTGCGACACCGAGTCCTGGCTCAACCTGGTGTTGACGGAAGCGTACCGGCGCGCGCTGCCGGAAGCGACCTTCATCGACTTCGGCCAGGTCGCGCCGGACGCCGTGCTGGCCGCGTTCGCGCTACTGGCGCCCGGCAGCCTGGTGGTCTTGATCCAATCGACCAGCTTCCGCCTGGAAGCGTTCCGCATCCGCATCGAATTGTTCAAGCGCGGCTTGAAGGTGATCGAGCATGTACACCTGGCGCGCATGCCCGGCGTGCAAGGCTTGCACTATATCGCCTCGCTCGCTTACGACCCCGCCTATTATCGCGGCGTGGGCCAGGCGCTCAAGGCGCGCATCGACCGCGCCAGCCACGGCATGGTCGACAGCGGTGGCGAGCAACTGGTGTTCGCCTCGCCGTTCGAGTCGGCCAAGCTCAATATCGGCGATTACAGCGACATGAAAAACGTCGGCGGCCAATTCCCGATCGGCGAAGTGTTCACCGAGGCGCGTGACCTGGAAGCGGTCAATGGCTGCGTGCGCATCTTCGTCTTCGGCGACACCGCCTTCATGGTCAACCGACCGGAAAAGCCGATCACCTTGATGATCGACAAGGGCCGCGTGGTGGCCGTCATCGACGCCACGCCGGAATTCGAGACCGTGCTGGCGCAAATCCGCGCCCACGAGGGCGAAGTCTGGGTGCGCGAACTGGGCTTCGGCATGAACCGCGCCTTTTCGCGCGAACAAATGGTGAGCGATATCGGCACCTACGAGCGCATGTGCGGCATCCACCTGTCGCTGGGCGCCAAGCACGGGGTCTACGCCAAGCCGCAATTCAAGCGCAAGGATACGCGCTTCCATGTCGATGTCTTCGCCGTCACCGAAGCGGTGTATCTCGACGATGAACGGGTCTACCGCGACGGCGCCTGGATCGTTTGAAGTTCGCGCTCAGGCGCGCGCAAGCAGGCCGGCCGCCTCCAGCGCGCGGTCCCAGGGCGGCGCCGGCTGGTATTGCTCGACCAGGAAATCGATCAGCGCCCGCACTTTCGGCGACAATTGACGGCTGGCCGGATATAGCGCGCTCAGGTAATTGAGCGGCAAGGCCCAGTCGCCCAGCACCGGCACCAGGGTGCCGTCGAGCAGATCGGCCCAGGCCAGGAAAGTGGTGCTATACACGATGCCGAGGCCGCGCCGCGCCGCCTGCTGCAACACCAGGCCATTATTGGCGGTGAAGCCGGCCTGCACCCGCACCGTGCGGCGCGCGCCGGCGCGCTCGAAATGCCAGGCGGTGCCGTCGGTCAAATGGGAAAAATGCAGGCATTGATGCCGCAGCAAGTCTTCCGGCGCCTGCGGGTAACCCCATTTTTCCAGGTAGGCGGGACTGGCGCACAGCAGCGCGCGGCAAGGCGCCAGCGGTCGCAGCGCCAGCGCGCCGCTGTCCGGAATTCCGCCCACCCGTATCGTCAAGTCGAAGCCGTGGCGGATCGGGTCGAGCAGCGCATCGTCGACGATCAGCTCGGGCCGCAATTGCGGATGGCGCAGGCTGAAGCTGGCCAGCGCATCGGCCAGCCAGACGCTGCCGAAACTCGATGGCGCCTGCAAGCGCAGCGGCCCGGCCAGCTCGGCGTCGGCATGCGTCAACATCCGCGCCGCCTCTTGCGCCTGCAACACGGTGGCCGCGCAAGGCGCCAGGTAAGCCTGGCCGGCGTCGGTCAGGCTTACCTCGCGGGTGGAGCGGTGCAACAGGCGCGCGTCCAGGCGCGCTTCCAGTTGCATGATGTGTTTGCTGACCATGGCACGCGTCAAGCCCAGCGCGCGCCCGGCGGCGCTGAAACTGCGCAAGCGCGCCACCTCGACGAAAATTTCCATTGCGCGTAATTGATCCATGTCAGGGATTGTCAATGTTCTGGCGACAATGTGTCAACCATTTGCCGATTGTCGCCGCCGGGGCGGCGCCTTACAATGCGTTTTTCATTGATTGCGGAGCCTTGCCCATGCTGACCAGCGCCCAACAAGCACAATACCAACGCGACGGCTACCTGGTGCTGCCCGGCTTCAAGGGCGCCGCCGAGATTGCCGCCCTGCGCGCCCGCGCCGAAGAAATTGTCGAGCAATTCGAACCGAGCGCGCGACCCGCCATTTTCACCACGCGCGAACAGGAAACCAGCACCGACGACTATTTCCTGGCCTCCGACAAGACGGTACGTTGCTTTTTCGAGGAAGAAGCGTTTGCCCAGGACGGCTCGCTGAAACAAGCCAAGGCGCTGTCGATCAACAAAATCGGCCACGCGATGCATGACCTCGATCCGGTGTTCCGGGCCTTCTCCAGCGACCCGAAACTGGCCGCCGTGGCGCGCGACCTGGGCCTGACCGACGCGCGGGTATGGCAATCGATGTATATCTTCAAGCAGCCCGGTATCGGCGGCGAAGTACGCTGGCATCAGGACGCCACCTATTTCGACACCGCGCCAATCAGCGTGACCACCTTTTGGTTCGCGCTGGAAGACGCGACGCAAGACAATGGCTGCCTGTGGGCCGAGCCGGGCGGCCACCGCGGCCCGCTGCGCGAACGCTTCGTGCGCGACGGCGCCAAGGTTGCCATCGAGCGCCTCGACGCCACCCCGTGGCCGGACGATCGCAGCGCCGTGGCGCTCGAAGTCAAGGCCGGCAGCCTGGTCTGCTTTCACGGCTTGCTGCCCCATTACAGCGCGCCGAACCGCTCGCCCGTCTCACGCCACGCCTACACCCTGCACGCGACCGACGCCGCCAGCGCCTACTCGGCGCGCAACTGGATCCAGCGCGACGCGGCCTTCCCGGCGCGCGGCTTCGTCTAAGGGACCACCGTGGAGATCCTGATTTTCGCGCCGCATTGGGGCAGCAACGAACTGGCGCCGCAAGTGTTCATCGAACGCGTGCTCGAAGCCGGCTTCGACGGCATTGAAATGGCACTGCCGACCGAGGCCGCAGCGCGCGAGGAATGGTGCGCCCGCATCGCCGACGCCGGCCTGGGCCTGATCGCGCAGCAGTGGGAAACCGCCTTCGAGCCGCAATTCGAGGCGCACCGCGCGGCCCTGGCCTGCTTGCTCGACAACGCTTGCGCGGCGCGGCCCATCCTGGTCAATTCGCACACCGGCAAGGATTACTACACGATGGCGCAAAACCTGGAATTGCTGGCCCTGGCCGAGAGCATAGCGCGGGCGCACGGCGTGCCTGTCGTGCATGAAATCCACCGCAGCCGCTTCAGCGGCCACCCGATGCTGCTTCTACCTTACCTGGCCCAATTGCCGCAATTGGCATTGACGGCCGACCTGTCGCACTGGTGCTGCGCCTGCGAATCGCTGCTGGAAGACCAGCCGGACACGCTGGCCGCGACCCTGCCCCATGTGCGCCATATCCACGCCCGCGTCGGCCACCAGCAAGGCCCGCAAGTGGCCGACTTCCGCGCGCCCGAAGCCGGGGAAGCGCTGGCGCGCCATCTGGCGTGGTGGGATAGCATTGTCACGCTGCGCCAGGCAGCCGGCGCGACGCGCCTGACGCTGACGCCCGAATTCGGCCCGCCGCCCTACACCCAGACCCTGCCCTACAGCGGCCAGCCGGTGTCGAACGCATGGGAAATGAACCGGGCCATGCTGGTGCTGCTGCGCGAGCGCTACGGGCGCCAACGGTAAGGAACGCGCCGCTTGCGGCCCCGCTTCGCCTTGCAATTGAATAGCGCGCTATATATACTATCAGTCATGCACACCCCACCCGCCCCCCTGAATCAAGTGCCCCGGCTCGACGGGCAACTTTGCTTTGCGCTGTATTCGACTTCGCTGGCGATGAGCAAGTTGTACCGCAAGCTCTTGCGCACGCTGGGCCTGACTTATTCGCAATACCTCGTGATGATGGTGTTATGGGAAAAAAACCAGCTGACCGTGTCGGAAGTGGGCGAACGCCTGTTCCTCGATTCGGCCACCCTGACCCCGCTACTCAAACGCATGGAGCAAGCCGAACTGCTCACGCGCGCGCGCGCCGCCAGCGACGAGCGCCAGGTCATCATTGCGCTGACGGAACGGGGCAACCGCATGCGCGACGAGGCGGCGCTGCTGCCGCAAGCGATCCTGGACGCCACCAAATGCAATCTGGACGACATGGTCAGCATGAAAAAACAGCTCGAAGCCTTGCGCGCGAGCCTGAACCAATGCATGTAGGTCGGCGCGGCCCGACAAGCCCGCTTCGTACAATATCGACAATCACCCTGGCCCAACGATGAGCACTTCCGCACCGATCTTCACCGCCCCCGAACACCTTATCGTGGCCATGCGCAACGACGGCTATGCCGTATTGCGCGCGCAAGACGTGTGCGCCCTGGCCGGCTGCGCGGCGCCGGAGCTGGCCGCGCTGGCCGCCAGCTGGGACCAGTTGGCCCTGGACAATTACCTGAAGGATGGCGGCCGCTACCGGCGCCGGCGCCATTCTTGCTTCGTGCAAGAAGGCGGGCAATTGACGCAGACGCCGCACCGGGCCCACTGGCAACCGCTCGAATACAATGCGCTGCACGGCGGCATGCACCGCCTGTTCGAGCCGATTGCGCCCGACATCGTGGCCCGGCCCGCCTGGTCGCAATTGCTGCGCGCCCTGGGCGAAGTATGTTCCGAGCTCAGGGGCCAACAAAGCTGGTATATCGAAGCGCACCAATTCCGCATCGATACCACCGACGGCATCGGCCGACCGACGCCGGAAGGCGCGCACCGCGACGGCGTCGATTTTGTCGCCGTGCTGCTGGTCGGGCGCTGCAATGTGAAGGGCGGCGAAACCCGTATCTTCGAGGCCGACGGCCCCAACGGCAAGCGCTTCACGCTGACCGAACCGTGGTCGCTGCTGCTGCTCGACGACGCCACCGTGATCCACGAATCGACTCCGATCCAGCCGACCGGCCCGCACGGCCACCGCGACACGCTGGTGCTCACTTACCGCGCCGGCCAATTCCAGGGCGAGCATTAAGAACCCATTCTGGCAGGGAATACGCCATCTGCTGGCGGCCCCTCGGAAGCGGGGACTGCATTGCTCCCTATCGGAATAGTTTCTCAGCCACGCGGCAAGCCCGTTCGCGACGTGAAAAATCACTGCTGCCGGTGTAAATCCGATATAGTCTTTAGACATGGATAGCGTCCGCGCCGGCCCGCCGGTGGCGTCCGCCGCACCGTCAAACAGCACAAAAGGAGATGGCCCTTGGACTCCAGCACCGATATAGCGCCCGACGAGATCGAGGTCTTGATCGTCGAGGACAGTCCAACCCAGGCGGAACGCTTGCGCCGCCTGATCCAATCCGCGCAATACAAGGCCAGGGTAGCCGCCAACGGGCAAGTGGCGCTGGCCGCGATCCGCGAGCGCAAGCCGCAACTGGTGTTGACCGACATCGTGATGCCGGAAATGAATGGCTACGAGCTGTGCCGCGCGATCAAGTCCGACCCGACCCTGCACGACATCCCGGTGATCCTGGTCACCTCGCTCAACGACCCGAAAGACATCATACGCGGCATCGAATGCGGCGCCGACAATTTCATTCGCAAGCCCTATGCGGAAGATTATCTGTTGAACCGCATCAGCCACATGCTGATGAACCAGAAGCTGCGCCAGAATCAGAACCTGGAAATCGGCATCGCGCTCTACCTCGGCGATCAAAAACACTTCATCAACGCCGACCGCCAGCAAATCCTCGACTTGCTGATCTCGACCTACGAACAGGCGGTCCAGGTGAATGGCGAATTGCAGGCGCGCGAACGGCAAGTGATCGAGCTGAACATGCGGCTGGCGCGCCACGCCGGCGAACTCGAAACCATCAACCGCGAAATCGCCCTGAAAAACCTGGAACTGGCCGAGGCCAGCCGCATGAAATCGGCCTTCATCGCCAATATGTCGCACGAGTTACGCACCCCGCTGAACGCCATCATCGGCTTCACCGGGGCGCTGTTGATGAAACTGCCCGGTCCACTGACGGTCGAGCAGGACAAGCAATTGAACACCATACGCTCGAGCGCGCGCCACCTGCTTTCCTTGATCAACGACATCCTCGACGTCGCCAAGATCGAGGCCGGCAAGGTCACGCTATCGGTCGAGCCGGTGCAATGCCAGAGCCTGGTCGCCGATATCGCCGAAACGCTGCGCCCGCTGGCCCAGCTCAAGGGCCTGGCGCTGACGGTGGAATTGACGCCCGAGCCGATCACGGTCGACACCGACCGCCGCGCGCTGACCCAGATCCTGATCAACCTGCTCAACAATGCGATCAAATTCACCGAACACGGCTCGATCAGCGTCAAGCTGAGCCAGCGCCTCGAGGCCGGCCAATTGCTGACGGAAATGAGCGTGAGCGACAGCGGCACCGGCATCAAGCTGGAAGACCAGGGCAAGCTGTTCCAGGCGTTTTCGCAACTCGATTCGACGTCGACCCGGCATGCCGAAGGGGCCGGACTGGGCTTGTACCTGTGCCAAAACCTGGCCAATGCGATCGGCGGCGTGCTCTTCCTCAAGAGCGACTATGGCAGCGGCAGTACGTTCACGCTGGCGCTGCGCACGCCCGCCGCACCCGCGCCATAGTGGACACATCGTCATGGTAGTTCTACGGTATTGCACTGCAACATTTTCTGAACTATAGTACTCCTGTCTCCTCCAGATCGTTCTCCGAACGTTGGAATTTTGCCCGCGCCGCAAGGCCAGCGGGCATTTTTTTGCCCGCCCTCCAGACGCCCGCCCCGCCCTTTCATGACGCTCGGCCGGCCGCCTGTGTAAAGTTTAAGTAAAGCAAGCGACCTACTTATATCAATCGTTTGAAATGTGTGCTTAAATGCCGTCCATGACTAGCCAAGACGACAATATCAAACCGGAACGGGGCGCCGACGACTCCCGCAAGCCGCGCTCGGACGGCGCGCAGTCGCGCGAACGCCTGCTGCTGACGGCGATACGCCTGTTTGCCGAGCGCGGCTTCGCCAACAGCTCGACGCGCGACATCGCGCTGGCCGCCGGCGCCAACGTGGCCGCCATCAGTTACTACTTCGGCGACAAGGCCGGCTTGTACCGGGCTTGCTTTAACAATCATTCGGCCGGCCCGCAAAAAGACATCGAGATGTTCGACCAGCCCCATTTCACGCTGCGCCAGTCGCTGGAAGGCTTTTACGCCCAATTGATGGTGCAGATGGGGCAAGGCGACCTGGCCCAATTGTGCATGCGGCTATGGTTTCGCGAAATGCTGGAACCGACCGGCTTGTGGGCCGAGGAAATCGTGCACGGCATCCAGCCCGTGCACCTGGCCCTGGTCGGCGTGCTCGCGCGCCACCTCGGCGTCGCCAAAGCAGGCGACGCGCTGCACCGGCTGGCCTTTTCCATCGCCGGACTGGGACTACATATCATGATCACGCGCGACGTGATTGAATCAATCCGGCCACAATTGCTGGCCACGCCGGAAGCCTTCGAGCGCTGGAGCGCCACCCTGGCCGACTATGCCCTGGCGCTGGTCGGCGCCGAACAAACTCGCCTACACAAAGGAATAGCATGAAAACAGTACCACGCGCATTGGCGGCTGCAGCCGCGTTGGCGCTCAGTGCCTGCGCGAGCCAGGCGCCGGCGCCGCGCGTCGCTGCGGACGCGCCGCCGGCCTGGCAGGCGCCGCTGCCGCACAATGGCCAATTGGCCGACTTGAATAATTGGTGGCAAGGTCAAGGCGACCCGCTGCTGGCGCGCCTGGTCGCCACGGCTCAGCAAGCGAGTCCATCGATCGCCGCCGCCGCCAGCCGCATGGCCCAGTCGCGCGCCGAACGCGTGGCCAGCGGCGCCGCGCTGGGGCCGACCCTGGACGCGGCCGCCAGCGTCAACCGCATGAGCCAGCAATCGCTGCAACCGTCAGGCACCACGTCCCAGGCCGGCTTGCAAGCGGCATGGGAAATCGACGTGTTCGGCGCCAACCGCGCCGCCCGCGACGCCGCCCAGGCCCGTCTGGATGGCGCGCAAGCGCTGTGGCATGACGCCCGCGTCGCGGTGGCGGCCGAAGTGGCGACCCAATATTACGCCTTGCGCGCCTGCCAGCAATTGCTGGCCGTGGCCCGCCAGGACGCCGCCTCGCGCGCCGACACCGCGCGCCTGACCGAGCTGACCGCGACGGCCGGCTTGCAGGCGCCCGCCAACGCGGCGCTGGCGCGCGCCAGCGCCGCCGAGGGCAGCGGGCGCGCCATCGACCAGGGGGCCGCCTGCGATATCGACGTCAAGGCCCTGGTGGCGCTGACGGCGCTACCGGAACCGGCCTTGCGGCAAGGCCTGGAAACGGCCGCCGTGGCGGCGCCCACGCTGACGCTGAACGCACTGCCGGCGCAAATTTTGAGCCAGCGTCCCGACGTGTTCGGCGCCGAACGGGAAGTGGCGGCCGCCAGCGCCGAGGTGAAAGGCGCGCAAGCCCAGCGCTACCCGCGCCTGAGCCTGTCCGGTCAGGTCGGGGTCGGCAATTTCCGTTCCGGCGGCAGCAGCACCACAGCCGATACCTGGACCATCGGCCCGCTGGCGCTGACGCTGCCGCTGTTCGACGGCGGGCGTCGCCGCGCCAATGTCGACGCGGCGGCGGCGCGCTATGACGAAGCCGTCGTCAAGTACCGCGCCAGCGTGCGACTGGCCGTCAGCGAAGTCGAGCAGGCGCTAGTCCAGCTCGACAGCGCCGACCGCCGCAGCGGCCACGCCCATATCGCGCTCGACGGTTACCAGAGCTCGTTTGCGGCCACCGAAGAACGCTACAAGAATGGCCTGGCCAGCCTGCTGGAACTGGAAGAGTCGCGCCGCACCCTGCTGGCCGCCCAGAACACCGTGGTCAACCTGGAGCGCGAGCGTAGCGCAGCCGGGGTCGCGCTGTACCGCGCGGCTGGCGGCGGCTGGTCCGCCCCCACCGCCCACTGATCATCCCGACATGCATACCGCAGGATTACCCATGAAAAAAATGACCTTGAAACCGCTGACCCTGGCCCTCGCCACCGCCTTCGCCCTGGGCGCAATCGGCTTCGCGCTGGTCGCGCCGGCCTCGCACGCGGCTGATGACAAGAAAGCCGAGGCGCCGAAAGCGGCGCTGACCGTCACCAGCGCCACCCCGATGGCGGCGCGCCTGCCGATCAAGCTGGCCGCCAACGGCAATGTCAGCGCCTGGCAGGAGGCTGTGATCGGCAGCGAATCGAATGGCTTGCGCCTGACCGAAGTGCGCGTCAATGTCGGCGACGCGGTGCGCGCCGGCCAGGTGCTGGCCGTGTTCTCGGCCGACGCCGTCAACGCCGACCTGGCGCAGGCCCGCGCCGCGCTGCAGGAAGCCCAGGCCAACGCCCTGGAAGCGGGCGCCAACGCCGCGCGCGCGCGCTCCCTGCAAAGCAGCGGCGCGCTCAGTGCCCAGCAAATCAGCCAATACCTGACAGCCGAGCAAACCGCGAACGCCCGCATCGCCTCGGCCAGGGCGGCGCTGGCGAGCCAACAATTGCGCCTGAAATACACGCAAGTGCTGGCGCCCGACAGCGGCGTGATCTCGACCCGCAACGCGACCGTCGGCTCGGTGCTCGGCACTGGCACCGAATTGTTCCGCATGATCCGCCAGGGCCGCCTGGAATGGCGCGCCGAAGTCACCGCCGCCGAATTGCAGCGCTTAAAACCCGGCACCAGCGCGCAAGTGAAGGCCGCCAATGGCGCCACCCTGACCGGCAAAGTGCGCATGATCGCGCCCACCGTCGATCCGCAAACCCGCAATGCGCTGGTGTATGTCGACTTGCCGGCCGGCGCAGGCGCCGACGCGCCGTTCAAGGCCGGCATGTTCGCCAGCGGCCAGTTCGAACTGGGCACCTCGGAAGCGATGACGGTGCCGCAGCAAGCCATCGTGGTGCGCGACGGTTTCAGCTATGTGTTCCGGCTCAACGCCAATTCCCACGTCAGCCAGATCAAGGTGCAGACCGGGCGCCGCCTGGCCGACCGCGTCGAAGTCCTGGATGGCATCAAGGCCGACACGACTATCGTCACCAGCGGCGCCGGTTTCCTCAATGAGGGCGACCTGGTGCGCAACGTCGCCGCCAGCGGGACCGCCAGCGCGCCTGCCCGCGCGCCGGCCGCCAAGTAAGGACGCGCCATGAATTTTTCCTCCCTCTCGATCAAGAACCCGATCCCGGCGATCATGCTGTTCGCGCTGCTGACCCTGGCCGGCTTGCTGGCCTACCGCGCCAGCCCGGTGCAGGATTTTCCCGATATCGAACTGCCCATCGTCACCATCAGCGCCTCGCTGTCGGGCGCCGCCCCGGCCCAGCTGGAAACGGAAGTGGCGCGCAAGCTGGAAGACTCGGTCGCCACGTTGCAAGGCGTCAAGAACGTCTACACCAAGGTGCTCGACGGCAGCGTCACCGTGACCGTCGAATTCGTGCTGGAAAAGCAGATCGCGGAAGCCGTCAATGACGTGCGCGACGCGGTGGCGCGGGTCAAGCCCGACTTGCCGGCCGAGCTGCGCGACCCGACCGTGACCAAGGCCTCGACCGCCGGTCGGGTAATCCTGAGCTTCATCGCCACCGCCAAGGCAGGCATCGACAACCCGCTCGACCAGCAGGAATTGAGCTGGTTTGTCGACAATACCGTGGCCAAGCGCCTGCTGTCGGTGCCCGGCGTGGGCGCCGTGAACCGGGTCGGCGGCGCCTTGCGCGAAATCCGCGTGGAACTCGACGAAGCCCGCATGGCGGCCTTGAAAGTGTCGGCGCTGGACGTGTCGCGCCAATTGCGCCAGGTGCAAAAAGAAGCGCCGGGCGGACGCGGCGACGTCAGCGGCGCCGAGCAATCGGTGCGCACCATCGCCACCGTCAAGACGGCGCAGGAATTGGCGCGCATCGAAATCCCGCTGCCAGACGGGCGCCATATCCGCCTCGACGATGTCGCCAAGGTCAGCGACACGGTGGCCGAGCCGCGCGCCATTGCCGAGCAGGACGGCAAGAGCGTGGTTGGCTTCGAGGTATTCCGCACCAAGGGCGCCAGCGAAGTCGAGGTGGCGCGCGGGGCCCGTGCCGCGATCGCCGAACTGCAAAAGGCGAATCCCAACATCGTACTCAAACAAAGCATCGACAATGCCTTCCCGGTCGAGGAAAACTTCATCGGTTCGATGGAATTGCTGTACGAAGGCGCGCTGCTGGCGGTGCTGGTGGTGTGGTGGTTTCTGCGCGACTGGCGCGCCACCCTGGTGGCGGCAGCCGCGCTGCCGCTGTCGGTGATGCCGGCCTTCCTCGGCCTGTACCTGTTCGGCTACACCCTCAACACCGTGACCCTGCTCTCGCTGGCCCTGGTGGTGGGGGTGCTGGTCGATGACGCCATCGTCGAAATCGAAAACATTTCGCGCCATCTGCGCATGGGCAAGACGCCGATGCAGGCGGCCATGGAAGCGGCCGATGAAATCGGCATGGCGGTGATCGCCACCACCTTCGCGCTGGTCGCGGTATTCTTGCCGACCGCCTTCATGGGCGGCGTGCCGGGCCTTTTCTTCAAGCAATTCGGCTGGACCGCCGTGCTGGCGGTGCTGGCCTCGCTGGTGGTGGCGCGCCTGCTGACGCCGATGATGGCGGCCTACCTGCTCAAACCGCTGGCGCACGCCGAGGAAAAAGACGGCTGGATCATGCGCCACTATATTTCCCTGATGCGCTGGTGCCTGCGCCACCGCCTGGTGACGGCAATCGCCTCGGCCCTGTTCTTCGCCGGTTCCATCATGCTGGTGCCGCATCTGCCGACCGGCTTCGTGCCGGCCGCCGACCGCGCGCAAACCCAGATCAATGTGGAGTTGCCGCCCGGCTCGACGCTGGCCGAAACGCGCGTCGTGGCTGAACAGGCGCGCCTGGCGGCGATGCGCGTCGAGGGCATACAAGGCGTGTTCAGCTCGATCGGCGGTGGCTCCAGCGGCGACGCCTTCGCCCCCGGCGCGGCGGCCGAGGCGCGCCGGGCGGTGCTGACCTTGACCACCGTACACCGCACCAAGCGCAAGGAATCGATGGCCGACCTGGAAGCCCTGATACGGCACCAGCTCGACGCGATTCCCGGCGCCCGCTTCACCGTCGGCCCGCCCGACAGCGGCGTCAAGATGCAACTGGTGCTGCGCAGCGAAGACCCGGTCGCTTTGATGGAGGCGGCGCAAAAGGTCGAGCGTGAATTGCGCGGCCTGAAAGGGATCGGCAATGTCAGCTCGAGCGCCTCGCTGGTGCGCCCGGAAATCATCGTGCGGCCCGACTTCGCGCGCGCCGCCGACCTTGGCGTGACCGCCGCCGCCATCGGCGAAACGGTGCGCGTCGCCACCGCCGGTGACTACGACACCGACTTGACCAAGATGAACCTGCCGGAGCGCCAGGTGGCGATCCGCGTCAAGCTGCCCGACGCGGTGCGCGCCGACCTGGCCTCGATCGAACGCTTGACCGTGCCCGGCAAGAACGGCCCGGTGCGCCTGGCCAATGTCGCCACCGTCACGATGGAAAGCGGCCCGGCGCAAATCGCCCGCCTGAACCGCAGCCGCAACGTGACGCTGGACGTGGAACTCGGATCGCGCTCGCTGGGCGAACTCAACACCGAGGCGCGCGCGCTGCCGGCCATGCAAAACTTGCCGCCAGCGGTGAAGATCGCGGAACTGGGCGACGCCCAGGAAATGGTGGCGCTGTTTGCCAGCTTTGGCCTGGCCATGCTGATCGGGGTAGTGTGCATTTACTGCGTGCTGGTCCTGCTGTTCAAGGATTTCATGCAGCCGATGACGATTCTGGCGGCGTTGCCGCTGTCAATAGGGGGCGCCTTCGTGGCCTTGCTGATCACCGGACGGGCGCTGTCGATGCCGTCAATGATAGGCTTGATCATGCTGATGGGGATCGTCACCAAGAATTCGATCCTGCTGGTCGACTATGCGATCCTGGCGCGCCAGGCCGGCATGAACCGCTTCGACGCCCTGGTCGACGCTTGCCACAAGCGCAGCCGGCCGATCCTGATGACCACCATTGCGATGGGCGCCGGCATGATGCCGCTGGCGCTGGGCTGGGGCGCCGACCCCAGCTTCCGTTCGCCGATGGCGATCACGGTGATCGGCGGCTTGATCACCTCCACCCTGCTCAGCCTGTTGGTGGTGCCGGCCGTGTTTACCTATATCGACGACCTGGAACACCTGTTGCAACGCATCGGCCACAAGCTGCGCCGGCAAAAACCGGTGGCCGTACCGCCGGTGGCGCCAGTGGTGCAATTGCACAAGCACTAAAGGTCCGAATCCAGAGCCGGGCCGCGCCGGCTCTGGCATACTGGCGGCTCACCACCCTACCCGAGCACCCCATGAATCTGTCGAAACCACTTTGCCTGCTGCTGTGCGCGACCCTGGGCGCCTGCTCGAAACCGGAAGCGCCGGCCGCCGCGCCGGTGCCGGTGCCGGCGCCGGCCGCACCAGCCAAGCCCGCGCCCAGCGCCGACCAGCGCGTGGAAGCGCTCTTGATGCGGGCCGTCTTCGGCAAGGCTTACCGCGCCGCCAGCGCCGACGCGCTGACGCAACTGGCCGAACCGGAGCAGCCGGGCAAGCGCGGCAACTACGTGGTGAACCCGGTCGCCCACACCATCTTGCCGAATGGGGAAACGGTGTTGGTGGCGAACGCGCAAAGCGCCGGGGCCGACGGCGACGCCGAATCGGGCCATCCCGTGCCCGGCTTATTGAATGTCTTTTTCCTCAAGCAGACCGCAGCCCAGTGGCAAGTGCTCAAGCGCCAGGAAAACATCGCGACGCTGGGTGCCTCGGGACAAATCGGCCAGGCCGTCTGGACCAGGCTCGGTGCTGACCTGCCGGCGCTGGCAATGCGCCACGGCGACACGGCGATGGGTTCGTCGATCGAATTCCTGTCGCTGTTCGACCTGGGCGCCGATACCATGCGCGACTTGACGGAAAGCATCAGCATCCATTCGGACAATGACGGCGCCTGCCAGCCCGATACCGACAAATGCTGGAACATCAGCGGCGCCTGGCACTTCGCCCCGTCCGCCGCCGGCGCCCGCTATGACGATTTGCTGATCGACTTTTCAGGCGAATCCGGCGAGGCCAAGCCACATGCGGAGCTGAAGGAAGGCGACAAAGTGGTGCGCATCGTGAGCAAGATCCACGCCAGCGCGCGCTATGCGTTTGACGGCAAGAGCTACCAGCTGGTCGAAGGCGAAAACGTGGTGCCGGGATTCTAAGATCGCCATATCACAAGTGAAAACCATGCTCATGAAAAACACCCAAACTTTGTATCGGCAAGGCGCCATGCTGGCCGTGGCGTTTGCCTGCGCCAGCGCGCACGCTGAAAATACCTGCAACGATGGCGTCGCCGAAGACTTGGCGCGCCGCCTCGGTCACAAGGCAAGCCGGCCGCATTACGCCACCTGCCGCGCCATGCCATCGGAGCCGGGCAAGAACATTATTGCGCTGGCCTATTTGAGTCCCGCATCAGACGGCTTCGATCCCGACGATGAGCGCGGCGGCAGTTACGACCTCGATGTCTTGATCACTGCGACCGGCAGCGCTAAAAAAGTCGCCAGCGCGCGCCTCGAGGGGCGCTATGAATCCGATGCCTGGCGCTTTTCCGACCTGGCAATCGACACCGGGCGCTATCGCCTGACGCCGGCCGTGCGCGCGTTCGGGCTGCGCGCAACGCATGCGAGTTCATCGCGCGCCAATCCCGGCTCCCAGACCAGCCTCGATTTATTTGTCGAAGAAGGCGGCGAGCTGCGCCAGGTCTTGACGGGCCTGGTGGTACAAGATGGGCACGGCGAATGGGATACCCAATGCGAAGGAGAGTTTTCCGATACCGTGCGCAGCATCGACATGGGAAACTCGGCCAGCCATGGTTACGCCGATCTGATCGTCACCTCGAAGACAGTCGATACGGTCAACAAAATGGTCAAGGGCGAATGCGCGCCCAGCGAAAAAAAGGGCCGCGCCACCAAAGTGAGCTTGCATTATGACGGCAAGGCCTATGTGGTGCCGGCCGCGCTGAGCCAATTGCAATAGTGACATCGGATGAACGGATCCAGCCCATGAAAACACTCTGCCTCTTGCTGCTGTGCGCGAGCCTGGCCGCCTGCGACAAAACGCCGGCCCCGGCCACCTCCGGCAAGACAACGGGCACGCCCGAGTCCCGGAGCCGGGATGAAGAAGCCATCTTGATGCGCGCCGTGTTCGGCAAGCACTATCGCGCGGCCAGCGGCGACGCATTGGCTGAATTGCGCGATTTCGGACAGCGCGGCGGCCACTCGACCTATGTGGTGACTGCCTACGGCCATACCATCTTGCCCAACGGCGATACGGTGCTGGTGGCAAACGCGGAAGGAGCCGAAGACGATGGCCAGGCCAATTCCGGCATGGCCACTCTCGGTTTGCTGAATGTCTTCTTTCTGAGGCAAAACGGCGCGCATTGGAAAGTGCTCAAGCGGCATGAAAATATTGCCGAGTTTGGTTCAAACGGACATATAGGCGACGTCCGCTGGGCCATGCTGGCGCCGGGAAAACCGGCTCTTGCCATCGAAGACTATCAATTCGGGAATGGTTATAACCGCAACGCGCTCTTCATCTTCGATCTCGCCGACCCAAGCTGGCATAATTTGACGGATGGCATCCCCATCCATACGGACAATGACGGCGCCTGCGACCAGACCAAAAACCAGTGCTGGAATGTCAGCGGCGCGTGGCACGTCGCCGCGCCCGTCGGCGGCGCCGTCTATGGGGATTTACTCTTCAAATTTTCGGGGCAATTGAGCAAGGCAAAAGACCCCGGGCATGAGGAAGACGGCGCAGACGTCGAACGCGTCAATACGACGGTCCACGCCAAGGCGCGCTACGCTTTTGACGGCAAACATTACCGCTTGGTCGAAGGGAAAAATGTGGTGCCATCCCTTTAAGGAAGCGTCCCGCAAGGAAGTCGCGGCGGGACCGGCGAGTTCGCCGGTCCGCCACTTCACTGCATCGGGGAATATGCGGTCGGCGCCAGGATCTGGTTGTCGATCCGTTCCACGATGAGGCCATCGGCCTCGGTTGCGGCCCGTATGGCGATCCATACCGGATCGGTCAAGAATGCGTTCCATCTGATCTCGCGCTCGCCCAGGCTATCCCATTGCAGCATATAACTCAGGGTCTGGTTGTTCGGTCCCACCAGGGTGGTCCAGAATCCCATCGGGCGGATGCCATGCTTTTCCCAGATGGCGAGCGTGCTGGTTTCAAAACGATCATGCAGCGCCGGCATTCGGCCCGGCACGCAGTGGTAAATGCGCAATTCATAAATCATGAGATATCCCTGTAGTGTATTTTTTGCGGGCCGCGCACTATGTCGGGCGCGGCCGCATGGAATGGCTCAATCCGAGAATATATACCGACCGTTCACCTTTTTGGGGCCCATGAACGCGAAATCGGGGAACAGCTTGGCGCGCACGTACCAGACCAGCGCAAAGCAAGCGATGGTAATCACCAAGGCAATGGAACCCTCCAAGGGCGTGGCGGCGACAGCTTTCAGCGACTGAGGCAGGCCGATGAAACTGAGCGCAATGTAGACATTATAGGCGCCGACATTGTGCTTGTAAAACCCCCATACCATCATCAGCGGCAGCAATAAGGCAATGGCGGGCACCAGCCATTGTGCGGTTGGTCCTATTTCCGCTCCCATCATCGCGGTAAGGACCAGCAGGATCAAGGCCTGGATCAGCACCACGCCAATGACGAACCAGTTGGCTGTGGCGTGGCGCTCGCACAGACGCGGATCGACATGGCTGGCGATGAAATACGCCAGCTTGCGATCCTTGACGTCGGGCCCGGAGAGTTGGGCAAACACCTGGGATTTACTGGTTCCGGAGGCGATCAATTGCTCCACTTGCATTTTGATTTTATTCATGGCGATCCTTATTGTATCGATTTAAAAGCCGCCCGAGATAGCCTCGGCTGCGGCAGTTTTCACAAGCTGCTGCGCAAGGCCGCGTTCAGGCGCCGTATCAGCGCCATATTCATCTCGCGCGTGTGGCGCCCCCAGCGCTCCACCGTGCGCTGCAATTCGGTTTGCAATTGCCCGGCCAGTTCGGCCTGACCGGCGTTCGCGGCCCAGATCGCGTATTCGGCGCGGCTCTCGAAGCTGCCGAAACGCGCCAGCGCCGCGACATATTCCGCCTGCGCTTCCTGCTGCCGGCCGGCCGCCGCCAATGATTGCGCCAGCAACAAGGCCACCTGTTCCGGCCGGAAGCCGGGATTGCCTTGCCGGATCAATTGCAAATGCCCGATAGCGGGCGCGGAGCGGCCGCAGGCAACGTTGGCGCGCGCGGCGCCATAGCGGATTTCCAGATCCGAGGCGAAGGCGCCAAGCAGGCAAGCTTCATAGGTGGCGGCCGCTTCGTCGGCAGCGCCCGCCTCCAGTTGGGCCGCCGCCAGGCGCATCTGGTTTTGCGCGGTGGGCGTGTAATCGAAGGCCGAGCGCGCCTCGCGCAATTCGCGCTTCGGGTCGAGCGACCTGGCGGCGGCCGCGACGACCTTGCGCGCGCCGAATTCGAGCCGGGAATTGGGCAGGTAAATGGCAAAGAAATACACCACGCTGCCCAGCAAGGGGAAGGAAAACAGGATCAGCAACCAATACAATTGCTGACCGTTGCGAATCGCGTGTACGGCAAAAAACAGGGCCACCAATACATGTAAGCCGATACCAAAGATGGGCATATTTTATTCTTTCGTCAATGAATTGGCCCGAATTGTAAGAGTTATCGCGGCCGGCGGCAAGCCGCCGCAACGCGCAAGCTGAAGCCGGGCGGCCAGCGCCGTGCGCGTTATTTCTGCGCCGGCTGCGCCCAGCCGCCGCCCATGGCCCGGTACAGGTCGACCGAGGCCAGCAGGATGCGCGTCTTCAATTGCAGGCGGCCCAGGTCGGCACTATACAGGGTACGCTGGGCGTCCAGCTCTTCCAGGTAGGAGGCGTAGCCGTTGCGGTAACGATTGTGGGCGATGCGCAGGGTCGCCGCCGCCGTCGCCCGGCGCGCGTCATTGGCCAGCGCCTGTTGCCGCAAGCGGTGCAAGGCGCCCAGGCCATTGTCGGTCTCGGCAAACGCGGCCCGCACCGCATTTTCATAGGCATACGCGGCCTGGTCGCGCTGCGCGGCGGCGGCGTCGGTCTGGGCCTGGACCCGGCCGCCGTCGATGATGGGGGCGGCGATCAAGCCGGTGAGATGCCATAGAGCATCGGGCACGCGCAGGAAATTACTCAGCGATAAAGCTTGCACCCCGCCTGCGGCGGTCAGCTTGAATGAAGGGAGCAACTGGTCGCGAATGGCGCCCAGGTTGGCGTTGGCGGCCAGCAAAGTCAATTCGGCGCGCGCGATGTCGGGCCGGCGCCGCAGCAAGTCTGACGGCAACCCGGCCGGCACCGGCGGCGCGTTCAACGCTTCCAGCGCGGCGCCGCGCGCAAGCGGCCCCGGGTTGGCGCCGACCAGAAACGACAAGGCGTTTTCCTGTTCGAAAATCGCTCTTTCCAATTGCGGCAACTGTTCGGCCGCCGTATCGTATTCGGCTTGCGCCTGCAGCCATTCGAGCCGCGAACTGTAGCCGACGTCGAATTGCCTGCGCGCCAGGTCGCGCGATTGCGCGCGCAAGCCCAGGGTGGCGCGCGTCAATGCGAGCTGGGCATCGAGACCGCGCAAAGTCAGGTAGCCGGACGCCACGCTGGCCGCGATCGACAGCGCCGCCGCGTCCGCGCTGGCCTGCTCGGCCCGGTACGCGGCGCCGGCCGCCTCGCTCAAGCTGGCCAGCCGGCCCCAGACGTCGATTTCATAACTGGCTTGCAGCTCGGCCTGATATACATTGGCCACGTAAGGCGCGCCGTAATAGGCCAGCGCGCGCAGCCGCGTCGGCGCCGTGTCCGCGCCAACGCTGGGCTGGCGGTTGGCGTCGGCCACCGCCACGCGGGCGCGGTACTCGGCCACGCGCGCGTGGGCAATACGCAGTCGCCATTGTGCGCCAGCGCGACGTCGACCAGCGCGCTCAAAACGGCATCGCCGAAGCCGCGCCACCATAAGCGTTCCACGGGCCGGGCGCCGGGGCCGACGCGTTCGCGCCAATCGGCCGGCATGGTCAGCGTCGGCGCCGGTGCCGGCGGCACCCGGGCCGCGCAAGCCGTCAGCAGCGCCAGCAGCATGAAGTGCGATAAGCGACACCTCACCGCCCGGCCCCGCCGGCACCGGGCGCGGCCGAGGTATCGACCGCGACCACCACCGACATCCCCGGCCGCAGGCGGCTCGCGGCCGCCTGGCCCGGCTCGATGCGGATGCGAACCGGTATGCGCTGGGCGATTTTCAAGTAATTGCCGCTTGCGTTATCGGCCGGCAGCACGCTGAATTCGGAACCGGTGGCCGGCGAAATGCTTTCCACCCGCCCCGTCAGGACGGCGCCGTCAAGCGCATCGACGTGAAAACGCGCGCCCTGCCCCAGTTGCATGCGATACATCTGGGTTTCCTTGAAATTGGCAATCACCCACATTTGCCGGGGCACCAGTCCCATCAACTGGGCGCCGGAATTGACAAAAGCGCGGCGCGATCAGATCATGGCATTTCGACCTGGAGCAGCGGCCGCGCCGCCGAAGGCGCAGCGAGTCCCTGTCGTTGCGGGAGCGCAGTCCGGACCTGCCGGACCGAAGCCCGGGCTTCATGGCCCGTCACAGGAGCAGGGGGAGGCAGGCTTATTTGCGCCCGCTCATCAATTTCGACAAGCCGTAACCGGCCGCCATCGCCATCAGCACCGCCAGCATCGGCTTGGTGCGGACATAGCCGCGCCCGGTGTCGGCGGCTTGCTGGCAACTGGCACCCAATTGCTTGCTCCGTTGCGCCAGCGTGGTCGACACCTTGTCGAGCGTGGCGCCAACCTGGTCGACGCCGGCATGCGCGCTGATGGCCAGGCGGTCGGCCATCGGTTGCGCCTTGTCGGCCGCGAGGTCTATGGCGTTGTGCAATTCGGCGCGGGTTTCCTTGGCGACGTGGATAACACCATCAAGTTCAATCGGAGATTTTGTAGTGGTATGCATATGATGTCCTTTTAATGGCGGGATGAAGCGCACGTCCCCATCTCGGGGACTAGGCGACTTTCCCGAATACAAACAAAATCGAAGGGATAGACCCGGCTGGACCGCGTCCAAGCTGGCGCCGTCTTGGCGGCAAGCATGAACACAAGATATGCCCTATCGATAGATCATTCCGTGCGCTAGGCAACGTAAGGCGCAATTCGCGTCTGGCGGCGGGCCGAAGGAGCTAGCTTCATCGACCCATGCGCCATGCCATCGAACCGTCGGCCAAGCGCCGCTGGATAATTCTCACATCAGGCGCGCGGCGCCCTTGAGCGATCCAGCAGCGGAGCGCGCGGCACCACCCGGTATCGATCGGGGCTGCCGTGGCGTTCGCAATAGTGGCTAGTGGCGCTTGATATGCCCGAAATCGACGCTTTGCGCCACGCCAGGCAGGCCATACAACTGCCTGGCGTCAACCCACAGATACGGCTTCGAGACCCTGCCGTATCAGTGTAGCGTGTACTATCAGGGCGATCGGAACCGTGCCCAGCTCCATTGCCCATGTCGCCGACAAATCGGCTGGAAGCCTAAACCATATGATTTATAATTACCATGGCGAAAATCATCAGGCCATTCAGTATTTGTAAATCTGGCGAGGAAAACATGGACCGTCTCAGGGCTTTGGAAGTATTCGTCGAAGTGGTGCGCAAGGACGGTTTCGCGCGCGCCGCCGAATCGCTCGGCACCTCCCCCGCCAATGTCACGCGCTATATCAGCGACCTGGAAAGCCATTTGTGCACGCGCCTGCTGAACCGCAGCTCGCGCAAGATGTCGCTGACGGCCAGCGGCGAAGCGCTGTTCGAGCGCGCCAAATCGATTCTCGACGACGTCGCCGAAGCCGAAGCCATCGTCTCATCGGCCACCATGCAACCGCGCGGCTTGCTGCGCATTAACGCCCCGCTCGATTTCGGCATCATGCACCTGGCGCCGCTCTGGCCCCGCTTCATGCAACACTATCCCGACGTGCAGCTCGACATTTGCCTGAACGAGCGCGTGGTCGACCTCATCGACGAAGGCTATGACATGGCCATCCGGCTGACGCGCGGCGGCCAGCCGGCGCATCTGGCGCGCCAGTTGGCCACCTCGCGCAATATCGTGTGCGCCGCGCCGGCCTATCTGGAAAAATATGGCATGCCGGCGACCCCGGCCGAGCTGTTGCGGCACCGCTGTATCGGTCATTCCGGCAGTGCAGACGAATGGGATTTTGTCGACGACAAGGGCGCCCCGCATCCCGTCAAGGTAGCGTGCGTGATGCATTCGAACAATGGGGAGACGGCCCGCGCGGCCGCAGTGGGCGCCCTGGGCGTGATTTGCCAGGTCGGTTTCCTGCTCGGCGCCGACTTGCGCGCCGGCCGCCTGCTGCCCCTGCTGCCGGGCTTTCTTTTGCCCGACATCGCGGTGCTGGCCATGTATCCGAACCGGCGCCACTTGAGCGCGAAAGTGCGGGTGATGATTGATTTCCTGGTCGACGCCTTCAAGGATGCGCCACCGTGGGAATTGCCGCAGCCGGACTGAGAGCTTGAGAGTCTTTCGATCATGCCCGCTCCGCATGCCAGAAGACGCCCGCTCGTTGTTGCAAATGCTCGCCATAGCCCGAGCTATGGCTGCGCTTTGCGCCTAGATCGGCCGCCTTCTGGCGCGCTGCTCGGTCACACCCGAAAAACTCTCAACCTCTGAGAGCGGCGCGCGCCAAACGCCGCAGCTTGCGGCTGCGGCGTCGATTACATCACTGCGCTTGCACCCGTATCAATGGGCGAAGCCTGGCGTTTGCTTGATGAAGGTGTTCAACTTCGCGATGTTCAGGCTGCCGAAGCCGGTGACCGCATCCCAACCCGTCTTGGCGACGAAGCCGTAACCGCCACTGCCATTGTTGCCGGACGTGACGTCATGCTTCAAGGCCGCGTTGGCCGACAGGGACAGGTATTTATAAAAACTGGCTGCGGGGAAGCCCAGTGCATTATTGTTGGCCGATTGCAGGCGAGCCCAGATACCGGTGAAGATAGGCGCCGCCAGGCTGGTGCCGCCGATGGTTTCAGACTGGCCGTTGACAATGATCTTGGCGCCGCTCGATTGGGCCGCGTCGAAAGCGACGTCCGGCAAGCCGCGGTAAGTTGCATTGCCGGTGATGCCGCTCTGCCAGATTGGCGCCGCTTCATACTTGCTGAAGCCGCCGCCGGTGGCCCACAGGCGCTTGGTCGAATCATAATCGCCAGCGGCGTCGTACTGACCGATCGCGCTCAAGCCTTCATTCCACACGGTTTCGCTGCTGTAGGCGCCGCCCGAGGTCAGCAAGGTGGTGCCGCCGACCGCGATCACGTAGGGCGAGCTGGCCGGTTCGCTGACATCGTA
Source organism: Oxalobacteraceae bacterium GrIS 1.11 (assembly GCA_040544385.1). GTDB lineage: Bacteria > Pseudomonadota > Gammaproteobacteria > Burkholderiales > Burkholderiaceae_D > Janthinobacterium. Next base: position 74,072 of record JBEONR010000017.1, read on the forward strand.
AGTGCTCTTTTTCGGCACGCCGGGGAAACCCGAGACATTGCTGACGCTGCAGTTATACGCGCCGGCGTCGCCGGTCGAGACCGAGAAAGTCTGGCCCTGCGCCACGGCTTGCTTGAATATCTTGTCGTCGGCGGCCTGGGTGCCGGTGCCGTGGGTATCGGCTTCGCAACCGCCCAGCGAGACATTGATGACCTTGGCCACATTGTCCGTCACCGCCTTGTTATACGAAGCGGTGATGGCGGCGTATTCCATCGATGGCGACACGTAAAACACCAGTTTCTTCACGGCGCCGCCGGCCGCGCCGGTGATCGACTGGCTGTCCAGGTTCCACTCGTCGATACCGTCGACGTCGGTATAACTGGCGCTGGACGGGCCGGTTTTCACGACCTGGGTGGCGACCGCCGCCAGGCCGTTTTGGCTGGTGAAACTGCTCAAGTCGGCCAGGGTTTGCGAGACATCGCCCTCGGAAATGATGCCGACCGTGGTTTGCGAGGCGGTCGGCGTGCTGCCAGCGCCATACAGGGCCGAGAATTCGACCGGATTATGCGCGCTGGCGACCGGCGTGGCAGCCCTGGCTTGGGTCTCGGCACCCACGGCGTTCATGGTATTGACGACAGGAGCGGCCGCGATGCGGTGGTGGTGGGTTTTCGCGATGGCGACGTTTTGCAAGCCCAGCACGGAGCCGACTATGCTGCCCAGCGCCGCCGGCACTTGCGCCGCGTCGGTGTTGGCATACACATTGCGCCCTTCAAACACGAAGCGCTTGAGCGAAGTGCGGAAACCGGTCTGTACCGTCGCCGTGGTACCGTCGGCGGAAACCAGTTGGCGGTTCGGCGCGACCTGGATATTGACGAAACCGGCGGCGCGCAAATGCGACACCACGGCTGCCGCCTGCGCTTCCGTGGCGGCGTAGCGCTCGGCGAACTGGGCCGGCGTCAGGAATTTGCCAAACGCGGCGCTGCCAGGCGTTTGCAAATCGTGCAGGTATTGATCCAATTGCGCTTCATTGCGCAAGTTCAGGCTCAGCACCACATGTACCGGTTCGCCCTGGCGCATGGCGCTGGCGTTTTGTGCCATCGCGGCCGTCGAAGCGGTCGCTGAAGTCGTTGCCGACAATGTCGCTTCGGTCTGGGCGGACGCCGGCGGCAGGAAAGCCAGGGTCTGGGTGCCGACCCAGGCGTCTTTGCTGACCGCCGTCGCCGGCGCCGACAAGGTGGCCAACGCCACGCACATCGCCAGGGACATGACCGCCAGTTGAGGAACCGCTATTTTTTTTGCCTTGAAATTCGATTTCATACGCCGATCACTCCGAAATGCACAACATGGGAAACGCCAAGCGCCCGTTCAATATCTGAACGCTTAGTCGCGGGGAAATCCGCGTCAAGTCTTGCGACGCGGTCGATCACGGGCTCCAGGCCCGCTTACAAGGTGGCCGCCGCTGCCGGCGGTCATCCGAAATTCTGTCCGAAAGGGGAAAACGACGTCAAAAGCGCATGCGCAGAAACGGCACGCCAGCCCGGGAAACGAATGCGACAAGATGGGAAAAATAATGCAATGAATCACTCCTGGTGGAAGCCCCATTTAGCACGCTCGAATGATGGTTCGGGCCGTACGTTTATCGCAGCCTGCGGGATTTGATTTCCGCAGATTTGATATCAGTGTACCTTGCTGCTTTTAAATTGCACAACCTTATTTATTCCGTAAAACAACGGTTTTCATGAAGAATAAACGGAATAGAAGAATGACTCTATTTTTCAATCCGAACATATATAAGACTAAATATATAAGTCTGAAAAACGCCTATATCCGGTCGGCGCGAAGATGCACCACAGAGGGGCGCCTCATAGGGCAATTTCGGTGCAGTGCAACATTTTGGTGCAGGCTGGACGGTGTGTTGCGCCATTATCGGCGGAGTGGAGGACGATGCATTGAATTGATATTTTTTGAATATCGATAGAAGTTATGTAAAACTCATATCGATATTTTATTTTCAGGTTATTGATTTATTTTAAAATGGACGATTAAAAACCGGAAATGCCTGACTTGAATATGGCGGCGAGTCAACATTATCAGATTAAATGTTTTTAACCGGCTTATCTGGGCGGTGGTTTTCTCCGCATCGGGCGCGCTCCAGCAGATACCGACGCGATCGGAGCGCGAGGCAGGCAAAACATTCCCCGCCACCCCGCAAAAGGGAAAATCGGACGGACGGACGGACGCGGCCGCATTCCATCGCGACACACGGTCCGTCGTGAAAAGCGGCAAGCGGCGCGCGCAATCGGACCGGGCCGGCTAGCGACAGGGGAACTTTGCGCGCAAGCTCAATCGGGGTAATGCGCTGCGGGCGCCGCGACCGGCCAGACGATTTGCTCGAATATGCGCCGCAGGCGCATGCTGCGCTGCGGATTGAGCATGTGCAGATAAGCCAGTTTGCCGGCCAAAAAGGCGCGGAAATCGGCGTGTCCGCAACGATTCTGGGATGCCGGCCCATGCCGCGCGCAATTGTGCAGGGTCGCCTTCAAGGCGTCGACTTCCCGCCGCGGCAGATTCGGATGGCGGTTGACGACGATGCCAGTCACTTGCTGGCGCGCGCCGGACCGCATCAGGCGCGTCTTGCCCGGGTGCAGGCGAAAGCCTTCTTCCACGGCGATGGCAGCCACCTGGGCCTGGAAGCGCGGCAGCGCGCGCCGCAACTCGGGGCCGCCGGAAAACGCCAGGTCGTCGGCATAGCGCGAATAAGTGGCCGACAGCGACTGCGCCAGCGCGGACAGGCGCGCATCGAGCCGGTAAGCGCACAGATTGGCCAGCGCCGGCGAACTGGGCGCGCCCTGCGGCAAATGCGGCGTACGCAACAGGGCGCGGCTGTGCGCCGGCACGGCCACGCCAAGCGCCTCGAACGCGGCGCCCGGAGTGCGGTGGGTGCACAGGCGCGCCAGCGCGCCGGCTACCGCTTCCGGGTAGCCGAGGCTGGCAAATAGCGCGTGCACGCGCGGCGCAGGAATCGAGGGAAAGAAATCGCGCAAATCCATCTTGATCAGCACCGTCTTGCCGGCGTGCAGGGCGGCGTGTGTGGCGCACGAGTGGCCGCGCCGGAAGCCATGCGCGGCCGGATGGGGCGGCACCAGGTTCAGTATCTGGCGCAGCAGCCGGCCCTGGATCGCGCGCAGGCGCAGCTTCGGCATTTCGATCAGGCGCCAGCCACCGCTTCTCTTTTCGAGCCAGCGATAGCGGTAATGCCTGAGCGCTTGCGGCCCGGCGTCGCGCCAGCGGTCGGCGTACCAGGCCAGTTCGCCCGGTGTCACGCGCAGCCATTGCGCCAGCTCGGCGCTGCTGGCCAGTTGCGGCAGCGCCAGCGCAGCCAGCCATGGCGGCGCCTCGGCGGCGCGCTGGCCTTGCAGGCAGTAGTGCTTGATCGCGGGACGCGGATCGTCTTCGCTCCACGCCCGCGAAAAACCGCGCTGCCCGGCGATCCATCCGGCCAGTTCGTGGCGGCTGGCTTGGCGCGCGCCCGCGCGCCGCCGCACCAGGCGGCACAAGGCCCGCACCCAGGGCAGGGGCGCGCCAAGCGCGTGATTGGCGCTGCGCATCAAACCGGCCAGCCCGGCGTCACCGGCCAGCAAGGCGTCGGCCAGCGCCAGCGCCACGTGGTATTTGGGCGTCATGGAATACTGTATCAAAGGCTGTATCAAGGGCGACGGAGAGCCTGGAACCAGTCTCGTTGTGCGTGAGCAATTCTGCACGCGAGTGCAGCGCCGCTCAGGCGATGTAGTGCGGGTCAAACTTATCCTGCGGGGTAACCCCGCAGAGGCGCGCCATTACACGAGGTAATCTTGCACCAGCTTCCAGGATCCGTCGCGTGCCGACGATAAAGGATAGGCCGGCGCGAGTCAATCGAATTCACGCTTGCCCCGTGCGGCCAACACGCGCGGCTCAAAACGTGTGATTCAAGCCGAGTGCCAGCCCGTTCCTGCCATCGACGATAGTCTCGCGATACAAGTCGCCATACAGATTCGTGCGTTTCGACAGCGCATGGTTGTAGCCGACGCTATACTTGTGGTTTCCGCTATCGCGCAAGCGCCCATAGCCGACCCGCAACGTATCCATATTGAAGCCATAGGTCGCGGCCAGCAAGACGCTGCGCATGGGCGCGGCCGATGCGGCAGCGGCCACCGCAGCAAAATGGGTGCGCGAATAGGCGCCGATCAGGGTCAGTCGGGCGCTGCGCCAGGAGCCGGCCAGATAGCCGATATCGTCGCCGACATGGTTGCGTTCAACCGCCAACAGCGCCGTGACGGGGCCGCCGGCATAATTGAGGGCCGCGCCGCGCGAACGCGATGGTGCGCCGTCGGCCAGTTCGACTTCCGCCATGCCATGCACTGTAAAACCGGCCACGGCGGGCGACGTGTAGAACACGCTATTGCCGACGCGCGAATAATTATGGAAGTCCCCGCCGGGCAAGCCATCACTGTTGAAGTCGCCGTTATAGCTTTCCAGCGAACCCATGAAGCCGCTGTCATACCAGGGGTCGTACAACCACTTTTCTTGCCACAAAGGCGACAGCGCCCGCCCCACGCGGAGTTGCCCGGCACTGTTGTTTTTCAAGCCCACCGTGGTTTCGCCCTGGAACAGGGTGCTGGCGCGCTCCTGCATGCCGGTGTCGGGATTAAAGCGCATTTGCACGTTGAAGGTGGCCCAGTTGCCGCCGCCCAGATCCTCGGTGCCGCGCACGCCCAGCCAATTATTCAAGCCGCGATCAAGGCGCGTGGCGGCGCCGCTTTCCTTGATCAATCCCAGGTCGACATAGCCATACAACAGCACGTCGGCGGCGGCATAGGCGGGCGCCGCACCGAGCAGCGCGGCAAACAGGATGCGGCGGCCAAACCCGCACAAGGGGGCAAACTGTGTGAGTGCGTGCATAGGTGCCTAGGTCGATGATGCAGAGGTTTGGGGGACGGCCGTCCAGGAGAAACGTACAAGCTTGCGTCGCGCGCAGGATCGGCGGCGGCGGCGTGGGCTTGCACGGCAAGCACACTTGAACCAGTGTAATCGATCCATGGCGCCACTTCAAATAAGATTCAAACGTATCGAGCTGGCATGCCGCCGGCATCGTTTTCATCATTTTTCGCCTTTTCAAGCCTGTGCAGGAGTACACTATTTTTGCTTGGGCTTGCCGCAGGCCGGCTTTGCAGCGACACCTCGCGGTGTCACCACCCTCATGAGGATACAGGGCATGAACATCTGTCGCTCCTTGGCGCTATGCTGCCTGTCGAGCCTGTACGGTGCGGCCGCCGGGGCAAAGCCGGCCACGTTGCGCCTGGCCAGCCTGGAGTGGTTGCCCTATGTCGGCCACGACCTGGAACAGGGCGGCTTGTCCGGTGCGGTGGCCGGCGCCGCCGCCATGCAATTCGGCTATCAAATCAAGATCGAGTATTTCCCATGGAATCGCGCAATGCAGGCGGGCAGCGAGGATGCCAGCTTTGCCGGCTACTTCCCCGCCTATTACACCGAGGAACGGGCGCGGCAATGCTATTTTTCCGCGCCCATGGGCCACAGCACGGTCGGACTGGCGTATCTGAAAAACACACCCCTGCAATGGCACACGCTATCCGATCTGGGCGGCATGCGCATCGGCGTGGTCAGCGGCTACTCGAACGGCGCCCCATTCGATGCGCTGGTCAAGCAAGGCAAGCTGCATACCGATCCCTCGCCCGGCGACGCCTTCAACTTGAAAAAACTCATGGCGGGACGGGTGCGCGCCGTCGTCATCGATAAATCGGTGTTGCGCTACTTGCTGCTGAGCGATCCCGGCGCGCGCAAAGAGCGCGAAAAAGTCGCCTTTCACGACACCATATTGGCGCAATTGTCCCTGCATGTCTGCTTCCAGCGCACCCCGGCCGGCTTGAGGCTGCAACAGGCATTCGACGGCGCGCTGCAACATCTCGATATCGCGAAGATCGAGAATGCCTATTTCGAGCAATTGGAACACCAACCGGCTGCCAAATGATGGCTGGCCATGCCCGGCAAAGGAGCGATAGCTGATGCACTTGAGACTGCGCGCTTCCATCGTGCTCATGGTTGTCGTCGGGCTGATGATTCCGGTCTCGGTGGTCAGCGTCATGACCTTGAGGCAGCGCCAGGAAACGCTGACGGAAAGAACCATGTCCGGGCATCAGCGCATGATCGAGATCCTCGCGCTGGGCATGCAAGAGCCGATCTGGAATATCAATCCGGAAGCGGGCATGCCGCTGTTCGAATCCTTGCTGGGCGACCAGCGCATCGTCGCCATCACCGTACGCAACGGCAAGAACCGCGAATTCCTGTCGAAGCAATATCCCCAGCGGCGCAAGGGCCGCCAGTTCAAGCTGACGCAAAAAGTCTTCTACCACGGCGAAGCGATCGGCGATGTGGGCCTGGAAATGGATAGCAGCCAGCTCGATGGCGAAGTGGCCAGCGACCGCTGGATTTTCGCCTGGACCGTGGGCGGCCAGCTCTTGCTCAGCATGATCCTGATCGTCACCCTGCTGCAGCGCCGCGTGCTGCAACCGATCGAGCGTCTGATACACGATTCCGGCCGCCTGGCCAGGCGCGACTTGACGACGCCCTTCAACTGGGCCCCAACCGATGAACTTGGCAGCCTGGGCGTCAGCCTGGAGCATACGCGCCTGGCCTTGCAAGCCCTGTTCAGCGAAATTGAAAGCAAGAACTTGATGCTCGAAAAGGATATCGAGCAACGCGCGCTGACCGAAAAGGAATTGCAACTGCACCGCGAGCATCTGGAAGAATTGGTAGGCGAGCGCACCAGGGAGTTACAGGCCGCCAAGGAACGCGCCGACGTGGCGAACCAGGCCAAGAGCACTTTCCTGTCGAGCATGACGCATGAATTGCGCACGCCGCTCAACGCGGTGCTCGGCTATGCGCAAATTCTCAAGCGCGACAAGGGTTTGAGCGAGCGCCAGTTGCTGGGCCTGAACACGATACAGCAAAGCGGCGAACATTTGTTAATGCTCATTACCGATTTGCTGGACCTGGCGAAAATCGAGGCCGGCAAGTTCGAGCTGATGCCTGAAGCCATCAATTTTTCCACTTTCCTGGCCGGCATCGTCAACATCATCCGCGTCAAGGCGGAGCAAAAGAACTTGCATTTCACCCTGGACCTGGCGCCCGGCCTGCCGCGCACCGTCTTGATCGATGAAAAACGCGTGCGCCAGATTCTGCTGAACCTGCTAGGCAATGCCGTCAAGTTCACCGACGCCGGACAAGTGAGCCTGCGGGTGGCGGGCGCCAGCGCCCCGACCGACCAGATGCGCCTGCATTTCGAGGTCAGCGATACCGGGGTCGGCATGAGTGCCGGCCAACTGGAACGCATCTTCCAGCCCTTCGAACAAGTCGGTGACATGCAGCGAAAATTCGGCGGCACCGGGCTGGGCCTGTCGATCAGCCGGCAATTGGTGCGGCTGATGGACAGCGATATCGAGGTGGCCAGCGTGGCCGGCGCCGGCAGCACCTTTTCCTTCGATATACTGGTGCCGCTGAGCAGCATGGAAGTGTCGGCCGCCGCCGCCGAACGCATGGTCATCGGCTATGGCGGGCCGCGCAAGAAAATCCTGATCGTCGACGATATCGCCGCCAACCGCGACATGCTCAAGGACTTGCTGGGCAGCCTGGGCTTTGAGATCGAACTCGCGGAAAACGGCTTGCAAGGCGTACAACTGGCCATCGCCGGCCAGCCCGATGTGATACTGATGGATATCGTGATGCCGGTGATGGATGGCCTGGAAGCGACGCGCCGCATCCGCGCCACGCCTGGCATCGAACTGGTCTGCATCATCGTCATTTCGGCCAGCGTCACCATGGAGGGGCAACACGAGACCATCCTGGCGGGCGCGAATGCCTTCATGCACAAACCTGTCGAGCAAAATGGCTTGCTGGAAAAGATAGGCGGCTTCCTCGGGCTGCCGCTGATCTACGAAGCGGCCCCCGACGACGCGCCCGCGCCGGGCGCCGCGATGGTCGCGCCGCCGGCCGCCGAGATCGAAGCGCTGCGCCAATTGGCCATGGAAGGCAATATGCGGGCCATCCGCCAGCGCGCCGATCACATCGAAACACTCGATGTCCGCTACCAGGCATTTGCCGAACGCCTGCGGCAATTGGCGCAGACTTACCAATCCAAGGCGATACTGGAAATGATCAATGCCTGTGCCCAAGCTAGGAACGCGCAATGAAGCCCTCGACCGTCTTGATCATCGATGACACGCCAGCCAATGTCGCGGTGCTGGCCGATTATCTGGAAGAGCAAGGCTTGCGCGTGGTGGTGGCGCAAGATGGCGAAGAGGGCCTGACGCGCGCCAGCTTCGTCCAGCCCGACCTGGTCTTGCTGGACGTGATGATGCCGGGAATCGATGGTTTCGAGACGTGCCGGCGCTTCAAGCTGGACCCCGACATCCGCGATATTCCCATCATTTTCATGACCGCCCTGACCGATACCGGCAATGTGGTGAATGGCTTCGCGGTGGGCGGGGTCGACTATGTCACCAAGCCCATCCAGATAGAAGAAGTGCTGGCCCGCATCAATACCCAATTGGCCGTGCAAGCGATGCACCGGCAATTGAGCGCGCAAAACTTGGTATTGCAGCAAGAAGTGTCCATGCGTAGGCAAATCGAGGCGCAATTGCAGCAAGTGGGCATCGAGCAACAGTTATTGATCGATAAATTGCAACAAGCCCACGACCAGTTATTGCAGTCGGAAAAAATGGCCTCGATCGGCCAACTGGCGGCCGGCATCGCGCATGAAATCAATAATCCCATCGGCTTCGTCAATTCCAATATGGGCGCCCTGCAAGGCTATTTCGTCACCCTGTTTGCGGCGCTCGACGCTTGCGAAAAAGTGATCGAACAAGCGCCCGACAATGCGCAGATCGCGGCCCGCTTCGCCAAGCTCAAGATTGATGCCGAAATCGATTTTCTGAAGGGCGACATGGTCGACTTGATGAAGGAATCGATGGAAGGCTTGAAACGGGTCAAGGATATCGTGCAATCGCTGAAGGATTTTTCGCGCGTGGGGGAAACCAACTGGGTCGAGGCGGACTTGCACCGGGGCCTGGACAGCACCTTGAATATCGTCAATAACGAAATCAAGTACAAGGCCGAAGTGGTCAAACGCTACGGCACGCTGCCGCTGGTGAAATGCCTGGCTTCGCAATTGAACCAGGTTTTCATGAATTTACTGGTCAATGCCGCCCATGCAATCGAGCAATTCGGCACCATCACGATCAGCACCGGTTGCAGCGACGACAATTGGGTATGGGTGGAAATTTGCGACACCGGCTCGGGCATCCCGGCCGCGATCGTCAACCGCATCTTCGAACCGTTTTTCACCACCAAGCCGATCGGCAGCGGCACCGGCCTGGGCTTGTCGCTATCGTATGGCATCGTCCACAAACATGGCGGCCGCATCGAAGTACGCAGTGCGCCAACCGGCACTTGCTTCACCGTGCATCTGGCGGTGGACCCGGAGAGCGCCAGCCTGGCGCCGGATTGAGCGGGCGCCGCATCTTAGCCGCCCGCGCCGGGCTCGAACAGCGCAATCAATTCGTCGGCGATGGCGCGCACGCGGGCCGAGCGCCGCACGTCTTCATGCATCACCAGCCACAGCTTGCGCTTGACGGGGCAAGCTTCCATGTCGATTCGCACCAGGCCCGCGCAGGCGAAATATTGCGGCAATAGCACGACCCCGATGCCGGCCGACGCCGCTTGAAACAGGGTACTCAAGTCATTCGAGCGCAGGCTATACCGGCGCCTGCCCTTGAACTTGGCGAGCCACATCTGTTGCGGCGCTCCGCTCAAGCTTTCGTCATAGCCGAGGAATTCCCACTCCGGCGGCAAGCGCTCGGCCAGGTATTGCGCGCTGGCATACAAAGCATAGTCTATCGTCGTCAGGCTGCGCACCGCCAGGCCGGGCGTGCTGGGACGGCGGTAACGCAGCGCGATATCGGCTTCGCGCCGCATCAAGTCCGCTTCGCGCGGTTCGGCCAGCAATTCGACGTCGATGCCGGACAGGCGGCGCAGCCCATCCTTCAGGCGAGGCGCCAGAAAATAGGCCGCCAGCGCGGGCGGCGCGGAAATACGCACCACTCCGCTCAGCGGTGCCGAACCGGCGGCCGCCCGCAGCAAGGCGTGCATATCGTCTTCCAGGCGACGCGCATGGGGCAGCAGGGCGGTCCCGGCCGCAGTCAGCGACCAGCCTTGCTGGAAACGGTCGAACAGGCGCAGCGCCAGCGGCGCTTCCAGCGCGTCGATGCGGCGCGCGACCGTGCTGTGCTCGACCCCGAGCGCGCGCGCCGCCCCCGACAAGGTGCCGGCGTCGATGAGGGCGAGGAAATAGCGCAAGTCATCCCAGTCAAGTGAATTCATGGTGCAATTATGCACGGGCAATGCGCATTGATTGCCAATTTCACTCGGGGCCGGGGTGCGCTATCGTCTGCGCATCATATTTCAACGGGAGAAAAGAGCATGAAGGCAATACGATTTCACCGCCATGGCGGGCCGGAAGTGCTGACATTGGAGCAAGTCGAGCAAGCCGTCGCCGCGCCGGGAGAGACCTTGGTCCGTGTCCATACGGCGGGCGTCAATTTCACCGATGTGTATCAACGCAGCGGCTTGACACCGACCGCCCTGCCTTGGACGCCGGGCGTGGAAGGCATGGGCACGGTTGCCGCCCGCTCCGCATGCTTCGAGCCGGGCACGCGGGTGGCATGGGCCGGCCATCCGGGCGCCTATGCGCAATTTGCCAGCATCCCCGACTGGAAACTGGTGGCGCTGCCGGACGCCATGGACGGGCACACGGCGGCGGCATGCTTATTGCAAGGCATCACCAGCCAGTATCTGTGTGAAAGCAGTTATGTGGTGAAGGCCGGCGACGTGGCGCTGGTGCATGCCGGTGCCGGCGGGGTCGGCCTGCTGTTGATCCAGTTGCTGAAGCTGAAAGGCGCGCATGTGCTGAGCACCGTCTCGAACGCGACCAAGGCCGCGCTGGCCCGTCAGGCGGGTGCCGACGAGGTGATCATTTACACCGAAACCGACTTCGTAGAGGCGGTGCGCGCCGCCACCGGGGGCAAGGGCGTGCATGTGGCTTACGATTCGGTGGGCAAGAACACTTACGCCGGCAGCATGTCGCTGGTGCGCCCGCTTGGCACCCTGGTGCTGTATGGGCAATCGAGCGGACTGGTGCCGCCCATCGATCCGCTCCAGTTAAGCAAGCAGGGTTCCATTTTCCTGATCCGGCCAACGCTGGCGCACTATGTCGCGGACGCCGACAGCATGGCCATGCGCGCCGGCAAAGTCTTGCAATGGGTCGTCGACGGCAGCTTGAAGGTGCGCATCGACCATGTCTATCGGATCGACCAGGCCGCCGTCGCCCATGCCGCCCTCGAAGCGCGCTCGACGAGCAGCAAACTATTACTCGACATCCCACATTAAACCAGCCGGAGCAAGCCATGAAACACATTACACACCTTGCGCCACTACGCGCGGCCCTGCTGGCGGCGCTGTGCGGCCCCGGCATCGGCCTGGCCCAAGAGCTGGCCGGCAGCAGTTGGACCCTGGTCCAGGTCGACAATATCTTGCCCGACGGCAGGCATATCGAACTCTACGGTCCCAAGCCGGAAGGCCGCCTGCTGTTCGATGGCGGCGGCCATTACAGCCTGCAGATTTTTTCCGCCAACCGCGCTCCATTCCCGCTCAACGACAAAAGCCGGGGCAGCGCGGACGATTACAAGGCTGCTGTCATGGGCACCAATGCCCACGTCGGCAAGTATGCGCTCGACGCCGCCGGGCATAGCCTGACGTTTAACATCGAACACGCATCCTTTCCCAACTGGGATGGCACTGTGCAAAAACGCGCCTACAGCATAGTTGGCGACATCTTGCGCTACACGGTGCCGGCACCGACCTCGGGCGGGGGCGCAGGCGGGGAAGTGGCGTGGCGGCGCTTGCCATAAGTTGACGCTACGGAGCCGGGCATCGCCGCCGGCTTGCGGGCGCCCGGCGCCAACTCATTTGCGCCGCCCCTGAAAGGCGCGATACACCCCGGACGCATACACGATGCCCAGCGCGCCAAAGGCGAAGATGCCCAGGAATGCCAGCGCGGAAAAGAAGCGATCGCCGATGGCGCCAAAGTTGCGCGCTGCCGTCCACGCCAGCAACCAGCAAATCAGCATGCCGGCCAGGCGGCCCCAATCGGCCAGCGGAGCCTCGGCGGCCGTGCGCGACGGCGCCCTGAAAGCGGGGACTGGCGGCGCGGGGACTGGCGGCTCATCCCTGACAGTCTTGCGGGTGATTTCAAACTGCTTCAAAAGCGTCAGTTGGTCCACGTCAGGAAACGCGTTGACGAAAAACCGGCTGGGCCAGTCATTGGTCTGCCGCATCAGATCACCGACAATGGAGATGGCATGTTCCCAATACACCGTGATGGCATCCGCGCCATTTCCATGCGGATCGAGGAAACACACCATGTCCGCCCTTGGCAACAAGGCCTTGACACCCCTGGACCAGGTGCAGGCGCTACTGATCGAGATGCCTTGCGCGCCCTTGCCGACCATGTAAGTGGCGACGAATATATCGCGCCGTTCATTCTTGAGACGCTCTTGCAGGAAGCGTTTTTGGTTTTCGTACTCTTCGCCGGCTGCCGTCTTGCGCAAATTATTGAGCTTGACGGCATGCGCCGGCGGCTCGAAATTGGTCCAGCGCCCGTCAACCAGGCGCAGCATGAGGGGCGGCATGGCGCGCGGCTGGCCTGCCGCCTCTTCCGCATGGAACATGAGCAAGCCCAGGCCGGCCTCGTTTGCCTCGCTGGTAAGCAACAATTTATCCCTGCCCGGCACCATGATGACGGGCGTGCCCATGGCCACTTGCTCGCGCATGTAAGCGGCCAGCAGGAGGCGCGAGGTATCGTAATAATCGTCCCAGTCGGACACATAGGTGCCGGGCCCGAGTTCCTTCATCGGCGTGTTTGAGCGGGCATGCAGATTCTCCAGCGCGATCGCAAACGCCTCGTCTTCCGACAAGCCCCAGTGGGAAAGCTGGGCGCCGTCCAACCTGGCAATATTATAGGGACTGTCATATACGAGGCCGATGTCAAGACCGTCACATAGCGTTCTGTATACCGGGGTCAGCGCGCCCTTCTTCGACATGACGATGGTTTGACCGCGCTCGGCGCTGTTGCGGATAATCGGCAATAGATTCGGTTTGGCCTGTTCCAGCAGGTCGGGAATATAGCGCTGCATGATGCCGATCGCGGCGGCGCTCAAATGCTCTTCCCGCGCCTCAGACGACAATTGCGACCACGCGCCATACAACTCGCCAAAGTTAATCAGGCCGCGCTCGGCCTCTTCTCCATCCTGGGGCCCGGTCCACAAACACTGCCCTATTTCGTCCAATATCCAATTCCGGCCATCGCCAAGTTCGCGTAACTTCTTCACGAACAGCCCGGCATATTCTTTTGAAGCGGGGATATCCAAAGTATTCATTGTGCTGCCGATTAAGTGAATGGGACAAAATAAGCAAGATATTAAAGCTGATTAAATGTAAATATTCGCCGTATGCTGCCATGGATAAGCCGCCAGCACAATGGCCAACTGGCGCCAGGCGGCGGCAGACGGCTCAATTCCATGACGCAGATCAATACGCCTCGCATTGAGGGGGCGCGCTGGATGCGTTAACGCAAGCGCCGGCACGCGAGGCATATCAAATTTTGCTAACCCTGTTGGTAAATGCTAGTTGTGTTTTACCATTTCATACCGGATCAGGCCGAAAACGCGGACAACAAAAAACCCAGCTTCCCCCTATGAAACCGGGTTATTCTGGGTTTTTCTATACTACAACAAACATGTCCTTGGTGCCGTTGGCCGGAATCGAACTGGCGACCTTCACATTACGAATGTGAAAAATATGTAGTTTATCGCCGTTGACTCACATTCATAAAATACTAAAAATCGTTAAAAATCAGCCACTTAGAAATTTACCGTTACACATTTGCGTTGAGTGATGTTGATTGATATACTCCAAACCGGGTTACACAGCGGTTACATGGGTTACACGGGGAGTAGTCAAACGATGGCAAAGATAAAATTCACGGCTGGCCGGGTTGATGGCTACCAATGCGAGGACGGCAAGAACCAATCCTTCCTGTGGGACGCCATCGCGCCCGGCCTGGGGCTGCGTGCAACGGCCAACGGTGCCAAGTCCTACATGTTCCAGGCCAAGCTGAACGGGCAAGCGATACGCGTTACCATCGGCGCACCCGGCACATGGTCCATTACCAAGGCGCAAGCCGAAGCCCGCCGCCTGAAAGTGATAACCGACAACGGCCAAGACCCGCGCATACAGAAGGCCGAAATACAGGCCGACCAAGCCGCCAAGCGCGAGGCCAGCCGCCACACGGCAGCGCCAGCGGTGGACGCGTGGGGCGCTTACTTGAAAGCCCGCACACCAAGGTGGAGCGCGCGCAGCCTGCTGGAGCATGAGCGACTGAACGACGCCGGGGGCAAGACCAAAACGAGAGGCCGCAAAACAGGCGAAGGCGACACGACACTACCGGGGGTGTTGCGCCCACTGCTGGCGCTGCCACTCAAACAGATTGACGCCGACCGCGTGCGGCAATGGCTACAGGATGAAGTGCGCCGCCCTACGGTGGCAATGAGCGCCTTCGTTCGCCTGCGCGCCTTCCTGAACTGGTGCGCGACCAAGCCGGAATACAAGAGTCAGACACACGCCGATGCCTGCGCCACGCGCACGGCAAGGGACGAATTGCCAAAGCCATCGGTGAAAGATGATTGCTTGCAGCGCGAACAGTTGCCGCTGTGGTTCGACGCCGTGCGCAAGGTATCCAATCCCGTTATCAGTGCTTATCTGCAATCGTTGCTGATAACCGGGGCGCGCCGCGAGGAACTGGCCGGGCTGCAATGGGACGACGTGGATTTTCAGTGGGGCGCGCTGTCCATACGCGACAAGGTGGAAGGAAGCCGCACGATACCCTTACCGCCTTACGTGGCGCACCTGCTGGCCGCCCTGCCCCGCCGCAATCAATGGGTTTTCAGCAGCCCGACCGCCAAGAGTGGCCGCATACAGGAGCCGCGCACGGCGCATAACAAGGCGCTCGACGTTGCCGCCCTGCCGCACCTGTCAATCCATGGCTTGCGCCGTTCATTTGGCACCTTGTCCGAGTGGGTGGAATGCCCCGCTGGTGTGGTGGCGCAAATCATGGGACACAAGCCGAGCGCCATCGCTGAAAAGCATTACATACGCCGCCCGCTCGACCTGCTGCGCATGTGGCACGTCAAGATTGAAAATTGGATGCTGGAACAGGCCGCCATCGACTTTGTGCCAGTCGCGCCGGGCCTGCGGGTGGTGGCCGCCGCCTGACGGTATCGGGCAACAGTTCAAAGCGCCAGACTATCCCGACGGGGAGAAAAGCGGATTCCTTCACCGTCTGCCTGGTGCCCCATTTTATGAAGGCCGACACCTGAAGGGGTGCAATGAAAACGAAGAACAAAAAGCCGGAATATATTCCAATAAGGGCAGTAACTGGCGACGATAGAAACTTGGACATGCTTGTGGAGGAAGTCTTTCACCTGCAAGAAGAATGCAGAAATATTTGCATAGAATATAACATCAATACAAAGAGATTATTGTTGCAGGCTATTTCTGATTTAAAAAATAATGGAATAGAATTTACTGAAGAACATAGGGAAAATATCAGCAATCGGGAATTTAACTATGAGCAAAAAAAAGTATTCGAGTTCTTTGCAAATAAAAAAAGTTTGATAGATGCCATCAATCAAGAAAGGAAAACATTGCAATTTATGGGGCTAAAAATCAGCAAGGATAATCAGAAAAAAGCAAGTGCTGGCCGCCCAATAAAAAATGAAAGTGACGACACTCTGAATGATGTTATAGCCAGCCTTGCCCGCGCTCATCTGAATGAAAAGCCTAGCGAAATCTGGCCTCATTTGAAAACAGCAATTTCTGAATGGGCAAGCACTGAAGTAAACGAGACTGGCGACAAGGGCAAAGACAGTCGAAAATATCAATTTAAGGTAGATGAGAAGATGGATACTATTTCTTTTGGAGTGTTTAGAAAAAAACTTCGACAATAGAAAAACCGGCTTTTAGCCCGGCTGCGCGCCGCCTGAAGTTTTTAATGAGTCTTCACCAATCAACACGAAGGCTCAACGATGCAAACCGAAGCGAAATACACCGCACTGGTGCGCGAAAATCGCACTGTCATTGACACCAACGAAGCCGCGTTTCATCTTGGCCGCAAGCCTCAGACTTTGCGCAAGTGGGCTTGCCATGAAGACGGGCCATTGCGCCCGGTTCGCATCATGGGCCGCTTGGCCTGGAATGTGGCCGATATCATGCGCATCGTGTCCGAAGGGAGCGCCGCGCAATGAAAAACGCTCCCACCACAAATAGCAATGAGAGCGCTCCAGACAAGCGCGATTTTACACCGGGAATCCTGCCGCACCGCGTCAACACTGTGACCGCTGGCGTACTGGCATACATGCTGGAAGGCCGAACGACTACCGGCATGGAGTCGGTACTAAAGCAAAGCACTACCCGCTTGGCTGCATTCATCCACCGTTTGAGCCGCGCATATGGATGGCCGATGGAGCGTACCAGTATCGCAGTCGGCACGAAGGATGGGCGGGAAACTTGGGTTGCTTCCTACTGGCTATCGCAGGCGACCATTGCTGCAGCGTTTGAGGTCGGGGCACGTGGATGGATTGAGCAAGTAAAGGAGGCCAGCGCCAGCCGCCGAAAGCAGGCCCGAAAGTGTAAGACCAGCGCCGCACAAAAAAATGCCGCCCGCCGCCAGCTTCGCAAACAAGACCCGCGCCAAGGCGGACTGTGGGGCGACCAATGACCCGCGCCGCAGTCGAACTAGTCCGCATCATGGCAATGCTGCCGCATGACTTTATATTGCTGGCGCCGGTATGCCTCGTTGTTGTCCAAGGGGGCGCATGATGCACCCCCAATTTCTGCGTATCAAGAAGCTGACCGGCAAAGCCATTATCGAAGTGGCCGCCCGCCACAACTGCCGCGAAATACTGGCCGAGATTGGAGTCGCGCCAAGTGGCAAAATCGACCCAGCGCGAATCGGGCTTAATCGTATCTTGCGCGGTCACGGCACAGCCGCAGCCGTGGCAAGCGAGGCGCAAACGCTGATGGATGACGCCGGAGTAAAAGCGACCCGCAAGGACGCTGTAAAGGCGCTGGAAATCATCTTTAGTCTACCGTCGCAGTCGTCCATCGACCATGCGCAGTTTTTTGATGAGTCGGTCGAATGGGCGGGCCAATACTTCAAAGCGCCGGTTATCAGCGCCATCGTTCACAACGACGAAGCCGCGCCGCATTGTCACGTTCTGCTGTTGCCGCTGGTTGATGGCCGTATGGTTGGCAGTGACTTGATGGGAGGCCGCGCCAAGCTGCAAGCCATGCAAGCCGATTTTCATGCACAGGTAGGGAAACGGCACGGACTGACCCGGCAAGCGGCACAGAAACGCCACAGCGCCGTGACACGGCAACAGGCGATAGATTCGGCGTTTGATGTGCTGGAAGCCAATAGCGGGCTTTCTGCTGCCGTGCTGCTGGCGCTGCTGGCGCCGCACATGGGCGACCCGGCACCATTGCTGCTGGCGCTGGGTCTGGATATGCCGACGCCGACAGCCATCAAGGGCGACTTTGCCAAAATGATGACGAAGCCATGCAAGCCGGAGAAGCCTATAGGGTTCGGCAAGAAGAAACCTATAGGGTTCGATGGTTCCACAGCGCCCGAAAATATGCAAACCCTATCCTGTGTAGGGTTCGCCATTTCACCGCCGCCATTTCCACCACCAAACGAGCCGCAGCCAGCCATCACCGGGGCCACGATGACAAGCTCGCCAACGATGACGGAGCAGGCCGACGGCGACAGCCAGGCAGCACCAGCGGCCACCGACAGTGCATCTCTTCACCGTGAAGAGATAGGCCCAGCGCCCGCAGCAAGCATTGCCCGTTCCTCACTTGGAGAACTGCATGTAGTCGCACTCACCCGACCCGCAGCCGACCGACACCGAAGCCGACTACACCCGAGAGCGAGACGACGAGCAGCCAGCCGGGCAATGGTCCGATGACCTGGGCGAGTTCATCAAGCCTACCGCCAAGGCATCCGGCAAGCCTGCCGTAATCGCTTCGGTTCGTGTCGCACTGGAAGCAATCGGAAGGCATGGCGGCACACCTAGCGCAACGCGATGCTGACGACCTGCCCCGAAGGTATCCGCGCCAATCGAACTGTCAGATATTTGTGAGGGCAACATGGCTGCAAGAAAATGGACGACCGAACAGCGCGCACGGCAGGCGGCGTTGATACGCACCTGGGCACCGTGGAAGCAATCGACCGGGCCACGCACGCCTTCAGGCAAGGCGGTATCGAGCAAGAACGCCGTCAATTACTCCCTTCGGGAGCTACTGCGCGAGATGGCGAGGACGAACCGGGAATTGGTCAACTACATCAACGGCTACGCGCCAGCACCGAAGCCGCGCAACAGGGCGACGACCGACAGCCTCATAGATGACATTGGGAAGGCTTTGGATGCTGCCGACGCAGAACGGCACCACAAGGCCACAAAGACCGCCACAGCCGCATCTAAGGCTATTGCCGAGGTGGCTAGCGGCAAGGTTAGCGGCAAGGTTAGCGCGTAACTGCGCAAATTCGCGCCGTCGTCACGCTGCTGGCGCTGGTTTCCAAACACGAGGTTTCCAGACTGGTTTCCACGGAATCGCATCGGCAACTTGTATCCATGCTGCCGGTAGCCGCGCCGGTAGCAGCAGAACCGACGGCCATTTGTCACAAAGCGTCATGCCACGTCACGCCATCGAGAACCCCGGAACGGAGGCGACGGGCTGCACGACGCCGACCAATTGAACCCAGCTTAGCGGCATTCGGTTTTCCCGCGAAAATCTGGCAACGAACTAAAGATTTGCGAGATTTTCATCACTAAAGAAAAATTTCTGAACTTGGGGCTTGAAGGCATTGACCATGCCAACCGGGGCATCTATCAGAAACGTCAGATAGGCCAACAGCGCCAGCCAGGACGCCGCCCCGATGCCAGACCATGCCGACCATGCCACAGCCTGCAAGCATTTATCAAATCGGGTTACATATGGGTTACATGAAAGAAGGCGAGAGCTGTAAAACAAAAAAGACTTACCAGCCGAAGCGTGTAAGTCTTTGATTTTCTTGCGAATACTTGGTGCCGTTGGCCGGAATCGAACTGGCGACCTTCACATTACGAATGTGCTGCTCTACCAACTGAGCTACAACGGCGAAGACGCGTATTCTAACAAACAATTCGCAAAATTTGCTAGTGTCAACGTGATTTTCTCGCCATTTATGTGCGGCCGGGCGACAGCGCCCCGCCGCAAGGGGCAAAATTACGCTTGATGGTAGCTCGTCACGCGCGCCACTTCATCTTTCGAGCCGAGGAAAACCGGCACGCGCTGGTGCAATTTGTGCGGCTCGATGTCCAGGATGCGGCCCTTGCCGTCGGTTGCCGCGCCGCCCGCTTGCTCGACGATGAAGGCCATCGGGTTCGCCTCATACATCAAGCGCAGCTTGCCCGGCATCGAGGTGTCGCGCGTGTCGGCCGGGTACATGAAAATGCCGCCACGGTTCAAGATGCGGTGCACGTCGGCCACCATCGAGGCGACCCAGCGCATATTGAAGTCGATTCCGCGCGCGCCGTCCGCGCCGGCCAGCAATTCGTCGACGTAGCGCTTGACGGGCGCATGCCAGTGGCGCGCATTCGAGGCGTTGATGGCAAATTCCTTGGTCGCGGCGGGAATTTGCATATTGCTTTGCGTGAGTACCCAGGAACCCATCTCGCGGTCCAGCGTGAAGCAATTCACGCCATTGCCTGTGGTCAAGACCAACATCGTTTGCGGACCGTACACGGCATAGCCGGCCGCCACTTGCTTGCTGCCCGCTTGCATGAAATCTTGCTCGGTCGGCTCGCCCATGCCTTCCGGCGCCTTCAGCACCGAAAAGATGGTGCCGATCGAGACATTCACGTCGATATTGCTGGAGCCGTCGAGCGGGTCGAACAGCAACATGTATTCGCCCTTCGGATAGCGGTTCGGGATCGGGTGGATCGATTCCATTTCTTCCGAGGCCATCGCGGCCAGGTGGCCACCCCACTCATTGGCTTCGAGCAAGATTTCATTGGAAATCACGTCAAGTTTCTTTTGCACTTCGCCCTGGATATTTTCCGTGTGCGCGCTGCCCAGAATATCGCCCAGCGCACCCTTGCCGACCGAGTGGCTGATGGTTTTGCAGGCGCGCGCGACGACTTCGATCAAGAGGCGCAATTCGGCCGGGATGGTGTTGTGCGAACGTTGTTCTTCGACCAGATATTGCGTGAGGCTGATGCGTTTCATGAATTCCTTCTTTTTCGTTTGAATAATTGACGTCGGATTAATTGGCCAGGGCCTTGCTCACCACCTCAAGCACGTCGTTGGACAGCTTGGCGCTGGCGGCGACCCGTTCCAGGGCCGCCTTCATATGCGCCTGCAGCGCCGGCACGTAGCGACGCCAGCGGTCCATGCTGCGCGCCAGCCGCGCCGCCACCTGCGGATTGAGGGCGTCGAGCGCGATCACTTGCTCGGCCCAGAAGGCATAGCCGCTGCCGTCAGCCGCGTGGAATTGGGCCGGATTGGCGCCACAAAAATTAAAGATCAGGCTGCGCGCCCGGTTCGGATTTTTCAGCGTGAAGGCCGGATGCGTCATCAGGGCGCGCACGGCCGCCACGTCGGTGTCGGGCGCGCTTGCCTGCATGGCGAACCATTTGTCAATCACCAGGGCTTCGTGCTCGAAATCGCCGTAAAAGGTCGCCAGCGCGGCCTGATGCGGCGCGGCGCAACGTATCAAAGCCGACAACGCGGCGGCGCGGTCGGTCATGTTGCCGGCCGTGTCGAATTGCTGCTGCGCTAACGCGAGTTCGCTTTCTCCGGGTCGTATCAGGAGGTAGGACAGGGCCAGGTTTTTCAAGCCGCGCTTGCCGGCCGACACGGCGTCGGGGCTGTACGGCCCCGGCGTCAAGTTGGCCTGGTATTGCAACAGCAATTCCGGTTTCAGGGCGGCGGCAAGGGCGCCGCGCATGAATTGGCGGGCGCTATGGATCGCCTGCGGGTCGACCGTCGCCATCCGTTCGGCAATCACGGTTTCCGCCGGCAACACCAACGCCAGTTCGCGGAAAGACGCGTCCAGCGACGCGTCCGACAACAGTGCGCGCTGGGCCTCGATGAAGGTGGCGTCCAGCGTCAAAGTGGCGCCGGCAGCACAGGCCGCCGTCAACGCCAGCAAGCGCTCCATGGCCAGACGCTGGCCCGCTTCCCAGCGGTTCACGGGGTCGCTGTCGTGGCTGAACAGGTGCAGCAATTCGGCGTCGCTATAGTCATAGTCGAGCAGCACCGGCGCGGAAAAATCGCGCAGCAGCGAAGGGATCGGCTTTTGCGTCACCTTGCTGAAGTGGAAGGTTTGCGTCGCTTGCGTCAATTCCAGCACCACGGTGCCGGTGCCGTCCGCGCCGCTCGTATATAAAGGCAAGTCGGCGCCGTCGGCGCCCAGCAGGCCGACCGCGACCGGAATGTGGAAGGGCAACTTGTCGGCCTGGCCCGGCGTGCCGGGGCAGCTTTGCGCCAGCGTGATGTGGAAACTTTGGGCTTCGGCGTCGTATTGCGTGACGACCTTGACCACCGGCGTGCCGGCCTGGCTATACCAGCGCTCGAACTGGCGCAAGTCGCGGCCATTGGCGTCGGCCATGGCGGCGCGGAAATCGTCGCATTCCACGGCCTGGCCATCGTGGCGCTTGAAATACAGATCCATGCCCTTGCGGAAACCGTCGCGGCCCACCAGGGTTTGCATCATGCGCACCACTTCCGCGCCTTTTTCATAGATCGTGACAGTGTAGAAATTGTTGATTTCGACAAAGGAGTCGGGCCGCACCGGATGCGCCATCGGGCCGGCGTCTTCCGGGAACTGGGCCTGGCGCAGCGTGCGCACCTGGTCGATGCGGGTCACGGCGCGGCCGGTGGCCGTGCCGATCATGTCGGCCGAGAATTCCTGGTCGCGAAACACCGTCAGGCCTTCCTTGAGCGACAATTGGAACCAGTCGCGGCAAGTGACGCGGTTGCCGGTCCAGTTATGGAAATATTCATGACCGACCACTGCTTCGATGCCGGCGAAATCGGTGTCGGTCGCCACCCGCGGGTTGGCCAGCACATACTTGGTGTTGAAAATGTTGAGGCCCTTGTTTTCCATCGCGCCCATGTTGAAGTCGCCCACGGCGACGATCATGAAGCGGTCCAGGTCGAGTTCCAGGCCAAAGCGTTCTTCATCCCAGCGGATGCTGTTTTTCAGCGACTGCATCGCGTAATCGGTCTTGTCGAGGTTGCCCTCTTCCACCCACACTTGCAACAACACTTCCCGCCCCGATTGCAATACAAAGCGTTCTTCCTGGCACACCAGGCGCGCCGCGACCAGCGCGAACAGGTAAGACGGCTTCTTGAACGGGTCTTCCCATTTGGCATAGTGGCGGCCGGCGCCCAGGTCGCCCTCTTCGACCAGGTTGCCGTTCGAGAGCAGCACCGGGAATTTTTCCTTGTCGGCGCGCAACATCACCGTGTACTTGGCCATCACGTCCGGACGGTCCGGGAAAAAGCTGATGCGGCGGAAACCTTCCGCCTCGCACTGGGTGAAGAAATTGCCGTTCGATACGTACAAGCCCGACAGCGAGGTATTCTCGGCCGGCGCCAGCAGCGTCTCGATGTCCAGGCTGACCTTGGCCGGCGCGTTCGGGATGGTCAAGGTGGCCCCGTCGAGGCGGTATTGGGAAGGTTTGAGCAGCTTGCCATTCATGCTCACGCACATCAGCTCGATCTGCTCGCCGTGCAGCACGATGTCACTGGCCTTGCCGGCCGGGTTGCGGCGCATCTTGATTCGGCTGGCGACGAGGGTGCGGGCGGGATCGAGATCGAAAGCCAGTTCCACGCTATCGACCAGGAAATTTGGCGGCGTATAGTCTTTGCGGTAAATCGTCTGGGGGCTGTCTGTGCGCATAGGAATTTGTTCGTGAGGGAGCAAAAACCTATTTTACCAATACCAGCCCACTGCGCGCTTGAATCTTCATGCTGCGCTCGCCAAGGCGGGAGCCAACGGTAACAATCTGTAATAATCTGTAATAATCGAGCGTGCGCCCCCGCCCCGCCATACACTTGGAGTCGTCAAGATGCGCGTATTTGTTTTGCAGGAGAAAAATAGATGAGATACCTCGCCATACTGGCCATGAGCCTGCTGCTGGCCGCTTGCGCCACCACCATCCGCAGCGACGTTACCGCCTTCAATCAATGGCCGGTCGAGCTGCGCGACAAAACCTATGCCTTCGAGGCGCCGCCGGCTCCCGACGACACGCTGGAATACCGCAGTTACCTTAATCTGGTGCGCGCCGAACTGGGCAAACTGGGCTTGTCGGAAGCGACCAGCGGCGCAGGTCTGAAAGTGGCGATGCAATTTTCAAGCACCGACCGTCCGGTACGCTTCATCGAGCCGGTCGACCCATTCTGGAACGCCCCCGGCTACTGGCCGGGCCGCTATCCGTCGCCGTTTCACCACTGGTATGGCTACCGCCCGTTTTACGATCCCTTCATGCTTGGCCCCGTCAACCTGCGCGAGTCCGTGCGCCACGATTACGAGCGCCAATTGCGGCTGACGATCAACGGTGCGGACGGCCGGAAACTGTTTGACGTGACGGTGCAAAACACCAGCCTGGAAGCGGCCACGGCGTTGATCATGCCGGCCCTGGTCGTCAGCGCATTTGCCGACTTCCCAGGCCCGAACGGGGTGCCGCGGCGGGTCAAGCTGCGCCTGCAGTAAATTGAAGGCGCCAGCCTTGCCGTCAGCTCAGCTGATTTAGCTGTAGTACGCTTCGGCCGACAGCGTGATGACGCCAATCAGCATCACGGCCAGCACCAGCACAATCAATAGGCGGCCGAATTTCGGCGTGCCGTCGCCGACCCCGGGCCGCTGATCTGAAGAATCGCTCATATTTCCTAAGGCAGTAAGATGGACGAGCCGGTCGTCTTGCGCGCCTCCAGCTCGATATGGGCTTGCGCCACGTCTTGCAGATTATAGCGCTGATGGATTTCAATCTTCACTTCGCCGCTGGCCACCACCCCGAACAGGGAGGCAGCGCTGGCCTCCAGCTCGGCCCGGGTCGAGGTATAGTTAAACAAGGAAGGACGGGTGATGAACAAGCCGCCGCGCGACGCCAGCTCGGCCAGCGAAAACGGCGGCACCGGCCCCGAAGCGCCGCCGAAACTGACCATGGTGCCCAAGGGCGCCAGGCAATCGAGCGAAGCGGTGAAGGTATCCTTGCCGATCGAATCGTAGACCGCCTTCACGCCCTTGCCGCCGGTGATTTCACGGACCCGTTCGACGAAGTTTTCCGTGTTGTAGTTGATCACGTGGGTGGCGCCGTGGGCGCGCGCCAATGCCGCCTTTTGCTCGGAGCCGACCGTGCCGATCAAGTTCACGCCGAGCACCTTGGCCCACTGGCAAGCGATCAAGCCGACTCCGCCGGCGGCCGCGTGGAACAACACCGTGTCGCCCGCCTTCAGCGCCACCGTGCGGTGCAGCAGATAGTGCACCGTCATGCCCTGCAACATCATCGCGGCGGCCGTATCGAAGCCTACCTGGTCCGGCAATACCAGCAATTTCGCGGCAGGGAAATTGCGCCCCTCGGTGTAAGCGCCATTCGGCCCTCCCGCATAGGCGACGCGGTCACCCACCTTGACCTCGGTCACGCCCTCGCCCACCGCCTCGACCACGCCGGCGCCCTCCATCCCCAAGCCATTCGGCAAAGGCTGCGGGTAAGCACCGTTGCGGAAATAGACATCGATATAATTCAAACCGATCGCCTCGTGCCGCAACTGCGCCTCGCCGGGACCGGGCGCGCCCAGCTCGACGTCGACATAGTCCATCACTTCCGGGCCACCGACGCGGGACATCCTGATTGCTTTGACCATGTAATTGCTCCTGATTCGAGGTGAAAATCGTGGAAAATATTCTTGCGCCTGGACGCGCCAAGCTTCACTGGGTAAAAACTATTTTTTCGACAGCAAGTAAATGCCGGCCAATACCATGCCGGTGCCCGCCAATTGCCAGCCGCTGATTGCCTCATTGAGTATCAAGGCGCCCAGGAACAGGGTCGAGACCGGACCTATCATGCCGGCCTGCGATGCCGTCGCCGCGCCGATGCGGGCCACCGCAGTCATCGTCATGAATACCGGCATGACCGTGCAAAAGATCCCGTTGATCAGCGACAAGCCATACACCGGCATCGGCTGGATCAGCAGGGCAGCGGGGCGCAGCGCGAAAAACTGCCCCACGCAAGCGACGCTGGAAACGCACATCGCGTACGACACCAGGCGCAGAGAACCGATCCGCTTGACCAGTTCGCCCGAACCGAGCAGATACACGGCGTAGGAACTGGCCGAACCCAGCACTAATAGCGAACCCAGCACCACGTTGTCGCCGCCGCCCCGCAAATCATGCACGAATACCAGCACGATGCCGCCATACGAGGCGGCCAGCGCCAGCCATTGCATGCGGCGGATGTGCTGCTTCAAGAACACCGTCGTGATCAATAGCACGAAGGTGGGCGTCATGAACAAGATCAGGCGCTCCAAGCCCACTGAAATATATTGCAGTCCGAGAAAATCGAGAAAACTCGACAGATAATAGCCAACCAGGCCCAGGCCGACCAGGCGCCAGCGGTCCGCCGGCGCCAGCGGCGCTTCGGTGCGCATCTTCCACAGCGCCACGGCGGCGAAAATCGGCAGCGAAAACAGCATCCGGAACGCAATCAGCGTGACGGCGTCGATGTGATACCGGTACAAGAGCTTGGCGACCACCGCCTTGGTCGAAAACAGCACGGCGCCGCCAATGGCGATGGCCAGGCCACCCAGATAAGCGGAACGGGGCGGCGGGACGGGGACGGGAATGACATTCATGCGGGAATTGTAAGGGCAAACGCGCAACACCGCTCGCACCCGCCCACCACTTGGGCGCGCGGCCCGGCGCTTGCTTCAGCAATCCGAAACGCGGCGATGCCGCCGCGTCAGTCATTAAAAAAGGAATTTCCACCCATGATTTAGCACAAGTGCCGCCCTCTATCTCGCATCGGAAAAATGGTTTATGTCGTAGGATTGAATGAGGTCCTTTCGCGCCGGCGCTTTCCGTTCCGGCACAAATATCGTTATCAATTTCTATGATTTGATTTTTCAATGGATACCCATGGAAATCAAATTACCTTACATAATGTCGCCGCCAAATATTTTCTGCAGGGATGTATATATCAGGAGAAATACCATGTCAACAATTTCCCGCCCCATTATTTACAGTATCTCCTTGGCACTTATTGCCACGCTGCTCGCCACCATTTTCTTCAACAACAGTTATTTCATGATATTTTCGTTTTCCATTATAGGAATTTTGCTTGCCATCTGGTTTTTAGAAAGCTTTGTGCTGAGCACTTTACCGATAGAAGCCGGCCCGGCAAAAGACAAGGCACTGAAGGACATGTATACATTTTCCTATGCCGTCACCTTTCTCGCGCTGATTCTTCTGCTGACATATCCCTTCGGCACCCTGCAAAACCAGGGGACGTCTGATACAGGGCCGATTCGGCTATTGCGCGGCTGCGTGGTGGTGGACCCCGAGGCGCAGCAATCCGGCGGCAAGGACAGTAAGTACACGCCAACCGGCACCCCGATTTGCAGCGCCGCCCCCGCCGACGCCTACGCCAATCTGCTCACCATCGGCGGCGTGGTGGCCAAAGTCGACCCGGCAAACGGCGCCCGGGTCGCGGTCTACCAGGTGCGCGACGGCTTCGTAATACCATTTTTCCAGATCATTTTGGCTTTCGTGGGCGCCATCATCAATTTATTTCGACGCATCCCGGAATTCCAGAAGCGCACCCATGACAATTTCATCGGCTCCGAAACGGAAAAGCCCTTGCAGCCATTCGAGGCGCGCGAGTTTGTCACCTTTCAGATTTTGCAATTGATCGCCGCGCCATTCATTTGCATGGTCGCCATCTACACGATCACCCCGACCACGCTGGCATCGGCAATAGGCTTGTCTTTCGCCAGCGGCATGTTCTCCGAGAATGTTTTGCTCCGAATCCGCGCACTGGTCGAGGGGACGGCGAAAACGCCGACCGAGGCCAATTCGCAAGTGGCGGCGCTGCTGGGCAAGCCCCTCTCCAGGCCCGCCAACAAGTTCACCCAGGAGCATCGCACCTCGGACAGGCGGCTCGTCAAGCCACTGGTCAAGCTTGCCTGGGGGCGGCGCGCGTCGGACTGAGCTGCAATCTGGCCCCGAAGGCGGGGCTTGATTAACATGCCAATATGGTAAAATGTCGGCCACAATTGCACACTGCCAAAGGAAGATTCGCCATGGCTGGACATAGTAAATGGGCCAATATCAAACACAAGAAGGCTGCCACCGATGCCAAGCGCGGCAAGGTCTGGACCCGCCTGATCAAAGAAATTACGGTTGCCGCGCGCATGGGCGGGGGCGATATCGCCGCCAATCCACGCCTGCGCCTGGCCGTCGACAAGGCGGCTGACGCCAATATGCCGAAAGATAATGTGCAGCGCGCCATCACGCGCGGCAGCGGCGGCGCCGACGGCGCCAATTATGAGGAAGTGCGCTACGAGGGCTACGGCATCGGCGGCGCCGCCGTCGTGGTCGAGTGCATGACCGACAATCGGGTTCGCACCGTGGCCGAGGTGCGCCACGCCTTCTCTAAGTTCGGCGGCAATATGGGCAACGAAGGCTCGGTGGCCTTCATGTTCCAGCACTGCGGCCAATTCCTGTTCGCGCCCGGCACCAGCGAAGACACGCTGATGGAAGCGGCGCTCGAAGCGGGCGCCGAGGATGTCTTGACCGACGACGAGGGCGGCTTCGAAGTGCTATGCGCGGTGCATGACTTCGCCAACGTCAAGGATGCGCTGGAAAAAGCCGGCTTCAAGGCCGAAGTGGCTGAGATCATCATGAAGCCGGCCACCGAAACCCTGTTTTCCGGCGAAGAAGGCATCAAGATGCAAAAGCTGCTCGACGCGCTGGAAAACCTGGACGACGTCCAGGAAGTATTCACGAACGCGCTGATCGAAGACTAACCGACGCGGGCCACCGCCCGCGCCACCAACTGAACGAACGGCTCTTATGAAAATTTTGGTAGTCGGCTCTGGCGGCCGGGAACACGCGCTGGCCTGGAAGCTGGCGCAATCGGAACGCATACAGATGGTGTATGTCGCGCCCGGCAACGGCGGCACCGCGCGCGACGCGCGCCTGGTCAATATCGATATCAGCGATATGCAGCAATTGGCCGACTTCGTCGTCGCCGAGCATATCGGCTTGACCGTGGTGGGACCGGAAGTGCCGCTGGCGTCCGGCATCGTGAATCTGTTCCGCGCACGCGGCTTGAAGATTTTCGGCCCCAGCAAGGAAGCGGCCCAGCTCGAATCGTCGAAGGATTTCGCCAAGGCTTTCATGCTGCGCCACGGCATCCCGACCGCGCAATACCAGACCTTTTCCGAGCCGGCCCCGGCCCACGCCTATGTCGACGAACAAGGTGCGCCGATCGTCATCAAGGCCGATGGCCTGGCCGCCGGCAAGGGCGTGGTGGTGGCCATGACGCTCGACGAGGCACACCAGGCGGTCGACCTGATGCTGTCCGATAACCAATTCGGCGACGTCGGCGCCCGCATCGTCGTCGAGCAATTCCTGGCCGGCGAGGAAGCCAGCTTCATCGTCATGTGCGACGGCAAGAACGTGCTGCCGCTGGCCACCAGCCAGGACCATAAGCGCTTGCAAGACCATGACCTGGGTCCCAACACGGGCGGCATGGGGGCGTACTCGCCGACGCCCATCGTCACGCCCGAAATGCATGCGCGCGTGATGCGCGAGATCATCAACCCGACCATCGCCGGCATGGCCAAGGATGGCATCACCTTCACCGGCTTCCTGTACGCCGGCCTGATGATCGACGACAAGGGCAATCCCCGCACGCTGGAATTCAATTGCCGCATGGGCGATCCGGAAACCCAGCCCATCATGGCGCGCCTGAAAACCGATCTGCTGACCGTGATGGAACACGCCGTCAACGGCACCCTCGACGCCATCGAGCTGGAATGGGACCGCCGCACCGCCGTCGGCGTGGTGCTGGCTGCCGCCGGCTATCCGGACGCACCGCGCAAGGGCGACCTGATCACCGGCATCCCGGCCGAAACCCACGATTGCGTCACCTTCCACGCCGGCACCACGCAAGCCGAAGGCAAGCTGTATTCCAACGGCGGGCGCGTGCTATGCGTGGTCGGCCTCGGCGACAGCGTCAAGATGGCGCAAAAACAAGCGTATGAAACGGTCGACAAGATCCATTTCGACGGCGCCCAGTACCGGCGCGACATCGGCTGGCGCGGCTTGAAACACTAAGCGGCGACACCCCGGCCGGCCACCCTGTTTGCGGGATCGGCCGGCCACCCTCATTTTTGTATCACAAAAACGCGCGACAGGGTACAATCCACCCTCACTTTTTTATTCTCGCCGCGTCATGTCGCCATCCCCGTCCCCTTCGGCCGTCAAAGCTTATTTGCTCGATCTGCAGAGCCGCATCGTGCAGGCGCTGGAAGCGCTCGACGGCCAGCCCTTCATCGTCGATGCCTGGCAGCGTCCGGAAGGCGGCGGCGGGATCTCGCGCGTGATCGAGGAAGGCCATGCGCTGGAACGGGGCGGCGTGAATTTTTCGCACGTCACCGGCGCCGCGCTACCGCCGTCGGCTGCGGCCGCCAGGCCCGAACTGGGCGGGCGCCCATGGGAAGCAATGGGCGTGTCGCTGGTACTGCATCCGCGCAACCCGCACGCGCCAACGGTACACATGAATGTGCGCTTTTTTTCCACCATGGACGCCAACGGCGAACCGGTATGGTGGTTCGGCGGCGGCATGGATTTGACGCCCTATTACGGCTACGCCGACGACGCGCGCCATTTCCACCAGTGCTGCCACGACGCGGTGGAGCCGTTCGGCGACGGCTTGCACGCCAGCTTCAAGACCTGGTGCGACGATTATTTTTACCTCAAGCACAGGCGCGAGGCGCGCGGCGTCGGCGGCATCTTCTTCGACGATTTCAACGCGCCCGGCTTCGAGCGCAGCTTTGCCATGCTGCGCAGCGTCGGCGACGGTTTCATCGAGGCCTACCTGCCCATCCTGGCGCGCCGCAAGGATAGCGCCTACGGCGAGCGCGAACGCGATTTCCAGGCTTACCGGCGCGGCCGCTACGTCGAGTTCAACCTGGTGTACGACCGCGGCACTTTATTCGGCCTGCAGTCGGGCGGGCGCACCGAGGCGATCCTGATGTCAATGCCGCCTGTGGTGAAATGGCGCTACGACTGGCAGCCGGAAGCGGGCAGCGCCGAAGCGGCGCTCTATACCGACTTCCTGCCGCACCGCGACTGGCTGCGCGCGTGACAAATTGCGTCGCGCTGCTGGGCGGCAGCTACGATCCGGTGCACAATGGCCATGTCGCGCTGGGCCGCTATTTCGCCGGCCACTTGCAGCCCGACCAATTACGTGTGATCCCGGCTGGCGCACCGTGGCAAAAGGAAGCGATCCAGGCCAGCCCGACGCAGCGCGCCGACATGGTGAAGCTGGCCTTTGCCGACCTGGCACTGCCGGTGGTGGTCGACTGCCAGGAAATCGAACGGGCCGCGCCGACCTACACCCTGGACACGCTGCGCCAATTGCGCAGCCAATTCGGGGCGCAAGCTTCCATCGTCTTCCTGATGGGCGCCGACCAGTTGCAGCGCCTCGACACCTGGCGCGACTGGCAGCAATTATTTGATTACGCCCATTTTTGCGTGGCGCCCCGCACGGGCTTCGCTTTGAACGGGACAGAGGTACCGCCGGCTGTGGCGGAGGCGTTCGCGCGCCGCCTGGCTCCCCTGGAACGCATCCGCAACACGCCGCACGGTCTGACTTATCTGGCAAAAGACTTCGCGGTGGATATCTCCGCCACCCAAATACGTGCGGCATTACAACGGGGCGATACGGCAAATTCGCTTATCTCCCCGCTAGTGCTAGACTATATTGAACAACATAATTTATACAAAAGCTAAATGGACATTAAAAAATTACAAACTCTCGTCGTCGACGCCCTTGAAGACGTCAAAGGCCAGGACATCACCGTGTTTGACACGGTCCACCTGACCAGCCTGTTTGACCGCATCGCGATCGTGTCCGGCACCTCGAACCGCCAAACCAAGGCGCTGGCCGCCTCGGTGCGCGACAAGGTCAAGGAAGCCGGCGGCGACATCGTCGGTATCGAAGGCGAAGACACCGGCGAATGGGTGCTGGTCGACTTGGGCGACATGATCGTCCACATCATGCAGGCGCCGATCCGCGCCTACTACCGCCTGGAAGAAATCTGGGGCGACAAGCCGGTCAAGCTGGGCGCCGCGAAACGCGTCGTTTCCAAGCGCACCGCCAGCGAACCGGAAGAGGCACCGAAGAAGACCGGCGGCCATCTGGCAGCGACCAAGGCCAATGTCGAAGCCCAGCCCGTGATCGAGAAAAAGACGGTCAAGAAAGCGCCGGCATCGGCTACCGCCGCCAAGGCCAAGGCTCCGGCCAAGAAGGCGGTCGCTTCGAAAGCGGTCGGAAAAACCGTCAAGATCGCGCCGACCAAGACCGAAAAAGCCGCCGTCAAGGCCCTGAAAGCGTTGCCGCCGAAAGCGCCGACGCCACGCGCGCCGAAAGTGGCGAAAGTGGCGGCCGACGCGGTGCCAGCCAAGACCGTCATCAAGCGCATCAAAAAAGTCGCAGAGTAAGGCCGCATGCAGCTCATCATCGCTGCGGTC
The DNA here is from genome assembly GCA_040544385.1 of Oxalobacteraceae bacterium GrIS 1.11. Classification (GTDB taxonomy): domain Bacteria; phylum Pseudomonadota; class Gammaproteobacteria; order Burkholderiales; family Burkholderiaceae_D; genus Janthinobacterium. The sequence continues at coordinate 106,083 of JBEONR010000017.1, forward strand.
GGCCACAAGATGCCGGCATGGATAGAAACGGGCTTCGCCGAATACGCGAAGCGCATGCCGCCCGAATGCCGCATCGTACTCAAGGAAGTGAAACCGGTCGAGCGCTCCGGCAGCAAGACCGCCGCCACCGCGATGGCGCTCGAACGCGAGCGCATCGAGCAAGCCTTGCCGAAGGGCGTGCGCATCATCGCGCTCGACGAACACGGCAAGGACTTGACCAGCGTCGGCTTGTCGCAGCAATTGATGCAGTGGCGCCAGGACGGGCGTGACACCGCCTTCCTGATCGGCGGCGCCGATGGCCTCGATCCGGATTTGAAGGCGCGCGCCGAAGGCTTGATCCGCATTTCCAGCATGACCCTGCCGCATGGCATGGTACGGGTGCTGCTCGCCGAGCAATTGTACCGGGCCTGGTCGATCACGCAAAACCACCCCTATCATCGGGTGTGACAGGGATACGATGAAAGCGGCCGACAAAAAAATCTACCTCGCCTCGAAAAGCCCGCGCCGGCGCGAATTGCTGCGCCAGATCGGCGTCGATTTCGAATTGCTGCTGCTGCGCAGCGACGGCCCGCGCGGCGCCGACGTCACCGAAGAGGTGCGCGCTGGCGAGGCGGCGCTCGATTACGTGGCCCGCGTGGCCAATGAAAAGGCGGCTTTCGGTTGGGACCTGGTGCATCGGCGCCACCTGACGCCGCGTCCCGTGCTGGCGGCCGACACCACTGTCACGATCGATGGCGTCATCCTCGGCAAGCCGGCCGATCGGGCCGAAGCCATCGCCATGCTGGGGCAACTGTCGGGCCGCACGCACCAGGTACTGACCGCGATCGCGGTGCATTGCGACGGCATGGCCGAACACGTGACGCAAGTGTCGCAGGTGCGCTTCGGCGTGCTGTCGCCAGCCTCGATCGCGGCCTATTGCGCCACCATGGAACCCTACGACAAGGCCGGCGGCTACGGCATCCAGGGCCTGGCCGCGCTGTTTGTCGAACATATCGACGGCAGCCATTCCGGCATCATGGGCTTGCCGTTGTTTGAGACCGCGCAATTGCTGCGCCAGGCCGGCCTGCCACTCCCGTGAACGCGCGTATGATCGTCGTTCGCATCCCCCCACATCCGTTGGCACGCTAGGTTCATGAACGAAGACATCCTGATCAATATCACCCCGCAAGAAACCCGCGTCGCCCTGATCGTCCAGGGCGCGGTGCAGGAATTGCACATCGAGCGCACCCTGACCCGCGGCCTGGCCGGCAATGTCTATTCCGGCAAGGTGGTGCGGGTATTGCCGGGCATGCAATCGGCCTTCATCGACATCGGCCTGGAGCGCGCCGCCTTCCTGCACGTGGCCGACATCTGGGAAGCGCGCAGCCACGACGGCCCCAACACGACCCCGGCGCCGATCGAGAAAATCCTGTTCGACGGCCAGGTCTTGACGGTGCAAGTGATCAAGGACCCGATCGGCACCAAGGGCGCGCGCCTGTCGACCCAGATTTCGATCGCCGGACGGATGCTGGTCTACCTGCCGCAAGACTGCCACATCGGCATTTCGCAGAAAATCGAAAAGGAGTCCGAGCGCGAATTGCTGCGCAGCCGCCTGCAAGGCATGCTGCCGGCCGATGAAAAAGGCGGTTACATCGTGCGCACCATGGCCGAAGACGCCTCCGACGCCGACCTCGCCTCGGACGTCGATTACCTGCGCAAGACCTGGGGCGCGATCACCCTCGGCGCCCGCACCCGCCCGGCCACCAGCCTGCTGCACCAGGACTTGAGCCTGGCTCAGCGCGTGCTGCGCGATTTCGTGCACGATGAAACGGCCACGATCCAGGTCGACTCGCGCGAAAACTATTTGAAGTTGCGCGAATTCGCGCAAGCTTACACGCCCAGCGAATTGACCCGGTTGCAGCATTACACGGGCGAGCGCCCGCTGTTCGATTTGTATGGCGTGGAAGAAGAAATCCTGCGCGCGCTGGGGCGCCGGGTCGACTTGAAATCAGGCGGTTACCTGATCGTCGACCAGACCGAGGCCATGACCACGATCGACGTCAACACGGGCGGCTTCGTCGGCGGGCGCAATTTCGCCGACACCATCTTCAAGACCAACCTGGAAGCGGCGCACGCGATCGCGCGCCAGTTACGCCTGCGCAACCTGGGCGGCATCATCATCCTCGACTTCATCGACATGGACAATGCCGAGCACCGCAACGCCGTGCTGGCCGAGCTGAAAAAGACCCTCTCGCGCGACCGCACCAAGGTCTCGGTCAGCAATTTCTCGGCCCTGGGACTGGTCGAAATGACACGCAAGCGCACGCGCGAATCGCTGGCCCACATCTTGTGCGAGCCGTGCCCGGCCTGCGCCGGCAAGGGCCAGGTCAAGACGTCGCGCACGATCTGCTATGAAATCCTGCGCGAACTGCTGCGCGAGGCCAAGCAATTCAATCCACGCGAATTCCGCATCCTCGCCTCGCAGGAAGTGGTCGACATGTTCCTCGAAGAAGAGTCGCAGCATTTGGCCATGCTGGGCGACTTCATCGGCAAAAAGATTTCCCTACAAGTGGAAAACGCTTACCACCAGGAACAGTACGACGTCATCCTGATGTAAGCGGCGGCGCGCTCGATTCCCTCACCACCAGCTCCGGCTTGAGGCGGATATCGAGCACCGGCGCGCCCGGCGTCTCGATCATTTGCAAAATCAGGCGCGCCGCCTCCACACCCATGCCGTGGTGGCGGATGCGCACCGTGCTCAAGGGCGGACGCAGCATGTCCATGAACGGCACGTCATTGTGGCCGACGATGGAGACGTCTTGCGGGCAGCGCAAGCCCAGCTCTTCCAGCGCGTCATAGCAACCGATCGCCACCAGGTCATTGCTGGTGACGATCGCCGTCGTCGACGGCGCGGCGCGCATCAGCGCCAGCAGCGCGGCCTTGCCCGATTCGCGCGTGTGGCCGCTGCTCTCATACACCAGGGCCGCTTCGCCGGCCCCGGTCCCGGCTCCGCTCCCCTCCTCCATGGCGGCCAGAAAGCCGAGCCGGCGCAAGTGCCCGGTCGACAGGGCATCGAGACCGGCGATGTGGGCGATGCGGCGGTGCCCCAGCGCCAGCAAATGCCGCACGGCCAGTTGCATGCCGTGGACATCGTCGCTGATCACGCAGGAGGCGATGCCGCTTTCCTCGCGCCGGTTGACCGTCACCAGCGGCACCCTTTGCTCGACGCACATCTTGACCACCGGATCGCGGCGCCGCGCCGTCGCCAGGATCAAGCCGTCCACTTGCTGACCCAGCAACAGGTTGATGACGCAGCGCTGCTGCTCCTCGTCGGCGCCGACATTGGCGACAATGGCCTGGTAACCATGTTTGCGCAAGCCTTCCTCGATGCCGGTCAAGATCGGCGGGAAGACCGGATTGGTGATATCGGGCAGCACCACGCCGATGATGTTCGATTTGCGCGTGACCAGCGTCGAGGCGGCGCGGTTGGTCCGATAGCCGAGCCGGCGCGCCTCGGCCAGGATGCGTTTGGCGACCTCGGCGCCAACCATGTGGCGGGTGTCGGGATTCATCACGCGCGACACGGTCGACAGATGCACGCCCGTGGCCCGGGCTACGTCGCTTAAAGTGGCGGCTTTGTTTGTCATATGGCTTTCAATACGCGGTAACCGGGAGTAATGCCGTTCAGTTAAGCAGGTTTTCGTAGAACGCGAGTGGCATAGCGCTGTGGTTTTGCCTTAACGGCCCGGTCGAATTTTCGATCGGGCCG
>JBEONR010000018.1:0-106551 GCA_040544385.1 Oxalobacteraceae bacterium GrIS 1.11
GCACAAGTTCGCTGTGATACCCAAGCGCTGGGTGGTCGAGCGCAGCTTCGCCTGGCTGGAGAAAAACAGGCGACTGTGGAAAAACTGCGAGCGATCGCTCAACACCAGCTTACAGTTCATCCACCTGGCCTTCCTGGCGATGCTGCTCAGGAGATCGTGAACACGTTCTAAGCAATTAGCCAATCAGCGGCGGCGACCAGGCCGCCGCTTCACGACGCCATTTTGCGCACTTCAGGTAGTCCCGCCTTTTTCCTTCACCACCAGCGTGGCGCCGGCCAGTAAATCCTGTCCCATCTTTTCAAGTGTATTGACCTGGGCCTGCATGCCGTCGAGGATGGCGATATTGAAGGTGAATTCGGCCGGGGTCGTGTAGCCGGGAAAGCGGATGATCTTCAACAGTTCCTGGAGCGTGGTGCCCTTGCCCAGATGTGCCAGGGCATCGCTGAGAGCGGTGATCTTTTTTTCCAGTTGCTGGATGTGGTTTTGCGTATCCATGCTGTTCTCCTGTTTGATGAGCCGGACGGCAGATAGCCGCCCGTCTAATAAAATATCAAACTGGTCGAAAAGGTATATGCGCTGGAACAAGCAACACTGCGGAACAAAAAACGCCCGGCCTTGTCGTCTTGGCGCCGACTACTTGCGTCCCATGCCGATCAAATAATTCTGCATCGGTGCCTCGGCCACGGAAGCCCATTGATTCTGGTCGTGGCGGAAACGCTTCCATGGCTCATACACTTTCTTGAACCGGGGGTTGCGGGCCGCTTCCTCTTCCATCACGGCGCTGCTTTCCTTGAACGCCGCATCCATGATTTCCTTTGAAAAGGTATGCAACTTGGCGCCGTTTTTCATCAGCCGCGCCAGCGCCAGCGGATTCTTGGCGTCATACTCGGCTTGCATCACCACATGGCATTCATAACTGGCCACTTCGATCGCGGCTTGATATTGCTTGGGCAACTTGTCCCATTCCTTGATATTGATGTAAAACGATAATTGCGGCCCCGCTTCCCACCAACCGGGCGCGTAATAATGGGGTGCGACCTTGACCAGGCCCAGCTTCTCGTCATCGTAGGGGCCGACCCACTCGGCCGCGTCGATGGTGCCTTTTTCCAGCGCCGCGTAGACGTCGCCGGCCGGAATTTGCTGCGGCACCGCGCCCAGGCGCTCCATCACGCGGCCGGCGAAACCGGCGATACGGATTTTCAAGCCCTTCATGTCGGCCATGGTCTTGATTTCCTTGCGATACCAGCCGCCCATCTGGGTCCCGGTGTTACCGGCGAAAAAATTGATGATGCCATAGCCCTTGAAGAATTCACGCATCAACTCGCGGCCGCCACCCTGGTCCATCCACGCCGTTTGCTGGCGCGAAGTCAGGCCGAAAGGCACGGCGCAATCGAAGGCAAAGGTTGGGTCCTTGCCGAAATAATAATAGGATGGGGTGTGGCCCATCTCGACCGTGCCGGCCTGCACCGCATCCAGCACTTGCAGGCCGGGCACGAGTTCGCCGGCGGCAAATTGGCGAATATTGAACTTGCCGCCGGTGAGCGCGGCAACCCGCTTGGTAAACACCTCGGCGGAACCGAAGATGGTGTCCAGGGTCTTCGGGAAGCTCGACGCCAGACGCCAGTTAATGGTCGGCATGGCTTGCGCCAGGGCGGGCGCGGCAACGGCGCCGGCAGAGGCGCCAAGCGCGGTTTTTTTCAAAAAGGAACGACGTTGCATAGCTTCCAGTCTCCGAAAGTTTATCTTATCTTAAATGCATTATTAACATGCATTTCGCAGCTTAGTGTAGAGGCCCCGCCGCCCGCTTGCAATAGGCGCATCGTGATGCACTATGTCGACATCGGCTGCAAAACAAGTATCATGCCCCTATTGCAGATTGATGCAAACCCCGTAACGTTATAAAAAACATCAGGACTTTCCTCATGCCTATTAAAATCAGCCACCAATTCGACGCCGGCGCCATCGAAGTATTGCGCGCCGACGAAGCGCACGCGATCGAATTAAATATTCGCAAAGACTCGCATTCCGACATCATCCAGTGGTTTTATTTCCGCTTGCAGGGCGCGCAAGCGATGCCATGCACGATGCGTTTCTTGAACGCGGACAAGGCCGCCTATCCGGATGGCTGGGTCGATTACCAGGCTGTTGCCAGTTACGACCGCGAAACCTGGTTCCGGGTACCGACCAGTTATGACGGCAGCGTGATGACCATCGAGCACACGCCGGAAGAAGAGAGCGTGTATTACGCTTATTTCGAGCCCTACCCTTGGGACCGCCACCTGGCCCTGCTCGACAATGCGCAAGCCTCGCCGCTGGTGCAATTGCTGGACCTGGGCAGCAGCGTCGAAGGGCGCGACATGAATTTGCTGGTGGTTGGCAATCCCGACGCGGCCAAAAAAGTGTGGGTGATCGCGCGCCAGCATCCCGGCGAAACCATGGCCGAATGGTTTGTCGAAGGTATGCTCGATGCCTTGCTCGACAACGCCAACCCGTTTGCCCGCCAACTCTTGCAACATGCCGTGTTTTACGTGGTGCCGAACATGAATCCGGACGGCTCGGTGCGCGGCAATCTGCGCACCAACGCGGCTGGCGCCAACCTGAACCGGGAATGGATGACGCCGACCATGGAACGCAGCCCGGAAGTGTTGGTGGTCAAGAACAAGATGCATGAAACAGGCGTCGACCTCTTCCTCGATATCCATGGCGACGAAGGCTTGCCATATGTCTTCATGGCCGGCAGCGACGCGCTGGAAAACTTCACGCCGGCACAAAAGGCCCAGCAAGACCGTTTCATCGCCGACCTCAAGATCGCCAGCCCGGACTTCCAGGATGCGGTCGGTTATCCGGACGGAAAATTCACGCCGGAAGTGCTGACCATGGGTTCGCCCTATGTCACGCACGCCTTCGGCTGCCTGGCGCTGACGCTGGAAATGCCGTTCAAGGACAATGCCAACGATCCCGACCCGCACACGGGCTGGAACGGTCCACGCAGCGTGCGTCTCGGCCACGCGACCTTGCAAGCGATCTTGCAAACCCTGCGCGCGGAACAGTAAGCTCGGAGCAATAAGCCCCCGCCTTTCGTGTAAATAAACAACACCGAGCGGCGCCGCTCCCGGATCGGGAGCGCGGCGCCGCCACCCCTGCGTCAAACACCTCCCCAGCCATTTCGCCACCCAGCGGCGCGCCCGAGCGCATCCGCCTCTTGCTGCAAATTTGCAACAAGTACGATTGCAAATTATAATCATTCGCATTGCGGAATTTTCGCGCCCCTTTTATCGAAGCAATGAAAAATAAAAACAGTTCTCACCTCCGATCCCGGCTAGTCGCGCTCGCATTGGCGCTCGGCCTGGCCGGCTGTGGCGGCGGTGGTGGCAGTGCGCCAGCCACGCCGGTCGCGCCAGCCCCGTTGGCGGGCGACATGAGCCAGGCCGCCCTGCTGGGCCAAAAAATCTTCAGCGACCAGTCGCTATCGGCGTCCGGCAAGCTGTCCTGCGCCAGTTGCCACGCGCCCGAAGCGGCCCACGCCCAGCCGAACGACTTGACGGTGCCGCTGGGCGGCGTCGACGGCAAGGTGCAAGGCTTCCGCGCCGCGCCGTCGCTGCGCTACTTGAACCTGACGCCGACGTTTTTTTTCGCCAAGGATGGCACCCCGACCGGCGGTTTCGACCGCGATGGGCGCGCCCAGTCGCTGGCCGAGCAAGCGGCGCGTCCGCTGCTGGCGCCCCATGAAATGGCCAACCCCAGCCAGGCGGACGTGATCGCGCACTTGAAAAACGCCGCCTACGCCGAGCAATTCAAGCAGGTATTCGGCAACGCCATCCTCGACAATCCCGAGCAAGCTTTCGGTCGCCTGACTTTTGCGCTGCAACAATTTCAGAAAGAAGATCCCAGCTTCCACCCTTACGACTCGAAGTATGACTTGTTCCTGGCCGGCAAAACGACGCTGGACGCCGCCGAATTGCGCGGCCTGGCCCTGTTCAATAATCCCAGCAAGGGCAATTGCGCCGCCTGCCATACCAGCGCCCCGGGCGCCGATGGCGCCGCGCCCCTGTTCACCGACTTCAGCTTCGACAACCTGGGCGTGCCGCGCAACGGGCGCATCGCCGCCACCCTGGACCCGGCCTATTTCGACCTGGGGCTGTGCGGACCGGACCGCACCGACCTGGCCGCCCGCGCCCCGCTGTGCGGCGCCTTCAAGGTGCCGACCCTGCGCAACGTCGCCACCCGCAAGACGTTCTTTCACAATGGCGCCTTCGACAATCTGACCGACGTGTTGCGCTTCTACGTGCGGCGCGATACCAATCCGGAGCAATGGTATCCGCTGGGCGCCGACGGCCAGGTCGACAAATTCAATGACTTGCCGCCCCAATACCGCGCCAACGTGAATATCCTTGAAGTGCCGTACAACCGCAAACCGGGCATGGAACCGGCCTTGTCCGAGGGCGAAATCGGCGATGTCGTGAAATTTCTCGGCACGCTGACGGACGGCTATCCAACCCATCTTTAATATTTGAGAGAATGACATGAGCAAGAAACTGATCGCAATGGCTGTCGCAGCCGCCTTCCTGAGCGCGCCGGCCATCGCCGGCGAAGCCGAAATGATGCAAAAAATCGAAAAAATGGCAGCCGAACTGGAGCAACTGAAAGCCGAATTGCGGGCCAGCGTACAAAAAACCGCCGCCGTCGAGCAGCGCCAGCAAGCGTTGACAGCGGCCGCGCCCACTGCCGCGCAGGCAGTCACGCCGGCGACCACGCCAGCAAGCGCCACGCCAGCGGCTGCGGCCGGCCCGAGCACCATCGTGAGCGGCTATGGCGAAATCAACTACAACCGCCCCAGCAAGAACGCAGCCGGCGCCCAGACCGACTTGCGCCGCGCCGTGATCGCCATCGAGCACCGTTTCGATGAAAAAACCAAGATGGTCTCCGAATTCGAATGGGAACACGGCGTGGTCTCGGCCGACGACAAGGGCGAAAGCGAAGTCGAACAACTGTATATCGAGCGCCAGTTCGACAATGGCTTGCGCGGCAAGGTCGGCCTGTTCCTGATGCCGGTCGGCCTGCTCAACAGCAACCATGAGCCGACCGCCTATTATGGCGTCGAGCGCAATTTCGTCGAAACGGCGATCATCCCCTCGACCTGGCGCGAAGTCGGCCTGGGCCTGTCCGGCGACCTGGCCAACGGCTTGAGCTGGGACGCTGGCGTCACCACCGGTTTCGACTTGAACAAATGGTCGTTCAAGAAATCCGACGATGGCAGCGACGCGGGCCGCGAATCGCCCTTGGGCAGCATCCATCAGGAAGGCCAGATGGCCAAGTCGCGCGACTTGAGCGTGCATGGTGCGCTGAACTGGCGCGGCGTGCCGGGCTTGCTGCTGGGCGGCTCCGTATTTACCGGCAAGGCCGGCCACAAGACCGAGGGCTTCGCCACCGAAGATTCGCGCATCACCCTGTTTGACTTGCATGGCCGCTACACGCCGGGACGCTGGGACTTGTCGGCCCTGTACACGCGCGGCCAGATCAGCAATGTCGAAGCCTTCAACCTGGCCAATATCGGCAATCCGACGCCGGTGCCGAGTTCTTTCGCCGGCTGGTATCTGCAAGCGGCGTATCAATTGTATAAGGCCGGCGACTACACCCTGAGCCCGTTCGCGCGCTACGAGCAATTCAATACGGCGAAGAGTTATTCGGCCATGCCGCAAGGCCTGGAAGTGGCCACCGGCCCCGATGAAAAGGTCGGCACCATCGGCGTCAACCTGCGCGTGGGCGAAGGCGTGGTCTTGAAAGCCGATTACCAGAAATTCCGCGAAGACAGCTCGCGCGACCGTTTGAACCTGGGCATGGGCTTTTCGTACTAAGGAGTCGTTCATAAATTACTGTAATATTTGGACCGGCCCTGGCGGGCGCGCTGCGGCGTTGCTCGTCGTCGCCATAGCTCGCTATGACTCCTTCTCACGCCTTGCATCGCATCCCGCCAGAACCGGCCAAATACAACATTTATTTCTTTACGACTCCTAAACTATCGCCATGATGAAAAACCTGCACTTGGCCGCGCTGGCGGCCGGCGCCGCGAGCGCCCCCGCGTTCGCGACCCAATACCTGAACCTGGAACAGGCGCAGCGGCTGATGTTTCCCGACGCCAGTTCGTTCCGCGAACAAGACGTGGCGCTGACGGCGGCCCAGATGCGGGAGGTGGAAAAGCTGTCCGGCTTGCCGGCCCGCTCGGTCAATTGGCGCGTGTTCGGCGCCTACAAGGCCGACGCGGCGCTCGGCTACATGATACTCGACGAGGTGGTCGGCAAGTTCGAGCTGATCTCTTACGCGGTCGGCGTCAACCTCGACGCCAGCGTGCGACAAGTGGAAATCCTGACTTACCGTGAAAGCCATGGCGGCGAAATCCGCACCCCGGCCTGGCGCCGCCAGTTCGTCGGCAAGAGCGCGCAAGCGGGCCTGGTGCTGGGCGACGGCATCGCCAATATCAGCGGCGCGACGCTGTCGGCGACCCATGTCACCGACGGCGTGCGGCGCATCGCCGCGATCGCCCAGGTGGTCTTGAAAAAATGATACGCCGGGCCCAGCCTTGGTTGGGCACCTTGGTCGACATCGCCATCCACGATAGCCTGCCGGACGAGGTCGCGCACCGGGCCGCCGCGCTGGCCTTTGCCGAAGTGGCGCTGGTGCAACGGCTGATGAGCTTTCACGATCCCGCCAGCGATGTGTCGCGCCTGAACCGGGCCGGGGCCGGCGCCATGCTCAGCGTCCATCCCCACACCTGGCAAGTGCTGCGTCTGGCGCAACACTTGGCCATCGCCTCCGACGGCATCTTCAATATTGCTTGCGCGCCGCAATTGGTGCAATGGGCATGCCTGCCGGCGCCCGCGCCTGCGGCGCCACGCTATGAGCCGGGCGCCGCCGTGCTGCGCTGCGAGGACGATGGCCGCGTATATAAATGCGCACCGGGCTGGATCGACTTGGGCGGCATTGCCAAGGGTTACGCCGTCGATTTGGCGATCGCGGCCCTGCAAGGCTGCGGCATTCGCGGCGCCTGCGTCAACGCCGGCGGCGACTTGCGCGTGATCGGCGCCGACGCGGTGGCGATCCGTGCGCCGTCGCGGCCGCAGCAAGCGGGCGCGCGCCTCACGCTGCGCGACGAGGCGCTGGCCACTTCGGCCAATTATTTTTCCGCCAAATTATGGCGTGGCGCCCAGGTCAGCGCACTGATCGACGGCCGCGACGGTCGCCCGGTCGCGGGCGCGGCCAGCGTCTCGGTGCGCGCGCCCAGTTGCGCGCTGGCCGACGCGCTGACCAAGGTCGTGCTGGCCAGCGGCGACGTCCACCATCGCGCGCTGGCCGAATCGGGCGCGGCCGCGTTTATAATCTAGGCAATGCACCCTGACAAACCCGCCACCGCGCGCGCCCACGCGCGCCACCACATCAATCTGCGCCTGGAACGCTGGCACCGCCGCTGCATCTATGCCAGCGCCGCCGCCCTGCTCTTGAGCGGCATCGCCTGGCTGCTGGCGCACTACCTGATGCGCCCGGTCGGCCAATTCGGCGAAACCGTCAGCCCGCTGGAACCGTGGTCCATGAAGTTGCACGGCGCGGCGGCGATGGCGGCACTGTTCTTCGTCGGCAGCCTGATGAACGCGCATATCCGGCGCGCGCTGAAGGCCGGCCGCAACCTGGCGTCGGGCTGGGCCATGATCGTCACGCTGCTGCTGCTGCTCGTCAGCGGCTATGGCTTGTACTACATTGCCGGCGACAGCGACCGGCCGCTATGGTCGAGCGCGCACTGGATAGCCGGCCTGGCGCTGGGCGTCATCGGCGTGCTGCACATCGTGCTGGGCCGGCGCGACCATCCGATGCGCGGACATTGACGTGACATAGGAGAGGATAGGGGGAACGGAAACATAGTACGTTAAAGACGTTGCACAAACGATCGTTTCTGCAATTGCTTAGCGTACGATTTTTTCCGTTTCCCCTGCTCTCCCCATTACGCAAGTTATTTGGCATGGATTACGGCGGGGAACGTGCCATTGCCGGTAGACACGATCCAAGCAAAAGAGGCGGCCAATTCCCGATCCTCGCGCAGCAATTGATTGAAATCGATCAAAAATCCATCCGTGCCATGCGCGAAAGAAATATCGAGCGCGTGGATGCGTTGGAAGCCGAAGCGGCCGCGCTGCGGTTAAGGCTCGTTCAGTAGCAACAACGAATCTCAACCCAGCCGCTTCGGCTGGTCTCTTGCGACGACACCGCCGTCGAGGCTGAACCGGGGCACCTACAGAATTCTGAAAAAAATAGTGCGCTAAGACAACCTAACCCGGTTTTCGGTGCTTTTTAACCTGTCGCCAAACGTTTGACATCCCCTCGACGGAAGGGTTAGGCATCATAGTGCGTCACATCCGATGCACAGTGCCTGGTTGATTTGCTGGACCATTTGTAGGGCCTCGCTTTGTCCGGCGTCGTTGACTTTGGATGGACTGCATTCCTTTGAAAGAACAAATGCGGCTGACTTTAGCGCCTCACGGAGTGCCCGCAGAACGTTCGCGGCGTGCCTCTTGTGGTCACCGCTTGGTTTAGTCTTTTCGCGTAGAGTAGAGAAAGGATGACCGCTTGGTTTAGTCTTTTCGCGTAGAGTAGAGAAAGGATGTGCAGCGTCCCGTGAAATACGCAGGAACGTATAGAAGCGAACGACTTCCTTGGCTAGTTCTTGGTCAACAATTCCAATCTGCGGCGTGAGAGCTTCGTAAAGTTTGAAGTAGTTTTCTTCCCTAGGTGAGTCACTCCACGGTGGAAATTCAGGTGCTTTTTTGGGCGATCGAAGAGTGTTTACGAAGGAAGAGACAAGTCCTATCATGTCCAAAGCTTGGACGATAGATCGGATGTCGCTGCGGATCGCAGTGACGACACTTTTTCGTGCATGGGTTCGTTGGGCGATTATCACGCGCCAGTTGACGTAGAGGCCGAGCAATACGCCAGAGACTCCAACAAACGCTGCCTGAACTTGAGGCTGCCGAAGGAAGTCGCATGTGCATATCACGGGAGCCGCAGAACCGGCCGAGCATGCCCCGCTCTGAACCAGGTTGGCCAGTGGACCGAAGCCGAGGACGACGGCGACGGCAATAAAGGCGCCGATCAAAGCGTATTCAATTGCCGATACGCCGCCTTTATCGTAGGCAAATTGTTTCGCGGCCGACAAAAATCTGTTCATGAGCTTCCCCTAACAAAACCATCGGCGATGCATCGACAGCCAGGGCACAATCAGCGGAAAAGCTATCGCTTTCGCTACCATAAGTTTCCTGCCATCAATTCCCGTGCTGTGACTTCAGTATAGGGGTGGACAGGGGAAACGGAAAAATCGTACGCTAAGCAATTGCCGAAACGATCCTTTGCGCACGAACAGCATTTTTGACCACTCACCGAACATAAATCGTTGCACAAAGCTGTTGCAATATCGTCGGCAACTGCAACAGTTTTTTGCATCGAGGCACAATGGTCTTGGCTGGCCGGTCGCTGGCGACCGCACCTGTTTAGCCCATGGCGTCGGTCTTAACGTACTATTTTTTCCGTTTCCCCCTGTTCTCCCCACATATGCTATTTCACACCCGGGCCGGGCAGCGCGGCCCCGCCCCTGCCTGCAAAGCCACCGTCAATAGGGCATCAGCCTGCGCCACAGGGACATTTTCTTGCGCGCGGACAGGCGCAGGCGGCCGATCTGGTCGTCCGTGGTCGAATAAAACAGCGTCACCGTGCTGGGGTAAGACTCGGCGCAATGGAAGAAAAAGCCGGCCCGGCGGGTCACGGGCGGCGCGCCCGCCGTATTCGGGTCGAGTTCGTATACGGCGGTGAAGGCGCAAAAGCCATCTTCGCGGGCCGCAATCGGGGCCTTCATCAGGAAACGCATTTGCGCGCCGTCATCCCAATCAATGCGCGCCCAGATCGAAAAATAGCTTTGCTTGATGGATAGCCGGCCGGGAAAGCTGGCAGTCTGGCGCGGCTTGACCCAGCCGATGTCGCCCGTGATCTCCCATTCGCCGCGGATGCGCGGCAGCGCGACAAACCAGGGGTGCAGCGCGGGCAGGCGCCAGCCCCACCAGTCGAACAGTACGATGGCGCCGCCAAGCAGGCCCGCCACCAGCGAGGAATTGCCGATCGAGGCCCAGTCAAACGGCACCCCGCTCCAGGCCGAGATGCCGGCGTTGATGGCGCCGACCGCCACCACCATCGCCAATAGATGCCATCGATTCATACGCCCTCCCGCGAACGGCACCAACGGCGCGCGAGCGCGCAAGGCCGGCCTGTGGGAATAGCATACCCCCAAGGCCGCCGCCCGGCGCCCTGTCGCGCGCCGCCGGCTTGAGCGCGCGCAGACACCCGCAAGCAGAACACGAGCTGGTCCGGCGTCAAAAACCCTGGTCGCGCCGGCGCAACCCGCCATCATCGGCGGGCTTGGCGGGCAGTCCGGCCGGCTTACTTGCGGCCGATGTTGATCAAGTAGTTTTGCATCGGCGCTTCCGCCACCGATGCCCACTGGTTCTGATCCTGACGGAAACGCTTCCACGGTTCGTAAATCTTCTTGAACTTGGCGTTCTTGGCCGCTTCCTCGTTCATCACCTCGTTGGCCGCCTTGTAGCAGGCATCCATGGTGTCTTTCGGGAAGTTGCGCAACTTGACGCCATTTTTCAACAGGCGCGCCAGCGCGGCTGGATTCTTCGCGTCATATTCGGCTTGCATCACGACATGGGCTTCATAGGTCGCCACTTCGATGGCGGCCTGATATTGCTTCGGCAGCTTTTCCCATTCCTTGATATTGATATAGAACGAGAACGAGGCGCCCGCCTCCCACCAACCCGGCGCATAATAAAACGGCGCCACCTTGTAGAAGCCCAGCTTTTCATCGTCGTAGGGACCGACCCATTCGGCTGCGTCGATGGTGCCTTTTTCCAGGGCCGGATAAATGTCGCCGCCGGCCAATTGTTGCGGCACCAAGCCCAGCCGCTCCATCACGCGCCCGGCGAAGCCGCCGACGCGCATCTTGGTGCCCTTCAAATCGGCCACGGTCTTGACTTCCTTGCGGAACCAGCCGCCCATCTGGGTGCCGGAATTGCCGCCCAGGAAATTCATGATGCCGTAGCCGCGGAAGAATTCGCGCGTCAGGTCGCGCCCGCCGCCCTGATCGAACCAGGCCGTGTGCTGGCGCGACGTCAAGCCGAACGGCACCGCGCAGTCGAAGGCGAAGGTGGCATCCTTGCCGAAATAATAGTAGGAGGCGCTATGCCCCATTTCCACGGTGCCGGCCTGGACCGCATCCATCACTTGCAGGCCGGGCACGATTTCGCCGGCCGCGAACGAGCGGATAGTGAATTTGCCGTCGGTCAGCAGCGCGACGCGCTTGGTGAAGGTATCGGATGCACCGAAGATGGTATCGAGTGATTTCGGGAAGCTCGACGCCAGGCGCCAGTTAATGCTGGGTAGCGCCTGGGCCAGGGCCGGCACGGCGACGGCGGCGGTCGATGCGCCTAGTGCGGTTTTTTTTAGAAAGGAACGACGTTCCATATTGTGTGTCTCCCGAAGTTTTACGTCACGAAAAAACCTTGCAGTTTGCACTACAGTGTAGGGGTGGGAGACCTTGCGTGCAACGGAAATTGATGGCGCGCCGCAGCATGGCGACGCGCGCAGGAGGGCTGGTGAAGCGCCTGTGAACCGCTTCTGACAGCTTGCGGGCTGGGCCGCAAGCCGGATAACAAGTCTTAGCCGCCGGCCACGACCATGTTTTCAATCAAGATGGAACCGGTCTGCTTGGTACCGCGCATGAGCACGTCGGAGCCGACGGCGACGATCTGGCTCAGCATGTCCTTCATATTGCCGGCAATGGTGATTTCCTCGACCGGATATTGGATCACGCCATTCTCGACCCAGAAGCCGGACGCGCCGCGCGAATAATCGCCCGTCACGTAATTGGTGCCCTGCCCCATCAGTTCCGTCACCAGCAAGCCGGTGCCCATCTTCTTGAGCATGCCGACGAAATCGTCGCCGCGCCGGGTCTTGCTCGACGTCAGGGACAGATTGTGGGAGCCGCCCGCGTTGCCGGTGGTTTGCATGCCCAGCTTGCGCGCCGAATATGTCGACAGGAAATATCCTTGCACGACACCATTCTTGACGACGTCGCGGCGCAATGTCTTGACGCCCTCTTCATCGAACGGCGCCGAACCGACCCCGCCCATCACATGCGGGTCTTCCGTGATCTGTATATGGGCCGGCAAGACTTGCTTGCCGAGCGAATCGAGCAAGAAAGTCGACTTGCGGTAGAGCGCGCCGCCCGAAGTCGCTTGCACGAAAGCGCCCAGCAGGCCGGCCGCCAGCGGCGCCTCGAACAGCACCGGGCAAGTGCGGGTGGTCAGCTTGCGCGCGTTCAGGCGCGCCAGCGCACGCTCGGCCGCGTAACGCCCGATCGCTTCCGGCGCCGCCATCTTGTTGGCATCGCGCACAGACGAATACCAATCGTCACGCTGCATCTTGGCGCCCTTGCCGGCGATGACCGCCACCGACAGGGTATGGCGCGAGAAAGGATAGCCGCCGATGAAGCCGCGCGAATTGGCCGCCACGAAGTGCGACTGTTGCACATGGACGCCGGCGCCCTCGCTATTGGTGACGCGCGCATCGACGGCAAACGCGGCCGCTTCGGCGCGCTGGGCCAGCAATACCGCTTCCTCGGCCGAGATCAGCCACGGGTAAAACAGTTTCAAGTCGCGGGGCGCCAGTTCCAGCATGTCGGCGTCGGGCAAGCCGGCGCAATCGTCGTCGGCCGTGAAGCGGGCGATGTTGTAGGCGGCGTCCACCGTGGCGCGCAGCGCGGCCGGCGAAAAGTCGGAGGTGCTGGCATTGCCGCGCTTCTGGCCGACAAACACGGTCACGCCCATGCCCTTGTCTTTGTTTTGCTCGATCGTCTCGATCTTCCCCTTGCGCACAGAGACCGATAGTCCACCGCCTTCGCTAATCTCGACGGCGGCGTCGCTGCCGCCCGCTTCTCGCGCAAAAGACAACACATCGCGCGCAAGTTGTTTCAATTGATCTTGGCTGTGGGTAAATACGGAGTCGTTCATGAGGTGTTTTCTTCGGATGACCGCTAAAACAGTTATCATAGCAGTCGTTTACAGTTTACAGGGATGGCCGCACGCCAAACCTACTTTATCATGCCAAATCCAAACCGGGGAGCTTGCGGCTTCCAATCCTCCGAATTCGAACAGGAATACGAGCGCCCGTCGAAATCGGAACTCAAGCGCCAAATGACCGTCCTGCAAAAGCTGGGCGAGGAATTGGTCAACGAAGCGCGCGATCGCGTCAAGCGCGTGCCGATGCCGGAAGATGTGCGCGACGCCATCCTCGAATGCCAGTTGATCAAGGACCATGAAGGCCGCCGCCGCCAGTTGCAATACGTGGGCAAGAAGATGCGCAGCCTGGACGAGGCCGAAGTGGCCGCCATCCAGCGCACCATCGATAGCTGGAAAGGCTTGTCGAAAGCCGACACGGCCGCCATGCACGCGATGGAGCGCCGGCGCGAGAAGCTGTTGACCGACGACAAGGTGTTGACGGCGCTGCTGGTGGAAAACCCTGAGCTGGACGCGCAACATTTGCGCGGTCTGATCCGCAACGCGCGCAAGGAACAAGCCGAGAACAAACCGCCCAAGGCTTACCGCGAGATTTTCCAGATCCTCAAGCAAGTGGCCAAGAAAAACGCGGCTGCGGCTGGCGCCGACGAGGAAGACGATGTCGACGGCGAGTCCGACGAGTAATAGGCGAAGGCGAGCAATGCCATCCATTGAAGATGAACTGCGCATTGGCCTGGTCTCGATTTCCGACCGCGCCAGCGGCGGGCTGTATCAAGATTTGGGCTTGCCGGCGCTACAAGACTGGCTCAATGGCGCGCTGACGACGACATTTCATGTCGAAACCCGTTTGATTCCCGACGAGCGCGCGCGCATCGAAGCGACCCTGATCGAGCTGGTCGATCAGGCCCGCTGCCATCTGGTGTTGACCACCGGCGGCACCGGCCCGGCCCGGCGCGACGTCACGCCGGAAGCCACGCTGGCCGTCGGCAGCAAGGAAATGCCGGGCTTCGGCGAGCAAATGCGGCAAATCAGCTTGCATTTCGTGCCGACCGCGATCTTGTCGCGCCAATTGGCCGTGATCCGCGAAACGCCGGACCACGCGGCCTTGATCATGAATCTGCCGGGCCAGCCGAAAGCCATCAAGGAAACCCTGGAAGGCTTGAAAGATGCCGAGGGCAAGCAATTGGTCGGCGGCATCTTCGCGGCCGTGCCCTATTGCGTCGACTTGATCGGCGGCCCCTACATGGAAACCGATGCAGCCGTCTGCAAGGCTTTCCGCCCGAAATCGGCGCTGCGTCCGCCCGCCCCCACCCAAGAGGAAACATCATGAGCACTCTGCTGGAAAACATCGTCGTCGACAGCGGCCCCAATCCGACCGTGTCGGTGATCTGGATGCATGGCCTGGGCGCCGACGGCAATGACTTCGTGCCATTGGTGCAAGAACTGGACTTGGCCGGCTTGCCCGCCATCCGCTTCATTTTCCCGCACGCCGGGGCGATTCCCGTGACGATCAATGGCGGTTATGTGATGCGGGCCTGGTATGACATCGTCGCCACCGACCTGACCCGGCGCGAAGATGAAGCCGGCTTGCGCAGCTCGCAAGTGCAGATCGAAGCCTTGATCGCCCGCGAAAAGGCGCGCGGCATCCCATCTAATCGCATCATCCTGGCCGGCTTTTCGCAGGGTTGCGCCATGGCCCTGCAAACGTCCTTGCGCCATCCCGAGCCCTTGGCCGGCGTGCTGTGCCTGTCCGGCTACCTGCCGCTGGCCGACAAGGTCGCGGCGGAACGCCACCCGGCCAGCGTGGCTACGCCCATCTTCATGGCGCACGGCATCGCCGACCCAGTGGTGCCTTTGATGCGCGCGGGCCAGTCGCGCGACGCGCTCAAGGAACTCGGCTACCACATCGAATGGCACGATTATCCGATGCAGCATTCGCTGTGCCAGGAAGAAATCGACGATATCGGCGTCTGGTTCAAGCGCGTGCTGGCCTAGCCAGATAGATAGTCGCAAGTACAAGGGGCCGCGCGGCCTGCGTGAGGCGCCATGGTTTCACACTTCTAGACGCATCGCTCCCGACCAACGCAATCCTTGATGCGCATCAGGTCCGCCAGCATGCATGGCGCGCCGTCGAACAACAGCGCGCAATTTCCGGTTGACATTCATAAAAAAGCAACTTAGTCTTGCCTTCAATGGACGGTAGTTTTAATACTCAACCCCAGAGTAGTTTTAATACTGCGAGCGGGTGTGCTTGCTTGGCGGGCTAGCTTAGCTCCGCCCGGGAATGCCGGCCAAGCGCCGTATTTTTTTATGCAAAAATCCAAACCGCTTTGGCTATGCAACAAAGATTGCCGGCCAAGTAGCGGTTCCATTACTTAAAAAAGCAACGGAGACAAACATGAAACGAATCATTCCCCTTAGTGTCATGGCAGCCGCCCTGATGACGGCATTCCTGGCGCCGGCAGCGGCCAGCGGCACCGCGCCGGGCGGCCCCGGCGTCGGCTCTTCATGGGCGCCGGCAAAAAAATCCCTGCTCGGCACGTCGGCCAGCACCACCTCGCGGGTTTATTTCACCGGCTACCGCAGCATCTTGACGGAAGTCTTTTATCCGACCCTGGACAATCCGAACAATGTCGACCTGCAATTTCTGGTCGGCGACACGGCCAAGACCTTTGTCGACGAAGAAAAAATACAAGCCAGTTATACGGCGACGCGCAGCGACAAACGCTCGCTGACGTGGAATACCAGCACGGCCAACAGCGGCCACAATTGGCAAATCAATAAAACCATCTTTGTCGACCCGAGCCGCAACGCGCTGATACAGCGCACCACGTTCAGCGCCCTCAACGGCAAGAATGTCAGCAATTTCAACCTTTACCTGCTGCACAACCCGTCCATCAATGACGCCGGCTCGAACGACAACGCCAAGACGCTGGCGGCGGGCGGACGCACCTTGCTGGTGGCGTCGAAAGCGACGCGCGCGTCCGCCATCGGCGTTTCCCTACCCTGGCAAAACGTGGCCGGCGCCGAGATGGCGTCGGCCGGTTTCGTCGGCGTCAATGATGGCTGGACCGATTTACTGGGCGGCGCCAGCGACAAGACCATGAATTTCAACTTTTCCAGCGCGGCCAATGGCAATGTGGCGCAAATGGGCTGGGTCAATTTCGGCGGCAGCACGGCCACCAGCATGTCATTTGATGTCGTGGTTGGCTTTGGCGCGACCGAAACGGAAGCGGTCAGCACCGCCAACGCGACCTTGGCGGACAATATCGCCAAGCTGCAAACAACTTACGATAATGAATGGCATGCCTATAACAATGCCCTCAGCACCCAGGGCGGCACGGCGGACGATCAATACTATCTGGCTGCGATGTCGCTCAAGGCGATCCAGGACAAATCGAATGGCGCGATGATCGCCGGCATCGGTTCGCCGTGGGGTGAAACGGCGGACGACACCCAGAATAGCGGCGGCTACCACCTGGTGTGGGCGCGCGACCTGTTCAAGTTCGCCAATTCCCTCATCACGGCCGGCGACCTGGCGTCGGCGTCGGCGGCGGTCGGCTACCTGTTCAATGTGCAGCAACAAGCCAACGGGCGCTTCCCGCAAAACTCGCAAATCAACGGCACGCCGTACTGGAACGGCACCCAGATGGACGAGCAGGCCATGCCTATCTTGCTGGCCTACCGCATGGGGCCAAGCGTCTACAATCCGATCTGGCCGAAGATCAAGCTGGCGGCCAATTACATCGTCGCCAACGGCCCCTGGACCCAGCAAGAACGCTGGGAAGAAACCTCGGGTTATTCGCCCTCGACGATCGCCGCCGAGATCGCCGGCCTGGTGGCGGCCGCCAAGATCGCCCTCGCCAACAATGACAGCGCCAGCGCCGCCACTTATCTGCGCACGGCCGATTATTGGCAGCAAAATGTGGCTTCCTGGACCTTCACCAACACCGGCCCGCTGGGCAACGGCAAATATTATTTCAGGATTAATCCGGCCGCCAAGAGCGGCGCCGGCAGCGGCCCGCAAGTCTACAATCCCAGCAGCGGCCCCGATGCGGCCACGGTCTATACGATAGGCAATGGCGGCGGTTCCCACGATCAGCGCAAGATCATCGACGGCGGCTTTCTCGAATTGGTACGCATGGGTGTCAAGCGCCCCACCGATAGCGCGATTGTTTCGACCCTGTCGGTGTATGACGGCGCGGTAAAGCAAACCATCGCCGGCAAGGGCGACGCCTGGTTCCGCTATAATTTTGACGGCTATGGCGAGCAAAACGATGGTTCGAACTATAACGGCTCCTCCGGCAGGGGACGCTTGTGGCCCATCTTTAGCGCCGAGCGGGGCATGTATGAAATCGCCAGGAGCGGCCTCGGTAGCAGCGGCAGCGCCTTCTTGACCACGGTGAAAGCATTTTCCACGCCGGAAGGCTTCGTGCCGGAACAAGTCTGGAACAACACGGCATCCATCACGCCTGGCGTCGATGGCGGCTGGCAAGCGACGACGCCGGCCCCGTATCTCGCCGGCAGTCCCACCAAATCGATCGCCCCCTTGAGCTGGGCCATGGGCGAATACATCAATCTGCTGGCATCGATCAATGCCAACAGCGTCATCGATATTCCGAAGGCGGTGTGCGCGCGCTACAACAATTGCGCGCCGGCCCCGGCGGCCGGCCAAGTGCAAGCGTCGATCAGCGTGACGGCTGCCACCACGCCCGGGCAATGGATGTATGTGACGGGCAGCGTGGCCGAATTGGGCGCATGGAATACCGACCTGGGCACGCCCGTCGATCCGGCCGCTTATCCGGCCTGGAGCAACAAGCTGAACCTGCCCGCCAGCACCGCAATTTCCTATAAATATTATCGGAAGAATGGCGATGGCTCGGTCACCTGGGAAACCCTGGCGAACAATGGCAACCGCGCGCTGACGACGCCAAGTTCCGGCGCCGTCAGCTTGTCCGATACGGTGAGCTGGTAATCCGGCGGGCGACTTGCCGCGCGAGTCGCCCCTCACGTTTGCGGCCCCCGTGCCGCGAAAGGAAAGGTATGCGCACCACAGCGTTCACCCTGCTTGGCGCCGCCATCGGCGTCGCATGCATCGCCGCCGGCATGCTTGCAAGGCCATCCGCTGACCAGGCCGAGGCCGTCTTGGCCACCACGGCGCCCCCCCGGCCGGCATCGGCTCCGGTTGGCTGCGCCACCGGCGCCAATCCGTTTGACACCGGCGCGCCTTGTCCGGCATCACAGCACGGCGCGGCGCCAGCGGGCGTAGCTGGACGCGGCGCCGCCGCCATCGGCAAGACGCTGCGCGAGCTGGAACGCTGCAAGTCGCCGTGCCGGCTACCGGCCAGCGACAAGGCCGCCATGCTGGGCCGGCTGGAAGATTTGAGCCAGGGCGGCGACGCGCAGGCGCAATTCGAATTGGGCCTGCAAGCAAGCGCCGGGCGCAGCTTGAACGACGCCGAGGTTGCCGATGATTATCAATTACAGCGGGCCGTCGCGCTCATGGCGCAGGCTGCGGCGGCGGGCAACGCCGACGCCCAACGCTTCAGGGACGCGAGCGGCGAGCATGCCAAACTCTTGCATACCGGGCGCTAATGGTCTCATGACGCCATGTCCGGCGACGGCGCATGGTGTTTGGCGGCAAGGGCGCTCTTGGCCCGCGCCGGCAAGAATGCCAGGAAATTTCCCGCCAATACCAGGCCCAGGCCAGCGAAGGCCAGAGCGCTCCAGTGATAGCCTTCGAACACGGTCGACACCGTCAATGCGACCACGGGAAATAACACGGTCGTGTAGGCGGCGCGGTCCGGCCCGATGCGCCCGAGCAGCATCAGGTAAGCCGTAAAACCGATCACCGAGCCGGGAATGGCCAGGTAAAGCAGCGCCGCGACGTAGCGCGGATTGGCTTCCAGCGCGAACGGCATGCCCAGCAGCAGCGCGCCGACGCCGAGGATCGTGGCGCCGATCAGCATGGCCCAGGTATTGGTCAGCAAGGGCGTCAAGCCCAGCGCCTGCATGCGGCTCGACAGCAGGTTGCCGCAGGAAAAAAACAAGGTGCCCAGCAGCGCCAGTCCCAGTCCGAAGACCATGCCGCCATCGCCCCAATGCCCGCGCATTTGCGGCAAGAACAGCAAGCCGATCCCGGCCAGTCCCAGCAGCGCACCCAGCATCACCTGGCGCCGGATTGCGCGCCCCAGAAACAGGCGCCCGTTGATGGCGTTCCATAGCGGCGCGGTGGAAAATACGACGGCGATCAGCCCGCTCGGCACCCACTGGCTGGCATAATAAAAGCACAGGAAATTGCAGCAAAACAGGGCCAGACCCTGGGCCAGCAGATAGCGCCAGGCCTGGCGCGGCGGCCAGACCCGCTTGCGACTGATCAGCAGCACGGCCATCAGCACGGCGGCGGCGATCCAGAAACGATAGGCGATCGAGACCGGCGCCGGCACCACGCCCAGCTGAAATTTGATGGCGATCCAGGTTGTACCCCAGATCAGAACTGTCAATACATAGAGGAAGGGATTCATGTGCTGGCGTGGGGTAGTTGCTCGAAAGGACAGCATGCGGCAAACGGCGGCGCCTGACTTGTCTGGGATTGCGGGATTGATTGCGCGCCAAGGCCACTTGTCGATTCTTGCGCTTATTGCGCTTATGGGCACCGCTGGCGCGCCGACGCCCAGGCCAGGCCGGTCCGCTCCATGCTAGACTTGGAGCGCCTATTTTCTATCGAAACCACCATGTCAGCGCGCCTATCCAGCAGCACCGATGCGCCCCGGCGCGAGCAAGACCCGGCTGGCGGCGCCATTTCGCACGCGGTATTCCAGACCATGTCGGACACCAATGCGACGCTGGAGCGCTTCGCCCTGCTGGGCGACGAGCTGGCCCTGGCCATCTGGCAGCGCCAGACCGATGAAGAAGAAACCGTCTACATCCAGCCCGGCCATCACACCCTGTCTTACTATATGGGCGGCGGCTACCGCACCGAACGGGGCGACCAGCCCGGCGTGTATGGCGCGCCGGGCCGCCTGTGCACCCTGCCCGACTGGCATGAGTCGCGCTGGCTGGTGCGCGACCATCTGCGCTTCCTGCACATCTATTTCCTGCCCGAGCATTTCACGCGGCGGGCCGTGATCGAACTCGATCGCGAGCCGCGCGAATTGACGCTGGCCGACCGCACTTACTTCGAGCATCCCCGCATCGCGCAATTATGTCTGGCCTTGAGCGGCATGTCTTGGCAGGGTCCCGACGCGCTGTTGCGGGCCAATGAATTGACCCATGCTACGCTCAGCGACTTGCTGCAATCGCAGGCCATGCGGCGCCGCGACGAGAATATGCGCGGTGGCCTGGCACCGGCGGTGCGGCGCCGGTTGGCCGAGTTCATCGACGCGCAGCTGGCATCGGGCCTGAGCCTGGGTTTGCTGGCGCAAGTGGCGTGCATGTCGGAATTCCACCTGGCCCGGATGTTCCGCCTTTCCTTCGGCATGCCGCCGTCGGCCTGGATCGCGGCGCGGCGCCTGGAGCGCGCCCGCCATCTCTTGAAAAGCACGGCGCTGCCGCTGCAGCAAGTCGCCAGCGCCTGCGGCTACGCCGACTTGAGCCACTTCAGCCACCGCTTCCGCGCCGGCGTCGGGATCGCGCCCAGCCGGTACCGGCAAGTGATCTTGAGCTAGGACCCGGGCCGCTTGCCGGGCTGGATCGGCCCGCCCCCTCCTTGATGCGACTCAGCCCGGCTGGTAAGCCAGTACGTCTTGCTGCTGCTCGCCCAGGCCGGCGATACCCAGGCGCAAGCTGTCGCCCTTTTTCAGGAAGCGCTGCGGCTTGCGGGCCATGCCGACGCCGGGCGGGGTGCCGGTGGCGATGATGTCGCCCGGTTCCAGCGTCATAAATTGCGACAGGTAACTGACGATTTTCGCGACCGAAAAAATCATGGTCTCGGTGCAACCGGTCTGCATGCGCTTACCGTTCAATTCCAGGTACAAGTCGAGGCGCTGCACGTCGATCACTTCGTCGCGCGTGACCAGCCACGGACCGACCGGGCCGAAGCTGTCGCAACCCTTGCCCTTGTCCCATTGCGGTCCCCGTTCGAGTTGGTAGGCGCGCTCGGAAACGTCGTTGACGACGCAATAGCCGGCCACGTAATTGAGCGCCTCATCTT
This sequence comes from Oxalobacteraceae bacterium GrIS 1.11, assembly GCA_040544385.1. Classification (GTDB taxonomy): domain Bacteria; phylum Pseudomonadota; class Gammaproteobacteria; order Burkholderiales; family Burkholderiaceae_D; genus Janthinobacterium. The sequence continues at coordinate 21,262 of JBEONR010000018.1, forward strand.
CGTCCACATAGCGGGCACGGGTGCCGATGACGACCCCCAGTTCGACTTCCCAGTCGGTTTTCTTGGAACCTTTGGGCAAGGTGATGCCATCGTCGGGACCGCTCAGGCAAGTGATCGCCTTCATGAAGACGATCGGCTCGGTCGGCAGCGGCAAGCCGGCTTCGGCCGCGTGGTCGGCGTAATTCAAGCCGATGCCGATGAACTTGCCGACGCCCGCGAGCGGCACGCCAAAGCGGGGATTGCCGCGCACCAGCGGCAAGCTCGACTGGTCGATCTTGGCCAGCTTGCGGATCGCCTTGTCGGACAATTGGGTCGCGTCGATATCGGCGATCACGCCGGACAAATCGCGCAACTTACCAAGCTCATCTATCAGGCCGGGTTTTTCTTTGCCGGGACGGCCGTAACGAACCAGTTTCATATTCTTCTTTCTTGAGATGGGGCCTTGCCGCCGAATGGCATGGCTGGCCATTTTACCGGATGCGCTGCGCGACGCGGATTTGGCGCCCCACGCCGGCCGGCATGCGCGACGGCATGTGAATATTTTGAGGCAGCTCAATTTCCAATCCCTGCGGCAAGGTAAATTGCGGAAAGCACAGTTTTTAGATGGTGCCGCGAGCCGGGAGCGATCATGCTGAAAATACTACGCGCAGGCTGGAAAGCCGCAATGGTCTTTTGCTTCGGAGTGCAATCCGGCGACGTCCGGGCAACGGCGGCGCCGCCCCAGGTCGACCTCGAACGGCGCGCCAGCAACAGCCCGATGCGCGGCGGCGACCGGCGCAGCGGCGGCAAATTGCCGGACCATCAACACGGCGGCTGAACTCTCGGAAAAGGCCGGCTCAAGAAGCGCGAACCGGCCAGGCCCAGGCGCCACGGCAAGTCCATCGCCTTTGAAATGCCGATGCGCGGACCGACCACGACAGGCTCCTCCCCTTCACTCGCGAATAATTGAAACGGCGGCGCCGCCAGCGGCATGCCACTCATGGCGCCGTTCAGCGCCAGCGCCTGTCCCAGCCGGCCGGGACCGGAACACAGCAGGCGCACGTCGGACAGCCCGCGCCGCGCCGTCATCAATTCCAGGCCGGCCAGCGGTTCCAGCGCGCGTATCAAGACGCCGGCGCCATGCCCTTCTTCGCGGCAAGCGAAATTCAAGCACCAGTGCATGCCATACGACAGGTAAATATAGGCGCGGGCCGGCGGCCCGAACATGGGTGCATTGCGCGGCGTCGGTCCGCCAAAGGTGTGTGAAGCCGCTTCGCTGCCATCGTAAGCTTCGGTCTCGACGATACGTCCGCCCACGCCATTGAGCAAAATCGTGACACCGATCAATTGCCGCGCCACGCACAGCGATGAAGCGCTAAAATCTATTCCGGCCAGTGTGGTATGCATGCATCACATTGTATATCGGCCAGGTGTTCAAGCTTACGCTTTCAGCATGGCCGGCCGGTCAAGAATGTCGGATCGATAGCCGGGTGCTGGCGCATTTTGGGCGCATATTTATTTTTTTGGTTAATTTTGCCTTGATTTAAGGCGATGGCTATCCATAAACGGCGATAATCGAGCCTGGCGTTTGCGCCGCCCGCAAATCAATTCACCGCGACTCCCGAAAATACATGACGAAAGTTTCAGCCAAAGCAGTCGAAGGTGATCCGGTCGACGCCCTGATGCGTTCGATCCGGATTCCCCCACGCCCCAGCCTGTTGGTCGATTTGCAGCGCGAACTGGCCGAGGCGGACCCGTCGCCGCGGCGCATCGCCAAGATCATTTCAAACGATGTCGGCATCTCCGGCGCCTTGCTCAAACTGGCCAATTCGCCGTTTTATGGCGCCGCGCGCAAGGCCAAGTCTGTCGAGCAAGGCATCAATTTCCTCGGCGTACAGCAATGCAGCGCGCTGGTCACCGGCTTGCTGGCGCGCGAATCGATCGAGGGCGACAGCGTGTCGCTGAACAATTTCTGGGACTTGTCGGCCAAGCGCGCCCGCGCGCTGGTATTTATTTCGCGCAAATTGCGCATCGCCCCGCCAGACATCGCCCACACCTTCGGCTTGTTTTGCGATATCGGCGTGCCGCTGCTGATGAACCGCTTTCCCGACTACGTGCACACCTTCGACGCCGCCGGCAATGACAGCAGGCGTTGTTTCACCGACATCGAGGATGCGCACCACAATACCAACCATGCGGCGATCGGCTGCCTGCTGGCGCGCAACTGGGGCTTGTCGGCCGACGTATCCTGGGCCATCCTGTTGCACCACGATTACCGCGTGCTCGACGACCCGGCCACCGACGACGCCATCCGCTCCCTGGTCGCGGCATCGCTGCTGGCCGAAAAAGGCATCCAGAGCTACCATGGCAACAGCACCTCGATCGAGTGGGACAAGGGCGGCGAGCGCGCCTGCCGCCACCTTGACTTGAGCGCCGAAGAATGCGCCGACTTGCTCGACGAATTACAAGAAATGTTCGACACCGATCACTGACCGCCTTGCGCGCGCCGCCTTGCGCGCGTCGCCCTTCCTATTTTAGTAACCCTTCATTCCAGCCAAGATAACCATGCCAAAAAATAAGCGTCCCGTGCCCCGCAGCGTCACCCCTGAAGACAAGGACGATGCGGTCACGCAATCGCTGTGCGACCTGGCCCTCGAGCTGGCCGAGCAGGAAGACAGCGATACGCAAAGCGAATTACTGCGCCAAAAGGAAGTCGAGTTCCAGCGCTTGATTCGGAAAAACCTGAACCAGAAGAAAGACGAAGTCTTGTACGAGGCGATCGACCGGGCCAGGTACGAGGATGTGGGCGCCTACCAGTATTTGCGCGGCAATATCGAGGAAGCCTCGTCGACCGTGCTGATCCGCCGCGAAGGCGCACCCACCATGGAAATCAACGCCTTCGTGGTGCCGCTGTTCGTGCACAGCACGGGCGGGCTGAAAGAAGAGCAGGGTTTCCAGGACCAGGATGCGTTCGAATTACTGGTGCAAAGTTTCCAACAAGCCCAACTGGAAAGCGCGAAAGCCAAGGTGGTCCTGATGAACCACGCCTATGACTTGAGCGAAATTGACAGCATCACGTATAGCCACTTGAATGACATGGTGCGCGATGCCTGGGCCGCGATGACGGACAAGAAAGTGCAAGCGACGCCGGCGCTGGACCGCAGCATCAAGGGCTGGGCCGAGAATACTTTCGGCCCCCAGGACACGGCGGTCGAATTGCGTTTCCTGCTAGGCTTTGCGCTCAAGCGCGAGGACGACCCGTTTTACCAGGCGCCGTCCGAAGAAGAGGCGGCCGACGCCTTTTTCGCCGCCCGCACGGCACGCTACCAGGACTGGACCGTGCAAGTGGAGCCGCTCTTGCAACGTTGCCTGGCGCCGGCCGGCACGCCCCTGGCGATCAATTTCCTGTACCAGGATCTGTTCCATGGCGGCAAGGAACAAGGCATGGCTGAATATTTCATGCTACAAATGATGGCCGAGATCAATGCCGCACTGCAAGAGCACGCTCTTGACGCGGGCCAGGTCAGCGCCGTCGTCGCCCCAAGCGATGTGCGCGGCAATATGGTCTTGCGCGTGAACTTGCACGCGGCCGGCGGCGGCGCGCTGCTGGCCTCGTCGGAAAAACCGCTCGACCTGGCGGCCGACCTGGAAGCTGAAGTCGACGATATCTGCGACGCGCTAGCCAGCATGGGCGTCGCCACCCTGTCGGTGGCACTCAAGTTCGACGAGCGCGGCCAAGCCATCGAGGCGCAAGCCTACCAGGCGTGCTAAAGTTCATGGCGCGCCGGCGCCAGGGGTCGCACCGGCGCCGGCGCGCGTTCACAGCGAACGCCGCACATCCTTGAGCAGTTCGGCCGCGTCGTGCGCCAATTCGCCGATATCGTGGCCCTTGCGTCGCTCGAACCAGCGCACGCAGGCGCCCATCACCCACCAGGCCGGCAAGCCCGCCATTACCGTGAGCGGCGCGGCAATGAACAAGAAGCCGAAGGCCGGCTCGATGCCGTACAAGAGCGCGATATCGCGCGCCGCTTGAAACAGGCCCGGCCACCACGAGCGCAGCATGATCACCAGGACTGGCCCCAGCGCGGTGGACGCGAGGATGGCGCTGCCGATCCGTATCAAGGCTTCCTTCCCGGTCGCCGGCCACATGAACATGAAGCCGAGCAAGCTGGCAACGCCGCCGGCCAGGATCGGCAAGCCGAAAATCTTCAGCAAGGCGCCGACGGCGGCACTGGTTTCAACGAGCATCATCATGCACCTCCCAAAAAAGACATTTCATCGCATCCGGCTCGAGCACGGCCTGCCCGCGCGCCGGCCCAAACAGGGCCGCCACCAGGGGATCGCGCCCGGCCCCGCCCCGCTGCCACGCGCCACCACGGCGCACCGCCGCGCCCGTATGCGACAGCACGACGGCGCGCGGGCCACGACCGTACAACGCCGCGTGCTGGCTACCCGGCAAAGTACAGTGGCGCACGGCCAGGTGGAGCATGCCGACGCCGCACATGAAGCGCAGATAGCGGGCGGCTGTGGCGGCGCTCAAGCCGGTGGCGGCGATCACCTCGGCGGTGCTGATCTGTTCACGCTCGTCGAGCAGGGCGGCGATGCGCTCGACGATCGCGCGCGCATGCTTGCCGCCAGGCGAGCGCTCACTGCCGGCGCCGCGCGCCTGCCGCACCGCACCCGGGTCCATTGCCGCTACGATTTGAATCATTTTTCCGCTCCTCTTGAGTAGTCACACCGTATGCACTTGGGAAACAAGTTCATGGCTGGACTTTAGCGTTCGATAATGTTAAAGTCAAGCATATGGTAATTTATCAGGCGCTAAATTTAAGGTCTCATACGGACATGGATATGTATCAATACAGACGTGAGCGCCTACTTACCCTGATCGGGGAAAAGTACGCCGGCACGCGCAAGAATATTGCCGACGCGAGTGGTTGGAGCGAGGCGCGGATGTCGCAGATTTTGTCGCCGAACTACCGCGAGGGACGTGCATTCAGCGAGAAAATAGCCCGCAAGCTTGAGTTCGACTTGAACCTCGAGAGCATGTATTTTGATCGGGGCGCGATCGACCGGAGCGCGATAGACCGGAGCGCGAATGAGGCAGGCGTGCTGTCCGCCGCAGCGGAACGGGCCAGCCGGATAATGGCGGGCGCGCGCGCGGTGGTGGTGGCCGAAAGCGGCGACGAGCGCTTTTGCGAAATTCGCAAGGTCAAGCTATGCCTGTCGGCCGGCATCACCGGCTTCAAGCTGGAACCGGAACAACATGACGGCAGCATCATCAGCGTGCCGCGCAGCTGGGTCGAGCGCAACGGTTTCTATCCGGAAAAATTGGTGGCGATCAAGGTCAAGGGCGAGAGCATGGAACCGGCCCTGTATGAAGGCGACCTGGTGATCATCAACACGGCCGACACCAGGCCCGCCGATGGCGTCGTGTTCGCCGTCAATTACGAGGGCGAACCGGTGGTCAAGCGCATGTCGCGCGATATCGGCGAATGGTGGTTAAGCTCGGACAACCCGGACCAGCGCAAATATCACCGCAAGATGTGCCGCGGCAACGACTGCCTGATCATCGGCCGCGTCGTGCGCAAGGAAAGCGACCGGATTTAATCTTGTTTCAGGGGTGCTCGCGCAAGAATACCGGCATGTCGGTGGCCGGCGGTAGCGCTCCGGCCTGATACATCATGTCGCCGACAAAGCCACGGTGATAACTGCCATGGTTAACGATATGCAGCAACATTTGCCCGCGCGTCATGACGCCATCGCCACCACCGATGAACTCGAATGGAATCGAGACCTCAAGTTCTCCCTCCGACAAGCTTTCGGCATAAGCCATATACCATTGGTCCAGCGCTTGAACGGTGTGCCACAGCTCGGCCAGCGGCGGGTGAGTCGGCGTGTTGCGCTCGGTATAAGCGTGCGGGCGCCCTTGCAGGTGGGCTTGGAACACGGCATCGATCACATACACATGGTTCAGCGTATGCACCATATTGCCGAAGCGGGTGCGGCGCTGCAAGAGCGTCTCTTCAGGTGGCAACTCGCCGAGCGCAGAAAAAATCAGCTGATTGGCCCAGGCCTTGTAGCGCGTCAGCATGTGGATATTGGTGGTGGCGCTCATGGTACTCCTTGGCGGATACTGCATCGCATGATGCGTGCGTTTGGTTTTTCAGAAAACGAGAGGCGTGTACGCCATTCCGGCTCATTCTTCAAATGACGTGCGCAAAACCTGCCACAGTCGCAATTTTTCGCTATATGGCAAAGTGTAGGCGGGACTGCTGGAAGGCAGTTGCACGATTTGATAGCGAGCGGCATGCTGACCCAGCACTTTCAAACCTAGCCGCGCCGCCGTGCCGCCATTGAAGGCGATGCTCCTCAGATTGGGCAGGCCGGCAAGCAAGCCAAGCAAATCATTGTCGGCATGGTCGCGTATGCGGCTATCGAGACTGCCTTCGCGCTGCGCCTGCGCCACGACATCCCACAGGCCGACGCCATTTGCCAGCAAGGCCTGCAGGCGCGGGGCGTAATCGAGTGTCGTCAGATCCACATCGATCACTTCAGACATTAACTTCCAGAAACGGTTTTGCCGGTTTCCATAGTATTCATTGCGCAGCAGCGATTGTTCGCCCGGCAAGCTACCCAACACCAGCAAACGCGTACCATGGTCGACTAGCGGGTCGAAGCATCGCTTACGCGTGGGAGCGGCCATCGGGGAAGTGGAAGTATCGGTCGGCATGGCGGCCATTTTAGCCGATCGCGTATGGCCTTGCGCGCAGGCCAACAGTGTAGAATTTACCACCACAGCCACAAAAAGGAGAATGCCATGTCAGACACGCGCACCATCGACACCCTGCTGGCCCAGTATAGCGAAAGCCATTTGAACCCGGTCAATGAAGTGATCCATTTCATTTGCGTGCCGGTCATCGTGTTCACCCTGCTCGGCCTGGCGTGGACCATCCATCCGCTGGTCGCGGTGGCACTCAGCTTGCTTGCCTTGCGCTATTACTTTATGTTGTCGAAGCCATTTGCGCTCGGCATGCTGCTGATGTCGGCCGCCATGCTGGGCCTGCTGCTGGCGATGCCACCGGCCACCGTCTTGCCGCTGTCGCTGGCCATTTTCGTGCTGGCATGGATAGGCCAATTCATCGGCCACAAGATCGAAGGAAAAAAACCGTCCTTTTTCGATGACTTGCGTTTTTTGCTGATCGGCCCGCTGTTCGTGCTGGGCTTCCTGTATCGCCGCCTGAAGCTCGCCTATTGATGTTTCGCCTCGGCGTCCCGCCGGTAACAGATTATTACCTTTTAGAACTAGTTATCAAAACGAAACGTCGATAAGCTGGGCATGCATCATTCAGCCCGCCGATCGACGTCATTGCCGGGCATAACCTGTCCATTTGGAGTCTTGCATGAAAGTACTTGTTACGGTCGCCCTCGTTTCCACTCTCGCCGGCTGCGCCGTGGCGCCCAATTCGGGTAGCGTCTACAGCGCCGAGCAGGCGCAAAATGAGCAAACGGTGCGTATTGCCACGGTCGACTCGGTGCGCGAAGTCGGCATCGATAAAGGCGACAGCGGCACTGGCGCCCTGGCCGGCGCGGCGCTCGGCGGCCTGGCCGGTTCGAGCATCGGCAATGGCAACGGCGCGCTGGCAGTTGGCATTATTGGCGCCGTGGCCGGCGGCATGCTGGGGCAAAGCGTGGAAGCGAACAACAAGAACCGCCCCGGCTTTGAAATCACGGTGCGCCTCGAGAATGGCGAATTGCGCGCGATCACGCAAGACGCCGATGAACTATTCCGCGCCGGCGAACGGGTGCGCCTGCTGTCCGATGGCAGCAAGACCCGGGTCACCCACTAACACGCTGTCGCGCCCGATGACAATTGCTAGATCGCATCGCGCTTCAGGCAAAGGCGCCCACGGCGCTCGCCACGGCTGCGGGCGCCTTGGCATCGGGCGGCAAGATCTGGATTGCGGTGCTGGCCAGCAGGTAGGCAATCAGGGTTGCAACTTTGATTTGCAGTGAGGTGGACATGTGGTGGCCTTTCTTGGATGGAAGTGTATGTATGGCTTTTCATCATAGTTAATATTTTTACAAAATAAAGCCGAATCCTGTCCCACCTGAGCTTGCTCAACCTGGACTATTCTGGCCGCGCCAAGCCCGAAACCCCGTATACTTGCCTGATGCCATCGTCCATCCTCTTCCTCATTGCCTCCCTGATCTGGGGTTCCACCTTCTGGGCCATCACTTTGCAACTGGGCGAAGTCGCGCCTGTCGTGTCAGTCGTGTATCGCTTCGGGCTGGCCTCGGCCACCCTGTTTGCCTTTTGCGCGCTGCGTGGCGACCGCCTGCGCCTGCCATGGGCCGCCCAGCGCTGGATGATGTTGCAAGGCATGGCCACCTTCGGCCTCAGTTATATTTGCACTTATGGCTCCGAGCAATATCTGGTGTCGGCCCTGGTCAGCGTCTTGTTCGCGCTGATGGTGTTCTGGAATCCGCTCTGCAACCGGATTGCCTTCGGCACGCCGCTAACCTGGCGCACCTGGTGCGCGGCGGCGGCGGCGATGTGCGGCGTGAGCCTGCTGTTCTACCAGTCGATCAGCGTGGCCTGGCAGGAGATCCTGGGTGGCGGCAAGGGTCACTTCCTGCTCGGTTTCGTCCTGGCCCTGATGGCGACCTTGCTGAGTTCGGTCGGCAATGTGCTCGTGATCAAGGTCAGGCAGCAATCGTCCAATGTGATGTTGACGATGGCTTGGGCCATGCTGTGGGGTAGCGTCCTGGTGGCGGCGCTGGCCTTGCTCAGCGGCCAGACCTGGCGCCTGCCATCCGCGCCGAGTTACTGGGCCGGCTTGTTATACCTGGCGATTTTCGGCTCAGTGATTGCCTTCCATGCCTATTTCACCCTGATCGACCGCATCGGCTCGCAAAAAGCCGTGTATATCGGCGTCGTCACGCCCGTCATTTCCGTGCTGCTGTCGATTCAATTGGAGCACTACCATCCCGGCCCCTGCGAATGGGTGGGGATGATTTTGTGCCTGTCCAGCGTGGCCTGGGCCCTGCAGTCGAACACAGCCAAGCCCACGCCCACGCCGCTTGCAAAGCCGCTTGACACTCCCGCGTCCAGGCAAAAAAAATCCCACGGGCTAGCGCACCGTGGGGAAACCCATTATTAAGTGGGAGGGGAGGGTTGATTCAACGGGTTCAATATACGCCGCGCCATCGATCAAACCGCCAGTCTTTACAATTGCTTACCCGCGCTTACCTGCGCTTACATATTGGCCCCGCGCTTGCGCCCTGCACCATGCGCCGTGAGCCATTCCCGGCCCGCGCGCTATTTTTTTGCTTCAAGCAAGGTGCCGGGCGAAACGGCAGCGCGGGAAGCAGACTCGCAGCGCGCTTTCAGCCAGTGGCAAAACGTGATGCAAGCCATGCGGCCTAACAACGTTGGGCTCAATCGCATGCCGATCTTCCTGGACAACAGACGAGTCAAGCGGGCCCGGGACGAATGGCCATTGTGGCAGTTGCCGCAGCCTATCCTTTGCGACACATCAAGCCAAACCCGCATGCCGCCCCCCCCCTATTCGGTCGATACCCTTGATATTGCGCAAGATGAAGGCGCGAAGCTCCCACAAAATGAACTACCGTCATTGACCAGGGAGGCACAACATGAAACTTTCGGCCAAACCAATCGCCACCATGCTGTACCGCGCCTATCTGCGCTCCCGGCTGGAGCGCTGCTCGCGCGATTTGCAATCGATCGCGGCGCAACGGGAAAACGATTTTCATGCCGAACGGTTATTGCACCGGGAAGTGGTGGCGGTACGCTCCAAACTTCACTCCCTGTAAGGGCGCACGCTGGCCCAGCGCTCGATCAACTCGAACAAGCCTTGCGTGAGCAGGGCCAGTAGCGCGGCCGGGATCGCGCCGGCCAGCAACATATCATTATTGTTCAGCGCCAGCCCGATGGTGATGCGTTCGCCGTAGCCGCCGGCGCCGATGAAGGCGGCGATCGTCGCCGTGCCCACGCTCATCACGGCCGCCGTCTTGACGCCAGCCAGTATCACCGGCAAGGCCAGCGGCAAGTCCACATACAACAGGCATTCGCGGCGCCGCAATCCCAGCGCCAGCGCCGCCAAACGCAAGCCCTGCGGCACTTGCAAGATGCCGGTGCACGTGTTGCGCACGATCGGCAGCAAGGCATACACGAAAAGCGCGATCAGGGCCGGCACCGTGCCTATCATGCCCAGCAGCGGAATCAGGATTGCCAGCAGCGCCAGCGAGGGCACCGTCTGCAGCACGCCAACCAGCGCCAGCACGCCCTGGCGCAGGCGCGGGGCAAACGCGGCCAGCACGCCAAGCGGGATGCCGACCGCGCAGGCCAGCAGCATCGACAGCAGCACCAGCGTGACATGCTGGCGCGTCAGGGTCCACAAATCGTCGTCGAACAGCTTGGCCATCAAGCCGCGCCGCGCCGCCGCGCCGGGCGCCACCGGACGCACGCTGGAGGCCAGCCAATCCCTGGCCACGGCGGCGAAACTCTTGCCGCCGATTTCGACGGCGGCGTTCATGGCGATCATGTCGGCCGCGACTATGCGCCCTTCCAGGGCGCGCAAGGCTTGCCAGGCGGCCGGGAAGCGCCGCCCGACGTCGAGCCGGTACAGCAGCACGGCGTCGTAACGGGGGAAATACGCCTTGTCGTCGGCCAGCACGCGCAAGCCGTACTGGCTGATCTTGGCGTCGGTCGAATAAATGTCGATCACATCCACCTGGCGCCGCGCCAGCGCCTCGTAGGCGATGCCGTGATCGAGGCCGTGCGGGTGCTGGGGCAAGCCGTAGCGCGCCGCCAAGCCGGGCCAGCCATCGGCGCGGCCGATGAATTCATGCGACAGGCCGAACTTGAGTTGCGGCTGCCCGGCCAGGTCGCTCAGTCTGGCGATGGCGCCGGCGTCGGCCCGCATCGCCAGCGCATAGGTATTGTTGAAGCCGAGCGGGCCGGCCACGCCCAGGCCGAGCGCAGCCAGTTCGCGCCGCATCTGCTCCAGCCCGACCGGCTGCCCATGTTTGAGGATTTCGCTGGCGATGGTGCCGATGTATTCGGGGTAGACATCGATATTGCCTGCTTCCAGGGCAGCCAGCACGATGGCGGTATTGCCCAGGCCCTGGCGATGCTCGGCATGCGCGAACGGCGCCGCGCTCTGGGTCAGGATCTCGCCCAGGATGTACGATTCGGTGAAACGCTTCGAGCCGACCTTCAGGGTGTCGGCCGCGACGGCGCTGGGACCGAATAGCACCAGGAGGCAGGCGAAGATAAATTTAGCGTCAAGTTTGGCGCGCACGCATGCTCCGGATCGGGTGGTCAAGCCGCCAAGCTTACCACTGGCGCGCGCCAGACGCCGGCGTTCACCACGGCGCGGCAGGGATTGAAGCCGATCGCATACGACAGGTCGGCCGGACGGGTGATTTGCCACAGCGCGAAGTCGGCACGCTTGCCCACGGCCAGGCTGCCGATATGCGTCTGCATGCCGAGCGCCCTGGCGGCATGGATGGTGCAGCCGGCCAGCGCTTCCAATGGTGTCAGGCGCCACAGCGTGCAGGCCATATTCATCGCCAACAGCAGCGATGTCATCGGCGAGGTGCCGGGATTGCAATCGGTGGCCACGGCCAGCGCCACGCCGGCCGCGCGCAAGGCTGCCACCGGCGGCGGCCGGGTGTCGCGCAAAAAATAATAGGCCCCCGGCAGCAGCACGGCAACCGTGCCGTGGCGCGCCATCGCGGCGATGCCGGCCTCCGACAAATGTTCGAGGTGGTCGGCCGACAAGCCCGCGTAGCGCGCCACCAGTTCGGCGCCGCCCTGGTCCGACAATTGTTCGGCGTGCAGCTTGACGGGAATGCCGTGTGCGCGCGCGGCGCGGAACACGCGCTCGGTCTGCGCGGCGGAAAAGCCGATCCGTTCGCAAAAGGCGTCGACCGCGTCAACCAGGCCCTCGGCCGCCAGCGCCGGCAGCATCTGCTCGCACACCAGTTCGATGTAATCGTCGGCGCGGCCCGCGTATTCGGGCGGCAGCGCGTGCGCGCCCAGGAAAGTGGTGGCCACCGTCACCGGCAGCGCTTGCCCGACGCGGCGCGCCACGCGCAGCATCTTGGCTTCCGATTCCAGCGACAAGCCGTAGCCGGACTTGATTTCCAGGGTCGTCACGCCCTCGGCCAGCAGGCTGGCCACGCGCGGCAAGCTTTGGCGCAGCAACTCCTCGTCGCTGGCGGCGCGAGTGGCGCGCACGGTGGCCATGATGCCGCCGCCGGCCCGGCTGATGTCTTCGTAGCTGGCGCCGTTCAAGCGCGCCTCGAATTCATCGCTGCGGTTGCCGGCGTGGACGATATGGGTGTGGCAATCGATCAAGCCGGGCGTCAGCCAACAGCCTTCGCCGTCGAGCACGGGGCAGGCGCTGGCCGGCGCTTGCGCGCGCGGCCCCAGCCAGGCGATCTTGCCATCCTTGACGGCCAGCGCGGCGTCGCGGATTTCGCCATAGCCGTCGACCATCGTCGCCAGGTGGATATTGGTGTAGAGCGCGTCCCAGGTCTGCATGTGTGCTGCCTTCATTTGTCAGGTGATCAGGTAATCAGGTGATCAGGTCGGCCACGAACACGGTCGCGGCGGCATCGGCCTCCACGCTCCAATGCATGGCGTCGTCGGCATCCAGCAGCAGCGCGTCGAAGCGCTTGAGCGTGAATGCAAGAGCGCTAGCGCGCAGCGTGACGGCCGCGCCGTCGGCCAGAAATAGCAGCGTGGTAGCGCTGCGGCGCGCCAGTTCGGCCGGCGCCGCGATCCGTTCCAGCTGGTGGCGGCAGCGGCTACGCCGCGTCATCACATTGAAATCGGTGGTGGGCGCCTCGACCGTGGCGAACACGGCCGCCTCGCCGGGAAACCAGATCAGCGGATTGGCGGCGCTCAGCGCGAAACGGCGCGCGCCGTCCAGGGTCAGCGCGACGCCTGCCCCGGCCACCAGGCTCAGGCTGCGGTCGATGCCGGGGAAAACCGAAAACGGGCCGCTCTGGGCGATGGTCGCCAGGCTGATACGCCAGTCAAAATCGTCGAAGCCGGCGCCGGCCGGGAAGACGGCGATCTCGGTGGTGCTGCCGGCGCCGTTTTTCCAGGGCGCGGCCACCAGGTCCGCATAGGCGATGAATGTAGCCATGGTCAAGAGGCCCGCAACTGGGCCAGCGCGCGCTTGAATTGCGCCACGATGGCGTCTTGCGCCACATGGCGCCGTTCCCGCACCACCCATTTTCCGCCGGCCAGCACGTCGCGCACCAGATTGTCGTTGCCGCAAAAGATGAAGCTGCCCAGCACATCTTGCAAGGCGATCCCGCACAGATTGGGATGCTCGCCATCGAGCACGATCAAGTCGGCGCGTTTGCCCGGCGCCAGCGCGCCCAGGCGGCGCCCGGAAGCCTGCGCCCCGCCCCGCAACGCGCCTTGCCACAGGAAGTCGCCGACCTGGCGCTCGCTATCGGAATGGGCGATATTGCGCTGCCGGTGCTGCAGGCGCTGGCCATATTCGAGCCAGCGCAATTCTTCCACCGGACTTTGCGAAACGTGGCTGTCGCTGCCGATGCCGAAGCTGCCGCCGGCCTTGAGATAGTCGGCCAGCGGGAAAAAGCCGTCACCCAGGTTCGCTTCCGTGGTCGGGCACAGGCCGGCCACGGCGCCCGTCGCGGCCAGCCTGTCGACCTCGTCGCGCATCAAATGGGTCGCGTGCACCAGGCACCAGCGACTGTCGACCGGGACCTGGTCCAGCAGCCACTGGACCGGGCGGCGTCCGCTCCAGGCCAGCGATTGCGCCACTTCCTGCTGCTGCTCGGCGATGTGGATATGCACCGGGCGCGCGGCCGGCAGCGCCAGCAGCACTTCATTGATTTGCGCCACCGACGCCGCCCGCAGCGAATGGGGCGCGAAGCCGACTTCGGTTTGCGCGTCACGCAAGGGCTCCAGCGCCTCGAGCATCGTCAACACCTCGTGCGGATCGGTCTGAAAGCGGTTTTGCTCCGGTTTCAAGGGCGTTTCGCCGAAACTGGCATAGCTGTACAGCACCGGCAGCATGGTGATGCCGATGCCGCTCAGGCGCGCTGCGGCAATCACCCGTTCGGCCGTCTCGGCCGGGCGCGCGTACAGGGCGCCGTTCTGGTCGCGCTGCACATAATGGAATTCGCACACGGCGGTATAGCCGTAGCGCAGACATTCGGCAAACAATTGGGCCGCAATGGCTTCGATATGCTCGGGCGTGATATGGCGGGCGAAGCGGTACATCAAGTCGCGCCAGGTCCAGAAGCTGTCCGGACCATCGCCCGCCTTTTCGGTCTGGCCGCCCAGCGCGCGCTGGAAGGCGTGCGAATGCAGATTGACCATGCCGGGCAAGACATACTCGGCCGCCTCGACCCCGGCCGGGTGCGCGGCGCCCGCCGCGACCCGCCCCAAGTCGCCGCCCTCATCCCATTCCAGCAGCACGTCTTTTTGCCAGCCCCCGGGCAGCAGCGCGTGGCGCGCGAACAGCGCGTTCATTGCGCCGCCCAGTCGGCCGCCGCTTGCGTCATCTGGCGCAGCAAGCCTTGCACTTGCGCGGCCAGGTCGGAGCGATAGCTGAACGGCCGCGTCTCGTCCATGTACAGGCATTGGCACATTTCAAGCTGGATCGCGTGCACATTGGCGCCGGGCTGGCCGTAATGGCGCGTGATGTGGCCGCCCTTGAAGCGGCCATTGAGCGCCACGGTAAAGCGCTCTTGCGCCAGCGCCAGGTCGACCACGGCGGCGCGCAGTTGCGGCGCGCAACTGGCGCCATTGGCGGTGCCGAAATTCAGGTCGGGCAGCTTGCCCTCGAAAAAACGCGGCACCACGGACGCGATCGAATGGGCGTCCCACAGCACCACCCGGCCATGCAGGCTCAGCATGCGCTGCAATTCGGCCTGCAATTGCGCGTGGTAGGGTTGCCAGTACAGCTCCAAGCGCCGCGCGATATCGGCCTGGTCCGGCTCCTGGCCGGGCAGATAGAGCGGTTCGCGGTGGAAGGTGTCGAGCGGGCACAGGCCGGTGGTATCCTGGCCCGGATACAGATTGGTGTTTTCGCGCGGACGATTCAAGTCGATCACATAGCGCGACCAGCGCGCCGACAGGGTCGAGGCGCCCATCTCTTCCAGAAAGTCGTACAGCGCCGCCAGATGCCAGTCGGTGTCGGCCTTCACTTGCGCGGCCGGCGTGAAGCGGGCCGCGATATCGTCCGGGACATCGGTGCCGACGTGCGGCATCGACACCAGCAAGGGAATACTGCCTGCGTTGAAGCGGAAATCCATCTCGAAGTCTCCTTGGCCCGGAGCGGCTCCGGGCGATTCTTTTTTTAAGCGTACAGCGCGGCAAACAGCTTCTTGCAAGAGGCGCTCAATTCGCCCGTCAACACCATTTGCTTGGCCGCTTCGATGTCGGGCGCGAAGAAGCGGTCGGCGTCGAAGAACGGCACTTTCTGGCGCAACTGCTGATGCACATGTTCCAGGTGCGGCGAGGTTTTCAAGGGCCGGTGAAAGTCGATGCCTTGCGCCGCAGCCAGCAATTCGATGCCGATGATGACGGCCGTATTGTGCGCCATATCGTCCAGGCGGCGCGCCGCGAAGGTGGCCATGCTGACATGGTCTTCCTGGTTGGCCGACGTGGGCAGGCTGTCGACGCTGGCCGGATGGGCCAGCGACTTGTTTTCCGAGGCCAGCGCGGCCGCCGTCACGTGGGCGATCATGAAGCCGGAATTGACGCCCGGGTCGCGCACCAGGAAAGGCGGCAAGCCGGACAGGGTGGCGTCGATCAGCAGCGCGATGCGGCGCTCGGCCAGGGCGCCGATTTCGGCGATCGCCAGCGCCAGCGTGTCGGCCGCGAAAGCCACCGGCTCGGCGTGGAAATTGCCGCCCGAAACGATTTGCGCCAGTCCACCGTCGGGGTCCGGGAAAATCAGGGGATTGTCGGTGACGGCATTCGCTTCGATCAGCAGGGTGCGCCCGACATTGGCGATCAAGTCCAGGCAGGCGCCCATCACTTGCGGCTGGCAGCGCAGGCTGTACGGGTCTTGCACGCGCTCGTCGCCTTCCAGGTGCGAGGCGCGGATCGCGCTATTGGCCACCAGTTGGCGGTACATCGCGGCGGCCGCGATCTGTCCCGGCTGGCCGCGCACGGCGTGCACCCGGGCGTCGAACGGCGCGTCGCTGCCCTTGGCCGCGTCGAGCGCGAGCGAACCGGTGACCATGGCCGCTTCCAGCAGGCGCTCGGCCATGAACAAGCCGTGCAGGGCCAGCGCGTTCGAGACCTGGGTGCCGTTAATCAGCGCCAGACCCTCTTTCGCGGCCAGCACCACCGGCGCGATGCCGGCCGCCTTGAGCGCGTCGACCGCCTGCATCAATTCGCCGTTGACGCGCACTTCGCCCACGCCCAGCATGGCCAGCGTCATGTGCGACAGCGGCGCCAGGTCGCCGGAGGCGCCGACCGAACCCTTGGCCGGAATGGCCGGCATGACGCCGGCGTTGTAGAGCGCGATCAGGGTGTCGACGATCACCGGACGCACGCCGGAAAAACCGCGCGCCAGGCTGCCGATCTTCATCAGCATGATCAGGCGCACCACGGCGTCCGACAACAAGGCGCCGGTGCCGACCGAATGCGACAGGATCAGGTTGCGCTGCAATTGTTCCAGCTTTTCATCGGGGATGCGGGTCTTGGCCAGCAAGCCGAAGCCGGTGTTGATGCCGTAGGCGGCGTCGCCCTTGGCGACGATGGCGCGCACGGCGGCGGCCGACGCCTCGATCACGGGATAGGCGTCGGCCGCCAGGCTCAGTTGGGCCGGGCCGGCCCACACGCCGCGCAAATCGGCCAGCGTCATCGCGCCCGGCTCCAGGGTCCAGCTTGGGGAAGTGTTTTTCATGTTCGCTTTCGTTATTTGATCATGGGAAGATTCAAGCCATTGCGCTTGGCGCAGGCGATCGCTGTGTCATAGCCGGCGTCGGCATGGCGCATCACACCCGAGCCGCTGTCGTTGACCAGCACCCGCGCCAGCCGCTTGGCCGCCGCATCGGTGCCGTCGGCAACGATGACCATGCCGGCATGCTGGGAATAGCCCATCCCGACGCCGCCGCCATGATGCAGCGAGACCCAGGTCGCGCCGCCTGCCGTGTTCAACATCGCGTTCAGCAGCGGCCAGTCGGACACGGCGTCGGTGCCATCCTTCATGCTTTCGGTTTCGCGGTTCGGGCTGGCCACCGAGCCGGTGTCGAGGTGGTCGCGGCCGATCACGATGGGCGCCTTCAGCTCGCCGCTGCGCACCATCTCGTTGAAGGCCAGGCCGGCGATGTGGCGCTCGCCCAGTCCCAGCCAGCAGATCCGCGCCGGCAAGCCCTGGAAGGCGATCCGCTCGCGCGCCATGTCCAGCCAGTGGTGCACCTGCGTATGTTCGGGGAACAATTCCTTGATCTTGGCGTCGGTCTTGTAGATATCCTCGGGATCGCCGGACAGCGCGACCCAGCGGAACGGCCCCCTGCCCTCGCAAAACTGGGGCCGGATATAGGCCGGCACGAAACCGGGAAAATCAAAGGCATTGGCGACCCCGTGGTCGAAGGCGACCTGGCGGATATTGTTGCCGTAGTCGACGGTCTGGATGCCCATGGCATGAAAGTCCAGCATCGCCTGCACGTGGGCGGCGCACGATTCGGCGGCGGCCGCGCTCAAGGCCGCGTGGCGCGCCGGGTCGTGCTGGGCCGCCTTCCAGTCGGCCACGCTCCAGCCGCGCGGCAGGTAGCCGTTGATCAAGTCGTGCGCCGAAGTCTGGTCGGTAACCAGGTCCGGGGCGATGCCGCCGGCCTTGGCGCGCCGCACCAGCTCGGGCAAGATCTCGGCCGCGTTGCCCAGCAAGCCGATCGAGATCGCTTCCTTGCGTGCGGTGTGGTATTGCACCAGTTCCAGCGCCTCGTCGATGCTGGCGGCCTGCTTGTCGAGGTAGCGCGTGCGCAGGCGGAAATCGATACTGCTTTGCTGGCATTCGATATTGAGCGAGACGGCGCCGGCCATGGTGGCGGCCAGCGGTTGCGCGCCGCCCATGCCGCCCAGACCCGCCGTCAAGATCCAGCGCCCGCCCCAGTCGCCGCCAAAATGCTGGCGCCCGGCCTCGGCGAAGGTTTCATAGGTGCCCTGGACGATGCCCTGGGTGCCGATGTAGATCCAGCTGCCGGCCGTCATCTGGCCATACATGAACAAGCCCTGGCGGTCCAGTTCATTGAAATGCTCCCAGTTGGCCCACTTCGGCACCAGGTTGGAATTGGCGATCAACACGCGCGGCGCGTTTTCATGGGTCTGGAAGACGCCAACTGGCTTGCCGGACTGGATCAAGAGCGTCTGGTCGTCTTCCAGCTCGCGCAGGCTGGCCAGGATCTGGTCGAAGCAGGCCCAGTTGCGGGCGGCGCGGCCGATGCCGCCATACACCACCAGATGCTTGGGATTTTCCGCCACTTCCGGGTCGAGATTGTTTTGCAACATGCGATAGGCGGCTTCCGCCTGCCAGCTCTTGCAAACGCGCTCGGTGCCGCGCGGGGCGCGGATCTCGCGGCTGGCGTCATAGCGGGGATCTTGTTCCAGACTGCTCGTTTCGGTGTTCATCTTGTCTCCTCGGATCAGGGGGGAAGTGGGCATGGGGCACCCATCGCGTGCTCGAAGGATAGGTTGTCTATACAACCAAGTCAACCGTTTTCTTGCATGACTGACGCTCTGCCAGGCGTGGCGTCTCGCCCGACGCCATCGGCTTCCCGCTCCAGCAAGGCGCGCTTGCGCTCGACGCCCCAGCGGTAGCCGGAAAGCGCGCCGTCATTGCGCACCACCCGGTGGCAAGGTATCGCCACCGCCAGCGCGTTGGCGGCGCAGGCACCGGCCACGGCGCGCGCGCCGCGCGGCACCCCGACCAGTTCGGCCAGTTCGGCGTAACTGACGGTGCGCCCGGCCGGAATCGCCCGCAGCGCTTGCCAGACCCTGTGCTGGAAGGCCGTGCCGCGCACGTCGAGCGGCAAGTCGAGGCCGATGGCGGGCGCTTCCACCAGGGCTACCACGCGCGCCACGGTTTGCTCGAATTCGGGTTCGGCGCCCAGCAGTTCGGCGCGCGGGAAGCGGTCCTGCAAGTCGCGTGCCAGGGCATCCGCCTCGTCGCCCAGCAAGATCGCGCAAATGCCCTTGTCGGTGGCGGCCACCAGGATCGCCCCCAGCGAGCAGGCGCCGATCGCGAAGCGTATTACGGCGCCGCTGCCGCCGGCGCGGAAGGCGGAAGGCGTCATGCCCAGCAGGGCCGGCGCGGCGGCGTAAAAGCGCGCGCTGGAATGGAAGCCGGCCGCGTAAATGGTGTCCGTCACGCTGGCCTGGCGCGCCAAGCCATCCTGCACCCGGCCGCTGCGGCGCGCTGCCGCGTAGGCTTTCGGCGTAATCCCGGTGTGCGCCTTGAAGACGCGGTGGAAATGAAAGCGGCTCATGCCGGCCGCGCTGGCCAGCGCGGCCAGGTCGAGTTCTTGCTCGGCGCTGTCGATCAGGCGGCACACTTGCGTCACCACGGCCGCCTGCCGCTCGGCCAGCGGCGGCTGGTCGGGCTGGCAGCGCAGGCAGGGCCGGAAACCGGCCCGCTCGGCTTCTTCGCAACTGGCGTGGAATTGCATATTGCGGCGCAAGGCCAGGCGCGCCGCGCACGAAGGCCGGCAATACACGCCGGTGCTGCGCACGGAATAATAAAAAACGCCGTCGGCGCCACGGTCGCGCCCTTGCACGGCAGCGTAGCGTTGTTCATCGTTGGCGTAAAGGTCCATGATTGGCTCCCGGAAGATGCTGGCAAGATGCTGGCGTAAGTGTCCATGATAGCCAGGCGCGGCGCCGCGCGCATCCCGGCGCTTGCTTTCAAATCGAGCCCGGGATGCTAGAATCGCTCCCTGCGGCGCCCTTCAGGGCGGCATTCGGAGAAAATATTGGACGATTTAGTTTCGCAGGAAAGCACGCCTATTTTTCAACGTATCAAGGATTATTTACTGGCCGAAATCGGCGCCGGGCGCTGGAAGGAAG
The DNA here is from genome assembly GCA_040544385.1 of Oxalobacteraceae bacterium GrIS 1.11. Lineage (GTDB taxonomy): Bacteria > Pseudomonadota > Gammaproteobacteria > Burkholderiales > Burkholderiaceae_D > Janthinobacterium. Next base: position 41,336 of record JBEONR010000018.1, read on the forward strand.
GCGACGTGATCCCGTCCGAGCAAGCGCTGGTCAAGCAATTCGGGGTCTCGCGCATGACCGTCAACCGCGCCGTGCGCGAGCTGACCACGGAACAAGTGCTGACCCGCCGCCAAGGCTCGGGCACCTATGTGGCACAGCAAAAATACCAGGCCACGCTGCTGGAAATCAAGAGCATTGCCGACGAAATCCGCGCCCGCGGCCACGTCCACCGCAGCAGCCTGCAATTGCTGGAACGGGGCAAGGCTTCCGACCTGCTGGCCAAGCAATTCGGGCTGGCGCCGGAACAAGCCTTGTTCCACTCGCTGATCGTGCACTATGAAAACGGGGTTCCGATCCAGGTCGAGGACCGCTGGGTCAATCCCGCTTGCGCGCCCGATTACATGGTGCAGGATTTCGCCTCGATCACGCCCAATGAATACCTGATGGCGGCCGCGCCGCTACAGGGCGCCACTTACAGCATCGAAGCCTTGTCGCCGCCGCGCGATATCGCCGAAATGCTGGCCATCGATAGCCGCCAGGCTTGCCTGGTGTTGCGCCGCCAAACCCGCTCGCACGGACAGGTGGCGTCAATCGCCACCATGTGGCATCCGGGCCAGCGCTACCAGTTCGCCGGCAGTTTCGCCTAGCCCGGCACGCTGGGCCGCCTGGCCCGCGTTCCCGAGCGAGGAAAATCAGTTATAAAGTGGTAAAATAGACATCGACTGGACGGTCGCGCGGCAAATCCACGCCCGCCCCGTCGGGCCATAAATTACGCCGCGCCGCGCCGGAAAAAGTAAACACTATCCATAAAAATTCGATGCTATAGTTGATCGATACGAGCCGTTGGTACCCATCCATCCTGGCATAGAAAGGGCTGCACTTGCCGCATCGTCGCCCACCGAGTTCCCGCGCGCCGCGCCGGCGCCTGTCGCAGTGGGCGCTCGCCTGCCTGCTGACAGTGGGAGCGGACGCGGCGGCGGTGGAAAAAATCACGCTGCAATTGAAGTGGTTGCACCAATTCCAGTTTGCCGGCTATTACGCGGCCCAGGAAAAAGGCTTTTACCGCGACGCCGGCCTGGACGTGGCCATGCGCCAGGCCGTGCCCGGCGTCGATCCGGCCGACGCCGTCCTCAACGGTAGCGCCCAGTATGGCACCGGCAACAGCAGCTTGCTGCTCAAACGGGCCGCCGGCCAGCCGGTGGTGCTACTGGCCACCATCTTCCAGCATTCGGCCGGCGTGCTGCTGGCCCGCCATCCCGATGACGGCGGCGTGCGGCGCAACTGGAACGGCAGCAAGATCATGCTGTCGCCGGACGGCGTGGAAGTGCTGCTCTATCTGAAAAGGAAGGGTGTCGCGCTCGACTCGCTGCGCCAGGTACCGCAAAGCTATGACTACGACGCCTTCATCGGCGGCCAGACCGACCTGATGTACAGCTACGGTACGCGCGCGCCGTACACGCTGGAGCGCAACCATATCGCTTACGACGTCTGGTCGCCGCGCCAGGTCGGCATCGATTTCTATGGCGACAATCTGTATACCACCGAAAGCGAATTGCGCGAGCATCCGGCGCGCGCCAAGGCAATGCGCGAGGCGACGCTGCGCGGCTGGGACTACGCGCTCGCGCATCCGGCCGAAATCGTCGACTTGATACGGGCCCGTTATCCGGACAGTCACACGCGCGAGCAATTGCTGGCCGAAGCGCAAGGCACGGCGGCGCTGGTGGCCTCGGGCGAAACCAAGCTGGGCCATAGCGAGCCGGCCCGCTGGCGCGCCATTGCCGCCGCCTACGCCGAGCTGGGCTTGCTGCCGACCGGCTTCTCGCTCGACGGTTTTCTGTATCAGACGCCGCCGGACGCCGCCCTGTGGTCGTCCGCGATGACGGCCACCGCACTCTTGTTGGCCGCCATTGCCGCCCTGTACGCGCGCCGCGTGACGCTGCGTCTGCGCGCCGCCGAAGCGCGCCTTGCCCGCCTGGCCGACGCGCCCGCCGCCGGCGAGAGCGGCGCGCCCGAGGCCGAGGAAGAAGAGCGCGTGCGCGCCATCCTGGAAGCGGCGCCGGAAGCGATGCTGGTGGCCGACGCGGACGGACGGATACGCTACGCCAACCAGATCGGCGCGCACTGCTTCGGCCATACCCTAGCTGAATTGCTGGGCCTGTCGATGGAACAATTGGTGCCGGAAACCATGCGCAGCGGCGCCGGCCGACGCGCATTATTGGCGCCGCACAGCATCCCGGGCCGGGTCTTGACGGCATGCCGGCGCGACGGCTCGCACTTTCCAGCCAAGGTCAATCTCTCGCCGCTGCGCATGGGCGGCCAGGCTTTTTCCATCGTCTCGCTGCGCGACATGACCCAGCGCCAGCGCGCCGAGGAAGCGCTGCATGCCAGTTCCGAGCGCTACCGGCTGATCGTGCAAACGGCAGCCGAAGGCATCTGGATGAGCGACGCCGACGGCAAGACCAGCTTCGTCAATCCGAAAATGGCGCACATGCTCGGCTACACGGTGGCCGAGATGCAAGGCCGCGCGATGGCCGACTTTATGGACGCCGATGGCCACACCCAGTTGCAACAGCAAGTCCAGCGGCGCCAGCCCGGCCAGCCAGAGCAGGGCGACTTCCGCTTCTTCCGCAAGGACCGCTCCAGCTTGTGGGGCTTACTGTCGAGTACGCCGATCCAGGCTGAAAACGGCGCGCACGGCGGCACCCTGGCGATGATCACCGACATCACGGAGCGGCGCCTGGCCGCCGTCGCGCTACGCAATTCCAACCAGCGCATGGCGTCCGTGTTCGACGCCGTCACCAATGGCCTGGTGGTGCAGGACAGCGCCGGCCGCATTTTGGAAAGCAACGCGGCGGCAGCCCGCATCCTGGCCGCCAGCGCCCGCGAAAGCAGTTTGTGGCCGGCCGTGCGCGAGGATGGCAGCGCCTTCGACCAGCACAGCCACCCGGTCCACATCGCACTCGCCACCGGCCAGCCGGTGCGCGATGTCGTGATGGGCGTGCGCCAGCTCGACGCCAGCCTGGCCTGGCTCTCCGTGAACACCGAGGCGGTGCGCGACGAATACGGCCAGGTCAGCATGGTGGTTTCGAGCCTGACCGATATCACCCACCACAAGCGCAACGAAAATGCCTTGCGCCAGGGCGAGCAGCGCTTGCAGGAAATCATCAACATGATGCCGATCGGCTTGTTCATCAAGGATAGCGCCGGCAACTTCCTGTTGATGAACCACGCCTCGGAACAGCAATTCGGCTTCACCCTGGCCGAGCTTGACGGCGAGCGCGTCTTCGCCGCGCCCGAAACGCTGGTCGCGATCGCCCGCCGCGACCAGGAAGCGTTTGACGGCCAGGTTCTGGTCGATTTCGAGGAAAGCATCTGGAATCCCGTGCTGCGCCAGCAACGCCTGTTCCGCAGCTTCAAGAAACCCGTGTTCGACGAGCGCGGCGCGCCCGCCTACCTGATTTGCATGTCGATCGATATCACCGACGGCAAGCGCGCCGAGCAGGCGCTGCGCGAATTGAATGAACATCTGGAAGAACGGGTTGCCCAGCGCACCGAGCAGCTCGACCAGGCCAAGCAAGTGGCGGAAGAAGCGAGCCAGGCCAAGGGCCAGTTCCTGGCCAATATGAGCCATGAAATCCGCACCCCGATGAATGGCGTGATCGGCATGGCTTACCTGGCCCTGAAGACCGAACTGGAGCCGCGCCAGCGCGATTACCTGGAAAAAATCCGTTTCGCCGGCGAGCATTTGCTGGGCATCATCGACGACATCCTCGACATTTCCAAGATCGAGGCCGGCAAGCTGGAAATCGAGCACATCGATTTCAGCCTCGACCATGTGATGCAAACCCTGACCACGGTGATCGCGCCCAAGGCGGCCGGCAAGAACTTGACCCTCCTGTTCGAACTCGACCCGACCTTGCCGGCCGTGCTGCAGGGTGATCCGCTGCGCCTGGGCCAGGTGCTGATCAATTACACCAACAATGCCATCAAGTTCAGCGAGCAAGGCAGCATCACGGTGAAAGTGTTCAAGGTGGGCGGCGACGCCGAGCGCTGCCTGGTGCGCTTCGAAGTGCGCGACCATGGCATCGGGCTGTCGCAAGACGAAATGGGCAAATTATTCCAGTCATTCCAGCAGGCGGACACCTCGACCACCCGCGAATACGGCGGCACCGGCCTGGGCCTGGCCATTTGCAAGCAATTGGCGCATTTGATGGACGGCGACGTCGGCGTCGACAGCGCGCCCGGCGCCGGCAGCACTTTCTGGTTCACGGCCAGCCTCGGCGTGTCGAGCTCGGCCATGCCCACCGCGCGCGACCATGTCAGCGAGGCGGCCGCCGCGATGCTGGCCAGCGCCAACACGGCGGCCGTGATGGCAGCCCTGAAGCACGCCCATATCTTGCTGGTCGAAGACAATACCTTCAACCAGCAAATCGCGCTGGAAATGCTGGAAGAGGCGGGCGCCTCGGTATGCCTGGCCAATAATGGCGCCGAAGCGCTCGACTTGCTGCGCCAAGCCCATTTCGACTGCGTGCTGATGGATGTGCAAATGCCGCTGATGGATGGCCTGGAAGCGACGCGCCGCATCCGCGCCGATCCGGACCTGGCCGGCATGCGGGTGCTGGCCATGACCGCCACCGCCACCAGCGACGACCGGGTGCGCTGCATTGAAGCGGGGATGGACGATTTCATCTCGAAACCGATCCAGCCGGCCATGATGTACCAGACCATCGCCAATTGGTTGCCCGAGCGCGAACCGCTGCCGCCGCCGCGCCCGGCACGCACCTTCAAGGCCACTCTGGCGGGCGACCCGGATGTGATCGATTTATCGATCCTGGCCAAGCTGCTCGGCTACAACCCGCAAAAGGTGCGCAAATTCGCCTTCAAGTTCTTGCAAACCACCCAGGATGGCTTTGCCGACATCGAGACAGCGCTGGCGCGCGGCGACGTGCAACAGGCGCGCGAACTGGGCCACCGTATCAAATCGTCGGCCCGCACCGTGGGCGCGCTCGGCATGGCCGAATTGTGCCAGCAGCTGGAAACCTTGCCGCCGTCGGACGCGGCGCAGGTTCAAGCGGGCGCCATCGTCACCAAATTATGGCCATTGCTGGAACGCGTGACTGAGCAGATAATGCACAATACCAGCTTTGCCAACGATGATTAATTTAGCTCACTTACTTAGTCGCAGTGACAATGGAGGCGGACCATGAACCATGCAAGCGGGACCGGCGCGGCCGCGCTGCGCGTGCTGTTGCTCGACGACGATAGCTTCATGCTCGATTTACTGGGCGACATGCTGGCCGGACTGGGCGACTTTGACGTGGTCGGCGAGGCGCATGGCACGCTGGCGCTGGCGGCGCTGCGGCAGCACCGGCCACACTTGCTGATCTGCGACCTGTCGATGCCGGACATGGATGGCATCGCGTTCCTGCGCCAGGCGGCCGAAGCGGGCTTCTGCGGCGGCGTGGTGCTGCTGTCGGGCATGCCGCCGGCCGTGCGCCAGGCGGCCGAACGGCTGGCCGAGGCGCGCGGTTTACGTATCCTGGGCGTCTTTGACAAGCCGCTGCGGCGCGCCGACCTCGAGCGCGTGGTTGCGCTACAACAACAAGCCGAGGCGCTGGCGCCAGGCGCCGCCGCAGCGCTCGACCAGACATCATGAGTAGCGACGCCGACTCCGCGTTGCACGTCTTGCTGGTCGACGACGACAGCTTCACGCTCGACTTCGTCGCCGAACTGTTGCGCGAACTGGGCTTGCAACACATCGCCACGGCGGCCGACGGCGAACGCGGCATCGCCGCCTTCGACCAGGCCAGCCACAAGCCCGACTTGGTGGTGGCCGACCTGATGATGCCTGGCCTGGACGGTTTCCAGCTGCTCACTGAACTGGCCGAGCGGCGCTATGACGGCGGCGTGATCCTGCTGTCGGGCCAGGAAGACCGGATCTTGAACTCGGCCAGCCTGATGGCCCAGTTCCACCACCTGCACGTGCTGGCGGCGCTGCCCAAGCCGGTCGACAAGGAAGCGCTGGCGCGCGCCATCGACAGGTTGAACTGAGGAGAAAGTTTGCGCTAGCGCAAAGACGCTCAAGATTTTTCGCAATAATCTCCACGTTTTTGAAAAATGGGTTATTATTTCAGCCATCCCCGCCCTCCGGCCCTCTGGTCGCACCTTCCACGAACATTGAATTTGCGCGCATTGCCTCCAATTGCCAATAAGTATGACGAGGCATGGATGGCAAACCAGGCAAGATTGGCATACACTCCAGGCATTATTGATCCCACACCCTCATTTGAGGAAAATATGAGCGAAAATATTAAACACATTACCGATGCATCTTTTGAAGCCGACGTCTTGAAATCGGACCGTCCGGTGCTGGTCGACTTTTGGGCGGAGTGGTGCGGTCCATGCAAGGCTATCGCGCCCATCCTGGAAGAAGTGGCCAAAGAATACGATGGCAAGATCCTGATCGCGAAAATGGATGTCGACGCCAACCAGCTGGTTCCGGCCAAGCATGGTATCCGCGGCATCCCGACCTTGATCTTGTTCAAGAACGGCGTCGTGGCGGCGCAAAAAGTGGGCGCGATGGCAAAAGGCCAATTGACCTCTTTCATCGACAGCAATATTTAACAACTCCTAGGCGGCGCTGCGCCCGCAGCGCCGCCTGATTGGCCGGGAACCGGGTCGACCAACCCGCTTTCCATATTAATTCATATTAATTAACACCACGCAGCCCCCTCCCCTACCTTTACTTCCCGTCTCGGGACACTCTACACATATGCATCTATCTGAATTAAAGGCCTTACACGTATCAGCCCTCCTCGAGATGGCGATCGGTCTTGATATCGACAACGCGGCCCGCCTGCGCAAACAGGAATTGATGTTTGCAATCCTGAAAAAGCGCGCGAAATCAGGCGAACAGATTTTCGGCGACGGCGCCCTGGAAGTGCTGCCGGACGGCTTCGGCTTCCTGCGCTCGCCCGACGCCAGTTACATGGCGTCCACCGACGACATTTACATTTCGCCGTCGCAAATCCGCCGCTTCAACCTGCACACCGGCGATTCGATCGAGGGGGAAGTGCGCACGCCGAAAGATGGCGAGCGTTATTTCGCGCTGGTCAAGGTCGACAAGGTCAACGGCGAATCGCCAGAAGCGTCGAAGCACCGCATCTTGTTCGAGAATCTGACGCCGCTGCATCCGAACGAGCCGCTGCGCCTGGAACGTGAAATGAATGGCCAGGAAAACATCACCGGCCGCATCATCGACTTGATCGCGCCGATCGGTAAGGGCCAGCGCGGCTTGCTGGTGGCGTCGCCGAAGTCGGGCAAGTCCGTGATCTTGCAGCACATCGCGCATGCGATCACGGCGAATCACCCGGACATCACCCTGATCGTGCTCCTGATCGACGAGCGGCCGGAAGAAGTGACCGAAATGCAGCGCTCGGTGCGCGGCGAAGTGGTCGCCTCGACCTTCGACGAACCGGCCACCCGCCACGTGCAGGTCGCCGAAATGGTGCTGGAAAAAGCCAAGCGCCTGGTCGAAATGAAAAAGGACGTGGTCATCCTGCTGGACTCGATCACCCGTCTGGCGCGTGCCTACAATACCGTGATCCCCGCTTCCGGCAAGGTCTTGACGGGCGGCGTCGACGCGAACGCGCTGCAACGCCCGAAACGCTTCTTCGGCGCGGCCCGCAATATCGAGGAAGGCGGCTCGCTGACCATCATCGCGACCGCCCTGATCGAAACGGGTTCGCGCATGGATGACGTGATCTTCGAGGAATTCAAGGGTACCGGCAATATGGAGGTGCATCTGGAACGCCGCCTGGCCGAGAAGCGCGTCTATCCGGCGATCAACCTGAACAAGTCCGGCACCCGCCGCGAGGAATTGCTGATCAAGCCCGACCAGTTGCAGAAAATCTGGATCTTGCGCAAGTTGCTGTACTCGATGGACGAGATCGAAGCGATGGAGTTCATCCTCGACAAGATGAAGGCGACCAAGAACAACGCCGAATTCTTCGACATGATGCGCCGCGGCGGCTGATCATGGCAGGGCGCGGGCCGGTCCCGCGCCGTTTTTTTATTGCCGCCGCGCGCCAAGCGCTGTATAATCTGCGGTTGCATTATTTAACCCTGGCAAGTGATCGGCAATCGGGTCAAGAAGTTCGACGACCGACGAAGTGCTGTTTGGCTACCTAACTTATTAGAGGTACACATGAAAGTCGATACACATCCAGAATACCGCGAAGTCGTGTTCCACGACCTGTCTTGCGATTTCAAATTCGTCACCCGCTCGACGATCCACACCCGCGAAAAAATCACCCTCGACGGTAAAGAATACCCGTTGGTGAAAATCGAGGTGTCGGCTGAATCGCACCCGTTCTACACCGGCAAGCACAAAATCGTCGACACCGCTGGTCGCGTCGAGAAGTTCCGCCAGAAGTTCGGTACCGTGGGCTCGAAAACCCAAGTCGCAGCAGGCTAATTCGCCCTTGCACGATAGAAAAGGCAGCTGCGGCTGCCTTTTTTCGTTGATACTCCGCCTACCACTTTTCCTGTACCCCTGACCGATGAAGCCAGTCCGCCTTCCCGCCGCCGCCACCCTCGCGCTGCCACGATGGGCCTTGTTCGCGCTCGGCCTGCTCTATATTTTGCCGGGCTTGATCGGCCGCGAGCCATGGAAAAATGATGATGCCGCCAGTTTCGGCATCATGTGGACCATGGCCCATGGCAGCTGGCACGACTGGCTGTGGTCGAATATCGCCGGTCTCTCGATGCCCGAGGAAGGCCCGTTGGCGTTCTGGCTGGGCGCCCTGTGCATCAAGCTGTCCGGCTGGCTGCTGGGCGACGTGCTGGGCGCGCGCCTGGCCACGATCGGCATTTTCGTGGGCGGCACGCTATCGGTCTGGTATACCGCCTTCCACCTGGGCCGGCGCAACGACGCCCAACCGCTGCGCCTGGCGTTCGGCGGCCAGCCCGAGCCGGACGACTTCGGCCGCACCCTGGCCGACGCCGCCGTGCTGATTTACCTGGGTTGCCTGGGCTTGCTGTATCACAGCCACGAGAACACTGCCGAGGCGCTGCAAGTATCGCTGCTGGCCTTCCTGCTCTACCGCGCGGTGCGCTATGTCGAATTGCCGTCGCTGCGCAACGCGGCCCTGGTCGGCGCGGCCCTGGGCGGCTTGACGTTGGCGCGCGGCTGGGTCACGCCGGCCGCCCTCACCGTCGCGCTCTTCCTGTGCACCCGATTCCTGCGCCTGCCCGCGCTGCGCGCGCTGCGCGACCTGGGCCTGGCCGCCGCCCTGGCCGCCGCGCTCGTGCTGATCTGGTTGCTGCCGGCCGAACTGGCCCAGCCTTTCCACCAGTCGCCGTTGCAAGCCTGGTGCAATTGGAACCGCACCCAGTTAGGCTGGCCCGACCTGGCTGGATTGAAATTCTTTTTTCGGGTCGGCACTTGGTTTTTCTGGCCGGCCTGGCCCTTTGCCGCCTGGGCCGTGTATGCCTGGCGCCGCCAGCACCATGTGTTGCACATCGTGGTGCCACTGAGCTTTGTCGGCATGCTGGTCGTGCTAACCCTGTTCCACCCGCATCCGGACCAAAGCCAGTTGCTACCCTTGCTGCCGCCGCTGGCTATCATGGCCGCCTTTGGCTTGCTGACGATGAAACGGGGCGCGATCAATGCCATCGACTGGTTTTCGGTGATGGTGTTGACCGGCTGCGCCGCCGGTTTCTGGCTATTCTGGTTCGCGATCCTGACCGGCTGGCCAGCGCAACTGGCCAGGAATGCCTTGAAATTGCTGCCCGGTTTCAAGCCAGAACTGGATTTGCTGGCCTTTTTTGTCGCCGCCTGCGCCACCGCCGGCTGGATCGCGCTGGTGCACTGGCGCATCTCGCGCCAGCCGGCCGTGCTGTGGCGCGCCGTGGTGCTGTCGTCCGGCGGTTTGATCTTGATCTGGGTCTTGATCATGACCCTGTTCTTGCCCGAACTTAATTACAGCAAGAGTTACGCCAGCGTGGCCCTGCAAATCGCCGGCAAGCTGCCGCCCTCGCTAGATTGCCTGGAAACCAATGTGGGGCCGGCCCAGCGCGCCTCGTTCGCCTATTATGGCCATCTGCCATTCACGGGCGTGGAAGGGGGACGCTGCGGCGCACTGTTATTGCAAGACAGCCCCGCCGTGCGTGACGAGGATGAATTGCTGCCCGAACACCGGGGCCGCCATTGGGTCAAGCTGTGGGAAGGCCGCCGGCCGTCCGACGCCGGCGAACGCTTCCGCCTGTACCGCCGCGCCGATTAAGCAAGGCAGCCGCGCGCCCGTGGCGGCGAGGCTTGCGCGCCGCCACCACCGGTTTGCCCCCGTCGCGCTGTTGCGCATCAAAAGTTTTTCTGACCAGAGCCAACACAAAGCCTTTCGATAGCGCTATAGTCGGCATAGACCGCATTGCCGCACGGCACCAAAAATTGGTGCCCTGCCCGCCCCGCCCCGCAGCATTGCGTCCCTCGCGCCCAGTCCACGCCGCCCAGACGCATCGATTCTATCCAGCCGCCAAGTATAACCATGCCGACTCTCTACCAACTCCAACTCGCGCTCAAGAACACCTATGTCCGCCTGGCTTTGGGCCTGCTGATCGCCATGGCGACCTGGACCGCCATGACGTGGTCGCCCACTGTCGCGCAAGACCCGAGTCCGCTGCTGCGCTCGCAAAACATTGCCGAAATCACCGCCCTGAGCGGCCAGCGCGAGCGTCTCGACTACTTGCTGGTGGCGCGCCCCTTGTCGGCGGCGCCCCTGTATATCTTCAAGTTCAAGGATGGACCGCAATTGCATGTGGTGAAAGTACCGAGCACCTCGCACCTGAGCCTGGAGCGCGAAATCCTGCTGCGGCACGCCATCCCGTATGCGATTGCCAAGGAAGATTTCCTGGCCAGCCACAAGGCCTTGCTGCAAGACGAGGACGAGGCGGGTGCGATGGCGAGGCTGGGCGCGTTTTTGAAGCGCCACGGTTTCGACCTGCTGGTGGTGGCCTTGTTGCTGTTCGTGCTCAAGTTTGGCATTCCCGGCATGGGCATGAATGCCAGCGTGATCACGCCCGACAAGCTCAAGGGCAGCCTCGACGATTTGATCGGCATGGATGACATCAAACAGGAAGTGTTGCACCTGGAAGAAATGATACGCAACCGCAGCCTGTACCGTTCGCACGGTATCGACAAGCCCTTCAATGTGATGCTGACCGGTCCGGCCGGCACCGGCAAGACCAAGCTGGCCGGCTACCTGGCCAAGCGCTTGAACTTGCCGCTGATCCAGGCGGCCGGCTCGGCGCTGGAATCGGGCTATATCGGCGGCGGCTCGAAAGCCTTGAATGGCTTGTACCGCAAGGCTTGCGCGCGCGGCAGTTGCATCATCTTCCTCGACGAGGCGCAAACCCTGTTCATGCCGCGCGGACGCGGCGAAAAAAAATGGGAAGATGATACCGCCAACACCCTGCTTGGCCTGCTCGACGGCATCAAGAGCGATGAAGGCGCCGGCGTGATCTGGGTGGTGGCATCGAATTTCGACGAAGCCTCGTCCGAGATGGACGAGGCGATGTTGCGGCGCTTTTCCGTGAAAATCAATTTCCGCCTGCCCAACAAGGCCGAGCGGGCCGAATTACTGCGCACCTTCCTGGCCCGCAAGCAAGTCGGCTGCGTGGATTGGGAGCGGCTGGACTTGAACCAGGTGGCCGAAATGACGGCCAACCTCAGCCCCGCGCTGCTGGAAACCGTGGTGGAAAGGGCCAGCCTGATCGCGATCCAGGACAAGACCGTGATCGACACCGAGCTGATGTTCCGCGCCTTCGAGCGCGCCACCATCGGCTTGACCGACCGCGCCACCACGGCCGAAAAGAATTTGCAGCGCGAGCGCATCGCCCTGCATGAGCTGGGCCATTTTTTCATGCAAATCGATCCCTATCTGCGGCTGGGCTTGAGCCTGGCCGAAGTGAAGCAAAAATCGCATCTGCTCAAGATCAGCACCGAATCGGTGTCCAAGCTGGGCGCGCTCGGCTATGTGCTGTCGGCCGGCGACGACGTTTCCCTGCGCACGCTCGAAGAAATGGAGCGCGACGTGATTGGCCTGTATGGCGGCGTGGCGGCGGAAGAATTGTTTTACGGCGCGCGCGGCATTTCGGTCGGCAGCCAGAACGATATCCAGAAAGCCAGCACGCTGCTCGACACGATGGTGAACCGCCTATCGATGTATTCGCGCGCCAAGCTCGACTATAAACAATTCCAGCGCGACAGCGGGCATAGTCTGGCCCCGGTGCAAGCCAAGGCGGACGAACTGTACAACTACACCCTGGGCGCGATCGGCGACTACAAGGACTTGATCGCCGAATTGAAGGACGTGCTGCTGGACGAATATGTGCTGTCCAAGGATGCCATTTTCACGCTGCTGGAGCAGCGCATGAAGCCGCTCCAGTCCAGGCAAATATCATGAAGCCGGGCCACCCGCCCGGCCAGCTTGCTTAACCGGCCAGCCCGAGATCGTTGGCCACCTGCTGGCGCAGCACAAACTTCTGGATCTTGCCCGTCACCGTCATCGGGAAAGCGTCGACAAACTGGACATAGCGCGGCACCTTGTAGTGGGCGATCTGGCCGCTGCAAAAGGCGCGAATCTCTTCGGCGTCGGCTTGCATGCCCGGTCGCAGGATGATGCAGGCGCACAATTCCTCGCCATATTTCGGGTCCGGCACGCCGACGCATTGCACGTCGAGCACCTTCGGGTGGCGGTACAGGAATTCCTCGACTTCGCGCGGATAAATATTCTCGCCACCCCGTATCACCATATCCTTGGAGCGCCCGACGATGCTGCAAAAACCATCCTGGTCGATCACGGCCAGGTCGCCGGTATGCATCCAGCGCGCCGCATCGATCGCCTCGTGGGTCTTTTCCGGGTCGCCCCAATAACCCTGCATCACCGAATAGCCGCGCGTCAGCAATTCGCCCTTTTCGCCGCGCGCGACGATGCGCCCGTCGGCATCGATGATCTTCACTTCCAGGTGCGGATGGACGCGGCCGATGGTCGAGACACGCAGCGCGACCGGATCGTCGACCGAACTCTGGAAACTGACGGGCGAGGTTTCCGTCATGCCGTAGGCAATCGTGATTTCCGACATATGCATCAACTTGATCACCCGGCCCATCACTTCGGCCGGGCAAGGCGAGCCGGCCATGATGCCGGTGCGCAGCGTCGACAAGTCGAAGCTGGCGAAATCGGCATGGTCGAGCAGCGCGATGAACATGGTTGGCACCCCGTGCAAGCCGGTACAGCGTTCCGACTGCACGGTTTGCAGCACCGCCCTGGCATCGAAACCCTCGCCCGGATACACCATCGCGGCGCCATGCGTAACGCACGCCAGGTTGCCCAGCACCATGCCGAAGCAATGGTAGAGCGGCACCGGGATGCACAGCCGATCGCGCTCGGTGAGGCGCATCGCCTCGCCGATGAAAAAGCCATTGTTCAGGATATTGTGGTGGGTCAGCGTGGCGCCCTTGGGCGCGCCCGTGGTGCCGGAAGTGAACTGGATATTGACGGCGTCGTCGAATTGCACGGTGGCGGCGACATTGGCCAGGCGCGCCAGATCATCCTCGCCTATGCCCTCTTGCAAGGCATCGAAATTGAGCATGCCCGGGGTGGCGTCGAGGCCCAGGCGTATCACATGGCGCAAATGCGGCAGACGGGGCGAGCGCAACGCGCCGGTCGCGCAATGGTGGATTTCCGGCACCACCTCGCGCAAGATCTCGATGTAATCGCTGGACTTGAAGGCCGGCGCCAGGATCAGTGCGCTGCATTGCACTTTGTCGAGCACGTACTCAAGTTCGGAACGCCGGTAAGCCGGGTTGATGTTTACCAGGATCAAACCGGCCTTCGCGGTGGCAAACTGGGTCAACACCCATTCGCTGCAATTTTGCGACCAGATGCCGACCCGCTCGCCCGGATGCAAGCCCAGCTTGAGCAGGCCGGCCGCCAGAAGATCGACCCGGCGCTGGAATTGGCGGTACGTCCAGCGCACGTTCTGGTGCGCGACGACCAGCGCCTCGCTCTCGCCGAAGCGGGCGGCAACCGCGTCCAGGTAAGCGCCTATGGTCGAACCGATCAGCGGCTTCTGGTGGGCGCCGTGGACATAACTGAGTTGCTGCATTGCGGTCTCCTTGGAATGGCAGCGTTCGGGGTGCCCCGTTCGGGTCGCCCCGCGCCGCACTACTCGGAACAGCATAGCGCCGTTTTCTGACGGGCAGATTACGGCGCGCCCTTCATCGGCGATTGGCTGAGTAGACCAGATCATACCTAATTGGCATGAATACTTCGACAAATAGAGAAATCGTATACAAGGGCTTGTCGGAATGCTTTAAATCAGTGATAATGCTCTCGCGTTGCCGGGATGGCGGAATAGGTAGACGCACGGGACTCAAAATCCCGCGCTGGTAACAGCGTGCCGGTTCGATTCCGGCTCCCGGCACCAAATGATCATGTTATGCCGTATCAAGACAACTCAAGACCCGCGTGCCTCATAGGCACAGCGGGTTTTTTGTTGTTCTAAGCTGTATCACCTTGTAGCATGGCATACCAACAGATTCATGGTGTTTTTGTTGGTATTTCAAAAAACCTGAAAATGACGTACCAACAACCGGGGGCTGCATGGCACTAACAGATACTTACCTAAAGCAAGTGAAACACAGCGGCGCACCGGCTGGCGACAAGCTGACCGATGGGCAAGGGTTGCATCTGCTGGTCAACGCTGCGGGAAAGTATTGGCGCTTGAGCTATCGCTTCGACGGCAAACAAAAAACGCTGGCGCTGGGCGTCTACCCTGCCGTGTCTCTAGCCAAGGCACGCAAGCGCCGCGAAGAAGCCCGTGAACTGCTGGCCGATGGCATCGACCCCGGCATGGAGAAAAAGGCCAACAAGTTGGCAAAAGCCAGTGCAGCCGCAAACACGTTCGAGTCTGTGGCGCGCTCCTGGCTTTCCAAGACGGCGGCGAACCGCGCCACCAGCACCCAAGAGAAAAATACTACCTGGCTTGAGCGCAACGTCTTCCCCGAAATTGGGGCGATGCAGATTGCCGCCATCGGGCCGCGTGACGTGCTGGCCGCGCTGCGCAAGATTGAGGCACGCGGGGCCATCGAGTCGGCGCATAAGATCAAGCAGCTTTGCGGCCAGGTCTTCCGCTTTGCCGTGGCCGCCGGCATGGTCGAGCGCGACGTTACGGCGGACCTGCGCGATGCCTTATCAGCGATCCCCGCCGGCCAATTCGCAGCCATTACGGAGCCAAAGCAGGCGGCGGGCTTGCTGCGCTCAATCTTCGGCTACGCTGGCCATCCGTACGCCATTGCCGCGTTAAAATTATCGCCGCTGGTATTCACCAGGCCGGGCGAACTGCGGTCTGCCGAATGGACAGAAATCGACCTGGACGCCGCAGAGTGGCGTATTCCCGGCGCCAAAATGAAGATGAAGCGCGACCATCTCGTGCCATTGTCGGCGCAGGCGGTGGAGATTCTGCGCGATGTACACCCCATGACCGGCGCCGGGCGGTTTGTGTTCCCCAGCATTCGCACGGCTGATCGGTGCATGAGCGAAAACACCGTCAACGCGGCGCTGCGCAGCATGGGCTACAGTAAAGATGTCATGACGGCCCACGGCTTCCGGGCGATGGCCCGCACGATCATGGATGAAGTGCTGGGCGAGCGCGTTGACCTGATCGAGCACCAGCTTGCCCACGCCGTCAAGGACGCCAATGGAACAGCCTATAACCGCACCGCCCATCTGCCGGCCCGCCGCGAAATGATGCAGCGCTGGGCGAACTACCTGGACAAGCTGCGCGCCGGGGCCGACGTGATTCCCCTGTATGCCAAGGCTGCATAGCCCATCATTGAAATTTTCCGGACATCACTTTCACCGACGTTGTATTTTTACAACAGATATTTCCGTACAAAGTGGCAAAACAGTTCCGCAAATACCTAAACCACCTCTGCATGATTTGCGATATTTGTTGGTATTAGGTGGTATTGAGTGGTCTGGTGTGGTTTCCAGTGGCATGAAAAGACACTAGACTATTTCCGCAAAAAACTGTTTATGCGTACAGCAAATGACGATTTGCAAGAATTGTTAGGGGGATACTGTTCCCTCCATATTGGGTCATGTAGAATTGAGCCCTATCAAGCGAACTCATGTTCAATCATGCGCTTTGTAGAGGAGTGCCGCCAACGGGTTCCCGCCCAATGGCGGCACAAAACAATGTTGTTCAGGCAAGAGAGCTAGAACGTCGCATCATTATCCTTGCGGAGGATGCGCTAATTTTATCTAATACGCCGGTGTATAGCTACCTAAATATTACACTCGTGATATCTCATGATGTGATGTGACACGTGCTGACATCCCGTATTTCTCTTGCCTCCCAGTAAAAGGCAAGCATGTCCCAAAGAGTTATCCGCATCAGTGGCCTGGCCACGACCCCAACCAAGTCCGGCAAGCTGCCGGTAAGCCCAGCCACCGTATGGCGCTGGGTGCGCGAAGGCAAATTTCCAGCACCCCACAAGATATCCGATGGCGTCACCGTCTGGAATGAGTCCGACGTGGATGCGTGGCTGTATGCCCGCACCACAGCCACTATCCCCTCCTACTAAGGGGGCGCCATGAAATTGAACAAAGCAGCCGTGCAAATGCCGGCTACGGGAGACGTGCGCCTAAATTCTGACCGCGTGCGATCCCGCCAAGCAGCGCCAGCATCGAGCACCGCGCTCGTCCATTTCCACATGGGTAAGCCGGTTACTGACTCGCTGGCCATATCACAGGAATTCGACCGCCGACACGACAACGTATTACAAAAGCTTGATGACATGATCGCCGACCGCACAATCTCGCGCCTTGATTTTAAGGAGCGAGATTACACAGACATGCGCGGCAAGCAGCAGCGCATGATCGAACTGACCGAGCGCGGCGCGCTGATCGCCATGCCGTTCATCGGTGGACGGAACTCGCGGGCCGGCCAAGTCCGACTGGTGGACGCCTTCCTCGCACTGCGGGACCAACTGGCCGAGCACATCGGCGACTGGTCCGATTCGCGCAAGAAGGTTTCCACCGGCTACGCCATGATGTCCGACGCCTTGCAAGAGGTGCGCGCCGACGACGGCAAGGCCACCAGCGCGCACCACTATGCCAACGAAGCCAAGCTTGTGAACTGGGTACTATTCAGGCGCTTCGAGGCCGTCAACCGCGACGACATGGAGCAAGCCGACTTGGACCTGATGGACAAGGTAGAGGCCAAGAATGCAATCTGGATCGCAATGGGCCGCACCTACGCCCAGCGCAAGGAAGCATTGCCGGCCTACCTGTTGTCTTTGCACGCGCAGCGCAAGAGGAGCTTGCAATGAGCCTCTACATCCATATGTTGGTGGCGACCTTGGCCGGCGCCGCACAAGAGGGCTTGACGTGGCGCCTGCACCAGCCTGATACTGGCAACGCCCCCAAAAAAGAGGGGGCCGGGTTTAGCAGCTCGAACAAGAAGGCGCACGAACGGCGCAATGCCGTTTTTTTTCGTGTGCTTGCTTTCGTTCGCCTTCCATGGGCGGCGGTGGCGGGGAAGCCTTCGGGCTTGCCGGTTCCTTCTTGCCGGTCTGCTAACCCCACCATTTGCCGCCCACCTCGTTTAGCAGCGGGGCGCGGTTCAACCGCTCAAGAAGGAGGCATTACCATGCCATGCACCACCACGTCCCCACAATCCCGCCTGACCATTATCAAGCACCTGGCCGACCAGACAAACGCCCTGTACGGCATGTTGTCGATTATCGGACTACTCGAACCATCCCACCAGCATGACGCGCTGCTGACCTGTTCGGCAATCGCCGACGACGTGGCCCACGATCTGGACGCGTTTGTGCAGGTGGCCGCATGAGCGCCTTGAACGGCGGCGCGGCATCGCGCCTGCTGATCGAGCTACAGCACGCCGACTGCATCATCCTGTCTATGCTCAACGCTATGACGATTCAGCAAAAAGCGAAAGTTCATGAGCAACTGGACGCCGCCGGAGTATCGGGCGAAGGAATGACCCGCCACCACGAGCGCCGCGCCGTCATGGAGGCCGCAGCGGCCACCACGGCCGAGTCCTGCGGCGTCACCGCGCGGGCTTCTGCGTCATCAACCATGTGCGCAATCGAAGATGTGAGCATCGACATTGACGGCGCCGCTTCGACTGCCGGCGCGCTATTGGACTTGGCGGCGCAAGAATGCAAGACCACGGAGTTAAACCGCGTCTTCTCTGCGATGGTGGCCGCTGGCCGATACCTGGGTGACATTGCGGCGCTCACCCAGAAACTGCGGGACTTGGAGCGCACAGCGCGGCAAGGCGGTGCAGCATGAGCGCCGACACCGTGGTGAGCAGCGCCAGCACAGGCCGCGCACGATGCTCAAACGAGAGCCAGGCGGGCGCCGTATGACGATGACACAAGAAAGAGTAGCAGCGTTCGGCACGGCCGCACTTACCCAATTCCGCGATGCGATCCAAGCGGCAGGCATGACGCCGCCGGACGTGATTGAAGCTGACGGCAAGTTGCGGCGCTTTTCCGGCAACGGCAAGCCGAAAGATGATGCGGGATGGTATGTGCTGCACGGGGGCGCGGTCCCTGCCGGGATCATTGGCGACCACCGCACAGGCTTGCACCAGAATTGGCGGGCCGACATTGGCCGCACTTTGACACCGGCCGAGGATGCAGTCCACCGGGCAAAGGTGGAGGCCATGAAGTTGATACGCAAAGCCGAAGAAACCCGGCGCCGCACGGATGCGGCCAAGAAGGCGGCGGCCATCTGGAAGGCAGCGGCGCCGGCCGGGGCCGATCATCCCTACCTGGCCCGCAAACAGGTTGCCCCGGTCGATACCCTGCGCGAGATCGGCGCCGATGCAGTTGCGGCGATCCTGGGCTACACGCCAAAGTCGAGCGGCGAGGCGCTGACCGGGCGCGTGCTGGTGGCGCCCATCAAGATCGTCAACGCCCTGTCAAGCTGCGAGCTAATCGACGGCGACGGGCGCAAGTCGGCTATCTCGGGCGGCGCGAAGGCTGCGGGCTACTGGGCCGCGCAAGCCCTGCCCGATGGCGACGGCGCCGGACTGACCTTGTTCATAGCGGAAGGGGTGGCCACCACCCTGTCAGTGGCACAGGCCAGCGGACAGCCCACCATAGCGGCCCTGTCGTCGGGGAACCTGGCTACGGCGGCCAAGGCCATGCGCAAGCGCTATCCGGCTGCGGTGCTGGTGCTGGCGGCCGATCTGGTCAAGGTAAGCGGCGCGCCCGACCCGCACGCCGCCGACGCGGCACAAGCAGTGGCCGGGCTGCTGGCCGCGCCCGACTTCGGCGACGACCGGGCCGAGAGCGAAACCGACTTTAACGACATGGCGGTGCGCTTCGGACTGGACGCAGTGCGGCGGTGCATCGAGGCGGCGATACACGGCCCTGCCGGCGATGCAATGAAAGCTTGGCCGGACGATACGACCAAGCCGGCGCCGCCAGCGGCGGCAAGGAAGAAAGCGGCCCGCATCGGCTCGGACTCCATGACGTGCAGCTACGGCGGCGGAACCTTCGACGTGTCAAAGCGCGGCGTGTTCTTCATCGGCACCGACAAGGACGGCAACGAGCAGCCACCGCGCTGGATTTGCTCACCCTTGGACATCATTGCCAAGACGCGCGATGCGAAGAGCGGCGAATGGGGCCGGCTGCTGGAATGGCGCGACGACGACCAGGTGCGGCACCAGTGGGCCATGCCCCTGGAACTGTTACAAAGCGACGGCACCGACATGCGCCGCGAACTGGCGCGCATGGGGCTTACCATTTCACCAGTCAAGGCGGCGCGCGACCTGCTGGCCGCCTTCATCCAAGTGTGGAAGGTTGAAACGCTGGCGCGCTGCGTGGAGCGGCTGGGCTGGCATGGGGCCGTGTATGTGACCCCATCCGAATCGATCGGTCAAGAAAATGAAATCGTCGTCTTCCAGAACGCGCACGCCATCGAACCGGCGTTCGCCGTGGCCGGCACGGCGGAAGAGTGGCGCAGTTCGGTAGCAGCACTATCGGCTGGCAATTCCCGGCTAGTGTTCGCGCTATCCGTGGCGTTCGCTGGCGCCCTGGCCGACGTGGCCGGCGAAGACTCGGGCGGCTTCCACCTGCGCGGTGGATCGTCATCGGGCAAGACCACCGCCTTGAAGGTGGCCGCTTCCGTGTGGGGTGATCCGAACACCTACCCGCGACTGTGGCGCGCAACCGCCAACGGGCTGGAAGGGCTGGCGGCGCTGCACAATGACGGCTTGTTGATCCTGGACGAGTTGAGCCAGATAGACCCCAAGGAAGCCGGGGAAGCGGCCTACCTGCTGGCGAACGGCCAAGGCAAGGCCCGAGCATCGCGCACAGGGGCGGCGCGGCAGTCGGCCCGCTGGCGCCTGCTGTTCCTGTCGGCGGGGGAAGAGTCGCTTACCGCCCTGATGGCAAGGGTAGGCAAGAAGGCCAACGCCGGACAGGAAATCCGCCTGGCCGACATTGACGCCGACGCCGGGGCCGGGATGGGAGCCTTTGAGGTGCTGCACGATCAACCCAGTCCGGCGGCGCTGGCGCTGGCCGTCAAAGATGCCGCGATCCGCAATCATGGCGCGGTGGGGCTGGCCTGGCTGCGCTGCATTGTGGCCGACCGGGCCGACCTTGCCGAAACAATCGCCGCTGGCATCAAGTGTTTCGTGGAAGACGCCGCGCCCACCAACGCCGCCGGTCAAGTGCTGCGGGTGGCACGCCGCTTCGCGCTGGTGGCAATGGCTGGCGAACTGGCGACGCATTACGCGCTGACCGGCTGGAACAAGGGCGAGGCGATCAAGGCCGCGCACAAGTGCTTTGCCGCGTGGCTGGATTCATTTGGCGGCACCGGCAACCGCGAGGAACGCAACATACTGTCACAGGTGCGCGCGTTCTTCGAGGCGCACGGCGCAAGCCGGTTCGAGGACATGTCCGCGACCAGCGATCAACGCATTATCAACCGTGCCGGGTTCTACCGCAGCGGGCCGGCCGCAGAGCGGGAATATCTGGTGTTGCCGGAAGCGTTCAAGCGCGACGTGTGCCAAGGCTTCGACACCAAGGTGGCGACGGCGGCGATGGTGGCCGCCAAGTGGATCGAGCCTGGCAAGGATGGCCGGGACACACAAAAACCACGCATCCCCGGTATCGGGCCGACACGCTGCTATGTGTTCACAGCGCGCATGTGGGAGGGTGAGGAAGGATAGGCGACTTCCCGAAATTATTCCAACCTGCGCAAAAAATGCGGGGACGCCGGGGACAATGGGGACAACCAGCATCCATGCGGGTTTGCCCCGTCCCCGGCGCGCTTCCAGCGCCGGGGACACGCGGGGACAAACAGCACGGATCATCAATGACTGGCAAATTTGTCCCCAATGTCCCCGGACGATTTCAAGGCTGGGGACAGCGCAAACCCGCATGGATGCACGTTGTCCCCAGTGTCCCCAATGTCCCCGCGAAAAAGGTATGAAACGAAACGAACCCGGCCCCGCGACGCGGCGCAATTCCACAAGCCCTGTCGTGAAATGGGGTCCGCAATTCGGTGCGGTGACACATCGCGGGGACGAAACCCAAGCGCGCATTGGCGCCAGCATCAACACCAATGCAGGACACAGAAGGCAGGGCCGGCGCCAAGGCGGCGCACCTGCCCCAACCAATTAAACGAGGATCAAGACAATGACGATGCAAACCATGTTCACGCCCAACAGCGACGGCTTTGACGTATCACCTGCCGGCGCGCTGTTGCTGATCGCCGGCACGGCCTACGGCGACCCGAGCGAGACGACACCGGAAGGTATGCGCAATTCCCATGCGTTCATCGGCGACGTGCTGGCCGCCGCGCGCGCTGGTGGCTACACACAGGGCGACGTGCTGCACACCCTGCTGTCGCGCAACAAGCACTCACCACGCATTACAGCGATGGCACAGGCTGCGGTAGATGCTGCTGGCTCTGCGGCCATGCGGAAGGTGTTCGCCAAGCACAGGCTATAGCACAACCTGGGCGCAACCGTTTCGAGATGCGACGCAACTTGAGTGCTGGCGCTGCTTGCCCATCTACCGGGCCAGCCTTGGTGCGCAAACGGTGGTGCGCAGCATGGTGCGCAGGGAAAGTGCGTTTCCAAAAACGTCTGTTCGCGGTCATTGCGTAGCCTCCAAACGGCAACGGGGGAGCGGCCAGCCATATGCAGGCGTACATACCGCCGGGGGGGTGGCAAAAAGTCTAGGGTGCCGTGCTGGAAACCGGCTGTGCAGCTTTTTATTTACGCGTGCAGGATAGGGAAAACGGTTTTTCCGCACGTCAGGCGTGCCCTCCCCCCCCAAAAAAGCGCAGCCCACTGACTATGTGTCGCAACCTGCGTTTGAAACCGCTCAGAGCAGCATTTGACGGCTTTTTCGCTCACCAACCGACAATAATTGCAACTTACGGCACCGGCAAACCGACATTAGCAAATGAACCTGCATTTGATCGCGCTGACCTGCATTCCATCCACGCAAACTGGAAATAACTGCAACTGACCGACCATCCAAAAGTCCGTCAAAACGTCAAGCTCATGGGCAAAGATTGTTGTACCGAGATTGTGGACGTAGCGCACCTGGCGTCGTGATCGGGCAACGGCGCGCGCCAGTCGCCGTCCAAAAAACCTAGGTGTTGGATTTTTAATTGCAATGGTATATCGTAGATTGGCAATGCCGAAAATTAGTGCTTTATCCGACAAACACAGGAGGTATCTAAAATGGCCACACAGCAACGAATCGACAACCTAACGCAGTTTTGTGAACAGTGGGAAAATCGTATGCAAGATGCCGGAAAACGAAGGGATGAATTATTATTCTGGCAGGCAAATGGTCTCTCCGTCTCCGAGAATAGCGATGATGGCGAGAATCTACTTCCCACCCTCATTGCAGAGGCTGATAGAGCCACTCTGCAATACCAGAAAATACTCGTCAAAATGAAGTCTTTGCGAGATCGAGCGATTGCGGGCGAGGATGTATAGATGCACGCCACAGTGCATCGCTCACGATGCTGACGAGCACGCCACGCCGGCCGGCACCGGGCCTGCGGCTTCCGCACCGAGGCACTAGCGGCAAGACCCGACAGCCTTCGGACAGCGCCCGTGGCCCCCATTTCGGTGTTCTCGGCAATCGAATCAGGATCGGCGCCAATGGTTGCAACGCCAGACAGAAAGCCCAGCGCTACGCCGACGCTTCGGCGAAAAATAACGCCGCATTGCTGCGCTTCAAGGTGCGCAGTGACCATACCAATTTCCGCGAGCGTTTCAAAACAGAAAAATTCGCCTCCCTCATAGGGAGCAACAGGACAAAACGAGCGAAACCTCGTCAAGTTTCTGAACGAATTTCCGCGCAGTCTGGACAAAATAGTTGCGCAGCAAGACGCATAAAAGCCGAATAACGTCCCACCGAAATCCCCCTGCCGTTCTGCCCACTGTAGGAACCGACCAGATCGTTGGCCGGCGCGTTAAGGAGGGGTGCAGCTTGCCCCCTTGCAGGGCAACATCGCGGCGGCCGTACTCATGGTTTAAATCGTCCAGGTGGGCGCCCCGCGCTTGGTTTTCGTGGCGCACCCGAAAGAAGCCGCCTGCCGTGAATTGCCACTTATGCATTACAATGCGCAAGCATGCCATTCTTGCCACGACAAGCTTACTGTTCATTAACCCAGTGATGTACTTGCTACTTGCAACCATCCGCCATCCATACTAGGAGAAAACATGATGTACAACGGTGAGGAACTTACCCATCCAGATGCCATACGCGCGGCCCAGGAAAACATAAGGATGTCTGCGTTAGCCATCATTAGCAGCCATTCGTTAGTAACAATAGGCTCCGTTACAAAACGAGGCGGCGTCGTCCATACCGCGACATCTAAAATGACATATGACAATTTTGAGTATGCATTGGTCGGGGATGAAATCCTCTATGCGGATGGGGAGATAGCCTATATCACGTCCGGCGCTGGCTTCGGTCTTGTTATCGATGGCAAGTCATGCGCAATCGAAGGCAGTCATGTGAGCAATGGTGATGTCATTGAGAAAAGTAGACATCCCGGAAAGTGCGTCATGGACATTCGTGAAGGCATGCCGCCCATTCCCGGATTTTTGCAAGAGGGATATGTACCACCCCCCAATGTTGCACCTCAGTTATCACAACAGAAGGCTTGATACATGGCATCCATCACTCGGGACTACCTCATCGTGGGCGACAAGGCAGACAACGGTGCGGTGATTATGACTGGCTCGCTACGCTCCATATATCACGGTAAAAACGACGCCATGGACGGTTCAGGCGTAGCCTGTCCTGTATGCAAAACAATGGGCATCCTAAAATGCATTGGACCTCGTTTATCCAATAAAATTGATGGCATACAAAAAGCATTGAGTGGGGATATCTGTATATGTAAATGTCCCCGCCACCCTGTTTTCCTTCCGGCGCGAAGCAATTACACAATGACGGTCGATACTGATGCCGCCTATTGTTTGCATTTGGGCGAAGCACCCCTCATAGGTGCCACCACAGCTATAGGGCTTTCTCCGAATGAGGATCACACTGAAAAATTTGATCAACATTTTCAACTGCACGATGAGAAAACTGGTGAGATATTGAAAAATCGATTTTACAAAATTCATTGTTCAATGGGAATTATTGAAGGACATACAGATGCTTCTGGTTTTACCAAAAAAGTTACGTCCAATGAAGCCGAAGAAATAAAGATTGAAATATTCGGAGAAGGAATTTAAATGCCGTTACCATTAGTGCCCATAGTAACTGTAATAATAGCAATGACTTTACGCAGTGACACCAAACCGGTAAAAGTCTATGTCAAGAAACCACGCGGCACTCTGTATTGGGGCGGCGCAGGGCTTGATGGCCCCTATATTAAACCTCAAATAGCAGCATTCGGAAATGCTGGCATTAAAAATATCTCGGTCGGTTTAACAAATACTGCCACACGAGAATTTCCAGACTGGCTTTCTGCGGTTGGCACGCCGATTGATGCACTTCGATCAGGATTGCTCATACGCTTTGAAGACAATGATGATTGGGTAATCTCTAGCGGGATGAATACTACGGCCCCTCAATTCAATATCATTGGATACAGCTATGGATCATTGCTTGCGGCGCAAACTGCTTGGTTTTATGCCAAACAAGGTAACATCGTTGATCATTTAGTGCTGATCGGCTCCCCCATCGATGGTGATTTTTTAGCCAAATTAAAGGCTCACAAGAATATCAAAAAAGTTGTGATAATCGATCTTCTTACATTTGGAGATAAAATATATGCTGGCATACCGGAAAAAACACTTATAGAATCTGCTCCTATTCTTGTAAAACAAATGACAGCAGGCCAAGGCGAGGGTCATTTTTATTACGCACACATTACAAAAGACAGTCCGAGGCGTTGGAAGGAACTAGCGGAAAGGCTCTATAGTGAAGGACTACGGTAAAAATATAGCGGTGTTTTTTGGCTACACAATAGATATTCTTATCTTATTGAATGCCATCGCATTTAATTATTACTATTTCATTCTTCACAATCCTGCCGAGTATTATGGCATGGGGCCAGTAGCTGCGTGGGAAATGATATCTTTATTTGTTTTTGTAGTTCTTATTTTTATTGGAATAATCAATCTCATATGGATACGCTGGAAACATCGTACTCATTGGTTTACTTCAAAAAAATACCTATCCGCAGCCATATTAATTTATATCATAATGTTCTTGTGTATCGGATTAATGCAAGACATCATTAAATATGGCTTAACAAAAGACAGTGAATTCCCCGGATTGATTCTCGCCATCTCCTTGGCATGGCTATATTCTGTACTATCCAAGTCGGACCATAAATAAATTGCGAGGACTTGATCTCCGTTAGCGCTAGGCTTGCTAGATTCTTACGAAATAATTTTTGCAGCTGCCCTGATCGCGGTGGCGGAACGTGATTGCCCCCAAAATTGGCGCTGGCGTTCGCACTTGGCTGGGCCGCTCGTGCAGCGATTGGCGTCTAAATGTGACGGTGGCTCACATTTGGAACCGGACTGGCG
The DNA here is from genome assembly GCA_040544385.1 of Oxalobacteraceae bacterium GrIS 1.11. Taxonomy (GTDB): domain Bacteria; phylum Pseudomonadota; class Gammaproteobacteria; order Burkholderiales; family Burkholderiaceae_D; genus Janthinobacterium. The sequence goes on from JBEONR010000018.1 coordinate 67,442, forward strand.
CCGGCCGGCGACCGTACCCCTGTCGTGCCAGATAGGCGCACAGGTACGCAGACCGATACGCACAGAAACAGCGCTTGCGACGCCGCACAAGCGGTCATTTTCATCACGTGCAGTCAAAGTTAGGCGCGGGCTGGTAGTTGACCCGACTCATAGGCGCGACAGAGCGACGGCCCGCAATTTACTTTTACCTGGCCTTTACGAATTACCTTGACCTGGCCTTGACGGAATCGGGCCGGCGCGCGAACGCTACCGCCAGTTTTGGATTGAACCATGCCCCAGAAAAACCAGATTTTCCGGTATTGTCCCCTGCTCGTTTCCACATGCGGGATTTTCTCGTATCGTCCAAGAACGCGGGCTTTCGGTGTTGCTGCCGGCTTACTGGATGGCCAGCGAAGTGTGCGGACACCGGTATCCAGCGCGAGGTATCCATGCTGGTATCCACGGTACTTGAGCTACATTGACGCACGGCACTGGGCAGGGTATGGCGGCGCTGCTGGGTAAAGATAGAATGAACGCTGAACGACCTGGCGGCGCTTGCTGGCCGAATCTGTCGTAAAACAGAAACAAGGGGACACTTTTTTCTTTGTTGGTATTTTTGTTGGTATTTTTCGTAAATTATTCAGTTTCTCATAGGAGAATGCGGTTCCGGCTCCCGCACCATGAACATGTAGCAGGAAGTCCAGCAAGATCCAGAAACCCGCGATTCTCATACTGAGAACGCGGGTTTTTTGTATCCTGGGCACCGCTGACGTTCTTTGGCAGCCGAGGTTTTCAGAGGCCTGCGTCATGCCCCTGAAACGGATACCACTGAGATGCCTGGAACAGCGACTGCGCTCCCGGCAAAACCATTCAGGACATCGGGTCAATGCCGGCGTCTCGTTGACATTCCCCAAAACTTGAACAGGCATTCATCCCATGCGCCAAATTTATTATCTGCGCTCCGGGCGCGTCGGCCCGCTAGCCCCCTTGTACGTCATCTTCGCCGGCGGCGCGGGCGTTGCCGCGTTGGCCGCGCTGTACGCCGTCGTCATTCACTACAACCCCTTCGTCTATTTCTCGTTTCTGGCGACGCTGATCTTTGGCGCCTTGATCGGCATCGTCGCCAGTTCAGCGGCCCAGGCGGGCAAGTCGCGCTCGCTGCCCTTTAACCTGCTCGCCGCGCTGGCGCTCGTGACCTTCGCGCTGTGGGCATCCTGGCTGGTCTGGATCGCCTTGACACTGAATCGCGGCGGCGAAACCGCCAGCCAATTAGCGCTGGCCGATTTCGCGCAATGGCGCGCCTTCTTCGACTGGCTGGCCGAGCACTACCGCACCTCGATCAGCCGGCACATGGGCGCGGGCACACCGTCCGCACCGGCGACGGCGGGCGAAATGCTCTGGCAATGGGGTTTGGAAGCAGCAATCATCACCGTGTCGGCGCTGTTTTGCGCCTGGGTCGACACCGGCACGCGCGTGTACTCGGAACTGCGCAGCAAATGGGCCGAGTCGACGCTGAAACGCGAAGTCGATGGCGACGACACGGCGCCCGAAGTCTTGCGCACGGCATTCGAAGGCGGCGACTTCAGGCAACTGGACGGCTTCCTTGCCGTCGATGCAGGCATGCCCCGCGAACCGACTGGCTGGAAGAGCTTCGAGCTTGAATTGATTGCCGAAGTCAGCGACCCGACCCTGCGCGTGCTGAACCTGTATGCATTCGACAATCACATCGATGCAAAGGGCAAGCGCAAGCAAAGCCGGCACACCGTGGTTGAGAACCTGCTGCTACCGTCCATGGTCTACGACGCGCTCATCGAGCGCCTGGGCCCAGCCGCCTGATCGGCAATCCCGCACGCGCCTGGTGGAGTGGATTTATCGATAGAACGCTTCGACCTTGCCTTTTAACTTGATTAACATGCGATTGCCTTTGCGATCCAACGTCTTGCCGGCAGGCACTTTAATCCAGCCTTCGCTGATGCAATACTCCTCGACATCCAGGCGTTCCTTGCCATTGAATGTAATGCCGACGTCGTTTTGGAACGCGTCGGGGAGGTGAAAAGGGCTGCGCGGATCAACGGACAGGCGGTCGGGCAAAGCGGGGAGTGTGGTGGTATCGTTCATGGGCGAGAATTATCCATCAGAAACACGATCCATACAACGCCTATCGCTTGCCAGGGTGCCCCGGGCGCGCAGCAAACCCGGGTCCGCCGGCAATCTCAATACGCCCAGTACGGCCCCACTCCGCTCGGGCTGATCGTGCCCTCCAGGCCGATGAAGACGCGCCGTCCGAAGAAGAATGGCAAGCCCCAGTCGAAGGCATTGCTGTCGATGACAGAAGAGCCGCTACTGTTGTTGCCGCCCACCGAAGCGGCCTTGATCGACGCGCCGAGAAGATCCACATTCTCAATCGTCACGTTGACCGCGCCGCTAGCGCTGCCGTCGTAGGCGCCGGTGACTGCGCTGACGGTCAGCGGCACCAACGGGCAATAAAATTCGACGCTGGTGCTGCAGGCGCGCAAGCTGGCATCGCCGAAATAGATCCCGTTCGAACCACTGTCGAGGAAGCTGGCGCTTAGCACCCTGCCCTTGTAAGTGGTACTGAAGTTGCCGGCGGCATTGGCCGCGTACACCGTTTCAGTGCCGATCCGATTATTGGCCTGGGTGCCGATGCCGAAGATCAAGCTGCCGTTCGCGCTCGTCAGGCCGCCCGCCGGCACGCTCGGCAAGAGCAGGATCACACCATTGTTATTGACCGCAAAGGCGGCGACGGGATTGCTCACTTGCTGCGCCAGCGGCATGCGACTGGGCGAGCAGACGGCGCCGTTGCAAGCATAGTAGGCGGCGCCCTGGGCTCCGTTGGCGCACGTGTCGCCGCAGTCTTGCCTGAGTACGCCGACCCCGAGAATGCCGTTGGCACCCAGCGCGGCAACCGTGCCGAGATTGCCGCCGCTACTGCGGCAATCGGCCGGCGCCTGCGTCGTGAAATTCGCATCGTTCATCAAGTGGACGGGAATCCCGGCCGCCAGCTCGCCGCCGATCCTGACGTCAGCCAGGCGCAGCGCACCCCAGGCATAGCCGCTGACAAATTGCGCGCATTCGGCGGCCGGCAGCCCCGATGGCGTATTCACCGCCGCCAAATTCAGCGCAGGATCGATGGCGGTCAGCACGCGCAAGCCGTAAGAGCCGGTGTCGACCATCACATGGTCGATGGTCTGGCAAATCGTCGTCCCGGGACGGCACAGCGTCACGCTGACATAGGGCACGTTGAGCACGCCGGAGGCGGCCGCCGGGCCATTGTCGACCACCAGCGCGGCGATATTGGCGACGGGGCCGACCGTGGCGGTGACGCTGGCCGAATTCGCTACGCCGCTACATGTGAGGGTATAGGTCGACGTGCCGGCCGACGGCGGCGTGACGGCCAGACTGCCGCTGGTCGCCACGCTGCCGCTCCAGGCGCCGGACGCGGTGCAATTGCTGTCGCCGGGGTTGGCCGCGCGCCAACTCAGCGTCACGGCCTGGCCCAGGACCACGCTGGCGGACGAGGCGCTGATGCTGAGCGTCGTTGCCGGCGCTGTCGCGGCCGGCGCGCCACCACCGCCACCACCACCGCAAGCGCTCAGCCATAGGCCCGCGCCGACAAGCAGCAAATGCCGGGCAGCGGCCAGGGACGAATGGGGAAAACACGGGAGCTTGGGCATGGTCATCATTTCATTGGGCGCTGAGGTGATTAATGGATAGCGTCGGCGCTAAAGCCGGGTGGAAATTCGGCGCTGACCCAGGCGCGCCCGGTATAAGCGCGCATATGTCCGCCCGACACGATGGTCACTTCGGGCCGTTCGATATGAAGTTGCGAGTGTCCCGCCTTGGTTTGCTTGGCCGCCGCACCGCTCATGGTGTCGAAATGGGGACCAAGCAGGGTGCGCAAATCGGGCAGGAAGGGGCCTTGCCAACTAACGGCGAACACGATGCCGGCCCGGCTCACGTATTCACGCACCACGGTGCCATTCGGCAACGTGGTTTCGCTGAGATGGTAGTTGGCCGTGTCTGCCGCCAAAATGCGCGCCTTCACGCCCGTGTTGGCGGCCGTGAAGACGCTGGGCGGGCCACCAAGCGCGGCGTACACACTGCTGCAACACAATAGCAATAAAACAACAGCATAGCGCATCGGGGCTCCCCAGGAATCGTTTCTGATGGCGCATTGTAACCAGAAAGCAAGATGCCCTCAAGATTGGCTGGCCAGGCGGGCCGCGCGCGGGCTGCGAGCGCCGGCAAGGCGACGCCATGGGATGGGTTGGGTGCGCAATTGCTGGTGGAGTTGGGTGAACTCCCGCACTGACAGCGCTGTTGCGTCGCACAATAGAGCCGGAAATAACAATGGGTTACTTCGTCATCGTTGACCGCTGAGAGAGCCGGGAGTTCCACGCCATCTTAGGTGCTCAATGGGGGGCGAGCTTGATATTGATCAAATCGGCAGAAGAAAGCGCCGTTTGCCGGCGCAGTTGAATGGGATCTGATGTGCGTCAACAGCTTCATTGACGCCCCGTCCCGGCCGCTGCGGGCCGGGACGGGAAGGCCCGCCTTACGTCTTGCGCAAGGCCACCGCGTCGACCACGCACAGCGCCGTCATATTGACGATGCGGCGCACGGTCGCCGAGGGCGTCAAGATATGCACCGGCTTGGCGCAACCGAGCAAGATGGGACCGACCGCGATGCCATTCCCGGCCGCCGTCTTGACCAGGTTGTAGGCGATATTGGCGGCGTCGATATTCGGCATCACCAGCAAGTTGGCGTCATGCTGCAAGTCCGAATCAGGCATCATTTTCGCGCGCAATTTCGAATCGAGCGCGGTGTCGCCATGCATTTCGCCATCCACTTCCAGGTCCGGCGCCTTTTCCTTGACGATGGCCAGCGCGGCGCGCATTTTCTGGGCCGAGGCGCTATTGCTGGAACCGAAGTTCGAATGCGACAGCAGGGCCGCGCGCGGGTTCAGGCCGAAGCGTTTCATTTCCTCGGCCGCCATGATGGTGATTTCGGCCAATTGCTCGGCGTCCGGATTCTCGTTGACGTGGGTGTCGACCATCACCAATTGGCGCTCCGGCAAGATCAACACATTCATGGCCGCGTAGACATTGCTGCCGGCGCGCTTGCCCAGCACCTGGTCGATATAATGCAAGTGCAACTGGGTGGTGCCGAAAGTGCCGCAAATCATGCCGTCGGCATCGCCCTTGTGTATCATCATCGCGCCGATCAGGCTGTGACGGCGGCGCATTTCCAGCTTCGCGTATTCCTGGGTCACGCCCTTGCGGCTGGTCATTTCGTAATACGCGTGCCAATACTCGCGGTAGCGCTCGTCGAAGTCGGGATTGATGACATCGAAATCAATGCCTTGCTTGAGGCGCAAGCCGAATTTCAAGATGCGCGCGTCCAGCACCGGCGGCCGGCCGACCAGGATCGGGCGGGCCAGACGCTCGTCGACCACCACTTGCACCGCGCGCAGCACGCGCTCCTCCTCGCCTTCCGCGTAGACAATGCGCTTGAGTTCGGCCGGCGTGCTTTTCGCGACCTGAAACAAGGGCTTCATGAAGGTGCCGCTGCGGTAGACGAATTGCTGCAGGCTGTCGGCGTAGGCTTGCAAATCCTTGATCGGACGGGTTGCCACGCCAGAATCGAAGGCGGCCTTGGCCACGGCCGGCGCGATCTTGATCAACAGGCGCGGGTCGAACGGCATCGGGATCAGGTATTCCGGCCCGAACGACAGGTTGCTGATGCCATAGGTGGTGGCGACGATATCGGATTGCTCGGCGTGGGCCAGGTCGGCGATCGCGTGCACCACGGCGATTTCCATTTCGCGCGTGATGGTGGTGGCGCCGCAATCGAGGGCGCCCCGGAAAATATAGGGGAAACACAACACATTATTGACCTGGTTCGGATAATCCGAACGACCGGTGGCAATGATGGCGTCGCTGCGCACGGCCTTGACATCTTCCGGCAAGATTTCCGGACTCGGGTTGGCCAGCGCCAGAATGAGCGGATTAGGCCCCATCTGGCGCACCATGTCTTGCTTGAGCACGCCGCCGGCCGACAAGCCCAGGAAAATGTCGGCGCCAGCAATGACTTCGCCCAGGCTGCGCTGCGCGGTATCTTGCGCGAAGCGTTCCTTGTCCGGGTCCATCAATTCGGCGCGGCCCTTGTAGACCACGCCGGCCAGGTCGGTGACGAAAATGTTTTCAAGCGGGAAGCCGAGGTCGACGATCAAGTCCAGGCAAGCGAGCGCGGCCGCGCCGGCGCCCGACACCACCAGCTTGCATTGCTTGATATCCTTGCCGACCGCCTTCAAGCCATTCAAGATCGCGGCGCCGACGATGATGGCGGTGCCGTGCTGGTCGTCATGGAAGACCGGGATTTTCATGCGCTCGCGTAACTGGCGCTCGATATAGAAGCATTCGGGCGCCTTGATGTCTTCCAGGTTGATGCCGCCGAAGGTAGGCTCCAGCGAAGCGATGATGTCGACCAGCTTGTCCGGGTCCAGCTCATTGATTTCAATGTCGAACACGTCGATGCCGGCGAATTTCTTGAACAATACGCCCTTGCCTTCCATCACGGGCTTGGCGGCCAGCGGCCCGATATTGCCCAGGCCCAGCACGGCGGTGCCGTTGGTGATGACGGCCACCAGATTGCCGCGTGCGGTGTATTTGTAGGCGTTGGCGGGATCGATGACGATCTCTTCGCACGGCGCCGCCACACCTGGCGAGTAGGCCAGCGCCAGGTCGCGCTGGTTGGTCAATTGCTTGGTTGGCGTGACGCTGATTTTGCCAGGTCTCGGGCACTCGTGGTATTCGAGCGCGGCAAGGCGCAGTTGTTGACGCAGTTCCTCTTTTTGATCAGATGACGAATCCATGCTGTGCTGCCTTCCTGTTTGTTCAATCGGAAAGCTTACGATTTTATCAGACGGATTCTTTCAATTAGCTAGGTATTTTCCCCAAGCCGCAGCCCATTATCACGAAAAGTAATAATTATTTGCGTAACCTTAAGTAAATAACTATCGAATTGATGAAGACAATCGATTTTAACAATACGATTTTGCCGCTAGCGATAATCTGGCCTGATGCGTTGACTGCAGCCATGGGCAACAGCACGGCTGGCGCGCAAGAACTTGCTGATGAAGTGGGAGCGAGGCGGGACATGCCGGTCGCTTGCGACCCGGGTGACCCCGGGCCGGGCATCGTCAGGCGATGCCATGCGTGGCAGAGCGGTGCCGCGCGGCTTGCCGCGCGTGGGTGAAAATCAGCCGCGTTGCCGACGTTTTTGCAAACCGGCGATACCCAGCAAGCCCAGCACCAGCATCGCATAGCTTGCCGGTTCAGGCACTGGCATTGCCTCGACGGTCAAGGTGGTTTGCGGCGTCCAGATCAGGGTCTTGGTCCAGCGGCCATTCGGATTGTATGACAGCAACGAGTCAGAGTTGCCGGTCGTGATAGTGTGGCTACCGCCGATCCAGCCTTCGGGATCGGAACCGCCTTCCTTGACGGAAAAATTGAGCGCGCCGCCAGACTTGAAGGAAAAGCTATCATTACTGCAAGAATAATATTGATTGCTGGTCGTCCCACATGCGACGAAATCGGTATAACCCACCTTGAAAGACGACAATTCGCCGCGTTCGATGATGCCGTCATGATTCACATCGTCGCCGGAAAACTGACCGGTCAGCTTCAGACTGGGATTGAAGGTGTCCGTTTCACCCTGATAAAAACCGGTATAGGTAAACGACCAGCTTTGTGTGGTGGCGTGGGCAGCAAGAGTGCATGAGGCCAGCAAGCCGGCGCAAAGGATTTTTTTCAACATGGAAGGGGGTACCGTGAAATTATCAGAAGTTAATGAGTTTAAACACACACTGCAAGGCCCGTACAAGCGACTTTTACTGGCATTATAGCAATTTAATCGAGTAAAACGCGGACACACACGAGTTCACTACCGCACATATTTATCCCGGAAAATAGATTTCCGACGATAGTCAAAAGGTATCATAAATAGTGAAATAAAGGTATGTTTTCGATTGTTTTGACGTTATCCGCACACAAAGTGACGCATTTTTGAGCAAACGGCTTGCTTGACACCCAAGGATGCAGATACATGGTGCCGAGCAAGCATAGTACCCGCTATACGCTGAAAGCCCGGCACCGCAGGGTTGGCGGTCTCGCCCGCCGCCATGCCCATTAGCTCATATCATCGAGCAACAACAAGTCGAACTCGGCGCCGCTGGCGCGCAATTGCCTCAAAGACTCGTGGGCGGGGTCGGCTTGCCAGGCCAGCGCCTGCGCGCTGGACGGAAATTCCAGCATCACTACCACGCCGGGCAGTAGCGACTTGCCTTCGAGCACTTGCGGCGCCCCCTTGGCCAGTACCTTGCCACCGTGTTTGCGTATCAGGTCCGGCATCCTGGCGCCGTATTCCTGTTGCCAATCCGTATTGTGTACGGTTAAAGATCCAATTGCATAGGCTGCCATGTCTTACTCCTCGGTAAGTTAATTAAAAAATAATACTTCAGTCGTCGGGAAGTTCGCGCGACTGCAAGTCGAACGGCACGCCGCGCGGTATCGCCCCATCGTTGTCCCGGTGCTTCAACAACAAGGGATATTTCGATTCGATAAAATAGACGCGGCGTCCCACCACCGCGCCCGAAGACGGCTCATTGAGCCCGGCGACGATGGTGCGCAAGGTGGCTGTGGCACCGTCCATCCTGGCGCGCGTGATCTGGCCGCCATACGGGCCATCGTCGGCAAAGGCATTGCTCTCGAAGATGAGCAGGCGGTCGGGGCCGTCGAGGCGCAGCGCGTCGGCGTTTTTCAGCGTGCGCGGCATGGCAATGCGCCGCACCGGTCCGGCCGAACCGTCCTCATTGACGGCCACGCGCAGCAAATACGGCGCCGCCATCACGGTACTCAGGTAGATTTGCCCGCGGTCGATGGCAATCCCGTTCAGCGTATAGGCGCCGAGGGCAAAGGCGGCGTCGCTGCTCCAGGTTTCCAGCGCGGCGCCGCCGGGCGCCAGACGCAGCAGGCGCGGCTGCAGCGAATCGGTCACATACAGGGTGCCGCGCTCATCCTGCGCCAAGTCGTTGCAATGGCCGGGGCCGCCGTCCAAGCCGGCCGGCAAGGGATAACTGTGGCGCGCCGCGCCGCTGGCCAGGTCGTAGCTCTTGAGCGCGCTGGGCGTGAGCGGCACGGTGGTAAAACCAAACGCCGCCGAGCACACCCACAGCAAACCGCGCCTGGCGTCGACCAGCACGCCCTGGCCATTGGCCAGGCCGTTGGCGCCGGGGGCGACCAGGATTTCCGGCGCACCACCTTCGGGGCGCAAGCGCGCCACCGCGCCCTGGCGCCAACTGGCTACATACAGGGACCCGTCCGGTCCGGCCGCCACGCTTTCCGGATACCAGTCGGGCGGCAGCGCCCGCGTGGCCGGCACTTCGGCTTGGGCGGCGCCGCCCAAGCCGGCCAGTAGCAAAAATCGGCACAATGTCATGATGCGCATGGTTCTCTCCAAATAATGAATACAAGATGCAGTATCATCGAAAGCAAGCCCGCCATAAATGAGGCGAAACTTCTTGCATCCCTAACTTATTATTCCGAATATGAGCGACAAACTGCGCAGCATGCACGTCTTCACCGTCGCCGCCACGGCCGGCAGTTTCGCCGCCGCAGCAATCATCCTGGGCATTTCGGCGGTGATGGTGGGCAAGCATGTGGCCGCGCTGGAACAGCAGTTGGGCGCGCGCCTGCTCGAACGCAGCACCCGCAAGCAAACCTTGACCGAGATCGGCGCCGCTTACCTGGAGCGCTGTCGCGAGGTGCTGGCCAGCGTGGATGCGGCCGACCGCGTGGCCGAAGCCTTGCGGGCCCAGCCGCAGGGCGGTTTGCGCGTCACGGCGCCGCTGGTGTACGGCAGCAGCCGCCTGGTGCCAGTGATCGCCGCCTATGCCGCCGCTTATCCGCAGGTGACGATCGCGCTGGCCCTCAGCGACCGCGTAATCGACCTGGCCGACGAGGGCGTCGATGTGGCGATCCGCTCCGGCCCCTTGCATGACGATGGCTTGATCGCGCGGGCGCTGCGGGGCACACGCATGCTGGCGGCGGCCAGCCCGGCGTATCTGGCGCGCCACGGCGTGCCGGCCGAACCGGCCGATCTGGCGCGCCACAATTGCCTGGCGTTTGCCGCCTGGGGGCCGGACCCGGTGTGGCGCTTCACGCACGGCGACGCCACCGCGCACGTGCCGGTGCGCGGCACTTTTGTCGCCAATACCGGCCAGGCCTTGCTGGCCGCCGCCCTGGCCGGCATGGGCGTGCTGGTGCAGGCGGACGCGCTGCTGGAACCTTACCTGGCATCGGGACAATTGTCGGCCCTGCTGACGCAATGGCATTTGCCGACGCGCGCGCTGCATATCGTGCGCCGTCCCGAAAGCCGCCCCAGCGCGAAGGTGCGCAGCTTTGTCGACTTCGTGCTGCAGCGTTTGGCGGCCTGAGCAAGCGCCCGCAAGGAGCGGCCAGTGCGCAAAAAAATCCCCTCCGGCACCACAGCTTACGGCGGTACAATATGCGCATGCTTTCCGAATTCGACCTTATCCAGCAATACTTCGTGCGCGCCCGCCCCGGCCGCGCCGCGCTCGGCATCGGCGACGATTGCGCCCTGTTGACGCCGGCGCCCGGCATGCAGATGGCAATCTCGTCCGACATGCTGGTCGAGGACCGCCATTTCTTTGCCGGCGCCGAGCCGTACAAACTGGGCCACAAGAGCCTGGCCGTAAACTTGTCGGATCTGGCCGCGATGGGCGCCCGCCCGCTTGCCTTCACGCTGGCGCTGGCGCTGCCAAGCGCGGACCGGGTCTGGCTGGCCGGCTTTTCCGCCGGCCTGTTCGCGCTGGCCGACGCCCACGATTGCGAATTGATAGGCGGCGATACCACCAAGGGGCCGCTCGCCATTTGCATCACGATTTTCGGCGAGCTGGCACCGGGCCAGGCGCTGCGCCGCAGCGCCGCCCAGGCCGGCGACGATATCTGGGTCAGCGGCACCCTGGGCGACGCCCGTCTGGCGCTGGCCGGCTACCGCATCGAGCAGCGCCTGGAAGCGGAGCAACTGGCGCTGGCGGCGCAACGCATGCATACGCCGACACCGCGAGTGGCGCTGGGCGTGGCCTTGGCCGGCTCCGGCCTGGCGCACGCCGCAATCGACATTTCGGACGGCCTGGTGGGCGACCTTGGCCACATTCTGGGCGCCTCGCGCGTGGGCGCGACGCTGGACCTCGACGCCCTGCCCGCCGGCCCGGTGCTGGCGCTGCAAACGCAAGCGTTGCGACGCCAGTTCACGGCCGCCGGCGGCGACGATTATGAATTGTGCTTCACGGCGCCGGTCGCCGCCCGCGCCGCGATCCTGGCGCTGGCGGCCGGCGTTTCCACGCCGGTCGCGCGGGTCGGCCGCATCGATGCCGCACCCGGACTGCGCCTGATTGACGGCGCCGGCCACGCGCTCGACCTGACGCTGACCGGCTTCGACCATTTCAAGGCTTGAGCCGGCGGCTTGCGCCGGGGGCAGCGCCACCCGGCTGATTGATCAGCCAGTAGTGGTGGAAGGCCAGCCGTATATTGTCGCGCAACAGGGTATCGTCCCACGGCTTGGTGTAGAAGCGGTAAATCGCACCACGGTTGATCGAGTCGAGCACCGCTTCCAGCCCCGTGTAGCCGGATAAGATAATGCGTATCGTTTCCGGATACATTTCCTTGACCTTGCTGAGAAATTCGGTGCCGCTCATGATGGGCATGCGCTGGTCGCACAAGATCACATGCACCTGGTAGAGCGCCAGCAACTCGAAGCCCTCGGCCGGCGTGACCGCCGTCAGGATACGGTAGCCATCCGGCCGGAACAGGCGGTGCAGCGAAGAGAGCACATTGACATCGTCGTCGACGATGAGCAGGGTTTGCGAGGGCTGGACCAGCTGGTCCGGCTCGGGCGGCAAGCCGGTGCCGGCCTCGATCAGGTGGCCCAGATCTTCCGCCGCCAGCGGCCGGCTGAAGTAATAGCCCTGGATTTCATCGCAACGGTTGCGGCGCAAATATTCAAGCTGGGGCCGTGCCTCGACGCCCTCGGCGATGACCCGCAATTTCAAGCTGTGCGCCATGCTGATGATGGCCAGCGCGATGGCCGAATCGTTCGGATTGGTGGTGATGTTGCGCACGAAGGCGATATCGATTTTCAGCTTGTCGATCGGAAAGCGCTGCAGATACGACAGGCTGGAATAGCCGGTGCCGAAGTCGTCGATGGCAATCTGCACGCCGATTTTCTTCAAATTGCCCAGCACCACGATGGTGCGCTCGGCGTTCGACATCAGCGCCGATTCCGTCAGCTCCAGCTCCAGCAAGCCGGGCGCGACCGCATGCGCCGCCAGCGCCTGGCGCACCCCGCCCTCCAGGTCGCCCTCGGCGAACTGGCGGCTCGACACATTCACCGCCACATGCACCGGCCCCACCGCCGAGGCGCACCAGGCCGCGATCTGGCGGCAAGCCGTGTCGATCACCCAGGCGCCGGCGCGCACGATCAAGCCGGTATCTTCCAGCAAGGGCACGAATTCGGCCGGCGACACCAGGCCATAGCCAGGCCGGCGCCAGCGCAGCAGCGCCTCGACCCCGCTCACGCGGCCAGTGCGCAAGTCGATCTTGGGCTGGTAATACAGCACGAATTCGCCGTGCTCGAGCGCATGGCGCAGCGCCAGTTCCAGGTCCAGCCGGGCCAGCACTTGCACATTCATGCCGGCCGTGAAGAAACGGTAGCCGTCGCGCCCGGCCTCCTTGGCGCGCGCCATTGCCGTGTTGGCGTATTTGATCAGGGTGTCGGGCTCGGTGGCATCGTCCGGATACATGGCGATGCCGATGCTGGCCGTCAGCGCCGCCGCGTGGCCTTGCAGATCGAATGGCGCGCGCAAGGCGTCGCGCACCTGATTGGCCACGTTCACCGCGTCTTGCTGGTCGCGCGTCATGGTCAGGATCAGCGCGAATTCGTCATTGCCCATGCGCCCCACCGTGTCGCGCAGGCGCACGCATTGCACCAGCCGGTTGCTGAACTGGCGCAGCAATTCGTCGCCAAGCGCCGCACCGAGCGAATCATTGACATTCTTGAAGCGGTCCAGCGCGATGAACAGTACCACGATGCGCCAGGCTTTTTCCTGCGCCAGCGCGATCGCCTGGCTCAGGGTCTGGTAAAACAGGCTGCGGTTCGGCAAGCCGGTCAGGCTGTCGTATTGGGCCAGGTGCTTCAAGCTTTCCTGCGCCTGGCGCCGTTCGCTGATGTCGCGTGCCACCGCGATCAACATGCGCCCGTCGTGCATGTCGTGCCATTGCCAATACAGTTCGACCGGCACCGGCGTCGCGTCGCGCCGCTCCAGCTCGCACTCGATCAGGGTCGGCGCGCGGGCCGGTGCCGGCGCCGCATAGGGCGGTGCCGGTGGCAGCAGGCGCGCCGGCGCCATCCCCAGCAACTGGACGCGCGGCCAGTCCAGCATGCGGCAAGCGCCGTCGTTGACGTCGACCAGGGCCATGCCGGCGCCGTCGATCAGGAAAATGGCGTCGGCGGTGGCGTCGATCGCGCTGCGGAAGCGCTGCAGCTCGGCGGTGCGCTGGCGCACGGTTTCTTCCAGCCGCACGCTGGTGTTTTTCGCCTCATTGTGCAGCAGCCGCACTTCCAGCAAATTGTGGATGCGGGTCAGCACTTCGAGCGGATCGAAAGGCTTGCTGATGAAGTCGCGCGCGCCGGCGTCGAGCGCGGCCAGCTTCTTGTCCGGGTCGGCCGTCACCACCAGCACCGGCAGATAAGCACCCGCTTCCAGCGGCTTCAACGCTTCCATTACGTCGAAACCGTTCAGGTCCGGCATGTGCAAGTCGAGGATGATCAAGTCGTAGCAATACTGGCGGTGCAAGCCGGCCACGGTGCGCGAATCGGTGGTCGAGCTGACCGCGCCATACCCTGTGCTGATCAGCAAATATTCCAGCAATTGCACGTTGACGGCTTGATCGTCGACGATCAGGATCTTGGCGGCGTGGATATGTTCCTGGGTAATCATGTCGGCCTGTCTGCCACGTGAGCCAGCGTACTGTTGATGGCCTCGGTGAACTCTTCGATGTTGATCGGCTTGGTCAGATGCCGGAAGAAGCCTAAAGCAATGCCGCCTTCTACGTCGCGCGGCATCGCGTTGGCGGTCGGCGCAATCTGATAGGCGAGCGGCGGCGCCAGCTGGGGCGCCGTCACGGCAATGGCCAGGCCAGCCAGCTCCGGCCACGCGGAGTCGGCGCGCGGACAGGCGCTGCCGAGGCGGGCGCCGCGCCAGTGCCCATGGCCTGACTGAAAACCGCAGACAAGTCCAAACCTCCAGTGGTGCGTTTACGCGGCATTGCGCTCTCCATCCCGGGGATTTGAAGGTAGTGAGCAGTCAGGCAGATCAAGCGGGCGTGAGCTTGTCGAAAAGCCGGGAATGCGCGCTTGGCTGATTTTTCCGCTGCCTTGACTTGAAATGAGTGTACGCATTTTAGCCCGCACCGGGAAAGTTTTTTTGAAATAGGGCATAGTCACCGGGCCACAAGCCGCGCTAGAATTGCCGCATGCCCCAGTGGCGCCCGAGCGCGTGGTACAGTAGGCCAAAGCGCCCGCCGGTACGGCAAAATTTTGATCGCAATTTCAGCGCTAAGGAGCGACAAGTGACAAACGACATCCTCGATTTGGCAGCCCAGGTGGGCCTTGCCCTGCAAGCAAAAGGACTGCTCTTGACCACCGCCGAGTCTTGCACCGGTGGCGGCGTGGCGCAAGCCGTCACGGAAATCGCCGGCTCGACCGGCTGGTTCGATTGCGGCTTCATCGCCTATTCCAACGCCTCGAAGACGGAACTGCTGGACGTGTCGGCCCAGTTGATTGCCCAGCTCGGCACCGTCAGCGAGGAAGTGGCGGCCGCCATGGCCAGCGGCGCCCTGGCCAACAGCAATGCCCACGTGGCCGTCTCGACCACCGGCATCGCCGGCCCGACCGGGGCCGTGCCGGGCAAGCCGGTCGGCACCGTCTGTTTCGGCTGGGCCAACGCCGATACCGTCCACACCGAACGCCTGGTGTTTGCCGGCGACCGCCAGGCCGTGCGCGAGCAAACCGTGGCGCACGCGCTGCAAGGCTTGCTGCGCTTCGTCAATTGAGCCAACCGGCCCGCATCGGATGGTGCCGGCCGGCATCTCCCCAGCGATTGACAAGCGCATGAACTCTCATGAGCCGATGCAAACTCGCCGCCCATTTCCACAGTTAAATATAGCCGCGCGAACGCGCCGCCGCATGGCCGTTGCCATCGGCGCGTAAAAGCATTACTCTCGACGACCGCCCGGGCGCGCCTGATTGGCTTTTTGAATGCAGTTCGACTCATTTTGGAGTATCGCGATGCAAAATACGGTTCATTTCATCTTGCAGGGCAAAGGCGGCATCGGCAAGACGCTGGTCTCGACCATCCTGGCGCAGTGGATGGCGGGCAAGGATGAGCTGCCGCTGCGCTGCTACGACACGGACCAGGAAAATGCCACCTTTTCGCGCTACAAGGCGATGGATGTCAAGCATGTGCCGGTGATGACCGATTCCCGCAATATCGACCCGAAACGCTTCGATGCGCTGATGATCGATATCCTGGAGCAAGATGGCAATTGCGTGATCGACAATGGCGCCAATACCTTTTCGCCGCTGATGGGCTATCTGATCGAAAACGATTGCTTTTCGCTGTTGCAAGAGTCGGGCCGCCAAGTCTACATCCACACCATCGTCGGCGGCGGCGACACCTTGCATGACACGGCCACCGGCTTTGTCGCGACGGCCAAGGCAACCACGGTGCCGCTGGTACTGTGGCAAAACGAACACTTCGGCCTGCTGCAATCGGTGTCCGGCAAGCTCTTCATCGAATCGCAATCCTACAATGACAACGCGGGCCGGGTGCGCGGCAGCGTCACGCTCAGCCAGCGCAACGCCGACACCTTCGGCGCCGACATCAAGAAAATGAACACGGCGCGCCTGACCATGCAGGAAGTGCTGCAAAACGAAAAGTTCAACATCATGGAAAAGCAGCGCATCAAGGTAGTCTACCGCGACATCTACGAGCAACTCGATAAAGTCGCGTGGTAAGGGCCGGCATGGACCACCAACAATTGCGCAACCTGGTCTTTGAAAAGACTGGCTTGAAAGTCGATAGCGACGACCCGATCTTTGCGCTGGTCGCACTCAACGAAGCCGTGTTGACCGAGGCGATCGAGCGCCAGGTGGCGCGCCTGAACGTAGCCGCGCAAGAGCTGGCGCGGCAGGCGCGCGCGCCCGGCGCCGGCGCCGAATTCACCGCGCCGGCGGCCGCCGCGCCGGCTACCGCGCCACCCTTCGCCTTCGTCACACCGATCCCGGGCGCGGCCTTCTTCGAGCCGCGCGAACTGCGCCTGCTGGCCGCTAGCGCGGCGCTCTGCGTGCTGAGCGCCGCGCTGGCGCTGGGCGGCCACGCCCTGCTGTCGCCGCCGGCCCCGCCGATATTGGCGCCAATATTAGCGCCAGCCCTGACCCCGGCCCAGGCCGCGGCCATTTCGCAAGGCGAGAAACTGGCCCGGGCCGTGCAAAAGCTGGACCCCAAGAGCCGCGCGTTGATTCAAACCGAAATGCAAAAGCCCTGACTCCCTCAACCCTGACTCCCTCAACCATTGACTACGGATATACCGCATGAAGTCTTTCAAATTACTGGCGCTACCCGCACTGCTATTGTCATTGTATGGCGGCAGCGCGCTTACCAGCGCCAGCGCCGCCGACACCGCGCCGACGGACGCAGCACCATCGAGCGCCGCGCCGACTGCGGCCGCCATTCCGGCCATCCCGTTTGAAAAATACACCCTGCCCAACGGCCTCGATGTAATCCTGGTCGAAAATCACACCTTGCCGGTCACCGCCGTCAACGTCTGGTATCACGTCGGTCCCGCCAACGAAGCGCCGGGATTGACCGGCTTCGCCCACCTGTTCGAGCACATGATGTTCGCCGCCACCAAGCATGTGCCGCGCGGCCTGGCCGACCGCTTGCTGGAAGGCGCGGGCGCCACCGATTCAAACGGCAGCACCGATTTCGACCGCACCAATTACTTCGACACGGTGCCGTCCAACCAGCTGGAACTGGCGCTGTGGACCCATTCCGACCGCATGGGATATCTGCTGGACGTGCTCGACCAGAGCGCCCTCAGCAACCAGCAAGACGTGGTGCGCAACGAGCGCCGCCAAAGCGTGGAAAACCGGCCCTACGGCATCGTCGAGGAAGCCCTGTTCCACCAATTGTTTCCGAAGAGCCATCCCTACTACGCCAGCGTGATCGGCTCGCATGCCGACATCCAGTCTGCCAAACTGGGCGACATCAAGGATTTCTTCACGCGTTACTACAGCCCCAACAATGCCAGCATTGTGATCGCCGGCGACATCGACAAGGCCAAGACCAAGGCCCTGGTGGCGAAGTATTTCGGCAGCTTCAAGCGCGGTCCGGTGCTGCCGAAACCAGTGGTGGCGACGCCGGCCATCACCAGCGAGCGGCGCGCCGTCGTCAGTGACCGGGTCGAGCTGCCGCGCGTGTTCATGGGCTGGTTGACGACGCCGGCCTACCAGCCGGGCGACGCGGAATTGAGCCTGGCCGCGCAAATCCTGGCGGGCGGCAAATCGAGCCGGCTCTACAAGTCGCTGGTGTATGACAAGCAGATCGCGCAAGACGTCAACGCCAGCCAGAATTCGCTGGCCCTGAGCTCGATCTTCATGGTCGACGTCACGGCCCGCCCCGGCCACAGCGCGCAGGAAATCGAAGCGGCGGTGGACGCCGAATTGCAGCAATTGCGCAGCAACGGCCCGACCGAAAAGGAATTGGAGCGGGCCCGCAATACCATAGAAACGGCGATGCTGAGCCAGATGGAAAAAGTCGGCGGCGCCGGCCTGGCCAACCAGATGAACCAATATAACCAATACCTGGGCGACCCCGGTTACCTGGCCAAGGATATCGAGCGCTTCCGCCGCGTCAGCGTGGCCGACATCCGGCGCGTGCTGGCGGCCCAGTTGCAAAACACCATGCGCGCCGTGGTGGTGGGCGTGCCCGGCACGCCGGACCTGGGGCCGGAAGTGGCGACGCCGCCCGCAGCCAAGATCAAGGCCGGTCCGACCACCTCGATCAACCGCGATCAGGCGTGGCGCCTGCAAGTGCCGAAGGCCGGCCCGCAGCCGACGTTCGCGCTGCCGCACGGCACCTCCTTCACGCTGGCCAATGGCTTGACCGTGATCCACAATTACAAACCGGCGTTGCCGCTGGTGTCGGCGGAACTGGTGATCAAGACCGGCTCCGAGGCCAATCCCTTGACGCGCCCCGGCCTGGCCAGCTTCACCGCCCAATTGCTCGATGAGGGCACGGCCAGCCGCAGCGCGCCGCAAATCGCCGACGAGGTGGCCCAACTCGGCGCCTTCCTCGGCACCGCTTCCTCGGCCGACGCCTCGAACGCCGAAGTGCTGTCGCTGAAAGCCAATTTCGGCGCCGCGCTCGACTTACTGGCCGACGTGGTGCAACACCCGGTCTTCCCTGACGCCGAAGTGGAGCGCCAGCGCGCCAGCCGCATCGGCGCCCTGGCACAAGAACGCGAAAGCGCGCCGGCGGTGGCAGCCCGGGTCCAGGCCGCCGTCCTGTATGGCGCCGGCCATCCCTACGGCTATGGCGAACTGGGTACGGAAGCGGCGCTGAAAGCGACCACTCGCGCCGATCTGCAGGCGTTCTGGCGCCAGCACTACCTGCCGAACAACGCGGCGCTGGTAGTGTCGGGCGATATCACGCAAGCCGAATTGAAGGTCCTGGCCGAAGCCAAGTTCGGCGCCTGGGCCAGAGGCGACGTCGCGCCGGCCACGCCCGGCGTGGTGGCCACCAGCATGGCGCGCCTGATCCTGGTCGACAAGCCGGGCGCGCCGCAAACGGCGCTGCGCGTGGCAACCATCGGACCGGACCGCAAGACGCCCGACTTCGCCCCGCTGCAAGTGTTGAACGCGGCGCTGGGCGGCCTGTTTACCAGCCGCCTGAACACCAATTTGCGCGAAGAGAAAGGCTATACCTACGGCGTCCATTCGCACTTCCAGTATCGGCGCGCGCCCGGCCCGTTCGCTATCGAGGCCGGCATCCGCACCGACGTCACCGGCGTGGCCGTGTCCGAGATCTTCAAGGAAGTGCGCGATATGATCGCACGGCCGCTGAAAGCCGAGGAACTGGCCAACGCGCGCAACTCGCAAGTGCTGTCGCTGCCGGGCCAGTTCGAGACCAACAAGGGCATAGGCGCCAGCCTGGCCAACACCTATGTGTATGACCTGGGCCTCGATTACTACGCCACGCTGCCGCAGCGCTTTGCCAGCGTCACGGGGGCGCAATTGCAGGCGGCCGCGAAGAAATACCTGCGGCCGGAACAATTGATCGTGATCGAAGTCGGCGACAAGGCCAAGATCGAGCCGCAAATGGGCAAGTTGAAGCTGGCGCCGGTCGAGTACCGCGATAGCGACGGCAATTTGCTCAAGTAAGGCGCACGGGCGGGACCGGGCCATCCGGTCCCGTAGCAAGATGTCTGCGACTACCCGTGCCAGAACAAGCGCCTGTACATCAATGGCGCGGCAGAAGATTTGGTCGACTGTAGGCATATCGGCAAGGCATCGCCTGCGACGGCGCGGCTTGATATCGATCTTCAGGTTCTGTGCGCCAACGGGCCGGAAAAAGGGCCGAACTAATCCGCCCCATTTTCCAGGTAAAAAAGCGTCTCAACCGATGCTTCCAGCGCCTTGGCCAATTTGAGGGCGAGTATGGTGGAGGGCACCATGCGCCCCATCTCGATGGCGTTAATCGATTTTCGCGTGATACCGCTCAAGGCGGCCAGGTCCGCCTGGGTCAAGTTGCGCATCGCCCGATGTACCTTGAGCGTGGTCGCAAGGCGCTCGCTGACGGCCGTCACCGGTCGTAAAACAGCAGGCTGGCCAACGTCACCGCGACGCCGGTCGTGACGCTTACGCTGGCCATGACTGCGACCGGATAGGACGCCGCTACATAGGCCAGCAAGAGCGCCATCGCCGCTTGTACCGCCAGCACGGCAATCAAGCCGTTCCGATAGGCCAGGGCCAGGCTCAATTGACGCAACTCGTCGTTCAACACCGCCTTTATGGCGGGGCCGGAGCGCGTTGCCGTCGACCGTAACGCGATCAAGGCCATCGCAATCATCACGGGGAAGAGTCGCATCAGCCGGCCAGCCATGGCCGCCGCCGCACTGTCGGCGAACAGGGTGAGAGCGACAGCCGAGGCGCCGAGGCTTGTCACCAGAATGAAAGCGGTCCACAAGCTGCGGCGGGAAAAACGGACCAGAGCCTCGGAAGCGTCGTTGGCATGAGCGAGCATGGCAGATCTCCTTGAATGGGAAAAAAATAATGCAGCCAGTGTAACGCATACATATCAAAATGCAACCTATAGGTTACATATTTTGCGCCAAACCGATTCTGCTACCTTGGCACGCGTCACATCTCCATCCCCATTCCCGCCATGCCCGGACCTGCGCTAGGCCTTGTCGCTTGCCCGTGTCTGGGTTGTCAACAGCTCTCCGACCAGAGAGCTTGCCGCGCCATGACCAAACAAGTGCGTGGCATCTTGCCGCGCCCCCACCGCCTCCCGCACATCTTGTCCGGTATACGCCAGAGTCCCTTCCATAACTTCCACCGCGCTGTGATAGCCCAGGCCGACCAGAAAAGCGTCGGCGCCGGCAACCCGGGCCAGCCGCTCTTCCTGCTCCTGCGAGCGCAGACCAGCCATGGGCATGGCTGGCGCGCTGCCCTGGGCCAGCAGTTTTTGATGGGCATCGAGCACCCCCACGTACTGCTGCGGACCTTTCACGCCGCGCAACATGTCCCATACCTGCAGGATTTCCGCCGGCGAACCGGACATGTGGCCAACCAACGGCTCCGTCGTGTCGAGAACCCGGTCGCTGCGGATATGCGCGACATCCCAGCGGCTCCTGGGTAATCTTTGATCTGCGGGAATGCCAAGCTGCTCGTCGGCTTGATGGCCAAGATTATGGATGCCGGTTCGCGGCGGCCTGTCATTTTCCGGCCGGGTGCGTTCCTGCTTCTTGGTCGGCCCGACCGCGCCGGAGCCGCCGACATCCTGGACCCGTTTGACGATGGCATCGTCCGTTGGAACCAGCCCCATCTTTTTCATTTCCGCGCCCAATTGCGTCCTGAGGCTTGCCGCCTGTTCCATGCTACGCCCTTCGACGCCGGTGGTGGCGCCGGTATCGGCGTACAGCGCACCGATATCGCCCATCAGCGCGATGACCACCGCCCGATCTTTTGCGCTGGCGCTGCCCGGCTCGGAGTGCGTGCCGCCCGCCACGCGCTCGAGCGTGGCCAGCAGCGCCGCCGGTTTTTCATTGGGAAGCAAGCCCTCGGAGCCCAGTATGCGCCCGCCCAGCGCCGCCTGCAGCGGTTCATCGAGTTTCCCGATCAAGGTCTTCAATGTCCCGGCCGCCAAGCCGATTTCCTGCCGCAAGGCCGGCCCCGGATGATATAAGGCGGCGCGGGCATCCATGGTTTGTTGCAGCGCGAGCGCCTGCGTTGCCGGATTGCCGTGCCGGGCCGGGTCAATGAATACCGGCGCCAGCGATTGCGCGTGCTGCTGTCGCAACTGCTGCGCCACGGCGGACATATGGCGCCGATGCGTTACCACAGATGGATTGGAACTTGCGCCAGACGTTCCCGGATGCGGCGCTGGCGTTGGCGTCGAAGGTGGCGGGTGGTACGCCGCTGAAGGCAACGTGACGTTAGAATGCGGATTGATGGTCGACGGCATATCATACCTCGCAATGATTAGGGTATGGATAGGTGCGATCGCCACCGCAAAGGTTCCATCCGAACTGAACCATGTTCTCGGCCAACGGCTGACAGCAAGCCTTTACACTTTACATTCAGCGGTGGCCAAGCAGCCGCCATTCCAGCAGCGCGCCCATGGCCACGCCCACCGTATAGGCCAGCATATCGTGCCAGGAAAAGGTCGAGCCAAGCAGCAAATGGCCCAGTGTGTGCGAGCGGATGTCCCTGATCCATGGTGCCTGGTAAAGCTGGCTCAATTCATCGCAATATGAAATCAGCAGCGCGGCCGCCGCCAGCCGGCCAGTGCCAGCGCGCGGAAACAGCGCGCCGGCCGCATAAAACACCATCAAGGCCCACAGCGCGTCGCCGGGGTATTTGCCCAGCATGGACGGCAACAGGGCCGGGTAAGTTCGCGACGCCAGGCCGAGGGCAATCACGGCCAGCATGCCGGCGCATTGCCAATATCGATTACGGGGCGCAATCTGGGGTGATGAAAACATGGGCGCGCGAGCTGAAGATGACTATGAGTATGACATGCCCACAGCATAGCCTCAAGCCGGCGCCTTCGCCGCCGCCAACCTGCCGCCCCAGCGCTGGTGCAAGATCAGGTAAGCCAGGCCGCCCAGCACCAGGCTCCAGAACGCCGCGCCCAGGCCGGCCAAGCTCATGCCGGAAGCGGCGACCAGGAAGGTAATGACGCTGGCGTCGCGGTGGCTTGCATGCTTGACCATGCCGACCAGGCCGGTCGTGATCGAGCCGATCAGGGCCAGGCCGGCCAGGGTCATGATCAATTCCTTCGGCAGGGCCGCCATCAATTGCGCCAGCGTGGCGCCGAACACCGCAATCACGATATACAGCACGCCGGCCGCCAGCCCCGCCACGTAGCGCCTGGCGGGGTCTTCGTGGGCATCGCTGCCGGTACAAATCGAGGCGGCGATCACGGACGGGTTGATCGCGTGCGCGCCAAAGCAGGCGAACAGCAGGGACACGCAGGCGGTCGAGGTGACGATCAGCCGGGCCGGCGGCTGGTAGCCGGAGGCCGTCAACACGGCCAGGCCAGGCACATGCTGGCCCGTCAGGGTCACCAGCGCCAGCGGAAAGCCGACGCTCAGCGCAGCGTGCCACGACCATTCCGGCGCGATGAAGACTGGCTGGGCCAGACTCAGCGCGACCTGTCCCAGATGGGTATCGCCACGCGCCAGCACGAACGCGGCGCCGAGCGCCATGGCCAGCGCGGTGGCGTAACGCGGCGCCAGCCGCTTGCCAAGCAGGAAGGCGAGCAGCACGCACAAGACCAGCGCCGGGCTGGCTTGAATCGAGACGAAGGCTTGCACCCCGAAGTTGAACAGCACGCCCGCCAGCATGGCCGCGATGATGCCTTTCGGGATATGCCGCAGCAGACTTTGAAAGGCGCCGGAGCAGCCCAGCGCCAGCACCAGCAGCGCCGAGACGATGTAGGCGCCCACCGCTTGCCGGATGCCCACCAGGGGCAGCGACACCACCAGCAGTGCCGCGCCCGGGGTCGACCAGGCGGCGAGGATCGGCAGCTTCATCCGATAGCTGAGCAATAACCCGGCCACGCCGCTGCCCATGGCAATTGCCCAGATCCATGACGAGGTCAATTCGGCCGACAAGCCGGCCAGCCTGGCGGCCTGGAACACGATAGCCACCGGTCCGGCGAAGCTGACAAATACCGCCAGGAAGCCGGCGCTGAGCGCGGACAGGGAAACATCTTTGAGTTGCATGGCCGCGATTCCCCGGTTTGACGCCGCAAACCGTTCAATTATTCAAGCAATCAGGATAGGGAAGTGGCGCCGGGCACAACAGAGGCAGCGCAGCCCAATTGTGACCGTCACAGTGGCCGGCCGGCGCAACTGTGACGCTCCCATTGTCGGCAAACTGTACCGGTATCAATCGCCGTGCATGGCCCGCTCCAGGATCGCCAGCGCCTCGTCCATCACGGCGTCGCCCACCGTGAGCGGGAACAGGAAGCGGATCACATTGCCGTAGACGCCGCAACTGAGCAAGATCAAGCCGCGTTCAAGCGCCCGGCCTTGCACCAGCCGGGTGAACTGGGCGTCCGGTTCGTGGCTACCCGGCTGCATGAATTCGACCGCCACCATGCCGCCCAGGACGCGCACATCGGCAATCTGCGGCACCGTCGCGCGCAACTGCTGCAAGTGCGCGCCCAGGCGCTGGCCCAGCACGACGGCGCGCTCGACCAGGCCTTCTTCCTCGATCACGTCGAGCACGGCGTGGGCCGAGGCCACCGCCAGCGGATTGCCGGCATAGGTGCCGCCCAGGCCGCCCGGCAAGGGCGCGTCCATGATCTCGGCGCGCCCGCAGACGGCCGCCAGCGGCATGCCGCCGGCCAGGCTCTTGGCCAGCGCCATCAAGTCCGGGATGATATCGAAATGCTCGCTCGCAAACAGCTTGCCGGTGCGGGCAAAGCCGGTTTGCACTTCATCGACGATCAACAAGATGCCATGCACGTCGCACAGGCTGCGCAGCGCCTGCATGAAGGCGCGCGGGGCTGCGTAAAAGCCGCCCTCGCCCTGCACCGGTTCGATGATGATGGCAGCCACCCTTTGCGGGTCGACGTCGGCCTTGAACAGGCTGTGCAAGGCTTTCAGCGAGTCGGCCGGGGCCACCCCGTGCAATTCGATCGGGAAGGGCACGTGGTAGACCTCGCCCGGGAAGGGACCGAAGCCGACCTTGTACGGCACCACTTTGCCGGTCAGCGCCATGCCCATCATGGTGCGGCCGTGGAAGGCGCCGGAAAAGGCGATCACGGCCGGCCGACCGGTGGCGGCGCGGGCAATCTTGACGGCGTTTTCCACCGCTTCGGCGCCGGTCGAAAACAAGGCCGTCTTCTTGGCGTGCGCGCCCGGCGTGATGGCGTTGATGCGCTCGGCCAGGCTGACATAGCTTTCATACGGCACCACCTGGTAGCAAGTGTGGGTAAAGCAGCCCAGTTGGGCTTCGATCGCGGCCACCAGCCTGGGATGGCGGTGGCCGGTGTTGAGCACGGCGATGCCGGCCGCAAAATCGATGTAGCGTCGCCCTTCCACATCCCACAGCTCGGCGTTCAAGGCGCGCGCGGCGTAAAACTGGCACATGACGCCGACCCCCCTGGGGGTGGCTGCATCTTTTCGTTGTTGCAATTGCGCGTTGTTCATCTGGCTTCCGATCACTTTACAATGGGATAAATTCTCACCTCGCGGTGAGTCATACTAAGGCCGCGATGACACTACAATACAGAGCCACTCTGATTTTTCTGACGGAGCCACCGTGCGTATCGCCTCGCTATCCGATTTCCTCTTGCAACGCATCGACCGCAGCCTGGACACGAACGGCCAGCGCCAGCCGGTGAACCGGCAGATTTACCAGGTATTGCGGGAAGCGGTCTGGTCGCGCGCGCTGCCCGTCGGCTTGCAATTGCCCTCTTCGCGCTATCTGGCGCGCGAGCTGGAAGTGTCGCGCAATACCGTCATTTATGCCTATGAACAATTGATTTCCGAAGGCTATCTGGAAACCCGGACCGGGGCCGGCACCTTTGTCGCCGACACCGTGCAAGACCAGATTGCCGACGCCGACGCCGTCCGCGAAGCGATCCAGCCGGGCGATGCGCCGGGCTTGTCGCAGCGCGGCGCCAGGCTGCTCGGACAGGCCGGCGTCAACAATTTGCAGTGGGGCGCCTTCATGCCGGGTATCCCCGACGTGACCCTGTTTCCCAACAAAATCTGGAGCCGCCTGCAAAACAAGCATTGGCGCCGCTCGCGCGCCGAATTGCTGACCTATGCCCACGGCGGCGGTTATCTGCCGCTGCGGGTGGCGATCGCCGACTATCTGCGGGTGGCGCGCTCGGTCAATTGCAGCGCCAGCCAGGTGCTGATCACGACCGGCATCCACCAGTCGATGGACCTGGTGGCGCGCCTGCTGGGCGACCATGGCGAGCGGGTCTGGGTCGAAGATCCATGCTACTGGGGCACCCGCAGCGTGCTCCAGTCGCTGGGAATGGCAACCGTGCCGATCCCCGTCGACGCCGAAGGCATGTTGCTGCGCCCG
This sequence comes from Oxalobacteraceae bacterium GrIS 1.11, assembly GCA_040544385.1. Classification (GTDB taxonomy): domain Bacteria; phylum Pseudomonadota; class Gammaproteobacteria; order Burkholderiales; family Burkholderiaceae_D; genus Janthinobacterium. The sequence goes on from JBEONR010000018.1 coordinate 93,419, forward strand.
CAGGACTTGCTCCAACCGCCACGTTTCATCATCGTCACACCCTCGCACCAGTATCCGCTCGGCAGCGTGATGAGCTTGTCGCGCCGGCGCACCCTGCTCGACTATGCGGCGGCCCAGCAAGCCTGGATCGTCGAAGACGATTACGACAGCGAGTTCCGCTACGGCAGCCGACCGCTGCCCTCGCTGCAAGGCATGGATACCCGGAACCGGGTCTTGTACATGGGAACATTCAGCAAGACCATGTTCCCCGGCCTGCGCATCGGCTATCTGGTGGTGCCGGAAGCGCTGGCGCCGCTGTGCGCGACCGGCATGTCCGAGTTGTACCGGGGCGGCCAGATTTTCACCCAGGCCATCCTGGCCGACTTCATGACGGAAGGCCATTTCGCCTCGCATATCCGGCGCATGCGCCTGCTGTACGGGGAACGCCTGCGCCTGCTGCGCGACGCCATCGCACACCACTTTGGCGACAGCATCGGCACCAGCGGCGGCGAAGCGGGCTTGCACCTGGCGCTGGCGCTGCCCGACGAGTGCGACGACCTGGCCATTTGCGAGGCGGCCGGCAAGCAAGGCTTGATCGTGCGTCCGTTATCGCGCTATTACATGGAGCCGCTGACAGCCAGGCGCGGCCTGATGCTGGGTTATGCCAGCGTGCCGGACAAGCAAATCGGCCCCGCCTTCGCCGCGCTGGCCGCCATCATCCGCGCCCATTGGCCGGCGCGCGCAACACCGGGGCAAGCGGCGGCCGAACTTGCCATTTCCGGAGAACAGATGTGCGGAAAACTGGCACCAGCGCTGCTCATTTCCGGAAAACAGATAGGCGGCGAACTGGCACCAGTGCTTGTCATTTCTGGAAAACAGGAATAACATGTGAACATATCTTCATATGTTATTCCATGACTCTCCACCTCGAATCCGATAGTTCCGTGGCCCAACTGGCCGACCTGTTTCACTTGCTGGGCGACCCGACCCGCTTGCGCATCGTGCTGGCCTGTCTGGTCACGCCAATCGCCGTCAGCGACATTGCCGCCGCGCTGCAATTGAGCAGCTCGCTGGTCAGCCACCATTTGCGCTTGCTGCGCGCGGCCCGCATCGTCAAGTCCGAGCGCCACGGCAAGCAAGTTTTTTATTCCGCCGCCGATGAACACATCAGCGGCGTCTTGACCGATATGCTCGAACATATCGCCGAACCAAACAGCGGGAGCGAAGCATGAGCCACGACCACCACCACGCGCACGGAGCCGCTTGCACGCACCAGCCCATAGCCAAGGCCCACAATCACGACCATGGGCACGGGCACGGGCATCACCACCACGGCGATCCCGCCAATCACGGCCGCGCGTTCGCGATCGCGATCGCCCTCAATTCGATTTTCGTGGTGGTGGAATTTGTCTATGGTTTCATCGCCCATTCGACGGCGCTGATGGCCGACGCCGGTCACAATCTGTCCGACGTGCTGGGCCTGGCCCTGGCCTGGGCGGCGGCGGTGCTGGCGCAGCGCAAGCCGAACAGCCGCTACACTTACGGCTTGCGCAGCACCTCGATGCTGGCCGCGCTGTTTAACGCCATGCTGCTGATGCTCGCCTGCGGCGCGATCGCCTGGGAAGCGGCGCAGCAATTATTCCATCCCAGCCCGGTGGCCGGCGTCACGGTCTCGGTGGTGGCGGCAATCGGCATTGCCGTGAATGGTATCTCGGCCTGGTTATTCATGGCCGGCAGCAAGGGCGACTTGAATATTCGCAGCGCTTACCTGCATCTGGCGGCCGACGCCGTGATTTCGCTGGGCGTGCTGCTGGCCGGCCTGGCCGTGATCTACACCGGCTGGAACTGGCTCGACCCGGCCGTCAGCATCGTGATCGTGGCGCTGATCATGTTCAGCACCTGGGCCTTGCTGGGGGAATCGATGCGCATGATGCTGGCGGCCGTGCCCGACAATGTGGACGCACCCAAGGTCGAGCAATTCCTGCGCGCCAGCGGCGGCGTCAGCGACGTGCATGACTTGCACATCTGGGCCATGAGCACCACCGAGACGGCCTTGACGGCCCACCTGGTGATGCCGGGTGGCTATCCGGGCGATGGCGTGATCGACGCCATCGGCGCCCAGCTCAAGGAACAGTTTTCAATCCAGCACAGCACGCTGCAAGTGGAATTGGGCACCACCTCCCACGCCTGCAGCTTGCACGCTTGATTATTCGAGGCCGGCAAACAGGGCGGTACTGAGGTAGCGCTCGCCAAAAGAGGCAATGATGGTGACGATCAGCTTGCCCGCATTCTCGGGCCGGCGCGCCACTTGCAGGGCGGCCCACAGCGCCGCGCCCGAGGAAATCCCGACCAGCAAGCCTTCCTCGCGCGCGGCCTGGCGCGCCGTCGCGAAGGCGTCCTCATTCTTGACGCACACAATTTCATCGTAGACGCCGGTATTGAGCACGGCCGGCACGAAGCCGGCGCCTATGCCCTGGATCGGGTGCGGCCCCTTGATCCCTTTCGACAAGACGGGCGAGGCTTCCGGCTCCACCGCGATACAGCGAAAACCAGGCCGGCGCTCCTTCAGCACTTCACCGACGCCGGTGATAGTGCCACCCGTGCCGACCCCGGCCACCAGAAAATCGATCTGGCCGTCGGTATCGCGCCAGATTTCCTCGGCCGTCGTGACGCGGTGGATGGCGGGATTGGCGGGATTGGTGAATTGCTGCAGCATCAGGTAGCGCGGGTCCGCCGCGACCAGCTCTTCGGCTTTCTTGATCGCGCCCAGCATGCCTTCGCCGCCCGGCGTCAAGATCAAGTCGGCGCCATAGGCGCGCAGCAAGATGCGCCGTTCGCGGCTCATGGTGTCGGGCATCACCAAAGTGCAGCGATAGCCGCGCGCCGCGCACACCATGGCCAGCGCGATGCCGGTGTTGCCACTGGTCGGTTCCAGGATCACGGTATCGGGATGGATCTGGCCGGCCGCCTCGGCGGCGGCGATCATCGACAGGCCGATGCGGTCTTTCACGCTGTGGGCCGGATTGTAGAATTCAAGTTTGGCCAGGATCGTGGCGCCGGCGCCGGCCGCCATGCGGTTGATGCGAACCAGCGGCGTGTTGCCAATCAGTTCTGTGACGTCGTGGGCGATATTCATATCGGGATCTCCGCTGCTGAGCTAAAAAAGCCTAGTCTACCCGTTTTTCCGACGCACCCGGCTGGCATTGCCGCTAACATTGCGGCAAGCCACGGCCTACAAGCTTACTTCACGTCCAGCAATTCCACGTCGAAAATCAAGGCCGAATTGGGCGCGATTTCGCCATTGCCGGCGCCGCGCGGACCGTATGCCAGCTCGCTCGGGATGATCAAGGTACGCTTGCCGCCCACTTTCATGCCGGCCACGCCCTGGTCCCAGCCCTTGATGACTTGACCGGCGCCGAGATGGAATTCAAACGGGCCGCGCCCGATCGAGCTGTCGAATTGCTTGCCGTGCATGCTTTTCGTCAGCGGACGATACAACCAGCCCGTGTAATTGACCGACACGGTGGAGCCGGCGGTCGCTTCCTTGCCGGCGCCGACCTTGCTGTCGGTGACGATCAATTTATCGGCCGCCGGACCCGGCGCGGCCGGGGCCGCCACCGATGCGGCAGCAGCAACCGGGTCGGCCGCCTGCGCCATCGAGGCCGCGACCGCGCAGATGAAAGCAAGTAAAACGGAGCAACGCATCATAATGTATTCTTTCAATGGGGTTCTATGGATCTCCGCTGACAGACTCGCAGCAAAGCGCGCCAACATGATAGCAAACCTGGCACCGGACGGAGATGAAATGCACTATGAGGCGCGGCAACACCGGCTTTTCTTCGCACTGTGGCCTGATCCCGCCACGCGCGCGGCGCTGGCGCGGCTGCAAGTGGCGGGCAACATCATGCCGGCCGACAAGCTGCACCTGACCCTGGCCTTCCTCGGCCAGCGAGCGGAGGCTGCCCTGCCCGAGCTATGCCGCATCCTGGAGCGGGTGCCGGCGCGGGCCATGACGCTCGAACTCGATACCCTGGCGTATTTCAGCGGCCAGCGCATCGCCTGGGCCGGCATGCAGACCGTGCCCGCGCCGCTGCTGGACTTGCGTGCCGCCCTGATGCGGGAACTGGCGGCGGCGCAATGCGCGCCGCAATTCGAACAGGACCGTTTCCGTCCGCATATCACGCTGGCGCGCAAGGCCAGCGCCTGCGCGCCGCAAACTATCCCGGCCATCGTCTGGCCGGCTGCCGAGCTGGTGCTGGCCGAATCGCCCACGCCGGGCGGCCATTACCGCCTCGTCGCCAGCCGCCGCCTGACCTAATCACCTCATCACTTCAGCCTCAACTTGTTCCGGCCCGGCGGCCAGCTTGCGCAGCACATGGGCCGCAGCCACCATGCCGAAGGTGGCCGTGACCACCATGCTGGAACCGAAACCGGCGCAATTCAAGCCCGTCACGCCATCGCGCTCGTCGCCATCCACAGAGCACGCCTCAAGGCTGTCGGGGAATTTCAGCGGTTCCATTGAAAACACCGCGTCGACATTGAATTTGTTCTTGATGCCGCGCGGGAAACCATGCTCGGTGCGCAAGAGCTTGCGTACTTTCTTGAGCAAGGGTTCTTGTTCCGTCTTCGACAAGTCGCGCACATCGATTTGGGTCGGATCGGTCTGGCCGCCGGCGCTGCCGATGGTCAGCAGCGCGACGCCGTGGGCGCGGCAATAGGCGACCAGCGCCGCCTTCGACTTGGCGCTGTCGATCGCATCGATCACATAGTCATAGCCGCGCCCGCCTATCATCTGCGCCAGATTGTCGGGGGTGATGAAATCCTCGATCTGGTTGACGCGGCAAAACGGATTGATTTGCGCGACCCGTTCGGCCAGCGCGGCAATCTTGGCCTGGCCGACCGTGCCGGTCAGCGCCTGGATCTGGCGATTGATATTCGATTCGGCCACATTGTCGAGATCGATCAAGGTCAATTGCCCGACCGCGCTGCGGGCCAGCGCCTCGACGATCCAGGAACCGACCCCGCCGACGCCGATCACGCAAATGTGGGCGGCGCGGAAACGCCGCAGCGCGCAAGCGCCGTATAAACGGGCAATGCCGCCGAAGCGCCGCTCGAAGTCGATGTCTGCAGCCGGGGCTGGCCAAATATCATGGGTGATTGTATTCATTGCGCCATTTTAACGGACGGCGCGGCCAAGGATATTCTAAAATGCTCCGATCAGTGACCGAGAATTTTAGACCGTACCCACGAAAGCACCTATGACAGCCCCCCTGTTCGATACCGTCCCTGGCTTTGACCAGCCTATCGCCGTCCTGAAACATTGCCACAACAAGATACGCAAGCAAATCGCGACCCTGCAGAATTTGCTGAGCCACCTGGCCCAACATGGCGGCACTTTTGATGCGCAACAAGCCGCCAAGGCGGTACTGCAGTACTTTAACAAGGCAGCCCATTTGCATCACGAAGATGAGGAACAAGACTTGATGCCGATGCTGCAAGCGACGGCGACGGGCAGCGACGCCGCCTTGCTGGCCGCGCTGGTGCCGGAAATCAAGGCCGACCACCAGCAAATGGATCTGGCCTGGCATACGCTGAAAGGGCAGCTCGACGGCATCGCCGATGGCAAGTCGGCGCGGCTGTCAAGCGACGATGTGGGCAGTTTTACCGCCGCCTACCTGGCCCACATGACAAAGGAAGAAACGCAGTTGGCGCCCATGGCCTTGCGCTTGTTCAGTCCCGCGCAAATGGAACAATTGGGACTGGCCATGCAAGGCCGCCGCAGCACCGGCGACGCTGTGGAAGCAGCCACAGCGGAAGCAGCCGCAGTGGCACCGGTACAAGCGACAGTGGCGGCGGTTGGCGACGTGCTGGCCGGATTGCGCAAGGATTACAGCCAGTCCAGCCTGATGGAATCAGACGTGCTCAAGGACCCGCTGGCGCAATTTGGCAAGTGGTTTGAACAAGCGCTGAAGGCGGAAGTAAACGAGCCCAATGCGATGACGCTGGCCACCGTCGGCGCCGACGGCAAGCCCGCCGCACGCATTGTGCTGATCAAGCAGTTCGACCAGCGCGGTTTTAGTTTCTTCACCAATTATGGCAGCGAGAAAGGCCGGCAATTGGCCGACAACCCGCACGCGGCCCTGCTGTTTTTCTGGCCCGAGCTGGAGCGCCAGGTGCGCATCGAGGGCCGCGTCGAAAAGACTTCGGCCGCCGAGAGCGACGCTTACTTTGCGGTGCGGCCGCTGCAAAGCAGGTTGACGGCGATTGCGTCCCAGCAAAGCGCACCGATTGCCAGCCGCGCCGAGCTGGAAGAAAATTACGCGGCTGTGGCGGCCGGCGCTGGCGCACAGCCGCCGCGGCCCGCGCACTGGGGCGGCTTTCGCCTGGTGCCGGAACGGATAGAATTTTGGCAAGGTCGCCGTTCGCGCTTCCACGACCGCATCGTGTTCACGCGGCAAGCGGACGGCAGTTGGCAGATGCAGCGCCTGCAACCATAAGGACTTAAGGAGTCGGGCGCACGGATCAATGGCGGCGCCGCTGTCGAATCTGGCGCGGCCTATGTGGGAGGGGCGATCGAGCTACCCGGCACCGCTTGCGACATGTTCGTCGTCGTCAATGCGCTGGCCCGCGCCAGCCTGAAGGCCGAAGGCAAATTTGCCCGCATCGCGCACGGCATCGCCCACAGCAAGCACCGCGACGCCGAGGCGATCCGCTACCATTACGATGTATCGAATGATTTTTACGCCTGCATCCTCGATCCCGGCCTGGTCTATTCCTGCGCCTATTTCGAACGGGGCGATGAAAGCCTGGTCCAGGCCCAGGACAAGAAAATCAACCATATCTTGCGCAAGATCCGGCTCCAGCCGGGCCAGCGCCTGCTCGATATAGGCTGCGGCTGGGGCGCGCTGGTATTGCGCGCGGCCCGGCAGTATGGCGCCCGCTGCGTCGGCGTGACGCTTTCCGAAACCAGTGCACACTGGCGCGCGAACGCGTCGCGCGGGCCGGTTTGCAACACCTGGTCGAGATCCGCTTGCAAGATTAGCGCGACGTGGCGGGCACATTCGACCGCATCACCAGCGTCGGCATGAATCATGGCATCACGTCGACCGATCCCTACAACGGCGAGGCACCCTATGGCGGCGGCGAGTTCATCGGCCGATATGTCTTTCCGCACGGCGAACTGGCGCATCTGGGCCTGGCCTTGAAAACCATGCAGCAAGGGGCCTGGAGGTGCTCGACGTGGAAAACCTGCGCCGCCACTATGCCAAGAGCTGCGCGCTGTGGACCGAGAATTTCGAGGCCAACGGGGAACAGATGCGCCGCCTGGCGGGCGACAAGCGTTTCCGTATCTGGCATGTGTCCCTGGTCGGCTGCAGCGACGCTTTCGAGCAGGACTGGATCAGCCGGTACCAAATCGTCTGCGGCAAGGCCGGCCGGCAGCGGCGCTGCCATGGTCGCGCGACTATATGCACCCTGGACGCTTATTTTTGCCGGTCGGCGAAGGTCTTCTTGAATTTGGCCACCTTCGGTCCGACCACGAAGGCGCAATAGCCTTGCAACGGATGCTGGCGGAAATAATCCTGGTGATAATCCTCGGCCTTGTAATAAGTTACGGCCGGCTGCAATTGGGTGACGATGGACGCGTCCCACACATTGGCCATTTCGGCGATGACCTGGCGGGCGACGGCTTCTTGCTCGGGCGACTGGTAATAAATCACGGAGCGATATTGGGTGCCGACATCGTTGCCCTGGCGGTTCAAGGTAGTCGGGTCGTGTATCGTGAAAAACACTTCCAGCACGTCGCGGTAACTGAGCAGGGCGGTATCGAATGTAACCCGCACCACTTCGGCATGGCCGGTACTACCAGCGCACACTTGTTCGTAACTGGGGTTGGCTTCCTGGCCGCCCGTGTAGCCGGATTCGACGTGGGTGACGCCGCGCATTTCCAAATACACCGCCTCCAGGCACCAGAAACAACCGCCGCCGAGTACCGCAACTTCAGTTTTGCTTGTCATTGCGTCTCTCCATACAATTTTCCGATAACACTTACTGTAACGCAAAGCGCCCATGCGCGCACTTCCTATCTACACAACATTGCATAAAATACCGTAGCGGGAACCGGCGCACGGCGCTACCGGAGGCGATTCTTTGGCATAATGGCAGAAATATATAGGCTGACTATGAATACACGCTCCCCCCGCGCGCCGGCGCCCGAATTCGATACCGCCCATTTCCGGCAAGCCCTGTCGCAATTTGCCACCGGCGTCACGGTCATCACGACGCGCCTGGCCGACGGCAGTTTCCGCGGCTTGACCGCGAGCTCCTTCAATTCCGTCTCACTGGCGCCGCCGCTGGTGTTGTGGAGCCTGGGCACAGGCGCCAACAGCCTGCCAGTGTTTAGCGGCAATTCGCACTATGTGATCAATGTGCTGGGCGCCGGGCAATCCCATCTGGCCCAGCTCTTTTCGAAACGCGCGCCCGACCCGTTCGCCGGCGTCGACTATGAATTGTCGCGCACCGGCCATCCTATCCTGAAGGGCGTGTCGGCCTGGTTCGAGTGCCACAACCGCAGCCGCTACCCCGAGGGCGACCACGTGATCTTCGTCGGCGAGGTCGAACAATGCGCATTGACGCCACAGCCCCCCCTCATTTTTCATAACGGGCAATTTTGCAGCGCCCAAAAGAGTTAAAATTCAAGATAGGTAAAAGCAGTCTATACAAGCCTAACGACACTTGCATCTTCCAACCATAACGAGACCAGGATTTCACGATGACCCAAGCAGACTCCACCCGCAAAGCGCAATTCCACTGGGACGACCCGCTGTTATTGTCCCAGCAGTTGAGCGACGATGAGCGCATGGTGCGCGACGCCGCCGCCGCGTATTGCCAGGACAAGCTGGCCCCGCGCATTCTTGAGGCTTTCCGCCATGAAAAAATGGATGCGTCGATTTTCCGCGAAATGGGCGAACTGGGCTTGCTCGGCCCCACCATCCCGGAACAATACGGCGGCCCCGGCCTGAACTATGTCAGCTATGGCTTGATCGCGCGCGAAGTCGAGCGCATCGATTCCGGCTACCGCTCGATGATGAGCGTGCAATCGTCGCTGGTGATGGTGCCGATCTTCGAATTCGGCACCGAAGCCCAGCGCCAAAAATACTTGCCGAAGCTGGCCACCGGCGAATGGATAGGTTGCTTCGGCTTGACCGAACCTAACCACGGCTCCGATCCCGGCTCGATGATTACCCGTGCCAAGAAAGTGGCGGGCGGTTATTCCCTGTCCGGCGCCAAGATGTGGATCACCAACTCGCCGATCGCCGACGTGTTCGTGGTCTGGGCCAAGGACGATGAGGGCGCGATCCGTGGTTTCGTGCTGGAAAAAGGCATGGCCGGCTTGTCCGCGCCCGCGATCCACGGCAAGTTCGGCTTGCGCGCCTCGGTCACCGGCGAAATCGTGATGGATGAGGTGTTTTGCCCGGAAGAAAACGCCTTCCCCGATGTGCGCGGTTTGAAGGGCCCGTTTACTTGCCTCAATTCGGCGCGCTACGGCATCGCCTGGGGTGCCCTGGGCGCGGCCGAAGATTGCTGGCATATTGCGCGCCAGTACGTGCTGGACCGCAAGCAATTCGGCCGTCCACTGGCAGCCAACCAATTGGTGCAAAAGAAGCTGGCCGACATGCAAACGGAAATCACGCTGGCCTTGCAAGGCTGTTTGCAACTGGGCCGCATGAAAGATGCCGGCACGGCGGCCGTGGAAATCACCTCCATGATGAAACGCAATTCCTGCGGCAAGTCGCTCGATATCGCCCGCGTCGCGCGCGACATGCTGGGCGGTAACGGTATTTCCGATGAGTTCGGCGTGATACGCCACATGGTCAATCTGGAAGTGGTCAACACCTATGAAGGCACGCACGATATTCACGCCTTGATACTGGGGCGTGCGCAAACGGGCATTCAAGCGTTTTCCTGATAGTTTTACTGATAGTCGGATAGTCCGGGCGGGCGCCGGCCCGCTCGAAAAAAAATCCGCCGCGACCTCGAGTCGCGGCGGATTTTTTCATTCCGGGGGCGCGCCCGGAAACACCTACTTAGAAGCGGTAGCCGACATTCACGCCGACTGCTACCGGATCGAGCGTCATTTCCTGCGTCTGGCCGGTGGAAAACCTGACCGTCGTCTTCAGGTAAGTCTTGACCACGGCCAGGTCGAGGAACCAGCGCTCGTTAAGCGCCACCGTGACGCCGGCCTGCACGGAACCGGCCAGTTTATTGTCGACCTTGAAGGTGGTCGCCGGGCCGCCGATATTGGTGATTGCCGTCATCTGACCCGATCCTTTCGCCTTTTGGAAATAGGCGTAGGTGGCACCCAGGCCCAGGTAAGGGCGCACCTTCGCCGCCGGGTCGAAGAAGCGGTATTGGACAAATAGCGTCGGCGGCAAGGATTCCACCGTCCCAAGCTTGCCGGTGCCCTCGACCGAACCGGCACCATACAGGGTGTGCTTGTATGGCAAGCCCAGATCGAGCTCCATTGATATATTGTCGGTCAAGCCATAGCCGAAGGCAAACAGCGGCTCGGTGTCGCTGCCGATTGCCGCCTTGGTGCCAGGCAAGGCCGGCGCGGACACGTCGCCACTGTCGACTTTCGGCGTGATTTTGTTGACGCCGGCCTTGAGCGTCCATTGGCCCGCGCTTTGCGCCGACGCGGTCGAGGCGGCGGCCATCGCGGCTGCCAGGAGCAGCAATTTCGCGGCATTATTAAAGTTCAATTTCATCTTGTCTCCAGATTCCATGTATTGTTGTGGGCCACCCGTGGGCGGCCCCGTCTTGAAGGCTTACAGCCAGCCGCGAATGATCATTTGCTCCGCCACGTACTTGGCAATCAGCGAGTATTCGAACGGGGTCGGGTGGCGGTCGTCGGCAAACATATAGTGGCTGACGTCGCCGGCGATCACATTCTTGCCGGTACAAACGAGGGAAGTGGTGCCCAGCTTGTTCGGGCCGCAGGCGGCGGTGCTGGTATTGGTCAAGCCATACGGCAGGGGATTGATGATCTCGTCGTGGCTGATCGAATACAAGTCAACCAGCAATACCTTGGCCTGGCCGGTCAGCGCCGCCTTCAAGGTGCTGTTATAGGCGTCGACCATGGCCGCGATCAGCACTTGCGTGTCCGCGCTCTGGGCCTTGCCGACCGGCGCGCCGCCAAAGTCGGGCAGGTTATTGACCACGACAAAGTTGGCGCCATTGGCGACGATTTGCGTCAAGACCAGGCTGGCCGTGTCGGCGCCAGCCTTTGCCATGCCGGCCACGGCATCCTTGCCATGCGCGGCGGCATAAGCCAGGCCGGCCTGGGTGCCGGTGAGGGTGGCGTCAGCCTTGGCCTTGGCGGCCATCACGCCAAACACGGCCGGGCTGCCGACGGCGAGATTACCCGGTTGTCCGGCGGCGGCAGTGGCGGCAGCGATGACGACGCTTTGGTCGGTGTGGCCGGGACGGGCGTTTTCCGTGCCCAGGGCCAGGCCGATGGCTTGCGCGGCGGTAGCGGGATTGGTGGCGCCGGCGGCCAGCAAGCCGACATATTCCTGCGCGAAGGCTTGGGCCCCAGCGGCAGCGCCGGCGGCGGCAGCGCCAGCCTGCAGGATGCCCAATTGGGCTGCCGTGTCATTGCCGCCGACGGTGACGAAGACCACCTCATCGCCCTTGAACTTGCCGCCCACGGCCGTCAAGTGGTTTTGGATCTGGGTCGAGACCGGCACGGTCAGCGCGCCCACCGTGGCACCGTTGGCCGTGCCATCATTCACGTTGCCGGGGCCGACGGCATCGGTCACGCGCGAGCCGCCCTGGGCATAGCCATAGCAACCCGGATGATTCACGACGGCCACATTGAAGCCTTGGGTGGCGTCGCCCATGAGTCCGGTCTGCGCCGCGCAGGGCGCCGGCAAGCCGAACTGGGCCGCCATCAATTCAGTCCAGTTTTTGCCGGTCATCACCGGGCTGGTCGCGGTATTGTCGCCATTGATCGTAAATTTGCCACCGCCCAGCAGCGCGATTGTGCCGACCGCATAACTGCCGACATCGGACAGACTATCGCCGAAAGTCACTTGAGCGCTGAATTTGGTCTTCAGGGTTTGATCTCCGCCGCTACTGCCGCCACCGCAACCGGCCAGAATAGCGGCCGTCAACATGGCCAGCGCAAATTTTGTTTGATGCATTTTGTCTCCTATTGGATATGTTCTAGATTTCTTAGCGAACGGACGTGCTATTCGTCGCCCGACTAATATGCCATTGTTCTTGTTGCTTGTATAGAACAAGCCTCAAAAATAAGCCTCAAAATAAGCCTCAGTTCATCGCAACATTTCCGGCCACGCGCACTCGACCGGCGCCGAGCGTGCTATTGCAGCGCACAAGAAAAAGGCCCCGGCGGGGGCTAATGCCGTTCAGTTAAGACTGGATGGCATTTTTATTTTGGGCTTGTAAACGCCCGGGCCAGCTGTTAACCTACGCGGCGATGCTCGATGACACTCTCCATTTCCTGGCAAACCACCTCGAAGCGCCTGACTGGCGTCGGCTAGGAGAGCATTTGCCGGTCGAGTGGATAGAACAGGCCGTGCAGCGCACCGACGCAACGAGCATCCGCCATCGACGCCTGCCAGCCGAGCAAGTAGTCTGGCTGATGGTGGCATTGGCGCTATATCGTCACAAGTCCATCAGTGAAGTACTCGATGACCTGGGCTTGGCCGTTCCGGACGCGCAAACCCCTTTTGTCAGCAAGAGCGCGGCTGCGCAAGCCCGCCAGCGGCTCGGTTCAGACCCTTTGAAATGGCTGTTCGATCATTCAGCACAGCATTGGAGCAATCAGGATCGTCGCGCCTATATATTCAAAGGGCTGGTGCTGTTTGCAATGGACGGGACCACCTTGCGGACCCATGACAATGTTGAAACCCGTGAACACTTCGGGGCACAAAATTATTCCAGCGGTGCCATAGCGAGCTATCCCCAAGTGCGTGGGGTGACGCTGACTGCGTTGTCCACGCATATTGTTCACAGCGCTGCATTTGGCCCTTATGACACCAATGAAATGCTGTATGCCAAAAAGTTGATCGACGCAGTGCCCAACGATACGCTCACCGTCTTTGATCGAGGGTTCCTCTCTGCTGAAATTT
>JBEONR010000019.1:0-106394 GCA_040544385.1 Oxalobacteraceae bacterium GrIS 1.11
GGCTGCTCAGCTATTATTGTCATTTTAGAATCCATGTGTGTCAACTTCCTTAATTAGCGTGATGAAGTTGTCTCACAACAGTTTGACACAGGGGGTTCCGCCGAAATCGTCGGTCACGATAGACCGAAATGGTCGGTCACGTTCGTCCGAAATACGCAACTAACACGACAGTACAAGCCGTGGATATTCCAAGGAGGAAGGGGGATTGCCGCAGGTCCTCCTGTAGCGAATCCCCATTGTCGTCAAATTTTCAATTGAAACGATATAAACGATTTATTCCATATTTTACTTTCGTCTAGCGGCATGATTTTAGGATGTTTCCTATCCTAATTTGTCGATCAGGTTTTCTGCCTTGAGATGGGTATACCGTCGTAACATCTGCATGCTCTTATGTCCAGTTATTGTCGCCACCTCCATCGGATGCATACCCTTTTCAAACAGACGCGATGCAGCTTCGTGACGTAGGTCGTGCCAACGAAGATCTTCAATTCCAATAAGAGGCAAAATTCTTTTCCAGACACACATCACCGCATTGGGCGTAGTGTCGAAAACCAAACCAGTTGGCGCAGCAACGGGCAGGCCATCTTCATCGGCAGGATGAAGCGCGAACAATACTTCCATTGCTTTGCGAGATAGCGGCAGTGCTGGGGGCACCCCCTTATTCTCTGGTCCACGTGCATGCGTCGGAATTCTAAACATGCGACCAGGTAGGTCAACCCACTCCCATTGAAGGCAAAACAGGGCGCCTTTCCGCAAACTGGTCTCAATTGCAAGAACAAAGGCATGGGCAGCAAAGCGATTGCCGCTGGCCTGGAGCTCCTCGTAAATTTTTTCGTACTCCCCCTGTTTTAGGCGCCGATCCCGCGCACTGCTGCCACTTGGCTTCCTGATGTTCTTGAGCGGGTTCTGGAGCCCCTCCATACCCCATTCCTTCCGGGCGATTTCGTACATGTGGCTTACCAACTGCAACTCAAGGCGAATCGTATTTTCGGCACGCCCCAGCTCACGCCTAAAATCACGGTAGCGTGCAAAATCGGCCCCTTTCAAGTTCGCCAACGTTCGATAGCAGAGATCGTTACGCAACCATCGATCCACTCGCCCATTCTCCTGCGCGGGATGGCCTTTTAGGGGGACGATCTCACGCTTGTAGCGTTCGAGCGCTTCGCGCAAAGTCGTCCGCTCCGCTTCAGTTCGATCAATATACAAACCGGAGTCCATTTCAGACTCTACGCGACGGGCCCACTGCTGGGCTTGCCGCTGGGTATCAAAGGTTCGATATGTCGGCTTGTACCCTTTGCGACGGACCTCTGCGCGCCAGTAGCCGCCGCGTTGCTTTATGTATGCCATTCCAGTTTTCTCCAAAATCGTTGAACAAACGCTTGGTCTGGATTCTTTCATTCCGGCAGTTTTCCGGCAAAGGCCAGTTTTTGAACCGAATTTTCGTAGAAAACAACGAAAAAAAAGCCCTGGCGATGTTCAGCAAGGGCTTGATTTCATTACATAAAAATTCTGGTGGGCCTCCCGTGAGTCGAACACGGCACCAACGGATTATGAGTCCGCTGCTCTAACCAAGCATGAGCTAGAGGCCCAGTCTACTGCCCATGTGCCCGCGCCGCCGAATCGCCCCGCGCGCACATCGTGAATAAACGAAGTGGCGAGGATAGGGGGAACGGCGGCGCTAGTCAAGTCTTAGTTACCTTCCAAGAAGCTTTTCAGCTTGTCGGAGCGCGATGGATGGCGTAATTTGCGCAAGGCTTTCGCCTCGATCTGGCGGATACGCTCGCGCGTCACGTCAAATTGCTTGCCCACTTCTTCCAGGGTATGGTCGGTCGACATTTCGATGCCAAAGCGCATGCGCAACACTTTCGCTTCGCGCGGGGTCAGGGAATCGAGCACGTCCTTGACCACGCCCCGCATCGAGGCGTGCAGCGCCGCGTCGGCCGGCGCCAGGGTATTGTTGTCCTCGATGAAGTCGCCCAGGTGGGAATCGTCGTCGTCGCCGATCGGCGTTTCCATCGAAATCGGTTCCTTGGCGATTTTCATGATCTTGCGGATCTTGTCTTCGGGCATCTCCATCTTGATGGCCAGGGTCGCTGGATCAGGCTCGGCGCCCGTTTCCTGCAGGATTTGGCGCGAAATCCGGTTCATCTTGTTGATCGTCTCGATCATGTGCACGGGAATGCGGATGGTGCGCGCCTGGTCGGCAATCGAGCGCGTGATGGCCTGGCGTATCCACCATGTCGCATAGGTCGAGAACTTGTAGCCGCGCCGGTATTCAAACTTGTCGACCGCCTTCATCAAGCCGATATTGCCTTCCTGGATCAGGTCGAGAAATTGCAAGCCGCGGTTGGTGTATTTCTTGGCGATCGAAATCACCAGGCGCAAATTGGCCTCGGTCATTTCGCGCTTGGCCTTGCGCGCCTTCATTTCGCCGGCCGCCATTTGCCGGTTGATGTTGCGCAAGTCCGGCAGCGGCAACACGACGCGCGCCTGCAAGTCGATCAAGCGCTGCTGCAATTCCTTGACGCTCGGGATATTGCGGCCCAGGATGGCGCTGTAGGCGTGGCCCGCATTGACTTCGCCATCGACCCAGTTCAAATTGGTTTCATTGCCCGGGAATACCTTGATGAAGTGGGCGCGCGGCATGCCGCACTTGTTCACGGCCACGTCCAGGATTTGCTTCTCGATGTAGCGCACCTCGTCGACTTGCCCGCGCAAGGTGTCGCACAATTTCTCCACCACCTTGGCCGTGAAGCGGATGCCCAGCAATTCCTGCGAGATCGCTTCCTGTGCCTTGACATAGGCTTTCGAGTTGTATCCCTCTTTCTCGAACGCCTTGCGCATCTTGTCGAATTGCTGGGAAATCACGGCGAATTTTTCCAGCGCCGTGCGCTTCAAGGTTTCCAGCTGCTCGGCGGAAAAACCGGCTGCGCCCGAAGCGTTGTTTTCATCCTCGCCCTCGCCTTCCTCTTCTTCTTCCTCGCTCTCTTCGTCGTCCTCTTCGGGCGCGGCCACCACCAGCGCCGGTTCGCCTTCGCTCTGGTCGACCAGGCCGTCGACCACTTCGTCGATCTTGCTTTCATCATTGGCGATGCGGTCGGCGGCAGCGATGATCTCGGCGATCGTCACGGGGCAGGCGGAAATGGCTTGTATCATGTCCTTCAAGCCATCTTCGATGCGTTTCGCGATTTCAATCTCGCCTTCGCGCGTAAGCAGCTCGACCGACCCCATTTCACGCATATACATGCGCACCGGGTCGGTGGTGCGGCCAAAGTCGGAATCGACCGTCGACAGCGCAGCCTCGGCGGCGGCCTCGGCCTCGTCGTCGCTGGTGACGGTGGCCACATTGTCCGACAGCAGCAGCGTCTCGGCGTCGGGCGCGTGTTCGTAGACCGCGATTCCCATGTCGTTGAAGGTGCCGATGATGCCTTCGATCGCCTCCGGATCGACTATATTCTCGGGCAAATGGTCATTGATCTCGGCATAGGTCAGGAAACCTCTTTCCTTGCCGAATTTGATCAGGGTTTTCAGTTTTTGGCGGCGCCGTTCGAGTTCTTCCTCGCTCGCTTCGGTGTCCGAGGAAAAGGCGTCTTTCAGCAAGGCCTTTTCCTTGGCCTTGCGGTCCTTGGCCTTGGCCTTGTCGACGGCTTTCAACTCGGCCCGCTCGACGGCGTTCAAGGCCGCCACTTCATCGTTTTCGGGTTGAAATTCCTTCGGCTTGCGGCCGCGCCGGCCGGGCACCTTTACCGATGGCAAAACATAGCCGGAGGTATCGATCGCGGCCAGGGTGGCAGCATCGGTAGTCTGGCTGACCACCGGCGCGCTGATCACTCGCGCTTCCGGCTTGTCGATTGCTTTTTCAGCTTTCGTGGTCATTTTGATAGGCTGAATATCAGCCGCTTTGGATTCGGTTTTCTTGATTGGCACAGGCGCTTTCGATTACACAACGACTTGCTTTACGGTGGATTAGGATAAAGTTTGCTGCCGGGTCCATCAGGACCACCCTCTTCGAACCTGCCGACTGCGCACGTCCGACACTGCATACAACACCTCGCTAGCGCCGATCCGCGTCTCGCGCAGCACCCCTGCCACAGCCTCAAGCCGGCCATATGCGGCAGAAATTTTACTGCATCCGACAGGGGGCGAGAGCCAAGAATGGTCTACTGGCGAAGGCATGCATGCCATCGACGCAGACCATGCCGCGCCGCCGAAACCACAAGCTGGCCCTGGCCGCCGGCGCCATCCATATGCGCCGATCAAGAGCCTAACTTACTGAAAACAAACACTATTTCCGAAACTACACTACGATGCCGAAACATAGAATACTTAGCATTTAATTATAGCACGCCATAATTCTTTTTCCAGCCCCACACGGCGCAAGGCTGCGCCGTCGATTTTTACTGCTTGCCCATTTCCGCGTCTCGCTCGCGCATCAAGTGCTCCTGGCGTGACATATTTTCGCGGTAGCGTACACCAATTTCGTCGGAAGACAAACCGGCCGCGAACAACTGGCTCAATTCCAGCTTCAAGGCGTCGATCTTGAGCTGGCGCACGGTGCTCACCAGCCACGCCCGCTCGCTATCAAAATCCAATTCGCCGGCGGCCGCGATCTCGCCGATGACGGCATCATAATGGCTACCCAATTCCTTCAAATGCTGGGCCATCGCCGCGAAACTGCCTTGCGGCCCCAGTTCTCGCCCGACCTCGACCAGCAAGCCCAGGCTGTAAGCCGCGTCCGGCCCCAGGTGCTCGAAGGCGGCCAGCGCTTCCGCGTCCACCTGCAGCGCCAGCGGCGGGAGCGCCACCAGGATGCGGGTGATTTTCAATTCCAGCCCGACCGGCACCGGACGGCCATGCTTGGGCGGCGCCCGCCGCGCCACCGCGACCGGCTTGGCCAACTCGAACAAGGCTTCGATTTCGGCCGGCGTGGTATGCGTCTGCGTAGCCAGGCCGCGCACGATCTGCAGGCGCAGCGCCGACGGCGTCATCGCTTGCAGCAGGGGCTTGGCGTCGTACTGGGTGCGGGCCCGTCCTTCCGGCTCGGACAAGTCATGCTCGCCTACCACTTCCTTGAGCAGGAATTGCGACAGCGGCATGGCTTCATGCACCTGTTGCTCGAAGGCTTCGGCGCCCAGGGCGCGGATATAACTGTCGGGATCGTGTTCGGTCGGCAAGAACAGAAATTTGATGGTCTTGTTGTCCGACACATGCGGCAAGCTGGCTTCGAGCGCACGGCGGGCGGCTTTGCGGCCGGCCTTGTCGCCGTCGAAACTGAAGATCACATTATCGGTCTGGCGCAACAGTTTTTGTACATGGGTCGTGGTACATGCCGTGCCCAGGGTCGCCACCGCTTGCGGGAAGCCCATCTGCGCCAGCGCCACCACATCCATATAGCCTTCCGTCACCAGCACATAGCCGGCGTCGCGGATGGCCTGGCGCGCCTCGAACAAGCCGTATAGCTCATGACCCTTGGAAAACAAGGGGGTTTCCGGCGAGTTCAGGTATTTTGGCTCGCCATGGTCCAGCACCCGCCCGCCAAAGGCAATCACTTGTCCTTTGGTATTTCTGATGGGGAACATGATGCGTTCGCGGAAACGGTCATAGCGCTTGCGATTGCCGCCATCTTCGTCGACCTTGTCGATCACCAGGCCGGCCTCGGCCAGGGCCACGGCCTCGTAATCGGGGAAGACGGAACGCAAATTATCCCAGCCGCCGGGCGCGAAACCCATGCCGAAGCGGGCCGCGATCTCGCCCGTCAAGCCGCGGTTTTTCAGGTAGGCGATGGCCTCGCCGGCGTTGCGCAACTGGCCCCGGTAAAAATCGCAGGCTTGCGTCATCGCGTCGGACAGCGCCATGCTCTGGGCCTGGATCTGGGCCCGCTGGGCCGGCGGGATCTTGTCGTCGGCCTCGGGCACCACCATGCCGACATTTTGCGCCAAGTCCTTGACGGCGTCGACGAAGCCCATGCCGGAATACTCGATCAAGAAACCAATCGAGGTGCCATGCGCGCCGCAACCGAAGCAATGGTAAAACTGCTTGGTCGGACTGACCGTGAAACTGGGCGACTTTTCACTGTGGAACGGGCACAAGCCCATGAAATTGGCGCCGCCTTTTTTCAGTTGCACGTAACGTCCGACCACGTCGACGATGTCGACCCGGTTTAGCAAATCGGAAATGAAAGATTGTGGTATCACTGGGCTGGACGGTATTGTGAATGAGCAGGCTATCCCACCGCGCGCGGCCCGATATTGATCCAGGTCAACGCGCGGCGAGGTCTCAGGTGACTTAGGCCGGGGTCAGCGCCTTCTTCACCAGCGCGGACACCACCGTCATGTCGGCGCGACCGGCCAGCTTGGGCTTGACGATGGCCATGACCTTGCCCATGTCTTGCGGGCCGGCGGCGCCCGAGGCGGCCACGGCGGCGGCCACTTCGGCCGCCACTTCCTCGTCGGACAGGCCGGCCGGCATATAACCGGTCAAGAACGCCAGTTCGGCTTTTTCGATATCGGCCAGGTCGAGCCGGCCGCCCGCTTCAAACTGGGTGATCGAATCCTTGCGCTGCTTGATCATCTTTTCGACGATCGCCACCGTTTGCTCATCGGACACTTCGATGCGCTCGTCGACTTCCTTGCGCTTGATTTCAGCCAGCAGCAAGCGGATCGTGCCTAGCTTGACCGTTTCCTTGGCGCGCATCGCGGCCTTCATGTCTTCCGTAACTTGTGCTCTCAAACCCATGGTCTTGCTCCATATGACGTTATAAATGCGAAAACCCGCTGCGGCGAACCGGAGCGGGCATGCGACCCATCCGAACGAATACATCCGGATGAAACAAAACATCAACCCTGGCGACCAAAGCGCCTACAACCCGGGCTGGTTTTGAATGAGCAGTCTTAGAATAATTTTTTAGGCAATTGCTGGCTGCGAATGCGCTTGTAGTGGCGCTTAACGGCAGCTGCCAGCTTGCGCTTGCGCTCAGCTGTAGGCTTTTCGTAGAATTCGCGTGCGCGCAATTCGGTCAGCAGACCAGTTTTTTCAATAGTGCGCTTGAAGCGACGCATCGCGACTTCGAACGGCTCGTTTTCTTTAAGGCGAATAGTGGTCATGTAAAAATTCAAACCGTTGATTTATAGGAAGAGGTAGATAGTAGCATCTTTCCCTTCAAATTGGAAGCACTGATGCGTCTGCCAAACGGCGCGCGGCGGCAATTTGTTGTTAAAAAACACGCCTTGGTGGCCCGCAATATTTCCGGGCCGCCAAGGCGCCAGCCATTACTTTAGCGCCAGCCCGGCGGCGACGCCCGAGGCCCATGCCCACTGGAAATTATAACCGCCCAGCCAACCCGTCACATCGACCGCTTCGCCGATGAAATACAGGCCGGGAACCTTGCTCGACATCATGGTTTGCTGCGACAACTCGCGGGTATCGACGCCGCCCCGCGTCACCTCGGCCTTGCGATAACCTTCCGAGCCGCTGGGCACGATGGACCATTGATTGACCGCCAGCCCCAGCTTGCGCAATTGTGCGTCCGGCAAGTCGGCCACGCGCGCGTCCGGCGCCAGGCCGGTGGCCGCCAGCAAGCTTTCGGCCAGACGCACGGGCAGCCATTGCGACAAGACATTGCCCAATTGCTTCTTGATGGTGCTCTTGCCCTCGACCAGGGTTTGCCCGAGATCGATTTCCGGCAATAAATTAATGACGATGGGCGTGCCCGGCAGCCAGAAACTGGAAATTTGCAAGATTGCGGGGCCGGACAAGCCGCGATGGGTAAACAGCAAGTCTTCGCGGAAACGCGCGCCGGTCGCATTCTTGCCCTTCAAGGTGCCGGTCGCCACTTCCACTTCCAGCGCAATGCCTGACAGCGGCGCGAACGGCGCCCAGGCCGCGTCGTCAAAAGTCAGCGGCACCAGCGCCGGACGCGGTTCCACCATCCGCAAGTCGAATTGACTGGCGATGCGATAGCCGAAATCGCTGGCGCCGATCTTGGGAATGGACAAGCCGCCACTGGCGATCACCACGCTGCCAGCGGCGATCTCGCCGCCATCCGTTTGCAGCAAGAAACCGCCGTCGGCCAGCCGCGACAATGCCTCGACCTTGCACGGCATGCGCCAATGCACATCGCCAGCGGCGCACTCATCCTTGAGCATCTCGATGATTTGCTCGGCCGACTCGTCGCAAAATAATTGGCCCTTGTGTTTTTCGTGATAGCCGATGCGGTGCTTTTTCACCAGCGCCAGGAAATCCTGGGGCGTATAGCGCGACAGCGCGCTCTTACAAAAATGTGGATTGGCCGACAGGAAATTCTGCGGCCCCGCATTGATATTCGTAAAATTGCAGCGTCCGCCGCCGGAAATGCGAATCTTCTCGGCCAGCTTGGCGGCGTGATCGATCAAGACCACCCGCTTGCCGCCCTGGGCCGCCACCGCCGCGCACATCATGCCGGCCGCGCCGGCGCCGATTACCGCCACATCAAATTGTTGTGCCATACCCTGTCCCGCCTGATTACAAAAGCGCCATTGTAAGCTGCGCCGCGCCGGCGCCGGCCCGCAATGCCTTCGACACCTGCAGACATTGCCCGACTTGCTCGACGATAGAAGCCGGCGCCGCCACCTCGCCGCGCAGCACGGCCATGATCCAGGCCGCCGTGGTGGCCGCGTCGCGCTCGGCCGGCAGCGCCGGCAAGGCTTGCACCAGACCTTGCTTTTCCACCAGCACGGTGCGCTCGCCACCGTGGAACCAGTCGATTTGCTGGCCCTTGTTGGCGTTGGCCACGGTTTCGCCCTCGGTGCCGCGCATCAGGAAGGCGTCGCCGCGTCCGGCCGGGGCCGCCGTGCTGAAATACTCGCCCAGCATTTCCAGGTATTCGGGATGGGTGTACGACACCAGCCGCAGGGCCGGGCCGGCAAACGGTTGCATGATCTTGACCAGGGTATGGGTGGAATTGCGCACGCCCAGGATGCGACGCAGCGACAGCAGGCGCGCCAGTCGCGGCGCCAGAACGTCGATCGCGATGAAACCGGGCTGGCCGCGCGCAAAGGCGGCCGCCAGCTCAGCCGACGAGGCGGCAGGAGCCAGGTCCAGGGCCTGGAACACTTCGGCCGTCGTCACCCGGCCGGGGTCGCTGGTAACACCATGCACCAGCACCGGCGCGCCTTCGCGCGCCAGCAGTAGCGCCAGCAGCGCGGTCAGGTTGGCCATCTTGCGCGCCCCGTTATAACTGGGGATGACGATGGGCGCATAAGGCCCGGCCGGCGCCGCCAGCGGCGCAAACGAGGCTTCGGCGGCGTCCAGGAAGCCGGCGATTTCCGCCACCGATTCACCCTTGATGCGCATCGCCAGCAGGATCCCGCCCAACTCAAGGTCGGAGACGCGGCCGGCCAGCATGGCTGCGTACAAGTCTTGTGCGTCGGCCCGTGTCATGCTGCGCGCGCCATGCTTGCCGCGGCCGATTTCCTTGATGAAGCGGGCCGCCGGGAACGGTTCTGCTGGGGTGGTGGGAATGGTCATCGCGCTAGCTTACACGGATTCTTCCATCCAATTCAAGCCCGGCATTGGCAAGGGAACGCCGGCGACGGCAGCAAGCCGCCGCCGGCCCCCATCTTACAGTGCCGCAGCTGAGCGCCGGGCGCGTCTGGCGCGCGCGGCGACCCGCAGCACCACCCCGCTCAAGCCGACCAGCAACATGGCCCAGCCTTCCGGTTCCGGCACTGGCGTCACCCGCGTCGAGCCGCTGCCTATGGCATAGGCGAAGGCATAGCCATTGAGGCTGCTGGCCGTGATATTGGCGCTCACCAACAGGTCTTGCATGCCGAGCCCAAACATGCCCAGGTCGAGCGTGTGGTCGGTGAAGAACAGATTGGCCGCCGCCAGCGAATTGAACGATTGCGAAAACACTTGCGTACCATTGTTATTGATCTTCAAGTCGAGCAAGTCAAATCCCGTGTTCAGCGAAGTCGGGCTGAGAAAACCCACCAACAAGTGGCGCGCGCCGCTCAGCTCGAACTTGAATTCGCCACTGGTGGCATAGGTATACCTGCTGCCCGGCGCGGCGCCGGCCGCATAAGAGGCGCCCTGCACCCCGGAGCCGAGCACCTGGCCCTCGGCGAAGGCGGCCGCCACTTTCGGGCTGGCGCCCAGCAGCGTGCCGACCACGGCGGCGCCTGGCGCACCGTTCACGTTCGACAGCGCTTGCGGGCCATTGACCAGGTCAGCCGCGCCAAAGGCTGCGCCGCCGAAATTGGCCGCGCTCGACGCTTCTGCACTGGTGCCCACCGGCGCCAGCGCCGTGCCGCGCACCCATGATCCGGCGCCATTGCCGGCCGTACTTTGCGCCGTCGCGCTGCCGCTGCTGCCCTGGCCATGGGCGCTGGCCGTGATGGCGCCATTGCCGATGCCGTCGGCTTGCGCCCGCGCCGTCACCGCGCCGCCCACCGCCTCGGCCCGCGCCGCGCTGGCCGCGCCCGCCAGCTGGCTGCTGGCGCTGGCGTTGGCCTTGGCCGCGCCGGCTGCGGTGAAGAGCGAGGTGCCGCCGCTGGCCGCGCTCACGCTATTCACCGCGCCCCGGCCGTTCACCGTCGTCGTGGCAATGGCGGCGCCGCCGACGCCGCCATTGCCACCGATGGCAACGCTGCTGCCGCGCAGCGCGGCGCCCGACAAGGTCGACGACAAGACCAACTGGCTGCTCGCCGCGCCGCCCGTGCCGCTCGGGACCCCGCTGTAGCGTGCGCCGCTGGCGCCGCCGATTGCCTGCACGGTGGCGCTCACGCTGTGCGCGGCGGCATCATTCAGGCGCAGAATCGAACTAGCCGCGCCGCCCGTGCCGCGCACGCCGTTATCGCTGTTGCCGCCCACGCCGCCGCGCGCCGTTTGCGTCAGCGTCAAGTCGCCGGCCGTCTTGCCCGACACCGCGTCGAGTGCGGTCGAGCCGGCGCCGGCGCCGCCGCGCGCGTCGCCCCCGCCTTGGCCGCCTGCGCCGCCGGTCTGGGATAGCGCCACGGACACGTTGCCGGTATCGGATGCGCCATGCGCGCTGGCGCTAGCGTTGCCACCCATGCCACCCATGCCGCCGATGCCGTTGATGCCGCTGGCGCCGCCGCCTTGGCCGCCCTCGGCCAGCGCGTTGACCGACACTTGATGGTTGCCAGCGCCATTGCCGAGGACGCGGCTGCTGCCGCTGCCGCCGAGCGCGCCATTGATGTCGAGGGAGCCGCCTTGGGCAAGGCCGCCCGCGCCGCCGGTGGCGGAACTGCTCAGCGACAAATTGCTGGCCACGCTGTTATTGAGCACCAGGGTGGACATGGCGTTGCCGGCCGCGCCCACGGGACCGAGAGGCACGGAACTGGCGGAGTAGATGTCGATGTTGCCGCCATTGCCGCCGTGGGCAACCTGACTCAGGCTGAGTGAGCCCGAAGTCGTACCGGACACGGCATTGTTCATGAGCGAATCGGCGCCGGCCCCGGCCCCGGCCCCGGCGTTGGTGCCATCCGATCCGCTGCCGCCCGAGCCGCCGTTCTGGGTCGCGCTGACCGTCACGGTCCCGCTGTCGGAGTGGCCGCTGGCACTGGCGCTGGCAATCCCGCCGGCGCCAGCGTGCGCGCCATCCTCGCTGGCGCTGCCGCCGTCGCCACCCTGGGCGGTGGCGACGGCACTGCCGGCGCCGCCGACGCCAGCGCGATTGCCATCCCTGGCAAAGCCGCCGCGGCCGCCGCTGCCGGTGGCGTTCGCCTGCACCGGACCGCGACCGCTGGCATCGATGCTGGCACTGCCAAGACCGCCGGCATCGCCGCTGCTGCCCCAGCCGGCAAGGCCGCCGGATGCCCCCACGTTCAGCGACAAATTGCCCGTCGTGGTGCTGGCCAGCGTCAAGCTGGCACTGGCATTGCCGCCGGCGCCGGCACCGGCGCCAGTACTGTCGCCGCCACGGCCGCCCGCTACCCCAACGCTCAACGACAAATTGCCTGTCGTGGCGCTGGCCTGCGTCCAGCTGGAACTGGCGTTGCCGCCCGCGCCGGCGTGGCCGCTGGCGCTGTTGCCGCCATCGCCGCCAGTGGCCTGCTGGGACAGGCTCAACTCGCCCGCGCTGGCACCGCTCAGCGCATTATTCATCACCGAGGCGCCGCCGGCGCCGCCGTTCGCGCCTTGCACGCCGTCGCCGCCGGTACCGCCTTTCTGGATCGCCGAAAGCGTCACCGCGCCGTTGCCGGACATGCCGGCGGTGCTGGCCAAGGCCACGCCCCCGGCGCCGCCGCTATTGCCGGCGCCCACGCCCAGGCCGCCGTTACCGCCCGTGGCCGTGGCCGTCAATGCGACCCCATGCGCACCCGTGGTGGTCGCGCTCGCCGCGGCGCTGGCCGCGCCACCCACCGCGCCGCCCCGCGCGCCAATATTGGTGAACACGAGGGCACCGCTATTGCCGCCCTTTGCGACGCTGCCGCCCTGGCCGCTACCGAGACTCGCCACCTCTGACCCGCCCGTTCCGCCTTCAGCCTTGCTGTTACCGATCAAGACAGCGTCGGCCCGCGTCGAGGCCAGCGTCAGCACGCTCGTCGCCTGGCCGCCATCGCCTGCCGCCCCGGCCACCGTGCCGCTGCGGCCGCTGTAGCCACCACGGCCTCCGAGCGCGCTCACATTACCGCTCAATTGCGCCGCGACGGCGTCGCTGAGCGTCAAGCCGTTCAGCGCATCGCCGCCCTTGCCGTTCGCGCCGCCCTCGCTGCTGCCACCGGCGCCGCCATCGGCCACCTGGGTCAGCGTCAGCGAACCCGTGGTCGCGCCCGACACCATATTATTCATCACCGACTGCACGCCGTCGGCGCCGTCGGCGCCGGTGTAACCGTAGCCGCCCGTGCCGGCGATTTGGGTGGCGCTGGCCGACGCGCTGCCGCCGGACGCGTTGCTGGCGCTAGCCCGCGCCACGGCTGCGGCGCCGGCGCCGCCGCGGTTGCCGGCGCCACGGGCGCCGCCGCCGCCGCCGGCATCCGCGTAAGCCTCGGCCACAGCCGCGCTACCATTGTTCGTGCTGGCCGCGACCACGCTGGTCGCCATTCCACCATTGCCGCCCGTGCCGCCGCGGCCGGGCTGGGGACCCGCCCCGCCGCCGCCGGCTAGGCCGCCGTTGCCGCCGAGCACCGTGGCATGCGCCCGGATGTCGCCGACGGTCAACGTGCTTGTCAACGTGGCGGCGGCGGCGCCGCCGTCACCGCCACGCCCCCCATTGGCGCCCATATGCGTGGCGTCGCCGACCGCGCCAAAGCCGCCCCTGCCGCCCCCGCCGTTATTCATATTCAGAGAATTATTTCCATCGCTATTCAAAACCACGTCTCGCGTCATCTGCAGGCTGGCCGCGCCGTCCGAGCCGGGCACGCCGGGAGTCGTGCTATCGACGCCATCGGCGCCATACGAGCCGAAATAATACACATCGGCGGCGTATACCTGGCTCACCGCCAGCGACAGGATCAACGGCACCAGGCGGGCCGCGCGGCGCCCCTTCAGGCGCGACGCCTTGGCTGGAAGAGGGAAATTCATGCTTGATATCATGGCTTGCCTTTGCAATACGTCAATGGAAATTCGAGAGAAAATGTGCCTTGCCAGCCAGGAGAGCAGGACGGGGATGATGCGCCCACGCGCAAACCAAAGCTGGAATATTGCAATAATACATACATTTTAATAAAACATCTGCCATTCAGGAAATGTTTCATTAAAATTGATTGGATGGTCGCGCTGAACGCCGGTCGGCGGACCGGCCGGCGTTCAGCGCCCTACTTCGGTCCCTCACCCGTCCCGCACGTCAGACGCCGGTGGCCTGCGGCCGCGCATCTGCATGCGTTTTTCCTGGGAATGCTTCAATGCTCACAGCGTCGCCCGCCGGGCGCTACGCGCGCGTGCCGCGACCCGCAACACCACCCCGCTCAAGCCGACCAGCAGCATGGCCCAGCTGTCCGGTTCCGGCACCGCCGTCACCGCCATCGCCCGCACTAGGCCGGCGCCAGTCCCGATGGCATAGCCGAAGGCATAGCCATTGGCGCTGCTGGCCGTGATATTGGCGCTCACCACCAGGTCTTGCATGCCCAGCCCGAACAAGCCCAGGTCAAGCGCGTGGTCGCTGAAGAACAGATTGGCCGCCGCCAGCGAATTGAACGATTGCGAAAACACTTGCGTGCCATTGTTATTGATCTTCAAGTCGAGCAAGTCAAACCCCGTGTTCAGGGAAGTCGGGCTGAGAAGACCCACCAGCAAGTGGCGCGCGCCGCTCAGCTCGAACTTGAATTCCCCGCTGGTGGCATAGGTATTCCTGCTGCCCGGCGCGGCGCCGGCCGCGTAGGACGCGCCCTGCACCCCGGAGCCAAGCACCTGGCCGCCGGCAAAGGCGGCCGCCACTTTCGGGCTGGCGCCCAGCAGCGCGCCGACCACGGCGGCGTCTGGCGCCCCGTTCACGTTCGACAGCGCTTGCGGGCCATTGACCAGGTCGGCCGCGCCGAAGGCGGCGCCGCCGAAATTGGCCGCGCTCGACGCTTCTGCGCTAGTGCCCACCGGCGCCAGCGCCGTGCCGCGCACCCACGAGCCGGCGCCATTACCGGCCGTGCTTTGCGCCGTTGCGCTGCCGCTGCTTCCCTGGCCATGGGCGCTAGCCGTGATGCCGCCATTGCCCATGCCGTCGGCTTGCGCCCGCGCCGTCACCGCGCCGCCCACCGCCTCGGCCCGCGCCGAACTGGCGGCGCCGGCCAACAGGCTGCTGGCGCTGGCGTTGGCCTTGGCCGCGCCGGCCACGCCGGCGAACGACATGCCGCCGGTGGCCGCGCTCAAGCTATTGACCGCACCGGGGCCGCTTACCGTCGCCGCCGCCGTGGCAGCGCCGCCGATGCCGCCATTGCCGCCGATGGCAACGCTGCTGCCGCGCAGCGCGGCGCCCGACCAGGTTGATGACAACAGCAACTGGCTGCTCGCCGCGCCGCCGGCGCCGCTCGGCGGCTTATCTTGCCCATAACGCGCGCCGCCGGCGCCGCCAG
Source organism: Oxalobacteraceae bacterium GrIS 1.11 (assembly GCA_040544385.1). Lineage (GTDB taxonomy): Bacteria > Pseudomonadota > Gammaproteobacteria > Burkholderiales > Burkholderiaceae_D > Janthinobacterium. The sequence continues at coordinate 15,003 of JBEONR010000019.1, forward strand.
TCGCTTGCGTGGCCGCGCTGACACTACGCGCGCCAGGATTATTCAAGCGCAAAATCGAACTGGCCGCCCCGCCCGCGCCCTGCAGGCCACTCACGCTGTCGCCGCCCGCGCCGCCGCGCACGGTTTGCGCCAGCGTCAAGTCGCCGGCCGTCTTGCCCGACACCGCGTCCTGCGCCGCCGAACTGGCGCCGGCACCGCCGCCCGCGTCACCCCAGCCAAGGCCGCCGGCGCCGCCAGTCTGGGACAGCGCCACGGACACGCTACCGGTATCGGATGTGCCGTACGCGCTGGCGCTGGCGCCGCCGCCCATGCCGCCGACGCCGCTGCCCGCGCCCGTACCCGCGCCGGTGCCGCCCTGGCCGCCTTCGGCCAGGGCCGTGACCGACAATTGATGGTTGCCGGCGCTATTGCCGACCGCGCGGCTGCTGCCGCTGCCGCCGGCGACGCCATTGCCGGCGACGGCGTCGAGGCCGCCGTTGGCATTGCCGCCGCCGCCGCCGCTGGCCGAACTGCTCAGCGACCAATTGCTGGCCACGCTATTGCCGAGCACCAGACTGGAAACGGCGTTGCCGGCCACGCCGGCGCGACCGATCGGGCCGGTATCGCCGACGCGGTTGTCGGCGGCGCCGCCGTTGCCGCCGCGCGCGATCTGGCTCAGGCTGAGTATGCCCGACGTCGAACCGGACACGGCATTGATCATGACCGAATCGGCGCCGGCGCCGCCGTTCGCGTTATTCCATCCCCAGCCGCCGGAACCGCCGTACTGGGTCGCGCTGACCGTCACGGTGCCGCTGCCGGACTGGCCGCCGGCTCTGGCGCCGGCAATGGCGCCGGCGCCGGCGCGATTGCCCGCACCCAGCCCGGTACCGCCAATTCCCCCTTCGGCGGTGGCGACCGAATTGACTTGATTGGCGCCCACCGCCACCGCGTTGCTGACGGCTCTGCCGACGCCGCCGACGCCGCCGTAGCTGCCAATGCTGCCGTTGCCACCCACGCCCTCGCCGCCTTCGCCGCCGTTGCCGACGGCGTTCACTTGCACCTGGCCACGGCCGCTGGCATTGATGCTGGCGCTGCCAAGGCCACCGGCCGCGGCGCCATTGCCATACGCCTTGCCGCCATCGCCGCCCGAAGCCACGCCGTTCAACGACAAATTGCCCGCCGCGCCGCCGGCCAGCATTTGGCTGGAACTGGCGTTGCCGCCCACACCGGCCTGGCCGCCGGCGCTATTGCCGCCGACGCCGCCACGGGCCGTCTGGGACAAAGTCAGTTGGCCCGTGGTCGAACCGCTCAGCGCATTATTCATCGCCACATCGGCGCCGGCGCCGCCGTTCGCGCCTTGCTCGCCGTCGCCGCCGGCGCCGCCGGTCTGGGTCGCGCCGAGCGATACCGCGCCGGCGCCGGAAGTGCCGGTCGCGCTGGCCAGTGCCACGCCCCCGGCGCCGCCGCTATTGCCGGCGCCCAAGCCCAAGCCGCCCTTGCCGCCACTGGCCTGCGCCCTCAAATCGACCCCATGCGCGCCCGTGGTTTTCGCGCTCGCCGTGGCGCTGGCAGCGCCGCCCACGGCGCCGCCCTGCGAGGCAAGACTGGTCAGCGCGAAATGGCCGCTGTTGCCGCCTTGTGCCACGCTGTTGCCTTGTATCTCGCCGCTGCCCGACAGCGCCAGGGTGGCGCGCGCCGCCCCGCCCTGGCCGCTACCGATGCGCCCTTTTGCTATCCCGCCCTGCCCGCCTTCGGCCATACTGTTAGCCGCCACGCTGGCATCGGCCCGTGTCGACGCCAGCGTCAGCGCGCTCGTCGCCTGGCCGCCATCGCCGGCTACCATCGCCACCCCATCACCAACATCGTAGCCGCCGGCGGCGCCGCCGCGCGTGCCCACGACCGCGCTCAGTTGCGCCGCGCCGGCGTCGCTCAGCGTCAGGTTGCTCGTCGCGTTGCCGCCCCTGCCGGCCACGCCGCCTTCGCTGCCGCCGCCGGCGCCGCCTGTGGCGCGCTGATCCAGCCACAGGCCGGCGCCGCTCACGCCCGACAGCGCATTACTGATGACCGTGTCACGGCCGGCGCCGCCGTCGGCGCCATGGATGCCGACGCCGCCGGCGCCGCCCACGTTTTCTACAGACACCTCCAGACTGGCGGCGGCGGATCGGCCGACGGCGCTGGCATTGCCCGCCCCGCCAGCGCCGCCGCGCATGCCGACACCGCTGCCGGAACCGCCTTTGCCGCCGGTGGCCCTGGCACTGACAAAACCCGCCGTGGCGCCCAGCACCGTGCCGTTGACGTTGCTGGCGCCATCGCCGCCGACGGCGCCATTGCCTGCGCCGGCCGCGCCGCCGGCGCCGCCCAACGCGTAGCTGCTCAGCATCAGACTACTCGCCCCTCCCTCCACCAGCGTCAGACTGGAACTGGCATTGCCGGCCGCGCCGGCCAAGTTGCCGTCGCTGGCGCCGCCCGCGCCGCCGCGGGCCGTCTGGCCCAGGCTTAATTCGCCTTGGGTCGCACCGGACACCGCGTTGATCACCACCGCTTGCGCGCCGGCGCCGCCGGCACCGCCGTTCTGGCTGGCCGACACCTGGATGACGCCATTGGCCGAGCGGCCCGAGGCGCTGGCCGTGGCCGTGCCGCCCGCGCCGCCGCTATTGCCGGCGCCGATACCCTGCCCGCCGGCGCCGCCCGTCGCACTCGATTCTAGCGTGACTAGCTGGTCGGCCACAGCCACGCCGACCGCGCCGGCCGCGCCGCCGGCCGCGCCATTGCCCGACGTGGCGCGGGAACCGCCGGCGCCGCCGCTGGCGCTGGCATGCAAGTCCATTTGTCCTAAAGCCGTTACACTGAGGCTGGCATTGCCGGCGCCGCCCGCGCTGGCGCCGCCGGATAGAGTCGCGCCGCCGTTGCCGCCAAGCGCGGAGCTGCTCAGATGGAGAACGCTGGCCGCGCGGTCGAACAGCACCAGGCTGGAAGCGGCGTTGCCGGCCGCGCCGGCCAGGGCGGCATCGCTGTCGCCGCCGGCGCCGCCCACGGCCGCCTGGGCCAATGTCAAGGTACCCGTGGTCGCGCCCGACACCATATTGTTCATGACCGAGTGCGCGCCGGCGCCGCCGCCGGCGCCTGCGTGACCGGCCCCGCCCGCGCCGCCGCTCTGCGTGGCGCTGGCCGACGCGTCGCCGCCGGACTCGGCGGTGGCGCTGGCGCCAGCCGCAGCTGCGGCGCCCGCGCCGCCGAGATTGCCAGCGCCGTTCGCTGCGCCGCCGGTGCCACCGGTAGCGCCGGCGATCGCCGACGACGCGCTGCCATTGCGCGCGCCGACCACCGCCTGGCTGGTCGCCATCCCGCCGTTGCCGCTTGCGCCGCCACGGCCGGCCTGGGTGCCGACACCGGCCGCGCCGGCGTTGCCGCCGGTGCCGCCGGTGCCGCCAACCACAATGCTACGCGCGCTGCTATCGCCGCCCGTCGGCTTGCTCGTCGCTGTGCCACGCGCGTTGGCGCCTGCGCCGCCGAGGCCGCCATTGCCACCGTTATGCGTAGCGTCGCCGGCCGCGCCATTGCCGCCACTGCCGCCACCGCCCCCATACACTTCCAGATAATTGCCGTTATCGAGGTTGGGAGCCAACACGCCCACCGTCGCCGCGCCAGCCACGCCGAGCGCGCCGTGCGCGCCGGGTGTCGCGCCATTGGCGCCGTTGGCACCATCGACACCGATCACGGTGGCGCCATCGGCGTACACCTGGCTCACCGCCAGCGACAAGAGCAGCGGCACCAAACGGACTGCGCGGCGCCCTTTCAGACGCGACGCCTTGGCCGGAAGACGGGAATTCATACTTGATTTCATGGGCTGCCTTTACATACGTAAATGGAATTTTGAGGGAAGGGTGTCTTGCCAGAGCGGATAGCCAGATGGCCAGGCCCGCGTGCATGCGAAGCGGGCCTGGGTAATTTTAATATTGTTTTTTAAATAAAACATCACCCGTTTAGGGGTGTTCTATTAAAATTTATTGGACTGGCAACCGAGGCCAGTTGCGGCGTGGTAGCCGCAAGGTGCAGCACGCCGGTCGGCGGACCGGCGTTGCGACTGCTTACTTCGGCGCTGCCTTATCTTGCGAGATCAACCGCGCCAATTGCGATTGCGGCCCGACCGCTTCCATGAAGACGATCTTGTCGGTGGCGATCATTTGCCACTCGGGGCCATGCCAATCATTCTTTTGCCGGCTGACGACCCGGTTGCCCGGCTGGCCATTGGGCTGAGTGTAGGATTGGACATAGTACACATCGCCCAGCTTGACGAAGCCGGGCCGCGCGTCGAGCAAGATGCCGTAATACACCTGGCCACTTTGCAACTGGACGCTATACATCGCGCCCAGCGGCCCGGCATCGAGCACGCGCCCATTTTCCCGGCGCCACTCGAGGCCGGCCTGTGCCGCCAGCGACAAGGCCGCCACCAACCCCAGCAACAAAGCTACCCTCACCCGCGTCGCGCTCCAGGCGCTTGCGGCCTCTGGCCGCGCTTCCACATGTTCCATCTTCATGCTGTTTTCCTTTTCCACAAATGGTTCCATATAAGTATTCACAGCGCATTCTGCCGCTTGCGCACCGAAAAATGCAAGACCACCACGCTCAAGCCGAGCAACAACATCAGCCAGGTTTCCGGTTCCGGCACCGCCACCACCCGCATCGCCATCGGCGCCATCTGTGTTAAGCCCATGCCGGTGCCGATCGCATAGCCGAAGGCGTAGCCGCCCAGGCTGCTCGAGGTGATGCCGGCGCTGACCACCAAATCTTGCATGCCCAGCCCGAACAGGCCCAGGTCGAGCGCGTGGTCGGTAAAGAACAGATTGGCCGCCGCCAGCGAATTGAACGATTGCGAAAACACCAGGGTGCCATTGTTATTGATCGTCAAATCAAGCAAGTCGAAACCCGTGTTGAACGAGGTCGGACTAAGGAAGCCGACCAGCACATGGCGCCGCTCCGCAGTGCTGAACTTGAATTCGCCACTGGTGACATAGGTGTGGCTGCTGCCGGGCGCGGCGCCGGCCGCGTACGAGGCGCCCTGCTCGCCAGAGCCGAGCACCTGGCCGCCGGCAAAAGCGGCCGCCACTTTCGGGCTGGTCCCCAGCAGCGTCGCGACCACGGCGGCGCCTGGCGCCCCGTTCACATTCGACAGCGCCTGCGCGCCGCCGACCAGATCGGGCGGCGCGAAACTGGCGCCGCCAAAATTGGCCGAACTCGAACTGATAGCGCCGCCATCGACGGGCGCCATCGCGCTTGCGCGCACCCATTGCTGGCCGCCATCGCTGGCCGTGCTTAGCGCCGTCGCGCTGCCGCTGTTGCCGCGCGCAGTGGCGTTGGCCGTGATGGCGCCGTTGCCGACGCCATCGGCTTGCGCCCGCGCCATTACCGCGCCGCCGATCGCGCTGGCGCGCGCATTGCTGGCCGCGCCCGCCAAGCGACTGGCAGCGCTGGCGTTGGCGCTGGCCGAACCGGCCACGCCGACGCTGGACGCACCGCCGGCCGCCTCACTCTGGCTCGACACCGCGCCCAAGGCGCTCACCGTCGAGATCGAGATGGCCGCGCCGCCGCTGCGGCCATTGCCGCCGGTGGCGCCGCTGACGCCGCGCACAGCGGCGCCGGCCAGGCTCGACGACAGCGCCAACTGGCTGTTGGCGGCGCCGCCCAAGCCCGCCGTCGCACCGGCGCCGCCCAAACCGCCCTGGGCATTCACGAGCGCGCTCAGATTGCGCGCGCCGCCATTATTCAAACGCAAAATCGAACTGGCCGCGCCGCCCGCGCCGGCTTGGGCGCCGTCGCTGGCGCCGCCGGCACCGCCGATGGCGCTTTGCGACAATGCCAGCGCGCCGCTGGTCGAACCGGATACCGCATTGTTCATCAAGGACGCCGCGCCGGCGCCGCCCGTCGCGCCGCTCGTCCCGGCCCCGCCCGCGCCGCCATTCTGTTGCGCGTTGACGGATACGGCGCCAGCGCCGGAAATACCGGCGACGCTGGCCACGGCCACCCCGCCGGCGCCGGCGCCGCCGCTGCCATCGCGCGCGCCGCCAATGCCGCCGTTGGCCGTCGCCGCGATATTGAGCGCATGGTTGCCGCTGGTTTGTCCATTTGCCACGCTGGTGGCGGCGCCGCCGACGCCGCCCTGCCCGACCAGGCCGTCACCGGAAGAAGGATAGGCGCCGCCGCCGCCGCCCTGCGCCACGCTATTGCCTTGCACTTCGCCCAGGCCGGACAGTAGCAGCTTGGAACTGGCCACGCCGCCTTCTCCGCTGCGGCCATCGATGTTACCGCCATCGCCGCCGGTGGCCGTACTGCTGCCAACAACCATCGCGTCGGTCCGCGTCGAAGCGAGGGTCAGCGCACTGGTCGCGCCGCCAGCCCGCTCTGGCATGGCGCCATTACCGCCGGTCACGACCTGACTGCCATTCAATTGGGCCGCCACCGCATCGTTGAGCGTCAAGATGGCCAGCGCGTTGCCGCCGCCGTAGCCGCCGTGGGAATTTTGATACAGCGACAGGGCGCCACTGGTGGTGCCCGACACCGCATTGATCATGACCGAGTTGATGCCGGATTCGCTGCCTCCAGCCTCCTGGGTGGCGCCCACCGATACGCTGCCGCTGCCGGATCTGCCGCTGGCCTTGGCGCTGGCGGTTCCGCCTGTTATGCCGCTGCCGCCGGTGGCGTGCGCATTGACATCGACTTGATTGGCGCCCACCGTCACGCCGCTGGCAACACTGCTGGCCGAGCCGCCATTGCCATTACCGCTGGGGCCGTAGCCAGTCGAGCCGCCAAGGCTGTCGGCGCTCACTTGTAGCCGGCCGACGCCGCTGGCGCCGACGCTGACGGCGGCCGAGCCGCCATCCCCGCCCACGCCGCTAAAACCGATATTACCGCCTTCGCCCCCGGTGGCCTTGGCGCTGACTGACAAGCTGCTGGCCCCGCCATTGGCCAGCGCCAGGCTGGAACTGGCGTTACCGCCCACGCCGCCCTGGCGGCCGTGAGAGATACCCCCGGCGCCGCCCTGCGCCGACTGACTCAAGCTCAAGGCGCCGCTGGTCGAACCGGACACCGCATTGTTCATCGCCGTGTCCGCGCCTTTGCCGCCGCCATTGCCGTCGGCGTCGTAACCGCCGACGCCACCGATCTGGCTGGCGCTGACCGTCACGCTGCCGCTGCCGGAACTGCCACTGGCGCTGGCCGAGGCGCCGCCGCCGGTGCCGGAACTTTTACGACCGCTCATGCCGCCCGCGCCGCCGATGGCCAGCGCCGACACATTGACGGCGTAAGCTCCGCTGGTCTGGCCGCGCGCGACGGCGCCGGCCGCGCCGCCATTGCCACCGTCGCTGGGCTTACTGTCAACCGCTTCGCCACTACGACCGCCACCGTTACCGCCATGCGCGCTGCTGAGCCCTTGCAACTGGCCAGCGCCGGATAACATCAGAGTGGCGTTCGCAGCCCCGCCTTGGGCGCCGCCCGGAATCGAAAATTGAGCGACGCCGCCGCCGCCGCCCATGGCCTCGCTAGTGCCGTCGATTCCGGCTCCAGCCCGTGTCGACGTCACGCTCAGCGCGCTGCCCCCATTGCCGCCGCGACTAGTCGTCCCACCCACGGCCGTGCCACCGCTTCCCCCGGCCGCATAATTATGGACTGTCAACTGGGCCGCCGCGGCGTCGCTCAAGGTCAGGCTGGACCAAGCCTCGCCGCCCTTGCCGACCATGCCGCTTTCGCTGGCGCCGCCGGCGCCGCCGTACGCGCTCTGGGACAAGGACAAGCTGCCGCTGGTCGCGCCCGACACCGCGTTGCCGACCAGGCTATCGCGACCGGCGCCGCCATTCGCACCTTCCCTACCCTCGCCGCCCGTGCCACCAATGATAGTCGCGCTGACCGTCACATTGCCGCTGCCGGAACGGCCAAAGGCGCTGGCCGCGCCCGCGCCGCCCACGCCGCCGGTGTAAGCGACGCCGCTGGCCGCGCCGCCTGCGCCGCCCATCCCGTGCGCACTGACCTCGACCGGCTTGGCGCCCAGCACCGTGCCGCTGGCAACGCTGCTGCCATTGCCGCCGACAACGCCATTGCCGTTCACATAGGTGTATCTGGCGCCGCCGCTGCCGCCCTGCGCCGAAGCGTCGAGCTTGAGGCTGGCCGCCTTGCCATCGCTCAGCACCAGGCTGGAACGGGCGTTGCCGGCCGCGCCGCCCGGCTGACCATTGAAACTGCTGCCGGCGTCGCCGCCCGTCGCTTGCTGGCTTAATGTCAGCGCGCCGGCGGTGTCGCCGGACACCGCGTTGTTGAGTACCGAATCGGCGCCGGCACCTCCTTCAAAGCCGTCGCCGCCGTGGCCGCCGGTTTGCTGTGCGCTGACCGACACCGCGCCGCTGACGGAACGCCCGCTGGCGCTGGCCGACGCCACGCCGCCGGCGCCGCCGCGCGCGCCAGCTTGGCCACCGGCGCCGCCGGTGACAGTCATGGACGAGCTGACATTGCCGCTCCCACTGGCTTGACTCATGCCTAGCGCGCTGCCGCCGGCGCCGCCGCCGCCGCTCTGGCCAGCCAGCGTACCGGTCCCGGCCATGCCGACCTGGCCGGAATAACCACCATCGCCACCCTTGACATTCCCAGCCGCGACAGCGTTGCCGGTCACTGGCTTGGCCGTCACCACGCCGCTGGCCGCGCCGCCGGCGGCGCCGGCACCGCCATTGCCGCCGTTATGGACATCGTCGCCAGCGGCGCCGGCGCCGCCCTGACCACCGTTACCGCCGGTGACACTGAGCCAGCTATTGTTGTCGAGCCACACCGCGCTGGCGCCCGCCACCGGCGCACTCAAGGCGCCGGCCGTACCATGCGCGCCGGGATTGACACCATCGACGCCGGCGGCGCCATCAAGCCCCCGTACGATCACGTTGTCGGCATACACCTGGCTCACCGCCAGCGACAGGATCAGCGGCACCAGGCGGGCCGCACGGCGGCCTCTCAGCCGGGGCGCCTGGTTCAAGGCACGGACGGGCGGATGGGAATGCATATTTGTTTTCATGGGGTGCCTTTGCAAACAGCGTTACATGTAGGGAAATTCAATGGAATGTCAGCCAACTCTGCGGAATCCAGATGGCTGACTGTGACAGGCTGGGAGTGTTAAAAAAAGCGTAATTTTAATATCATTTTTTCAATAAAACATCACCCATTTGAGGTATGGATCAGATATTTTAATGATCATGATTTGGCGCTCCAGCGAGTGCGCCGCTGGCGCGCCGAAAAATGCAAGACCACCACGCTCAAGCCGAGCAACAACATCAGCCAGGTTTCCGGTTCCGGCACCGCCGCCACCCGCATCGCCATCGGCGCCATCTGCGTCAAGCCCATGCCGGTGCCGATCGCATAGCCGAAGGCGTAGCCGCCCAGGCTGCTCGAGGTGATGCCGGCGCTGACCACCAGGTCTTGCATGCCCAGCCCGAACAGGCCCAGGTCGAGCGCGTGGTCGGTGAAGAACAGATTGGCCGCCGCCAGCGAATTGAACGATTGCGAAAACACCAGGGTGCCATTGTTATTGATCGTCAGATCAAGCACGTTGAAACCCGAGTTGAACGAGGTGGGACTAAGGAAGCCGACCAGCACATGGCGCCGCTCCGCAGTGCTGAACTTGAATTCGCCGCTGGTGACATAGGTGTGGCTGCTGCCGGGCGCGGCGCCGGCCGCGTACGAGGCGCCCTGCTCGCCAGAGCCGAGCACCTGGCCGCCGGCAAAAGCGGCCGCCACTTTCGGGCTGGACCCCAGCAGCGTCGCGACCACGGCGGCGCCTGGCGCCCCGTTCACATTCGACAGTGCCTGCGCGCCGCCGGCCAGATCCGGCGGCGCGAAACTGGCGCCGCCGAAATTGGCCGAACTCGAACTGCTGGCGCCGCCATCGACGGGCGCCAACGCGCTTGCGCGCACCCATTGCTGGCCGCCATCGCTGGCCGTGCTTTGCGCCATCGCGCTGCCACTGCTGCCGCGCGCAGTGGCGTTGGCCGTGATGGCGCCGTTGCCGACGCCATCGGCTTGCGCCCGCGCCATTACCGCGCCGCCGATCGCGCTGGCGCGCGCATTGCTGGCCGCACCCGCCAAGCCGCTGGCGGCGCTGGCATTGGCGCTGGCCGAACCGGCCGCGCCCACGCTGGAGGCGCCGCCAACTGCCGTACTCTGGCTCGACACCGCACCCAAGGCGCTCACCGTCGAGATCGAGATGGCCGCGCCGCCGCTGCGGCCATTGCCGCCGGTGGCGCCGCTGACGCCGCGCACCACGGCGCCGGCCAGGCTCGACGACAGCGCCAACTGGCTGTTGGCGGCGCCGCCGGTGCCCCCAATAGCACCGGCGCCGCCCAAGCCGCCCTGGGTATTCACGAGCGCGCTTAGATTGTGCGCGCCGCCATTAGTCAAGCGCAGCACGGAACCGGCCGCGCCGCCCGCCCCGCCTTGGGCGCCGTCGCTGGCGCCGCCGACGCCGCCGATGGCGCTTTGCGACAAGGTCAGCGCGCCGCTGGTCGAACCGGACACCGCGTTGTTCATCAAGGATGCCGCGCCGGCGCCGCCCGTCGCGCCGCCAATCCCGGCCCCGCCCGCGCCGCCATTTTGTTGCGCGTTGACGGACACGGCGCCAGCGCCGGAAACGCCGGTGGCGCTGACCACCGCCACCCCGCCGGCGCCGCCGCCGGCGCTACAACTTCCCCTGCACGCGCCGCCGCTGCCGCCGTTGGCCGTCGCCGCGATATTGAGCGCATGGTTGCCGCCGGTTTGCCCGGTTGCGACGCTGGTGGCGCCACCGCCGACGCCGGCAACGCCGAGCACATCCGAATAAGCGCTGGCGCCGCCGGTCCCGCCCTGCGCCACGCTATTGCCCCGCACATCACCCAGGCCGGCCATTATCAGCTTGGAACTGGCCGCGCCGCCACGTCCGTCGCGGCCGTGAATGGCGGCGTCGCCACTTCCGCCGGTGGCCGTACTGCTGCCGCCAACCATCGCGTCGGCCCGCGTCGAAGCGAGGGTCAGCGCGCTGCTCGCGCCGCCGCCCGGCCCTGAAGCGCCGCTATCACCGCCGGTTGCCACCTGGCGTCCATTCAACTGGGCCGCCGCCGCGTCGCTGACCGTCAAAATGGCCACGCCGTTGCCAGCCTTGCCCGCCACGCCGTTGGCTTGCGTGTTGTCGCTGCCGCGGTCGCTGCTGCCGCCGTTGCCGCCGCGCGAATCTTGAGACAGCGACAACATGCCGCTGGTCGCACCCGATACCGCATTGATCATGACCGAGTCGGCGCCGGCGCCACCATTGCCCGGGACACTCCAGCCATTTCTGCCATCCCCGCCATTGCCGCCCCTCTGGGTCGCGCCGACCGTCACGCTGCCGCTGCCCGACCTGCCGCTGGCTTTGGCGCTGGCGGCGCCGCCTGGCCCGCCGTCTCCCTGCGTACTGCCGCCATCGCCCCCCGTGGCGCTGGCGTTGGCCTCGACTTGATTGGCGCCCACCGCCACGCCGCTGGCAACGCTGCTGGCCGCGCCACCATTGCCATATGCAGCGCCAGTGCTGTCCCGGCCGGCGCTACCGCCCGAGCCGCCATGACTGTCCGCGCTCACTGTTGCCCGCCCGGCGCCGCTGGCGCCGACGCTGGCGGCGGCGGCACCGCCGGCGCCGCCTTTGCCGCCCACTTCACTACCGCCGCCGTTGCCGCCGATTGCCGTGCTGCCAAGCGACAAGCTGCTGGCCGCGCCATCGGCCAGCGTCAGGCTGGAGTTGGCGTTCCCGCCCGCACCGCCGTGAGTATAAAAGCCATTGCCGCCGGCGCCGCCCTGGGCCGACTGGCTCAGGCTCAAGGCGCCGCTGGTTGAACCGGACACCACATTGTTCATCACCGAACCCGCGCCAACGCCGCCCGCCGCGCCATAGCCGGCGTAACCGCCGGCGCCGCCAACCTGGCTGGCGCCGACGGTCACGCTGCCGCTGCCGGAAACGCCGACCGCGCTGGCCGAGGCGGCGCCGCCAGCGCCGGCCGGTTTGTTGCGGCCAAGGCCGCCCGCGCCGCCGGTGGCTTGCGCCGACACATTGACCGCGTAGGCCCCGCTGGTCTGCGCGCGCGCTGCCGCGCCGGCCGCGCCGCCGTCGCCGCCTTCGCTGTCGATCGTTTCATTACCGTCCAGTCTCGCGCCGCCGCCACTACCGCCGCGCGCGCTGCTGGCGCCTTGCAATTGGCCGGCGCCGGACAACACCAGAGTCGCATTCCCGGCCCCGCCCTGGGCGCTGCGCACATCGCCCAAGCCGCCAGTGCCGCCATAGGCTTCGCTACTGCCGTCGAGTCCGGCGCCGGCCCGCGTCGACGTCAGGCTCAGCGCGCTACCGCCGTTGCCGCCGCGGCCAGCCGTTCCCATCGTGGCCAGGCCGCCATCGCCGCCCATTGCGACATTCTTGACTTTCACATGGGCCGCCACGGCGTCGTTGATGGTCAGGCTGGACCAAGACTGGCCGCCCTTGCCGGCGACGCCGTTGTCGCGGCTGTCGCTGAAGCTGGCGATGCCGCTGGCGCCGCCGGCGCCGCCGTAAGCGCTCTGGGACAAGGACAAGTTGCCGCTGGTCGCGCCCGACACTACATTACCAGACAGGGTATCGCGACCGGCGCCGCCATTGGCGCCGCCGCTGCCCTCGCCGCCCGCGCCGCCGATGATGGTCGCGCTGACCTTCACATCGCCGCTGCCGGAATGGCCAAAGGCGCTGGCCGCGCCCGCGCCACCGATACCACCGCTATAACCGGCGCCATGGGCGCTGCCGCCAACGCCGCCCCACCCAAGCGCGCTGACCTCGGCCGGCTTGGCGCCCAGCACCGTGCCGCTGGCAACGCTGCTGCCATTGCCGCCCACGCCGCCATTGCCTACATCGTCTTGAAACATATTGCCGGCGCTGCCGCCAGCGCCGCCGCCGGCCCGACTGGAGAGATTGAGGCTGGCCGCCTTGACATCGCTCAGCACCAGCGTGGAACTGGCATTGCCGGCCGCGCCCAGCAAGCCGCCGGCACTGCTGCCGCCGGCGCCGCCCACCGCTTGCTGGCTTAATGTCAGCGCGCCGGCGGTGTCGCCGGAAACCGCGTTATTGAGCACCGAGTCCGCGCCGGCACCGCCTTTTGCGCCATAGTCGCCGCCACCGCCGGCGCCGCCGGTTTGCTGCGCGCTGACCGCTACGGCGCCGCTGACGGAACGCCCGCTGGCGCTGGCCGACGCCACGCCAGCGGCGCCGCCGACACCGCCCGCGCCCCGCGCCCCACCGCCATTGCCGCCGGTGGCAATGGCGGACGAGCTGACGTCGCCAGCGGCCGTCGCCTGACTCACGCTCTGCGCGCCGCCGCCCGCGCCGCCAATGCCGCCCTGCCCATCGAGCGTGCCGCTGCCGGCCACGCCGTATGCACCGCTCTCGCCGCCATTGCCGCCCGTGACACGCCCTTGCGCGACAGCGTCGCCGGCCGCCGGCTTGGCTGTCGTCACGCCGCTGGCGGCGCCGCCGGCGCCGCCATTCCCGCCATTCCCGCCGTTATGGGTGGCATCGCCGGCGGCGCCATTGCCGCCAAAACCACCGTTGCCGCCGGTGACATTCAGCGAGTTATTGTTGTCGAGCCAAACACTGGTGGCACCCGCCACCGGCGCGCTCAAGGCGCCGGCCGAACCATGCGCGCCGGGAGTGACGCCATTGGCGCCGGCGGCGCCATTCACCCCGTTTACGGTGACGTTATCGGCGTACACCTGGCTCACCGCCAGCGACAGCATCAGCGGCACCAGCCGAGCCACGCGGCGCCCCTTCAGGCGCGACGCGGGCGTCGATGGGTAGACCGACGGCTTGGAATGCATACTTGATTTCATTTGGAACCTTTACAAACAGAGATAGGTAGATGGCGGCCGATGGCAGGCGGAACACGGCCTTGCCCATCGGCGATGACGCGCATTGGGAAACGCCTGATTGTAATGATATTGTTTCAACAAAACATCACCCGTTTGGGGTATCCGCAACTGCTCCGGCGCGATTCGCGGCGGTGCCGGACGGGCGAGCGAAAGGGGCGAGGTCCGGGAAAACGGGGCCAGCAAGCGGCACCATGAACTTTTCTTTTCAATAACAAAATAGTGTTTCGTTAATAAAGATTTCATCAATTTGTGTTATTGATAAATATGTTATAATAAACACAATTTTAATGCTACCCTCCGGGCAAGCCCGAAGGCGCAGGCGCATATCGATAAGAAAGAGTGGAATGACGGAGCATGAGCTGACAATTCTTACCGGCTTATTTTATGACGGCGTACTGGCCCCGCAAGGCTGGCGTCCGGCCCTGGAAGGCTTGGCAGCGGCGACCGCATCGCAAGCGGCCTCGCTGGTGCTGGCGCAACGCAAGGACGGCAAGGCCATGGTGAGCGACCGCTACGGCTTGCCGCACGCGCGTCAGCACGAACATCTGCCGCGTTTTTACACGCTCGACTGCGGCATCGAGATTGTCGGCCGGCTCGGTCTGGACGCCTGGCATCCGGACACGCCGGTGGCGCTGCGGCGCGGCGCGAGCGCGATGGACGCCACCGCGCGCCATGGACGCGGCCTGGTCCGGCTGTTGCCGCACATCCGGCGCGCGGCCACGCTGCGGGTCAAATTCATGGACTTGTCGCAACAACTGGCGCTGAGCACGCACATCCTCGACCGCTGTCAATTCCCGCTGCTGGTGATGAGCGCCGCGCGCGATATCGTGCAGGCGAACCGGCTCGGCGAACAGTGGCTGGCGCAAGCAGGCCAGCCATTCGGCATCGGCGCGGCCCAGGCAGGCGAACTGGCCGCCATCCTGGCCGACGCCTGCGGCGCCAGCGCTCCCGCCAAGGCAAGCAGCCTGGCCTTGAAGAAAGCGGACGGCAGTGTGGTTTACTTAACGGCCGTACCGCTGCCCGAGCAGGCGGCCAGCGCCTGGCATGGCGCGCGCCGCCTGGCGCTGCTATGGATTAACGATACGGGGCGCGACAAGGCGCCGGCCGCTGCCCTGCTGCGCCAAGTGTTTCACTTGACGCCGGCGGAAATCCGCCTGGTGCGGGTCTTGCTGGACGGCGCCGTGCTGCAGGAAGCGGCGCGCCAGCTCGATATATCCGTCGACACTGGCCGCAGCCAGTTGAAATCCGTGTTCGCCAAGCTCAACATCCGCAAGCAAACCGAATTACACCGCCTGCTCGGGCATTTCGACATTTTTACGTGACCCGCACGGGCGCCGCAAACGGGCCGATGCGCGCGCCTGGCCCGCATGGCCGCACATTTCCGCTACACTATTGACTCCCCAGATACCGCACCACCGAAAGCCGAGCCGAATCATGAATACACCAGACATCGAAAATATCAACGTCACATCCTTCGCGCCCATGCCTACGCCCGAAGCCCTGCACGCCAAGCTGCCCCTGTCGGACGCCGCCTTCGAGACCGTCATGCAGGGCCGCGAAGCGCTGCGCGCCATCATCGACCGCAAGGACAATCGCCTGTTCGTGGTGGTCGGGCCATGCTCGATCCACGACCCGGTCGCCGGCCTCGATTACGCGCGCCGTCTGAAAGCCCTACAAGCCGAAGTGGCCGACACCATGCTGCTGGTAATGCGGGTGTATTTCGAAAAACCGCGCACCACCACCGGCTGGAAGGGTTATATCAATGATCCGGACATGGACGATTCCTTCCGCGTCGACGCCGGCATGGAAAAGGCGCGCCAATTCCTGCTCGACGTGTGCGAGCTGGGCTTGCCGACCGCCACCGAGGCGCTCGACCCGATCTCGCCGCAATACCTGGGCGACTTGATCGCCTGGACCGCGATCGGCGCCCGCACCACCGAATCGCAAACCCACCGCGAAATGTCGTCCGGCCTGTCGACCCCGGTTGGCTTCAAGAACGGCACCGACGGCGACATCAGCATCGCCGTCAACGCGATCCTGTCCTCGGCCCACCCGCACTCCTTCCTGGGCATCAATAGCGGCGGCAATGTCGCCATCGTGCGCACCCGCGGCAACGCCTACGGCCACGTGGTGCTGCGCGGCGGCGACGGCCGCCCGAACTATGATTCGGTGTCGATCGCGATCGCCGAACAGGCCCTGGCCAAGGCCAAGCTGCCGGCCAACCTGGTGGTCGACTGTTCGCACGCGAACAGCTACAAGAAACCGGAATTGCAACCATTGGTGATGGCCGACGTGGTCAACCAGATCCGCCAGGGCAACAAGTCCCTGGTCGGCGTAATGATCGAATCGAACCTGGTGGCCGGCAACCAGAAAATCCCGCAAGACTTGTCGCAACTGAAGTACGGCTGTTCGGTGACGGACGGCTGCATCGATTGGGACACCACCGTGGCCATGCTGCGCGACGCCGACGCCCAATTGCGCCAGCGTCCCGCGCAAGGCTGAGTCACCGGTCTGGCGGACCGCGCCGCGTCCATCGGCGGCGCGGCCGGGAGCGCGGCGCCGGCTTTCCTTTACAATGGCGGCTTCCTTTGCTCTTTCCGTGCTCCCCATGATTGTTCTCGGCGTCGAATCCTCTTGTGACGAAACCGGCCTTGCGTTGTACGACACGCAGCGCGGCCTGTTATCGCATGCCCTTTATTCACAGGTGGCGATGCACGAGCAATATGGCGGGGTGGTGCCGGAACTGGCTTCGCGTGACCATATCCGGCGCGCCATCCCCCTGCTCGAGGAAACCCTGGCCAGGGCCGGCATCACGCTGGCCGAGATCGACGCCATCGCCTATACCCAGGGTCCGGGCCTGGCCGGCGCGCTGCTGGTCGGTTCCTCGGTCGCCTGCAGCCTGGCGCTGGCGCTCGACCGGCCGGTGCTCGGCATCCACCACCTGGAAGGCCATTTGCTGTCGCCGCTGCTTGCCTCCAATCCGCCCGCCTTCCCCTTCGTGGCGCTGCTGGTGTCGGGCGGGCACACGCAATTGATGCGGGTCGACGGCGTCGGCCAATACACGCTGCTGGGCGAGACGCTCGACGACGCCGCCGGCGAAGCGTTCGACAAGTCGGCCAAGCTGCTCGGCCTCGGCTATCCGGGCGGGCCGGCGATTTCGCGCCTGGCCGAATTCGGCGACCCCAGCGCCTACAAGTTGCCGCGCCCGATGCTCCATTCCAAGGATTTGAATTTCAGCTTTTCCGGCTTGAAGACGGCGGTGCTGACGGTGGTGAAAAACCACCACGAAAAAGTCATCGCGAATATCTGCGAACAAGACAAGGCCGACATCGCGCGCGGCTTTGTCGACGCCATCGTCGACGTGCTGACCGCCAAATGCGTGACGGCGCTCAAGCAAACCGGCTTGCAGCGCCTGGTGATCGCCGGCGGCGTCGGCGCCAACACCCAGTTGCGCGCCGCGCTCGACGCGGCCGCCGTCAAGAAACGCTTCAAGGTGTATTACCCGGAACTGGAATTTTGCACCGACAATGGCGCCATGATCGCCTTTGCCGGCGCGCTGCGGCTGCAAATCAACCCGCAGGCGGCCAAGCGCGACTATTCCTTCAATGTGCGGCCGCGCTGGCCGCTCGATGAAATCAAGGAAATCTAAGGAGTCCA
The DNA here is from genome assembly GCA_040544385.1 of Oxalobacteraceae bacterium GrIS 1.11. GTDB lineage: Bacteria > Pseudomonadota > Gammaproteobacteria > Burkholderiales > Burkholderiaceae_D > Janthinobacterium. The sequence goes on from JBEONR010000019.1 coordinate 32,556, forward strand.
CCGGCGCGGCTCAAGCGCGCAGCGCCGTTTCTGCGCGCAGGCGGCCGATGATCAGGTCGAGAAAGCTGCGCAACTTGGCGCTCGAGTGGCGGCCCTCGCGGTGCACCACGTGGACCGGCATGGCGGGCGGCTCGTAATCGCGCAGCACGGCCGTCAACTCGCCCGACGCCAGATAGGGCGCCAATTGGTAAGACATCAGGCGGGTCAGGCCGAAGCCGCGCCGCACCGCCTCGATGGCGCCGTCGTTGCTGGTCACGATCAGGCGCGGCTTGACGCGCACGGATATGCTAGCGCCATCGCCCTCATGCGTGAATTTCCAATCCAGCGAAGGCGAGACGCCGGACGCCGCCACGATCACATGCCGCGCCAGCTCGGCTGGCGTGGCCGGTTCGCCGTGCTGCGCCAGGTAGCCCGGCGCGGCGCAGACCACGCGCCGTACCTGGCCGACGCCGATCGCCCGCATGCTCGAATCGGGCAATTCACCGATCCGGATGCCGGCGTCCAGACCTTCTTCCAGGAGATTGACGACGCGGTCCAGGAACACCGCCGACACTTCCATGGCGGGATAGCGCTGCAGGTAGTCGACGATGCCCGGCATGACGAACAGCTTGCCAAACAAGACCGGCGCGGTGACGGCCAGGTGGCCGCGCGGCTCCGCGTTGACGCCGCCGGCCGCTTCGTCGGCCGCATCGGCATCGGCAATGACGCGGCGCGCGTCGTCCAGGTAGCGCAACCCCGCTTCCGTCACGCGTACATGGCGCGTTGTGCGGTTCAACAGGCGCACCCCGAGCCGGGTTTCCAGCGCCGCAATGGCGCGCGTGACGGCCGGCGGCGACAGCGACAAGCGCCGCGCCGCGCCGGCAAAACTTTGTTCCTCGCCGACGGCGACAAAGACGCTCATCAAGTGCAATCTGTCCATGCGGCTCCGATCATCATCAACGGATGATGGCCGCAGCGGAAACATGTGTCAAGCCAGACTGCGCAGTGCGCCATCCAATTCCGGATAGTCGAAGGCAAAACCGGCCGCCAGCAAACGGGCCGGCGCCACGCGCTGGCCTTCCAGCAGCAAGTCCGCTTGCCGGCCCAGCGCCAGCCGCATGGGCCAGGCCGGGGTCGGAAAAAAACAGGGCCGGCCGGCCAGCGCCGCCGCGATCCGGCTGAAACGCGCTTGCGGCACACTGCCCGGCGCCGTGAAATTGTAGGCGCCGTCGACCCGTTCCTGGCGCGCCAGGTAGGCGATGCCGCGCACCACGTCGCGCACATGTATCCACGACAGCCATTGCCAGCCACCGCCCAGCGGCCCGCCCAGGCCCAATTTGATCGGCAATAGCAGCATCGGCAAGGAACCCTGGCGGCCCAGCACGAAACCGAAACGCAGGCAGGCCACTTGCACCCCGTGCGCCGTGGCTAGCTGTGCCTGCGCTTCCCATTCGTCGCACAATTGCGACATGAAAATCGCTTGCGGCGGGCTATCTTCGGTCAATACGCTGGCGTCGCCTTGCGCCTGGATTCCGTAATAACCGATGGCCGAAGCCGACAACAGCAAGCGCGGCGTATGGCGCGCTGTCGCGATCCACGCCACCAGGGCTTGTGTCAAGCCGGCCCGGCTGCGCCGCAATTGTTCGCGGCGCGCGGCCGTCCAGCGCCGCCCTAACACGGGCGCGCCGGCCAGGTTGATCACCAGATCGATTCTTTGCCCCGGCGGCAATTCATCAAGGGCGCCGATGCAACGCACGCGGCCGTCGAACAACCAGGCCGCCTGCCGGACGCGCCGCGTCAACACCGTCACCCGGTGGCCGTCGGCCAGCAAGGCGGCCACCAATTCCTGCCCGATAAAGCCGGTGCCGCCGGTGACCAGCACATCTTGTGGGCCGGGTCCGAAATCAATGGCGGGCGCGGGCAAGACCCGTGCCGCTTGCCGGCCCAGCGTGCGCGCGGCCCAGCCATCGCGGATGCCGGACAAGCCGACGCCGACTCCGCACAAGACCAGGAAGACGCCCAGCCAGCCGGACGGTTGCCACGCCAGCGCCGTCGGCGCGGCCAGCCAGGCCGGCGTGTTCAGGGCCAGCAAGGCGAGGAAGGCGCCGCCATTGAGCGCCAGCACGGTATGGGTCACGCGCTCGGTCGCCGGCAACAAACGGGTGCGGTCCTCGACCACGAAATCCCACAGCGTCAGGGCGATCTCGACGCAAAAGATGCCAATCAGCGCCAGCGCCCAGGCGCCGTGCCAGGCCCAGGCCGACAAGCCGATGAAGAGCGCGCTGTAAATCAGCGAGCGCAGCGAATGGATCGCCAATTCCAGCGCCGCCGTGGGCCGGCGCGGCAGCGCTTGTGTCAATTCATGGTGATACAGGGTGTCGTATGCGCCCAGGCAAGCCTGGGCCGCCATCAATTGCAAGGCCAACAAATGGGTATTCATGGACCAACTCCTCCTGTGGCGTATCGATCCGGAGATGACATTGCTCCGGGTTAGGCATCGAAATGCCTGGCGCGTGCCAATGCATTTCTCTAATTTCTTTAAATTCTGTTACAACAGAAATTAGAATCGATTATGCGGCCAAAGTCAAGTTTTAAGCCTGCAGTTTTAGGGCTGCTTGGCTTGCGGCAGATTGCCGCGTTCGCCGCGTCCCATGGCTTTCAGGAAGGTTTGCTGTGAAGAAAGTAGCTGCCGATAACTCAATTCGCGGTAGCCGAATTGGTGCTTGAGCGCCAGCCGGGCCACGATTTTGGCCAGCGCCGGATAATGACGGTGGCTATAGGTGGGAAACAAATGGTGCGTCAAATGCTGGTTCAAGCCGCCCAGGAACCAGCCCAGCCAGACCGGCTTCGGAGCCCAGTCGCACGAGGTGCGGAAGGTGTGCTCATGCCAGGTATGCGGCAGCGTCCCGTCAGCGCCCGGCTGGAAAAATTCCACCTCGGCCCAGTGCGTCCCAAGAATCAGGCTGACCAGGATGCAGGAAGCAAGCATCTGGCCAAGGAAATACGCGCCCAGCACGGTGCCCCAGCCGATCCCGGCGCCCCGCACTGCCCAGATCGGCAAGACCAGCATCAGCAACACATGCGCCAGTTTGCAGGACAGGAATAACAACCAGCCGGGTCCCTGGCCGCGCGCGCCGACCGGGGTCGCGCCGAAACGGTCGGCCCAATCCGAATACCAGTTCAGATAAGGCAGCGACAGGGCGGCGATCAGCGGCCAATAGATATGCTGGTAGCGGTATTGCGGCGACCATGCCTGGAACGGGGTTTGGCGCAAGAAGGGATTCGGTTCGATGTCGAGGTCGTAGCCTTCGACATTGGCGTAAGTGTGGTGGAACTGGACGTGGCGGATGGTCCAGTAATCGGTGTCGATGCCGACCGGGATACCAACCAGGCGCCGCAAGACGCGGTTGAACCGGCTTGATCGCGCCAGCGCCAGGTGGGCCGCGTCATGCAAGAGGTTCAAAGCCATCGCCATGGCACCGCACAGGCAGGCCACCAGGGCCAGCGTGAATGACAGAGCGCCGCCGGCGCGCAGCGCCAGCAGGTAGCAAGCCAGGGTCGCGCCGGCCAGGGCGGCGCCTTTCAGGTACAGCCAGCCATTGGCAAAGCGGTGCCCGCCCTCGTTTTGCAGATAGCGTTCGGCTTCTTCCCGCAATTCACGGCGGAAGGCGCAATCGCGCGCCGACTTGAAGTGCAGCGGCGCCAAGGGGGCGCTCATGACAACTGCGCCGCGTCAGTGCGACGCGTAAACAGGCGCCGCCAGCCGTCGAGTCCATGCGCCAGCAGCAAGACCAGGCAAACCAGCGCCCACGGTTCGCGCACCGAGCCCAGAAATAGCAGCGGCAGCGCCACCGCGATCGACGACCAGGCCAGTGCGCCCCAGCGCTTGGCGTCGGACAAGCCGCCCAGCGCGATGGTGGCGCCAAAGATCAGCGCAAACAGCAAGCCCTGGCGCGCGCCCGGCATGCGCCCTTCATGGTCGACATAGTAAATCACCATGCCGAACAGGAGCACGCCGCCGGCGCCGATGAACCAGTCGGGCACGGCAAAGCGGGCCGCCTGGCGCAAGCCGGGCCAGCGCCGCTGGACCAGGCGCAGCAATGGCGCATTGCTGGCCCACAGGGGATTGTCGGTCTTTGGCGCGCCCGGCACGCCGTATTGCATCGGCACGCCTTCGAGTTCGGCCTGGTAAGTGCCGAAGCAGCGGTCCCAGATCAGGAAGGTGCCGCCGAAATTCTTGTTCATATAGCGCGCGTCGATGCCGTGGTGGACGCGGTGATTCGAGGGCGTCACCAGGAAGCGGTCGAGGATGCCGGATTTGCCGACCAGGGCATTGTGGTTGTACAACTGGACCGAGTAATGGAAGGACGACACCAGCAAGAAGATATCGAGCGGCACGCCGAGCACCGCCAGGATCGCCACGAAGATCAGCGAGGTCAGCGAGGAATACCAGGAATTGCGGATCCCCAGCGACAGATTGAAATGCTCGCCCTGGTGGTGCACCACATGCACGGCCCAGAAGATCGGCAAGCGGTGGTGCAGGCGGTGCATCCAGTAAAAGCAGAAATCCCAGCCGATGAAGGCGAATAGCCATTGCGCCGCCACGGGCCAGCGGTCAACCAGGTGGACATTGGCGTGCGCCAGCAGCAAGCCGAAAACGCCGACTTCGACGCCGCGCAAGACCCACATCAGGATATGCCCGGAATTGAGGTTGAAGATCACTTCGCGCCATGGGATGGCTTGCTTGCGGGCGAATTTAAGCACCAGCAATTCGGCCAGCACGAAGGCCAGCATGGCGACAAAGGAAAGGGCGAACATATTCATGACGGGAGTTCCCGGTTGGTGCGCAAGAATGGCGCTAGTGCGTGGACCAGCGCGCCGCACAGCAGGCCGGCCAGCACGCCGGCCCCCAGGTCGAGGCTGACGTGGCGTCGCAATTGGATGATGGAATAGCCGATGCCCAGGCCGAGCAGCACGGCCAGCGCGGCGCGCAAGCGGGAAGCCTCGCCCAGCAAGGCCCAGACGCACAGCACGGTCAAGGCGCCGTGCAGCGAAGGCAGGCAATTGCGGCTAGAATCGGCCGCCAGCAAGGCTTGCACCAGTTGCGCGCCGACGCCGTCACCGGCTGCCGGCGGATAGGCCAGCGTGGTTGGAAAGAGCAAGAACACGACGCCGCAGACAGCCGCGCACAATGGCATGGCACGGCTCAACCAGCGCACCCGCGCCGGGTCGACCGTACAATAGGTGTACGGGATCAAGAGGAAAAACGACAGGTACAACCAGATTCCCGCCGGACTGTAGGGTATCATGCGGTCGAGCGCCGTTTCCGGCACGATCACGGCATGCCCGTCCAGGAAGCCGGTCGAAAAATACACCAGGCCGACCCCGCCCCAGCCGAGCAGCAAGTGCAGCAGGCGCCCAACGTACCCCATGCGCCCCATGCGCTCGTTCTCGTTCATGCGCCCGTTCATGCGCGGCTCGCTTGAGCGTCAAAGGCCGCGCGCACGATGCGGCGCCGCTTGCGGCTCGCATCAAAAGGCGCCAGCGCCCCGCCCACGGTCCAGGCGATGGCTTCGACATCGACGCCGAGTCCGGCCAGCGCCCGCTCCAGGTGGATGCGCACCGCTTCCAGGCTGGCCGCATCGATCTCGGCCTGCAGGCATAGCGCGGCCGCGCCGGACTGGGTCAAGCGGTAATCGGCTTGCGCCGGCAAGGCTTGCGCCAGCGCGCGCGACAGCACATCGGCAAATACCGACAGCGCGCCGCCATCGACGCCGGGTAGCGTCAACATGTCGTCGCAGCGGCCCTCGACCCGGTCGATCGCGCGCGTGACGCGGCCGCACGGGCATGGCGTCGCGCTGGCCAGCAAGATATCGTCGAGGCGGTAGCGCACGATCGGTTGCGTCATGCGGCTGAAATCGCTAATCACGGGCACGAAACGGCGCCGCTCACGGTCCAGCCAGTGCGGCTCGACATGCACATATTCTTCATTCAAATGGAGCCGGCCAAGCTCGCAGGTGCTGGCCAGGAAGCCTTCGGTGGCTTGATAGATTTCATGCACGGTGCCGAAGGCTTGTTCGATCAGCGAGCGGTCCTGTTCTTCCAACACCTCGGCTACCGAAATGACGCGCTTGGGCGCCAGCCGCAAGCGCCCGTCCAGCACCGCCAGCGCCAATTGCCGCAACACCTGGGCCGGTGCCACGATCACCGTCGGGCCGTAGCTTTCCAGTTCTCCCCCCAGGCGCTCGAAGGGCAGGAACAAGTCGAAAAACGAAAACGTCAGCCACGGCGTGCGCACGGCCGTGTACAGATTGCTATTGGCGCGCAAGAGCAGCGCCACCCGCTCGCCGCAAAACAGGCCGTCCGGCAGCGCCTTGGCCAGCATCACCCCGGCCCATTGCGCCTTTTCCCTGGCGCTGACGGCAAACACGCCGCGCTGCGCCGAGGTACCCGAGGACAGTCCCACTGTGACGGCGCCGATCACGGGCGTGAAGTCGCGGCTGCTTTCGGCGGCCAGCGCTGTGCTCAGCACCGTCGCCAGGTCCAGCCGCGCCGTGTTCATGGTGTCGAAATTGGCCATCATATGGGCCTTGTCCATGCCTGGCCATTGCGCCAGCGGCAAGCCACGCCAGGCCGAGAAATAGGGGCTGGCGGCGGCCAGCCGGGCGCAAAAGCGCGCCAGACGGCGCTCCTGGTAAGCTTCCAGCGCGTCCCGGCTGGCAAAGCGCAGCCGGCGCGTGCGCCAGTAAGCCATCAGCAACCACGCGATGCGCCTCATGCCGCCAGCGGCGCGTCATCGGCCGCCTCTTCATGCGTGAGGCGGATCGCCGCCTGTCCCGACGCGTGCAGCGCGTGCAGCTTGGCCAGGGTTGCGTAATAACTGGCGCGCCGGTCCTGGATCAGGAACGATAGCTCGGACGGGCCGCGAAATTGCTGGTAGCTTTGCGCCACCCAGGCCGCGTCCGAGGCCAGCAAGGTCCAGCCATGGTCTTCGCGCACGAAGGCGCCGATATGGCCGATCGCGTGGCCCGGCAAGTCGACGATGAAAATCTCGCCGCTGCCGCTGATATCGCGGCCATGGGCAAACGGTTGCAACTGGGCCGGCAAGGCTTGTGCCGCGCAACTCTCGACAAAGACCAGGCGCGCTTCGATATCGGGCGCCAGCAGTTCCGGCACGAAGGCGCGCCGCAGCGCGCCCACGCCGGACAGGCGGCGCACCGCTTCCCAGCCAGGCTGGGAGCACATCAGGCGCGCGCCCGGAAAATCGCGCATGCCGGCGATATGGTCGGCATGGAAATGCGACAGCAGCAGCGTATCGATGTCGCGCGGCTCGACCCCGTGCGCCCGCAATTGCCCGTGCAGCGAATCGGCCGGCTCGAAGGCCACCGGCGTGACCCAGGAATAGAGCCGGTAGACGCCGCGCGAAGTGGCCGCGCGGAAACGCTCGGCGTAGCCAGTATCCCACAGGAACAGGCCGCGCCGGGTTTCAATCAGATAGGCGCGCGAGGGGAAGCACAGGCTTTGCAAGCCGCTGCCCTTGAGTACCATGCAAGACGGGTGGCTGCAATGGCCGACCTTGAACGCGGTGATGTTAGCCATGTTGTTGCATCCATAGTGCGGTGCGGCGTATGCCTTCGGCCAGGCTCACGGCCGGCTCGTAGCCGAGCTGGCGGCGCGCCAGATTATTGTCGAGTGTCATGCTGAAACTGACCGCCCCCAGGCTGTAGGGCGTCAGCGCCGGTTCCCTGCCCGTCACCCGCGCCAGCAGCAGCAGCAGGCGCGCGACGCCGGCCAGCAGCGGATACGGCAGCGCCACGATGCGCAGCGGACGCCCCAGGCCATCCTGGAACAGGCTGCGCAAGATATCGCGCAACTGGGCCGGTTCCTGGTTGGTGATATTGAAGACGCTGCCGGAGGCCAGCGCCGGATTGACGCTGGCCAGCCACATCGCCTGCACCACGTTGTCAACATAGGTCACGTCCAGCGTCACCGTGCCGCCCTTGGGCAAGGCCAGGCGGCCGCCGCCGCGCTCGATCAGCGCGGCCACGCGCGGCATCAAGACTTGGTCGTGCGGCCCGAAGATGGCGCGTGGACGCAAGATCACGCATTGCATGGCCGGGAAGCGCGTCACGCCCGCCTGCACCAATTGTTCGGCTTGCGCCTTGGTGCGCGCATAGTCGTTCACATAGCGGGCCGGACGAAAGCTTTCCGGCACCTCGGCGCGGTCGTGAAAATCGAAGTACAGCGCCGGGGTCGAGATATGCACGAAATGCCCGACCCCGGCCTGGCCGGCCGCTTCCAGCAAGGCGGCCGTGGCGTCCACGTTGGCGGCCGCGAAATCGGCCGGCGCGCCCCACGGCGCCGACAGTGCCGCGCAATGCCAGACGGCGTCGACGCCGTCGAGCAGTGCCGCCAGCTGGGCCGGCGTGGCCAGCGCCAGGTCGAGCGCGACGAAACGCGCGCCCTGGCGCGCCAGCTCCGCGCCCACTTGCGCGTTGCGACCCGTGGCGCGCACCGCCACGCCGCGCTCTTGCAAGATGCGCACGGCGTTGCGGCCCAAGCCTCCGGTCGCGCCGGTCACCAACACCGATTTCATAGCTCGAGGATCAGCGCGCCCAGCGTCAAGCCAGCCGCCGTGCCCATCATCATGACCCGGCTACCGGCCTTGGCGCGCCCGCTCATGACGGCTTCATGCAGCGCGCTTGGGATCGAGGCTGCCACCTGGTTGCCGTGGGTTTCATAGATCTTGACGATTTTCGATTCCGGCACGCCGAGGCGCTTGGCGGCGTGCGCCAGGCCCAGCGCGCTGGCCTGGTGCGGCACCACCAGGTCGAGTTGCGCCAGGTCGAGGCCGGCCTCGTCCATCAGACCCGACAGGAAGGATGGCATCACTTTCAGCGCCAGCTTGAAGACCGCCTTGCCATCCATGCGGAACAGGTAATCGGCCGGCTCGGCGCCGGCGCGTGGATTGCGCTCGGTGCCGCCGGCGCGGATTTCGCAAAAATGCCGTCCCTCGGGAAACGTCTCCAGCCTGAAGCCCCGTATACCTTGTTGCGCGGCGCCCTGCTCCAGGATCACGGCGGCGGCGCCGTCGCCGAAGATCAGCGACGCTTCCGGGTCGTCCCAGTCGACGCCGCGCGAAGCGAGGTCGGAGGCGACGATGGCGATGCGACGATAGCCGCCGCCGGCCAGCAGCGCGGCGCCGACCCGTAGCGCGGCCACGAAACTGAGGCAACTGGCATTCACGTCAAAGGCCGGCGTGCCCGGCGCCAGACCGGCCCGGGCGGCGATGAAGCAGGCCGTGTTCGGCAAGGCTTGCTGCGCCACGCCGCAGGCGGAAATGAGCAAATCGATCGCTTCGGGCTTGAGCGAGGCGTTGCGCAAGGCATCGCGCAACGCGGCGGCGCCCAGCTCGCTTTGCGATTCTTCGGGGGCGGCGAAATAGCGCGAACGCACACCGCTTTTCTTGAACGTGTATCCGGCCGGGCGGCCGAAGCGGACATCGAGGCTGTCGGAGGTGACCAATTGCGAGGGCAGTGCTTTGCCGACGGATAACAGTCGAACTGGAATCATGTTACTGCCCATGATGGGGATGCGGCGCCGTCGGGGCCGCTGATGCAAAGCGATACATGGTCTTATTTTCCTGATGAGAGCCGCTGTGCGACCGCGCGATGATATCGGGCTCACTGTACGACCGGAGAGAGAGAGATGACAGCGCTTGCGCGCGACTGGCCGGCTTGTTGCGGCATCCCAGCATATGTTTACATTAACAAAGAAGTCTGATATTTCAAACAATACCGCACGAACAATAGCACGTATGCTGCCAAAATGCCAATTCAATTTCCATACAACACAACACTTTCGACGCTGTTCAGGGCGCCTCAAGCAAGTCGGCGCGAGGGTAGCTCCAGGCAGGGAAGGCCCAGGCGGGGACTTGGAGCGGGCAGTCGGATGGCGTCGCGGAAGCGTAGCGCAAGGTCGTGAAATTGCCATCCGGACCAGAGCCGAAGCGCACATCGCTAGCCACTCCGACGCCGAGCGCGGGCGCGCGGGCAAAGCGCAACCACGCGTCGACCTGGCAATTCGTGCTTTTCAGGCGGCGCAACTGGGCCAGGCTGCCATCGATGGCGATTTCTTGCAGCATGGCTGGCGTGAAACTGGCACGCGGGTGCCGCTCGGCCAGGCCGGCCGGGCAGGCTGACGGCGCCAGCCAAGCGGGCGCCAGGCTCAGGATGCCGCGCCGCAAGCGGTAAGTGCCGGCCGCTTCCTTGCTCTCGACCGTGACAAAGCTCCAGCACAGCGGCTGCGAGGGGTAGGCGCTCAGCGCCACGTCCAGCACCCTGGTGCCGGGATCGGCCTGCAGCAAGGCTAGCGCGACGCGGCGCTTGCCAAGCGCCGCCGCGCCGCCCTGCAGCGCGATGAAGCCCAGGCAGAGCACCGTCGCCGCCCACAATGCCTGGCGCCCGCGCGCGCCGGCGCGCCGCTGCAGCGCGGCCAGGCCCAGTCCGAGCGCGCAGAGCGCGGCGCAGGCAGGCCAGGCCAGGAAGCCGCGCGCCGCAAAAATGCAGAGCGCGCCGCCCAGCGCCGCCAGCGGCAAGCCTTGCGCGACGGGGCGCTTGAGCGTCAGCGCCAGCGGCACGCCAAACGCGACCCAGAACAGCGGCTCGACGATGAAGAGCGCGTCGCCGTAAAACCAGCGCGCGTCAAATGGATAAAACGGGTGCAAGCCATAAGAATTCAAGTAATCCATGGCCAGATGCAAGCCCAGTCCCAGCGTGACGCTCGCGGCCAGAGCGGCCCGGGCCGGCCCGCTTGTGCGCAGCAAGGCGCGCGCGGCCGGCCACAGCAGCCAGATCAGGACCGCCAGCAATAGCGCTTGCGCCATCGCGAACAGCACGGTGTGGCTATGGCCGCGGTGATACAGCAGGTAGCCCAGCGGAGTTGGCAGCAGCGGCGCCAGCAGCAAGTCCAGGTCCGGCATATTGCTGGCGAAGCAGCACGAAAATAACAGCATGCGACGGCGCGCGCGGTTGCGGCCGGGCTCGGCTTCCGGCGCCAGGCTGCGCTGCAGCAGCTCGCCGATGCCCAGCCCGATCAGCGAATGCGTCAGATTATCCATTGCCCGACCGGGTCGGCGCGGCAGCCACTATTCCTCGTCCCCTTCGATGAATCGTTCCCACCAAAAGCGGGCCGCGTTGGGGTCTTGCCGTTCCTGCCAATAATCGTAGCCGATGTGGGCCACCTCGCCGACCAGACTGCGGTCCTGGGCTGCCGCCGCAGCCAGATGATCGAATCCGCGCTCATTGCCTTCGCCAAGCAAGATGCGTCCGTAAATGAAGGCCGCCTTCGGGAATGGCCCGCCTGGCTGACGCAACAAGTGTTCCAGCACTGGCTTGGCCGCCTGCGGGCTGTCGAATTCTTCCTTCAAGAGCGCCAATTCCTGCAAGTCGAGCAGCGCCACTTGCCGCAGCGGCAGGGCCGCCAATTGCGCCAGGCGCTCGCGCGAACGCAGCGCATAGCGGCAGCGCGCTTCCCACGGCTTGCTTTCCTTTTCCCACCATTGCGTGTCGAATTCATCGATCAGGCGCTTGCTGGTGCGCACGCCCAGCAAGGTTTCGGCCGCCGCCACTTCTACGCAGGGCGGCAACACGGGCGTCTCGCCGGTGGCCTCGACCCGCTGCCGGAGGGCGGGATGGGTGTCGTGCAAATTCGGCTTTTCCAGCCACGCCGCCGACAGGCGCTCCGGCGTGGCCCATTCGCCGTGGCTGGCCTTGAAGGCGGTGCGCATCGCGCTGAAAGGCAGGAACGAGGGTCGCATCGCGAGATTGGCCTGACGATAGAGCGTGGGCCAGAATTGCTCGCGTATCCAGCACGCCAGCAGCGCGTCGCGCACCAGCCCGCGTGCATTCGCGGCGGCGCCCACCATCTCGGTGGCGATGCGGTCGGCCTCGTATTCGTTTTGGCGCGACAAGACAAAGGTGTAGGCGTTGTAATAGGGCATGAAATGGGCCAGCGCATAGGCCAAGGCGCCATGCACCACGCTGGCGCCGGCCGTTTCGCGCGCCTGCTTGTGCAACGCGCCCATGGTGCGGCGCTGACGGTAGACCCAGGCTCCGAGCGCGCCATGATTGCCGCACAGGTGGCCATACTCGTGGGCCACGGTGGCCAGCATTTCGGTGCTCGACACCCCCAGCATATAGGGCAAACCCAGGGTCAGGTAATTGGTGCTGGCGCCGAACAGGCCGAAGCGGGCCCGCTGCGCGATCGAGGCATTGTATTCGCCGTCGATCAAGACATGGTGGATGCGTGGCCCCTTCAATTTCTCGCGCATGGTGGCCAGCGAATCGAACAGGCGCGGCGCTTCCTTGGCCGTGATGAAGCGTCCTTGCGGCGCCGGCAAGCGCATGAAAAAAGTACGCAGCACGACATAAAAAAGCGGCAGCATGAACAGGGTGGCCAGGCCGAAGCGCGCGAAAGCCCAGACACTGCGCTGCGCTTGCACGCTGTCGTAGCAATACCAGAGCAGGCTGCCCACCCCGGCCAGCGTGATAAACAGGGCAAGGTAAATGCCGTAACTAATCACGAGCAACTTGGCGCGAAAAGCCGCCGGGTGGATCGCCGAATCGACTTCGAGCCGCCTCACCAATTGCATGTAGTCGCTCTGCTCCAATGAAACTCCCCGGCCTGTCGGCTTGTATATTTAGTATCAGCGGAAGTATATATGACGCGGGGGTACGGCGCGGGGGACATTGTGCACTGCAGTGTGGCATTTTTATGCGTCGCCGCAAATTTCAGCGCAAATGATGGCGCCGCATCTTGTTCAGCAAGCCCACCCTGGAGATACCGAGCTGCCTGGCCGCATGGGTGTGATTGTGGCCGGTTTCGTCGAGCGCCGTCACAATCAGGCGTTTTTCCAGCGCCCCCAGTTGGGCATCGAGCGAGCCTTCAAGCGGCGCCACGCCCGGCGCCGCCGTTTCGCCGCAGGCCAGCGCCAGATCGTCGAGCGAGATCTCGCTTTCAAGGCCGGCCAAGGCCGCCGCGGTGCACACCGAATGCTGCAATTGGCGCACATTGCCGGGCCAGGTGCGCGCCAAGACCCAGTCCAGCGCGGCCGGCGCCAGGCGCTTCGGCGGCGCGCCGCGCGCCGCCACCGCTTGCGCGATCAAGGCAATGTCTTCCCCGCGCTCGGCCAGCGCCGTGGTCTTCACTTGTATGCCCTTGAGCCGGTAGTACAAATCGTCGCGGAAAGTCTTCTCATCGACCATCGCGGCCAGGTCGCGGTTGGTGGCGCACACTACCCGCACGTCGACGCGCGTCTCGGCCCGCGCGCCCACCGCGAAAAAACTGCCGGCCTGCAAAAAGCGCAGCAATTTGACTTGCATCGCCAGCGGCATGTCGCCGATTTCATCGAGGAACAAGGTGCCGCCATTGGCCGCCGCGATCAGGCCGATCCGGTCGCGGTCGGCGCCGGTGAAGCTGCCCTTGCAATGGCCAAACAATTCGCTTTCAAACAATTCGGCGGGAATCGCGCCGCAATGCACGGCCACGAAGGGCGCCGCGCCGCGCTTGCCGTGCGCATGCAGGGCGCGCGCCACCAATTCCTTGCCCGTCCCGCTGGGGCCAGTGATCATGACCGGCACCTCGGTGGGGGCGATGCGGCGTATCAGCGCGCGCAAGTCGCGCAGGTCGGCGCTGATGCCGATCAAGCCCATGCTGGCGTCGTCGGGCGCGGCGCGCAAGCGCCACTCGGCCAGTTCGCGCTCGAGGCGGCGCTTGGTCAGCGCCCGTTCGACCACCACCCGCAATAAATCCGGGTCCAGCGGCTTGGGCAAGAAGTCCCAGGCGCCGGCCGCGATCGAGCGCAGCGCCAGTTCGCGGTCGGCGTGGCCGGTCATGACCACCACCGGCGCCGGCGCCAAGCCCGGCAGCAGCGCCAGGCCCTCGTCCGGGCGGAACGTGGGCGGCAAGGCCAGGTCCAGCAACACCAAATCATAACAATGTTCGGCGCACAGGGCAGCCACTTGTTCGGCCGACGCGGCCAGATCGACCGTGTAGCCGAGGCTGGCAAGCCAGTTGCCGCACAGGCGTTGAAAGGCTGGCTCGTCGTCGACCAGCAAGATGCGTTCATTACTCATGGGAGTCCCGGTAAGATGACTTCAAAACAGCAATTCCAGCCCGGATAGGGGCACAGCCGCACCGTGCCGCCATGGGCTTCGACCAGACGCCGCACGATGGCCAGGCCGAGTCCGGTGCCGCCCGGGCGGCGTGTCGTAAATGGCTGGAACAGGTCGGCGACCAGGTCGGCCGCCACCCCCGGCCCATTGTCGCAAACCCGCAATATGACGCGGCCGGCGCCATCGCCCGCCCCCTCCACCCGCACGCGCGGGTCGGGGCGCCCGCGCAGCATGGCCATGGCGTTGCCGATCAAGTTGTTAAAGATTTGCTCGCCGCGCCATGGATCGATCAGCGCCTGCAATGGCTCGTCGACGGCGATCTCGATATTCACCGATGGCTGGCCGGAAGCGACATGGCGCAGCAATTCGGCCAGAGCGACCGGGCGGCATTGCAGGCGCACTTCGCCGGAATAGCTGAGCAAGTCTTGTATCAAATGGTCGGCCCGTTCGATCTGGGCGCGGATCTCGGCGCGCGTCTCGGGCGGACATGCCAGCGCCGCCATGCTGATGATATTAAGGGGATTGCGCAATTCATGGGCCACCGTGGCCGCCAGGCCGCCCAGTTCGAGCAAGTGGGCTTGCAGCAAGCGGTTTTTTTCTTGCTCGGCGTAGCGCAACAACTGGTCCAGGCGCGCGGCGGCGGCCGCCAGCAAGGCGCCGAACACTTCGCCCACCCTTTGCACGCTGGGCGTCGCCCCTTCCCACCCGATCAAGTCGCTGCGCCAGTGCGGCGCCTGGTCCGGGCCATCCTGGTGGCAATACACGCAGGGCAAGTCGCCGGGGCGGGCCTTGCCGAGCGCCACTGCCAGCGGCTGGCGCAAATGCGTAGCCAGGGTGGCGCTGGCCACGCTTTCCAATTCCGCCCAACTGGCGGCCGCGTCGAGGCGCACGCGCCAGGCGGCCAGCACGCCCGCTTCCAGATGCGCGCCCGGGAAGACCAGTTTTTCCATCGCGCGCCGGGCCGGCCCTTCCAGCGCCAGCGCCACGCCCAGCATTGCCGTGCCCAGCAGCCAGAGTTGCCACAGCGGAACAGCGGCCAGCGGAGCAAAGCCGGTGCGGGCCGCCACGCTGAGCAGCAGACCGGCGACGGTGACGGTGGCCGCCGTCAAGACCAGCCAGACCAGCACCCGGTTGGCCCATAAATTCACCGCCATCAAGTCGTAGCGCAAGATGCCAAACACCAGCAGCAAGGCATAACCGGGCAGCAATATCATGCTATAGGGAAAAATGGCAATGCCGAACGAGGCGTTCAGGAACATCAGCGTCGAGGCCGAACCCCATATACCGGACAGCCAGATCGCCATGATCTTGCCGCGCAACTTGGGCGCGGCGCCCGGCCATTCGCGCAGCAACAGGAAATACGCCCAGATGCTGAGGGTGCTGACATAGATGCCCGGTATCCAGCCCCAGGCGGGGAAAATGTAATAGCGCCGGAACCCCAGCCACGGTTCCAACCGGCCCATGTCGAACACCATGATGACGGCTACCAGCGCGGCTGTCGCCGCATACCAGGCCAGCAATTCCCGGGGCCGCCGGCGGTCGAGAAAGCGGAACACGAAATGCAGGAAACATACCGCGTTGAACGGCCCCAGGTTGACCAGGATCTTGCCGATCCGCGCCACATGCTCGTCGCCCAACTGGATCGCCAATTGCCCCAGGCCCCACAGCCCGATGCCGGCGCAAAACATGACCAAGGGCTTGATCCCGGCGCGCTTGCCCGCCTTTACCCATAGCCACAGCGCCAGCGCCAGGCTGATGCAACCCTGGAAAGCGAGTGAAAAATAGTACAGGCGGTAAAGGTCCATGTATAGACGGTGAATAGTTGAACGGGCCTAACTATATAGCAAGCTTACAGCGAATAAGGCGATGAAAAAATTATTTCCTTATAAAACAGGCACTTGGAATTTTCCGCAATGTGGCACGCAAGTTGCGTACTGATAAGTATGCCGGCCCGATCGAGGGCAAGGCAAAAAAACTTGAACCGGAACACACCATGAACACCTGTCGCATTGCCGCTACCCTGTATCCCCGCCCCCGCCCCGCCATCGAGTCCGGCGCCGTGGGCGCCTTGCTGACCCGGCGCAATGCCGGCTTGCCCGGCCTGGCCAGCCTGGGCGACGACTTGCTGGCCGTCACCGTCTGGCAGCGCTGCGCGGGTCCGCTATTGCCGTTGGCCACCTTGGCCGGTTTTGCCTGCGCCTGGGCCTGCCATGTCTATCTGCTCTTGCCCTTGATTCTGGTGGCACACTTTATCGCTTCGGTCAGATTCGCGCACGATGTGGCGCATGGCGCGGCCGGGCTGAACGCCAAGGCCAGCCATTGGGTCTTGTTTGGCATGAGCTTGCTATTGATTGAAAGCGGGCATGCCTTCCGCCATACTCATTTGCATCACCACAGCCATTGCCTGGCCGATGATAATTTCGAGGGCGCGCCGGCGCGCGCCGGCCTGGTCGCCGCGCTGCTGGCGGGGCCCGTTTATCTGCCCCGGCTGTGGCTGGCCGCGTTTCGTGCCTCTCGCTCGGCGCGCGAACGGCGCTGGATGAGCGCCGAACTGGCCGCCGCCATCGGCTTGGCGGGCGCGGCGCTGCTGTTGGCGCGCTGGAGCGCGGCGCCGCTCGCGTATTACGGCCTGGTCTGGTTCGGCAGCTGGTTTTACCCGCTGACAACGGCGTATTTGCCGCACTATCAAGCGCATCCGACGCCGCTCGGCCAAGCCCGCACCCTGCGCGGCGCCATCATTCCCGCCCTGTTGCTGAATTTATCTTATCATCTGGAACACCACTTGTATCCGCAAGTGCCGAGCGTTAACTTGCACAAGCTGGCCATGCGGCTGGACCCCCATTTCGCCGCGCGCGGCTGTCATCCGCCGCACGTGCCCTGAAATGCTAATGATGCTTAGCGTTTCACCTCGACCCCGCGCCAGAATGCCACATGGCCGGCGATTTCCTTGGCGGCGTCAAACGGTTGCGGATAAAACCAGGCTGCGTTTTCATTGACCTTGCCCTCCACGTTCAGGTGGTAATAGCTGGCCCTGCCCTTCCACGGACACTCACTACTGTGTTCGCTTGGTCGCAAATACGCCTGATTCACCGCCGACAGCGGAAAATACACATTGTTTTCGACGATACGCACCGCATCGTCGGCTGCTTCGGCGATCACCGCGCCATTCCAGATTGCTATCGGCATGCCAGACTCCCTTGAAGGTTGAACCGCCCGTCGAGTGTAACGCAGCGGCGTCAACCCTGCGCAATGATCTGGCGCAAGGCTTGCTCGAACACCTCCACGCCCTGGGCGCCGGAAATCAAGTGGCGCTCGTTGATGATGATGGCCGGCACAGAACTGATGCCTTGCTGCTGATAAAACCGCTCGCGCCCACGCACCTCGTCGGCATAGGCGCCCGATGCCAATATTTCGGCGGCGCCGTCGAGGCCGATTTCGCCAGCCACCCGCGCCAATACCTGGTGCGAGCCGGGATTGTCGCCCTTGGTGAAGTAGGCCTCGAATAGCGCGTGCTTGAGTTCGCTCTGCAAGCCTTTCAGTCCGGCCCAGTGCAGCAGGCGGTGCGCGTCGAAAGTGTTGTAGATGCGGTCGCGCCGGCCCATCTCAAAGCTGAAGCCCAATTCTGCCCCGCGGGCCCGTATCATGGCGCGCGTCTGCGCCATCTGCTCGTCGCTGGCACCGTATTTTTCAGCGATATGCTCGCCGATATCCTGGCCCTGCGGCCCCATGTCCGGATTCAACTCGAACGGTTGGAAGTGGATCTCCGCCTTGGCCGTGTCGCCGAGCCGCTCAAGCGCCTGTTCCAGCGCCTTCAAACCGATCACGCACCATGGACAAGATACGTCGGAAACAAAATCGATTTTTATCGCGGTAGTGGTAGTCATAGGCCGGCCTTTGTCATGTGGTGCCGCAGTGCGCGGCAAAGCTTCATATGCGCGCGTTGGCGCCAAAAACAATAGCGTCACTATTCCAAGCAAAGAAATAATTAATTGTCTTGGGTGGCGATTCTTATCCATACAGGAATTGGATATAGTCAGGCTCACCGCAACCTTGTTGGAGCCACGCCATGTCACGCGCATTTGCCGAAATCAGCTTTACCCCCGCCGTGAAGGCGGCGCAAAGCCGCAACGGCAGCCGCGCCGCGCATCAGCACGCCGACCATGACCCGCAAGATCGCCTCGACGGCTTTGAAGCGAGCTTCATTGCCCAGCGCGACAGCTTTTATCAAGCCACGGTGGGCGAAACGGGATGGCCGTATGTACAGCATCGCGGCGGCCCGCCCGGTTTCCTGACGGTGCTCGACGAACGCACCATCGCTTACGCCGATTTCCGCGGCAATATGCAATATCTGAGCGTGGGCAACCTGGGCGCGAATGACAAAATTTCGCTGATCCTGATGGATTATCCCAAGCGGCGCCGCCTGAAAATCTGGGGCCGGGCCCGCATCATCGAGGCGCAAGACGACCTCGAATTGATGGCGCGCCTGGAAATGCCCGCTTACCGCGGCCGCGTCGAGCGCGCCATCGTGATCGATATCGAAGCTTTCGACTGGAACTGTCCGCAACACATCAGCCCGCGCTACACGCAAGCCGAGGTGGAGCGCCTGCTGGCCCCGCTACTGGAAGAGAACCGCAGGCTCAAGGCCGCTTAGCGGCTCAGGCCTTTTTTCTTGGTGGGCGCTTCTTTCTTGGCGCCCAGCTTGCTTTCCGTGCCGGCCAGCAACTTGCCGATATTCGCGCTGTGGCGGTATGCCAGCAAGACACTCATCACCACCACGGCCAGCAATTTTTCATCGGCGCCGAACAACAAGCCGTAATACAGCGGCGCGAACAGGGCCGACACCAACGCCGCCAGCGAGGAATAACGGAAGGCATAGGCGATCACCAGCCAGGTCACCAGCGTGGCCAGGCCGAGCCAGGGATTGATGCCGATCAACACGCCAAGCGCGGTGGCAACGCCCTTGCCGCCGGCGAAGCGGAAAAACACTGGCCACAAATGGCCGAGGAAAACGGCAATCGCGACCAGACCGATGGCCAAATCGCCCAATCCCAGCTGGTCCGCATAATGGCTTGCCAGGAACACGGCCAGCCACCCCTTGGCGCCATCGCCAAGCAGGGTCAGCACGGCAGCCATTTTATTGCCGCTGCGCAAGACGTTGGTCGCGCCCGGATTTTTCGAGCCATAGCTGCGCGGGTCGGCCAGGCCGAACAATTTGCTCATCACGACGGCAAAGGAAATCGAGCCGATCAAATAGGCGGCCACTGTCGCTAATACTGTATTCATCACTGCCCTTTTATATTTTTATGCCGGCCTATGCGCCGGGGTTGCTGAATATACACCATGGCAAGCCGGCGCCGGAAATTTTTGAGAGGCCGGCTTTTAATCGGCCAGCGCGCAATGCACGGCCTTGGCCCCTAACACGGTTTGCAATACTTGCGGTGCCAACCCGACCAGGTAACCGCGCCGACCGCCATTGATATAGATTTTTTCCAGCCCCAATATGCTTTCTTCCACATACAGCGGCATGGCTTTCTTGGTGCCGAACGGCGAAGTGCCGCCCACCTGGTAGCCGGAATGGCGCTGCGCCACCTCGGGCTTGCAAGGCTCGACCGACTTGCAGCCGATCGCGCGCGCCAGATTCTTGGTCGACACCTTGCAATTGCCATGCATCAAAACAATCAAGGGCTTGGCGGCCTCGTCCTGCATCACCAGGGTCTTGATGACCGCGTATTCAGGCACGCCCAGCGCGCGCGCCGACACGCTGGTGCCGCCATGCTCTTCATAGGCGTACGGATGCTCGCTGAACGCGACTTGGTGCTTGCGCAGCATTTGCGTCGCCTGCGTTTCGGAAATATGCTCTTTTTTAGCCATGCGTGATACGCTAATCATTCAATCGGGAGTGTCGAATTATGCAGCAAGAAATTCGCTTTGCCACCTTCAATGTTTGCAATCTGGCTCCGCCGGGCGCCAAATTGTACGACAATCTGGAACCGCTGACGGCCGAGCAGTATGAAGCGAAGCTGCAATGGACCGCGCGCCAGCTCGACCGGCTCGACGCCGACGTGATTGGTTTGCAGGAAATTTTTTCGCTCGGCGTGTTGCAAGACGTGTTGGCGCGCACCGCTACCTACCGCGATGCCGCGCACGCCGGCGTGGCCCCCGACCCGGCCGCCGAGCGCCTGGCGCCCAACGTCGCGCTGGTGTCGCGCCTGCCGCTGGCCGGCCCCGCCCTGGCCTGCCCCGGCTTCCCCGATGGCGTCACGATGCCGCCCGGTAGCCGCGACGCCGACCGCTTCGCGCGCGCCCCGCTGCACGCCCGCATCGTGCTACCGGGCGCACACACGGTCGAGGTGCTGGTGGTGCACTTGAAATCGCGCCGGCCCGATTATCGCAATGGCGACAGCGCCGACGACCCGCTGCTGTTCGCGCAAGCGAACCTGCGCTCGCTGATACGGCGCGGCACCGAGGCGGTGGCGCTGCGCGTGCTGTTGACCCGGCTCGGCCAGCGCCCGCGCATCGTGCTGGGTGACTTCAACGACGTGGCCGACGCGGTCACCACCGCCATCGTGCTGGGCGCCGGCGCCGCCAACGAGAGCGGCCGCGAGCAAACCGACCGCATGTTCGACAGCCGGCAAATCCAGCTGTGCCAGGACCAGCCGCGCGAAACAGGCTACACCAATATCCACGAAGGCCATTACATGACGATAGACCATATCCTCGTGTCCGAGCAATTCAACCCGGCTTCGCGCCATGCGATCGGCGAAGTGCTGGCCGTGAACTATTTAAACGATCACTTGCTGCCGGCGCTGCCGCACGCGTCCGACCACGGCCAGGTGCTGGCCACGATACGCCTGTATGGTCCCTGAGCTTCAATGCCACAACTTGCCCAGTTCGGCCGCCAGCATGGCCGAACTGGCGTAAAAACCCTGGTATTCGTCGCAACCGTGCTGGCGCAGGAATTCCAGTTGCTGGGCCGTTTCCACCCCTTCCGCGATCACTTTCAATTGCAAGCCCTTGGCCATCGCGATGATGGTGGTGACAACGGCCGCGTCGCCCGGGTTCTCGCCTATGCCACGCAAGAAGGATTGGTCGATCTTTAATTTATCGATCGGGTAGTTGCGCAGATAAGCCAGGCGTGAATAACCGGTGCCGAAATCGTCTATCGTCAGTTTCAAGCCCAGCTTGCGCAAGCCGGCCAGCGTCTCGACCACGGCGGCGCCGCCTTTCATGAGCAGCGCCTCGGTGATTTCCAATTCCAGGAAGCCGGCCGGCAATCCGGACGCTTGCAGCGCCTCGTTGACGCTTTGCGGCAGATTCTTCTGCATGAACTGGGCCACCGACAAGTTCACCGCCACCACCAGTGGATGGCCGCAGTCATACCACTGGCGCGCCTGCCGACAGGCGTGATGCAACACCCAGTTACCGATCGGCACCATCAAGCCGCATTCCTCGGCCACCGCGATGAAGCGCTCCGGCTTGAGCAAACCCAGCTCCGGATGCCGCCACCGTATCAAGGCCTCAACGCCGACCATGGCGCCGCTGGCGATATCGATTTCAGGCTGGTATTCGAGGAAGAATTCATCATTGCTCAAGGCCCGGCGCAAACCGTTTTCAAAGCTGACGCGCTCAATGATCTGGTTATTCATGTCGGCGTTGAAGAATTGGAAGCTGTTGCGCCCGCTTTCCTTGGCGTGGTACATCGCCAGGTCGGCATTCTTGATCAGGGTATCGATGTCATCCCCATCGTTGGGAAACACGCTGCCGCCGATCGAGGTCGAGATATGCACCTCGTTTTCGCCTATCTGGTACACCTGGCTGACCGCTTGCAGCACGCTATTGGCCACGTGCGCGGCCTGGTCGATGCCGCCGATATCGGCCAGGATGATGATGAATTCGTCGCCACCCTGGCGGCTCACCGTGTCGACCCCGCGCACGCACTGGATCAAGCGGCGCGCCACTTCTTGCAGCAGCAAGTCGCCGACCTGGTGGCCCATGCTGTCATTGATATCCTTGAAATGGTCCAGGTCGAGAAACAAGATGGCCAGCATGCTGTGCTTGCGGCGCGCCGCCACCAGCGCCAGGCTGAGGCGGTCGAGCAGCAATACCCGGTTCGGCAAATCGGTCAGGAAATCATGTTCGGCCAGGTGGCGCGTGTGCTCTTCCGATTTCTTGCGCTCCGTGATGTCCGACAAGATGCCCATGTAATTGCTGACTTCGCCGTGCTTGTCGCGTATCACCGTCAGCGACAGCCACGCCGGATACAGGGCGCCGCTCTTGCGCTTGCCCTGGATTTCGCCCTGCCAATGGTCGGTGACGGCCAGTTCAGCCCAGATCTGGTGGAAAAACGCCGGGTCGTCGACGTCCGAGCGTTGCACGCTGAAAGTGCCACCTATCATTTCCGGGGCGCCGAAGCCGGTGATTTCCGTATACGCCCGGTTAATCGCGATCACGCGCTGCTGGCGGTCGGTCACCAGGATGGCGTCGCGCGCATTTTCAAACACTTGTGCGGCCAGGTAGAGCGAACTCTCGGCTTGCTTGCGCGCCGAAATATCGCGTATCACCGCATAGAACAAGTATTCATGGTCGAAGGTGATCGAAGTCAACAGCACTTCAGCCCAAAACAATTCGCCGCCGCACGTGAGGTAGCGCCAATCGTAGCGGCAATTACCGGCCACGTGGGCTTGCTCGGCCAGTTGCGCGTTGAGTTCGGTCGACAACTCGCCATTGACCTGCTGCAAGGGCGAGAAATCGCTCAGGCGCTGGCCCACCATGCGCGGCTTGTCGGCGCAGCAGAACAGGGCGATCGCAGCCAGGTTGACGTCGACGATGCGGTCGGCCCGTATCAACAGGATGGCATCGGCCGACTTGTCGAATAATTGCTGGAAATTGCCGCCCACCAGCATCAGTGCGCTTTCTTCCTGCTTGCGCTCGGTGATATCGACTTCCATACAAAAAATCTGTTGCAAGGTGCCGGCCCGGGACACGGGAAACATGCTGGAATACGTCCAGAGCAGGCGCCCGTCGACGGTCCGCACTTGCCAGTCGCGCGCCGGCTGGGGCTGGCCGGTTTGCCAGATCTTGTCGACGGCGGCGGCGAACTCGGCTTCCCGTTCGCCGTGCGACAGCAGGCTGGCCAGCGGCCGGCCGACCGCCTCCTCCGCCGCAATCCGGTACAGTTCGGCGCTGGTATGGTTCCAGAAGCGCACGATGCCGTCGCGGTCGAAGCTGCGCACGGCCACCATGGGCGCCAGTTCGATCGCCGCAACGATGCCCGACAACAGGGTCAGCGCTTCCTGGGCCGGGTTGCCGGCGACCAAACTATCGCCGTCGGCAGCGTGTTGTGAATTTCGATAAGACACCCGATACCCCCGGTTCAGCGGCTGCGGCGACTGGAACAGCCAGCCGGACAATCCATTCTTGCCCGACCGGTGAAAAAGCCATTGAGTTCCCTCAACCATGCCTGATCGTGTAACGCCCCAAACCAACTTTAATTGCCAATGCGCAACGTCGATCCAGCGCCCCCGCTTCCAGCCGACATCGTCGAAGCGGCTCACTTTCTTGAAACTTGAGCGCTCATGCAAGGCCACGCTGGCCGCGCCGGAAGATAGCATGGACGGCACTTGGAAATGGCGAAAAATCGCGTGTAAAGCATTGCCAGCGCTGCCAACTGGTTGGCACTTTCCGCATTTCAGGCGCGTTTTGGCGCGCCCTGTCGCATTCCGACCGTCGCCCCGCTTGCAATCACCTAGAGTGCCACCATGCCTCACATCGTCACATCGTCACATCGTCACATCGTCACATCGTCACATCGTCACATCGTCACATCGTCACATCGTCACATCGTCGGACTGCGGACCCACTCTAGCTCAAAGAAGATCAATATGAAACTTGAAACCTTGCCCCCCTCATCCGCCCCGCCCGCCGCCCGCCGCAAGCGCTGGCGCGCGCCCCTGATCGGCTTGATCGCGCTCGGCCTGGCCGGCGCCAGCTGGAGCGTGATGCAAGCGAGGAAGGCGCCGCCGGCCAGCGAGGACAAGGGGCCGCCCAAGGTCGAAGTGTATGAATTGGCACGCGGCGATGTCGCCACCATCGAGGCGCGCGCCCTGGCCGTCGATTTGCCGCTGTCGGGCTCGCTTACCCCGCTGGCCCAGGCCACCATCAAGGCCAAGGCGTCCGGCACGGTGCTTGAGGCGGGCTTGCAGGAAGGCATGGCCGTGACGGCCGGCCAAGTGCTGGCGCGGCTGGCGCCGGGCGACTTGACCGCGCGCTTGACCCAGCAGCAGGCGGCGCTCGACGAAGCGCAAGCCAAGCTGGCGATCGCGCTCAAGAACGAGGCCAATAATCTGGCCTTGCTCAAGCAAAAATATATTTCGCAAACCTCGTACGACACCACCCAAAACAGCGTCGAGCTGGCCCGCGCCAGCGTGAAATCGGCCGGTGCGATGGTCGAGATCGCCCGCATCGCGCTAGACGACACCGTGATCCGCGCGCCGCTGGCCGGCATCGTCAGCAAGCGCTATGTCCAGGTCGGCGAAAAACTGGCGCCCGACATGCCGGTCTACAGCATCGTCAACCTGAGCCAGCTGACGCTGGAAGCCCAGGTGCCGGCCTCCGAGATTGCCCGCGTCAAGGTTGGCCAGGAAGTACGCTTCATGGTCGACGGCTTCGGGCAACGCGAATTCACCGGCAAGGTCGCGCGCATCAATCCAGGCGCGGAAGCCGGTTCGCGCGCGCTGCTGGCGTATATCGCGGTCGGCAACGGCGACGGCGCCTTGCGCGGCGGCATGTTCGCCAAGGGTAATATCACCACCGAGCGCTCGCAGGTGGCGCCGCTGCTGCCGCTGGCCGCCTTGCGCGCGCAACAGGGCGCGAGCGTGGTGTACGCGATTGAAAACGGCAAGGTGGTGGAGCGCACGGTCAAGCTCGGCTTGCGCAATGAAGAGCAGGGTTACGCCGAAGTCAGCGCAGGCCTGGCGGCGGGCGCCAGCGTGATCGTCACCCGGCTCGACGGCGTCAAGCCCGGCCACGCCGTTAAGCTTGCCGCCAGCCCTGTTCCGGCTGCCACTCCGGCGCGGAAAGGCTGAGCCATGTGGATCACCAAAACCAGTATTCAAAATCCGGTCTTCGCCACCATGGTGATGGTGGCGCTGATCGTGCTGGGCCTGTTTAGCTACCAGGGCCTGGGCGTCGAGAGCATGCCGAGCGTGGCGCTGCCTTTCGCCTCGATCGAAGTGAATTATCCGGGCGCCTCGCCGGAAGCGGTCGAGAACGACATCACCCGTCCCATCGAAGACGCGGTCAACACCGTCAGCGGCGTGAAAACGCTGCGCACCAATTCCTGGGAAGGCCGGGCCGGGGTGTACCTGGAATTCGAGCTGTCGACCAATATGGACAAGGCGATGCAAGATATCCGCGACAAGGTGGCCCAGGTGCGCCCGCTGTTCCCGAAGGAAGCCAAGGACCCCTATATCGCGCGCGCCGAGGGCGACAATGAAAGCCCGATCGCCGAGCTGACCCTGAGTTCGGCCAGCCGTAGCTTGCGCGAATTGTCGACCCTGACCGATCAAGTGATCAGCAAGCGTTTCCAGGGCGTGGCCGGGGTCGGCCAGGTCAAGGTCAGCGGCACCACCACGCGCCAGATCCTGATCAACCTGAAGCCGCTGGAAATGACGGCCCAGGGCATCGGCGTCGACGAAGTATTGCGCGCGATCCAGGCCACCAACCAGAATTTGCCGGCTGGTAGCATCAGCCATGGCGCCAGCGAGCAATTGGTGCGGGTCGAGGGCAAGATCGGCGATGCACGCGGCTTCGGCAAGGTGATCGTGGCGCGCCGCGCCAACGGCCCGGTGTATCTGGAGCAAGTGGCCAGCATCGTCGACGGCGAGCAGGAAGAACGTTCGATTTCGCGCGTCAACGGCCAGCGCTCGATCACGCTCGACATCACCAAGGTGCAAGATGCCAACGTGGTGCAAGTGGGGAGCGGCATTCAGCGCGTCGCCGCCGAACTGCAAAAATCCTTGCCGGCCGATATCAAGCTGCGCATCATCGACGACGAATCGGAGCGGGTCCAGAATCAGTTGAACAATGTCAAGCAAACCATCCTCGAAGGGGCGCTGCTGACCATGCTGATCGTGTTCCTGTTCCTGCATTCGTGGCGCAGCACCATCATCACCGGCCTGACGCTGCCGATCTCGGTGATGGCCAGCTTCATCGCGATGAAAGCGTTCGGCTTCACGCTCAATTTCCTGACCCTGATGGCGCTCTCGCTGTGCATCGGCCTCTTGATCGACGATGCCATCGTGGTGCGCGAAAACATCGTACGCCACCTCGGCATGGGCAAGAGCCACTTGAAGGCGGCCAATGACGGCACCAATGAAATCGGCCTGGCCGTGATGGCCACCACCTTCGCAATTGTCGCCGTGTTCGTGCCGGTGGCTTTCATGAAAGGCATCATCGGCCGCTTTTTCCTGCAGTTCGGCATCACCGTCGCCGTCGCCGTGCTGGTCTCGCTATTCGTCAGCTTCACGCTCGACCCGATGCTGTCGTCGGTGTGGCGCGACCCGGTGCGCGACCGCTTCAAATATGCGCCGTGGCTGGGCCGCATGATGGCCGCCATTGAGCGCCGCATCGATGGCTTGCATGTCCTGTACGGCAAGGTGCTGGCGCTGGCGCTGCGCTGGCGCAAGAGCACCCTGGCGGCGACGCTGGCGCTGTTTCTTGGTAGCCTGATGCTGGTCCCCATGATAGGCGGCGAAATGTTCCCCGAAGTCGACCAGGGTTATATCCAGCTGAACTTCAAGACGGCGGTCGGCTCCAGCCTGGAATACACGGATTTGAAGGTGCGCCAGGTCGAGGATGCCTTGCAAGCCTTCCCGGAAATCGACAGCACGATCGTCACCGTCGGCACCCAGGACGGGCGCAACACGGCTCGCGTCAACTTGAAATTGAACGACATCAAGCGCGCGCCGCGGCGCTCGCAAAAGGCGCTCGAAACGCTGATACGGGCGCGCCTGCTGCCGATAGCCGGGATTTCCCTGTCGGTTGGCCAGAAACCGATCTTCATTGCCATCCTCGGCACCGACGAGGGCAAGCTCGATTCCGTGGCGCGCCGCCTGATGGACAAGATGCGCTCGATCAAGGGCTTGACCGACCTGGAATACAGCCAGGAAGGCGCCAATCCCTCGACCACGCTGAAGATCAATAATGAATTGGCCAGCGACCTCGGTCTGTCGGTGGCGCAGATCGGCGGCGCGCTGCGCCCCTTCGTGGCCGGCGACACGACCAGCCACTGGCTGGCCGGCGACGGCCAGAACTATGACGTCAATGTCCAGTTGCCGAAATCGGGGCGCCAAAAAGTGGCCGACCTGGGCCAGTTGTCGCTGGCGTCGAGCAAACTCGACGCCAATGGCAATCCCGTCATGGTGCCGCTGCGCCAGGTGGTCGAATTCGTGGCATCGTCCAGCCCGCAGGTGTTGAAACGCCAGGCCTTGCAGCGCCGCGTCGCGGTGTACGCCGGCGTCGATGGCCGGCCGTTCGGCGATGTCGACGCCGACGTCCAAAAAGCCATCAAGGCCATGGTCTTGCCGGCCGGGGTGCGCTTCGATATCGGCGGCCAGTCGCAGCAAATGCAAGAAACCCTGGGCGGCGCGATTGCCGCGCTGGGCATTGCCGTGATCTTCATTTACCTGGTGCTGGCCTCGCAATTTGGCAGCTTCCTGCAGCCGATCGCGATCATGGTGTCCTTGCCGCTGTCGCTGATCGGGGTGCTGGTGGCGCTCCTGGTGACGGGCAGCACGCTGAACGTGTTTTCCATCATCGGCTTCATCATGCTGATGGGACTGGTGACCAAGAATGCGATCTTGCTGGTCGATTTCACCAACCTTGGCCAGCGCGCCGGCAAGAGCCAGCACGCGGCCATCCTGGAAGCGGGCCAGGTGCGCCTGCGGCCTATTCTGATGACAACCCTGGCGATGATTTTCGGCATGCTGCCGATGGCAATAGGTTTGGGCGATGGCGGCGAATCGCAAGCGCCGATGGGACGCGCCGTGATTGGCGGCGTGCTCACCTCGACGCTGCTGACCCTGGTGGTGGTGCCGGTGGCTTACACTTACCTCGACAATTGGGGCAAGCGCGCCGCGCGCTTTTTCAAGGGCCAGCCTGAGGCCCATGACGCCACCGAGCACGCCGAGCACGCCGCTTAAACGGCCGCTGCGCGCGCAGCCTTTCAAGACTAACTACGCGCCCCCGGCTTGACCGGCGGGCGCAGCTCGCTTACGGAGCCGGCGCGGCCGCTGCGTCGCCGTCGACCTCATCCTCGTCCTCGTCCTCGTCTTCGACGGGGCTGCCATCATCGGGCTTCGGATTGGTCTTTGCTTCCAGCTTGCGCCTGGCTTTTTCCTCGGCTTTCTTTTTCTTTTCTAATTC
This sequence comes from Oxalobacteraceae bacterium GrIS 1.11, assembly GCA_040544385.1. Classification (GTDB taxonomy): domain Bacteria; phylum Pseudomonadota; class Gammaproteobacteria; order Burkholderiales; family Burkholderiaceae_D; genus Janthinobacterium. Next base: position 61,133 of record JBEONR010000019.1, read on the forward strand.
TTTTTGCCGTTTTTCATACTGGAAATTTGTCTTTGCCATTTACTACCTCTTTGAATTGGATGGTACAACCGAGTGCATACCGCACATTATGACCCAGATATGACAAACGCAAATTTTTCAGCCCCGGGGATGATGTTGCGCATGCAGCAATTTGAGACGCTCGCGCGCGACATGCGTGTAAATTTGCGTGGTCGAAATATCAGCGTGACCGAGCAACAATTGCACCACGCGCAAGTCGGCGCCATGATTGAGCAAATGGGTGGCAAACGCGTGGCGCAGCGTGTGCGGCGACAGCGGCACCTTGATGTCGGCCTTCAAGGCATGTTTCTTGATCAAGATCCAAAACATCTGGCGCGTCATGGCCGCCCCGCGCCGCGTCACGAACAGGGCGTCGTCAACCTGGCCGTTGAGGATCAGGCCGCGCGCGTCCTTCAGGTAGCGCTCTATCCACCAGCGCGCTTGCTCGCCGAAAGGCACCAGGCGCGTCTTGGCGCCCTTACCGGTGACGCGCAGCACGCCGTCGTTCAGGCTCAGTTCGACCGATTTCAGTTCCACCAATTCCGACACCCGCAAGCCGCTCGCATACATCAATTCCAGCATGGTGCGCTCGCGCAAGCCCAGCGCCGTCGTCACGTCGGGCGCCGCCAGCAAGGCCTCAACCTGGGCTTCGCTGAGTGTGTGCACGAAACGGCTGGCTTGCTTGGCCGACACCATCTTCAAACTGGGATCGACGACTATCTGCTTTTGCCGCAAGGCCATCTGGTAAAAGCGCTTGAGCACCGACAGGCGCCGGTTCGAGGAACTGGCCTTGCCATCGCCGTTGCGGGCGGCGAAATAAGCCTCGATATCGGCGGCGCCCGCCTCAAGCAAGCCGGCCCGCTGCGGCCGCGTCACTTCCAGCCAATGCGCGAACAGGCGCAAGTCGCGCCGGTAAGCGTCCAGTGAATTTTTCGACAAGCCATCTTCCAGCCACAGGCTGTCGCAGAATTCATCGATCAACGCCGGATTCGATGGCGCCATCAATAGCCCGCCACGCCTTCGTGGGCCAGCAGCCAGCGCTTGACGCCAAGGTGGAAACCGCCCTCGTCGTCGTGGTGGGAAAAACCGCCCAAGCCGCCCGCCGCCGTGACCCGGTGGCAGGGTATCAACAGCGGAAACCAGTTGGCGCCACAAGCCTGGCCGACGGCGCGGGCGGCCGAGCCGATGTGCCTGGCAACCTGGCCATAGGTGCGCACCTGGCCGCGCGGAATCGAGGCGATCGCGTCCCAGACCCGGTGCTGGAAGGCGCTGCCGACGGCCGCCAGCGGCAAGTCGAAGGTGCAATCGGGATCGCCGAAATAGCGCGTGATTTGCACCGCCGCCAACGCCGACAGCGCATCTTGCGCGTCTTTCTCGGCGAAGTGGGGCGGCAGGTACACCAGTTCGCGCAGCGCCCCGGCCTCGCAACGGATGCCGATGGCGCCGAACGGCGCGGCCACGATGGCCGTAAAAAACTCGCTGCCCTGTTGTTTTTTCATCGTCCCAGTTTACCTCAATGGGCCAGACCTTGCGCGGGCGCCTTGGCGCTCATTTAGCTGTTGTCGGGCGCGCAATGAAAAAAAGCGCACCTCGCGGTGCGCTCAAAATTTTGCTCACGTTCCCGGCCGTTTGGGACCCGCCGCAAGCAACTCGTGCTGGCGGGACTCCAACGTTACTCTTGAAACGTGTGTCTCCTCAATATATCTCCGGTATCGATACCGTTCTTATATACCACTCCCTCCCAACCGTACTCGTATTTCATTGCTTTAAGGACATGACTATGGTTCGGCAAGTCCTAAAAGTCGCCCATCATAGCGTACTTAATAAATGGTTTTGGATTTTTTTTGCAGCGGGGCGCCGTCATTCGCGCTGACAGTCAATAAAATTCGGCAAGTCCGGGCCGATTTGTGCTATGCGCCTGCTGATGCATGCCGCCATTCCTACCTGGCGTTTTCCCGGTTGATGGCGCCAATCAAGTCGCGCCCGATACGCCCCGCCATCTCGGCCTGCACCGGCGCCAGCGCGCGCCGCCACTCGGCTTGCTGCGTGACGCTCAAGGTGTAAATTTCGGTCTTGCCGGCTTTTCTGATTGCCTCCAGCGCCAGGTCATTGTCGCGCTGGGCGATGGTTTTTTCAAACGTGCTCGCCTCCTCCATCGCGTGCTCCAACTGTGCCCGTATATCAGCCGGCAAGCCATCCCAGAATTTCTTGTTGACGATCACCGCGTAGCCGAGATACCCGTGGTTCGACACGGTCAGGTATTTTTGCACTTCATGCATTTTCTGGGTATACATATTGGATGGCGGATTTTCCGTGCCGTCGACCACGCCGCTCTTCAAGGCTTGGTAAACGTCGGCAAAGGCCAGCACCTGCGGACTCGCGCCCAGCGCCCGCATCTGGGCGTCGAGCACGCGCGAGGACTGTATCCGCATCTTCAAGGCCTTGAAGTCTGCCGGCGCATGCAGCGGCCGGTTGGCCGACATCAACTTGAAACCATTGTCCCAATACGCCAGGCCGGTGATGCCCTTGCTTTCCAGTTTTTTCAGCATCGCCTTGCCGATCTCGCCTTCAGTGACCTGATACAAGGCAGCCTTGGTCGGGAAAATATACGGCAAGTCGAAGGCCTCGAATTCGCGCACCCCGAGCGGACCGAACTTGGCCAGCGACGGCGCCAGCATTTGCACCGCGCCCAATTGCAGCGCTTCGAGCTCGTCCTTGTCCTTGTATAACTGGCTGTTCGGATAGAGTTCGACCTTGACGCGGCCCCCGGTAGCTTTTTCAGCCAGCAGCTTGAAGCGTTGCGCCGCCTGTCCTTTTGGCGTCTCGGGCGCCACCACGTGGCTGAATTTGATGACGATGGGCGCCTGGGCGCAGGCGTTGAAGCTCACTGCCGCCCACCACGCCAGCAATAGCAATTTCATGTCGCCTCCGGATCGGGAAAATACCTTATCATTCGAATTGGGCTGATAGTCTCCCACAGTGACAACTCCGGCAATTGTGGATAACCACAATCGGCTACTACTCCCTAAGCGCTACCCTGCCGGCCATGAAAATTCCCTTGCCCATCGCGCTTGCGCGCCGCCTTCACCTCAGCAACTCGATGCGCTGGCTACTACCCATCGTGCTGGTGCTGCTGTTTCTGGCGATCCTGTTCTGGCTGCCGTGGCAGGCGCGCCAGATGGAAAGCAATGAGCGCCAGGAGCAATTGATCGCCGACACACTGTGGGTCGAGCAAACCATCCGCTTCCAATTGGCACGCGACGAGGAGAGCTTGCGCACCCTGGGCGCCGACATCGGCGCCACCCGCCTGAGCGACGCCCGGCTGCAAGAACGCTTGCAGCAATTGCTGCGCAACGGCAGCGAATTGCGACGCGTGATGTGGGTCGACGCCCAAGGCCGGGTGGCCGTTTCCAGCGATGGCGGCGCAGCGCGCCCGGCCGAATTTTCCAGCGCCTCGCGCGCCGCCGCCGAACGCGCCCGCGCAATCAAGGTGGCCCAATACAGCCAGCCGGAGCCGCAGGCCGGCATACGCGACGCGGCGCCGGCCACCATGCTGATGGATTACCACTTGCCGCTGTTTCGCGGCGCCGCCTACGCCGGCAGCCTGGTCGCCACCTACCAGGTCGGCAAGCTGCTCGACGAAATGGTGCCGTGGTGGTTTGCCCAGGACAACCAGATCACCCTGCTCGACCGCGACGACAAGATCCTGGCGCGGCGCGCCGCCGCCGGCCCCGGCCACGGTGTGTATACCCACAAGCGCGCGCTCGACTTGCCGGGCGCCTCGGTTACCCTGCTCACCGATAGCGTCAAGGGCGCGCCGCGCCTGCTGCCCAATCTGCTGGTCGGCTCCGTCATCGGCTTGTCGCTCTGTCTGTTGTGGAGCCTGCTGGCACTGTGGCGCCATATTTCGCGCCGGCTGGCGGCCGAGGGCGCGCTGCGCCAGCAAATGTCGTTTCGCACGGCGATGGAAAATTCCCTCGTGACGGGTTTGCGCGCGCGCGACCTCGATGGCCGCGTCACCTATGTCAACCCGGCGTTTTGCCAGATCGTCGGCTATCCGGCGGCGGAATTGCTCGGCAAGCTGCCACCCATGCCTTACTGGGCGCCGGAAGCGATGGCCGCATACCAGCAGCGCTTCGCCGGCGTGCTGGCCGGCACCATCACGCCACAATTCGAAACCATCTTCCAGCGCGCCGACGGCACCCGCGTGCCGGTCCTCATCTTCGAGGCACCGCTGGTCGACAAGGACGGCATCCAGACCGGCTGGATGGGTTCCATTCTCGATATCTCGGACCGCAAGCGGGTCGAGGACTTGAACCGCCAGCAGCAGGAAAAGCTGCAGACCGGCGCGCGCCTGGCCACCATGGGCGAAATCGCCTCGATGCTGGCGCATGAATTGAACCAGCCGCTGGCTGCCATTTCCAGTTACACCACCGGGGCCTTGAACTTGCTCGGGCGCGCCGCCCGGGACGGCTCTGCGGTCGACAGCGCGCTGCTGAAACCGGCGCTGGAACAAGCCAGCGCGCAAGCCCAACGGGCCGGCCAGATCATCCGCAGCGTGCATGCCTTCGTCAAGAAGAGCGAGCCGCAACGGCAGGAAGTCGCCCTCGCCGACCTGGTCGACGGCATTGGCGCGCTGATCGACTTGCAGGCGCGCCAGTGTTACGTCACCGTGCAAACGAGCATCCCGCCCGATTTGCCGCCGGTGCTGGCCGACCGCGTGATGATCGAGCAAGTCCTGTTGAACCTGACCCGCAACGCAATCGAGGCGATGCAACATAGCGCGCCCGAGCGCCGCCGCATGCGCCTGCAGGCGCGCCACGACCCGCTGCTGGGACAGGTGACGGTGGCCGTGCTGGACCAGGGCCACGGCATCGACCAGGACGTGGCCGAGCGCCTGTTCTCGCCGTTTTTCTCGACCAAGGCCGAAGGCATGGGCATGGGCTTGAATATTTGTCGCACCGCCATCGAATTCCATGGCGGCACCCTGAGCCACGCTGCCAATCCCTTGGGCGGCACCATCTTCACCTTCACCCTGCCCGCGCTGGCGAGCCAGCCGCGCTGAGCGGCATCACCCGGAGAACCCCATGCTGCACATTGTCGACGATGAAGAAGTGGTACGCGACTCGCTTTCCTGGCTGGCGTCCTCACGCGGCATCCCGGCCCGCAGCTATGCCAGCGGCTTACAATTTTTGGCCAGCCTGGACGGACAGTTCGACCCGCTTGGCGATTGCGTGCTGCTCGACGTGCGCATGCCGGACATGAATGGGGTAGCCGTGTTCGACCAATTGGTGGGGCGCGAGCTGACCGGGCGCCTGCCGGTGATCTTCCTGACCGGCCACGGCGACGTGCCGATGGCGGTCGACAGCTTGAAGCGCGGCGCCTTCGACTTCTTCGAGAAGCCCTTCAACGACAATGACTTGATGGACCGGGTCCAGCAAGGCCTGGCCGGTTCGCGCCAGGCCGGCCAGCTGGCCGCCGTGCGCGCGCGCCTGGCGACGCTGTCGACGCGCGAGCGCGAAGTGCTGGACTTGATACTGGCCGGGAAAATGAACAAGGTGGTGGCCGACAAGCTCGGCATCAGCATGCGTACGGTGGAAGTGCACCGCGCCCACATTTTCGACAAGATGCAGGTGAAGACGGCGGTGGAACTGGCCGGCTTGCTCAAGTAAAAATAGCTTACTCGCCGTGGCGCGCCAGGGCCCATTCGATATGCTCGCGCACCAGCGGCGAAGCGTCCGCCAAGCGCGCGCGCAAGGCCGCCACGATGTCAGGCGCGCCCTTCGCCTGCGCGGCCGCATTGCCCAGGCCGACCGCCAGGTTGCGCAACCAGCGCTGGTGGCCGATGCGGCGGATCGCGCTGCCTTCCATGCGGCGCATGAACTGCTCCTCGGTCCAGCCGAACAACTCGACCATCGAGGCCTGACCCAGGCCGTGGCGCTCGTCGAAATCGTCGACCAGGGCGCGCTGCGCGAATTTATTCCATGGGCAAACTGTCTGGCAATCGTCGCAGCCATACACGCGGTTGCCGATCAGGGGCCGCAGCTCGAGCGGAATGCTGTCCTTCAATTCGATGGTCAGGTAAGAAATACAGCGCCGCGCGTCGACCCGCTGCGGGCCCAGTATGGCCTGGGTCGGGCACACCGTGATGCACGCCTGGCACTGGCCGCAGTGAGGCGTTTCGGGCGCGTCGACCGGCAGCGGCAAGTCGACCAGGATTTCGCCGAGAAAAAAGAAGGAGCCGGCCTGGCGGCTGATCAGGAGCGTATGCTTGCCGCGCCAGCCCAGCCCGGCCTTTTCGGCCAGCGCCACTTCCATCACGGGAGCCGAATCGCTGAACACGCGAAAGCCGAATTGGCCGGCCACGCCTTCGATGCGCTCGGCCAATTGCTGCAGGCGGGCCCGCATCACCTTATGGTAATCGCGGCCGCGCGCATACACCGAGATCACGGCGGCGCCCGGCTCTTCCAGGCGCGCCGCCTCGCGCGCGCGCCAGCCGCTGTCCAGCGCGACGGGCAGATAATCCATGCGCGCGCAAATCGCGCGCACCGTGCCGGGCACCAGTTCGGCCGGGCGGGCCCGCTTCATGCCGTGGCTTGCCATATAATCCATCTCGCCATGGCAGCCGGCGTCCAGCCACGCTTGCAAGCCCGCTTCGGCGGCGGTCAGGTCGACGTCGGCGATGCGCACGTCGGCAAAACCGAGCTGCGCGCCCCAGTTCTTGATGGTGCGCGCCAGTTCGGCCAGATCGGGTTGAGAAGACAGCATGCTCGGGGCTTGACTCGCGGTTACAATGGAGAAGGCCGCAACCGCTGGCCTTTCAAGATATTTAGATGACATTCTATTCGATGCAGCATTTTATAGCCCACCTCCATGACGAAGCCGGCACCGCCGCTCTGGGCGCCGCCCTCGCACGCGCGCTTGCGCCCGGCCTGGCGATTTACCTGCAGGGCGACCTCGGTGCCGGCAAAACCGCCCTCACGCGCGCCCTGCTGCACGCGGCCGGTCACGCCGGCCACGTGAAAAGCCCGACCTACACCTTGTCCGAACCATACACCATCACGCTGGCCGGACGCGCCGTGAATCTGATCCATTTCGATTTGTACCGCATGGGCAGCCCGGAAGAATTCCTCGACGCGGGCTTCCGCGAAGATTTCAACGGCGACAATATCTGTATCGTCGAATGGCCGGAAAAAGCCGAACTCGTGCTGCCACCGGCGGACTTGACTATTTACCTGGAAGTGGCGGGCCAGGGCCGTGATGTAAAATTGCAAGCGTCTTCCGAATTAGGTCTGTCATGCCTCCACCGTCTCAAATTCGCGCCCAATCTGTGAGCGCCCGCAACGTCACCCGGCGCACCGCGCTCAAGGCCGGCGGCACCCTGCTGCTGTCGGTGCTGGCACCGCTGCCCGCCAACGCCGCGCAAATTCTCGCGGTGCGGGTCTGGCCGGCCGAGGATTACACCCGCGTCACGCTGGAAAACGACAGCGTGCTGAAAGCCACCCATTTCGTCGTCAAGGACCCGGACCGGCTGGTGGTCGACATCGAAGGCCTGGAATTGAACCCGACGCTGAAGGGACTGGTCGCCAAGATCCAGTCCGGGGACCCCTATATCAAGCAAGTGCGGGTCGGCCAGAACCGGCCCAATGTGGTGCGCCTGGTGTTCGACCTGAAGGAGGAAGTCACGCCACAAGTGTTCACGCTGGAACCGGTCGGGGTCTACCACCACCGCCTGATTTTCGACCTGTACCCGGTGCGCCAGCCGGACTTGATCGCGGCCATGATTGAAAAAGGCGAATGGTCAAGCGACACCCTGCCCAAGCGGCCCGTGATCGAGGCCAGGCCGGAAACGGTGCCGGAGACGTCCGCGCCGCCGGCCAAGGCGGAAGTCAAACCGGACGCAAAGCCGGAAGCCAAGCCGGAAATCAAGCCCGAAGCCAAGCCAGAGGCACGGCCCGAGACCCGGCCGGAAACGCCGCAAAAGGTGATACGGATGATTACCATCGCGCTCGATCCGGGCCACGGCGGCGAGGACCCCGGTGCCAGCGGCAAGAGCGGCACGCACGAGAAGGATATCGTGCTGGCAATCGCCAAGCGCCTCAAGTTCAAGCTGGAACAACAGCCGAATATGCGCGTGATGCTGACCCGCGACGCCGATTTTTTCGTGCCGCTGCAAATGCGCGTCGAAAAGGCGCGCAAGGTGCAGGCCGACCTGTTCGTCTCGATCCACGCCGACGCCTTCGTCGAAACCAGCGCGCGCGGCTCGTCCGTGTTCGTGCTGTCGGAAAAAGGCGCCACCTCGACGGCGGCGCGCTGGCTCGCCAACAAGGAAAACCTGGCTGATTCGATCGGCGGCGTCAACCTCAGCAAAGGCCAGGACAGGCAACTGGCCAGCGTGCTGTTCGACCTGTCAACGACGGCCCAGATCAATGACAGCATGAAGCTGGGCAAGGCCGTGTTGAGCGAAATCGGCGGCATCAACCGCCTGCACCGGGGCGCCGTCGAGCAAGCCGGATTCGCGGTGCTGAAAGCGCCCGACATTCCCTCCATCCTGATCGAAACGGCCTTCATCTCGAACCCGGAAGAGGAAGCCAAGCTGACCGACAATGCCTACCAGGACCAGCTGGCGGACGCCATCGTCAAGGGTATCAAGCGTTATTTCGGGAAGAATCCGCCGCTGGCGAAAAGCCGCCAGACTTGATCCTGGCATGCAACGATAACAATTTCGCGCGCGGCGCGACAAGGGGATTAGCGATGACATCGAGCCAATTTGGCGAACTGCCGGCGGTCCGCATCGTCGGCCCGGACGGCTCCCGGGCCGACGTGACGCTGTTCGGCGCCCACCTGCTGTCGTGGCGCACGGCGGACGGGCGCGAGCGCCTGTTTTGCAGCGCCCGCTCACAGCTCGACGGCAGCCGCGCCATCCGCGGCGGCGTGCCGGTGATCTTCCCCCAATTCGGCGCACGCGGCAGCGGCTTGCGCCACGGCTTCGCGCGCGTGGCCACCTGGCGCCTGGCCGACAACGGGCAGGACGACGGCGATTGCTACGCCGAGTTCCATCTGAGCGAAGCCGACTTGGCGGCCGAGCTGGCGGCGGCGTGGCCGTTTGCGTTCGAGTTGCGCCTGCGCGTCACGCTGCAAACCGAGGGCGTAGATGTGTCTTTAAGCGTGCGCAATACGGGAACCGAGGCCTTCCCGTTTTCAGCCGCGCTGCACACCTATTATCTGATCGACCAATTGGAGCAAGCCGAATTGGCCGGCTTGCAGCATGTGCGCTTTGGCGAGGACGGCGACGTCATGGCCTTGCAAGACGAGGAGTTGCTGCACTTCGATGACAAACTGGACCGGATGTATTTTCAATTGCCGGGGCCGCTGACCTTGCGCGCGGGCGCCGACACGCTGCAACTGGAACAGGAAGGCTTTACCGACGCAGTGGTGTGGAATCCGGGCGCCGCCGACGCGGCCGCGCTGGCCGACTTGGACGACGCCGAATACCGGCGCTTCATTTGCGTGGAACCGGCGCTGATCGAACCCGATACGCTGGCGGCCGGCTTCGAATGGACCGGCCTGCACCGCATCCGTATCGTGCAAGGGCCGCGGGATTAATTCGATTCCTTGATCACGCGCCCCGAGCCGGCCTGGATCGGCCGCGCATTCAAGGGATACAGGCGGCTGAACAGCGCCATTTGCGCCGGCGACGCTTGCACCGGCTCTTTCATCACCAGCCATAACACGCCTTCGCTGCACGGCGGCGTGGTCAGCGAGCCCATGTAGGTGAAATATTCTCGCCGCTGCGGCAAAATTTCCATCGGATCGAGCACGATAGCCGGCGCCACCAGCTCGTTTTTTTCCAGCGGCAAATTGTTCCATACGGTTTGGATCAGGCTTTGCGACTTGCCCCGTTCGAGCAGGACGGCCAGCACGGCCAGCCGGCCTTCGGCATCCTTGTGCACCAGGTGCACCACCATTTCGTAACCCTTGCCATTGATGCGCTCTTCCGACGGGCGGTGAAAATGGAATTGCATCAATTCATACAAATGGTTCTGGACCGTGATGTAATTGCCGCCGCCGACAGTGACCTGGACCGTGTGACCATTATCGATCACATTGAATGAGGATGGCTTGTAGTCAAAGCTGATCTGCTCCAGGTCGACCTTCATGCCGTCGCGGATATCGATCGGCGACTGGCGGTTGCCGCTGCCGCATTTGGCCCAGTCCGAATTGATCTTGCTCCAATTGGCCGGCCCGTTTTCGCCTTCATACGACCAATGGCTGCCATGCGCCGGCGGGGGCGGCGCCGGCGCGACCATGCGCGGGGCGGTCGCAGCGGTCGCCTTCCTGGCCCTGGCGGCGGCCGCGCGCGCGACCTGGGCGGCGCGCATCTCGGCCAGGCGGGCCGCGATCTTGGCCGACAGATCGACTTCGGCCTGGTCTTCCTTGGCGCGCGCCGCGCTTGCCGCCGATACGGGCGGCAGGGAAATGTGCTTGGGCTTGACCGATTCGGTCAGGGTCTTGGCCGCCGCCGCCTTTTCCGTCTCGCTGGCGGCCGCGTGGCCGGGGGTATCGCTCGCGCTGACCGCCATCATGACAAAGCTACAGGCTAACAGGGCGATCAATTTGCGCATGGGATTCCAGAGAGTGAGAAATACACTCTGGTATACGGCTGAAATGGGTGAAAACTTGAGACGCGCGGGCATGCACAGGAGAAATAATTAAAGGCGGAGCTTGGCGCTCCGCCCCATGGCGATGCCTTAAGCGCGGCCCAGCAACTTGCGGCCCAACTTCCACACGCCGCCCAGCATGATGGGCACCACCGCCACGCCGACGCCGCACAGCACGATCAGCGTCAAGTGTTCGCGCACCACCGGGATATTGCCGAAGAAATAGCCAGCCGTCACCAGGCCGACCACCCAGATCAGCGCGCCGGTCAGGTTATACATCTGGTAGCGCGTGTGGGTCATGTCCGAGACGCCGGCCACGAATGGCGCGAAGGTGCGCACCACCGGCACGAAGCGCGCCAGGATGATGGTCTTGCCGCCGTGTTTTTCAAAGAAATCGTGGGTGCGGCGCAGCGCGTCCTTGTTGATCCAGCGGTAGTCGTGGGTGAAGACCCGGTGCCCGATCGCTTCGCCTATCCAGTAATTGAGGGTGCTACCGCTGACGGCCGCCGTCACTAGCAGCAGCATCAGCAGCGCCAGATTCATTTGACCGGCCGCGCAAAACGCGCCCGCAATAAATAGCAGGGTATCGCCGGGGAAGAAAAACAGGAAAACTACGCCGGTTTCGCAAAAGATGATCGCAAACAGCACCGCATAGACCAGCGTGCCATATTGAACGATCAGTGCTCCAAGCGTCTTGTCGACATGCAACAGCATATCAAGTAATTGCATTAAATCCATGAATTTTCCCTAAAGGTCGCGGCGGAATCATACACCACCGCAGTGAGGTATCCGCAAGCTGCGGCATGATATTGTGCGATTAAATATCAAAGAAACAATTTTTTACTCGATCAAGGCAGCCAGTTGCGCCGAAAAAGTTACTGAATCGGCCATATTGCGGTTTACAATCAGCGGATCGCTGTCCAGCCCAGGAGATCCAGGATGCAAGCAAGCCCAGTTTCAAATACGCGCCGCGTGGCCGCCGGCCTGGCGCTCGCCTTGACCGCCGTGGCCACGGCGGCAGCCGATGCCACGCCGCCCGCCAAGGCGAGCGTAAACGATGTGATCCATGCTTCCAAACCGTCCGACTGGCGCCCGCTCGACCCGGACCAGACCCTGTACATGGAGATTCCGGGCGGCCGCGTCGTGATCGAAATGGCACCCGCGTTTTCGCCCAAGCATGTCGAAAACATCAAGGCGCTGGTGCGCGAACATTATTTCGACGGCCTGGCCATCATGCGCTCGCAAGACAATTTCGTGGTGCAATGGGGCGACCCGAACGAAGCCCATCCGAAGCCAATGAAGGCGGCCCGCAAGCTGGCACCGGAATTCACGGTGCCGCTCAAGAACGACCGCATGTTCACGCGCCTGCCGGACCGCGATGGCTACGCGCCGCAAGTAGGCCATTCGAACGGTTTTCCGTCCGCGCGCGACCCGAAAAGCGGCAGCGCCTGGCTGGCCCACTGCTACGGCATGGTCGGCGTCGGGCGCGATAATGACAGCGACAGCGGCAATGGCACCGAGCTGTATGTCGTCAGCGGCCACGCGCCGCGCCACCTGGACCGCAACCTGGCCGTGGTCGGACGCGTGGTGCAAGGCATGCCGCTGTTGTCCAGCCTGGCGCGCGGCGGCGGCCCGATGGGCTTTTACGACAAGCCGGAACAGAATGTGCCGATTGCCTCGATCCGCCTGGCGGCCGAGGTGCCCGACGCCGAGCGCAGCCGGCTCGAAGTGATGCGCACCGACAGCGCCAGCTACCAGGCGGTGGTCGAAGCCCAGCGCAATCGCGGCGGGCCGTGGACCAAGGTCGCGGCCGGCTACATCGAGCTGTGCAACGCGCCCATTCCCGTGCGCGAGCAAGCCGGGAACTAAGGAACTAGGGCGCGCAGACGGCGCTATAATCCCGGGTATGAACGCTTCCATCACGCCCCACCGCCCGATACTGGCCCTGCCCGATCAACTGATTTCGCAAATCGCCGCCGGTGAGGTGGTCGAACGGCCCTCGGCCGTGGTCAAGGAGTTGCTGGAAAACGCGCTCGACTCGGGTGCGAGCCAGATCACGGTGCGGCTCGAAGAGGGCGGCGTCAAGCGCATCGCCATCACCGACAATGGGCGCGGCATCGCGCCCGAGCAATTACCGCTGGCCCTGGCGCGCCACGCGACCTCCAAGATTGCCTCGCTGAGCGACCTGGAAAACGTCGGCACGCTCGGCTTTCGCGGCGAGGCGCTGGCCTCGATCGCCTCGGTGGCCGCCGTCACCCTGACGTCGCGCACGGCCGAGGCGGCCCACGCCTGGGAAATCGTCGGCTCGCACACGGGCACCGTGGCGCCCTCTTCCGGCGCGCACGGCACCACCGTCGACGTAATGGACTTGTATTTCAATACGCCGGCGCGGCGCAAATTCCTGAAGTCCGAGCAGACCGAGTTCGGCCACTGCGCCGAAGTGGTGCGCCGCATCGCGCTGGCGCGCCCGGACGTGGCGTTTTCGCTGACCCACAACGGCCGCACCATCGACCACTGGAATGTCGGCGAAATGGCCAAGCGCAGCGCCCACATCCTGGGCGACGGCTTCGCGCAAGCCCGCCTGGCGCTCGACGAGTCGGCCGGCCCGCTGCGCCTGCACGGCTACGCCGGCTTGCCGACCGCCTCCAAGGCGCGCGCCGATGGCCAGTTTTTCTATGTCAACGGGCGCTTCGTGCGCGACAAGCTGCTGGTGCACGCAGTGCGCGCGGCCTACCAGGACGTGCTGCATGGCGACCGCTTCCCCGCGTATGTGCTGGCGCTCGACCTCGACCCGGCCCTGGTCGACGTCAACGTGCATCCGTCGAAAATCGAGGTGCGCTTCCGCGATAGCCGCTCGGTGCACCAGTTCGTGTTCCACGCGGTGCAGCGCGCGCTGGCGCAAACCTCGGCCACCGCCTTCGGCAGCGTGCAGGCGCCGCAAGCGGCCGCAGGCGGTGCCCTGCTCGACGTCGCGCCGGGCGCCAACACCTGGCGCCGCGAGCAGACCCAGACCTCGTTCGGTCCGCAATTCTCGGCCACCTTTTCGCCCTCGCCATATGCCATGCCCGCGCAGGGCGGCGGCGTGGCGCAAAGCAGCAGCCATTACGGCGCGCTGTTCGCGGCCGAGCCGGCCGCGCCCTACATCGCCTCGCCGGCCGCGCTGGCGCAGGAAGAATACCCGCTCGGCTTCGCGCTGGCCCAGTTGCACGGCATTTACATCCTGGCGCAAAACACCAAGGGCCTGGTGCTGGTCGACATGCATGCGGCGCACGAGCGCATCTTGTACGAACAATTGAAAACCGCCCTCGAAGCGCAAGTCTCGGGCCAGGACATGCAAGTGCAGGCGCTCCTGATCCCGGTCACTTTTTACGCCGACGCGATCGAGGTCGGCACCGCCCATGAACACCAGGACACCCTGAAGTCGCTCGGCTTCGACATCGCCGCGCTGTCGCCGACCACGCTGGCGGTGCGCTCGGTGCCGACCCTGCTCAAGAACGCCGACGCCCAGACACTGGCGCGCGACGTGTTGCGCGACGTGCGCGAATATGGCGGCTCGCGCGTGCTGATCGAGCGCCAGAACGAATTGCTCGGCACCCTGGCCTGCCACACCGCCGTGCGCGCCAACCGCATCCTGTCGGTGCCGGAAATGAACGCCCTGCTGCGCCAGATGGAAAGCACGGAGCGCGCCGACCAGTGCAACCATGGCCGCCCGACCTGGGTCCAGGTCGACATCGGCGCGCTCGACAAGCTATTCTTGCGCGGCCAATAGCCCTCGCCCATATTTTTTAGAATCGCGTCATGACAAATACAGTAAAACTGCCGCTCGCGGTCGCCATCATGGGTCCCACCGCAAGCGGCAAGACCGCCGCCGCGCTGGCCATCGCGGCCCGCATCCCGTCCGAAATCATTTCAGTCGACTCGGCCCTGGTGTACCGCCAGATGGATATCGGCACCGCCAAGCCGACCCGCGCCGAGCGCGCCAGCGTGCCGCACCACTTGATCGACATCATCGACCCGCTCGACGCCTATTCGGTGGCCCAATTTCGCCATGATACGCTGCGCCTGGTGGCCGACATCGGTGCGCGCGGCAAGCTGGCGCTGCTGGTCGGCGGCACCATGCTCTATTTCAAGGGCCTGGCCGACGGCCTGGACGAATTGCCGGGCGCCGACCCGGCCATCCGCGCCGAACTGGAAGCCGACGCCACCGTCATCGGCTGGCCGGCCATGCACGCGCGCCTGGGGGCGCTCGACGCGGCGACGGCGGCGCGGCTGGCGCCAAACGACGCCCAGCGCATCCAGCGCGCGCTGGAAATCATCGCCCTCAGCGGCAAGCCCATGTCGGAATTGCTGGCGCTGCGAGAAAAAACCGTACTACCGTTTAACTTGGTGTCGTTTGCGCTGGAACCTTCCGAGCGCGCCGTGCTGCACCAACGCATCGCCAGCCGCTTCGACGCCATGCTCGACGAGCGCGACGGCAAGACCGGCTTGATCGGCGAAGTGGAAATGCTGCGCCGGCGCGGCGACTTGCATCCCGGCTTGCCGTCCATGCGCTGCGTCGGCTACCGCCAGGCCTGGGAATACCTGGATGGCCATATCGACTTCGCCGGCCTGCGCGAGACCGGCATCATCGCCACCCGCCAACTGGCCAAGCGCCAGTTGACCTGGTTACGCTCCATGCCGCAGCGCATCGTCATCGATTGCCTGGACTCGGACCCGGCCGCGCACATGCTGGAGCGCCTGGCAACCCACTTAGCCTAGGCGCACTCGGGAAAAGTAAAATTTTCCCGAGCCGCTTGACAAGGCGCAGCGAAGACCGGATAATGCTCGGCTGTTGGGTGATATAGCTCAGTTGGTTAGAGCACAGCATTCATAATGCTGGGGTCGGTGGTTCAAGTCCACCTATCACCACCAAGAATAATCAAAAATGGTCCAGCCCGGATTCGGACTGGACCATTTCTGTTTTAGCCGCGATCCGGGGCCAACCGGTCTGTAGGGTGATATAGCTCAGTTGGTTAGAGCACAGCATTCATAATGCTGGGGTCGGTGGTTCAAGTCCACCTATCACCACCAAGAACATGCTGCACATGACAAACCCGCGCGACTCCCTGTGAGTGCGCGGGTTTTTTATTGCGTCCGCCGCTTACTTGCTGGCGTAAAAATAATACGTGGCGTTATAGGGAACCCGGATTTCCCGGCCCGCGCGGGCCTGGTCGCAACCGTCGGCGGGCGCCTTGCCGGCCGTCGTGTTGACGCGCTGCACGCTGGCAATCTTTCCGAACATGCCGGTGCCGGCGGTCGACTTCGCGCTCAATAGCAGCCAGGGAATGGCCTTGGCGTCGGGACCATTGTCGCGCGCCGTCACTTCGCCGACCACCTTGCTGCCATCGTTTGCTTCCCAGGTCGGGCCGGCATAATGCTTGCCGATCTTGGCGCCATCCAGGCTGAACAAATCGGCTTGCGGCGCCTTGAACACCCATTCGTAGCGCGCGGGGTCGTCCTTGCGCGCCGAGCAAGTGTAAATCTGGACGCCGCTGGCGCGCGTTTCCAGCGCCAGCACCTGGTCCGCCGGCACCGCCAGGCTGGCCGGCAGCACCGGCTTGGCCACAGACCGGGCCAGGGCTGGGCTGGATGCTTGAGCCAGCGCCAGCAGCGATGAAACGAATACTGCATTCATATTTTTCAAGATAAATCCTTTCTGGGATGGACAGGTAGCGTCAAATTGTAAGGCCAACAAGGGTCCACGGGGCAGCTTATCACTTACACAATCTGGTATGATGGCCGCCAATGGCGCCGCAGCAGCGCCGGCGCACCCGGATCGGGCCGGCAACACGATGATCCTTACTCTATTCCAGTCCCGGACACGCCGGGCCAATCTCCGTCAATGACACAGAAAAAAATTCTCTTGCTAAGCGTTTCAGCCGGCGCCGGCCACATGCGCGCAGCCGAAGCGATTCGCGCCCATGCCGACGTCGACGTCGTCGCCACCCACCTCGACGTGATGAATTACGTTACCGCCGGCTTTCGCAAGCTCTACACCGACTTTTACCTGACCCTGGTCAACAAGGCGCCCACACTGTGGGGTTATCTCTACCAAGTTACCAATGAAGCCCAGCCCGACAGTTCGATGCAAAGGCTGCGGCGCGGCGTCGAGCGCCTCAATACCAAGGCCTTGCTCAAGGAAATCGCCGCCTTCAAGCCCGATGCGATCATCTGCACCCATTTCCTGCCAGCCGAAATCCTGTCGCGCGCGATCCGCAAGGATGGCTTGCACTGCCCGGTCTGGGTCCAGGTCACCGATTTCGACTTGCACCGGATGTGGGTGCACGAGCATATGAGCGGTTACTTCGCCGCCAATGACGAGGTGGCGTTCCGCATGCGCGCGCTCGGCATTGGGGCCGGACAAATTCACGTGACGGGCATTCCCATCATGCCGGCCTTTGCCCAGCCGCTCGATCGGGTGGAATGCGCACGCGAATTCGGACTCGATCCGGCCCGCACTACTTTCCTGCTGATGGGCGGCGGAGCCGGACTCGGCAGCCTCGATACCATCGCCGAACGCTTGCTGGCCCTGGACGGCGATTTCCAGTTGATCGTGCTGGCCGGCAAAAACGCGCAAGCGCTGGCCGCGCTGCAAGCGCTGGCCGCGCGCCATCCGGGCCGCCTGCTGGCGCAAGGCTTCACCAACCAGGTCGAGCGCTTGATGGCGTGCGCCGATCTGGTCATCACCAAGCCGGGCGGACTGACTACCTCGGAATGCCTGGCCATGGGCTTGCCGATGATCGTCAATTCGCCGATTCCCGGCCAGGAAGAACTCAATGCCGATTTCTTGCTGGAACAAGGCGTGGCGCTGAAAGCCTTCGACGCCGTGACGCTGGAATACCGCATCCGCCACTTGCTCGACCATCCCGCCAAGCTCGCTGAAATGGGCGCCAAGGCCAGGGCGCTCGGACGCCCCGGCGCCGCGCAGCAAGTATTGCAGCGGGTACTGGGCAGCCTGTGAAGCCGGCGGCCCCGCTGCGCATCGCGCTGACGCTGGCTTGGGTCTGCCTGCTCGGCCTTTTTTTCGCGCAAACGGAAATCCAGATCGAGGGTCCGGCGGGCTGGGCCGCCAACCTGCCTACCTGGCGCATTGAAAAGCACTGGTTGCTCGACATCTTCTGGGGCGGACGCGCGATGACCGGCTACCATGCCTGGGTCTTTCCCTTCATCGCCCTGTTTTTCCATTTCCCCTTCTTTTTCCTGCAGCAATGGTCGGCCAGGCTGGAATGCCGCGCGCTTGCGTGCATCATGCTGTTCTGGATAGTCGAAGACTTCCTCTGGTTCGTGCTCAATCCGGCCTATGGCGTGGCCCGCTTCGACCCGGCCCATATCGTCTGGCACAAGCACTGGCTGTGGTTCGCCCCCACCGACTACTGGACCTCGCTGCTGTGCGCCGGCTTATTATTTTATTACTCATACAGACATAAAACATGATGCATTTCCGCCTCCCCCTGCTTGCCCTCGTCCTCGCCATGGCAGTCTGCCAGCCGGCCGCCGCGCAAACGCTCCGCAATCCGCAGTGGGCCACGCTGGTCGATCAATCGGCGAATTTGTATAGCGTGACGCCGACTTTCTTCCGCAGCGCAAAGCTGGAGCCGGCCGATGTCGGGCGCTTGCAAGCCTTGGGCATCAAGACCGTGGTCAGCCTGCGCGCCTTCCATTCCGATTCGGCCATCTTGAACCATAGCGGCATCAAGACCGTGCGGATTCCAATTTACACCTGGAATATCAAGGACCAGCAAGTGGTGGAAGCGCTGCGCGCGATCAAGGCGGCCGAACGGGACGGGCCGGTGCTCTTGCATTGCCAGCACGGCGCCGACCGCACCGGACTGATCACCGCAATGTACCGCATCTTGTACCAGGAGCGCAGCAAGGAACAAGCCTTTGACGAACTCAAGAACGGCGGTTATGGCTACCATGCGATGTGGAAGAATATCGAAGTCTATCTGCGCAAAGTCGACGTGGAAGCCATCCGGCATCGCGTCGAAGCGGCCTGAATCACAACCTTCCCTGCCTAATATGAAAATACTCTTCCTGCCCGCCTTGCTACTGTGCGGCGCCGTCCAAGCCGATATGCCGCCAGGCATCGACATGGCCAATTTATCGGAATCGTCGATCGCGATGAGCGATGTCAGCAAGCCCGGCGCCAGCGGCAAATCCTTCGTCGCCGCCACCATCATCAATGCGCCGCTGCCCAGGCTGTGCGCGCTGATACAAGACTTTGCCAACTATCCGAGCTTCATGCCCGGCGTCGACCAAACCCGGGTCACGCGCGCCGCCGACGACGCATCTCTGGTCGACATGACGCTCAAGCTGCCACTGGGGAAAGTAAAGAAATACCGGCTCAAGATGGAAGCCAGGAGTAGCACCCAATTGTGCCACCTGGCATGGAAAATGGTGCCATCCGAAGGCTTGAAGCAAGAGGAAACCATCGCTGACACCACCGGATACTGGCAATTGACGCCGGCCCCGGCCGACAAGAACAAGAGTGTCGTCAAGTATTTTGTGTATACCGACCCGGGTCCGGTGCCGCTGGGCATGGGCTGGATCGTCGACAGCCTCAGCAAGGATAGCTTGCCGAAGACCCTGGAAGCCTTGCGCGGCAAGGCGGCGCAGCGCTAGTGTAGTGCTCTAGCCGGTTCAGGCCAGCGCCGACTTGGAGCCGGCCATGCGCTGCATCAAGGCATCGAGCGCGGCCCGGTCCACCGTTTCGTTTTCCAGCAGCAAGCGGGCCAAGGCGTCGAGCAAGGCGCGGCCTTCGCGCAAGGTGCCCAGCACGCGCTTGTGGGCCTCGTCGAGCAACTTGGCAATTTCCGCGTCGATGGTTTCGGCAGTGCGTTCGCTGTAGGATTTCTTTTCCGGCGCCAGCGGGTTGAGCAGCGGCGCCCGCGCTTCCTCGAACGTGGCCAGGCCCAGCCGCTCGCTCATGCCATACTGGGTGACCATGTGGCGCGCCATGTCGGTCGCCATTTGCAAGTCGTTTTGGGCACCCGTCGAAATGTCGCCAAACACCAATTCCTCGGCCACGCGTCCGCCCAGCAGCACGTCGAGGCGCTCGCACAATTCGGTGCGCCGCAACAGATAGCGGTCTTCGGTCGGCAACTGCTGGGTGTAACCAAGCGCGGCGATACCGCGCGGGATGATGGAAATCTTGGCCACCCGGTCGGTGTGCGGACGGTATTGCGCGACCAGAGCGTGGCCCGCCTCATGATAGGCGACGATTTCCTTTTCCTGCGGATTCATGACGCGGGTTTTCTTTTCCAGCCCGGCCACGACACGGTCGATCGCTTCGTCGAAGTCGCGCATGTCGACGCTATCCTTGCCGCGCCGCGCCGCCAGCAGCGTCGCTTCATTGACCAGATTGGCCAGGTCGGCGCCGGCAAAGCCAGCCGTGCGCGCCGCGATCAATGCCAGTTCCACTTGCGGCGCCAGGCTGACATGGCGCGCATGCACGGCCAGGATTTGCTCGCGTCCCTTCAAATCAGGCCGATCGACAGCAACGTGGCGGTCGAAGCGGCCTGGCCGCAGCAGGGCCGGGTCGAGGATTTCCGGGCGGTTGGTCGCGGCCAGGATGATCACGCCCTTGTTGGCGGCAAAACCATCCATCTCGACCAGCAACTGGTTCAAGGTTTGCTCTTGCTCGCTGTGCCCGCCCAGCACGCCGCCCATGCCACGCGCCTTGCCCAGCGCGTCGAGTTCGTCGATGAAGACAATGCACGGCGCCTGCTGCTCGGCTTGCGCGAACAAGTCGCGCACGCGGGCGGCGCCCACGCCGACAAACATTTCGACGAATTCCGAGCCGCTGATGGAGAAAAACGCTACCCCGGCCTCGCCCGCCACCGCCCTGGCCAACAAGGTCTTGCCGGTGCCGGGCGCGCCGACAATCAGCACACCCTTCGGGATCTTGCCGCCCAGGCGGCGGTAGCGCTGCGGATTCTTCAGGAAGTCCACGATTTCGCGCAATTCTTCCTTCGCCTCGTCGATGCCGGCCACGTCGTCGAAGCTGACCCGGGTCTGGCTTTCCACGTACACGCGGGCCCGGCTCTTGCCGATGTCGAAGGCCCAGCCCGACGCGATCCCGGCGCGCCGCGACAGCGCCGACGACGCCCACAGCAGCAAGGCGATCGGAAACAGCCAGGACAAGGCCGTGACCAGCCAGCCGCCGCCGGCCTGGCCCGCATAGTGGACGCCGGCCGCGTCCAGGTCATGCACCAGGGCCGGATCGTCGACCCTGACGGTGCTGAAGTCGCGCCGCGCGTCGCCGCCGCGCCGCCATGCGTCGGCCTGGGCTTTCGGCAAGAACTTGCCGATCTCGTCGACCAGCAGGCGGCCCTTGATCGCATCGCTGCCGACCACCAATTCCTGCACCTTGCCGGCCTTGAGCAAATGCTTGAAATCGCTATAAGCGAGCGCCTCGCCGCCGCGCGCATCGAACAGCACCTGCATCAACAGCAAAACGAACGGCAGCGCCAGCCAATACCACAGGGGAATGGCGCGCGCGTCCGGTTTATCGTGATTGACATTCATTTCGCGCTCCGCCGCAGCCAAGGATTCTGCCACTCAGACTAAGCGCAGCGCCGGCCACCACGTTTGAGATTGCGCAATCGGGCGCGGCCTGACTCTTATTCGGCGGCCGTGATGTGCAGGCGCAATTGCCCGAGGCCGTCGATGGCGCCTTCCAGCAAATCGCCGGCCTGGACCGCCGCCACGCCTTCCGGCGTGCCCGTGAAAATCAGATCGCCCGGCTGCAATGGGTAAAATGTCGACAAATGCGCGATGGTTTCCGCGACACTCCAGATCAGCTTGCCGATCGTGCTGTGCTGGCGCGGCGCGCCATTCACCGTCAGCGTGATGGCCGCCTCCATCACGGCCCCGGCCTCGGCCGCCGGCGTGATCGGCCCGATCGGCGCGGAATGGTCGAAACCCTTGCCGGTGCACCAGGGCCGCCCCAATTTCTTGGCTTCGCCCTGCAAGTCGCGGCGCGTCATGTCCAAGCCCACCGCGTAACCCCACACATGGCGCAAGGCCTGGTCGGCGGCGATGTCGCGTCCGCCCAGGCCGATCGCCACCACCAGTTCGATTTCATGCTGCAAGTCGGCCGTCATAGGGGGATAAGGCAGCTTGCCGATACTGCCTGACGGCACCGGCAACACCGCATCGGCCGGCTTCATGAAGAAAAACGGCGCCTCGCGGCCGCTATGGCCCATTTCCCTGGCGTGCTCGACATAGTTACGCCCGACACAATAAATGCGGTGGACGGGGAATACTTCGGCGCGCCCCACCACCGCTACGGTGGCGGGAGCCGGCGCCGGGAAGACATACTGCATGGCTACTCCAGTCAATAAGGGAATCGGATGCTGCGTTCAAGCCGGGCGGCGCCGTTCCAGCAAGGCGAACAAGGCCATGCCGGCCAGCATGGCCAGCACAAAGATCGCCGCCTTGCCCGAGCCCGCCAGCAGCGACACCAGGGCCGGACCAGGGCAAAATCCGGCCAGTCCCCAGCCGGCGCCGAATGCCAGGCTGCCCAGCAGCAGGCGGCGCTCGACCCGGCGCGTGCTCGGCAGGCACATCTCTTGTCCGAGGAGGGAATGGCGGCGCCGGCCGGCAAGCCGAAACGCGGGCCAGGCCAGCATGATCGCGCCGCCCATCACCAGCGCCAGCGATGGATCCCAGTGGCCCGCAAGATCGAGAAAACCAAGCACCTTGGACGGGTCCGTCATGCCTGAAACAATCAGGCCCAGGCCGAATAACAGGCCGCTCAGCAAAGCAAATAGTATCGGCATAGGGTTTAAGCGAGCAGGTGACGCGCGATATACACTGTCAGAAAACCGGCCAGCATGAAGGCGGCGGTGGCCGCCAGCGAGCGCGGCGACAGGCGCGACACGCCGCACACGCCGTGGCCGCTGGTGCAGCCGGAGCCTTAGCGGGTACCCAGGCCGACCAGCAGGCCGGCCGCGATCAACAACGGCGTATCGGCCGCGACAGTCACCGTCGGCAAGTGAGCGAACAGCGCGTAGACCAGCGGCGCCCCCATCAGCGCGGCGAGAAAGGCCAGGCGCCAGCCGAGGTCGCCTCGCGCCGGACGCAACAAGCCGCCCAGGATGCCGCTGATGCCGGCAATCCGGCCGTTGAATAATATCAATAACGCGGCCGCCAAACCTATCATCGCGCCACCCAGCAAGGCGCGCCAGGGCGTGAAGTATAGCCAGTCTATCGTCATCGCATTTTCCCGCCCACGCACGCCATGGCGTCGCGCCTGAATTGAGTCCGCATGCCATCTCCCGCTGTGAAAAACCATGATACCAACTTATCGACGCGACCAACAGACGCGCGGGGCGCCGCAACTGCAAGTTTGCGGCAGCCCCACGTCACCAATATTTCCGTCATTGCAATGCTCATGTTTTTCCGCAAATTTAAATATCAAAAATCTATGGATTATGGTCTAATGGAAACTTGACCAAAAAATCGTCAGTCCGCCCTCAGTCAGGCAGATTTTTCGGATCGGGACTGGCTGCAACTCAGTCGTTTCAATCCGATGAACCAGGAGTACAGAATGAAGCCTTTCGCTTTTGCCCAAGCAGCGCTGTTATCAGCATGCGTTGCCGGCTCAGCACAAGCAGTCAATTATGTCAGCAATGGCAGTTTTGAAACATCGGGCGCGAGCCTGGTCGACACATCGTATTGCTACCTGAATGTGGCCGGCCACGAGTGCGGCGGCGTATCGGGCTGGAACGGCGTATTTCCTTTGATATTAGGCAGCAGCGGCCCGTGGGGCGCGCCGAATACGCCCTATGGCAATTTTTTGGCAGGATTGCAAAACCAGAGTCATTTTGAGCAAGCGCTGAGTTTGCCATCGGCCGGCGTCTATGCCTTGTCCTGGGCCGATGCCGGCCGCGGCAACTTTGGCAGTGGAGCGCAGGCGTATCAAGTCTTGTTTGACGGCGTGGCCCTGAATACGCAAAGCGTTGCCATGGGCGCCGGCTGGAGCATGCACACCCTCAGTTTCAATGCCGGCAGCGGCGGCATGTTGCGCTTTCAAGGCTTGAACACGGTTGGCGACAGCACCGCTTTCATCGACAATATCTCGGTACAGGCGCCGGTGCCGGAACCGACCAGATATTCGATGCTGGCAATCGGACTCGGTCTGCTGGTGTTTACCGCCCGCAGCCGCGATACGGAAAAATTCACCGCATAATTCACATAGCACCCCGTCACGTAGCACCCCGTCACGTAGCACCCCGTAAAACTGCATCCCGTCAAGGCGCATCCCGCCGCGCGCGGGATGCGCTCCCTCAGTGGCCGCTCAAGCTGCACATCTTGTCGATATTGCCCACCGGCATACCGTTCTTCAGCGCATGGGCAATACAAGCGGCCTTGTCCGGACCTGAATCGGATAAGAGCAACAGCAAGCCGAATACAACAGCCAGCCCGAGCGCCAGGATCAGCGCGCCTTTCACGATATCCTTATTCATTGTCGCGCGACTATCCCGCCGCATTCAGCATGTCACTCTTGCTGCCGCCCCCCAATTGGCCATGAAATTGTTGTTCCAGCGATATCCGGCCCAGTCCCGTGTCGGCGCCCGCCTCCGACAGGCCTTCAGGCCGCAACTTGACCTCAGATTGTCCACTTGCACACGTCATGTGATTCTCCCTGTTTGTTGAGGCTGCCAAACGCCAGTGTAGCCGAGTTCGGCTCGCCCTAATGCGCCGCGTCCGGCGTCTGTAGCGGAATGCGCAGCGTAAAGGTGGCGCCCTGGCCTAACACGCTACCAACCGAGATGGTGCCGCCAAATTGCTTGATGATCAAGTTAAACACGATATTCAAGCCAAGGCCAGTGCCACCCTGGCCGCGCCGGGTCGTCACGAACGGGTCGAATACCTTGTCAAGCATGTCGGCCGGAATACCCTTGCCATTGTCGCTGACCCGCATTTCTATCCACGTGTCGTCGCTGCACACACTGATGTCGATCGTGCCTTCCGTGTCGGCATCGAAGGCATGCTCGAGGCAATTGAGGGTCAGATTGGTGAGCACCTGGGCCAGCGCGCCTGGATAGCTGTCGAGCATGATATCGGCGGGACAATTGATGACGATGCTGATGCGGGTCTTTTTCAGCGTCGGCTGCAGGCTCGACACCACTTCGCCTATATATTCCCTGAGTTCGAAATGGCGCCTCGCCTCGCTCACCTGGTCGACCGCGATTTGCTTGAAACTGTGGATCAGATGGGCCGCGCGGTAAGCATTGTTCATGATCAGGCGCGTGCTTTCGCTGGCCGTTTCCAGGTAGCGCAGAATATCCGATTTCTTGACATTGCCGTTATTGACCGCCTGGAACACGGCGTCGGTCGCTTCCTTCAACACCGAGGCGCTGGTCAGCGCGATGCCGACCGGTGTATTGATTTCATGCGCCACCCCGGCCACCAGGCTGCCGAGGGAAGCGAGCCGCTCCGATTGCAGCAGCGATTCCTGGGCCAGGCGCAAATTATCCATCGCCCGCGCCGTCTCTTGCTCCGAGCGGCGGGCCGCGTCCTCGGCTTCGCGGATACGTTCGATGATCGATTTCAGCTTGCGCTGCACGGCATTGAAGCCGCGGATCACGTCGCCCAATTCGTCGCGCCGGTTGTCGGGCAGCTCCTCGACCTCGTCGCTGCCGCGCGTGGCCAGGTCGACCAAGCCGTCGTGCAATTGTTTCAGCGGATCGAAGACGATGCGCAGGCTCAGCGCCAGCGCCGCCACCAGGATCAAGTCGAGCAGCAACACTTCGCTCACCTTGCGCCGGATTTCCGCCGCCAGCGAGGCGTCAATCTGGGCCCGGCTGAAATTGGCCACCACCTTGCCCACCGTCACAGGTTTGCTGGCGGCCGACACCGCCACCGAATCGCGGAATACCAGGCTCGCTTCGACCGGCATGCCGGGCACCGGCGCCTCGGCGGAAATTTGGACGATATGGCCGCCGGCGTCGCGCATCTTGCCGGAAAACAAGCCGACCGACGAATCATAGACCCGGATACCCACCAGTTCCGGCGGCAGCATTTCGGCGGCGACGATGCTGTCGACTTTCGATTTATCCAAGTCCCACAGCGCCGAAGGCAGACTGGTCTGCAGGCGCGTCAACACACCTTCCCGCAGGCGCTGACTGCTGGACTCCAATTGCTTGCCCAGGCTGTATTGAGTATAACTGCCGGAAATGGCGAGGACAACGGTGACGATGACGACAAACAGCAAGGTCAGCCGGGCTTGGATACGGACCATCTATGCACTCCCTCGACCAAGACTGCGGCCGGCGCGGCGCCCGGCGGAAACGGATTTGGCGGCAAGATCCCAATGTACGGTAAGGTCTGCATCTTGGCAAGATGAACAGATGACTCGGCCGGCCGCAGGGACTTTGACGCGAAGCCGCGACATTGCGTTCCCGCAATGGTAAGATCAGCGGTATCGAAGAGGGGAACCGTATGCCGACAAGCTATCAGCACCTTGCATTGGCGCAAGTACAAACGGGAATGGTCTTATCCGATGAATTGCTCGACGCGCAAGGCCATGTGCTACTGCCACAAGGCACCGTCCTGACGGCATCCATGCTGGCCTTGATGCCGCGCCATGGCATTGACATGCTACCCGTGCTGACCGCCGAAGTGTCCGAGCAAGACGTGGCGGCAACCCATGAACATCACCGCAAGCGCCTGGCGCGGCTGTTCCGCAAACACCACCCCGACGATGAGAGCGACTGGGCCACCAGCCTGTTGCGTCGCTACGCCGAGAATTATCGCCTGGGCCAGGAGGACGTGCCATGAGTACCACCCTGAGCCAGGCCGACATTGTCGCCCATCTGAGCGACTTGCCGTCGCTGCCGGCAGTGGTGATGGAATTGCTCAACAGCATAGACCAGGAAAATGTCGACATCCTGGTGCTGGCCAAGAAAGTGTCGCATGACCAAGCCTTGACGGCCAAGACCCTGCGCCTGGCCAATTCCTCGCTGTATGGCTTGCAAGTGAAGGTGACCACGATACAACAAGCCATTACTTACCTGGGTTTTCAAACGACGCGCAACCTGATCACGGCGGCAGCCGTCACCGGTTGCTTTCCAGAAGGACAGTGCGAAGGTTTCGACGACAAGGCTTTCTGGCGCCATTCGATCGCCACCGCCGCCTGCGCCAAGGTATTGGCGCGGCAAATCCGCTTCAACCAGGATTACGCCTTCACGGCCGGCCTCTTGCACGATATCGGCCGGCTGGTGCTGGTCACCAGTTTTCCCCAACATTACGGGCGCGTGCTGGCGCACCGCCTGGCGCATGATTGCTACCTGCTGGAAGCGGAGCGGGCCGTGCTGGGAATCGACCATGTGACGGCCGGCGTGGCGCTGGCCGAACACTGGAATTTTTCCGACACGATGCGACTCGCCATTGCCGGACACCATGATCCGGAAGCGCCGGGCGCCGGATTCCTGGCCGCCATCATCCACGTGGCCGACGCCGTCGTCTATGCGCTCGACCTGACGCAAGTGACGGACGACATGGTGCCAGCCATTTCAGGCGTCGCCTGGAGCGCGCTCGGACTCGATGAAGAAACTTGTCTGCACGTGTTCCGCGAAACCGAATTGCAATATCAGGAAATCACAACGCTCCTGCTATCGTGAGCGACGGGGCCGGCAATTGCCGCCGACCCGCCGTTCAAGTCCATCAATGCGCGTAATTGGCTTCACGCGCATCGCCGCGATCTTCGGCCTTCGGCCGGCCTTGCGCGTCGGACAAGCGATACTTGGTGCGACGGTCGCCCATCAGGTCGCGCAAGTCGCGGATGCTCATGCCCGTTACTTCATGCATGCGTATCAGCAGCGAGGCGCCGACCGGCAAGCGGTGGTGACGGATCTTGCTGATGACGGGCGGCGCCACTTCAAGCAAGCGCGACAGCGCGGCGTCATTCTTCAACTGCATTTTACCCAACAAAATATCGAGTAAATGATTCGGATTGTAGCTTTCTTGTGAAGCAAGAGAGTGGTGTGCCATGATTATCCTCGTCTAGTAAGTGATGGAAATGATGCCGATTCGAACTTAAGGAAGACTTAGTTTCGCCAAATAAGTTCCACAATGCGTCAAACCTAGGTTGAACAACGGGGCTCACGAAACTCTTTCCTTCAAGTACAGATCCAGGCCAGCTCGGTCGTGAGCGCGCTAAAAGATGCAATCTCTTCAGTGAAATTGCCTTTCAAACAATATTGTAATCCAACTGGCCCCGTTTCTTCCGCCCAGACCGCAACTAACGTTGTTCGACATCAATCAAGCTGCCGGAAAGCCATGCAGTTAAGTCATTGCAACACATCGCGGCGACAGGTGTCGCACGCAAGCATGGGCAATAACTTATACAAATCAATAATTTAGGAAAAAAGCTGCGGCGCGTGCGGCGCCGCCCAACTGGTTGGCCGCCTGAAATTGCGTTAAACTAGCGCTTTGGCGCGCCGCACCGCCCGCCCCGCAAATTCGCCCCAGCGCCCGCACTCCGGAACCAGCACCACAACATAAGCGTCTCATTCCATGCAGAAAAAAGTATTCATCAAAACCTTCGGTTGCCAAATGAACGAGTACGACTCGGACAAGATGGCGGACGTGCTCGGCGCATCCGACGGCCTGGTCCGCACCGAACGCGCGGAAGACGCCGACATCATCTTGCTCAACACCTGTTCGGTGCGCGAAAAGGCGCAGGAAAAAGTGTTTTCCGACCTGGGCCGCCTGCGCGAGTTGAAGCTGGCCAAGCCCGAATTGTTGATCGGCGTGGGCGGTTGCGTCGCCTCGCAGGAAGGCGCGGCGATCGTCAAGCGCGCCCCTTACGTCGACATGGTGTTCGGCCCGCAAACCCTGCACCGCCTGCCGCAATTGATACGCGAGCGGCGCAGCAGCGGCCAGTCGCAAGTTGACATCAGCTTCCCCGAAATCGAGAAATTCGACCACTTGCCGCCAGCCAAAGTCGACGGCGCCTCGGCCTTCGTCTCGATCATGGAAGGTTGCAGCAAGTATTGCAGCTATTGCGTAGTGCCCTATACCCGCGGCGAGGAAGTGTCGCGCCGTTTCGACGATGTGCTGACCGAAGTGGCCGGGCTGGCCGCCCAGGGCGTCAAGGAAATCACGCTGCTGGGCCAGAACGTGAACGCCTTCCGCGGCGTGATGGATGCCGACGGCGCCATCGCCGACTTCGCGCTGCTGCTCGAATATGTGGCCGACATTCCCGGCATCGAGCGCATCCGCTTCGTCACCAGCCACCCGAAGGAATTTACCCAGCGCCTGATCGACGCCTACGCCAAGATCCCGAAACTGGTCGACCATCTGTACCTGCCGGCCCAGCACGGCTCCGACAAGATCCTCGGCGCCATGAAGCGCGGTTACACGGGCCTCGAATACAAGTCCATCATCCGCCGCATCCGCGCGGTGCGGCCCAATATCGCGATTTCATCCGACTTCATCGTCGGCTTCCCGGGCGAGACCGAGGCCGACTTCGAGGCCATGATGAAACTGATCGCCGACGTCGGTTTCGACAATAGCTACAGTTTCATCTTCAGCAAGCGCCCCGGCACCCCGGCCGCCAGCCTGGCCGACGACACGCCGCACGAGGTCAAGCTGGCGCGTCTACAACTCCTGCAGGCGGCCATCGACGCCAATACCAAGAAATACAGCCTGGCCATGGTCGGCACGGTGCAGCGTATCCTGGTCGAGGGGCCGTCCAAGAAGGACGCCCTGGAATTGCAGGGCCGCACCGAGAACAACCGGGTCGTCAATTTCGACGGCGGCGCCGACGCCTTGCGGCTGGTCGGCCAACTGGTCGAGGTGCGCATCACGGAAAGCCTTTCCTACACACTGCGCGGCGACCTGCTCGCCAGCGCCCACGACCTGCAAGGAGCCAGTTGAAAACCAAAGCCCCGATAGCGCCGCATTACTTCATCCCCGAGCCGCTCGACAACGCCCGGCTGGCCCACCTGTGCGGGCCGCTCGATGAAAACCTGCGCCAGATTTCCGCCGCGCTCGACGTGACAATTTTCCGCCGCGGCGAGAAATTCATCGTCGGCGGCAGCAACGCCGGCCGCGCCGTCGACATCTTGCAGCAGTTCTATGCCATCGCCAACAAGGTGGTGCCGCTGGAAGAAGTGCAACTGGCCCTGGTTGAACAGCGGGCCGGCCTGTCGGCCGCCTCCGAGCATCGCCCGGCCACGCCCTTCATCGAGCCCGACATCGCCAGCCCCGTGCTGAAAACAAGGCGCAGCGATTTGCGCGGCCGCACGCCGCACCAGATCGCCTACCTGCGCGATATCCTCGAACACGACATCAGCTTCGGCGTGGGCCCGGCCGGCACCGGCAAGACTTACCTGGCCGTCGCCTGCGCCGTCGACGCGCTCGAACGCGATGCCGTCAAGCGCATCATCCTGACCCGTCCCGCCGTCGAAGCGGGTGAACGCCTGGGCTTTTTGCCGGGCGACCTGGCGCAAAAGGTCGATCCCTATCTGCGCCCCTTGTATGACGCGCTGTACGACTTGCTCGGCTTCGACCGCACCCAGAAATTGTTCGAGAAACAGATCATCGAAATCGCGCCGCTGGCGTACATGCGCGGCCGCACCCTGAACCACGCCTTCGTGATCCTCGACGAGGCGCAAAACACCACCGTCGAGCAAATGAAGATGTTCCTGACCCGGATCGGCTTCGGCAGCAAGGCCGTGATCACCGGCGACGTGACCCAGGTCGACCTGGCCAAGAGCCAGAAGAGCGGCTTGATCGACGCGATCGCCGTGCTCAAGGATGTGCGCGGCATCGCCTTCACCCAATTCACCAGCGCCGACGTGGTGCGCCATCCGCTGGTGGCGCGCATCGTCGACGCCTACGAAACGGCGCAAACGGTGGCGCATGAATTGGCCCCCCTCTTGACATCAGCAAGCGCCAAAAATGACCGAAAAAAATAAACTCTCGCTATCGGTGCAATATCCCGATACCCGCCTGCAAGCGGCGATCACGCGCCCGAAAGTGCGGCGCTGGGTCAAGGCAGCCCTGTTCGCGCCGGCCGAAATGAATATCCGCTTCGTCGACGCCGAAGAAGGGCGCGCCTTGAACCGCGACTATCGCGACAAGGATTACGCCACCAATGTGCTGACCTTCGCCTACAACGAGGGCGAGGAAATGCCGGACGACGCGCCAACCCGGGCCGACATCATCTTGTGCACCGACGTGCTGGAACGCGAAGCGGCCGAGCAACACAAGACGCTCGAAGCCCACACCGCCCACTTGATCGTGCATGGCGTGCTGCATGCGCAAGGCTACGACCACATGGACGACGCCGAGGCGGCCGAAATGGAAGGCCTGGAAACGGCCATCCTGGCCAGGCTGGGCCTGGCCAATCCCTACGCACAAGGAGAAGCCGATGGGCACCTGGTCGGTTGATACCTTCGGCAATGACTACGCGCTCGACTGGGTCCAGGATTTGCAGGAAACCAGCAATCTCGATGCCATTGCCGGCACCCTAGCTTGCGCCCTCGACGGCGACGGCGAACTGGAAGCGCCGTTCGGCGCCGAGGCGCTGGCCGCGATCGAGGTGCTGGCCCGCCTGCAAGGTAATCCGGGCGAGCCTGACGCGCAGCTCGACCGCTGGGTCGCCCAGCGCAAGCAAAAGGTGACGCCGGCGCTGGCTGCCAAGGCTATGCGGGCGATCGAGCGCATCCTCGGCGAACAATCCGAATTGCGCCAATTGTGGCAGGACAGCGCGGAGTACGAAGCGTGGCGCGCGGCGGTGCTGGCGCTGAAGGCGCGGGTGCGCCTGGACCCGGACTGAGGCGCCCGTTTGAGTCGCCCGGGCGGTGCCGGTTTTGGACAAAACCACCCCGCCCGGCCATTTGGTGTATCCTATACCCCTTCGTAACAACGGCTCACGCCCCCTATGCAAGAGCACCCTAGTGGCGTCAAGACTGACGCCAAGCCCCACCGGTCACTGTTTGAACGCCTGACCGCACTGATTTCCCCTGAGCCAGAGAACCGCGCGGAACTGCTTGAAGTCCTGCACGATGCGCATGAGCGCAACCTGATCGATGCCGACGCCTTGTCGATGATCGAGGGCGTGTTCCAGGTTTCCGACTTGTCGGCGCGCGACATCATGATTCCCCGTTCGCAGATGGATGTGATCGACATCAGCAAACCGATCGAGGAATGGATGCCGTCCGTGCTGTCGACGGCCCATTCGCGCTTTCCCGCCATCGAGGGCGAACGCGACAAGGTGATCGGCATCTTGCTGGCGAAAGACTTGTTGCGCTACTACGCCGAAGAATCGTTCGACGTGCGCGACATGCTGCGCCCCGCCATTTTCATTCCCGAATCGAAACGCTTGAACGTGCTGCTGCGCGACTTCCGCGCCAACCACAATCACATGGCCATCGTGGTCGACGAATACAGCGGCGTGGCCGGCCTGATCACGATCGAGGACGTGCTCGAGCAAATTGTCGGCGACATTGAGGACGAATACGATTTCGACGAAGAAGAAGACAATATCCTGTCGATCAAGGAAGGCCAGCACGGCCCGCGCTGGCGCATCAAGGCCTTGACCGAGATTGGCCAGTTCAACGAGGCGCTCGGCACCGCCCTGGCCGACGACGATGTCGACACCATCGGCGGCCTGGTCTCGAACCACCTGGGGCGCATGCCGCACAAGGGCGATGTGTTCGACGTGGCAAACCTGCGCTTCGAGGTGCTGCGCGCCGACGCCCGCCAAGTCCATGTGCTGCTGGTGGAAAAACTGCCGGACGCGCCCGAGGCCGACGCCTGAGATGCGCTTCAGACGCGCGCACCCGCTCGATCCGCCGACACCGCCGCGCAGCCTGCGCGGACGGATGATCATTGCCGCGCTGGCCGGCGCGGCCGCGATTCTGGGCTTCGCCCCGTTCGGCTGGTGGCCGCTGCAAATTGTCAGCCTGGCCATCCTGTTTTACCAGGTCTTGCGCGGCGCGGACGGCCGGCACGGCGTAGGCCATGGCTTCCGGATCGGCTGGGCCTATGGCTTCGGCTGGTGCGCGGCCGGGGTGTGCTGGCTGTATATCTCGCTGCACCGCTACGGCGACATGGCCGCGCCACTGGCCGCGTTGGCCGTGGCCCTGCTGGCCGCCCTGATGGGCATCTACGTGGGCCTGGCGATGGCTGGCGCGGCCTGCTTGCGCCAGCGCTGGACCCTGACGCTGCCGCAAATGAATTTGCTGGTCTTGCCCGCCATGTGGACCTTGATGGAATGGACCCGTGGCTGGCTGTTTACCGGTTTCCCCTGGGTCGCCGCCGGCTATGCCCACAATACCGATGCGCTGGCCGGTTACGCGCCGGTGCTCGGCGTGTACGGCCTGGGCTGGCTGGCCGCGCTATGCGGCGGCGCCCTCTTGCTGCTGACGCACCGCACCCGGCTGGCCGCCGCCGGCTTGCTGGCGAGCATCTTCGCGGCCGGCTTCGGCTTGCAGACGGTGAACTGGACCCACCCGGTCGGGCGCCCGATTTCCGTGCGCCTCTTGCAAGGCAATGTGCCGCAAGATGAAAAATTTTCTCCCGGCCATATCGAACGGGCGCTCGATATGTACCACGCAGCCCTGGTGGCCGGCCATGCCGACTTGATCGCCACCCCGGAAACGGCACTCACCATCTTCCCGCAGCAATTGCCGCCCGATTACCTCGATAGTCTGAAGCGTTTCGCGCGGACCAACAATAGCCATATCCTGATCGGCATGCCGCTGGTCGACGGCCCCGGCCAGTATTCGAACAGCGCGATCGGCTTGACGCCCACGGCCGACGAGCGCATGTACCGCTACGACAAGCACCACCTGGTGCCGTTCGGCGAATCGACCCCGAACGGCTTGCACTGGCTGGTCAGCATCATGGCGATCCCGCTCGGTGACATGGCGCGCGGCGCCGCCATCCAGGCCCCGTTGCAAGTGGCCGACCAGCGCGTCTTGCCCAATATTTGTTACGAGGATTTGTTTGGCGAGGAAATCGCCGGGCAACTGGCAGCCGCGCACCGGGCCGGCCAGCAGTCGGCCTCGATCTTGCTCAATATGTCGAACCTGGCCTGGTTTGGCGAATTGAGCGCGATTCCCCAGCACTTGCAGATTTCCCAGATGCGCAGCCTGGAAACGGCCCGGCCCATGTTGCGCGCCACCAATACCGGTGCCACCGCCGTCATCGATGGCCATGGCGTGGTGCAAAGCCGGCTCGCGCCCTACACCCGCGGCACGCTGGCGGCGACGGTGCAAGGCATGGGCGGCATGACCCCGTATATTTTGTGCGGCAATAACTTGATTCTCGGCATAGTCGCGCTGGCCTTGGCCGGCGCCGCCCTGCTGGCGCGCAAAAGCCGCAAAAACGCCGCGCCCGGCCCTTAACAGCCGACTGGTTTGCAGATAGTGCGCAGATAGTTGCTGCAAGTGTCACGGCGCGCCTGAAAACCCGCTAAAATTAAGCGCTTTAGCGCCGCCACCATGCGCGCGCCGTCATTCGCGTAAAGACCAACCACGATGCTCACATTTCAACAAATTATCCT
Source organism: Oxalobacteraceae bacterium GrIS 1.11 (assembly GCA_040544385.1). GTDB lineage: Bacteria > Pseudomonadota > Gammaproteobacteria > Burkholderiales > Burkholderiaceae_D > Janthinobacterium. The sequence goes on from JBEONR010000019.1 coordinate 95,381, forward strand.
GACCCTGCAATCCTACTGGGATAAACAGGGTTGCGCCCTGCTCCAGCCGTATGACATGGAAGTCGGGGCCGGCACTTTCCACACCGGCACCTTCTTGCGCGCGATCGGCCCCGAGCCTTGGCGCGCCGCCTATGTGCAACCGTCGCGCCGCCCGAAGGATGGCCGCTATGGCGCCAATCCCAACCGCATGCAGCATTACTACCAATACCAGGTGGTCTTGAAGCCGGCCCCGGAAAATATCCTGGACCTGTACCTGGGTTCGCTGAGCGCGCTCGGCCTCGACTTGCAGCAAAACGATGTCCGCTTCGTCGAAGACGATTGGGAAAGTCCGACCCTGGGCGCCTGGGGCCTGGGCTGGGAAGTCTGGCTGAACGGCATGGAAGTGACCCAATTCACGTATTTCCAGCAAGTGGGCGGCCTCGATTGCAAGCCCGTACTGGGCGAAATCACGTACGGCATCGAACGCCTGGCAATGTATCTGCAGGGCGTGGAAAATGTGTATGACCTGGTCTGGACCGAGTGGCAAGAAAACGGCGTCACCAAAAAGCTCAGCTATGGCGACGTGTTCCACCAGAATGAAGTGGAACAATCGACCTATAATTTCGAACACGCCAACACCGACTTGCTGTTTGCCCAATTCGGCAACTACGAGGCAGAAGCCAAGCGCCTGATCGAATTGCAATTGACCCTGCCGGCCTATGAAAAAATCATGAAGGCTTCGCACAGCTTCAATATGCTCGACGCCCGCGGCGCCATTTCCGTGACCGAACGCGCGGCTTACATCGGCCGCGTGCGCACGCTCTCGCGCCTGGTCGCGCAAGCCTATTACGATTCGCGCGAGCGGCTCGGTTTCCCGATGCTGGACGCCGCCCGTCAAACCGTATAAGACAAGAAAACCATGAACCAGACACTGTTAATTGAATTACTGACCGAAGAATTGCCGCCCAAGGCGCTCGCCAAACTGGGCGCCGCCTTTGCTGCCGGCATCCTCAATGGCTTGAAAACGCGCGACTTCCTGGAAGCCGACAGCATCGCCACCGCCTACGCCACGCCGCGCCGCCTGGCCGTTTCCATCAGCAATGTGCGGGCCATGTCGCCCGATAAATCGATCCGCGACAAGGTGCTGCCGGTCAGCGTCGCGCTCGACGCCAATGGCGCCGGCACCGCCCCGCTGGCCAAGAAACTGGCCGCTCTGGGCTTTCCCGACGTCGCCCTGGCCGACCTGGAACGGGCCGCCGACGGCAAGGCCGAGAGCTTTTTCTATACTTACACTGCACCCGGCGCGAGGCTCGAAACGGGCTTGCAGGCGTCGCTCGAAGAAGCCTGCGCCAAGTTGCCGATTCCAAAACTGATGACTTATCAAAGGCCGGACGGCAGCAGCGTGCAATTCGTGCGCCCAGCGCACAGCCTGCTGGCCCTGCATGGCATCAATATCGTGCCGCTGACCCTGCTGGGCCTCGCTTCCGGCCGCGCCACCCTGGGCCACCGCTTCCTCACTGACGGCGCCGCGCTCACCGTCAAGCATGCCGAAGACTATGCCGAATTGCTGGCCGCGCAAGGCAAGGTGATGGCCAGCCACGCAGCGCGCAAGGAAAGCATCCGCGCCCAGTTGCTGGAAAAAGCCGGCACCGACCAAGTCTTGATGCCGGAAGCGCTGCTCGACGAAGTGGCCGCGCTGGTCGAATGGCCGGTGGTGTATGCCTGCCATTTCGAACAGGAATTCCTGGCCGTGCCGCAGGAATGCCTGATCCTGACCATGCAAACCAACCAAAAATACTTCGCGCTGACCGATGCCGAGGGCAAGCTGCGCTCGCGCTTCCTGATCGTCTCCAACATCGAGACGGCGACCCCGGAGCATATCATCGGAGGCAATGAGCGGGTGGTGCGCCCGCGCCTGTCCGACGCCAAGTTTTTCTTCGAGCAAGACAAGAAAAAGACGCTGGAAGCGCGCTTGCCGCTGCTGGCCAACGTGGTCTATCACAATAAGCTGGGCAGCCAGGCACAGCGCATGGAGCGCGTCAAGGCGATCGCCGGATCGATCGCCGCCATGATGGGCGCCGACGTGGCGCTGGCCGAACGCGGCGCCATGCTGGCCAAGGCCGACCTGTTGACCGACATGGTGGGCGAATTCCCCGAGCTGCAAGGCATCATGGGCAGTTATTACGCGCGCCACGACGGCGAGCCCGAGGAAGTGGCGCTGGCCGCCTGCGAGCATTATCAGCCGCGCTTTGCCGGCGACAGCTTGCCGAGCACCGCCACCGGCACCGCCGTGGCCCTGGCCGACAAGCTCGAAACCCTGGTCGGCATCTGGAGCATCGGCTTGCAGCCGACCGGCGACAAGGACCCGTTCGCACTGCGCCGCCATGCCCTGGGCGTGCTGCGCATGCTGCTGGAAAAGCGCCTGCCGCTGTCGATCAAGGCCTTGCTGGCCGACGCCGCGCAACAATTCGCGAACCTGCCAGGCTTCAAGGACCCGAGCGGGGAAGTCGCCACCTTTATGCTCGATCGCCTGCGCGGCATCTTGCGCGAGCGCGGTTTTTCGCCCAATGAAATCGAGGCGGTGGTGGCGCAAAACCCGGACCGCCTGGACGACATCGCGCAGCGCCTGGAAGCGGTGCAAGCCTTCGCCGCGCTGCCGGAAAGTGCCTCGCTGGCCGGCGCCAACAAGCGCATCACCAATATCCTGAAGAAGAACGAGGAAGCACTGAGCCAGGTGGCGGCGGCCGGCGTCAATCCGGCCCTGTTGCAGGAACCGGCCGAGCGCGCCCTGGCCGCCGCCGTGGCCCGGGTCCAGCCGCAGATCGACGCCGCGTTCGCCCAAGGCGACTTTGCCGGCGCCCTGAAGACGCTGGCGCAGTTGCGCGACGAGGTGGACGCTTTCTTCAATGACGTGATGGTGATGGCCGAGGACACGGCCTTGCGCAACAACCGCCTGGCGCTGCTGTCCTGCCTTCACGGCATGCTGAACCGCGTCGCCGACATCTCGAAACTGGCCGCTTGATGGGAGCTCCGGCGATGAAATTGATCATCTTGGACCGCGACGGCGTCATCAACCACGACTCGCCGGACTTCATCAAATCGCCGCAGGAATGGCTGCCCGTAGCCGGCTCGCTGGAAGCGATCGCGCGCCTGAACCAGGCTGGATATCGGGTGGTGGTGGCGTCCAACCAGTCGGGCATCGCGCGCGAATTCTTCGACATGACGATCTTGAACGCGATCCACCAGAAGATGCACGCGCTGGCGCAGCAGGCGGGCGCCACGATCGACGCGATTTTCTTTTGCCCGCACGCGGCCAGCGACAATTGCGATTGCCGCAAGCCGAAACCGGGCATGTTCCACGAAATCTCGCAGCGCTACAAGACCAGCCTGAAAGGCGTGCCGACCGTCGGCGATTCACTGCGCGACTTGCAGGCCGGCTTCATCAGCGGCTGCCTGCCTTTTCTGGTGCTGACCGGCAAAGGCAGCAAGACCCACGCCACCGGCGGCTTACCGCCCGGCACCCAGGTCTTCCCCGATCTGGCCGCGACGGTCAACCACCTGCTCAAGAGCGCGGCGGCCAGCCCGACCGCCGCTATCGGTAATTAATTCTGGAGTCAGCATTGCATCATACTTCCCTGTTTCTGCGTTCCCTGCTGTTCATGCTCATCATGATCGTCGCCACCATCGTCTGGGCTTGCGTCTGCTTCTTCGCGGCACCGCTGTCCTACAACAAGCGCTACTGGGTCACTTCGCGCTGGAATGTCTTCGTGCTGTGGTGCGCCAAGGTCATTTGCGGCATCCATTACCAGGTCAAGGGCGCCGAGAATTTTCCCGATGCGCCGGCGATCGTGCTGTCGAAGCACCAATCGGCCTGGGAAACCATCTTCCTGCTGCCCAGCCTGCCCCGTCCCCTGGTCTATGTATTCAAGAAGGAAATCCTCTACATTCCCTTTTTCGGCTGGGCCATGGCGCTGCTGCGCATGATCCCGATTGACCGCTCGCAAGGCAAGAACGCGTTTAAAAACGTGGTCGCCCACGGCAAACGACGCCTGGCCGACGGCCAATGGATTATCATGTTCCCTGAGGGCACCCGCATTCCGGTTGGCCAGAAAGGCAAGTACAAGAGCGGCGGTACCCGCTTGGCCATCGAAACGGGCGCCGTGGTGGTGCCGATCGCGCACAACTCGGGCGAATGCTGGCCCAAGCAATCATTTTTAAAGCGACCGGGCTTGATCACGGTCTCGATAGGCAAACCGATTTCGCCCGAAGGCCAAACGCCGGACAGCATGATGCAACAGGTGGAAAATTGGATAGAATCAGAAATGCGCGTCATTTCGCCTCACGTCTACAGCGCTGGCTAGACGGGATCGCGGCGGCGATCCAGGAACCGACACTGCGCCAACAAATGAAGACCGTCAACGGTCAGCAATTGGATTTATTCGCGCAGGATTTTTCTGCGGCGCTCGCACCGCTGACGGTCACACCGGCGCCGCCGTCGACCATATGGAACCCGCCCGCACCAATTCCGCTCCCACCCTCGGTTCCGCGCGCACCCGACGCGCCGCCGCTGCGCCAGTTGCAACTGGGCCAGCACTGCCTCGAATATGTATTGCGCCGCTCGACGCGGCGCTCGATCGGCTTCATGATCGACGACGAAGGCTTGCGCGTGACCGCCCCGAAACGCATCACCCTGGCCGAAATCGATAATGCGATCCGCGCCAAACAGGCTTGGATACTGTCCAAGCTGCATGAACGGCGCGAACGGCGCAGCCAGCGCCTGCAGCACGCACCGGTGCTGTGGGTCGACGGCGCCGCCCTGCCCTACCTGGGCGGCGAAATCATCTTGCGCCTGCACCAGGCGGCGCGCCACCGCGCCAGCTTCAACCGCGAGACGGGCGAATTGCATGTCTGGGTCACGCCGGCCGGCACCGAATTGCAATTGAAAGAAAAGGTCCGTTCCTGGCTGCAAGCCGAGGCCCGCCAATTATTCGGCGAGCGGCTCGATTGCTACGCCGCCAGGCTGGGCGTGAGCTACCATTCATTCGCGCTGTCGTCGGCCGGCACGCGCTGGGGTTCCTGCACGGTGCAGCGCAAGATCCGCCTGAACTGGCGCCTGATCCATTTCGCGCTGCCGCTGGTCGACTATGTGGTCGCGCACGAACTGTCGCATTTGCTGGAAATGAACCACAGCCCCCGTTTCTGGGCCACGGTGGCCACCATTTATCCTGATTACGACGGCGCCAAGCTGGCGCTGCGCAAGCGCGCGCAGGAATTGCCGGTACTGTTCCCGTAGTATTGCCGTCTCAGCCGGGCCGCATCAATTCCGGCAACAGGGCCAGCGTGCGCCCGGTGGCGCCGCGATGCCGGTTAGCAAACGCCAGCGCTTGCGCGCCCATCGCCGCGCACCCGGCCTGATCTGCCAGCAGCAGCGCGGCCTGCCGCAGCATGGCGTCGGCATCTTCGACCAGCATGGCGGCGCCGGCGCCGATCGCCTCTTCCGTCGCCAGCGCGAAATTGAAGGTGTGCGGCCCGGTCAAGACCGGTTTGCCCAGCGCGCAAGCTTCGATCAGGTTTTGTCCGCCCAGCGGCAGCAGGCTGCCGCCAATGAAGGCGCAATCGCACGCCGCGTAATAGGCAAACATCTCGCCCATCGAATCGCCCAGCATCACTTGCACCCCGGCCGCCACGGCCGCGTCATCGAGATCGAGTTGCGAGCGGCGCAGCAGCGTCAGGCCGCGCCCGGCGACCAGCGCGGCGACGGCGTCGAAGCGCTGCGGGTGGCGCGGCACGATCAAGAGCAGCAGATCGGCCGGCAAGGCGGCGCGGCGGTAGGCATCGAGTATCAATTGTTCCTCGCCTTCGCGCGTGCTGGCGCACAGCAGCACCGGACGGCGCCCTATCCTGGCGCGCATGCGCTCGCCCGTGGCCAGCGCTTGCGGCGGCACCGGCACGTCGAACTTGATGCTGCCGGTGACCACCACGCGCGCCACGCCCAGCGTGCGCACGCGCGCCGCGTCGGCCTCGGTCTGGGCCGCCACCAGGGCGATGCCGCGCGCCGCGTCCAGCATCAGCTGGCCGAAGCGCTGCGCCTTGCCCAGCGAACGCTGCGACAGGCGGGCGTTGACCAGTGCCACCGGCACGCCGCGCTTGCCGCACTGGGCGATCAGGTTGGGCCACACCTCGGTTTCCATCAGAATGCAGATGCGCGGCGCGAAATGGGCAATGAAACGGCCCGCCATGGTGCCCGTGTCATAAGGCAGATACGACTGCACCAGGCGCGCGCCATGCTTGCCGAACAGCGCCAGGCCGGCAGCGCGCCCAGTCGGCGTCATATGGGTCAGCACGATGCGGCAAGCGGGATAGGCGGCCAGCAGGGCATCGATCAAGGGTTCTGCGGCGCGCGTTTCGCCGACCGAGACCGCGTGCACCCAGATCGATTGCGGCGCCGTCGCGGCCGGCCTGGCGCCATAGCAGCCCAGCCGTTCGCCCCAGTGGCGCCGGTAACCGGACTCGCGCCGTCCGCGCCACCACAGCCGCGCCAAGACCAGCGGCAAGGCCAGCCACCACATCAGGGAATAAACTATGCGCATTATCGATCCAGCAAACGCCTGGCAGCGGCCAGCACTTCGGGCACGCCGGGCGGCGCGCCAAGCTGGCCCAGGTTGATGATGCGCGGCGACCAATTGCCCTCGGTCTTCCAGCGCGGCGAAGCGCAATAGATTTCCACGGTGGGGCGCGTGAAGGCAGCCGCGATATGGGTCAGGCCAGTGTCGACACCCACCGCCAGCGCCGCGTGGCGCGCCAGCGTGATGGCTTCGTCCATCGACAATTTCGGCAGCACGCGCGCGTTCGGCAGGCTGGCGGCCAGCAATTCGGCTTCGGCCTTTTCAGCCGGCGAGCCCCAAGGCAGCAAGATGGTCAGCGGCGCCAGTTGCGCGCCCAGTTCGATCCAGTTGTGCGCGGCCCATTTCTTGGCAGCGCGCGCCGTGCCGTGGAAATACACGGCATACGGCCCGGCCGGCATCCAGTCGGGCCGCGGCTCGGGCCGGGGCGCGTCTGGCAAGCCGAAATCGGCCGGCGTATCGACTTGGTAGCCGAGGGCGGCGCCGGCCACCAGGCGCCCGCGCGCCACTGCGTGGGTGCGCGGGTCGAGCGCGATGCTCTTGCTGTGGAACAGGCGCGAGATGCCTTCGTAGCCGGAACCCTCGCTGCCGTTGGCCAGGCCGACTTTCTGGCCGCCCGGCGCCAGGCGCGCCGCGCCCATGATGACGCCAGTCTTCAGTAAACCCTGGGTGTCGAACACATAGTCGTAGCGGGTCTGGCGCAAGGTCTTGAAGAAAGCGCCGATCTCGGCCCGGGTCTGGGCGCTGCCCAGGCTCTTGCGCCAGCGCCGCAGCGCGAAGGGAATCACGGCGCCGACCCGGCGATTCAGCTGCACCAGGCTGGTGTAGCCTTCTTCCACCACCCAGTCGATGCTGGCGTCGGGAAAGTGGCGCGCGATATCGGCCACCATCGGCAGGTTGTGCAGCACGTCGCCCAGCGAGGACACGCGCACCAGCAAGATCTTCAGGGGCGCCGCCATGCGCTTCAAAAGGGTAGCACGGCGTCCGGCTTGGCAGCCAGGATCACGCTCTTGAACTGGGCTTGGATGCGGGCCAGGGCAGCCGGCGTTTCCGCCTCGAAGCGCATCACGATCACCGGCGTGGTGTTGGACGCGCGGGCCAAGCCGAAGCCGTCCGCGTACTCCACCCGCAGGCCGTCGATGGTGATGATGCGCTCATGGCCGGGAAAGACGGCATCGCTGCGCAACTGGTCCATCAACACCAGGTTTTCGCCTTCCTGCAAGGCCAATTGCAATTCCGGGGTACTGGCCGATTGCGGCAAGGCATTCAGCAGCGCCGACGGATCGGTCACGCGGCTGAGGATTTCCAGCAGGCGCGCGGCGGCGTACATGCCGTCGTCGAAGCCATACCAGCGGTCCTTGAAGAAGATATGGCCGCTCATCTCGCCGCCCAGCGGGGCGCCCGTCTCACGCAGCTTGGCCTTGACCAGCGAATGGCCGGTCTTCCACATCAGCGGCCGACCGCCGTGGCTGGCGATCCAGGACGCCAGATGGCGCGTGCATTTCACGTCGTACAAGATTTGTTCGCCCGGATGACGCGTCAGCACATCGACCGCGAACAACATCATTTGCCGGTCCGGGTAAATAATCTGGCCATCCTTGGTGACCACGCCCAGGCGGTCGCCGTCGCCATCGAAGGCGATGCCGATCTCGGCGTCGCTGTCACGCAGGCAGCGTATCAAGTCTTGCAGGTTTTCCGGATGGGCCGGGTCCGGGTGGTGGTTCGGGAAAGTGCCGTCGACTTCGCAAAACAATTCGATTACCTGGCAACCCATGCCGCGCAATAAGTCGCCGGCGAAGGCGCCGGCCACGCCATTGCCGCAGTCGACTGCCAGCTTGATCGGGCGCGCCAGCTTGACGTCGCCGATGATGCGCTGCAGATAGGCGGCGCCGATATCGTGGCGCACGTAGCCGCCGGCGACGGCGGCGTCGGCGCCGCCGGCCAGGATGGCCTGGTACAGCTCGAGGATCGCATCGCCGTGGATGGCTTCGCCCGCCAGCACCATCTTGAAGCCATTGTAATCGGGCGGATTGTGGCTGCCGGTGACCATGATGCCGGAACGGGTGTCAAGCACATGGGTGCCGAAATACACCATCGGGGTCGCCACCACGCCCAGGTCGATCACGTCGACCCCGGCCGCCTGCAAGCCCTGCGCCAGCGCCGCGCCCAGCTCGGGGCCGGACAGGCGACCGTCGCGCCCGATCACCACCCGCGCCTCGCCCTTGGCTAGCGCCGCCAAGCCGAAGGCATGGCCGATTTGCCGGGCCACGCCGGCATCGAGCGTCTTGCCGATGATGCCGCGGATATCGTAAGCTTTAAAGATTGTTTTTGACAGTGGGACCATGGTGTATTTTCAAAACGCGCGCAAGCGCGCGATGCCGGGATGAGCATGGCGCGCTTGCGCGTGACGCATGAAGGGAAAGCGCATCTTTCGATGCCCGCCGCGACGTTCAAGAATCGTTCGGAAATAACTGTTACATTTGGACAGGCCCTGGCCTGCGCCAGCGCAACGGGCAACGTTCCTTGCAGGGGGGCGCAGCAAGCCAAAACCCCCGCTCCGCTCTCGCCGGAACCGTCCAAATATCACACTTATTTCTTCACGACACCTGAGAGTATAGCCAATTATACCCGCAGCAGATCGATAGACTTACCCGATTCGAGCCAATCCTTTACCCATTTCGGCTGGCGGCCGCGGCCTGTCCATTGCAGGGATGGGTGTTCCGGATGGCGATACCGCACCGCCACGCTGCCGGTCTTGGCTCGCACTCCGCTGGCAATCAACTCTTTCAGGGGAATGCCGACGCTTTGCGCAATCGCCATGATTTGCTCGCGCGCCTTGGCCAGGTCATGGTGTTCGCGTCTTTTTATTTCCTGCTTGGTTTGATCCTGAAGATTACGCAGTTCGACTGCCGACATATTAGTTAAATCCATCGCCGTTCCTTTAAAATAAATTCATAAGTATTGAAAATAGGCCCACGACAGAAATATACTACATTCACGCGATATTGCCAGTTCTACTTGTCTGATTTATCTCCATATGGCATAAAATCAGAATATTCCTAATTGAACCCGGATATGACCGACATCAAATAAATACACGCAACCATAAGATTTACAAAAAAATCGGCAGCCAGCGCGCATGCGGGCCTGAAGTCGCCTACTTATTTGAAGTGACGTCAATTCTCACAATTTCTGAATTAATGCGAATTCGACATGGAATTTAAAATGCAAAAAGTAAAATCATAATTAATATATAGCAATAAAAAAAGGCCGCTTGCGCGGCCCGTTTGACATCAATTGCAACTTGCTACTCAATCCATCGAATCGATGGCGCCGCGATTATTGCTGCAGACATAAACGCAAGGCAGCATGCCAATCCGGCAAATTACAAAAGCGCTCCATCAATTTTTCGGAACACAATACCGAATTAACGGGGCGCGGCGCTGGCACCGGATATTCCGAACTTGGAATCGGAATCAGGCGGCACTCGATTTGCGCGGCAGCCAGGATCGCCTGCGTAAAACCAAACCAGGTGGTCTGGCCCTGGCTGCTCAGGTTATAGATGCCACTATTGCCTTGCCACCAGTCGGCTTGGCCAGCCCGCGCTTGCGCCAGGATCAGCGCCGTGCTATCGGCAATCGTGCGGCTCCAGGTCGGCGCGCCATGCTGGTCGTCGACCACGCTCAATTGCTCGCGCTCTCGCGCCAGACGCAGCATGGTCAGCAAGAAGTTCTTGCCGCGCATGCCATACACCCAGCTGGTGCGTAAAATTAAATGCGGAATCCCGGCTGCGATAATCGCCTGCTCCCCGGCCAATTTGCTGCGACCATAGACATTGAGCGGAGCAGTGGCATCGTCTTCCAGATAAGCCCCCTGCTTGGCGCCGTCGAAGACATAATCGGTTGAATAATGCACCATGGCGGCGCCCAATCGGGCTGCCTCTTGCGCCATCACAGCCGGCGCCTCGGCATTGATGCGCATGGCCAGCGCCGGCTCGCTTTCGGCTTTGTCGACGGCTGTATAAGCGGCCGGATTGACAATCAATTGCGGCTGGGTGGCGCGGATCACGTCACGCACCTGGTCCAGGTCGGACAAGTCCATCTGGCTGCGATCGACGGCAATCACCTGGCCCAGGCCTTGCAAGCTGCGTTCCAATTCATAACCGAGTTGGCCGCTGGTTCCGGTCAATAAAATTTTCATGCAAACACTCCCATTTGGACCCCGATCCCCTTGCCCAAGGGTTGGAAACAGGCTACCGCATCGCCAAACGCGGCCGGCTCGAACACCAGCACATCTGAAATCGAGCTTGGTATGATCTTCATTAACGTATCACTTTATCTTCGAGAATATGCAACAGGTATTGGCCGTAGCCATTCTTTTTCAAGGGGGCCGCCAATTTCGCCAATTGGCCC
>JBEONR010000020.1:0-103772 GCA_040544385.1 Oxalobacteraceae bacterium GrIS 1.11
GGCTGCTCAGCTATTATTGTCATTTTAGAATCCATGTGTGTCAACTTCCTTAATTAGCGTGATGAAGTTGTCTCACAACAGTTTGACACAGGGGGAACTATGGCGGCGCGCCGCAATCGCCGGCGCCGCAAAATGGGGTCGCGCCCCTGCCGCCGCTGGTCCCGCCCGGCAATCTCGGCCAGGCCGAGGCGCTGGTCACGCCGTTTACGCCATCCGAAATCATCCAGTTGCGCAAACAACTGGAGCAGACTCGCCAGGCCAAGGCATTCAAGCCGGTGCGCGCCGTTCCGCACATCGGCAGCATCACGCTCGACCTGTCGCCGGGCGGGGCCTTGCCCATCGTGCGCACCATGCCGGGCGAGGTCTCGACCTTGCTGTTCGTCGACGCCACCGGCGCCCCGTGGCCGCTGGCCGCCGCGCCGCGCGTGTCCGACAACCGCTCCTTCGATCCCGAATGGCTCAAGGGCACGGCGACGGTCGTCATTTCCGCCCTTTCCGCCTATGAGGATGGCAATCTGGTCGTGATGCTGCAAGGGTTTGCGACGCCGATCGTCATCAAACTGGTCAGCGGCGAACCCGACGCGAAGACCAAAAGCCGCACCGTCGATTACCGGCTCGACTTGCGCGTGCCGGGGCGCGGCCCCAACGCCCAGGCGGCCCTGCTCGGCTCGGCGAAGATCGCGCTGTACGACGACACGATGCAGCAATTTCTCGACGGATTGCCGCCAAGGGAAGCCAAGCGACTAACGCCGCGCGGCGAGATTCCGGCGCATACCCAGGTGTGGCAATTCGACGGGGCGCTATATGTACGCACGGCGCAGGACATCCAGACCGCGTTCGACCAGACCATCGCCTCCGGCGACGGCACGCGTGTCTATCGCCTTGCGCCGACGCCCTACGTCACGCTGTCCGACGTGGGCAGGTCGGTCACTTTTCAGCTCGACATCGATTAGGAGCGCGCGATGAGCACGATACAGGCCGACATCGGCCGCCAAAGCAAGGTTCTGCTGATCGGCTCGGCGGTCGCCCTGCTCGCCGTCGGGTATATCGTGGCGACTTACCAGGAAGCCGCCGCAGCCAGGCAATCGAGCGCCGTGGCAATCGAGCCCGGCCACGGCACCCCGGCGCCGGAGAGCGAACACTATGGCGACGTACTGAACCGCTACAACAAGAAAAACGCCGCAACCGCCGGGGAAACGGGCGAAACCTACGTGTCCGTCCTATCGTCGCGCAGCAGCAGCGTGGCGGCCGGTCGCGGAACGGCGGAAGCGCCGCAGCAGGCGCCAGCCCCGCAAGCCGCCACCCAGCCGGCGGCGCCGGCGCCTCAGCCCACGCCGCGCGCGCCCCAGGTCGATCAAAGACTGCGTGAGCGCATCGGCGAACAGGCTCAGGCACTGATGGTCAACTGGACCCCGATTTCGCACACCGAAAGCCGTTCCGGCGAAGCGGGCGAGGCCGCGCGCACGGTGATCGCGGCGCACGGTGCTGCGCCGGCTGGCGCCGCCCCCGCCAACGCCGTCCCACAAAGGCTGATCGAGGATTTCGAGCCGATTCCCGCGATACTGGAAACGGAAATTGACACCGACGAGAATTCCATCGTCTCCGCCTTCATCCCCAGCAGGGACTACGCGGGCGCCAAGCTGTTTGCCATGGGTTACAAGCGCATCAACAATACGGTCGACCTGAGCTTCACCTCCATGAAATGGAAGGGCCGCTCCTACAAAATCAATGCGAAGGCGCTCGACAAGGATTCCCTGCGCAGCGCCCTCTCGGGCGAAGTCAACCACCGCTATTTCTCGCGCATCATCATCCCCGCGCTCGCGATGGGCCTCGGACGCGCCGGCCAGCTATTCGAGCAGGCAGACACGCAAACCGTCGTGACGCCGTTCGGCACCGTGGTCCGGTCCCAGTCCGGACCGCCCAGCGGCAAGGCCGTCGCGGGGACGATCCTCGGCGGCGCGGCCCAGCAAGCCGGCCAGGTGCTCAGCCAGGAAGCGGCCCAGGAGCCGGTGAAACAAGTCATCGTCGCGCGCAACGAAACCATCGGCATCCTGTTTCTGGAGCCGGTATTGAGCACGGCCGAAACGCCCGCCCCGGCGCCGCGCCAATGACCGCCCGACTCCGAACCATCGCATTTCATTTGGAGATAGCGCCATGAACTCACACCCGAATCCTGAAGCAGGCATGCAAGCGCTCTCCGACGTGTTCGACATGGAAGATTCCGCGCAGGCGCCTGCCGCGCTCAAGGAAGTCGCGCCGCCGGAGGCTAGACCACCGGTCGCATCAGCTATTTCAAAGGTCTTAAAAAGAGTCCGGCCTCTGCATTTCGAACTGGCCGCTGCAGTTGCGGCGATCGTGTGGGTAGTCTGGCCCTATGTATTTCCCGGCGACGCCGCCAGCGCCAGGCCCGCGTCGCGCCTCATGCTGCCGGCCACCGCAGAAGCGCCGCCCCGCGTTCCTGCGCCCGACCCCGTCGCCGATGCGGCCCCGCAGCCGGCGGCTATTCCGCCTGACTTGCCGCCGTTCGCGCAAGCCGCGCCATCCGAGCCGCCGACGCGGCCCATCCCGCCAAGACCATCCCGCGAAGCGGCGCATGCCGCGCGCACGGCGCTCAAACGCTCCCAAGCCGCTATCCCGGCGGTCGGCGCGGCATCAGCCAGATTCTCGCTCAACACGGTCTACGCCGGCCAGGCCTGGATACAGGATGACGAACGCACCTACGTCGTGCAGGCCGGAGACAAGGTCAAGGGCGTCGACATCGTCAGCATCGACGCCCGCCAGCGCCGCGTCCTCACCTCGCAAGGCGTCATTCGCTGAAAGGCTCGCCATGGACCTGTCCGACATGATCATCCAGTTCGCCAAGGATTTCCCGGCGGCGATGTGGAAATTCCTATGGGTGCTGGGCGCCGTCGTCGGCACCGTGTATGTCGGCACGGCGCTGCTGCGCATGGCCCGCGCCTCGCGCCTGCCCGGCCAGAGTCCCGTCACGATCGGCGACATCTTGCCCGTCATCGTCATCGCCGGCTTGATGCTGAATCTGTCCACCTTCATCAACAAGGCATGGAACTCGCTGGCCGCCGGAACCATCACCTACGGCCCGGTGGCCTACGCGCGGGCGGCGGAATTCGGGAAATTCGCCGGGGCCATCAACGCCGCCCTGTCGATCGCAAGCGTCGCGGGCGGCTGCTATTTTTTCAAGGGGCTGCTGCTACTCAAGAAGGCGTCGCTGGAGGGCCAGTCCTCCCAGGGCGCCGACGATTCTGTCTGGCGCGCGCTGACCCACATGATGGGCGTCGTGCTGATCGTGCAGATCGGCGAAACCATCGAACGGTTTCGCCAATCCTTTCACTTGTTTTGGTAACCACGGAGGAGTTGACAATGAAAACCACATGGCATTCTGTCTGGGACTGGATGGGCATGCGCTGCTATGGCGCGCACCTGGCGCTGCTGGCGAAAGCGGACGATTACGCGCACGCGCCCCGCCAGCGCAAGCTGATGCTGGCCAGCGCGGCGATGACCGCCGGCGGCCTGTTCCTGTCCACCGCCGCGCACGCCGATGCCGGCGAGGGCATCGCCGGCATGCTCAACATTGCCGCGACACAGGGAACATCGATCAAGGCCAGCCTCGGCAAACTGTTCGCGGCGGGAGGGTTTGGCGCGGCCGGCATGGGCAGCTACAACTGGTGGCGCAAGGGCAAGGAGGGCGAGCAAAGCCATATCAAGGGCGGCCAGATCTTCATCCCCATCCTTGCCGGGGCGGCCCTCGGCGCCACGGGTTTCATGATGATCAAGGCCGGCGAATCGGTCGGCGTGTCGTCCAGCGACCACGGGGTCGTACCCAGCTAACCATGGAGGTAGCGGGCGCAAGCCCGTTCCGCGATCAAATGAACACGCGATCCGCTGAATATTCCAAGGATGCCGCCCCCGGCGACGATCTGGGCGCCAATATCAAGCACCCAGCCTTACCGCCCCTGACATTCGCGACAAAAAGCCGCGTCTGGGGCGACCAGTCGGGCGCCGCCCGCGAGCCGACGGTATCGGCCTTTCTTGCGCCGGGATTCAAGCACGCCGTGCTGGCCAGGGACGCCTGGCGATGCCACTTTTGCGGCTTTGCTTCCCACCATAACGAAGTACACAGCCTCAACGACAACCACAATGATGTCCGGGTCGAGAACCTGCAGGCCGCCGATCCGCTGTGCCATGGCTGGCAGCACCTGGGCGAACTGGCGCGGGGCGACGCCGCCGTCGCCTACCTGCCCGGCTTGAGTCCGCAGGACATCAACCACCTGCAGCGCACCATCATGGTCGCGCTGGCATCCGACGACGCCGCCGCCCGCGCCGACGCCAGAACCTTGCTCAACTGGCTGGCCTCGCACCGCGATTACGCCGCGCGCGCATGGGGCACGCACGATCCGGCCGTCTTTGCCGACGCCCTGGTCCGCCAGCCAGAAAACGAACGCGACTTCCGCGAAATCGCCTTCGACGGCCTTGGCATCGTGTTCCACCCGCGCTTCGCGGCCGGGGCGCTTGCCGCCTGGCTGGGCGAAGCCTACGCCCCCTGTCCGACGACCGGCTGGGGACAGGTCTATCACGACATCATGCACGCTCCCCTATAAGGACACCGCGATGAGCATCCTCGAAACGACGGTCGACGCAATCGAAGACGTATTGGCTTACCTGGCCAGGTACATGATGGGACGCGATCTCGCCAGTTACTGCGAGCTGGCGACCGCGATCGGCCTCACCACGGACGACGTGAAGCGCCACCCCAACTGGAAAGACCCGTACACCCTGGTATCAAGCGACAACTCATTGCTGTCGGTCTTCGACGTGCAGGGCTGCTACCAGATCATCTCGGAAGACGAGTTCGCGGCAATGATACAAAACCTGCGCGTCAGGCAAAACGGCTATATGCGCCGGCATGGCCATTCCTTGACCTTCGCCTTTGAACGCGACCCGGAACGGGCGCTGGACGAATTGATGCGCCTTGCCGAGCCACAGATGAACGCCGCGCGCCGCATTGGCCTCCAGTCCGAAGACATCATCCTCGACCGTGTCATGCGCAACGCCCCGCTGGTCGCATGGGAACAGAATCTGTTGGTCGTCTACACCCACATGCATGTGATGAACAAGGATGAAATCAAGCGCGAACTGGACCAGCGGGCCGGGCAAGCGCTGGAACACAGGTTGCCGCGCATCGAACACGGCCAAAGTCCCGCCTCCGTCCTGATGGCGCTCAAGTACCGCCACGACACCATGATCGAACGGGTGAAAATCGACCTTGAGCGCTGCGGCGCCAGCGGCCGCCCGGGCGTCATGCTGAGCCAGATGAGCGCGCACGAAGCCGTCAAGGCGGTCCGCATCATGGTCAACCGCGAGCGCACCTCGCAAAAATACCGCCCCGTCCTGCCCGGCGACAAGTTCACGGCGCATGGACGCGAGGACGCGCACGACGCCTCCGACCTCGCGCCGCCCCGGCTCAACTATCAGATTTGCAGCAACGATGTCAGCACCAAGGGCGAGCTGGTGAAGACCGACGAGCTTTGGCACGGCAACCTGTCGATGGAATTGGGGCCGCAAGATCCCCTGCCCTTCAAGTGCCTGTTCGAGACGGTGGACCGGGAAATCGCATGGCGGATACGCTTCGACCTGCATCCCGGCGGCCTCAACGAATTGCGGGCCAGGCAAATGCTGGTCGCCTTCGTCGGCATGTTGCCCAGCAATCAGCAGATCCGGCAATCCTTCATCGACCTGACCGAGCGCAGCAAGGAAGACGCGATTTGCAGCTTCAAAGTGACCTTGTCGACCTGGTCGCGCGACGAAACCGAAACGCGCCGCCGCATGGCGGTCCTGGAAAAGGCGGTCCAGGCCTGGGGCAATTGCCAATCCGTCTCGGTGCACGGCGACCCGCTCGCGGCCTGGGCCTCGACCATTCCCGCCTTCACCACCCGCAATATCGCGAACCGCATGGTGCCGCCGCTGCCGGACGCCTTGACCATGCTACCCTTGCAGCGTCCCGCGACGCCCTGGGGCCGCCACGGCAATCTGCCGCTGCGCACGCCCGACGGCAAGATCTACCCGATCCAGCTCGGTAGCCGTCTGCAGGATACCTGGATCGAATTACTGACCGGCACGCCAGGCTCGGGGAAATCCGCGCTTCTCAATGCGATGAGCAACGCGGCCATCCACAATGCCGGCAACGTGCGCCTGCCCTTGATGCTCAACGTGGAAGTCGGCCCATCCTCGTCCGGCACCATCCAGCAGCTTCAGGATGCACTGCCGCCGCACCGCAAATCGGAAGCGGCTTACCTGCGCCTGCAAAACTCGGCCGAATTTGCCGTCAATCCCTTCGACACCCAGCTCGGCGCGCGCGAGCCGACCGTACGTGAACGCGAATTCCTGGTCGATTTCCTGACCCTCTTATGCACCGATCCGGCAACGCGCCACGCGCCGGCCGACTGCGCGCGCGTCTGCGCCATGCTGATCGCCATCGCCTACAAGAGCCGCACGGAAAACGGCGCCCATCTGTACGAAGCGGGCGTCGTGGCGGAAGTGGATCGGGCGCTCGACGCCTTGCGCCACACGCGCGGCGCGGACTGGTGGACGGACGCGACCTGGTACGAGGTCACCGACATGCTTTTTGCAGCCGGCCACGTCAAGGAAGCGTCGATCGCGCAGCGTCAGGCCGTCCCGACGCTGCCCGACTTCGTCGCCTTCCTCCATGACGAATCGATCCAGCATTTGTTCGGGGAAGCCAGGATCAATGGCAACGGCGAGCTGATACTCGGCTATATCTACCGCTGCCTGACCGTCGCCGGCAACAGCTACGCCTTGTTCAATGGCCGCACGCGCTTCGAGCTGGACAGCCAGACCAGGGTGCTGTCGATCGACTTGAACGACGTGATCGGCAGCCAGAGTCCGGAAGGCTGCCTGCGGACGGCAATCATGTATATGTTTGCGCGCCAACTCGCGGCCAGGAATTACTTCTTACGCGACGAGGTGCTGCTGCCCGTCATTCCGGAACTGTACCGCGCATATCACCTCAAACGCATCGCCGATGTGCAGGACGAAATCAAGGTCATGGCCTACGATGAAACGCATAACGCGAACGGCCAGGCGGCCCTGATCGGCATGTGGATCAAGGATGGTCGCGAAGGCCGCAAATGGGGCATCCGGATTCTGCTGTCGTCGCAATACCTGTCCGACCATCCCGACGCGCTGCTGGACGCGGCCACCTCGGTCTACGTCATGCGCGGCGGGAACACGGCCGACGAAGACATCTTGCGCCAGCGCTTCCAGGTGTCCGAAGAAGCCATCCGCCAGTTGCAACTGGAATGCCGGGGACCCGGGCCAGACGGCGTCAATTTCCTCGCGCTCTTCAAGACCAAGGTCGGTTTCGTCGTCCAGTTGCTGACCAATACGGTCGGCCCGATCGAGCTGTGGGCGTATTCGACGACGCTGGAAGACGTGGCGCTGCGCACCCGCCTCTACCAGCGCATCGGCCCCTACGCCGCGCGCCGGCTGCTGGCCCGGCACTTCCCGCTCGGCACCGCCATGGAAGCGATCGAACAAATGCGCGCCGATTCCCGGGCGCGGGACGATGCCAGCGTGGTGGAACGGCTGGCCGGCAAACTCATGCTGGCGCATGCCGCGCAACAGCAAAAGAAAGGGGAAATCCTATGAAACGATGCACATTGAAGGCTTGCGCCGCCGCCCTCTTCCTGGCCGGGATGACGTTTGCCGCGCCCGCATCGGCCAGCGGCTGGCCCGTGTTCGACGCGGCCGTGCTGGCCGCCGTCAACCTGATCAATGCCTCCGTGTCGGCGCTCAACACCAGCATCACTGTTCTCCTCGGCAATATCGGCCAGGCCGTCAACCAAAGCGGCCAGAAAGTGGCCAGCACGGTCGAGGCGAGCGCCAAGGCCGAACGCGAATTCGCCGTGGCCCGGGAAACCAGTCGCAGGCTCGAAGACGCGCGCCAGCGCTACGATATCCCGACCGGCATCTGCGCCGAATCGGGTTCCGGCTCGGCGGCCCAGGTGCTTGACTTCGCGCGCGCCGCGAAAGGCGCGCTGCGGGCAGGCGGCGGCGCCATCGCCAGCGCCGGGGTCGCCCAGGCCGTCAATACGCCGCCCGTCGCGCAAGGCATCGATGCCGCGAGGGCGGCCAGGATTCATGCGAAGTATTGCGATTACGACGACCACGCGGCCTACGGCGGATCGCAAAGCTGTCCCGCCATCGCCGCCGGCATGCCCGGCGCCGACAAGCGTTTCGACAGCATCCTGATCGGTGCCGGCCCGAATGGCAAAAACCCCGACCTCACGTTCACGCAAGACCAGTCCGACGCCGCCCGCATGTATGTGCAAAATACCGTGCGCCGCTCGGTCGGCCCCCAGCTCCGCAAGGCGGAAGCCGACACCATGGCGGGCACCCAGTACATCGGCCTGATGAACCAGTACAACGCCATCGGGTCGGCGGCGGCCGATCCGCAGGAACAGCGCATCGCCGACAGCCAGCCCAATCCCATCACCAAGGCGCTGCTCAAGGACGCCATGATGGCCGCGTCGGCGAACGCCTATTTCAACACAATGGCATCGACCCAGGCCAGGAGCACGGGAACAATGTCGACCCATGAATTCGAAACCTTTGAAGTCGGCCGGCGCTACGCCAACCTGGCTTACCAGAGTGACTTGCAAGCCATGAGTGGCGACAATCTGATGCGCGAACAAATCCGGGTCATGGCGCTTGGCAACTGGTTGACGCTAGCCTTGAAAAACGAAATCCAGAAAAGCAATATGATCGCCGGGATGGTGCTGGCCAGCGCCGCGCGCCAGGAATTCGAGCCGATATTGGCGCAAAAATATCGCTCCATCCCCGGCCACACGGGAGGTTAGCCATGGACGCCAGGCAAATCGGAAAAGGCGTCGGACGATTCCTGATGCGCGTAGTATGGCCCTGGGCCGCCATTGGCAAGAGCGTGCGGCAATTGTCCAGGCAAAAGCGTCAGCACCAGGAAAACATCCTCTACATCAAGGAGCTGGTCCGCAGCGACCCGCGCAAAGCTCCCGCAGCATCGTCGCCATCGTTCGACGACATGCTGCGGAACCGCCCACCCGGCGCGCCCGGCATCGTCGACCTTGAAAAACGCTTTCTGCGCCAAAAGCGTCTGGCAATAGGCACGTGCGCGGTCTTTATCGCCATGGCCGGCTATGCGCTGGCGAACGGCAATCTCCTGGGCATCGCCACGCTGCTGTCCTGCCTGCCGCTCTTCTTCATGGCCAGCCTGTCCGCCCAACTCCGCCTGTGGCAATTGCGCATGCGCCGCCTCTCGAAAGAAGAACGGGGCGGATTGCGCGATTTCCTGCGCGAGATCAACGGCTGGTACTGGCAAGTCATCGACCCCGAACTCGGCTACCGGCCCGGAGAAAAGCCATGAAAATGCTGACAAACCCATTTCCATTGTTCGCGTCCCTTGCATTATCGATCGCCGCCCTGCCGGCGCTGGCCGACGAAGGCACCACGCTCGGCGTGATCGGCGACGCCGCCAGGCGATCGGGCGACAAGAGCCGCCAGGCGCTGGTCTCGATTTTCGGGGACGTGGTCAACAATCCGCTGGCCGCCGGCGGTTCCGGCGGCGATACCATCCTGGCGGTCCTGTTCCAGACCACCAATGGTGCCCTCCTCGTCGTCGGCGCCATGTTCGCCTGCTACATCTGGTTTCGCAACCTGACCAAGATCGCCCACGACGGCACCGTTTTCGAGCGGGCCAACCATACACTGTGGGGTCCGGTACGCATGGTGTGGGGCCTGGCGTCACTGGTGCCGACGGCGAACGGCTGGGCGCTGTCCCAGCTCCTGATGCTATGGGCGGCGTCCCTCCTGGGCGTAGGTATCGCGAACCTCGGCACCGACGGCGCGATCGCCGCCTTTCGCGACGGCAAAGGCATGATCGTCCAGCCCGCGATGCCCAGTACCGTGACGCTGGCGCGCACGGTCTTCGAGGAAAACCTGTGCATGCACTCGATGAACGCGGGTCTGGCCCTGGCCGGCAGCAATGGCGGCTTCGACTTCCCGAATGAATATATCCAGCAATTTGGCACCGCCAACGGCTTCATCCTCCAGCGCCCGAACGGCGCCAAGGTGTGCGGCGGCGCATCGATCGACCCATCCTTGCTCTCGCCCGTTCCGCTCTCGACCAGCTGGTTTGCCGGAAATATCGACACCAGCACGGTCTACCAGGCGCACCTGGCCGCGCTGAGAAACATGCAAAACGTCCTGATGAAAGAGGCCCTCGACTTCGTCAACGCGGTATTAAAGCAGAGCAATGGCGAAACCGTGACGATACCGGACGCCAGCCTGGCAATCGAGCATGCCGCCGGCGCATACGAAAGCTACGTCAACAAGGAAGCCGGCACGCGCGCGGGAGACATCGGCGCGCTGGCAGCCAACCTCAGCGACAAGATCAAGGATGGCGGCTGGTGGACACTGGGCGCGTGGTATCAAACCTTCGCCCACGCCAATAGCAAGCTGTCGAACGCGGTGGCGGGAAAAGCGCAGACATTTGGCGAAGGCTACGCCGGCGACCAAGGCATCGCCAGCGTCCGCGACGCGATCATGCGGGCGTACAAGACGCAACAAGCCACCTCAAGCGACTCGTTTGCCATGGGACAGTCGGTCAGCACCGCCAGCACGGACACCAATAAACTGCTCGGGTCCATGTTCGCGAGCTCCGGCCAGAGAATCGTGGCGTACATGACCAGCGTTGATTTTGGCGCCTCTGGCGTTGGCACAATCAACCCCTTGATCAAGATGAAGAACCTGGGCGACTATACCTTGGCCACGGCTGAGACTGCGACGGCCGCATTTGTCGGCGTAAAAATTGCGGCGGATGTCGCCAGAGGGAACAATATCGTAGCTAAGGGTGCCAACCTTTTCACCGGAATCGGTGACGTCTTGAAGGGCGCCGTGGATGCTGTCAGTCCATTTTTCCTGATGCTCATCATTCCGATGTACATCCTTGGCGCCGGCCTGTCGATTTACCTTCCGCTGGTTCCCTTTATCATCTGGTTTGGCGCCATCATCAACTGGCTCGTGGTTGTCCTGGAAGCGATCGTCGCGGCCCCGCTGTGGGCGATGACCCACCTCGACGGCGAAGGGGAAGGAATGGGCGCCCGTTCGGCGCATGGCTACATTTTCCTGCTCAATGTCATAGTGCGCCCCTTCCTGATGGTGATAGGCTTCTTTGGAGGCGGCGCCTGTCTGGTGGTCGGCGGCACATTCCTGAATCAAATCTACGGAATCGCGGTTGCCAACGTCCAGTTCGATTCGGTCACTGGCCTGATCAGCATGCTGAGCTTTCTATACGTCTATTTCTCAGTCAGCCTGACCTTGATCCATAGTTGCTTCAACCTGATTTTGATCGTGCCAGACCAGGTCATCAATTGGGTGGGCGGCACGGCATCGTCGTCGCTGGGTCGGGATACGAGCGAAGCGGTTAGAAATTATGTCAACGTGCTGTCGCAAAAAATGGAGCACATGCGGAAGGGGCCAAGCTCTCCGGCCGACAAATCACCCAGACCCGGAAACGGAATCAAGAAATAGCGAGGTAGGTGTCATGCGCAAAATTATTGGCATTCTCGGCTTCATTTACGTCATCTCCGCCATTGTGCTGGTGCCGATGTTGATCAACGTGGCATGGCAAATCGCCTTTGCGCCAAATATCGACAAAATCGCGGCGCTTTCAGGGGCGCTTAAAATTATCACCTGGTTGGTGGCCGGGATCATGGTCATAAAGGTGCTGCAAACGCGCAGCAGAGCGATACTTGACGCGAAAGTTCGTTCCGTGGCACCAGATAACTTCAGACCACGTTTCGAGTTGATCGGCGACTACCTGACTGAATACCTCGGCATGGCACCGCAGGAAAATCGTATGGTTATCGTCGATTTAAAACAGGGAGTTGCGCGTTGCGAGCCAATTAATTTTCTACAAGGATGGGCCATCGAGGAGCGTGGAACCCGCACAACCCTTTTGATTCGCTTCAACGACTTCAGTATGCCCTCCGTCAAGTTCGATATCCCGCGCAGGAGCAGCGACGATATTGCCGCCAAGCTCAATTATGCGATGCAGTCTTGAACACCTTGGATCACAGGCGTTGCTGTGATCCCACGAGTCCAGACAGCTACCCGACTACCTACATGTCGATGTCGGTCAGTTGGTGTTAGCAGCCACCCGGAAAGACCGTACCATTGCCGCCAGTTTCCGAACCGGTGATCGTAATAGATTTATCCGCGTTCACGGTGATATTGATTACACCCTCGCCCTCATAGGCAAATGCCCACTTCTGTCCGGAATATTCGATTGTCGTCGAATAATTGATGCCGGGGCAAGCCAAGCCCTGCTCCTCTATATGTATCACCCCGCGCTTTGGAACATCAATTTCTATGACATTGCCATTACGGCCGAGTTCTTGGGCTTTGATTCTTTTTCCAGAATCCACAATCGAGGCGACTGCAATCTTGTCCGTCGTGTGGTTGACCACCGTCCCAAGTGTGTAATTCGCATAGGCGGGGGCGGACAATGCTGCGAAAGCAGTTAGCACTACAGTGATTGCGAGAGATCTCATAGCCATTCCTTTTGTTTGGTTTAGTGAAATACTGAAAATATAATTAAACAATATTTATTTAAAGTATACATTTATTTTTTTACAATTTTATATTGATATGAACCAGTCAACAATATCGTTCAAGTGAAGGATAATTCAGCAACTTAACGTGGCTTTTATAGCAAGCACCTGTGCAACTATGGTCTCGGCTTGCGCGGCCCGTGCCGATCCAAGCTGCGCCGGGTTCTTTTTGGCCGACTCGACGCAACCATCTGGCTGCTCGATTGACCCGTCCCACTCTCTTCCCCGTCGTTCGCTTGCGTCAAAACAAACGCTTTTATCGCGCACATCCTATTCTCCATTTAAGCCTGCATGCAAAATTAAAAATAGTATAGAACGCGAGGTCCGATATGTTAGACGCCCCTGCAACACCCCATTCGGGCGATGGATATGCATTGCCAATTCAGCCCGCATCCGCCCCGGCGAGCGACGCTCCAAAGTCATTGCTTGACTTGCCTGACGCTCCGATAGATGTCGCCCGGCGTGACCGGCTCGCACGGGCCGCGCGCGTCTACGCGGACGCCCTGCTCGTGCTTGCGCCCGGCCCGGACATCGCTGCGGACCTGATGCGCGAGCAGTTCGCGGAACAGGTCCAGAACCCTGAGCGCTACCATCCTGTCGACGAGGCGGAAAACAACAAGGGATTGCGCATCGGCGACGCCGTGATCCGGGCCGGATATCCCGACCGTTTATTCATGGTGACCAGCATTTGCGCGCGCGAAATCGATGGCGCACGACGCGTCGAGGTACACGCAATTTCGCACGACAGCTACGGGGGCTGGACTCCATTGGAATCCGTGCAAAAGGCGGCCGCGGCCCAAGCCGGACCTGGCGGGCAGCGGCAAAGCGGATCATATCCGCTGCGCCCCTCAAGACGCCCCACCAAGGTCACGGGGGCAAGCCGCACTATCGATGAAGCAAAGACCGCGAAGGATCAGATAAATTTTCAAGAGCGTCAGAATCGCTCAGCGCTAGCCGCCGCAGTCGAGTGGGGTTTCGACCCTGCCGGGCTGACACCCAACCAGGACGGCTGGATTACTCCCCGCTTCGAACACATCGATTTTGCGGTACGCCTGACCGCCTCCGGCGCGCATGTTGAAATCACTGTGGCGCAGGCGCCGAACGGTAATTGGGCAAGCGCGACCGCCTATTCTGAAAAGCTGACAGGTCATATGTCCCGGCCCTTCCCCAACCCGGGGTATCGCCAGCATCCGAGTCGCGACGCCGCGATACAAGAGCAACTGTCTTTTTTGTATGCCAGGATCAGCAAAAAACTCTTCGCGCAGGTCGTCCAGGCGGCGGGCATCGCATTCGCGCCGGACGAAACAAGGCGCACGGACACAGGCCGGACTAACCCGACACCAGACGAATTGACCGAATCTGTCGTCAAAGGCGACGACACCCCGCTTCCGGGCGCCGCAGCGAGCCTCCCCGCACCGATCGAAGATGCGTGTCCCACTCCGGACACGCCCCATCGACCGCGAGAAAATGAACGATCCGCGAGCAATGAGCCAATGGCGCCGCACCTGCTCGAACAGGCCCGCGCCCTGCTGGCGCGGTACATCGACGAATCGGGCGACCTGTTCGGCGCGGGCGGCATCCACTTGCTGGCCGGCCCCATTCATGCGCCGAAGCGCATCGAGCTGCTGTCATTGTTGCGGGGCGGCACCAAGATCGCGCTGCGCGACGCTTTCTACGCGGCGGCCGGCATTTCAGGATCGAGCGACGCCGAAAAGGAAGCGAGCTTTGGCCGGTGGAGCAAGCGCGCGCCCGCCGCTCTTCACGCGCCACCGCACGACAACGAGCAATCGGCCCCAATCGTGGGGTTGGACTATGACCTCACCACACCGGCGCCAGCCGCCGTCGGGCAAAGCACAAATGACGCCGCCAATGTTCCAATCGAGCAAACCTATATCAGCGCGAGCGGGCAAGTCGCCGATTGGGTGGCCTGGCGCCTACGCCAGGACCAGCCGGCCGCGTTCACGGTGCGGGAACTGTTCAATGTCGCCGACAAGGCGTTTGGCGGAACTCAGGCGGCGGGCCGCTACACGGTGAAAGACGCCTACGATGCAATGGAGGCAGGCGTCAATCGCGCGATTCTGGACTTGCGCCTCAGCCCCGACGGCAACGCCGCTGAAGCTGCGCGCAAGCTCGCGACACTCGACCGCATGCTCATGCGCTTTCCATCCCAAACCCGGCGCACGAACGAAATGGAAGAGTTCCAGCAATTTTCGACGCCGCCCACGCTGGCATTTGCCGCCGCATGGACTGCGAATATCACCGCTGCGGACATGATGGTCGAGCCGTCCGCCGGCACCGGCTCGATCGCCATCTTCGGCGTGCTGGCGGGCGCCGAGGTGGTCCTCAACGAACTGGCGCCCCGGCGCGCGGCGATACTGGCGGCACTGCTTCCCCAGCAGCAGCTGTTCACCGAAGACGCGGAACAACTCCACAATGCGCTGCCAGACGCGATCCACCCCACCGTCATCGTGATGAATCCGCCATTCAGCGCGACCGCCGGACGCATGCGGGATGCCCGGCCCGCCAAAATCGGCGCGCGCCACGTCGAACAGGCGCTGCGGCGCCTGGCGCCCGGTGGCCGTCTCGTGGCCATTGTCGGCAGCGGCATGGCAATGGACCGGCCAAACAGCGCGCAATGGTGGGATAGTGTCAAGGCCAGCCACACGGTGCGCGCCGACCTCGGCATCGACGGCAAGAACTACGTCAAATACGGCACCACGTTCGACATCCGCCTGCTCGTGATCGACAAGACCGGGCCGACACGGCATCCGGCACTCACGGCCAAGGTCGAACATGTCGCCGAATTGCTTCCCCTGCTGAACCAGATACGCCATGACCGGGGCGACGCTCCAACTGCTCAGGCCCCGCACGCCGGCCAGTCCATTGGCGTTCCCGACCAACCCGGAAGCGATCCAGGCATCGCAATCAGCCAGCGCCAGCCCGCCAAAAGCACGGAAGTGCTGTCCGACGCCATCTACGAACATTACCAGCCGCAGCGCCTGTCGATTGCCGGCGCCGCCCCCCATCCTGGCAAGCTGGTCCAATCCGCAGCGATGGCCGCGACCGAGCCGCCCATCCCCCACTACGTCCCCGATCTCCCGCGCTCGGTCATTGAACTTGGCCAGCTATCGCTTCCCCAGCTCGAAACAGTCGTCTACGCGGGCCAGGCCCACGAACAGCGCTTGCCGGATGGGCGGCGGCGCGGCTTCTTCATCGGCGATGGCACCGGCGTCGGCAAAGGCCGCACCATCGCGGGCATCATCCTGGACAACCTGCGCGCAGGGCGCGGAAAAGCTGTCTGGATTTCGGAAAAAGGCGGCCTGCTGCGCGACGCGCAGCGTGATTTCGCCGGCGTCGGCGGCGACCCCGCCAGCTTGTTTTCCCAAGGCCGCACAAAGCCCGGCGAAGCCTTGCCCGCGCGCGACGGCATTCTGTTCGCATCGTACACGCTGCTGGCCGCCACGCAAAAGAGCGCGTCGTCCACGGCGACACCGGCCCCCGCAAAAGCTAGGCTGCAACAACTGCTGGCGTGGCTGGGCAGCGATTTCGACGGCGTCATAGCGTTCGATGAAAGCCATAACATGGCCAATGCGATTGCCCGGCGCGCGGCGCGGGGCACGACGCCGCCTTCCGCCAAGGCCCTGGCCGGCATCGCGCTTCAGGAAGCATTGCCCAACGCCCGCGTGGTCTACGTCTCGGCAACCGGCGCGACCGAAGTATCGAATCTGGCCTATGCGGCCCGCCTCGGCCTGTGGGGCGAGGGAACGCCGTTCGCCAACGTCTCGGATTTCGTCGGCGCGATCAGCGCCGGCGGCGTGGCGGCGATGGAACTGGTCAGCCGCGACATGAAGGCGATGGGCGTCTACCTGGCCCGATCGTTGTCCTTCGACGGCGTCACCTATGAGCGCCTCGAACATGCCTTGACGCCGCTTCAAACTGATATCTATAACGAGCTGGCCGGCGCATGGCAGACCGTGCTGCAAAACGTCGACCTCGCCTTGTCCGACACCGGCCAGGGCAAGGATGGCGCGGCCAAGAGCGCGGCCCTGGCGCGCTTCTGGGGAGCGCATCAACGCTTTTTCAACCAGGTCATCACCTCCATGCAAATGCCCACCGTGCTCGCGCAAGCGCGCGCCGACATCGAGCGCGGCCACGCCGTGGTGATGCAACTGGTGAATACCAATGAAGCGGCCCAGGAACGCCAGTTGGCCGAGATGGCGCAAGCCGGCGCCGACCTCGACGAACTCGATTTCACTCCCCGCCAGAACCTGATCGACTATGTCAAGACGGGCTTTCCGATTCAGCAATATGAACAGTACAAGGACGATAAGGGCAACCTCCGTTCCCGCCCGGTCCTCGATGCCGCCGGACGACCGCTGAACAATAAGGACATGGAAGCGCGGCGTGACGCGTTGGTGCAAACCTTGAACACCATCCGGGTTCCCGATAATCCGATCGATTCCATCCTGAACGCCTTCGGCTCCGACATTGTGGCCGAAGTGACGGGGCGCAGCCGCCGCTTCATCCTTGAGCGCAATGACGAGGGTGACTTGAAACCGGTCGAGCAAAAGCGTTCGCCCGCGACGGCGGTGGCCGACGCCGATGCCTTCATGGATGACACGAAGCGCCTACTCGTGTTTTCCGACGCCGGCGGCACGGGCTATTCGTTTCACGCCGACCTGACGCGCGCCAACCAGCGCAAGCGTATCCACTACCTGATCCAGCCCGGCTGGCGCGCCGACAAGGCGGTGCAAGGCATGGGGCGCACGCACCGCACCAACGAGGCGAGTCAGCCTCATTACGTGCTGCCGACCACCAACCTGGAGGCGCAGCGGCGCTTCATTTCGTCGATCGCGCGCCGCCTCGACCAGCTCGGCGCGCTGACCAAGGGCCAGCGCCAGACCGGCTCGCAAGGCCTGTTCGACGCCAGTGACAATCTCGAATCGGACTATGCCTGCCGCGCGCTGCGCATCCTGTTCATGGACATGTATGGCGGCCACGCGCGCCTGGACTTCGGCCAGACGACGCACGCGATGGGCTTAAACGGATTGATCGATGCGAGGACGGGCGCGCTCAACGACAGCAAACTGCCCACCATTCCCCAATTCCTGAACCGCCTGCTGTCCCTCAAGACCAGCGAACAGGACCGGGTATTCGGCGAATTCTTCGGGAGGATGGAACACTTGATCGAAAGCGCGAAGGAACAGGGCAATTACGATCATGGCGTCGAAACGATACGCGCGCAATCGATCCGGAAACTGCGCGACGAAATCGTCCATACGGACATGCGCACGGGCGCGGAAACCCATTATGTCGAGCTGGCCCTCCACTATCCGACCCGCCTGACGCCCATCGACGCCTTGCCGATCCGCGCCCGGAACGGCGACGTGTCCGACAGCTTCCTTGGTTACTTCCGCAACGAAAAAACCAACAAGGTCTTTGCCTTGCAGAGAACGGGGCAAGGAAGCAATGAAAAAGGCGCCACGGTCACGCGCGCGCGTCATTTCACGCCATCCGGGCCGATGCGCCATGTCGACAACGCGGACCAGGTCGCGGCGGCGGCGCTTGGCAAGACCACGATCAAGCGCCGCGAGCCGGTCCCCGTGTATGGCGGCCAGCCCTTCAGCGAAACATGGACGCGGGACGGCCGCGTCCATACCGAGCATAGCGCCACCGCCGCGGGCGAATTGGAGAAAGGTGGAATCACGGCGCTTGAGCGCCTCGCCACGATGCCTGGAATCGCCGGCGAACGCCGCCTGGCGCTGACGAAGGTCGTGGACCGCATCAAGGGTGAATTGGTGTCGCGGGAAGTCGAACGCGAAGTGCGGGCATACACGCGCCTGACCGAAGCGGCGGCCCGCGACGCATGGAACGCGGAAGTGGCCGCCGCACCCAAGACGCATGTCCGGCAGGTTCACCTGGTCACCGGCGCGCTGTTGCCGATCTGGGACCGCATCCCCGGATCGCCGCGCGTGATCCGCACTCAAACGGACGACGGCGAGCGCCTGCTGGGCCGGACAGTCGCCCCCACGCTGCTCGCGCAAACCCTGAAAAACCTTGGGGTTGGCTCGGATCTCGCCATACTTCCGCCGGAACGGATCGTCGCGCTCGTTCTTGGCGGCGCCAAGGCCGTTCTGGCCAACGGATGGAAAATCGCGACCGCGCGCGTCAGCCATGAAACCAGAATCGAAATCGAGTCCGCGGCTATGAGCGACAGCGAGCGCCGCTTGCTCACGCAGCAAGGGGCTTTTTGCGAACGCATACAATGGCGCGAGCGCGTGTTTATTCCGACCGGCGCCCAGGCTCCCGCCGTGCTGGCCCGGATATTGGAATCGAAGCCCGTGGCCGAGCTGTTCGAGAAACCCCAGGCGGACGAAGCATCCGATCCGGTGTTTTGCCGGGAGACGCCGCGACCGGACAACGCGGCGGCAGGCAAGCGTGCCGCCGGCATGGATCTGGCAACGCTCAAGGATGCGGCCAGTGCGATTCAGGCCAGCTGGCCCTGTGCCCCGTCGCTGGTCTGCGTCCAGTCGCCCGTCAATCTGCCATTCCCCGCGCTGCCGACGACGCGGGGAGCGTTTCATCGCGACACGATCTACCTTGTCGCCGACAACATCGCCAACGATCGCGACCTCCAGTTCGTTATCGGCCACGAAGCGCTTGGCCATGCGGGCTTGCGCGCGATACTCGATGGCGAAAGCCTTGCCAATGAAATGACCCGCCTGCGCCGCATCAACCCATGCCTCGACCGGGCCGCGAGGGAAAAGGTGATCGCGCATGGTTACTCTCTTGATCTGGCCACCGAGGAAGCATTGTGCGACCTCGCCGGTAAAGGCCTGCAAATACACGGGCTGCAGCCCCTCATGCTGGCGATCCAGCGCGGCTTGCGACGGGCCGGGCTCGGCAAAACTGCGGATTGGTTCGAGAGCAAGACCCAATCGGAAACCCTGGATCTGTTACGACAGGCGAAGGTCGCGATCACGGAGCACGTCCGCGAATTTCCGCCGGCATCCATACCGTCGACACCAGGCGAGGCAATCTTCGCTCACCACGAGCGCGACCAGGGTACAAGCGCCGAAGAACCGCCGGTAATTGGTTCGGCCCCATACATCCCGGTAAAAAGGCGCGCGCCAATGCCCAAACAGGAAGAGACCGCGATCGCCAGGCCCCGGCTGGACCCATTCGGATTGCGCGCGTTCGGCGTGGCTTCGCTCAAGCAGATCCATCCCGCCTATCGCGACACGGGTGACTGGCTCGCCGTCCCCGCGATCATGGATCATCCGGAAGCAGTCGCCGCGATTCGCGCCGATCTTGCGCGCATTGAAGATACCCTCGGCGGCATGCTCAACCTCGATGCCAACGGCAACCTTGTCATTATCCAGTGGAATCCGCGCGCCGACATGCAATCGGCCATGACATCGATCACCGCCCTGGCCGATCGGCATGGCCTGGGCGTGCTGGCCAAAAGGTCGGCGTTCACGTTGACCATTGAAAACGCGTCGATACTGCGTTCCCATGAATTCGCCGTCGTGGGCGCGAGCGTGACGCGCGCCGCGACGGGGCGCGACGGCCCACCGAACTACGTCACGTTCATGCGCAAGCCGACCGGCGCCCCTCTTTTTTCTCACGTTCCCGGCGGCGCGCAGCTCGGGGCATCGGCGAGCGAGCGGCGTGTGACGAACGAAGCAGTTATGTCGGGACTCGCGATGCCCGTCGATGCCTACCGCAACCCGACGATTGTCGATCCGCGAGTCTTAAATATCAGGAAAACACGCAGGCCGCATGATCGTTGAAACGCGTACCTGGACGCTACGACCGGTGAGTCCGAATAACGGCTTGAATTGACGGCAGATCGGACTTGTCGAGCAATTGGCTCCCGCCTGGATATGGGCGAGGCACACACGGAACGGCTTGCACAGCAATGCGGCGAAGTTATTTGGGGAACTTTGTCGGCGGGTGTGGCTTTTTTCAAATTTAGACACACCCAAAATCCGGCTACATTACTTTCGCAGCCATGCCTGAGGGGCGCCTGCTCAAGCCCAGCAACGCCAATACGCAAAAAGCGCCGCCAGCATAAAATGTGGCCGCCGCGCCAAGTCGATCCCACAGCAGTCCCGCCACCACGCTTGCCACCAAC
This sequence comes from Oxalobacteraceae bacterium GrIS 1.11, assembly GCA_040544385.1. Lineage (GTDB taxonomy): Bacteria > Pseudomonadota > Gammaproteobacteria > Burkholderiales > Burkholderiaceae_D > Janthinobacterium. The sequence continues at coordinate 20,821 of JBEONR010000020.1, forward strand.
ATGGCAATTCCGCTCATCAAATTAAATACGCCATAAGCCGTTCCGCGCAAATCGGCGGGTGCCGTATCGGCCACCATCGTTGCCAACAAGCCCTGCGTGATACCCATGTGAACGCCCCATAGCGCGACGCCGGCCAGCACGGTGCTCCAATGACTGTTGGCGGCCAGGACCAGATCAGCGGCAATCAGCACAATCAGGCCAAACATTAGCAGCCGGGTGTGACTCATGCGATCGGAGAGTTTGCCAAAGGGATAGGCCGATGCGGCATAAATCACATTCATCGCGACCATCACCAGCGGCACGAAAGCGACGGGAATTCCACCCTGCTCGGCGCGCAAGACCAGAAACGCCTCGCTGAAACGGGCCAGGGTACATAGTGCGCCGATACCGACCACCCACCAGTACGAAGCGCTCAGACGTCTCAAGCTGTCCCGGCGAATCGGATTGGCGCGCTTGCCATTGCCGTGTCGTTCAGGTTCGCGCACGCCAAACATAAGCAGGGCAACTGCCAGCAAAGCGGGAATCACCGCAATCCAGAAAACCCGCCTGAAATCGTTAGCCCACAACAACATCAAACCGACAGCGATCAGCGGACCCAGAAATGCGCCCACTGTGTCGAGCGATTGTCGAAGGCCAAAAGCGGCACCACGCAAATGCGCCGGCGCGATATCGGCAACCAAGGCGTCGCGCGGCGCGCCCCGGATGCCTTTTCCCACCCGGTCCAGCAAGCGTGCGGTGAGGATCGTGCCCGTCGCGCCAGCCATCGCAAACAAGGGTTTCGTCAATGCACCCAGCGCGTAACCGAACAACGCCAATCCCTTGCGTTTGCCGAGATAATCGCTCAAGGCGCCGGAAAAGACTTTGACGATCAGGGCCGTGGATTCGGCCGCCCCTTCTATCAGGCCGACGGTAAGGGCGCTGGCCCCCAGCGTTCCCACCATGAACAGGGGCAACAGACTGTGGATCATTTCCGACGAGATATCCATCAGCATGCTGACAAAGCCAAGCATCCAGACCCCAACGGGGATTTGCCCCAGTATCCTACCTGTGTTTTTCATCGCCATGGGGCCATCTTATCGCGTTCTCGGCGGGCTGGACCTTAATCTATCAGCAAAGCGGCGCCACAGCCGGGTCGTCGCGACCGCGCTCCCTGACAAGTGACAATGAGAATAAATCGTCCAAGCACCGCATCAGCGCCTCGGCCGTTTCCGCATTCTGGCAGCGAAACAGGAGAATTGCACCATCGATTGCCATCGAGCGCCGCACGATTCTTTTTACCGAATTTATCTCGTCCTGTTCGCTCACAATTGCCGTGACAAGACCATCCCGCCCGGTGATCTCGACCGTGCGGTCAATCGCCGCCTCGACGGCGGGCGTGATTCTCGGCCGCCCTTCGCGGTCGCGCAATAGCAGCGACACGATAAATGGAACGCGGTGATTTTCCGCATCCGTCGCGAAATACGCCGGGACGGCCTCCAGTTGACGTAAGACAGACATTTTTACCTCTCCAGTTCGGTCATCCCCGCTATGTCGGCGCCGTCTGATATGCGTCAGCCTCGGCAAGCAGGTTTGCGATACTTTGTATAAAGGTCATGCCACGAATAATAGTAGCCAACATCGACACATGCCAGGAGCCACCTCATGCATCCACACTTGCCTGATCTTCCGCAAACATCGCCATGCATCATCCAGGCCGCGCGCGATTATTCGCTGCCGCCGCGCGCTTTACTGTCGGTCCTGCTCACCGAGGGCGGCCGGCCCGGCACCGTCAGCAGGAATGCGAACGGCAGCCAGGACCACGGACCGTTTCAGATCAACACAGTCTGGGTCCGCCGCCTCGGGAATGCATTCGGGATCGCGCCCGCCACGCTGACAAACGATTTCTGCTGGTCGGCCCGCGCCGGCGCCTACATCTTGCGCTACGAGATCAACCAGGCCAATGGCGATTTCTGGGAAGGTATCGGCCACTACCATTCGCGCACGGAGAAATTCAAGCACGCCTACATCGCCGCCGTCTACCGGAATTCTTTGACATTCTGAGGCGCGGCCATGAACGCATCGGACGTCAAACGGGACGACATGGGCCTGGTCCATATCGGCATGGCGGCCCTCGCGGCCGGCGGCCTTTGGCTGCTGTGGTCGGAATATCACGCCGACATTTCCTACTATGGCTTGAAGTGGGCGTGGTTCCAGCTCGGCTTGATCGATTGGCCTTGCATGCCGGACGCCGTCAAGACCGGCCGGCATCAAGCCGCCACTCTCGCCGCCACGCCGGCCGCCGTCACCGCCGATCAATTGCTGGCGCTCCTGAATCTGGCGGCCCGCGCGTTCGTGTGCCTCCCCATCGGTCTTGCCGCGCGGGCTTTCCGCATCGCCCAAAAGCACCCGGCCAACCGGACACGCCGCCACATCACCGTCGACACGCTGCCCTGGATCATGTCCTCGCATTCGCCCGCCGTCATCCCCAGCCTCTACTATGGCGACTTGCTCAACACGGACCCGCCCGACCATCGCAGTTCCATGAATCCGGAAGAATGGGTGGCGGAGCACAGCCTTCTGGTCAATGGCGTATTCGACCGCGACCGCTGCCGCGCCCTGCTATCGCTCGATCTCGGCAAGGCCATCGAATCGCTCGAAGAACTGGCGCCACATGAAAAGTGCCTGTTCGCCGTGTTTGGCGCGCGCCTGTTTTCCGACAACATCGACAAGGCGCAGCGGCTGCTCGACGCCCTGAACCGCTCGTGCCATGGACACACTTGGCAGGGCAAGCGCGGCTACCCCGACCTTTCCTTGACGGATACCGACTTCGCCGTCTGTGCGCTGCATCCGGACGCTTCCGGCTGGCTGGCGCGCCATCCCTACCCGCGCACCTTGCTGCACTCGATGCACAAGGCCGCGCTGAAGACCGGCAAGCTGCCTTCCGCCCATTTCCTCTGGCTCAAGGGCATGGACCGCGGACTCTGGTATGCGCTCAACACGACCGGCCGCAAGGGGCCGTTCATCGAATCGGCCGCCGTCTTCACCCAGGCGCTATGGGAGGACTTCGCCGCCGACAAGGGCTACCGCCTGCCCAGCCCGCAGCTCGACGATGCGATCGACGGCATCGAAGCTTACCTCGTCAAAATCGGCTTGATGAGCGCTCAAACACCCAGGGAGAAATGACCATGCACAGCAAGGACACGATACGCGTATCCGGACACTGCCTCTACATCCAGTATGGCGCGACCGGCGAGCGGCAAAGCGTCAGCGCGGTACGGCTCGACCAGGGCGTCACCTTTAGCAAGGAAGGCGATACCATCAACGCCCGCTACCACCACGCCGCCGCCTCGCTCCCGATCGAGCGTTTTGCGTCCGACGCGCTGGCCGCCAACGCTTACCGGCACTTGCAGCGGATGATCGAGCGCCATGCGCGCCACCGCCGGATCGCGCTGGCCTGCAAGGGCGTGCTACTGTGGGGCGCGCTGCCCGCCACCGGCTTGATGTTCATGCTGGTATTGAATCTGGCGCTCAGCCGCGTAACGGGTAGTGCGCAGGCGGCGGCGCCGTTTATCGCCGACGCCATTGCGGCGCCGGCCGCCATGGCCAACGCGCCGCAGCCGGCCCCGCCCGACGCGTCCGAACTGGCCCGGGCCATGTCGGATGGCGCGAAGGCGGGAAAATTCTCGGTCGCCTATTCGCGGGGCGCCAGGGGAACCCTGTATGTCTTTTCCGACCCGTCCTGCCCCTCGTGCCGCGCCCTTGAACATGAAATGGTCAAGCTGGCAAACGATTACACGATCCACGTTTTCCCCGTCTCCGTCATCGGCGGCGCCCCGTCGGCGCGCCGCATCGGAAAGCTGATGTGCGCACCGGCCGATGCACGCGCGCCGATATGGAAAATGCTGATGGCCGGCGCCGACCTCAAGGTCGAGGAATGCCGCGATGGCGCGGCTGCGGTCTCCGCCAACGACCAAATCTTCCGCGCCATGCGCTTCGAGGGGACGCCGGCGATCATCAATGCCAGCGGCGACAAATTCCCCGACGCGTCGCCCAACACGGCAGCGGCAATCCAGGCCTGGATGCGGGCGCGCGGCGCGCATCCGTAAGTCAAAAAAATACGACGGAGCATACGGCAATGGCGATCAATCCTCAGCACGAGCTGGACCAGTCCAAGCTCAGTCGCGACACGCGCGCCGGGACCGCGAAATTCCTCGCCGCCCTGTACCGACCAGCGAACTTCAAAAGTTTTCTGATCGGTTTCATCGCGCTGCAACTCTATCAGCCATTCCTATGGCCGGTCTGGACCATCGCCACGCTGATGTTGACCAAGGGATTCCAGGACCAGGCTTACGCGCTGCCCTTGCGCATGCCCAAAGACGTCGGCGGCCTGGACCCGACCGACTATCGCGAAGAAATGGCGCAGGAGAGCTGGCTGTTCGGACTCGTCACGACATCGCGCTCGGTGCGCACCTTGATGGTCGCCGGCGGGATACTCTACCTTGGCTACCTGCGATCGCACTATCCGGCCGAGCGGGGACGCGAGTTGTGGCTTACCAATTCGGACGCGCGCACCCATATGTTCCTGGCCGCGACCACCGGCGGAGGCAAATCCGAAACGCTGCTCGGCATCAGTTACAACGCCATCTGCTGGGGTTCGGGATGCGTGTACGCCGACGGCAAGGCCAGCGCCAACGTGCCATTCTGCCTGTGGTCCCTGTTGCGCCGGCGCGGACGGGAAGACGATTTCCTGATCCTGAACTATCTGACTGGCGGCCAGGACCCCTTCCAGGCGATGGTCGAGCAGGAAAACGGCCAGCTGCGCGGCGAAGCGGTGCTGCCGCAATCGAATTCCACCAACAGCTTCGCGGAAGGCTCGGCCGACTTCCTGCTCCAGTTGATGGCCTCTATCATCCCCAAGGCCGTCGGCGAGGGGCAGAAGTGGCAGCAAAAAGCCTTGAACATGATCGACGCCCTGCTCCGCACGCTCTGCTACAAGCGCGCCAAGGGCGAACTCGACATCTCGATCGACACGATCCGCCATTACCTGTCCCTGCAAAACCTGGTCCAGTTCTATCTTGAGGGCCGCGAAGGCAGGATTCCCGAACTGGCCTTCCTGCCCATCAAGTCCTACTTCGAAACGGGCCTGCCCGGTTTCAATCCCAGCCAGGCCCACGACCCGGCCCAATGGGATCCGGAAGTATTCAATCAGCACGGCTACCTGACGGGCGAATTCTCGCGCGTGCTGTCGATGATGGTGGACACTTACGGCTTCATCTTCCGCGACAAGTATCCCGACGTCGATACCTCGGACGTGCTGCTCAACAACCGCGTGCTGGTCGTGATGATACCGTCGATGGAAAAGTCGCCGTCCGAAGCGGCGTCGCTGGGGAAATTTTATATCTCGTCGGTGCGGCTGACGATGGCGCAGAATCTGGGCCACTGGCTGGAGGGAACGCGCGCGCAAGTGCTCGACGCGAACGCCACCAATTCCCCCTGCCCCACGCCCATCATCAGCGATGAAATCCAGGTCTATTTCGCCGAGGGCATCGCCACCATGTATGCCCAGGCGCGCGAACTCAATTTCATGATGATCTCGTCGGTACAGGATGTACAGGGCCTCAAGCGCAGCGAGGCGGGCCAGGAAGCGGCGTCGCTGATTGCCAATACGAAGATCAAATGGACGCTCGCGCTCGAAGACCCCGAGGATACTTTCGAGCTATTCCGCAAGGCCGGCGGCGTGTCCTATTACAGCATGTTGTCCGGCCATGACGCGGTCAGTGGCACGTTCTCGACGGCGTTTCGCGCCCGGACCAGCGCGACGGTTGAAAAGCGCGACCGCATCGCGCTGGCGGACCTGAAGAAGCTCAATCCGGGCGAGGGCGTGATGATTTTCAAGGACGCCGTGGTCCCCTGCTCATCGTTCTATATTCCCGATGATAAGAAAAAAAGCACGGTGCTTGCGGCGCGCATCAATCGCTTCCTCCAGATCGAGCGCCCGCACATCCGGCGCCTGCCGGTCGACGCGGTGAAAGTCGCCAGAAAGGATGCCGGTCTGTCCGACTACATCCTGGCCCAATTGCACCGTTGCGCCAGGCCCTGTTATCCGGAACTGGACGATCCCATCCTCACTGCCGTCAAGACAGCCGCGTCCCACATGAACGAAATGAGCCGGTTCGATGTCTCGCCCGTCGAGCGCGGCATCGTCCTGTTTCAAGCCGCCCGCAAGGCGCTCAAGATTGCAGAACAGGCCGGGCGCACCGGGTACATGCATACGGCCCGCTATGATGATCCGACGATGCTTGCGATCGACGACGAGGCTGATGATTGACCATCAGTTAACAGGTTATTGAAAAATTCCTGCAGCCTGTCAACTGGGCTGCGGGGGTATACGTTGTGTTGTGAATACAACTTTTCCTCTCGATACCATGCGCCAGAGCGACGTTACCCAGCACGCCATGTTCAGCTACAGATCGCTGGAGGAACGTATTCCGGAGACGCATCCGTTGCGTAAGTTGCGCCTTCTGGTCGATGCAATCCTGCAGACCATGAGTACGGAATTTGAAGCGCTGTACTCGCGTCGTGGCCGGCCATCGATCGCGCCCGAGCGCCTGCTGCGGGCCAGTCTGCTTCAGACTTTGTTCACGATTCGCTCCGAGCATCAACTGGTTCAGCACGTCGAATACAACCTGCTGTATCGCTGGTTCGTCGGGATGAACATTGACGAAGCGGTATGGAACCACTCGACCTTCAGCGCCAACCGCGACCGTTTGTTCGGCGAGAGCATGGCGCAGCGCTTCTTCGCCCAGGTGCTGCAAATCGCCGAGTGGAAGGACCTGATTTCGGATGAGCATTTCATAGTCGATGGCACACAGATCGAAGCGTGGGCATCGATGAAAAGTTTCGTCAAGAAAGACGGCAGTGGCACGCCACCCGAGGATGACGGACGCAACGCCAGCGTCGATTTCAAGGGGGAGAAACGCTCCAACGAGACACACCATTCGACGACCGACCCCGACGCCCGGCTGTACAAGAAAAGCAAGGGCGACAAATCCCGGATGAGCTACCTCGGTCATGCGCTGATGGAGAACCGCAACGGCCTGGTGGTCGACGCCGAGACGACGCTCGCGACCGGCACCGCCGAGCGTGACGCGGCCCTGACGATGGCAAAACGGAGCATGACCAAAGCGGGCTCGACGCTGGGTGCCGACAAAGGATATGACGCCGCCGGGTTCGTCAAGGAACTGCGCGAACTGAAGATCACGCCGCACGTGGCGCAGAAAAAACACAGCGCCATCGACGGTCGCACGACGCGCCACGGCGGCTACGCGGTGAGCCTGAAGAACCGCAAATTGGTCGAGGAAATATTTGGTGGAGCAAGACGGTCGGTGGCTTGCGCAAGGCGCGTTTCGTCGAATTGGCAAAAGTCAGGGCACAAACGATTTTTACATTCGCAGCCTACAACTTGACGCGTATGGCGACGATTTTTGGTTGGCGTTTATCGACCATATAGGGCGGAGTCCGCCCTATGATTGCCGAAAGGCATGGAAATACGCGAAAACCGCCCCAAAAAGCGGCTAGAACCCGGTTTGAGGCGCTGGGCGGGTTTGCGAGTGATAAATTCGACTGATCATCGATAAACCCCGAAGGTATTCATGCCTTTTTCAACAACCTGTTAAACCACTGCTCCCAGCATTGCTGCTGGGCCGCTTGGCTGCTGAAGCCTTCGACAGGGCCAAGGCGCTAATCGCGCGCCATACCTGCCACCACCAGTCAGGAAAGTCGAAGCCGAGGCCCAAGCAGACGAAGCCGCACCGGCATATGAACCAGACGCCGTGCTAAGCGGCTGCGCTATGTCCGGTGGATTGCCTGCCACTTGGCCATACACGAAGAATCGGCACAACGTGATGCGGAACGGCGTAAATGAGCGTTCGCACAACTCTCAGTTTATTGCATTTCTATTGATAAATATCAAAGGCATACCGAAGTGAAACAATCACTATCTCTTACGCGATTGGGCATCGTACACGCAGTGTAAATTATTTGAAACAGAAATATTGACAATGAAATAAAGATGCTATTATGAACAATCCATAGCTTGCCTGATGGCTTTTAACCGACGCAAATACATTGCGCAAGTCCTTGGCCTGCAAAGATTTTTCTTTGAAAATGCATCTGTTTGTACCGCAAGAACGATGGCTCCGACAAAGAGAAAACCTTAAATATATTCAATAAGGGCGACGGAGGGGCTTCAAAGACGTTGAGTCGCAGCCATTTTGCCTCAACACAATCGACATACCGTCGAACGATACGTGGGGGCATGGGGAATGTTGAGATCCGGTCTAGCGATATTGCGGTCCTTATCCGTCGAGGCCGCGCCTGCCACGCTTTCCCAAGTCAGCATTTCGGTGCCCTATATCGGTCCGAATGCGGTGTCGGTCATTTACAGCACATTGCCGGGCAACACGCCGAGTTCGAATTCGAATTTCCTGGCGATATGGGAGTCAACCATTGTCCCATGGTCGGTGGCGCCGATGGCTACGCAAAACATTGTCGGCGACACCCAGCAGGGTTCGGTGTCGTTTTCCAACCTTTCCATTCAACAAAAGGCTTACATCATCGGCTATGCGGTCGGGCCCGACGTCAGCGATATCTGCGCGACTGCGACAGTCTTTGTCGGTGGCCAGGTCGGCAATCAATTCTCGACCAGCATCGGCATTGCCTCCCTCACCGACGATTCCATCGTCGTGCAATATTCCTGTTGTCCCGGCTATCAGCCCCAGCTATCGAAAAACTGGGTCGGACTGTGGCAGGGCCCGGCCTCGCCGTATTATTCAGGCGACCCGATCAATAGAACGCCCGTCACCAGCTCATCGTCGCAGGGGACGGTCGTCATGAACGGGGTGACGCTCAGTTTCGCTACCCAATATACGCTCGTTTATTTTTTGGGCTCCCAAGTCACGGATGCGGCCGCAATCCTGACGTTTACCACCAGCGGTTAAATTTAATTACAGAGGAAATTGCCAGATGACAACCAAAGACAATGTTTCGATGCTGAGCTTGGTAACAACGACTTCGGCCGGCACCACGGTCAACGCGCCCTCGGTCAGCGCAACCGACATCCTGCTCACCTACACCACCCTGCCCGGCAACCAGCCGAGCAGTTACTCCAACACGGTCTTCATCTGGCAGAATCCGGATGGCATCCCATACAATCAGACGCCCCAGGCCTCGCAAGCCGTTCCGACCAACACGCAAAACGGCAGCATGGACTTCGATGACCTGCAGGTTCAGAACAAGGCCTATACCATTGGCTATGCGACCGGCCCCAATGTCTCGAACATCTGCTCCTGGGTATCGATCCCGGCAGGCATGGGGCCAAACACGACGTTTCAGACCTCGTTATCGGTACCGCCGAACGGCATCCAGCCCGACGTCGTTCTGGTGGCCTACGACACCCCGGTCGGAAACCAGCCGCAAACCGCCGGCCAGTGGATCGGCATCTGGCAGGGCTCGGCGCCGTCCTACACCGTCGCCCCGCTTGCCCAGGTGACCGTCAGCAACAACAACGCGACCTCGCAAATCGCGCTTGAGGTGACCCTGCTGCGCGGCACGTCTTATTGTCTCGGCTATTTCATGGGCGCCAAGCAGACCACGCTGGCGGCCTCCTTTAACTTCTCGACTTGATACCAAGCGTCAGGACGGGCCGGAATTATTTCGACCCGTCTGACATTTTGCGGGACCACGTTTCGCGCACGGGATGAGCGATGCTTGAGTTTAACCCCACGTCGTCACCAAATCTCTTTGCCGCCCCGGTCGATAACGTCTGGGTGGCGTATTGCTGGCCGTCCAATCCGAAACCGCCGACGCAGCCGATACCTCTCGACCAGGCGATGACCGGTCCCGGCGCCTTCCTGTTCGCGACGGCGCCGGGCTTGGACATCAATTCCGCCGCGGCCGACATCGTGACCGCCGTCACCGGCGCCCTGGCCCACTATTCCGGCGGCGCGACGGCAATCGGCTGGCTGACCGATCCCAACCAGATCACTGCGGCGAATGTGAACCTGCTCGGGATCGACAACGCAAGGCCCCGCAGGATGCGCGTCAACGCGCAATTGTCGGCGCAACTAGTCAAGAACAATCTGCATTTCAATATCGCCAGCGGCTGTGCCGTATCGCTGGACGCGGCCGGCGGCATCATGACGTTCACCCCGACGGCCAATAGTCTTTACTTCTCCGGTAATGGAGCGCCGCAGAGCGCGAAGATCGCGTCAGCGACGCTGGCATTTTTCGGCCCCACAGCGGGCGCCATCCAGTTCACCACCTCGATCAAGCGCGACGAACTCTACACCAACCTGCGCTGGGGATTTCAGTTGCTCTATGACACCGGCATATCGGCAATCCCGGTCCGTTCGCAGTGGTATCCGCTGGCCGACGGCTCCGCGCCCAACGGGGCCGACATGCTCGGCTTCGCGGTCTCGATAGATACCAGTGACCCCACCAACGCGCGCATCGATGCGCAGACCGGCGCCCGGACCTACTTCGCCTTTACCGATCCCGCGGCCGTGCTGGCCTCCGGATTCCGCACCACGTTCAACGACGTCATCAACCTGCGGCCGGTTACCCAGCCGCAGAGCGGCGAGAAGGCCGCAAAGCTCGTTCTTACCACCGGCAATCCCTATGCGCCGAACCCGCCGGACTACAGTTTCGGCCCCCAAGGCGACTTCATCATGATGCTGTCGACGCCGAAGGACGGCGCCTCGTCGCACATGCTGTGCGGGCTGACGCCGACTGAGACGCTGAGCTTTACCGCGGGTCCCGCGGCGGACGCGCAAACGGGCGACCGGCTGCGCTTCACGGCGTATCGCGAGGCGTTCGCCACCTCGTATCCGCCGCCAACATCGTCGTCGCTCGGGATCCCGGTCGATCCCAACGCGCCAAAGATGAACGGCAGCTATCGCACCCCTTGGGCCACCGTAATCCCCGCAAGCCAGGGGCACGCCAGCCAATACAGCGCCCAGCCCAAGGGCGCGCCGCTGTTCGGCTTCGACAAGGTGGTGGCGCCGTCGAACGACGCGCTGCTCGGCTTTGTCGATCCCGGCTACGCACTGACACGGCAGGATCCTTTTCCGATGATGCCGTACGGGCTGGTGCCGCTCGAGGGCGGCGTCAGCTTCACCGAGGACGAAATCGGCGGGATCGAGCAATTCGCCGCAGCGGCGAAACGCCGCACCGTGATCGGCGCGCCCGGCGTCTCGCATGCGCGGCGCGCGCCGCGCATGCGAGACGCGGTGGCGGCGAACGGCGGTGCAGACTGGGTCACCACGCCTTCGGGCCTGCTGGCCGAACTCGACCAGACCGCCGGCCATTGGGACTCGATGCTACTCGGCGTCAACAACGGCGCCGGGCCGACGTGGATGCTGTTCAACAATCCGCCGCCCAAACTGCAGCAGGCGCTACAGACCGCGAACCTGTTCCTGGTCGCGGCCGACGCCACCAATCTCGGCACGCTGGCCACGGCGCCGGCCGGGGCGGCGCCCCCCGCCCCGACCGGCACGCCGACGTTCTACAACACGATGTCGATCCAGGATTGGCAAATCGCCGCCAACGTCGGACAGTCCAACGTCTACAACGACTACAACAACATCCTGATCATCAAGGGCTGCAAGGGCAAGCTGATTGATCTCGTCGCAAAGCCCGACATCTGGACCCAGCGCGAGGACTTCTCCGTGCCTGGCAACGACCCGACCGAAACCATTATCGTGTCGCAGTGGATTGCGTCCTATATCCAGGATGCACTGAACCAGAAGGATGCCCAGGGCAACCCCAACCCTTACTTTGCCAATTTCGCAAACATCGTCGGCGACGAGAACTGGACCGGTATCCTGATCCTCAAGGCGTCGCTCACGGGGCTGCCGCCCAATCTTTCCGGCCTGCTGTCGGTGATCGATAAGTCGCAGTGCTTCGCCCATCACTTCGGCATCACCATCACACCGGTCGGCATCGACCGGACCCAGGCCAAGCCGAAGGTTTCGATCACTAATTCCAGCTCGATCTTCCAACTGATTTTTTATGTCGATCCAGCATTCGACCAGACCAATCCGGTGTTGCTGCCGCCGTCCAACACACCCTACGATTTCAAGCTGCTGACGCTGGAGGCGTTGTTCGAGAATACCGCCGTCAGATCCTTCAACAGCTACGCGCAGCTCACGCTCGGCGCCTTTTTCGGCGACAGCGTTAGCCATATGGGCAACAGCACCAACATCTACAACACCATGATGCTCAAGGGCGCTTACCAACAGAACGGCAGCGTCGGCACCTTCCTGCTCGACAGCGGCGACGACAATCTGTTCTTCCTCGACAGCGGCACGATCAAGAAGGTCGAGATCACCAAGGCGCAGTTCAACACCGTCGGCCCCACCAGCCTGACTTTCGACCTCTGGGGTTTTATCGATTACCAGCTGCTGACTGCGGTCGATCCCGATACGCAAAAACAGGATATTCCTTTCGACCTGTTCGGCTTCGGCTCGACCGATAATCCGAACGCGCAGCGTCAGGGCCTCAGTTTCGGCGGGCTATCGATCGACCTCAATAGCAGCGTGACACCGTGGGTGTTCGCCTTCGACGTCTCGACGATCACCTTCGACGCCTCGCGGTCTACCCCGCGCAATGGCAGCCTCTATACCGATTTCGCGCTCTCCCTCAAAGGCCTCCTGAGCGGCGACGATTCCAGCAATGCGAGTTCGAAGACCAATCCAGGCTCGCTGAACTACCTCAACATGCCGACCAATGCGCCGCTCTCGGGCGTCGCCGGCGGTCCCTGGTATGCGCTGCAGTTCGGCGTCGATCTGGGAAGCGTCGGCGCATTGGCGAGCAATGCCGGGCTCAATGCCAGCATGATTGCGGCATGGGCTCCGAGCACCCCGAGCGCGCCGGTTCCAGGCAGCCAACTCGCCAAGTTCAAGGCCATGGCCGGGCTGCAGCTGCCCGGCGTCACCGCGAAGAGCAAGCTGCTCAGCCTCGAAGGCGTGCTCGCGCTGTCGATCGGCGACATCCGGCTGACCTACGCGCCACCCGACGACACGAGTACGACGCGCTACTGGGTGCTGTGGCTCAGCGACATCGCATTGAAGTTTTTGGGGCTGCTGAAGATCCCGCCGAACGGCGCCATCAGCTTCGCCTGCTTCGGCAATCCCGACGCCGACGGCCAGCCCGGCGCCCTTGGCTGGTATGCGGTCTACAAGCAGGACAAGCAGCAGCAAGACAAAGACACCGCGGCGCTGGCCGCAAAAATCAGGCTCGCCGCCTTACCGGCACAGACACGTCAAATCCTTGACTGGAAGAAGGATCGTTGAATGTACGAGGAACTGTTCGCAATGCTGGCGCACGCCGACGCGGAGAACAATGCTGCCGCGCGAGAAGGCATCCGGCAGTTTATCAACATGCTGGGCGAGGAAAAGGAGATCCGGTTCTACGTCGACGGCACACCGAATTTCGGCCACCAGGCAACCACGGTCTACCTGATGAAGCGGCTGGTCAATCTCTGCCGCTTCAGCGGCAAGATCGTCATGGTCTACGCCGACGCCGCGTCTGGCAAAAGCACGCCGGAAAAGCTGGCTCAGCTGCTTACGGGCGTTGTCCCCGATACCATCGATACCAAAACCGTGAAGTATGGCAGCTGCGAGGACATCATTTTCATGAAGGTCGCCGCTGCAGCAGCGCTGGCGCCGGTGAATTTCGGATTTACCGGCGGCGCCGACGACATGAGCGTCGTGCTCGCTAATACGATCAGGACCGACTTCTTCCTTCGGCTCCAGCCCTATATGTGGGGGCCCGCAAACAGCGAACCGTTCGCGAGCCGGATCGAGTTCCTCGACCAGCCAGCGAATGCTGCCATCAAATTGAAGGACATGAACGCGACAATCGACCTGCTCGCGTACAAATACGACAGGGACATCGTCCGCAAGGTACCGGCGGAAGTATGGGATTGGTACACAACGCAGTCCTTCAACCCCAAGCTCAAGGCGAATACGCCCAAGGCAATGGCACTGGCGAAAGCAGCGCCGGCCAATCCCGCTGGCTGCATCTTCTGGCCAGCCTATGGACTGCATCAATTCGGGGGGGACAACCGCGATGTTCTGCTCAATCTCGTCATTGTCGGATTATCTTACCAGGCCTCGCTTGGCTTCAAGGGACCGCCGATCGCCTTGACGCTAATGAACGACTTCGCCACGCTCGATTTCACGTTCGTGAATTTGTTCGCGCAAGACAATATCGCCGAGATCGCGAAGGCACTCGACGAGGATTGCCTTGGCATGATGGGAGAGGCGATGAAACGGGAACGGCTGCCCAGGATTGCCGCGATCATCGAAGACCTGATGGTGCTGGGCGAGCGGCTCAAGCCGAGCGTGCACATGCGCGCCGCAAACGATCTGACCCCGGCGGAAATCACCCAATTGGTCACGAACGCGAAGCCGGGAGGACTTTTAATTATCCCTCTCGGCGCAGTGCCCCAAGAGATTTTCGACTATTTCTATGCGAATGCGACACTGCCGCCAATCTTTGAAGGCCAGGGCACATCAAGCCTGATGATCAGCCTCGGCATGCCGTATTTGCAAACGCCGAAACAGGACACAGAAGGAAATAACTATCCATCGATTCCGCCCGTGTTCAAGCCCCGGGGAACGATGCCACAAGATTGCAACCTCATCGCCGAAACGCTGCGCATCGGAGTCCGAAACATCGTGGTAACCGACTACGGGGTGGACTACGCCGAAATGATGGCGACGGTACAGCAATTCGTCTCGAACGTCAGCACAGTTCAACTCTGGATTGCTTACTTCGAGCTCATCGGCCTCTACTACCAGAACGATGTACACGACAAGCTGCTGGCAGGCTGCGTGGCGCTTTACATGGTGGCCCAGAAGCCGGCGAAGTCGATGATGCAGGTACGCGCGGCAGCCGATGCGCCGCTGGATCTCGATGCTGTGTACACCGCACTGACAACCACGTGGCGCAGCGGCAGTGTCGACTTGTTCGCCGCGCTTCCGGCCAGCTACCTCGCCAAGTTTTACGGCGCCATGGGGGGCACTACCTTCCCGATCGCGGTACAGCTGAGCGATATTGTCACGGAGAATGCAAACGGCAAGACGACCAGGGTGTCAATTCGCAACGCGGCGACAAGCGTGTTCCCGATGCCGTTCAACGTGTCGATGGAATTTACTGCCGAGAATGGTCCGGTCGTGTCCGATTTGCATTGCCGTGCACCGCAGCCATGGACGCTCGACGGCGCACCCTGGCTTGGTTTCGACAATCCCGGATTCGACATGCGGGTGCCGGAGGCCGCCGCCCCCGTCATCGGCGGCATGGTCGGCACGATCCACGGCACCGGCCTTACCCTGCAAGTCCGCTACCCGGTGGAAAGCAAGCAGTGGGTCGTCACTGGCACCTTCGCAGCCCCCTACCCCGGCATCGCCGCGTTCTATCAGATGGCAGGCGGCATCAATCTGGTGCAGACCCTGCCGGCACCACTCAGTTCGCTCGCCGGCTTCGGACTCAGCGAATGCCAGTTCATCTACGGTCCGAGCGCTGCCGATGCAGGCAAGAAAAACATCGAGTACCTGATGTTCGTGATGAGCACGAGCGAGCCTTGGACCATTGTCAATAATCCGCTGCTGCAGGTTAATCCGACCGTCAGGGCGGTCATCACCAGTCCGGGCGACCTGACTGCCCGCAGCACCCGATTCGATATCACTGGCGCCTTCATGATCGGTGGCGGCACCATTGCCGTCACTGCGCAGTATCCGAATTTCCAGATCGCCGGCGCCTTGACCGACGGCAGCATCAACATGGGCGATCTCGGCAAGCTGTTCGGCGTCGACATCGCGGCGCTGCAGGACGCGGACGTGACCGGCTTCACGCTGCTGGTGCAGCCATCGATCGATGTCTACCAGGTTGCCGCCACCATCGCCGCAGACTGGCCGATTCCCAACCCAGCCAGCCCGATCTTCACCATCACCGGACTCGGCCTGAATGTGCAGGGAACCGCCGGCGCGTTCACAGTGTCGCTGTCCGGTACGACCGTCGTCCTGCCTGGCACGGCAAAGATCGGCGTCCAGGTGGCGGCTTCCTATACCAGCGGGTCGGGCTGGACCTTCGATGGCAGTACCACCACCCCGGTCCCGCTGGGCCAGATGGTCGAGGGCTATGGCGGCTTCGCGCTGGGCGACCAGGGCGACTATCAGCTCGACAGCATAGCGCTGCACATTGCGACTCTCGATAACTCATGGTTGTTCAAGTGCACGGCAAGCAACTGGAAAATTGTATTTCTCGACCTGACCATTGACACCGCCACGCTGTCGGTCGGATACAACGGCCCGGCCAGCTTGGCGCTGGCGCACCCCGCGCTCGGCTCGACCTCGGCGATGACGCTGATCACCGGCGGCGACGAAGAGGGACGCTTCGCCGACGTCGAGGCCGATATCGAATGGGCCGGCATGGCGATCACGGCCTGGATCAAGTTCTCGACCAGCGCCGGACCGAGCTGGGGGTTCACGCTTCCGAAATATCACCTGCATGTCGAGACGAGCAAGAACTCCGACCAGCAATGGGTGGCCAGCGGTTCGATCGTCGATATGACGCTCGGCGGGATGGTCGAAGACCTGATCTCGTTTGCGACCGGCAGCAGCTACGGCCTGAGCGCGCCTTGGAACCTGCTCGACTCCGTTGCGCTCGACAAGTTCGCACTCACCTTCAACTTCACCACTAGGCAGGTCGGTCTCCAGGTCAATATCGGCCCGATTGATCTTGGTTTCTGCAGCATCAAGTCCATCGGGATCAATTACGACTCCTCCGTGCTGCCGCGCAAAGTGATGCTCTCGATCACCGGCAGCTTCCCCTGGCAGTCCAGCGACACGCTGAGCTGGGACGCAACGAAACCCGACGAAGCCCCCTCGCCTCCCGGCGGCGGTAACGAATTCCTCGACCTTCGGCTGCTGGCGCTCGGCCAGCATGTCGAGGTCACCAGCAAGGAGCCCTTGACCACCGTCGAAGCGGTAATCGCGGCGCTGCGCAATCTCGACTCCGACGGCGCTCCGGTCGCGGGCTCCAATCATAATGTCAAATTCAACGCCAATAATTCCTGGCTGGTCGGCGCCAATTTCGGCGTGATGAAGATCAAGGACGACGAGAACAAGGATAACGCCCGCGCGGTGACCAGGCTCGGTGACGATTCCACCCAGGATTACGTGATCGACCTGTCGATCGTCTTCAACGATCCGAACCTGTACGGCGCGCGCATCGCGCTGGCCGGCCCGCCCGCCAAGATTCTCGGCGGGCTTGTGTTCGAGATTCTGTACCGCCGGATCAGCGACACCATCGGGGTCTATCAAATCAACCTGACGCTGCCGGCCAGGATGCGCAACATCGACGTCGGCGCCTATTCGATGACACTGCCGAGCATCGCACTCGACATTTACACCAACGGCGATTTCAAGGTCGATTTCGGTTTCCCCTGGAACCAGGATTTCAGCCGCTCCTTCATGGTGCAGGCGATCATCCCGCCGGGCATTCCGGTGCTGGGCGCCGCCGGATTCTATTTCGGCAAGCTCAGTAGTGCGACCTCGAATCAGGTCCCGACTATCGACAATGGACGCTTCGATCCGGTGATCATCTTCGGCTTCGGCGTCACTGTCGGGATCGGCAAGGATGTTGACTACGGCATGCTGAAGGCGGGCTTCTCGCTCACGGTGTTTGGCATCCTCCAGGGCGTCATTGCCAAATTCTGTCCGTATCCCGGCAACAGCAACCTGCCGGCGACTAAAGGCCAGCTGCAGGACGGCTACTACTTCGAACTCGACGGCACCTTCGGCATCATCGGCATGCTGTATGGCAGCGTCGACTTCGTCGTCATCAAGGCCTCGGTCAGCGTCACCATCAAGGTGATGGCCCAGATCACCTACATCAGCTACCACGACATCCCGATTTCGCTGATCGCGTCAGTCGACGTCACCGCCTCGCTCAGCATCGATCTCGGCCTGTTCTCGATCACGCTCCACTTCTCCTTCTCGATGACGATCAAGGAGACGTTCACGATCCAGAACCCCAACAAGAGCCCGCCGTGGCACGTGAGCGCCGATTCCCGTCCCGCCATGCTGACGGCCATGCACCGGAGCCGGCTCAGCGCCGCAAGCGACATGCGCCATGTGATGCTGGCGTCGAACGGAGACGTGAAGTTCTACTGGGACAATCTCGCGCCCATGGCGCAGGTCAGACTCACCGGCTATTGGGGACCGGCGCTCACCGTCTGCGGCGATGCCGCCGCGAAGGCCTGCGACCAGAAGGTCTGCTATGTCAACATGCTGGCGATCGCCTCGAGCGATCCGACCATGCCGCGCGCGCCAACGGATACCGACACCTCGTTCGACCTGCTGGCGCAGCAGGTGCTGCGCTGGGTCGCCGCCGCCGCGCAGCCGGAGAAAAAGGGATATTACACCGTCGACGACATCGACAAAGTGCTGGTGTCGCCGGACGATCTGTGCGCGCTGCTGAAGGCATTGACCAAGCCCACCGGTGCGTTGCCGATCTCGGCCGACGACGCCGACACCTTCATGACCAATCAGTTCACCCTGAACGTCAGCCTGCCGACCAGCGGCAAATACAATGCCGCGCCGTTCCCGATAGCACCGAAGCTGGTGCTCGACGTGCCGGCCTATGGCGGCACGCCGCAACTGACCTACGCCTTCGTCGATTTCAACAGCGCTAGCACAGCCTATCTCGACATGCTGCGCACTTATTTCGACGACCTCACCGTGCAGGTTGAAAAGGAGACAAAAAAACAGAAGTCCCTCGCTGCGACGGCGGATATCGGCACGTCGGTGGCAAGCTTCGTCTTCTCCGACTATTTCCGCCTGATCGGCCAGCAGATGATCGAATCGGCGCGCGATGCGCTGCGCTCGTTCAAATATCCGCTCACCAATCCGCCCAGTTACGGCGCAAGCGCCGGCGCCGCAGTGAAATGGATTAACGCGGCCGGCGCTTCCGAATTTGGCCTCGCCGATCTATTCGAAGCCAATCCCACCCACCTGTTCGCCGCCAATCAGAACGTATTCGTCTACGGCGCTGCGGCGCAGACCGGTCCGAACGCCACTTTCACGTTAATTGCGGCCGGCTACGACAAGCTGTTCACGCCGCTGGTACTGGCCACCGCCAACGCGACAACATCCAAGCTGCTCACCGCCAACGCCACCATCATCTACAAGGGCAAGCCGTATTCGGTGAGTGCAGGCGATAGCCTCAACGACATCGCCGCGAAGGCAGGCGCGACGCTCGCTGACTTGCTGGCCGATCCATCCAATATCCTGGCCCAGCAAGGCCTCGTTGACGGCAACGCCACATTTACCGTGCCCGGCGGCGCCAGGAGCCAGGCCGCCAAGGACGCCACCTTCAACGCGATCGCGCTGGCATATCAACATCTGTTCACCGGCACGGCACTCGCCAGCGCCAACGCGGCGTCCATCAATCTCCTGGCGCCGGGCCTGACGATCGAATACCCCAACCAGACGTCTTATACATTGCTGCCGCGCGACAGCCTGGACAGCGTCGCGGCGCAGTTTGGCGTTGCGCTGGCGGACTTGCTGCAACACGCGACCGTCATGCCGGATCACATCGGCGTGTTGGACCGCAAGGGCCTGATCTCAACCTTCGCCCCGCTGGCGCTGCCCGACTTCAGCTATTCGGCCACGGATGCCGATACGCCCGGCAGTGTCGCCCAGCGCTTCGGCGTCAGCGTCCGCGCCCTTGGCCTCGCCGCCAACGCGGACGTCACCTTCGAGCAGGTCAAGGTCACGACGCTGGACCTGTCGCATCTGGCGCAGTTGAAGCTCGGAGCGTTGATCGACGAGATCAAGCGCACCAACGGGCTGTCGCGCATCAGCGGCATGACCGGGCGTTATGCGCTGCACGGGCTGCGGCTGCCGACCGCCGGCTTGACGCAAAATGTCCCCTTGCTGTGCGGCTCCGGGGCCGACTGCGGTCTGTATTCGTTGACCGGCCAGCAATTCGCCGTGCCTGCGCTGGCGACGCAGGACTTCAGCTTCTCGCTGGCAGTGCCGAACAACTTGACATGGGTCAAATTCGGCGGGCCGAAACTGACCATGACCTTGATGCCGCCGAAAGATCCGAAAAACCCGACTGCCAGCGACGACCAGAACTGGCTCAAAGTGGCGGCCCTGCAATCCTTCGTGGCCAGCCCCAACTATGTTGTCTCCCCGCCCGGCACAACGATCGGACCGGAGGAGGTTTATCTCGATCAAGCCACGACCTGGCCGTCCACCAGCCTCACCGACTGGCACAACGCCGGCAGCGTCACGCTGCCGTACGGCGCGCCGCCCTCCGGCGTGCAGGCCCTGCGCTTGTGGGGCTTGCCGGACACGCTGCTCAATCTCGACGACGCGAATCGCGCCGCCCCGCCCCGCGCGCTGGCGATGCGCGGCGAGTATGACGAAGGCAGCGGACAGACCGTCGAGACCGAACTGACATATCATGGATGGGCGACCAAGATCGGTCTTACCATCAAGCAGATTCCGCCCAGCGCCGGTTCGCCATCCAGCGCTTTCACCTACCAGCTGATCGGCAGCGGCGAAGCCGATATCGTGTTGCTGGAACGGTTGCTCGCGAAACTATCCGGGCATAGCGATCCAATCGATTCCCTGACCCTGCTGTATCCGCCGGATGCCAACGCCGGCATGCCCACCGGCCTGCAATCGGACAATAGTGCTACGGTCACACTCGGCATCCTGCAGGCCAATCTGAGCACGGTGACCAATCCGCCCAATGCAATTGGCGCACAGTTCGCGTTGGACACCCAGTCCGGGGGCTGTCTCAACACCCCCTACGACTTCGTCAAACTGCTGTGGGAATGCAGCATCACCCGCTCGGGCGGCTACTACCTTTATTATTTCGAAAGTGCTGCCGGCAACGGCTTCCCAAGCCGCATCTTCAACGACAAGGGCGAAGCAAGCCTCACGCTGTTGGTGATGCAGACCCAGCCGAACGATACAGCCCAGCAAAACCTGGTCGGCGGCTTCATCAATTGCATGGTGAGCGGCGATGCCTTCGATGCGACCAGGGCCGCAGTGTATGCCAAGTCGGCGCCCGCCAAGGCGACGCTCCAGCCGTTGACGACGGACAGCCTCGCCACTTTCGCCTACCGTTATTACATGGATCCGGTCGCGCTCGCGGAAGCCAATCCCAATGCGACATTGGCGGCACAAGCGCTGACCTTGGCCCGCGGCGTCTACCAGGTCGGTGCGAGCCAGCCCGGTGCCGATCCCAACGCCATCGCCGGCTATTTCGCGACTACGCTGCCGACGCTGCAGGCCGCCAACCCGCAAGTCACCAACTGGAACAATCCGCTTCCGCCCGATACAGTGCTGCGACTGCCACCCCTCTCGCTGACTGTCGGCTCGAGCAAGGGCGGCACCACGCTGGCCTCGCTCGCAGCGTATTACGGCAGCAATATTTCGGAGATCGCCGCCGACAACGCCGATATGATTGGCCTGCTTGCCGTCCAGGATCTCACCGTGTCCGGCGGGCCGATGTCGCGTTCCTCGACGGTGCCGGCCGGATGCATCGCGCTGGCGGCCAGCCTCGATGTGCCGAAGCCGGTGCCGCCGCCGACCGATGCCACGTTCGCCCAGCTCTATATCCAGAACCAAATCGTGCTGCTCGGCTATCGCATCTACGACAATCCGTGGTTCAAGCAGACCCATCCCGGCCTCCCGATCAGCCACAGCGACGACCCGCCGGCCCATCTGGCGGCCGACCGCACCCGGACGCCGATGCGCGCGATCCTCAACGGCGATGCGCCGCCGTGGAATTTCCAGCGCGCGATTCCGGCTGCGCAAAATGCCAAGCCAGATGCGCAGAACCAGCTCACGGACCTGCCCGATCCGTCAACCAGTCCCTATATCGGCGTCGGCGGGTTGGCGCAGCTCGATCTCGGCTGGGTCGATGCATTCGGCAACACGCTCAAGAGCGACCTCGGAAATAAGCCGGACGGCAGCCCGACGCGCAACCGATCGCCAATGCCGCTCAACTATGTCGATGCGTTGGTCGGCCTCGGCCGATGGCCCGGCGTCAGCGCCGATTACAGCGTGCAGGACAAGGTTGGTCTCGCGATCGGCCTCGATCTGGTGTTCGATCCAAGTGGCTATTCGCCGGATCCCAACGACCAGTCGCCGCCGACCGATCCGCCGGGATGGCAGGTCAATGCCGCCCAGGCGCTGCATGCCTACAACCTCATGTATCAGCAGCTCAGTCAGACCCTGGACTCCAAGGGCAATCAGGTCCCGGCGGTCACGCTGGCGCTGTCTACCAGCCTGCTGCCCGCGACCGATCTCACCCTCGACGCGGCGGCGCGGGCCAGGCTGATGACCTGGTTGTTCGGTCAAGGCGGCATTTATCCGTTCCTGGTCGCGCGCAGCGGCGGCGACACGGCCTTCCCCGCGCCCGCCGATTACCCGGTGAGCTTTGCGTTCCAGCTCGCGGACATCAATACTGCGCAACTGTTCGAGCTGACGACTACTTTCACGCTGTCGCGTCCGAAGACGCTGGTCGATCCGGCCTTCGCCGACACCGCGGGCTTCGTCAGCGCGACGACGACGGTCATGCCGCGTCAGGTGCCAGCGACCGACGGCGCCTACGGCCTTGCCTGGTTCGCCCGCGCGCTCGAAACTTGCCTGACGCAGGCGGGCGCCTGGGCCTGCAAGCTTGCCAGCGGCGTCGATCGGACCCAGGCCATGCAGCCCGGCGCGACCAAGCCGCTCTGGCTGGCGCGGCTCGGCTTGGCGGCGGGCCAGGGGATCAGCTATCGGATTGCCGACACGCTCAATCCGCTGATTTTCGCACCGAAGCCGCTTTACAACACGCTGCAATCGCGGCCGCCTGTCTCCTATTACAATTATGTCAGCGGCAAGGGCATCGACTTCACCACGCCGAGCGGCAACCAGCCCGTGACCGGCGTCGATGTCGATGGCTGGATGCGCAACTATCTCGGGGCGATCGACACCATCTTCTCGCCGGAATACCTGGCCCCGGTGGCGCTGGTCGACCGCAGCAACGCGCTGCAGAAGCAGCTCCGCGGCATCAAGGAACAATTGGCGAAGTCGCTGTCGCACCTGGTGATCCCGTTCTTCACCGATGAGACCCCGAGCATAGATCAGAGCGTTGCCGCGCAGGAAACGTTCAAGCAACAGGCGCTGATCGCGCTGTCGAATGTCTACGCGGTCGACGCCGTCGTTCAGTTCGGCGCCACCGTCACCGCCATGATCGACGATTCGATGTCGAAGGAAACCCCGCAGCTTTACGGCACCTTGCTGGCCGGCCCGGCGTCCGACACCGGTGTCAGCCTGACTGCGGCCAAGGTCGCGCTCAGCACCACCGTGGGCAAAACCACCACCCCGCTGACCTTCCTCGTCACCGCCACCAAAGGTGCCAAGGACTCGCAAGGCGCGCTCAAGAGCGTGCTCACGCTCGATCTAACCTATCGTGGCAGCCAGATCGAACACCAGATCGTGCAATTGCCCAATATCGAAAACTACACGGCCTCGTCGTGGCTGTCGTTTGTCACGCAACCCGATCCCGATGCCACCAACTTGCCGCTGGATGCGCATCTCGGCCCGTTCCTGGTGCCGTTGCCGCTGCGAATTTTCCCGACACCGCCCTCGATGATTTCGCAAGAGGCCGTCACCGCGTCACTGCGGAAGCCTGTTACCTGGCAGGGGATCGTCAAGGCGATGCAGTGGAGCTACAGCTTCACTTACTCGGAAAGCTTCCACTATCCGCAAGACCAGACCCATTTCACCACGACGTTCAACATTCCCGACGGGGTGATGGCGAATTTTGCGGTGGCCGCCGATCCGGTGCCCGCTTTGTTTGAGTTCATCACGGCGTATCCACAGGTGCAGGTCGACCTGACGGGAACGCTCGCCGGTATCACGCAGCAATCGAGCGCGGACGATGTCGTCAAGGCCGCAGCGGCGCTCGGCGCCTTCGTGCAACTGGTGCAAAATGTATCGACCGCGCTTGAGACGTTTCTGCCGCTTCCGCAGGAAGTCTTTACCGGGTGTGCCGCCGCTGTCATGACGGGGCGCGGGCAACTCCCCTACACCTACGTCATTACGGAATCGAGCGCCGAAAAGGTCGATCCGAACGGCACCACCATCAGCGCCCTGCTGACCGAGCTCAGACCAGTGCCACCTGTAGGCATCGGTACGCCGTCGATCGGCGTCGGTAAGCCGTTGAACGATACCAACGGCTACAACACGGAGAAACAGACTACGCCGCCGCCGAATTTCGATTTTGGCTACTGCTACACCAGATCAACGGGCGAATATCTGCCCGATGGTGACGGCCAGCAGATCCCGAAGCGAACCGTGGTGCTACCTGGCCTCAACATCCTGTCGGCACAGAGCGCGCTCACCTTCGGCTATATCGCACGCAACCAGGATCTGATCCACGGACGCACCACGGCCGTCCCCTTCGTCTACCAGACCGCGCCGGTGGCATTCCCCACCGCGCTGCGGCCAACGATCACCATTCCAAATGCGATCGATGTTGCATCGTTCGGCGGCAACACCCCGGTGCCGCGGTCCTTCGCGAGCCAACTTACTAACCTGTTCTCGATACTGTTCGCTCAGGCCCCGGCCGGCCCGCAAACCATTCAGGTCGCAACCGCGTATGCTATCACGCTCAACAATGCACTACCCACTGTCGGCACACTGCCCGTTCCGATCTCCTTCCTGCCACCGACTGCGATACAGCCGGAACTGGCCGCCTTGCACCCGACCTCATCCGCACAAGGAGTGCTGACACAGCAACAATTGATCGCTGCACTCCGAGCCGGCGTCTATGCCTGGTGGAACGCCTACAATCCGCAGCCCGGCGGTTCGCTGATCTTCAACCTGACCATTATGACCAGCACGCAGGGCGCCAGTCTTCCGCCAATGCCGCTACTGGTATTGGAAAAGTTGACACTAAACTTCGTTGACTGGAGCGATCATCCGTTGCTGCCGACTGAAAACGAATAATCATCCAGTCGTTTCCCCTTCGGCCGACCCGAGAGAATTACATCACGGTACGAATCCGAAGTTTATTGACAGACGTTTCTATTTTTGAGGCAAATTGCTGCACTTCCGATGAACATATCTTGGGTTGCCAAGAACTTGCACAATGTGTTTTCGTCGTTTGAGGGCCATCTTGCATGCCCATGACTTATCGTCGCATTTTCGCGTTATCCGTACATTTCGTACCGAGAGTACGGCTATTCCAACTTGGAGGACTAAAAATCATGGCGAGCAAAACAACCACCGTATTCGAGCTTGCGACTTGGTACAATACATGGAATGCAACTGGCTTGAATAATCTCATCAACGGGATTGTTCCGCTGCAATATGCAAGCCGGTACAACTTGGCCTTCGCGAGCCTTGTGTCCGATCCCGCAGGCGGCTTCACAATAGGTGAGTTCGGGCAGTACGCCGAATCAGTAAAGAATCACATTTTAGCGCAAGCGCCGAGTGCGGTCGTATACGTTGGTCTCGGCAGCACAGGAATTGTCGATACCGTTGCCGACAACGAGCAATATCAGAACCGCTCGACAACAAATATCGTCGCCTGGCTCAAGGCCAACGGCTATAGCGGCATATCGATCGACGCCGAGGATTTGGATGTCATGCAAAAAGTTCCGACATTTGTCGCTCAATTGAGCAATGCCTTCAAGGCAAGCGGCTTGGGAATCGCCGTATCGGTGCCGTGGCCTGGAAACGGCCCTACGTATTTATATGGCGCCAACGCCGTTCAGGCATTCAACGACAATGTCGATGCCTTGGAACTTCAGGACTACTCATCAGACGGTTCGCCGACAGACATTCCTTTCTGGATACAGGCAGGGATAAGCCCAAGCATTTTGATGGGGGGAGCCTGTACCGAGAACGGCGACGCGCAAACCTCACTCGAGGACACCCACAGTTGGACGCAATACTGCTTGTTAACCGGGGTAAGAGGATTCCTAAGCTGGCGCCTCGACAACGACCATGGCAGCGACGGGTTGAACGAAGACGTTGATCCGACTTTCACTGGGGCGAAGGCGATATACGACGCAGCCACTGTCCCAACAGCGAACCGCGCTTAGCGCGGCACGTCACGGTGGCCTCCGCATCCAATCCACCGGACATAGCGCAGCCGCTTAGCACTGCTTCTGGCTCATATGCCGGTGCGGCTTCGTCTGCTTGGGCCTCGGCTTCGACTTTCCTGGCTGGTGGTGGCAGGTATGGCGCGCGATCAGCGCCTTGGCCCTGTCGAGGGCTTCAGCAGCCAAGCGGCCCAGCAGCGACGCTGGGAGCAGTGGTTTAAGGACGGTGTGCGCATAGGCGTGGTTGATGCGGCGCTGGGGAGGCAACTTGGCGGCGCTGGCTGAGTCAGCGGAGCGTATAAAGGCTCCCCCGCGTATGCGGGGATGGTATTTGAATAAATTTCCTTTCCAGAATTTTTTAGATGGAACGTGTCCGCACGCGCGCCGGCGGGCGAGGTTGATTCGCTCTGCTCACCGGCGGCGCCACATCATCCACCCGCACAACATGTTCAAGCAAAGTTGGCCGCTCCAACGTCACCGTCGTACCCGGATTCAGGCGGCAAGTCGCTTCCTGGATGGCATCCCATTGGTCAAATGGCACGGTCCCGACATTCAGCGGCCGGTCGCTAAAGCAGGTTCTGGCCCCATGCACCACGACCTTGACGTGCGCCATCGCCGCGTCCGACAATAAGGTGGCGATCAGCTCCGGCCGCTCGATGACGAGCAAATGGGGCTTGCCCGCATATTTTCCGCCCAGCGGAACCCCCTGCCCGGCAAACTTTTCCATGAGCATGGCATCGACTTCGTCGAGCATGGCGCGGGAAGAACGCTGGAAAGTGAAGAAATCATGGCGCATCAGCTCTTCCGGCTTCATCAAGCCCGGATTGGGTTTGTGGTCGAGTTTGACCAGGAAATCGATCACCGTGAATTGCAAGCCATGCCGGTCGGCGTACTGCCCGGCGGCCATGAAGCCATCCTGCTTGCTCTGGTAACCGTACAGCGCGGACAGCGTCCCCGGAATGTCGGCGCTCAGCGTCAAGCCCATGTCCTTGAGCGCCACCGTGGGTCCAAGCTGGCCCTTGTAAAAATGCACCGTCGAAAGTTCGATCACCGCGCCCTGTGGTTTTGCGTCGTCATTCATCGTCTATGGTTCCCGGTTGGCGTTTCCAGCCCTGCGTCAATACATTCGACATGCCTTGCCGCCCGCCCACGGTGCTGGCGACTTCGGTCATGACCTTGAGCGTTTGCTTCGGTGTCAGCTTCAATTTCCTCACCGCTTCCAGCCATCGGACCAAGGGGCGCCCGGGCGTTCCTTCATGCAGCATCAAGCGGATCACCGATGGCGGCGAGCGGCCGATCAGGGACGCGAACATTTCCCGGTCTTGCGGGGAGTCCTTCAATCCAAGAAACTCATAGAATTCCCTGACATCGAAGACCGCTCGCGCCGGCGCCGCTTCCGGATATTGCTGGTACAGGTGCAAGAGCATCGCGACGACCGGATCGGCGATCTCGCTTGAGCTTTGCGGCTCGGCGGTGAGTTCCTCCCACTTCCCTTTTTGAAGGCCAAACGCGTCCGCCGCCATGACAACCGTCAAACCACGGCGGATGCGCCATTTCTCCAACTCCGCGCCACGCAAGGGGGAAAGTACCTGGTTCATCACGTCTCTCTCGATCACATATTGAATTCTAAAATCATAGCAAAGTTAAATCATGTTTGCGCGATATCCATCATACATACCGCCGATATGCTAATTTGTATCACAGTCAATCTACAGATTATCTCGGCGCGCAGTCGACATACGAATCAAACGCCGTAGTCCGATGGCAACTCGCCAACCACGCACAAAGGGGACGCTATGGAACCAATTTCGCACCCGGCGCCAGCGACCGCGCAAAATAGTCCCGTTCCCGCTGCAGGCAAGCCGAATCCGGCCGAGGAGCGCGCCGCCCACGTCCGCGCCTGGCTCCAGGAAAACCCGGCACCCGGCTTGCCTGACCCTGCCGCCTCATCCATCATGCGCCTGTGGCTGCTGGTCGATCTGGCCAATTTGCAGAAATCGACACCGGAACTGGCGGCGGAATTTAAAAAGACCTTTGCCGGCAATTGTTTGGCATTTCCGGAATATGCAAAAATTCTAAACGACATGCACCCCAAGCTGTCACGCGAAATCAAGCCACTTGTTGATCTGTTTCAAGTTGCCGACTTTATCGGACAAAACCTGCACCGCACGCGGGAAGCCATCAACAACATCGTCCAGTACGCCGACCCGGCGTTGAAGGCCCTGCTGTCGGACGAGGCGGCAATGCGCGACATGGAAGCGCCGCTGGCCGCCCGCCTGCATTGGATCGATACCTTGCACCTGAAGAAATTCGGCGCGCTGATCGCGAGCGCCCTTGGGCGACCCGACGCGGCCGAACGCCAGCGGGAAGCGGACGACGCCCATGCGCGGAGCCTTCGCTCGGAAAACGATACGGACCCGTTTCATCCCGCGCGCCTGGACAGGGAGGCGCGCACCGTTGCGGACTTCATCGCCGCCAACCACAACCTGTACCACTGGAAAATTGCCGCCAATATCGGGCAGGCGGCGCCGGATCTGCATGCGATATTGGGCGATGTGCACCGGATGAACATGCTCGACCCCATCGTCAACGCCCGCCTCGCCGGCCTGCCCGGCCTTCAGGTGAGCGAAACCCAGGCCGTGATTGCCAACGCGCTCAAACGTACCGACGCGGCCATGCGAACTGACGCCGCCAATTCCGCGCGGGCCGCGGCCGGACTGGATCAAGGACATTTCGATCCCTGGCGCGATGTGGAAGCTGTCGCGGAATTCGTGGCGATCAATCACCGCCTCGATCCGCACATCATCTTTCAAAATCTGGCTGCTGCGAGCAAGGAACTCAAAGCCATCTTCGCCGACCGGGCCCATCTTGAATCGATCGAACCGCACATCAGGCGGACGATGCCCGCATCGGCGGGCTTGGCCATCGCCAATTTCCATGAAGTTGCCGCCCTTGCCTTCGATCGCGGCGACGCCCGGCAACGCGCCATTGCCGCAGATTCGGCGCGACAGAACAATGGCAGTAACATTGACATTGACAAACCGCCTGCGGCTGACGCGCGCGGCCAGGCACAGGGAAATATGCCGGCGGGCGGCGCGACGAATCAGCCCGCCCCACATCGTGCGGATGGCGATATCGCGTCGTCCCAGCACCGACTGGCCATGCAACAGGCGCATCTGCTCAACTGCTTCGTACTGCCCAATGCGCGCAAATCCGACGCGGCGGTCATCGCGGCATTTAACGAAGCCCCGCCCGCTGTCAAATCGTTGCTCGGCGACCCTGTGCGCATGGGCGAACTCGTCGCACTTCTCGGCATGCAATCGGGTGGCGTCGATCCCGTCGATTTGAAACGAATTCAGACGCTGCTCGCGCGGCACGCAAACGGGATACCTAGCCCGGCGCAAGCGGGCCGGGGCGACAATTCAGCCTCCGATCCGTCGGATTCCATCGGCGCGTCACCGGCCCCGCCTGCGCGTCCGCTTGCCAACGGATTCCGCCCTGCCGGACCGCTACCGCCGGACCGCCCCATCCCGGCACTGGTGGCGGGCATCCTGGAACGGATCACTTACAAGACCCAGGCCGATGGCAGCGTGCTATACAGTCTCGACGGGTGCCCCGCGTTTGTCGATCACGGCGACCAGATCCTGATGGCGGGCGATGCCGACCACGACGAACAGTCCATCGTCGCGGCACTGTTGGTGGCCAAGGAAAAGTATGGCGGTGCGTTCGAGCTGACCGGCGATATCGAATTCAAGCGTCGCACCATCGAAATCATGATCAAGTACAAGATCGACGCCATGCTGAAGAGTCCGGAACAGGACGCCATGCGGCGCGAGATCGCCAAAGCGAAACAGGCGGGAACCGCGCAGCCCGCGAGCGCGGAAAATCCGGCAACGCCGGTCGACTTGAAGCGGCTCGTGGCTCACGGCGACGCCACGCCCGACGCCGGCAAGCCCGCCTCGCCGGCCAGAGCGCCGATCAACCCATCCGCGCCAGCGAACCCGCCCGCCGAACCTGTCAAGCGCCTCGCGGGCAAGGTCTTGGGCCATGGCCCGGCGCCATACGAGCACAATCCGAAGCAAAGCATGAGCTACTTCGTCGAGCTGGAAAACGCGGATGGCCGGACAAGGACGACCTGGGGAGTCGATCTCGAACGTGTCGCCAATGACCAGGGCTTGAACACGGGCGACACGGTTGTGCTTCAAAACCTGGGCCGCACGCCGGTCGAGGTGAAGCAGGATATCCAGGACAGGGATGGCAATGTCATCGGCAGCGAGATCATCGTCTCGCACCGCAACGAATGGGAAATCGAGTTCGTCGAGCGCATAGGCCCACCTGAAGACCACGATGCGAGCGACGCCCCGCCGATACCCGGCAATGCGCCCGCCTCGTTCGTCGATGCCGAGGCATGGTGGACCGGCCAGCACACCCTCATCCAAAACCTGTCAATCGATTATGCTGAAATGCAAGCCGACCTTGGGCGACTCGGACCCAAGCCCGCCGCCGGCCAGGTCTATTGGTTCGACGGTGGCCGCCCGAGCGCCCCGCCCCCGGATGCCGCCCAGATCCTCGATCAATATGCATCCGACAGCGGCAAGGCGACGCCGGCCGGGCGATATGAAATCCGCCCCGCCGGCGCCGGCCCGGCGATCCATTGCTCGACACCGTCGGAAGCGATGGCGAACGCGGAGCGGCTGGGATTGGCCGAATTCCATGCCGTCGGCATCGACGCATCGACGGTAACGGTCCGCAAACATGGCGACACCTGGCAGCGCGATGACGGCGTACCCTTGAATCCGCCGCATGAGCGGGGCCCATCCGATCGCGCCGAACTCATTCCCGTCATGCACGCGATCAGGACGCTGCCGGACGACAAATCGATTGCGTCCCTGCTGCTGTTCAAAAGTGAAGGCAACGATTACCTGCAAGGGTTTGTCCACATCGGCGATCAGAAACAACAAGTCATCGCCCACATCGTGAACCCCGAAGCGGCAAGATCCGGTCGCACGATTCAATTGTCGGCGATGACCTCGACGCCCGATGGCCCGCGCTGGCAAGCCATAGGGCATGGCAAGGCGATCAACCGCAGCGACGACGGCCGGCAAATCCATTTCGACGAAGTGCTCTTCACGATCGGCAAATCGACGTTTGTCGCGCGGGTACACAACCAATTGAGCCATGCATTGCGTCAGGAAATTGGGTTCGACAAGCCACGGCGCGAGCGCTCGAAAGATGAAAGCGCGGTCGCCCCTGTCATTGCCGGGCCGGCGCGATCGAAGGTCAGCAAAGACACACCGAAGGCGCCTCCCGCGCGCAAGCCAAATCGACCACGCGGCGCATCGCCGAAAGGATAGCCAGACCAGCGCGCGACAGCCGCCGGCCGTCGCGCAATGCGTTTCAAAATTCAAGCCTGCCAACCGTGCTTATCGTCAAAAAGGATGGATCATGAAAACAGCAATTGGAATATTCGCGCTGGCCGCCCTTCTCGTATCGGCAGGGGTCCAAGCAAATTGCCGATCGGCCGACGCCGCGAAAGTCGGCGGTGACGCCGGATTCGCCCGCGACCAGGCGGCCGCCATGCAGACAGCGGAAAAGAATAATTTGAATTCGGACGCGCTCGGGAAGTGCATCAGCGGCATTACCTCGATCCAGGTCGTGCCGGCGTTTCCCTCGCTGATGGATATTTTCAACGCAGCGGCGACGAAAATGTGCAAGCTGGCCAGCGACGCCATCCCGCACGGCACGACCAGCGCTCCGGTTACCGGGGCATCTGCCGCCGCCGGAACCGCGCCGGCGCCAGCAGTGCCTGCCGGGACGGATGCCGCTCGTTCGCCCGCTGAAACACCCGCACGGACGAGCGACTTCTGGAGCCGGATCTGGCGATGAGCCGAAATGTTTTCCGGGCGAAGACGCCAAGCCAACCGTAGGAAGGCAGGTACGACGGACGGACAGCTAGATTATCATCTTCCTGCATATCAATAATTTAATAAGCTTTGATGACGATCAAGAACAATACCAGCCGTCCTTTTCGGCCGAGCGGCGACGGCATAAATTGATTCTTTTCAGGGGAGGATGCCATGCCAGCAGGAACCAAGCCCAAACGCGAGCGCGAATTCAAGGAGCTGCAGTCGCGGTTCAAGCAGGAGCACCGCTATCCAGGTCGGGAAGAAAAGGTGGCCGCACGCATCGTCAACAAGCAGCACGCACAATACGGTGAAACCAAGGATGAGCAGCGCAAGGACCGGCAGGGCAGCTCCCCGGACCGCGACTTGCCGATCAAGGACTACCAGCAACTGACGGTGGGACAGATCAAGCCGCAGCTCGACGGCCTTACTGGGGAACAATTGCGCCAATTGCGCAACTACGAAGACGGCCACAAGCGGCGCAAGGGTGTACTCGATCTGCTCGACGCCCGCCTGCATTGAAGCAAGCCGGCCCCGGATAGCCGCACTCCTTCGACGCCAATCGTCCTTGCGGTTCGATGCATGACATACCGGAATCCATGCCGCCACCGGCACGTTCAGGCAGGAATGACAATTAATTAATCACCCCGATCTGAAAATCGATTCCGATACCACCAGGGGCGAGCGTAGATACGGCTACCGCGCAGCAGATGCAAGGTTCTGGCCCACAGCACCTTGAAAGTCAGCCCGAAACGCGCGAGTACTGCAAAAAATACGATCACGCCGCATGCCGTCCAGAAGGTCCACCAGCGCATGTGGAACAGCCATATAAAAACCGGCATGAAGGCGATGCACGGTATCCCCAGCATGGTGGGGGTCGATGATGCGTGGCGCCAGATCGACATGCTCATGGCAGCTCCCTTGATCTTGAATTGAATGCCCTGGCCCCGGCCAGTTCGATGAACTCGCCCTTCCCGATCTCGCCACTTCGATACAGCTCCCATGCCTTGTCGTCCAGCGTCGCGTGCGCGCGCTCAAGGTGCCGGCGCAGCATCGGCCCCCACTGTTCATGGGAGACGCCTTCCAACTCGTTGCGCAGCTCGCGGTCGAACACCACGTATTCGCGGATGG
This sequence comes from Oxalobacteraceae bacterium GrIS 1.11, assembly GCA_040544385.1. Taxonomy (GTDB): domain Bacteria; phylum Pseudomonadota; class Gammaproteobacteria; order Burkholderiales; family Burkholderiaceae_D; genus Janthinobacterium. The sequence continues at coordinate 54,019 of JBEONR010000020.1, forward strand.
CCTTGCGCCGCCCATCGCACGATTTGAGCAGGCGCTGCACCACGATCACGCGCAGCGCCCCGATCAGGCGCGACGCCACGGCGGATTGCTGCGCGGGCGGATAGACCTGGATGATACGGTTGACCGTCTCGGCCACCGATTCGGTGTGAACCGTTGCGTAGCAAAGGTGGCCGGTCAGGCCAGCTTCAATCATCGCGTCCACGGTTTCGAGGTCGCGCGCCTCGCCGATGCCAATGATGCTGGGCTTGCGCCGCATCGCATTGCGCAAACCCAGCGCGAAATTCCCGATATCGCGCCCGATCTGGGACTGCGCCGGCTGCGGCCCCTTCCAATGGGCGCCGCCGAGCACGAATTCGATGGGGTCTTCGTAGGTGATGACCTTGCGGTCCGGCATGGCCTTGCCTGCGTGCGCGTAAACGGCCGCCTGCAGGGTGGTCTTGCCCGAGCCGGTGGGTCCGCACACGAGCACCAGGCCCATTCCCGGGTAGAAGGCCTCGAACAGGTCCGGTTCGATTCCCATGGCGGCGATGTCGGGAAGCTCGGTCGGTATGGTGCGCATCGTGATCGAATACGCTTCATCGAGACGGCCGATGCGCGCCTGAATGAAGTTGCAGCGGAAGCGGATGGTCTTGCCGCGTTCGAGGCCGACTTCGTCGCCGCATAATTCCAGCGAACGGTCCGCGCCCCGGCCTGCGCGCACATTGCTTTCCACTTCCGCCTGCCAGATGGCGCCTATCAACGCCGGCAACTGGCCCTGCTTGATGGTGTGGGTGCTGGCTTGGCGCTGGCGGCCGTGGATCTCGCACCATGCGTAGTCTCCGCCCTGGACCAGGATATCGGAGGCGCCATGGTCGGCGCAATGTTTCAAGAAGCGCTTGAACGCATGGGGCGTCAAGTCGCCGTGAAAATCGTAGGGCTCGAATCGCTGGTAATCGTCCATGGCCGCGTTCATCGCTCGTCGCGCCGACCGCTTGCGTCATCCGTGCCATCCGCCTTGCCGCTCTTAGCCACGCGCTCGCCGGCGGCGATCACCGGCTTCCACTTGTCCGCATTGGTCTCGAACCTGGCCCTGGCGGTCAGCCTGCGCAGGGTGTCGTTGAAAATGATCTGTTTGCCGTCGCCGGTCACGGTCTGTATCGATTCCGCCACCGCACTTGGCAATAGCATTCCTTTCGCCAGCAGCGGCGAATACAGCATCATGCCCGTGTAGTCGCGGGTCAGGCGGCTGAAGTTCGCTTCCAGAACCGCGTCGGCCTGTTGCTCGCCCTGTTCCCAGCCAGAGCGAACCGCGTCGCGCCAGATGCGCATTTCCTTGTCATCCTGGGGACGGGCTTCCGGAACCGGTAACTCGCTTTTTTCCTTCGCGGACAAGCCCGCCAGCAAGTAGTCGCGCCAGGTCGGCGGCACCGACACGAAGCGCTCTTCCTTTTCGATCCGGTACGCATGGCCGGCGAGACGGAATTGGTCGGGCGCGAACGAGGCGATATCGGTGGCCTCCACGATCACCGGAGGAATGGTGCCATCCGGGCGGACGAGGGTGGCAAACTGGAACAGGCCGTCGAGTTCGGACATGCGCGCGTCGAGACTCATCGTCAATGTCCGGGCCCGGCTCGCCATGCCGCCGCGAAAACCGACCGTGCGTGCGGCATCGCCGATCATCCTGGCGCGAAGATTGTTCACGCCCGTGCTTGCCTTCGACGGCACGTTCAACAGCGCGTCCAGCGTGTTCAAGGCGTCGTCGGGCGGCGCGGCGATCACGCCGGGCATTGCCATCCGGCTATCGTCCGCGCCGTATGCGCATCCGACAGCCATCCCGGCGAGCGCGGCGAGCAATATCCGTTTCATGATTTCCCCTCCCATGATTGCGGCCGGTTGAATGTCAGCGTCAGCTTGTCGGCCGTTTTCGCGACCACGGCGCGATAGGTGGTCTGGGCGCGGATCGCCTCCAGCACCGCCTCGAATGTCGCGTCCTGGACATTGATCGCGACCGGCAAGGGTAAGCGCACGCCGATGGAAACGAATGCCAGGCCGCGCTCGGCGGCGAGTTTTGCCAGCAACTGGAACGCGTCGCCTTTCCAGGAAATTGACATGGTCTGGCCCTTGCTCACCATGCTGGCCGGAATGGTTTTCGCCGTTTGGTTCAGCGCGCCGGCCTGGACCAGTTGCAATTGCATGCGCTCGATCTTGCGCGACGCTTCCAGGATCTGCCTGTCGACTTCGCCCTGGACATGGTTGCTCTTTTCGACCCGAGGCGCGGCACAACCGCCGAGCGCGCAGCACAAGCATAGCCGAACCAGCGTTGAACATTTTTTCATGATTGCTCCCGTTAATATTTCATATTTCGGCTTGCCTACAAAGTATAAAATCTAAATGTCACGCGGACGATGCGGGCGACGCCCTAGGTTTGACGAGACGCAAGCAATCGCGCTTTGCCCGGTGCTCAAGCGCCGACTGATACCAGATCGCCTCCAGACTTTGCTCCAATGGGAAGTCGGTCGCGAGTTGGCTCAATTTGCTCTTGAATTGCGCGCTGCCCTGCGCCTCGAAGGCGTCGCCGAATTTCCTGCGTGCGAAAATGAGCGCCGCGATCATCGCGGTCCGGTCGTCGTCTTCCGCCCGCATTTCGATGACCGATCCGTGGTCGATGAATCCGCCGGCTGCCTGGTCGAAAGAGTAACGCACGGAACCGTCGCGCCTTACCCGGTAGCGCGCCCCCTCGATGTCGAGGCCCGCACTCGGGTCAACCTGAAACGCGTGCCGGATCAGGTTCTTCCCGGCGTCCGCAAACGACACATCCTGACCGGCGCGGCCGGCGGCGTAAGCCCACCCCCGAAGCTGGCTGATCGCCGCCGCGTCTCCGGCCGCCGCGTGGTGTTCTACCCATTCGCGAAACGATTGCCGCTGCGCCTTCACCTCTCTGCGCAAACTGGCTCTTTCAGACTGGATGCGCGCCTTCAGCCGTTCGCGTTCGCGCGCCGTCTCGAATGCGATGACGGAATAGTGCGCCTTGCGCTGCGCGCGGTCATGGATCGATGCGCGCACTTCCGTCCTGCGCCGGCGGGCCTCGTTCCTGAGCGCCGCGAACCGCGACCGGGCATTGCTTGCATCGAACTGCGGCAACGCTTGTTCGGATTGATAACGCAAGTAACGCGCCCGCAAATCGCGGCGGGCGTCGGCGCGCTCCTGCTTTCGCTCTTCGCGCTGTCCGTTGCGGCGCGCCGGCGCCTGGAATGGATCGTAGGCGGCGGCGGGCGCGGGGATGGCGCCTGGCTCCTCGAACGCGCCGAGACGGCGTTCCAGGCGCGCCCTGGACAGCTCCTCGTGCATGTCGCTGGCCTTGATCGGTGTCGGCGCCTTTCCCTCCATATCGAACAGCGCGAAGCCCTGCCCTTTCTCGCGCAAGGATAGTCCGTGTTTTGCCAGCAAACAGTGCAGTTTTCGCCAAGTGAGACGGTCATCCTTCAGCGCCGCCATGACGGCCTCGCGCGGTTCGCCACGGACGTAGGCAAAGAAGCTTTCATGGTCGGCATGGCGTTCCATGTCCGCAGCCTGCGATGGCATCGCCCCCTTGGTGTCGGGCGCGCTGCGGCTCCAGTCGACCACGCTCACGCCATCGCGTTCGAACACGGTGTACGGCCCCTTGTCGTGCCGCCAGCCGAAGCGCAACTCGAGTTCGCGCATGGCCCGGTCCAATTTGTAGAAGTCGCGGTCCGGATACGTCGCCTTGAATGTGGCGGGATGCACGCGATTGACCGCGATATGCAAGTGGACATATCTGGTGTCGCGGTGCACGCCAAACACGTACTGGTGGTGATCCATCCCGACCGCGCGCAGCGCGTGCGCGCCGCAGTCGAATGCCTGGCCATCCGTCGGCGCCTCGCCGTCCGGCCAGGACAGCACCACGTGGTAGACGGGATCGTGCACCCGCGTGTTCTGTGCCGCGACCGCGCGCATTTCGGCTCCGGCTGTGATCAGGGACAGGCAATTGGTTTCGCACGCCACGCCAAAGGCACTGACCTGGCTTTGCGGCGGCGCCGTCAGTTCGATGGATTCCGGCCCCGGTGCAGCAATTCCTTCATGTCGTCCATTCTTTCTCGCAGCGGCTTGAGCATTGAACGCAAGGCAGGTTCGACGGGCTCGGGCGCGCGCTTGAAAGTATCGATCAATTTCTGCAGCCGCTCCGAGCACGTGCGCTGCTGCGTCGAGATTTGCGCGAGCAAGGGAAAGACTTCGTCGATGTGGATGGCCATTCATTCCTCCGTCAATTGCGTCTTCAAGTCGGTCGCCAGCTTTTCCATGTTCTGGCTCATCGGGATCAGCAAGCCCTGCAAGACCCGCAATACGGATTCGGACGGCAGTTGCATCAACAGCGTCAGCTCGTCGAGCTGCATGCAAATGGTCTTCTGCTGCCCGCAAATCGTTTCGAGAGCGCTTAAGAATCTTGAGGTGTCGCTGTCTGTCGCCTGGATCGAGCTCATCATTTTCGGCCTCCGTGTCGTCGTTGTCGTCGTCGCGTTCCGTGATGTATTTCACCAGCTCGGCGAAGTCCGATTTTCCGTCCCCGCGCCTGGGCGCGACCTTGGCCAGCATGTCAGGCTCCGACGCGGTCGATCGCCGCCAGGATCTCGACCAGCACCGCGCGGTATTCCGGTGTCAGGGCGCCGCCGTGGGCGATGCACAGCTCCTTTTGCTGGATGCCGAGCAGCCGCAATTGCTGAATCAGGTGCGCGTTCGTCCTGCTGCGGATTTTCTGGCAAAGGCCAGAGGCCAGCAGATAGGCGGAAACCGGCATGCCGAGATCGGCGGCGTGCACCCGCAGGACGTCAAGTTCCTCGGGTGCGACACGCACTGTTATACGGTCGGTTTTCTTGCGCTTTTCACTGCTGCTCATGGCGGCCACTTTCGGTGGATTTATCGGAGGCTCGGGTCTCGGGGCGCAGCCCTGAGCGGGGAGGTAGGCAAAGCGTAGGGAGTGCAACGACTGGCGCGCCGCCGGTTGACAGGCCGCCGTTTCCGGCGGTCGGTCAAACCCTACCCTGTCCCTTCGTTTTGCCCCTCTCCTTGGCGTCAATGTAGCGCACGGCCGATACTTTTCAAGGAAGGAATGGCGCCGTCCGGCTGCTTGTTTGATCTGCATCCAGGCTGACCCACAAATTAGACGGAAAATGAAGCAATCGCGGGAACGGTTCTTTTCCATCGAAATGACGCCACGTTCGCCGAAAAATCGACAGCCGCTGGAGAACGCATTGTGAAACACACACTTGAACACATCCGGTCCCTCAAGGAGATGCTCGCAAATCTGCCGGCGGTCGAGAACCAGGTCACGGAATTGACCACCGTGGAGGCGATGAAATTGCTGCGGCCGGAAGTGATGGCGCTGCAACGCAAAGGTTATTGCTTCGAGCTGATTGCGAAGACGCTCGATCAGCATGGTTTTGCCGTCACCGCCACCACGCTGAAGAGATATTGCCGTGCCGGAAAGCCTGTTGCGCAGCGCAAGGACGTGAAACAACATCCGGCCGGGAATCAGGTAGCACATGGACCGAATTCGCGCGTCGCCGCGAACGCCTTGCGCAAGCCCGCGAAGGCCGATCCGGAGACACAAAAAACTGGCGGATTCGCGCCGCTCGAAGACACAAAAAATATCTAAACGGAGAACGTCATGTCGAAACCAATCGTGGTGGTCGGCGGTGGCAAGGGCGGCGTCGGAAAATCCACCGTTTCGGTGGGAACGATCGATACCCTGCTGGCGCGCGGCGAAAAGGTGCATCTGATCGAATCGGATACGTCGAATCCCGACGTGTGGAAGATGTACCGGGATGAAATCGCGAGCAGCCTGATCGACCTGGACGACGCCAACGGCTGGATCGAACTGGTGAACGTTTGCGACGGCAATCCGGCATGCGTCGTAGTGCTGAACACGGCGGCGCGCAACAACCGCGGCGTCAGCGCTTACGGCGAGACGCTCAACAGCACGCTCGGCGAATTGGAGCGCGACCTGGTCACGCTATGGGTAATCAACCGCCAGCGCGACAGCCTGGAATTATTGACCCAATATATGGCGGCGCTGACGGGCTCGCGCATCCATGTGATACGCAACGCCTACTTCGGCGAGGAACAGAAATTTGAACTCTACAATGCATCGAAATTGCGCACGCAGGTGGAAAGTTCGGGCGGCAAATCGCTCACGTTTCCAGACCTTGCCGACCGCGTCAGCGACGACTTGTATAGCAAGCGTCTGTCCATCGGCGCCGCCATGCGCGCACTCCCCCTCGGGAACCGCGCCGAGCTTGCGCGCTGGCGGCGCGAAGTGCACAAGGTGATCGGCGAGGCTGTCCGTGATTGACGTCGAACGCACGTTCGAGCGCCTCATCGGACGCCAGCCATCGGACAAGGAAATCCAGAGCCTTTACCGCGTCAAGGGCGCGTTGGATATTCAAGACAACGATGCGCTGTGGCTGGTGCTGATGGCGCTCGAATCGTATGACACCCTGTATCGCCGCTATCCCGCGATCATCGACGCGCAGCTCAAGCAATCGCTGGAAGATCAGCGCGCAACGATCGCGGCCATCGCCGACGCCGAAACCAAAAAAGCGCTCGGCGCGCTTGCCCAGGCGGTTTGCCGGACCAGCGCAAGCGTCGCGCTGCGCCTGACCCAGGCCTCGTGGATGCTGTGGAGTGGCCTGCTCATGCTGGCCATGGTCATGTTCGGCAGCTTTTGCGCGCTGATGGGTTTCGTGCTGGGAAGCGGCCGGCTGCCGTACTGGGCGTCGTCAAGGGAGCATGCCAGTTTCGCCGGCCTGATTTTTTCGACGCTGGCGCGCACGCCGGCCGGCTGGATCGGCGCCATCGCGGGCATCGTCCTGGCGCTGGCGGCGGCCTGGCACGCGCGCCGGGACGGCGAATCCGGCGGCTGGCGCATTGCCGCCGGATGCTGCGTGCTGGTCGCGCTCTGCCTGGCCTTCCTCTGGCCTAGCCTGCAAGGGGCTTGAGCAGGCTCTCGAATGGCGGCAGTTCCGGCATATCCCCTGCGGACGCATCCCAGGTCCACGATGCCAGTGCACTGTCACGTTTCAAGCTGTCGAGTTCCGCGCCGAAATTGGCGGGTGGATTAGCCGGCGCGACGTAGAGCGCGACCGGCGCTGGCGTGTCAACCAGAATCGCGCTGGCGATGACCTTTTCGCTGGCGAGGTTGTAGCGCAATCCCTTTTCGAACTGGCGCTTTTCCACGACGAGCCGATCGACCAGCGATTTATCTGCGCCGTTCTCGATCGGTATCCACTGTTCCGTGGTGAGCATCAGCGTCATCGCTTCCATGGCCGGGATGCCGTTTGCGCTGACGCTGAACGTCGCCAGCACGATGAGTCGGACATCGCTCATCGCGCTCCACATTTCGAGCTCGTCCGCGAACCGTGCTGCCAGCCGCTTTGCTATATCCTCGTGCAATAGAAATGCGCAGTCCGGAACGTGCTTGACGATCAGCTTCTTGCCGAAGCGCGCGTCGCCGATTTCCTTCACCTCGGCGACCAGCAGCATGAATTGCCTGGCACCGCTGTCGGATTTGACGGCTTCCTTGAACAGGGCGGCACGGCGCCGCGCAATCGCCTCCTTATTCTCGACGGTGAACGACTCGGGCATGTACAGCAGATCGCTCAAGGGCGCGTTTTTGACGAGCTTGTCCTGGGCCGCCGCCATCAAGTGTTTTCTGATCACGAACCATGAGCGCTTGCCTGCCATGGCCGGGAACCACTTGTTGAACCCCGCCTCGCTCCACAGGAAGTGCAGCACGCCGCGCAAGGTCAGCTTTGCGCCGTCGGTACGGACGTGGTCGGCAATCTGTGCGCCGGCCGCCGGCCCACGTCCGGCCGTCCCTTTGCGTGACATGGAAAAGTCGAACTTGAGCGCCGTCGTGCCGTCGCTCGGGTTGGTCTGAATCGCCGTTCCCATCACCTCGCCCTTGCCCGATAATTCGAACGGCGACTCGTACGACGGGCATGCCAGTTGATGCGCGCCGCCGCTGTCTGGCATCCGCTTGACGATGTAGCGCTCGCCGGCGCGCGCAATGTACATTTCCACGCCCTTCGGCCGGCACATGCAAAGCGGGCGTGGCGAGACGCCGTAGGCCGACGCGACAACCGCGTCGAAATCAGGGGCGTCGCGCTTGACAAAGGTTCCGGCAAAATTATAGGTCGTCATGCCATTCTCCTTAAGCTTGCAGCGGCAAACCCTTGATCTCTTCGCGGAACTCGGCCGTCCACAGCAGCAGGTTTTCCATTGTGATCGCGTTAATCAAGCCCATGCCGAAATTGCAGTGTATCTATTCGTCGCGCAAGACGTCTTGATACTGCTCGGCTGAGATTGGCAAGCAGTCGTTTGACGATCATTTCTGATTTTCCGCCCGATCAATATCGACCTTGAAACGTGGTCCACGCGTCAGCACTCGCGCAAACTGAGAGACGAAAACGTACGCACTCCACCATCTTGTTTTTATTATAATTTTACTTTATCCTGAAGTTTCCGTTTACCTATCAGATTACCCAAGGAGAGTGTGATGGCATACGTTGTTGGTTTCGTTGCTCCCGTCCCGAAGTCGAACGTGGACGCCTACCGCAAGATGTCTGAATTTTGCGCCAAGATCTGGCGCGAGCACGGTGCCCTGCGCTTTCGCGAATGCATGGCTGACGACGTCAAGCCGGGCAAGCTGACCTCCTTCCCTCAGAGCGTCGACTTGCAGGAAGGCGAGGTAGTCTTTTTTTCATGGATCGAGTATGAATCGCGCCCCAAGCGCGACGAGATCAACGACAAGGTAATGAAAGATCCGCGCATGGTCGAGATGATGAAGCCGGAGGCGATGCCGTTCGACGGCAAGCGCATGATCTACGGCGGCTTCGAGACGATGATCGACCTGTAGCGTTGCCGCGTCGGATGGCGATCGTCGATGCCGGTAGAACGATCTTTCCACAGATCGAACACTGACATCAAGCTGAAGACGCAAAGCAAGTGAGCTGGCCAGACGCTTGTCGATCTCGCGTCGTCCAGCAAGAATATCGCGAACGAACGTTCGACGAAGCGCGAGGGATGAGGCCACAGTTACGCCAGATCCTATGCGATCATGCCGCCGGCAACGTCCGCATCCCGAGCACCATTGCCGCCGGTGCACCGGCGATCTCGGTTGGTACCACCCTGAGATCGGTCAGCCTAGACAAGGGCGATGACTACGATGACTTGAAGCGCCCAACCAGCTTTACTAACTTTCCATTACGACGTCAGCGACAACCGGACACTGGCCACGTTCAGGGCCAACAGTTGGGTACCAACTTTAACGATCCAGTCAGGAAGCCTTCAATTTTTTGACGCCAATTATGATGTGGCTCAGCCTTGACGAGTAAATATGCTGTATTTTGTATGAAAGATAATCCACAAATATTTTCATTCCACGGCGATGGATATAAGAAACCATCTCATGGTTCCAGTATCGCCATTTAATTAACAGTAGCGCCAATTGTTTATTTGCAAAAATTTCTTTAACATCTGAGCCGACGGAGGACATCATGGATCGATCTGACGTAGACCTTAGGGTAGACCGACGAGCCGTTGCACTTACACATGAGGAACGATTTATCCGCCTAAACGAAGTGCTGGCCATATGCGGCAAGTCAAGAAGCAGCGTTTATGAGGCAATCAAGGACGGAAAATTTCCAGCCCCCGTTAAACTGCAGGGTCGCTCATCAGCGTGGCTTAGAAGTGAAATACAACAATGGATTCAGGCATGCATTACGGCGAGCCGCCCTCTGTAACTGGCAAGACCACCGACAGCTAGCACGGCCTGCCAGTGGCCGCCAATGTGCTGAATCGGCAGTTCAATCCGCCCGCGCCTAACATGGCGTACGTGTCTGACATCACGTACATCCGCACTGGCGCCGGATGGCTGTATCTGGCCATCGTGCTGGACCTGTTCGCACGCAAGATCGTGGGGTGGTCCATGGCGCCGAGCATGCCTGCCGAACTGGTTTGCAATGCCCTGAGTATGGCCATCCAGCAGCGCCAACCGGGGCCAGGCCTGATCGTTCATTCCGACCGTGGTAGCCAATATGCCAGCGAGATGTACCAAGATCTGCTGGACAAAAATGGCTTTGTTTGCAGCATGAGCCGTAAAGGTAATTGCTGGGACAACGCCGTTGCTGAACGCTTCTTCTTGAATCTCAAGATGGAGCGCGTCTGGCAGCGCCAATACGCGAACCACGCAGAGGCCAAAGATGATATTACCGACTACATCGTCGGCTTCTATAACTGCAAGCGATTGAATTCAGTATTGGGAAATCTGCCGCCCGCCGCCTACGAGCGGAAAATGGTAAAAATCGAACCTATTGTTGTGTCCGAAATTACTTGACCACAGCAGTTAAGTTCGGTCTGCATATGGGAGGGCGTCGCCTCCCATGCCCCCGGGCGGTTTCCCGTACTTTTCCCGTACTCCAAACAAAAAAAGACTTACGATTTCTCGTAAGTCCTTGATTTTATTGCGTATTCTTGGTGGGAAGTGCAAGTTTCGAACTTGCGACCCCTGCAGTGTGAATGCAGTGCTCTACCCCTGAGCTAACCTCCCGAAGCGGGGCGAATTATCGCACAGGCTGAAACGATTTGGCAAGGAATCACAAAAAATTCACAAAGAATTCCTCGCCCCTACAAAACGCTTCACACCGCAGCAGTCGTGGCGCGCCAAATACAGCTGCCCTTGACGGCCTTGTCCAATCCCGCCAGCGTGGTCTCGTGCTCGGCCAGTTCCTCGGTTGCGGCCGGCAAGAAGATGATCTCGGCCAGCGGCACATTGTCGAGCGCTTCGCCGTCGGCGCTGATCTCTACCTCTTCTTCCATGCTCAGGCTGTTTTGCCCACGCGTCATCGATAAATATACATCGGACAGTAACTCTGCATCAAGCAAGGCGCCGTGCAACTTGCGGTGCGCATTGGACACTCCGTAGCGGTCGCACAAGGCGTCGAGGGAATTGCGCTTGCCGGGATGCATTTCCTTCGCTTGCACCAGGGTATCGATCACGCTAGCGATGTGTTCGTTGAAGCTGGGCAGTTTCAAGCGCTTGAATTCGGCGTTCAGGAAGCCCAGATCGAAGGGCGCGTTATGGATGATGACTTCGGCCCCGGCGATATATTCGCGCAATTCCTCGGCAATTTCGGCAAATTTCGGCTTGTCGCTCAAAAATTCCGTCGTCAAACCATGGACCGCCAAGGCCCCCTCTTCCGAGTCGCGCTCCGGATTGATGTAACGGTGAAAATTATTGCCCGTCAACATGCGGTTGTGCAACTCGACGCAACCGATTTCGATGACGCGGTCGCCGGTGCGGGGATTCAAGCCCGTGGTTTCAGTATCTAGAACAATTTGGCGCATGGGGAATCAGTGGTGGGTTCAATCGTAGGCAAAGTATAGCAGCGCGCAGCGGGACTCAGCGGCGCACCGTGACGACACCGCGGTTGGCCAACTGGTCGGCCCTTTCATTGCCGGCGTGACCGGAATGCCCGCGCACCCAGCGCCACTCGACCTTGTGCACCGCTTGCGCCGCATCGAGCGCTTGCCACAAGTCGACATTCTTGACGGGCGCCTTGGCCGCCGTTTTCCAGCCGCGCGCCTTCCAGCCGTGGATCCACTCGCTGATGCCCTTTTGCACGTACTGGCTGTCTGTGTAGAGTACCACTTCGCAAGGCCGCTTGAGCGCGTTGAGCGACTCGATCACGGCCATCAATTCCATCCGGTTATTGGTGGTATTCAATTCGCCGCCGAAAATTTCCTTTTCCGCCCCGTCGGCCACCATCAAGGCGCCCCAACCACCCGTGCCGGGATTGCCCTTGCATGCGCCGTCGGCATAAATTTCCACTTTATCCATCTTGCTGTTCCCGCCTTTTATTAGTGACCGGCACGCCCGCGGGGGCCGTTGCCGGTTTTTTCGTCCACGCCGGACCGATCAAACGCATCCCCTTGACGCGCTTGATCGCCTGCACAATATACACGCCGCCCAGATAGGGCCACCAGCGCGCGCCCGCCTTGTCCATGAAGGCATAACGGTGCAACCACTTTTCCGTCTTGCAAGCCGGCGCATAGCAGCCGAAATAACTGTGGCTGGTGCCCATATTCAATAATTTTAACCAATCCTTCATGCGCGGCATGGAAATAAACTCGCCCGCACGCGGCAAGTAGCACGAACCGCTCAGGCGACCGACCGCCTGGCGCACGCCCCACAAGCTGGCCGGATTGAAGCCGCACACGATCAAGCGCCCCTCCGGTATCAAGACGCGCTCGACTTCGCGCAAGACTTGATGCGGTTCGGCGGCAAACTCGAGCACATGGGGCAAGACCACCAGATCCAGGCTTTGCGAGGCAAACGGCAATTCGTCAAAGCTCAAAACCAGGCGCGAACGGCCGGCGGCCGCGCCCGCTTGCGGCGGCCGGGTGTCGGCCAGCCATTGATTGGGCATGCGGTTAGCCGCCAGCGCGTTAATCTGCGGCATCCCGATCTGCACCGCGTTGTAACCGAAAATATCGACCGTCAACGCGTCCAGGCAAGCCTGTTCCCACGCGCGCACATAGACCCCGGCCGGGGTTTGCAACCAACCGTCAAGCGCTATAATGGATTTTTCGGATGCCGCACTGTCCATGCCCAACTTTCTCTGATACCAATGACGACTTCTTCCCGGCATGCCCTTGCCATACTCACCATCCCGGCCTTCGCCGACAATTACCTGTGGCTGATACACGATGGCGTGAACGCTGCCGTGGTCGACCCGGGCGACGCCGCGCCCGTCATGGCCGCGCTGCAAGCGCACCATCTGACCCTGAGCGCCATTTTACTCACTCACCACCACGCCGACCATATCGGCGGCGTGCCGGCCCTGTTACAGCATTATGCCGTACCGGTGTTCGGTCCACGCAATGAGGCTATCACAGCCGTCACGCACACGCTTGCGCAAGACGACGTGGTGACGGTCCCCGGCCTCGCTTTGCGCCTGTCGGTGCTGGACGTGCCGGGCCATACCAGGGGCCACATCGCCTATCTGCGGCAAGATGGCGAACGCTGGCTGTTTTGCGGGGATACCTTGTTTGGCGGGGGCTGCGGACGTCTGTTTGAAGGCACGCCCGAGCAAATGGTCGCGTCGCTGGCCAAGCTGAGCGCCCTGCCCGACGATACCAAGGTGTTTTGCGCGCACGAATATACGCTGTCAAACCTGCGCTTCGCCGCCACGGTCGAGCCGGACAATCTGGCCCTCAAGGCCAGGATACGGATGGAAACGGCCAAGCGCGAACAAGGCATGGCCACCATTCCCACCACGATTGGACTGGAAAAAGCAAGCAATCCCTTCTTGCGCTACCGCGAGCCGGCCATTGTCGAACACTTGATCGCGGCCGACAGGCTGGCGCCGGGCCAAGCTCCGGTGGCTGCGTTTGCCGCGCTGAGGCTATGGAAGAATAACTTTTGAAGGGGCCGGCGCGCCGGCCCCACTCAACATCAGATTTCTTCGTATAGCGGCAAGGTCAGGAATTCGGCAAAGGACGCCGAAGTCGACATTTCCTCGAAGATGTGGGCGGCGCGCGGATACGTGGCGCTGTCGCCGTTCGGCGCGACTGCTTTCACCTTCGCCAATTCCTCCGGTATCATCGCGCGCACCATGTCGGCCGTGACCTTGCGGCCATCGTCGAGCACGCCCTTATCCGAGCGTATCCATTGCCACACCTGGGAACGGCTGATTTCCGCCGTAGCTGCGTCTTCCATCAGATTATGAATGGGCACGCAACCATTGCCGCTGAACCAGCTACCGAGGTAATGGATGCCGACATTGATGTTGTAGCGCAGACCCGCTTCCGTGATCGGCGCTTCCGGTTGGAAATTGAGCAAGTCGGCCACCGTCACGGCTATGTCCGGGCGCTGCTTGTCGATCTGGTTCGGCTTGTCGCCCAATACTTTCTTGAATTCCGTCATGGCCAGCTCGACCAGGCCGGGATGGGCCACCCAACCGCCGTCGTAGCCATCGGTGGCGTCGCGCGCCTTGTCGGTGCGCACGCCGCCCATCGCGATGTCATTTTTTTCAGGGTCGTTCTTGATCGGGATCAGCGCGGCCATGCCGCCGATGGCCGGCGCGCCCCGTTTGTGGCAAGTCTTCAGCAGCAGCAAGGCGTAGGCGCGCATGAACGGCGCCGTCATGGTCACCTTGGCGCGGTCGGCCAGGCAGAAATCCTTGTCGAGCTTGAATTTCTTGATGCATGAAAAGATGTAATCCCAGCGGCCGGCGTTCAAGCCCGAACTGTGTTCTTTCAATTCATACAGGATCTCATCCATTTCAAACGCGGCCAGGATGGTTTCGATCAGCACGGTGGCCTTGATGGTGCCCTGCGGTAAACCCAGCTCGTCTTGCGTCATCACGAAGATATCGTTCCACAGCCGCGCTTCCAGGTGCGATTCCATCTTCGGCAGATAGAAATACGGACCGGCACCGCGCGCCAATTGTTCCTTGGCGTTATGGAACATGAAGAGTGCGAAATCGAAAATGCCGCCGGAAATGCGCTGGCCATCGACCAGCACATGCTTCTCGTCCAGATGCCAGCCGCGCGGGCGCACCACCAGGGTGGCGACCTTGTCGTTGAGCTTGTAGGACTTGCCATTCTGCTCCATCGAAATGGTCTTGCGCACGGCATCCATCATATTGACCTGGCCGGAAATCTGGTTGTCCCAGTTCGGCGTGTTCGAGTCCTCGAAATCCGTCATATAACTGTCGGCGCCCGAGTTGAAGGCATTGATCACCATCTTGCGTTCGACCGGACCGGTGATTTCCACGCGGCGGCATTCGAGCGCGGCCGGGATCGGCGCGATCTTCCAGTCGCCGGCGCGGATGTGCGCCGTTTCCGGCAAGAAGTCGGGACGCTCGCCGGCGTCCAGGCGCCTGGAGCGTTCCACGCGGGCGGCCAATAATTGCTGGCGGCGGGGTTCAAACGCGCGGGTCAGCTTGGCCACCAGGGCTAGGGCTTCCGGCGTCAACACTTGTTCGTAACCGGGCTGCATCTGGCCCGAAATATGCATACCGGCTGGCGTGGCGATGGTGGACTGTGTCATGAAAATCTCCGCATAAAAAGTGAAAGTAAAGCCTGAAAGTAAAGCCAATCGCGCAGAAGCGCGCGCCATCCAACAGTATAGGCGGCGGCGCACGCTTGGTGTTTTATATGCCTTCTAGTATATTCACTATAAAGTACGCAAACGTGACTATAAATCACTTCATCCATGCATTTTTGTCACAGATAAAACGCTCAAACCCATGGCTCAGTTCAAGCAAATCTCCACTTTCGTTGATGTCGTCGCCAAGGGCAGCCTGTCGGCAGCGGCCCGCGCCGAAGGCATCGCCCCCGCCATGATAGGACGCCGCCTCGATGCGCTGGAACAGCGCCTGGGCGTGAAACTATTGCAAAGAACCACACGCAAACTGGTGCTGACCAACGAGGGCGCCGCCTTCCTCGAGGATTGCCAGCGCATTTTAGGGGAATTGGCGGACGCCGAGGCGGCCGTGGCCGAGCGCAGCATCAAGGCCAGCGGCCACTTGCTGATCTCGGCGCCGGCCGGCTTCGGGCGCCAGCATGTGGCGCCGCTCCTGCCCTCGTTTGTTGCCGAGCACCGCGACGTGACCATCGCGCTGAACTTGAATGACCGCGTAGTCGACTTGATCGGCGAAGGCGTCGACGTGGCGATCCGCATCGCCAGCCTGGCCGATTCGAACCTGGTGAGCGTCAAACTGGCCGACAATCAACGCGTACTGGTGGCCTCGCCCGCCTATTTGAAACGTTGCGGCACGCCGCATACCCTGGCCGACCTGGCCAGGCACAATTGCCTGGCGATGAGCAGCGACGGCAGCCAGCGCGGCTGGACTTTCCGCGAACATGGCAAGCATGTCACCGTAAAAGCAGGCGGCAATATGATGTGCAACGATGGCGAAGTGCTGCACGACTGGGCGCTGGCCGGCAAGGGTCTGGCCTGGCGTTCGATGTGGGAAGTGGGCGCGGCGATCGAATCGGGGCAATTATTGACGGTACTCGACGCCTTTTGCGCACCGGGCAATGATATTTATGCCGTGTTTGCACAGCGGCGCCATTTGCCGCTACGCATACGGGCCTTCGTCGATTTCCTGCGCCACAGCTATGCCCGGCCCGAATATTGGCGCGCACCAGTTATCGCGCCCTAGCCTTTGGGCTGGCACGGCTGGCGGACGAAAAAAAAGGCGAAAAAAAATCCTCGGAGACCGAGGATTTTTTCATTTCGTTTGATTCAGCGTATTAGATTGGCTGAATGTTCGAAGCTTGCTTGCCTTTAGGGCCAGCAGTCACTTCAAAAGAAACGCGTTGGTTCTCTTGCAGGGACTTGAAACCGTTCGACTGAATCGCCGAGAAGTGAGCGAACAGATCTTCGCCGCCTTCATCAGGAGTGATAAAGCCGAAACCCTTCGAATCATTGAACCATTTTACGATGCCAGTTGCCATTACAATTTCCTATTTCAGTTAAGTTGGGCTTGCACCCGTTATATCGTTTGAAGCAAGAAAGGAATGACAGACAAACTGCACTACTACCTCGAATCCAACGATTGCCTATTATACCGAATAAAACAGGGAAAACACATTCTCGCGCAAAATAAATTTACGAGCCTCGCAGTGGGAGGGGAAACCCCCATTGTGACGCGCTGTTTCAACGGCATGCGATAACTATATCGAAGCGACAGCGTCGATGCCTTGATAAATATCAAACGGGTAAAAACGCTCCGGCCTTCGGGTCGCGCGCCGCCCATTGCAGCAATTGCGCGATGTGCGCAACAAGCGCCAGCCACTGCCCCTCATCGCCCGGCGCGCTACCCCGCAGGGCGCCCTCCACAAGAGGGCGCAGCAAGTGTTCGAGCCGGCGACACTCTTGCCCCAATACGCCGAAGCCGAAGGTGCCGCCCGAGCCGGCCACCGCGTGCAAGGCCGTTTCCAGCGCCGACAATTGCGCCCATCCCCGCCCTGAAGCCTGGCATAGCGCCAGGGCGCCGGCTATGTCTTGCAGCAAGCCGGGCACGGTAGCGGCGTATTTGTCGCTGAGCGCGTTCAAGCGCGCGCGGAAGTCAGGGTCGACCAGGGTCGCCATGGGATGGCTTATTTGGTGCCGAAGATGCGGTCGCCGGCGTCGCCGAGGCCGGGCACGATATAAGCATGTTCATCGAGATGTGAATCGAGCGCGGCCGCATACATCTTGACGTTCGGATGGGCTTCTTGAAATACCGTCACGCCTTCCGGTGCCGCCACCAGGGCCAGGAAAATGATTTGCTCGTCTTTCACGCCGCGCTTTTTCAAGACATCGACGGCATGCACGGCCGAATTGCCGGTCGCCACCATCGGGTCGCACAAGATGAAGGTGCGCTCGTTCAAGTCCGGCAAGCGCACCAGGTATTCGACCGGCAAATGGGTGGTCGGGTCGCGGTAGACGCCGATATGGCCGACGCGGGCCGAGGGCACCAGATTGAGCAAGCCATCGCTCATGCCGATGCCGGCGCGCAGGATCGGCACGATGGCCAGCTTCTTGCCCGCGATGATGGGCGCATCGATGGTTTGCAGCGGGGTGCGGATCTGGCGCGTCGTCAAAGGCAAGTCGCGGGTGATTTCATAGCCCATCAGGAGGGTGATTTCCTTGAGCAACTCGCGGAAGGTGCGGGTCGAGGTGTCATGCTCGCGCATGTGGCTCAATTTATGCTGAATCAGCGGGTGGTCGGTGATGAAGAGATTGGGAAAGCGCGGGTCTTGTTTCATTTGAATGAGATCTTTCTTTGTAGGACCATCGGTCAAGCGCACACATCGGCTCGAATGATGGATAGTTGACGCATTATCCCCGCCATCGCCCTTGCGGTGTATCAAATTCGGGAAATAATTATCTTCGCGTCAAGGCAAAAACATCGTCATTGCCTCGTCAGCCAGCTCATCGAGCGTGCAACCCTTGCCCGGCTGATACCATTGAACGGTGAAATTGATCGCGCCCATCAGCAGCAAGCGCGCCACCTTGCTGTCGCTCTTGATCAAGCCGGCTTGCTTGAGTTCACTGATCGCGCTTTGCCACACCTGGTCGTAACGGTCGCGCAGCGCGACGATGCCGGTCCGCAATTCGGCACTGAGCGCGCGCCAGTCATACAGGAGCACCGGGATGAAGTCGTGGCCCTCGGCCAATACCGTTTCCAGGTGGGCCCGCAGCAGCGCGTGGAATTTGGCGCGCGCCGGCAAGTTCCCGGCGCCGATCGCTTCGAGCGCCGGCAGGCAGGCCAGCAAGCCCTCTTCCATCACGGCGGCCAGTATTTCCTGCTTGCTCTTGAAATGATAGAAAGGGCTACCCGAGCGCATGCCGACGGCGTCGGCAATGTCGCGGATGGTGGTGCCGTCATAGCCGCGGTCGCGAAACAGGCGCGCCGCAGCCCGCACCAGGTCGGCGCGCCGGTTGCCATCGCCCGTGGGTGTGCTCATGCGGGCTGCGGCGCGACCAGGGCGCGCGCCAGAATGGCCGCGCAATCGATGCCGGCCGGCATGCGGCCATAAGCGCCACCGACTTCTTGCGCCAGGCGCGAGCGCACGAAGCCGTCGGCCACGCAAGCGGGCGCGTGGCGCAGCAACAGCGCCGCCTGCACCGCCAGCACGATGCGTTCGGCCAGACGGCGCGCGCCGTATTGTTCCTGCAGCACGGTCAGATCGGCCAGCTCGGCCAGCAAGCCGACGCAATAGGCATGAAAAACCGGGTTGGCGGCGCCGGCCAGTCCCAGTTCCGCCGCCAGCGCCGCGCGCGCGGCCGGATGCTTGCCCAGCGCGCGCAACAAGTCCAGGCACATCACATTGCCGGAGCCTTCCCAGATCGAATTGACGGGAAATTCGCGGTACAGGCGCGCCAGCGGCGCGTCTTCCACATAACCGCCGCCGCCCATCACTTCCATCGCTTCCGCGCCAAAGCCCGGGCCGCGCTTGCAAATCCAGTATTTGCCGGCCGGCGTCAGCAGGCGCGCCAGCAAGGCCTGGGCCGGGTCGTCGCCCTCGTCGTAGCAGCGTGCCAGGCGCAGCGCGAAGGCGGTGGCCGCCTCCGATTCCAGCGCCAGGTCGGCCAGCACATTTTGCATCAAGGCTTGCTCGGCCAGCGGCAAGCCGAAAACCGAGCGCGCGCGCGCGTGATGCAGCGCATGCGTCAGCGCGGCGCGCATGATGCCGGCGCTGCCAAGCACGCAATCGAGGCGGGTGTGGCTGCCCATTTCGAGAATGGTCGGGATGCCGCGCCCCGGCTGGCCGACCAGCCAGCCAAAGGCGCCCGCGAATTCCACTTCCGACGAGGCGTTCGAACGGTTGCCCAGCTTATCTTTCAAGCGCTGCACGCGGATCGGATTGCGGCTACCGTCGGGCAAGTAGCGCGGCAAGAAGAAGCAAGACAGGCCGGCTGCGTCTTGCGCCAATATCAGGTGGGCGTCGCATTGGGGCGCCGAAAAAAACCATTTGTGGCCGACGATGCGATACAAGTCTTGCGCGTCATCCGGGCCGAAGCGGCGCGCGCCCTCGGCCGCGTCGACCGGCTCGGCGCGCGTGGTATTGCTGCGCACATCGCTGCCGCCCTGCTTTTCCGTCATGCCCATGCCGATCAGGGCGCCATGTTTTTGTTCGATCGGCAGTGAACGGGGGTCATATTGGCGCGACAGGATCTTCGGCAACCAGCGCGCCGCGATGCGCGGCGCCAGGCGTAGCGCCGGCACCGAGGCATAAGTCATCGTGACCGGGCATTGGGAACCGTTTTCCACTTGCCCGAACAACATATAGGCGGCGGCCCGCGCCACTTGCGCGCCCGGCCCCGGCGCCTGCCATGGTGAAGCGTGGGCGCCGGCCTCGATCAATTGCGCCATCAATTGGTGCCAGGCCGGATGGAATTCGAGCTCGTCGATGCGGCGCCCGGCGCGGTCGAATTGCTGCAGGCGCGGCCCGTTCACATTGGCTTGCCGCGCCAGGTCCAGCGTGTCGGCGCGGCCCAGCCTGGCACCGAGCGCGTCCAGACCAACCGCCGCCGCGCCGCCACCGTCGCGCTGCAAGGCTTCCTGCAAGGCCAGGTCGCAGGCAAACAGATTGACGTTTTCAAACGGCGGGGCTTGATTGAATACTTCGTGCGTATCGAATGGCCGCATGCTGCGCTCTCCGTGGTTCATTTTTTCCGGGGCAAAATGCCCATGCTTTTTGCGATGATACCCAACATGACTTCATCGGCGCCGCCCGCGATGGAAGCGAGGCGGCCGTCGCGGAACATGCGCGCGATCCGGTTTTCCCAGCTATACCCCATGCCGCCCCAGAATTGCAGGCATTGGTCGGGTACCAGGCGCAGCAGGCGGCCCGCCTTCAATTTCGCCATTGACGCCAATTCCGTCACATCTTGCCCGCTGACATACAGGGCGCCGGCGCGGTAAGTGAGCGCGCGCAAGCTTTCCACTTCGGTCTTCAATTCGGCCAGCTTGAAATACACATGCTGATTGTCGAGCAGGCGGCCGCCAAACAGGGGCCGCTCGCGCGCCCAGCCTATCGTCAATTCGATGCAATTGCACAGGCTTTGCAGGGCATTGGCGGCAGCCCACAGGCGCTCTTCCTGGAATTGCAGCATCTGGTAGACGAAACCCTGGCCTTCCTCGCCGATCGCGTAATGGCGCGGCACCCGCACCTGGTCGAAATAAATCAAGCCCGTATCGGACGAATGCATGCCGATCTTGCGGATCGGCTTGGCCAGCGACACGCCCGGGGTCGACATCGGCACCATGATCAGGGTCTTGTTGCGGTGCGGCGCACCATCCGAGGTATTGGCCAGCAGGCAAATCCAGTCGGCCTGCAAGCTATTCGTGATCCACATCTTGCTGCCGTTGATGATGTAATCGCCGCCATCCTTGCGCGCGGCCGTGCGGATCGCCGCCACGTCCGAGCCGGCCGCCGCCTCCGACACGCCGACGCAGCCGACCATGTCGCCGGCAATCGCCGGCGCCAGGAATTGGCGCCGCAGCGCGTCCGAGCCGAAGCGCGCCAGCGCCGGCGTGGCCATGTCGGTGTGGACCCCGATCGCCATCGGCACGCCGCCGCAATCGATATGGCCCAGGGTTTCCGCCATGGCCATCGAAAACGAATAGTCGAGGCCCAGGCCGCCATATTCGACCGGCTTGGTCAAGCCCAGCAAACCGAGTGCGCCCAATTGCTTGAAAATCTGGTGGGCCGGGAAGATGCCGGCCTCTTCCCACTCTTCCACATGGGGATTGATGTCAGCCTCGATGAAGCGCTTCAAGCTGCGCTGCAACGCTTGGTGCTCATGGCTCTGGAACATGACTCTCCTTTCGACGGCAGGCAAGATAGCTTGCCGCTTGATTGAATGCTTCTGCGCAGAGTACCGCAAACGCAGCAACGAAGCAAGCAGTTGCTTTGTTGCGATAAGGGCACTACCATGACAGCCATCTGTTTCAAGGAGATGGCAATGAGCGAGGCATATTTGTATGAAGCGCTGCGCACCCCGCGCGGCAAAGGCAAGCACGACGGCAGTTTGCACAGCGTCAAGCCAATCACGCTGCTGGCCGGCTTGATGCGCGAATTGCAGGTCCGCCACGACCTCGATACGGCGCACATCGATGACGTGGTACTCGGCTGCGTTACCCCGGTCGGCGACCAGGGCGCCTGCATCGCCAAGACGGCGGCGCTGGCGGCCGGATGGGACTGGCGCGTGGCGGGCATGCAATTGAACCGCTTTTGCGCCTCCGGCCTGGAAGCGGTCAACCTGGCTGCGCAAAAAGTGCGTTCCGGCTGGGAAGACCTGGTGGTGGCCGGCGGCGTCGAATCGATGTCGCGGGTGCCAATGGGCGCCGACGGCGGCGCCTGGGCGCTCGACCCGGAAACCAGCTTCGCCACCGATTTCTTGCCGCAAGGCATAGGCGCCGACTTGATCGCCACCCTTGACGGCTACAGCCGCGCCGACGTCGACGCCTACGCGCTGCGCTCGCAGCAAAAAGCGGCCGCCGCCCGCGCCGCCGGACGTTTCCGCTCGGTGGTGCCGGTGCGCGACCGCAGCGGCCTGACGATACTCGAGCGCGATGAATTCATCAAGCCGGCCACCACGATGGAAACCCTGGCAGGCTTGAAGGCGTCCTTTGAATTGCACGGCAAGATGGGCTTCGACGCGCTGGCGATCCGCAAATACCCGCAACTGGAGCGGGTCCGGCACATCCACACGGCCGGCAATTCCTCGGGCATCGTCGATGGCGCCGCGCTGGCCTTGATCGGCAGCGCGGCGATCGGCCAGCGCCTGGGCCTGCGCCCGCGCGCGCGCATCGTCGCCACCGCCGTCACCGGCACCGACCCGACCATCATGCTGACCGGCCCGGCGCCGGCCAGCCGCAAGGCGCTGGCCAAGGCCGGCTTGAGCGTGGACGACATCGACCTGTTCGAAGTAAACGAAGCATTCGCCTCGGTGGTGCTGCGCTTCATGCGCGAAATGAAGGTGCCGGAAGAAAAAGTGAACGTCAACGGCGGCTCGATCGCGCTCGGCCACCCGCTCGGCGCGACCGGTTGCATGTTGCTCGGCACCTTGATCGACGAACTTGAGGCGCGCCAGTTGAAGCGCGGCCTGATCACCCTGTGCGTGGGCGGCGGCATGGGCATCGCCACCATCATCGAACGGATTTGAGCCGCGCCTGCGGCAACCACCCATTGACCTTTTCAGGATGCGACCATGAACGACTACCAAATCAGTGACATCAGCGGCGACGCGCCCGGCCCCATGCGCCTGGCCACCCTGCTGATCGACGCGCGCGCCGTCAATCCACTCAGCTTGCGCTTCCAGCGCGCGCTCGACGAAACCTTGACGGCGCTGGAAGCGCAAGCGCAGCAACTGGCCGGCGTGATCGTCTGTTTCGAGCAGGCGGCGCCGGCCGCGCAGCACGAATTCGACCAATTGATCGCCTTGAGCACGGCCCAGGCCGGCGACTGCATGGCCACGCTGACCGCTTACCACGCGCTATTGCGCCGCCTCGAACAATTCACGGTGCCGGTGCTGGCCGCGCTCACTGGCGACACCGAAGGCCACGCCCTGGCACTGGCCCTGGCTTGTCCGCGCCGCCTGGCGCTGGCCGGAATCGGCTTGCGCATGCCGCAAGTAACATGGGGATTGCCGCCATCGGGCGGCGCCATCGCCCGCGCCGTGCGCTGCATCGGCTTGCAGGCGGCCATGCCGCTGCTGCTCGATGGCGCGCCGCTGACGGCGACGCAGGCGCTGCAAGCGGGCTTGCTGCACGGCGTCGCCGACGACGAAACCGCATTGCTGGCGCAGGCGCACGCCATGCTGGCCGCCGGGACCGCGCCGCGCCAACCGTGGGACGAGAAAACCTACCGGATGCCGGGCGGCACGCCCTCCCAGTTGCAAAACCTGCTGATGAGCGCACCAGCCATGCTGCGCGAGCAAACCGGCGGCCACTACCCCGCCCCGGAAGCGATCCTGTGCGCAATGGTGGAAGGGGCCCAGGTCGATTTCGCCAATGCGCTGCTGATCGAAAGCCGCTTCTTCTGCCATATCGCCTGCAGCGCCGTGGCCAAGAATATGCTGCGCCTGGCGCGCCAGCGCCGCGCCGGACCGGCCCCGCAAGCCGGTCCCTTCAGCGCCGCCCTGCTGAGCGCCTACCACGCCGAAGCGCACCTGCTGGCCGCCGAAGGCATGCCGCCCGCGCTGCTGGCCAACGCCGCGCGCGCGGCCGGCATGTGCATGGCGCCGGAATCGACGGCGCCGCAAGATACATCTACGCCGCCAGCGCCAGCGGGCACCAGCGATGCCGGCGCGCGCCTGCTGATGCGCCAATGCCTGGCCGCGCTGCAGGCGCTGGAACGGGGCGACATTGCCTCGCCCGAGCAAGCCGACCTGGCCTCGGTCGAGCTATGCGGCTTTCCGGCTTTCACGGGCGGTGCCATCGCCTATATCGCGCACCTGGGCGCGATAGCCTTCGAAGCCCACGCGCTCGCCTTGCTCGCCGCCCACGGCGCACGCTTCAAGTTGCCCGTCGACTGGCAACGGTTGCGCCAGCAAGGCGCGCTGAATATACGCTAGATATACGCTAGAAGGGGCAGGTTTTTTTCGACGCAAAGCAAAATACATGGTGGAAACCCAGGTTCGGCTTGCTGTTTTCCATGTATTGAGCGCTGTTCAGTGATACATTCCGTTCTGGTTTGGCTTCATTTTCCCTCTTTGCATGAAGCCTTGCCCGGCCTACGCGTTTTTTGTAGAAATTGTGAAATGTAATAGAACAAGGTTTTAATCTACACCATGCTTTCCAGTCCCCCCTCCGTTGCCGAATGCGCGCCCCGCCACGAGCTCGATAACCTCATGGAAGAAGCTGGCGATATCGTATTCCGGCTCGACCGCGAGGGAAGCATCTTGTTTGCCAGCAAACGCGCGCGCGTTTTGCTCGGGGCCATGGGCGCGGCGCTCGATGGTGCCGCCTTTACCGGCCTGGTCGCCGCCGATGGCGCGCCCGCGCTGAAAGCGGCGCTGGGGGAGACGGCGCGGGAACCAGCCCGGGCCGACGTCTTGCTCAAGACACCGGAAGGCGACATCTGGTTCGCGCTGCGCCTGTCGCAATATCTGAACCGGCATGGCGGCGCCGAAATCCTGGTAGTGGGCCGCGACAGCTCGACCCAGCGCAACACCGAAGCCCGGCTGCGCCATATGGCCACCCATGACGCGCTGACTGAATTGCCGAATCGCTTGCTGCTGTCGGACCGGATCCGCATGGTGATCGCCCAGGCCAGCCGCACCGGCCAGGGTTTCGCCGTGGCCACGATCGGCCTGGACGGCTTCAAGCGCGTCAACGACGGCCTCGGTCACCCGGTCGGCGACGCCGTGCTGCGCATGGCCGCCGCGCGCCTGCGCAAGACCTTGCGCGACAGCGACACCCTGGCGCGCGTGGGCGGCGATGAATTTGTCGCCGTGCTGCCCGGCACCGCCGGCGAAGCGCAGATCAAGCTGGTCACGGGGCGCCTGATCGCCACCCTGCAGGCACCGTTTGAAGTCGACGGCCACACGATTTATGTGGGCGCCTCGGTCGGGGTGTCGGTCTACCCCCAGCACGCCGACGATGAAGTGCGCCTGGTCGCGCTGGCCGACGCGGCCATGTCGCGCGCCAAGGAAACCGGCAAGGCGCGCTGCCTCGTGTATAGCCCGCAATTGAACGGCACCGGCGAGCAGGACATCTCGCTGGAAGCGGCCATGTTCCAGGCCGTGCGCGAAGGCGAGTTCCTCTTGTTTTACCAACCGATCGTGGATGCCCTGACCCTGCAGATCCAGGGTTTCGAGACCCTGATGCGCTGGAAACACCCGACCTTGGGCATGGTGCCGCCGGCGCGCTTCATCCCCATCGCCGAAAACAATGGCTTGATCAATATGCTGGGCGCCTGGGCCTTGAAGGCGGCCTGCGTGCAACTCAAGCAATTCGAGGAAGTGGCCAAACGGCGCCTGTATATCTCCGTCAATATCAGCCCGCGGCAATTTCGCAGCGACAAATTCCTCGCCATCCTCGACGATGCACTGGCCTTCTCCGGCCTCGATGGCGAGCAATTGCTGCTGGAAATTACGGAAAGCACGCTGATGATCGACGCCCAGCATGCCGAAACCATCCTGACCAAGATGGTCGAGCGCCAGGCCCGCATCGCCATCGACGATTTCGGCACCGGCTATTCTTCGCTCGCTTACCTGAAGCGCTTCCCGATTGCCGTGCTGAAGATAGACCGCGCCTTCGTCAAGGACTTGCCGGCCTCGCAAAAGGACGGCGCCATTTGCAACGCCGTGCTCGACCTGGCCAAGCACCTGGGCTTGTCGGTGGTGGCCGAAGGCGTCGAGACGGAAGCGCAACTCGACTTCCTGGCCGCGCACGGCTGCCATTACATCCAGGGCTTCCTGACCGGCAAACCGATGCCGGCCAATGTCGCCCTGGCGGCACTGAAAGAAAGCACCCACGCCGGCCTGCTGCCGGCCGCGCTGCGCCAGGGGCCGCCATGAGCGGCGCCGTCACCGCGCCCGGCAAAGCCACGCTGGAATTATTATGGAGCCGGATTCGCCGGCAAGGCGACATGCCCGGTTTCGCCAAGGCCATCGGCGCGATCCTGGGCGCCATGCGCGGCGAGGACGAACACGAATTCAATATGACGCAGACCGTGCTGTCAGACCCGGTCTTGACCCAAAAGGTGCTGCGCCTGGCCAACAGCGGCATGTACTCGGCCTTTGGGCAAAGCGTCAACACGGTCACGAAAGCCGTGCTGGTACTGGGCATCGATGCCATCGGCCACCTGGCGCTGGGCTTGAAACTGATCGAGGAATTGAGCAACGCGACGCCGGACTCGCTCAGCGCCCACATCGAAATGGAAAAAGCGGTGCTGGCCGGGATGGTGGCGCAGCAAGTCGCTGGCAGCGCCGACAGCCAGAACGCCGAGCAAGCCGTGGTGTGCTCGATGCTGCACACGCTGGGGCGCATGATGGTGACCTTTTACATGAGCGATTTCTGGGCCAGGCTGCAGGCGCACGGCGGACCCGGCAATGAAAGTGCGGCCGCGCCCGACATCCTCGGCCTGAGCCTGGAGGAAATCGGCTACGCGACGGCGGCCCACTGGGGCTTGCCGCAACACTTGATCAACGGCATGCACCCGATGGAAGCGCCCGAGGCGGACGTGGAAATCAGCCGCGCCGACTGGATGGCCGGTTTATGCACCATGTCGTCGCGCTGCGCCGATTTGCTGTGGCACGACGATGCCGACGGCGCGGCCGGCGTGCAAGCCTTGATCGGGCGTTATGCGGGCATGCTGGGCATGGCGCCGGAAGCGCTGGAGCAGGCGCTGGAGCGGGCCAAGCTGATGGCGGCGGCCGACCTGTCGATCGCGCCGTTGTCGAAACCGGCCGACCGGCGCGCCAAGGCGCTGGTCTCGACCCGCATGCGGGCCGTGGGCAACCGCGTGCTGATCAGCGGCCTGGCCGATATGCGCGAGGCCATCCACAGCGCCAGTCCCGGCCAGATGGTATCGATGGCGCTCGAAACGCTGCACCAGGGTTTCGATTTTTCGCGCGCGCTGGCGTTCGTGCGCAACCGCCGCGAGCACCAATATTGCGCCCGCATCGGCCTGGGCGAAGGCATGGGGCAGCCGCAAATGGCATTTAGCGACGTCTATGAGCCGAATGTCTTCCACGCGGCCTTGAACAGCGACCGCGTGATTTTCATTGAAAACGCGCGCGACCCGAAATTCGCCGCCAAATTGCCGGCCTGGTGGAAAGCCTCGCTGTCGGCGGCGCGCTGCTTCGTCATCTTGCCGCTCTCGTCGAACGGCCAGCCGACCGGCTTCCTGTATGGCGACTGGGATGACAGCTTCCCGCCGATCCAGTTAAACCAGGCCGAATTCGCGCTGATCAACGACATCCGGGCGCTGCTGGTGCAAGCGGTAGACATGCGGCGCCAGCTGGAAGTGCTGGCCAATAAGCCGGCTTGACTGCGGCCCATCCGATAGCGCGGCAAGCCCTGCGATGGAAGAGGCCCGGGCCTGGCGAGGCGCAGGCCTGCCCCCTCCCCCTCTATCCAGCTATCCAGCCAGTTTCGGCGTCGCCACGCTGACATCGCCGCATTGGGCACGGTGCATCAGCGCATGGTCGATCAGCACCAGGGCCAGCATCGCTTCGGCGATCGGCGTGGCGCGGATGCCGACGCAGGGGTCGTGGCGGCCAAAGGTTTCCACCAGCACCGGATTGCCGTCCTTGTCGATCGAGCGGCGCGGCGTGCGGATCGAGGACGTCGGCTTGATCGCGATCGACACCGTGATATCCTGGCCGGTCGAAATCCCGCCCAGCATGCCGCCCGCGTTATTGCCGACAAAGCCTTGCGGCGTCAATTCGTCGCCATGCTGGGAACCCTTTTGCGCCACCGACTTGAAGCCGGCGCCGATTTCCACGCCCTTGACGGCGTTGATGCCCATCATCGCATAGGCGATGTCGGCGTCGAGCTTGTCGTAAATCGGCTGACCCAGCCCGACCGGCACATTGTGCGCCATCACGTCAATGCGCGCGCCGATCGAATCGCCGTCGCGGCGCAACTGGTCCATCGCCTCTTCCATGCGCGCGATCAGGGCGGCGTCGCCGCTGGCGGCGAAAAACGGATTGTCGGCCACATGGTCCCAGGACTGGAACGGTACCTCGATCTCGCCCAACTGGCTCATGCAACCCTTGAACACGGTGCCGTATTGTTGCAGCAGCCATTTCTTGGCGATCGCCGCCGCGCCCACCACCGGCGCCGTCAGGCGCGCCGACGAGCGGCCGCCGCCGCGCGGGTCGCGCACGCCATACTTGTGCCAGTAGGTATAATCGGCGTGGCCGGGACGGAAGCTTTCCGCGATATTGCCGTAATCCTTGCTGCGCTGGTCTTCATTGCGTATCAGGAGCGCGATCGGGGTGCCGGTGGTGACACCCTGGTAGACGCCGGACAGGATTTCAACCGTGTCGGACTCCTGGCGCTGCGTCACGTGACGCGAGGTGCCGGGCTTGCGCCGGTCCAGTTCGGGCTGGATGTCGGCTTCCGACAAGAGCAGTCCCGGCGGACAGCCATCGATCACGCAGCCGATCGCGGGGCCATGCGATTCGCCGAAGGTGGTAACAGTAAACAGCTTGCCAAATGAGTTGCCGGACATAATGAAGTCGAGAGTGGCTGAAACGGTCAATTTTACCAGTCCGTGGCCGCTCGGGCACCATCGAACAGCGCTATTGCGTAACAATCGCCTGCGGGCGCACAATGGCGGTCGGAACGGGAAGCGCTCCAGAACTTATTTTTTTGTTAAAAATGTGGCGTTTTGGCGTGAATTTTGCCAGAATTGCTGAAATTTTGCCCGGCACGACCGTTAGCACGCTTGAAAACGGCTAATTAGTCGTTCTCCTTGTCAAATAGCTATATACTGAACCCAAAGAACACCGCGACATCTTGGAGAAGCGACACATGCCCGCACCGATCACACCCCTTGAGCAAAACAAGGACGATCACGACGATCTGGTATTCTTAGAAGAACATCCGGCGCCGTCCGGCGCGCCGGCCACGCGCAATGTGTGGCGGGTCATGATCATCGATGACGACGAAGACGTCCATTCGACCACCACGTTTGCGCTTGGCAACCTGGACATGCAGCACCGCGCGCTTGAATTCGTGCACGCCTATTCGGCCGCCCAAGCCCGCGAAATGCTCAAGCATGAGCAGGAAATCGCCGTGATCTTGCTCGACGTCGTCATGGAACAGGACGACGCCGGCTTGCATCTGGTGCGCTATATCCGCGAGACGCTGAAACTGGCCGACGTGCGCATCATTTTGCGCACCGGCCAGCCCGGCTATGCGCCGGAAATCGACGCCATCCGCGATTTCGATATCAACGATTACAAGACCAAGTCGGAACTAACCCGCATCAAGTTGTTTACCACGGTGACGGCGGCGATCCGCTCCTACGATCAAATCCGCTCGATCAATGCCAGCCGGCGCGGCTTGGACCAGATCGTCCACGCCAGCACCGAACTGATGGCGCTGCACGGCGTGCAAAATTTTGCGGCCGGCGTGCTGACCCAGGTTGCCGACTTGCTCGGCATCAAGGCCAACGGTGTACTGTGCGTGCAAGAGTGCCACGACGGCACATGCCACGACTTGATCATCAGCGCGACGGCCGGCAGCTTCACTGGCATGGCGCTGGGCCACATCACGGCCGAGGACGACGCGGCCGTGGTCGAGGCCATCGACCGCACCCTGGCGCAACGGCGCAATATCTATCACCACGATTTCCTCACGCTTTATTTCGCCGGCAAGGCCAGCCGCGACTTCGTCGCCTACCTGGCGCTGGCGCGTCCCGTGAGCGAAATCGACGAACGCCTGCTGGAAGTATTTTGCGGCAACGTCGCGGTCGGTCTGGGCAATGTCGAACTGGTGACCCATTTGCACAACGCCGCGTTCTACGACCAATTGTCGAAGTTGCCGAACCGCACCCGCCTGGTCGAAATCCTCGACGCCACCCTGGCCGGCCCGGCGCGCGACGACGCCACCCTGTCGCTGGTCGACCTCGACCATTTCGCCGAAACCAATGACGCGTTGGGACACCAGTTCGGCGACTTGCTGCTGGTGGCCGTGGCGGGACGCCTGCAATCGCGGCTGGGCCAGCAATTGACCGTGGCACGCCTGGGCGGCGACATTTTCTGCGTGCTGGGCGACGCCGCCCAGGTGAACCCGACCAAGATCCTGGCCCTGTTCCAGGAACCGTACAGCATCGATGGCCAGGACGTGCAATTGTCGGCCACGCTGGGCCTGGTACGCCTGGGCGAGCATGACGGCAGCGGCGCCGACGCGCTCAAGGACGCCGACATCGCGCTCAAGCGCGCCAAGAGCCAGCAGCGCGCCGGCCATTTCTATTTTTCGCGCAGCATGGGCGTGGAAATCCGCGAACGCGTGCGCATGATGCATGCGCTGCGCACCGCCTTCGGCCAAAACCAGTTGTTTGTCGTCTACCAGCCGCAAATCGACCTGACCACCCGGCGCCCGGTCGGCGCCGAGGCCCTGCTGCGCTGGCAAACCCCGGACGGCAAATTCATTTCGCCGGACCGCTTCATTCCGATCGCCGAATATTCGGGCTTGATCATCGACCTCGGCGAATGGGTCTTGCGCACCGCCTGCCGCGAACTGGTGACCTTGCGCGAACAGGGCCACCGCGACTTCATGATGTCGATTAATGTCTCGCAAGTGCAATTTCGCCACCCGCACTTCCTGGAAATGCTGCGCACGGCGCTGGAAGACAGCCAGGCGCCGCCCGAATTCATCGAACTCGAAATCACCGAATCGATGGCGATGGAAGAGCCGGACCTGCTCATCAAGATGCTGTGGCAAATCAAGCAGACCGGCGTCAGCATCGCGATCGATGATTTCGGCACCGGTTTTTCTTCGCTATCTTACCTGCAGCGCCTGCAAGTGGACCGCTTGAAAATCGACCGCGCCTTCGTCACCGAAATCACCGGCTCGGCGCGCGGCAGCAGCATCGCCGAAATGGTCATACAACTGGGCCGCAACCTGGGCCTGGCCGTGATCGCGGAAGGCGTGGAAGACGAGCGCCAGGCCCAGATCCTGCAATCGCTCGGCTGCCCGCTGGCGCAAGGCTTCCTGTTCGCGCGGCCGATGACGGCAAGCGCCCTGGCCGGCTGGCTCAATAACGACGCGATGGAAGGCGCCGCCTGAGTTCGCGCCTTGGCACGCCAAGGCGGGGCCCAATGAACAACGCCAGCACTATCGCTGGCGTTGTTCATTGGGCGCCAAGGCGAGGCGCTTCAAAGTTCTATTCGGCCGATTCGGTGGTTTCGGCCGGCCAGTCGCGGATATACGCCTTGAGCATCTTGTTTTCGAAGCTTTGCGCTTCCAGCACCGCGCGCGCGACGTCGTAAAACGAGATCACGCCAAGCAGGGTCTTGGCGTTCATCACGGGCAGGTAGCGGGCGTGCTTTTCCAGCATGATGCGGCGCACTTCGTTCACTTCGGTGTCCGGCGTGACGGTGATCGGGTGGTCGTCCATATGCTTGCGCACGGTGCCGCCGCCGATCGCGCCCTGATTCTGGTGCAAGGCCTTGAGCACTTCGCGGAAGGTCAGCATGCCCACCAGGTCGCCAAATTCCATGACCACCAGCGAACCGATGTCTTTCTCGGCCATCGTGTTGGCCGCGTCCAGCAGGGGATGATCGGGCGTAACGGTATAAAGGATATTGCCTTTAACTTGGAGAATTTCGGATACTTTCATTGTGGCCATCCTGTCCGCTGTGAGTGGGGTTTCTAGTTATTGTAAGCCTTCCTGGGCAATCTAGCGTATGCCCGGGGAAAAATCCAGTATTGCGTCATATCAAGACGCTTCGGAGGGCGCCATGGCGCGCGCCCGCGCGCTACAAATCCCCTTCTGCAAATGACGAAATCAGGGTACGATCTGCGCCATTCCAATTCTTGGCGGAGACACGCATGAGCGGTCCGAAATACCTAGGCTTTGACACCTTGTCGCTGCACGCCGGCGCGGCACCCGACCCGGCCACCGGCGCGCGCGCCACCCCGGTCTACTTCACGTCCGCGTTCGCGTTCAAGGATTCCGACCACGCCGCCTCGCTGTTCAATATGGAGCGCGCCGGTCATGTCTATTCGCGCATCTCGAATCCCACCAACGCGGTGCTGGAAGAGCGCATTGCCGCCCTCGAAGGCGGCGTGGCCGGCATCGCCACCGCCAGTGGCCAGGCCGCCATGCACCTGGGCCTGGTCACTATCGCCGGCGCCGGTTCGCACATCGTCGCCTCGCGTGCGCTGTACGGCGGCTCGCAGAACCTGCTGGCCTATACCTTGAAGCGCTTCGGCATCGAGACCACCTTCGTCGATCCGCGCGACCTGGACGCCTGGCGCGCCGCGATCCGCCCCAACACCAAGGTGCTGTTCGCCGAAACGCTCGGCAATCCCGGCCTGGACGTGCTCGATATCGCCGCGGTGGCCGAGATCGCCCACGCCAGCGACCTGCCCCTGATGCTCGATTCGACCTTCACCACGCCCTATCTGCTGCGCCCCTTCGAGCATGGCGCCGACCTGGTATTCCACTCGGCCACCAAATTCCTGTGCGGCCATGGCACCGCCGTGGGCGGCCTGCTGGTCGATGGCGGCACCTTCGACTGGCAGGCCGCCTACGACAAGAGCGGCCGCTTCGGCGAGCTGTGCGAGCCGTATGAGGGCTTCCACGGCATGGTCTTTGCCGAAGAGTCGACCGTGGCGCCGTTCGCGCTGCGGGCGCGGCGCGAGGGCTTGCGCGACTTTGGCGCGGTGATGAGTCCGCACAATGCCTTTGCCATCTTGCAAGGGGTCGAAACGCTGGGCTTGCGCATGGACCGCCATGTGGCCAATACGCGCAAGGTGGTCGAATTCCTGCTGTCGAATCCGGCCGTCGAATCGGTCTCTTATCCGGAACTGGAATCGCATCCCGATTACGCCCTGGCCAAGCGCTTGCTGCCCAAGGGTTGCGGCGCCGTGCTCACCTTCAATATCAAGGGCGACCGCGCGGCCGGACGGCGCTTCGTCGACGCGCTGAAAATCTTTTCGCACCTGGCCAATGTGGGCGACGCCAAGTCGCTGGCGATCCATCCCGCCTCGACCACCCATTTCCGGGTCCCGACCGAACAATTGGCTGCGTCAGGCATCGGCGAGGGCACGATGCGCCTGTCGGTCGGCCTGGAAGACGCCGACGACTTGATCGACGATCTGGCGCGCGGCTTGAAACTGTCACAAAAGGGAGCGTGAGATGCTATACCAAGTAGAGGGCGTGGACGCCTATTGCTATACCGGCGGCAAGGCCTTCGACGCCAGCCTGCCTTGCGCCGTGTTCATCCACGGCGCGCAAAACGACCATTCGGTGTGGGCCTTGCAAAGCCGTTATTTCGCGCACCACGGCTTCAATGTGCTGGCCGTCGACTTGCCGGGCCATGGCCGCAGCAAGGGCGCGGCCAAGGTCAGCGTCGAGGCGCTGGCACAGTGGCTGCTGGCCGTGCTGGACGCGGCCGGCGTGGCGCGCGCGCTCTTGATCGGCCACAGCATGGGTTCGCTGATCGCGCTGGAAGCGGCGCAACTGGCGCCGGAGCGCGTCAGCCATCTGGCCTTGCTCGGCTCGACCTATCCGATGAAAGTCGCCGATGCCTTGCTGGAAACGGCCCGCACCGACGAGGCTGCCGCAATCGACATGGTCAATATCTGGTCGCATTCCTCGATCGCGCAAAAGCCGTCTTTCCCCGGCCCCGGCTTTTACGCCATGGGCGGCGCGCGCCGGCTCAAGCAGCGCATCTCGCAGATCAATCCCGAGCAGGTGTTTTATACGGATTTTTCAGCGTGCAACAACTACGCCAACGGCGCAATCGCGGCCGCCTCGGTGCGCTGCCCGACCCTGTTCATCTTCGGCTTGCGCGACATGATGACGCCCGCCAAATCGACCAAGCTCTTGACCTCGACCATCGCGCACGGCAAGGTGGTGCAAGTCGACAGCGGCCACGAGTTGATGGCCGAACAGCCGGACGCCGTGCTGGACGCGCTATTCGCGTTTGCCAAGGCGCGCCCGGCCTGAAGCGAGGGTGATCCGACTTCAGCGGCCGGCGCCGAAATGCTCGGCCAGGCTTTGCCCCAATCCCTGTTCGACGGCGCCCTCAACCTGGCGCGCCAGCATGGCTGCGTCGCGGCACGCCTTGTCGTCGAGATCGTCGACGGACAGGGCCGGATAGCCGGCGTTCAGCGCCATGCCGCCAAACACAAACAAGCGATACACGTCGGCCAGGGTCAGCCGGTTGACATTGGCCAGCAAGACCCAGTGATCGGCGCCGTCGCTGACATGCTTGCGCCATTGCACCCGCACGGGCGCCTCGATATTCACGCGCCCGACCCAGCCCTGGGCCAGCATCTTGTCGAGCAGCGCTTCCATTTCATCGAAACCAAGCCGGGTGCGAATGCGCATCGCGCCGGCGCCCACCAGCGCCGTGCCGCCCCGGCGGCGGGCCGCGTCGAGCACCCGCAGAATCGCCATCGCATCGACAAAATCGCCGCCCGGCGCCGGCTGGCGCCACCAGCGCTCGTATTTCACCACCGGCAGCGCGGCCACCAGCAGCGCGCCGACCAGGGTAATCATCCAGCTCAGGTAAATCCACACCAGGAAGATCGGCAGCGCCGCCAGGGCGCCGTAAATCCGCGAATAGGTGGGAAATTGCTGGATGAAGATGGCGAAGCCGCGCTTGGCCAGTTCGAAAGCCAGCGCCGCCACCAGGCCGCCCCAGGCCGCGTCATGCTTGTCGACGTCGCGGTTGGGCACCGACATATACAGCAGCGTAAACGCGCCCATCGTCAGCGCCACCGACAAGAGGGTGTAAAACAGCGCGCCCAGGAAAGGCACCGCGCCCACCAGGCCGCTGGTGGCCATGAACACTTGCGAGGTCACCGTCAGCGACACCCCGAACAGCAGCGGCCCCAGCGTGACCAGAGCCCAGTACACCAGGATGCGCTTGGTCCAGCGCCGTTCGCGCTTGACGCGCCAGATCCGGTTGAACACTTTTTCGATCAGGCCCATCATAGTGATCGAAGTGAAAATCAAGGCTACCGCGCCGACCGCCGACAGGCGCGTCGCCTTGGCGGCAAAGGTGCTCAGGTAGCCGAGGATGGTGTTCGAGACGCCCCTGGGCATCAGGCTTTGCACAAAATACTGTTCCAGCGAGGCGCGGAAGGTATTAAACAGGGGGAAGGTGGTGAAGATCGCCAGCGCCAGCGTCAACAGCGGCACCAGCGCGAACACGGTGGCGAAAGTGAGGCTGCCGGCCACTTGCGGCAAGCTTTCCTCTTGCAGGCGGCGGCGCGCAAACAAGATCAAGTCGCGCACCTCGGGCCAGGACAAGCCACGCAAGACGGCGATGTGCCCCTTGCAGGAACGGGACAGGTAACGCAGGACGGGATAGATATATTTTGAAAGCATGTAGTGAGCAGGGAGAGCGCGGCGGGCGCTGGAATGGCCAAAGCGCCCTATAATACCAATGATGAACCAAGCCAATCTGATTATTCTCGTTTTGTTTTACTCGCGCCACGGCGCCACCCGCAAATTGGCGGAGCTGATCGCCCAGGGCATCGAAAGCGTGCCGGGCTGCGACGCCCGCTTGCGCACCGTGCCGGCCGTCTCCAGCGTGGCCGAAGCCACCGCCCCCGAGGTGCCGCAGGCCGGGGCGCCCTATGTCGAGGCGCTCGACTTGCAACAATGCGCGGGCCTGGCGCTGGGTTCGCCCACCCGCTTCGGCAATATGGCAGCAGCCATGAAGTATTTCTGGGACGGCACCGCCAGCGCCTGGCTGTCCGGCACCCTGGCCGGCAAGCCGGCCTGCGTCTTCACCTCGACCGGCAGCTTGCACGGCGGCCAGGAAGCGACGCTGCTCTCGATGATGATCCCCCTGTTCCACCACGGCTTGATGGTGCTCGGCTTGCCCTACACCCAGCCCGAACTGATGACCACGGCCAGCGGCGGCACGCCGTATGGCGCCAGCCACTGGGCCGGCATCGATGGCGACAAGGCCATCAGCGACGATGAAAAGCGCCTGGCCATCGCGCTGGGGCGGCGCCTGGCGCAGACGGCCAGCCAATTGCGGGGCGCATGATGGAAAACACCACCCAAAAATATTTTCACTGGGGCGCCATCGGCAGCCTGCTGGCCTTGATCGCCTGGTGCCTGCTGTGGGAAACCGTGGTCGCGCCGCTGCATCCGGGCGGCTCGTGGATGGCGCTCAAGGCGGCGCCGCTGTTGATCCCGCTGCATGGCGTGATACGGCGCGACGTCTACACCCTGCAATGGTCGTCGATGGTGATCTTGCTGTATTTTACGGAAGGCGTGGTGCGCGGCTACAGCGACAAGCTGGCCCTGTCGTCCTTCATGGGCTGGGGCGAAGCCATCCTCGTGTGCGTGTATTTCATGTGCAGCGTGCTGTATCTGCGCCCCTACAAGAAGGCCGCCAAGCGCATCGCCAAGGAATTGCTGGACAAGGTCAATCGCGCCAGATGAACGATCCGGCTTTCCTCGACCATTGCCGCGCGCTGCTGGGCGCCGATTTTCTCTTGACGACGGCGCCCGAGATGGCGCCCTTCTTGAGCGACTGGCGCGGGCGTTTTACCGGGCGCGCCCTGGCCGTGGCCCGGCCCGCGTCGGTGGAACAGGTGGCGGCGCTGGTGCGCGCCTGCGCGCGCTGGCGGGTGCCGCTGGTGCCCCAGGGCGGCAACACGGGACTGGTCTTGGGCAGCGTGCCCGACGATAGCGGGCGCGCCATCGTGCTGTCGCTGGCGCGTTTGAACCGCATCCGCGCAATCGATGCGCAAAACCGCACCATCACGGTCGATGCCGGCTGCATCTTGCAAAGCGTCCAGCAGGCGGCCGCGCAAGCGGGCTGCCTGTTCCCCTTGTCGCTGGCGGCCGAAGGCAGTTGCACCATAGGGGGCAATCTGTCGACCAATGCCGGCGGCACCGCCGTGCTGCGTTACGGCAATATGCGCGAATTGTGCCTGGGCCTGGAAGTGGTGAC
Source organism: Oxalobacteraceae bacterium GrIS 1.11 (assembly GCA_040544385.1). Taxonomy (GTDB): domain Bacteria; phylum Pseudomonadota; class Gammaproteobacteria; order Burkholderiales; family Burkholderiaceae_D; genus Janthinobacterium. The sequence continues at coordinate 91,193 of JBEONR010000020.1, forward strand.
CCCGCAGGGCGAACTGTGGAGCGGTTTGCGCGCCCTGCGCAAGGATAATACCGGCTACGATTTACGCGACCTGTACATCGGCGCCGAAGGCACGCTGGGCGTCATCACGGGCGCCGTACTGAAACTGTTCCCGCAGCCGAAGGCCTGCATCACGGCGCTGGCGGCGCTGGCCTCGCCGGAACACGCGCTGCGCATGCTGAGCCTGATGCAAGACCATTGCGGCGCCAGCCTGACCGGCTTCGAGCTGATGTCGCGCTTTTGCCTGGAACTGGTGGCGCGCCATTTCCCCCACTTGCCGCAACCGTTCGGCGCGCACCGCTACGCCCAATACGTCTTGCTGGAACTGTCGAGCAGCCAATCGCAGGCGCATGCCGTCGCATTACTGGAAAACAGCATCGGCGCGGCCATCGCTGACGGCGTCATCGAAGACGCCGTGGTGGCGACCTCGCTGGCCCAGTCGCGCGGCCTGTGGCAATTGCGCGAGCATATCCCGCTGGCTCAGGCGGCGGCCGGCAAGAATATCAAGCACGATATTTCGCTGCCGATTTCGCGCATTCCCGACTTCATTGCCGCCACCGGAACGCAGATCGAACTGGCCTTCCCCGGCTCGCAACTGGTGTGCTTCGGCCATCTGGGCGACGGCAATGTGCATTACAACGTGGCGCCGCCGGCCGGCGTGGCGGAGCTTGACTTCCTGGCCGAGCAAGACGCCGTCAACCGCATCGTGCATGACAGCGTGGAGCGCTTCGACGGCTCGATCTCGGCCGAACACGGCATCGGCGCCTTGAAGCGCGACGAATTGGCGCGCCACAAATCGCCGCTCGAATTGACACTGATGCGCGCCGTCAAGAGCGCGCTCGACCCCTTGTCCATCATGAATCCCGGGAAAATCCTATGAAATGGCTGATGCCGACTCTGGCCGCTTGCGCCCTGGCCCTGTGCGGCCCGGCCGGCGCGCAAACGGTGTACAAATGCACGACCGACGGCAAGCTCAGCTATGCCGACGCGCCTTGCGCGGGCGGCACCTCGGTGGCGCTGCCGGCACCGCCCGTTCCCGCCACGCCAAGCGCCGGCGCCGGCGCGGAAATTGCACGCCAGGGTGCGCTGGCCGAGCGCCTGCGCAAGGAGCGCTTGCGGCGCGAAGCCAAGGATGAGCGCGCGCAACAGAGCGCGCAGCGGGCCGCCGCCAAGCACGGCCAACGCTGCGCGGCGCTACGCCAACGCCACCAATGGGCCGTCGACGACGCCGCCACCGCGTCCGACAAGACGCGCGCCAAGGCCGAACTGAAGGCGCGCCGGGCTGGCGAAAAGCTGACCCTCGCGTGCCCCGCTTGAAGCGCGACGCCTCGCACTCATCGCACGCCTCGCACGCATTGTTGGCGCGCTGGCTCTTGTTGGGCGAATGGCGGGCGCACCCGCTGCGCACCCTGGTGGCCGTGACGGCAATCGCGATCGGCATCGCGCTGGGTTTTGCGATCCACCTGATCAACGCGGCCGCCTTCAATGAATTTTCGGCCGCCGTTAAAAATTTGTCGGGCCAGGCCGACGTGCAAGTGAGCGGGCGCGAAGCGCTGTTCGACGAAGCAATCTATCCCCGTCTGGCGCAACGCGAGGGCGTCGCCCTGGCTTCGCCGGTACTGGAATTGGACGCCAGCCTGCCGGGCCGCAAGGCTGCCTTGAAAATCATCGGCCTCGATGTGTTCCGGGCCGGCTTCATCTCGCCTGACTTGATCGGCGCGCCGGCTGCCGACAAGATCAACGATACCCTGGCCGACGACGCGCTATTTCTGTCGCCGGCCGCGCTGAACTGGCTCAAGCTGGCCGACGGCGCCAGCTTGAGCGTGCAGGCGGGCACGCGCGGCGTGGCCTTGCGGGTGGCCGGCTCGCTGGCGCGCGCGCGCGTGGGCCAGCGCATCGGCGTGATGGACCTGGGCGCAGCGCAGTGGCGCTTCGACAAACTGGGCCGGCTCTCGCGCATCGACTTGAAGCTGCGCGGCGGCGTCAACCGCGACGCCTTCCAGGCCGCGCTGGCGAACGAACTGGAACGCGACTTTCCGGGCCGCTACACGGTCAGCCAGCCCAATGACGAGAACCAGAACAGCCGCAACGACAATCTGAGCCGGGCTTACCGCGTCAATTTGACGGTGCTGGCCCTGGTGGCCCTGTTTACCGGCGCCTTCCTGGTGTTTTCAACCCAGGCGCTGTCGGTGATACGGCGCCGCAGCCAGTTCGCGCTGCTGCGCGTGCTGGGCATGGGACGCGCCCAATTGCTGCGCCAGGTCTTGCTCGAAGGGGCAGCTCTGGGCGTGCTCGGCTCCCTGCTGGGCGTGGCCGGCGGTTACGCGATGGCCGCCGCCGCGCTGCATTTCTTTGGCGGCGACCTGGGCGCCGGCTTTTTTTCAGGGGTCCAGCCGGAAGTGCAGTTCGCCCCGCTGGCGGCCCTGGTCTACTTCGCGCTGGGCGTGGCCGTGACCCTGCTCGGCTGCGCCGCGCCGGCCATCGAGGCAGCCCGCGCCGCGCCCGCCGTGGCCCTCAAGTCGGGCGCTGAAGAAGCCACCCTGGCCCGGCTGTCGCGCATCTGGCCGGCCATCGCCTGCCTGCTGGCAGCGGCGCTGGCCACGCGCGCGCCGCCGGTGCTGGGCTTGCCGCTCTTCGGCTACCTGGCCATCGCCTTGCTGCTGGTGGGCGCCATCGCGCTGATGCCGCAACTGGCGGCAAGCGTGTTTCGCGCCGCCAACCGTTACTGGAACGGGGCCGGCCAGGCCGGCCCGGTGCCGGCATTGACGCTGGCGCGGCTGGCAAACGCCTCCAGCCAGGCCGGCATCGCGCTGGGCGGCGTGCTGTCGAGCTTTAGCCTGATGGTGGCGATGGCCATCATGGTGGCCAGCTTCCGCGTCTCGGTCGACGACTGGCTGCTGCAAATCCTGCCGGCCGACCTGTATGCCCGCACCGCCACGAGCGGCAATACGGCCGGCTTGAATCCGCGCGAACAAGCCAGCATCGCGGCCCTGCCCGGCGTGGCCCGCGCCGACTTCCTGCGCGTACGTTCCCTGTCGCTCGATCCGGCCCGGCCCAATGTGGCCCTGCTGGCGCGCGGGATCGATGCGGGCGACCCCGCCAGGGGCATGGTCATGGTCGGCGCCACGCTGCCGGTGCCGCCCGGGCGCATGCCGGTCTGGGTCTCGGAAGCAATCGCCGATTTGTATGGGGTGGCCGCCGGCGCCGCCATCACGCTGCCGCTCAACGGCCGCCAGCAAGCATTTTTCATCGCCGGGATCTGGCGCGATTATGCCCGCCAGAGCGGCGCGATCCAGATGCGCCTGGAAGACTACCGCGCGCTGACGGGCGACCAAGACGTCAGCGACGCCGCCCTCTGGCTGAGCAAGGGCACGAGCGCGGCCGAGCTGCAAGGGCGCCTGAAAAAGCTGCCCTTCGGCGCCGCGCTGGAATTGGCGGCACCATCCGAGATCCGCGCGCTCAGTCTGACCATCTTCGATCGCAGCTTCGCCGTCACCTATCTGCTCGAAGCGATCGCCATCGTGATCGGCCTGTTCGGCGTGGCCGCCACCTTTTCCGCGCAAACGCTGGCGCGGGCCAAAGAATTCGGCATGCTGCGCCATATCGGCGTGACACGGCGCCAGATCCTGGCCATCCTGGCCATCGAAGGCGGCGCCTTGACGGCGCTCGGCATCGCCACCGGCTTCATCCTGGGTTGGATCATCAGCCTGATCCTGGTATTCATCGTCAACCCGCAATCGTTCCACTGGAGCATGCAATTGCATGTGCCCTGGCCCTTGATCGGCATCGTCGCCGGCGCCCTGCTGCTGGCCGCCTCGCTGACGGCGCTGGTGGCCGGCCGCCACGCGCTGTCGGGCGGGCCGATACGCGCAGTCAGAGAGGATTGGTAATGCGCTTTTTCATCCGCTGTTTCTTGCTATTGCTGCTTGTGCCTTGCGCGCGGGCGGCCCCGCCCGCGTTCGCGCCCGTGCTGCCGCTGGCCGCCGGCCACAGCCTGCGCCTGCCGACCGACTTCGGCGCCCATCCCGATTTCCGCACCGAATGGTGGTACGCCACCGGCTGGCTGCGCACCGCCGACGGCAAGGGCTTCGGTTACCAGGTGACGTTTTTCCGTAGCGCCACCGAAGTCGACCGCGCCAACCCGAGCGCCTTCGCGCCCAAGCAGTTAATCATCGGCCACGCCGCCCTGTCCGATCCGGCCGTCGGCAAGCTCCTGCACGAGCAGTGCAGCGGGCGCGAAGGCTTCGGCCTCGCCTACGCCAAAATCGGCGACACCGACGTCAAGCTCGACGACTGGCGCATGCGGCGCGACGCTGACGGCCATTACCTGGTGACGGTGGCGACGCGCGATTTCACACTCGATCTGCGCCTGGCGCCCAGCCAGGCCGTGCTGGCGCAGGGCGAACGCGGGTATTCGCAAAAGGGGGCGCACCCTGGCCACGCCAGTTATTACTATAGCGAGCCGCAATTGCGCACCAGCGGCAGCGTCACGCGCACCGGCGGGCGCGCGCAAGCCGTCACGGGCGCCACCTGGCTCGATCACGAATGGTCCAGCAGCGCGCTGGACCCGGACGCCAGCGGCTGGAACTGGGTCGGCGCCAACCTCGATGACGGCGGCGCCCTGATGGCATTCCAGATCCGCGACAAGACAGGTGCTAAACTATGGGCGCACGCGACATTGCGCGACGCATCCGGTAAGATCACACAGTATTTGCCGGAGCAAGTGCGTTTCACGCCGCAAGCGCTGTGGCGCTCGCCCCGCACCAACGCCGCCTACCCGGTCGCCACCGTCCTCACCACCGGCGCCACCACCTGGCGTATCACTCCTGTGCAGGAAGATCAGGAACTCGACGCGCGCCGCTCCACCGGCGCCGTGTACTGGGAAGGCGCGGTGACGCTCAGCCGCGACGGCGTGCCGGCCGGCCACGCGTATCTGGAAATGACCGGCTATGACCGGCCGATGACACTTTAATGAACACGCTTACTAATCAAACTGCCAATACAATGACCAATAGCACCACCAGCACCGCAGCACCAGCCCATCAAGCTATTCCCGATAGTAAGGCGGAACCGAAAAAAGGCAGCCTGGCCGCCTTCAAGGGCCTGGTACCCTTCTTGCTGCCTTACCGCAAGCAATTCATGCTGGCCGGTATCGCGCTGGTGGTGGCGGCCGCTTCCACGCTGGCCATCCCGGCCGCGTTCAAACAAATGATCGACCTCGGTTTCGGCGGTTCCGGCGCGAAAAGCATCAAGCATGTCGACCTGGTGTTCCTGGCCCTGTTCGGCGTCGCCTCGGTCCTGGCGCTGGCCACGGCGGCGCGCTTTTATACGGTGTCGTGGCTGGGCGAACGCGTCACCGCCGATATCCGCAGCGCCGTCTACAGCCATGTCGTCACGCAAAGTCCGGAATTCTTTGAAACCACGCAAACGGGCGAAGTGCTCTCGCGCATCACCACCGACACCACCCTGATCCAGGCCGTGGTCGGCACCAGCATCTCGATGGCGCTGCGCAATATACTGCTTTTCCTGGGCGGCCTGGCGATGCTGTTCGTGACCAGCCCCAAGCTGTCGTCCATTATCATCGGCTTGCTGGTGCTGGTGGTGGTGCCGATCGTGATGTTCGGGCGGCGCGTGCGCAAGCTCTCGCGCGACTCGCAAGACCGCATCGCCGACGCTTCCGCGATGGCCGGCGAAATCCTCAACGCGATGCCGACCGTGCAAGCGTTCACGCATGAGAAAATCGAGGCGATCCGCTTCGGCGCCTCGGTCGAAGGTGCCTTCCAGACGGCGATGCGGCGCATCCGCGCGCGCGCGCTGCTGACCATGATTGCCATCTTGCTGATCTTCGGCACCATCGTGTTCGTGCTGTGGCTGGGCGCCCACGCGGTGCTCGAAGGCAGCATGACGGGCGGCGACCTTGGCCAGTTCATCTTGTATGCCTCGATCGTGGCCGGCGCCATTGGCGCCCTGTCTGAAGTGATGGGCGAGGCGCAGCGCGCCGCCGGCGCCACCGAGCGCCTGCTGGAATTGATGTCGGCCAAGTCCGAGATCGAATCGCCGGCCCGGCCCGTGCCGCTGCCCCCGCGCGCCGCCAATGGCGCCGCGCTGAGCCTGTCCGATATTTCGTTTTCCTATCCTTCGCGACCCGACACGGCCGCGCTGGAACACTTGACGCTCGATATCAGGGCTGGCGAAACGCTGGCCGTGGTCGGCCCGTCCGGCGCCGGCAAGACTACCCTGTTCCAGTTATTGCTGCGCTTCTACGATCCGCAGCAGGGCAAGATCACGCTCGACGGGGTCGATATCACGCAACTCGACTTGCACACGCTGCGCGACGCGATCGGCATCGTCCCACAAGATACCGTGATTTTTTCAGCCGATGCGATGGAAAACATCCGCTACGGCCGGGTCGGCGCCACCGATGAGGAAGTGATCCACGCGGCCAAGCTGGCGGCCGCCCATGAATTCATCGAGCGCTTGCCGCATGGTTACAAATCCTTCCTCGGCGAGCGCGGCGTACGCCTGTCTGGCGGCCAGCGCCAGCGCATCGCCATCGCGCGCGCGCTGCTGAAAAATCCGCCGCTGTTATTACTCGACGAAGCCACCAGCGCCCTCGACGCGGAATCGGAACGCCTGGTGCAAAGCGCGCTGGAAGCGGCCATGGTGGGCCGCACCACCGTCATCATCGCGCACCGCCTGGCGACGGTGCAAAGGGCCGACCGCATCATCGTGATGGAAGACGGCAAGATCGTCGAAACCGGCACCCATGCCTCGCTGGTGGCGCTGGGCGGCATTTACGCCAACCTGGCCGCGCTGCAATTCCACCATGGACATGTGGCGCACTAAAAAACCAGCCGGCATCACGGCGCCAGGCGCACCACGCTATCGTTGTAGAGCGACCAGGCGTCGCAGGCGGCCCCCGGCGCCGGGACCGCACCGACGCTGCGGACACCCACCTTGTCGCCGCCCAGGTCGACTTCCTGGAAGCGCTCGGCCACCGGGCCAGCCCCATCCTGGAAATACAGGTCGACCCCGTCGAAGCGCAGCTTTCCCTTGGATGGCTTGGCGTTCTTGAAGGCGGGCAGCGCCACTTTCGCTGTTTGCCAGACCGGATTGGCTTGCGCATATTGCCAGCGCACCGTCAGTGGCGCCGTCAAGCGATTGATGCCATGCGCCGGAAAGCGCGCGCACCACTCCCCTGCCACCGTCGCGCTGACGGCGCGGGTGCCAAAATGAATGGCCTGGCCATCGATTTCCACGCGCGCGATCGGGCGCGCGCCCAGATTATGGAATTGGAAATTCACCACCGGCACATCCTGCCCCCACAAGTCCTTCGCATCCATGCCGGATAACGCGAACGAGGGCGCTACTTCGACCCGATCGGGATAATGGTAGTAAAGGAAGACGGCGACCACGGCATCGTTACCGGTCTGAAAGCTCAACCTGCGCATGAAACTGGCCAGGTCGGGATAGGCCGCCGCCACCACCGGCAACACGGTAGGCCGGCTGGTGCGCCCTGGAATACCAGGTTCGCTGTAATAAAATGACATTTGCTTGAAGCCATCGGCAAGGCGCGCGCCTTGGTAACTCAGCATCCTGTGATGATCATATTCCCTTCGCGAATCGCGCGTCAATTCGGTGAATTTTTCCGGCGCGTCGCCCGGCATTGCCGACATCGCATAGTTGACCATGCTTTCCGGGTCCAGCCACAGCGTACGCCCGGACAGATTGATATGCACTTCGCGGATATCCGGGTGGGCGCGCTGGAACAAGTCCCTCGACAAGCCCGCGCCGGCGAAGTAGACCGGCAAGATGGCCGCCGCCGCCATCGATGGCAGCCACATCCGGAGCAAGGCGCGGCCCCCGCCCGACTTGTACAACACATAGACCGATAGTCCCACATTGATCAACAACAGCGGTCCGCCCACGACAGCGATCAGGTATATCATCCAGATGGCGGCGTAGCTATCGGCCGGCTGGCATAGAAAAATCAGGCTCAGGCTGGCCAGCAGCAGGGCCAGCAAAGCGCCGACGACAATTCCAGCTGACTGAGATCGCTTAGGGAAGTCCATTATTAACCTTTGAGAATAAAGAAAATGCCGGTTGGCCGCGTCACGGCGCCAGGTGCACGACGTTATCGTTGTAGCGCGACCAGGCCTCGCACGCGGCCCCCGCCGGCGGGACCACGCCGGCGCTGCGGAAACCCACCTTGTCGCCGCCCAGGTCGACTTCCTGGGAGCGCTCGGCCACCGGGCCAGCCCCGTCCTGAAAGTACAGATCGACTCCGTCGAAGCGCAGTTTTCCCTTGCCGAACTTGGCGTTCTTGAAGGTGGGCAAGGCCACCTTGGCTGTTTGCCAGAGCGGATTGGCTTGCGCATATTGCCAGCGCACTAGCAGTGGCGCCGTCAAGCGATTAATACCATGCGCCGGATAGCCCGCGCAAGGCTCGCCAGTCGGCGTCGCGCTGATGGCGCCGGCGCCGAAATGGATGGCCTGGCCGTCGATTTCCACGCGCGCGATCGGGCGCGCCCCAAGATTATGGAATTGGAAATTCACCACCGGCACGTCCTGCCCCCACAAGTCCGTCGCATCCATGCCGGATAACTCGAACGAGGGCGCCACTTCGACCCGATCGGCATAATGGTAGTAAAGGAAGACGGCGACCACGGCATCGTTGCCGGTCTGAAAGCTCAGCTTGGAGACGAAACTGGCCAGGTCGGGATAGGCCGCCGCCACCACTGGCAACATGGTGGGCGGGGTCGGTGGGGTGGCGCCCGGATCGCCGTAATACACCGGCATTTGCTTGAAGCCATCGGCCAGGCGCGCGCCCTGGTAAGCTTGCATCCGGTCCTGGCCATAATATTTCCGCGAATAACGCGTCAATGTGGCGAATTTTTCCGGTGCCTCGGCCGGCATTGCCGGGACCGGCTCATTGACCGTGCTTTCCGGGTCCAGCCACAGCGTGCGCCCGGACAGATTGATGTGCACTTCACGGATATTCGGGTGGGCCCGCTGGAACAACTCCCCCGACCAGCGCGCGCCGGTGACGTAGACGGCAATGATGGCCAGCACCACCATCGATGGCAACCACATCCAGAGCAGCGCGCGACCCGCGCCCGGCTTGCGCAACACCAGCAGCGAGAGTCCCGCATTGAGCAACAATAGCGGCCCGCCCACGCCGATGGCGATGAATATCAGGCCGATGCCGCCGTAGCCCAGGTTCGGAGTCAGCAACGCAAACAGGGCCAGGCTGGCCAGCAGCAGGGCCATCAGGGTGCCGACAACCATGCCAACTAGGCGGGATAGCTTGCTGAAGTCCACTATGTTCCTTTGAGAATAAAACACCATCCAGAATACCATCGCGCGCGCACGCCGTTGAAAATCCGACAAATCTTGCAGATATACAATTTCACCCCATTCGCATGGTACATTGGTGCTTACTGCGGGCTGCTGCGGTTTTGAAGGAGGCAAGTTTGAGCATTGTCGCTATTTTCAATCAAAAAGGCGGCGTCGGGAAAACCACCAGCGCGGTCAACCTGGCGGCCGCGCTGGCGCGGCGCGGCCGCCATCCCTATGGCATCGACCTCGACCCGCAAGCCCAGTTCAGCGCCATCAGCGGGGTGCGCGCGGCCGATGGCGACGCCACCGTCCTGTCGCTATTCCAGCGCAACCGGCCGCTGCGCGAAATGATCGTCCAGACCAATAATGGCGGCAATATCATCCCAGGCCACCTGGAACTGTCCAAGGTCGACACCCTGTTTGGCAAGGGGTATAACATCGTCAACCGCCTCAACACGGCGCTGCGGGCCGAGAATTTCGTCGACCAGCCGCAGCCCGTGCTGATCGATTGCAGCCCGCTGATCGGGGTGCTGGCGCTGAACGCGATTTTCGCTTGTCAGGGCGTGATCGTGCCAGTCTCGGCCGACCATTTGTCGGCCCGGGCCGCGCTGCAAACGGAGAAAACCCTGAAGGCGCTGGAGGTGGTGTTGAAGCACCGGGTGCCGCGGCGCTTCCTGCTGACCCGCTTCGACACGCGCCGGCGCATGGCCTGGGAAGTCCATCAGATGCTGGAAGAGCACTTCGGCGCCGACGTCTGCCGCACCAAGATTGCGGAAAACGTGAGCCTGGCGGAAAGCCCGGCCTACAATATGACGGTGTTCGAACACGCGCCCAACAGCCGCGGCGCGCAAGACTACGACGCCTTGCTCGATGAATTGCTGGCCGACGGCTTCATCGCCTGATCAACTGTCCTTGGAAATAAGGGTCAGGATATCTTCCACCGAGGTGGCTTGCCACAATTTCTCATCGGAATTCTTGCTGACGCAGCGCAGCACCGTGCACAGGCGGTACATTTGCATCAACTTGCGTTCGGCGTCGGCCTGGTCGCGCCCGGCAATGAGGATGCTTTCAATCTTTTGGCCATAGCGCGTCTGCACCGAGAAATCAAATTTCAACATCGGGTTCCCCTTCACGGAAGCACTATGCATTATGCGCCGAAATTGCCACAGCACAAGCTTGACGTGATGGCCGCGGTTAAACCATTCCTGCTACTAGTGGTATCATCACCGTCTCGATACACTCGCCAGGATACCGCTCATGAACGCCCTGCTGCACGCCAATTTTGGCATCACCGATTTTTGGACCTTTTTATTTGGCACGATTTTCATCGTCTTGCTGCCGGGGCCAAATTCGATTTATGTGCTCAGCGTGGCGGCCCAACAGGGCGTGCGCCGGGGGTATCGGGGCGCTTGTGGCGTGTTTCTCGGCGATCTGGTGCTGATGGTGCTGTCGGCCGGCGGCGTCGCATCGCTGCTCAAGGCCTGCCCGACGCTGTTTTACCTGATCAAATATGTGGGCGCGGCGTATCTGGGCTGGATCGGCTTGCAAATGTTGCTGGGCGGCTGGCGCACCTGGCGCGCCAAGGGCGCCGCACCGGCTGCGCCGGATGCGGTGGCGCCCGTGGCGACCACCGACCCGTTCAAGAAAGCGCTCGTGATCAGCCTGATGAACCCGAAGGCGATCCTGTTCTTTATCTCGTTTTTCATTCAATTCGTCGATCCGCACTTCGGCGCGCCGCTGTTGTCGTTCGGCTTGCTGGGCCTGATTTGCGAAGCCATCAGTTTTGCCTACCTGACCGCCCTCATCTTCATCGGCGTGCGCCTGGCGGCAGCGTTCCGGCGCCGGCGCCGCCTGTCGGCCGGCATGTCGAGCGGAGTCGGCATGGTGTTCATCGGCTTTGGCGCCAAGCTGGCCAGCGCCACCCTGTAATGGCCAGGCCCGGCCAGGCAATTTAAGCCGGGCCGGTCGCTGTGCGGCCCGAAAAACCGGGTAACATGGTTTTTTTGGGAGATGATCTTGACCGACACCGAATTGCGCCTGCGTTGCCACACCGTTTTCCCCGGCCAACACCAGCCGACGCCGGCGGAAACTTTCAGCGCCATGGCCGCATGGTGCGCCGCCAATCAGGTTGAACACGATAGTTATGGCGAAGGCGCGCTGATCCAGGCCTTCGAGCAAAAGATCGCCGCCCTGCTCGGCTTTCCGGCCGCCGTCTTTTGCATCACCGGCACCATGACCCAGGTCACCGCGCTGCGCCTCGCTTGCGGCGCCGCCGGCAGCCGCCTGGTAGCCCTGCATCCGACCGCCCACATCTTGCGCCACGAACGCGGCAACCACCAATTGCTCGACCATTTCCAGGCCTTGCAAATCGGCAGCCCGCACCGCCCCTGGACGCTGGCCGAGTTACGCGCCATCCCCGACCAGTTGGGCGCGGCCGCCATCGAATTGCCGATGCGCGAGATCGGCGGCCAATGTCCCAACTGGGAGGAGTTGAACGACATCAAGCTGTATTGCCGCGCACAAGGCATCCACTTGCACATGGATGGCGCCCGCCTGTGGGAAGCACAGGCGGGCTTCGGCCGCGCGCTTGATGAGATCACGGCCGGCTTCGATTCGGTCTATGTTTCGCTGTACAAGGGCATCGCCGGCCTGGGCGGCGCGATGCTGGCCGGCAGCGAATCTTTCGTCGCCCGCGCGCGCGAGTGGTTCCGCCGCCAGGGCGGCAATGTGGTGCACCGCACGCCGTATGTGGTGGCAGCGGCGATGCAATTCGAGGCCCGCCTGGCCCAGATGCCGCTCTGCTTCCGCCGCACCGAATGGCTGTATGAAGTGCTGCGCGACTATCCGCACATTAAGCCCAATCCGGCCCGGCCGCAAGCCAATATGCTGCACATCCATTTGCCCGTCAGCCGCGAGCACGCCATGCAGGTGCGCAACCAGATCGCCGAGCAACATGGGGTCTGGCTATTCGGGCGCGCCAACCATGCGGCCCTGCCCGAGCACAGCATGGTCGAATGGTATGTCGGCGACAATTTGCTGGCCATGCCGGACCAGCGCGTGCGCGACATCCTCGCCTTATTCGCGGCGGCCCTGCTGGCTTGAGGCATAAAAAAAGCACTTCCGAGGAAGTAATGCCGTTCAGTTAAGACTGGACGGCATTTTTATTTTGGGCTTGTAAACGCCCGGGCCAGCTGTTAACCTACGCGGCGATGCTCGATGACAC
>JBEONR010000021.1:0-101942 GCA_040544385.1 Oxalobacteraceae bacterium GrIS 1.11
TTTTGAAACTGAATTCCATTGATCGCCATGGCCGCACCTTAAAATGGTTCCTCGTATCAAGTTAGACTTGCCACAGCGGAAATGGTTCTGACTTTGGAACATAATCAGGATCTTCGTTATTTTATTAGCGTTACCACATGAACATTGGCGGGACACAATGGCTGCTATTTTTCTTCCAGTGCAGCCATGTAGATATGATACATTCAACTCAACCATACTCAATGTTATTATTCAAAGAAATTGAGTGGAAAACGAAGTCAAAGTAGATATTTATTATCGCCGCTAAAAACTCCCCGAATTACTAGCATCTTGGCCCCGAGAGCTTAAAATTCAAATCCAAGGGTTATAAAATTAGTCGTTATAAAAAATATTCGTCCGGAACTTCCGACAATTCAAACTAAATTCCAAGCCGAACGCCTGCTTGTGGTTCGTTGCTGACATTGCTGCTGGATAGATTGTACCGTATTGGCATACCCATGCGAATCGCTGTAATTGATACGATTTTCGCGTCTCGCAAGGGTGATCCTATATATCTCAGACATCACCGCCGACAGGTCTAGACTCAAACGAGACGAATTTTTTCCACGCTTAACGCACTTAGCCTGAGGATATCGGCGTGGGATGCAAGTCGCCATACTTAGCTCGCGATCATTGACAGCATGGAAAATTGCAATTATACTATTGCTTTAAAAACACCAAAATACACTATGTCTAAATTGATATTTAACGGGCAAACTCACCAACTATCATTTCTTGGCGAAAATGGGCAAGTAGTTGGAACCTGGACCGCCTACAACAACGTTGACAGTCACGCAACAATAACACACGTTCCAAATAGGACTTATTCCGTGCTCGACAGGGTTGAACCTCACCCCCACGTAGCGAACTCAAATGGCGCCTATGGCCTGCATGGCATCATCCGCTTCGACGTACCTGGCCACCCCGGTATTGGGGTCCATTCAGGGCGGGCAAACGCACGCAACCTCCCTGGCCCCATGCATCCAACCATGGGATGTATCCGCACCACGGATGAGGCTATGGATACCATTAAAAATTTAATGCGAGCAACGCCATTAACAACAATTGAAGTGACCGGAAATAGTGCGACAAGTGCTCGCCACGCGTCCCAGCGAAACCGGCATGGATTGCCCCTTGGAAATTAACACGTTTGACCGTCAAGTGAGATGTACTCAATGAAATTTATTTTCTTCATTTTTTTCTTCGGCATAGCGTCAGTAGCATCAGCACATGGAAAAACCTGTTCGCCACAGGAAGCCGAGGCGGCTGATGCCATCATTGACCAAATTGATACTTGGGCGAAGGTCGACAGCATGTTTAAAAAATTTCGCCATTGCGATGACGGCAGCATTGCAGAGGGGAATTCCGAAGCTATCGCGCGGTTGCTGGTCGATCGATGGGACACTTTGCCACAGCTTGAGAAGCTTACCAAGCTTAACCCACCATTAAAACGTTTCGTGCTCAGCCATATCGATACGACGCTCAATAGCGATGATTTAGAAAAAATCAAGGAACTTTCTATGTCGTCATGTCCGCAAAACATGACTTCCTTGTGCAAGAACTTGAATAGTTCCTCGACACGGGCACTAGAATAAATATCGGTCCTCGACCACCGGGCGGCTACCAGCTAAGCGCCTTAAAACAAGCCGGCCGGTTCCGCTTACGAGTCTTCGCCAATCTGGACACACGCCGGACAACGGACAACGGACAACGGACACCAGAAATGAAAAAGGCCAATCCGAAGATTGGCCTAAGTCATTGATTCTATTGGTCGGGGCGAGAAGATTCGAACTTCCGACCCCTTGCACCCCATGTCTTTTTTAAATTGTCCAGCACAGTCTAATATGGTTTGAAAATTCAAAAAATATACATTAAAATCAATCACTTATATGTAAACATTGTCTAAATTGGTTCAACGCGATACACTGCGATCCAGAGATTATCCGGACACCTGCCGGACACGGAGCGAGAACAATGGGAAAGTTGACTGTACGGGGCATCGAGAGTGCCAAGCCAAAAGACAAGCCGTACAAGCTGATGGATGGCGACGGGCTGCAATTGCGAGTGGCCATTGATGGAACAAAAACTTGGCTCGTTCGTTACATTATCGCTGGAACAGAGCGCCAATACCGGCTGCCGAAACTATATCGTGACGTTGGCGGCGAGGCGTATTTTTCGCTGCAGGAGGCGCGCGACGAAGCATCAAAAATTCGCGCTCTCGCACGGCAGGGCGTTGACCACCAAGTCGAACTTGAAAAAAAATTAGCGACTGAGGCCCGGCATGTGACCGAACTAGCCGCCGACGAAGCGGCGCGCGAAGCTCAAAACTTGACCGTACACGATCTATTCACCGCCTGGATAGTTGACGGCGTGCGCCGCAAGGACGGCAACGCCGCGCTGCAGCGCATGTTCAACGCCGACGTCCTGCCGCAGATCGGCAGCATCGCCATAAAAGACCTGACCGAGCACCATCTCCGCGCGGTGCTGCGTGCATTGATCGACCGCGGCGTCGACCGCTCGGCAGTCGTGCTGCGCAACAACCTAACGCAAATGTTCACCTGGGGACGCAAGCGGCAGCCTTGGCGCAAGCTGCTGGTCGAAGGCGATCCGATGGACTTGATCGAAATCGAGAAGATCGTCTCGCCCGACTTCGACATGGAAAACCAGCGCGACCGCCTGTTGGCACCAGCCGAGATTCGCGAGCTGCAGGACATCTTCGAGCGTATGCACGCCGAGTACGATGCGGCGCCGAACAAGCGCGTCGTGCCGCAACCACTCGATCAGACGACCCAGCGCGCGATCTGGATCATGCTGTCGACCATGTGCCGCGTCGGCGAGATGACGATGGCCCGATGGGAGCATGTCAACCTGAACGCTGCCGAATGGTTTATCCCGAAGGCAAACGTCAAGGACAGCGTGGCCGACCTCACGGTCTACCTGTCGGATTTCGCGCTCGAACAGTTTCGCCAGTTGCGCGAGGTCACCGGCCACACCGACTGGTGTTTCCCCGCACGGAATAATGACGGACACCTGGATTTGAAATCGATCAGCAAGCAGGTCGGCGACCGGCAATCGATGTTCAAGAAAGGAAAGGATGGCGGCCCGCGCGCGCCAATGAAGAACCGACGGCACGACAACACCCTGGTACTGGGCGCCGGCAAGACTGGCGCCTGGACGCCGCACGACCTGCGCCGCACCGGCGCGACGATGATGCAGCAATTGGGAATCTCGCTTGACACCATCGACCGCTGCCAAAACCACGTTTTGCCCGGCAGTAAGGTGCGGCGCCATTACCTGCATCACGATTATGCTGATGAAAAACGAGCGGCGTGGGCGATGCTGAGCGAGCGGCTAAAAGAAATATTGGCATAAGAGAACTTCTGCGCATTCCATTACTTCACAAAATATCGAGCGTCATGGCTGTGCTACAGATATCCCGCGCAACCGCTTACCATTGGGGAAAGTGCCTGCAAACGGCCTCCCCCTACCGGCAGCCATCAATAACCATCTGCAATTCCTCCTCGTATTTCCTGGCGCGCAGCCGGTCCCGTGGCAACATGAGCACCTTCTCACCGTTGCAGATCGCAAGCGTAAGCTCACCGAACTAAGACGGGAATTCGAAGCCATGACAGAAAAATAATGACATAAACAACACTTTTATTGTACTATGCCGACATGCCGCACTTGGCTCGACGTAAGTGCTTGCCATCCCGATTCTTTCAGGGCGGATGGTTAACCATTACAACAATCACATACACTCAACTACTTGGAATAATATGGCAATCGACGTTTATCTGCAAATTGATGGCATCAAGGGCGAATCATCAGACGACAAACACAAGGACTGGATCGAGTGCTCGTCAGTACAATGGGGAATTTCTCAGCCGAAAAGCGCAACCGCTTCGACAGGAGGTGGTCACACAGCCGAACGCGCTGAACTCAGCGATATTTCTTTCACCAAGATCGCAGATATGTCTTCACCGATTCTGATGCAAACATGCGCGGCTGGTAAAACCATTCCTAAAGCGAAGCTCGAATTCATGCGCGCTGATGGTCAAGGCGAACGTATCAAATACTTTGAAATTGAAATTGAAAACGTTTTAATCGGTCATATCGAACCAAGTCTCCAACCCGGCGACTTACTGGCTGAACACGTCGGACTGAAGTTTTCAAAAGTCAAGTGGAAATACACACAGCAAAAAATTGGCGGCGGCGCGGGTGGCAATACGGCTGGCGGTTGGGATTTGTCGGCCAACAAAATAGCCTAATCAGTATCGCCATTTGGAGAAAACGATGCAAATGAGCAGCGTAGCGCGGCTAAATATGCGCCAGCAGGAAAAGCCCATCATGAAATACTATGATGACATGGGGCCAGGCCGTGGCAACTGTTCCTGGGGTATCGGAATACTGGAACACCGTGGCCCATGTAGCGCTGCGGAATTGGCGAGGACAGTCACTGAAGGTCAAGTCGAATCCGAGTTCTCGTCAAGAGTGCGCGAAGCTGAACGGACTGTGGAGAGGAAAGTAACAGCGGATCTGACACAAAAGCAGTTCGATGCGCTGGTTAGCTATACATACAACAGAGGTTCCGGCGGCGCAGCACCTGTTTACGATCTTTTGAATGCAGGTGATTTTGATGGGGCAGCAAAAGCAATTTCAAGCGCGATATACGGTAGAAGTAAAAAAAATGGGAAAGTCGTCATGGTTTTATTGCGCGGTTTAATACCTCGCAGAGCAGAGGAAAGTGCACCGTTCCGAAAAGAAAAATGATGCGACCACCAATCAATTTTATAAAACCCCTGTTGTTGTCTATTTTTGTTTTGACTATGACAGGTAATTTATATGCACAAAATTTAAATAATGATATTTATGGTCATTGGAAAATAAAATCTATTATTGGTGGCGGCATTAGTAGTCTATCGGACCGCAAAGCACGAGCATATGTAGGAAAATCTGTATTTATTAATTCAGAGAAATTTACGTTTAATGGTAAAACATGTCTTCATCCACCATACACTCGAAGTATCGAAAATGTAGATAAATACTTTGATCGTGAGTGGAAGGCTGATGTAACAGATATACCTTTGCCAAACCCTGTGACAATTATCGATGCGAAATGCAACTTTCTTTATCCAATGCGCAAAGATCAAATCATGATTGCGGAAGATGGTGTGTTTTTTGAGGCAGTACGCATTAAGAAATAAATATTTATGCGGCGTTTAGCCGGCGTCAGTTAGCGCAACTGGGGCCGGCGCTCTTTCTGTATTACTGTTGCGAAGTCGGTGGCGATGTCCTGCTTAAGTTACAGCCCTCAATCACCGCCTCCAACTCGCCTTCATATTTCCTGCCGCGCGGCCAGTCCCGCGCCAGCGCCAGGACTCTCTCGCCGTCGCTGGCGGCCAGGCCCAGCTTGCCGAACTCGAAGTCGGGCCGGGTCGGTGCCGACTTCACGCATGACACGTAGACAGGCATGTTGACCGCCTGGGTCGCCAGGACCGGCGCGCCCGCGCATCCAGACAGCAGCGCGGCAATAGTCCAACTTGCGAAATTTCGCAAGTTCGCATGTTTGGCCCTTTTCATTGCATATCCTTTAACAGTTGATTTACAGCCGGCATTGCATCGGCACAGGTCGTCGCCTTGACAGCGGTGAGCCGCGCAAGCGCGCCGTCGTAGCGCCGGCCGGCTGCCGCGGCGAGTTGCTGGGCGGCGGCGCCGCGCGCGTCGGCGGCACGCTTCGCCTCGGCCAGCGCAGCGACAGCGTTGTTCTGTTCCCGGATCGATACCTGAAACTCGTCGGCGCGCGTGCGCTCGGCGGCCAGGGCCACCTGGGCATGGTCGCGGTCGCGCGCGGCCAGCCACCAGCCGCCCCCGGCGCCTGCCAAGGCGGCCAGCAACGCAATCGACAGCAGCTTGTAGAAATATTCCGTCATGCGATCCCCGCCGAGTAGCTGGCCCGGCCGCCGGTGAACGTGGCGGTCAGCACCTGGTTGCGCGGCGCGCCGGTCGCCAGGCCCACATGCACCCATGTGCCCTCGTAAATCAACTGGTCGAACTCGATGCCGCCAGCCTTGATGGCCTTGGCCAGTTGCTGCGGCGTCATGCTGGGCACCGTGATGTCGGCGGCCAAGCCAAGGACGTGCGCGCTGTTCGCGGCGCCGCCGACGGCCCGGTTCAGCGCCGGCGCGCGGTAACCGCTCGACACATGGATCGGCGCGCCGACCAGGGCGCGGATCTGCTCGAGCACGGCAGCCACCCGGCCCAGGTTGTCGATCACGTCTTGCGAGGGCGTGTTGACGATGCCTTGGCGCGTCGCGGTCTGCGAAGCGGTCATCTCGGCAAGCGAAAAATTTGCTGTCAGTTGCATCTTGATTCCTTTAATAGTTAATTGCGCCGATCCAGGCACGCCAGCGCGGCGATACTCCAGTGCAACGCGACTTCCGGCCACGCCGGCGGCGCGCCCAGCAACAGGATTGCGGCGGCGCCGACGGTCAGCAGCAACCAGGTGGCGCGAATTCCCAAGGCAGTCCTCGGGCACATGCGATTCAGGGCGAGCAGGCCGCAGACCAGGACGATGAAGGCCGCCATCAAATTGAGGGTCAGCATCACTCGCCTCCTTTCTTGCGCAGCCAGGCAAACGCGGCCGGAATGATGACCTGGGCGCCCAAGCCCAGCGCGGCGGCGGCGGCGATCCGGATGGTCGATTCGCCAGCGCCGGCCACAAACGGGAAATAGTTCGCCGCAGCGATGCTGGCCAGCGGCGCGAACCATCCGGCGATCAAGGACGAGCCGGCGACGCTGCCGGCGATCCGGCCCCAGGTCATCGCAGGCAGGTATGACAGCGACACCAGGCCGCCGGCCAAGCCGGCCAGCAGAGCGTCGTACTGGACGCCCAGGATGGAGCCGGTGAGAGTGATGGTGCCGGCAGCGATGGCAATGCCGACGGTCGAGCTTGCTGGTTCAGCCATGAGAGCCTTTCAGGCAGTGAAAATGAAAAACCCGCCGAAGCGGGTGGGTTGAGCGGTTGGTCTATCATGCGAAATCATCAGACTTCCTCCAATTCGAGCGAGTTGCTGTAGCGCGCGTAGGATGGCGTGGCCATGGCCGAAGGCGATACCAACTTGCAGAACATTTGATGCGTGCGCTCGAGCTTGCCGTCGGCATCGTTCGGGTACAGGCTGAACATCATCGGTATGGCCATGCCGTTCCCATACACAATGTCCCACAGCCTGGCGCGATCGGCCGCCGACATGTTGCTCAGGCTGATCGACTGCTTGCGGCTCTTGGTGCCGAGGTCCGTCATCAGGTCGCCGGCATCGTTGCGAAAATTCTTGCTTGCGTCCACCGGCGTCACCGGCGCGCCATAGTCCGCGTTGTAGGCCGGTTCCCAGTAACTGCCGGCCACCAGGCGCGCCGCCTCGACGTGGCCGGCCGGGTTGCTCGGATCGCTGATGTCGACGGCCAGGCTGATGGCCTGGATCTGGCTCGGCAGCCACACCCGCGCGCAGGCGCCGCCGCCATAGCCGTAGGCATTGGCTCCCAGCGGCGTGTTGCCCCAGGCGCGCAGGTTGGCGCCGCCGCCCGGGCAAGCAACCACGGTGCCGCTGTCGTAATCGTAACTCTGCCAGGTATCGATGTAGCCGGCGGGCCGGGCACCTGGCGCTGACGTCGAGACATCCGCCGAGCGCGTAGCGGCGGCCAACGTCGTCGCGATGTATGAGTCGGAAAAAAGCCCGGACTGGAATTGAAACGCGGTCGCGTAGACCGTTCCCACCCCATTGGCGGAATCCGGATACAGCAGCACGGCAAGCGAGGTCAGCGCCGCGCTGTTGACGGCGCCGGTTATCCGGTATAGCCCGCCGCCCATGTCCTGCACATACGGCGAGGTCGCCCAGGCTCCAGCCAGATAGGATATTGTGGGAACGCCCTGCGCTGACCAGTCGATCTGGCACCGGGCTATCAATGTGCTCAAAGAACTTTCAAATACGCGCAGCAGGCTTGCGAGCGACGTGCCTTTTCTTAGGTACATCGACATCGCGTAATTGGTGGACGGGGCCAGGCCCGCGACAATCTGATATGCGTAAGATGTGATCGTGTTGATGCCGGTCAACATCTCCATCGTCATCGTGCCATCGGGCGCCACAGCGGCGGCGGGGGTGATGGTCGTCGATGTCTTTACCCAGGCGGCGTTCGACAATGAGCCGGAATACTGGAACAAGTTCGAGGCCGCCGGCTCCAGCAGCAGCTTGGCCGGGGCCGAGAGATTCAAGGGGTTGTGCTGCATCCGGACGCCGTTGATGGAGGTCTGCATCAGCCCGTTCGATCCGATAAACGTCGCCGGCGATGCGCGACTGACGAACGCGTCGACGGATGGGTAATAGGAGCTGAGCGGCCCGGCTGCCACCATGCATCCCCACACCGCCAGGTCGGCCGTCTGCGGGCCGCTATTGCCATAAATGGCAAGCTGCAGCCGGTCAACCCCGGAACCGGCTTCATAGATAGAAAACCGCTGCCATACCGCCGTGACCGACACCTGAACCTGGTTGGCCGAACAGCGCAGCCATATGGCCTTGGTGGTCCCGTCATTCGTCTTGAGCCAGACGCTGCCCGTGCCGCCCGCGAACGGCGCCCCGATGAACTGGTTCAAATACGAGACGTCGCCGCTGGTCACGGCGCCGTTCAGGTTGAACTTTACCCGCGCGGCGGTCATGCTGCCGTCCGGCGCCGCCGTGTAATTCGCAATGACGGTCGGCGCCAGCGCGGCGCCGCCGAGCAACTTGTTCCAGACCGCGTTGTCCAGGCGCTCCGAATAGGTCAGCAAGTTGGTCGCCGCCGCTTCGTTCGAGGCGCGCACCCGCACGGTGGCCGCCGACGTCAAATTGCAATACGGCATAAACATGGCGCCAATCAGTTCGGACGTCGTCCAGGCCGCGCCGATCCGGGCGGAGGCGCCGGTGGCGCGCCATACATCGGACTTGATGTCCGTTTGCAGACTGGCCGCCGTGAGCGCGCCGGCGGTGCTGGACGCGGTGAGCGTCGCCCGGTCCGCCGCGTTGTCGGCAATGATTCGTAAATTTGGCATATTTATCCGCAGTGATAAGTGCAGGCCACCATCTTGATTTCCGATGAAGATGAAAAAGTCACGCTCTCGCGCGCCTTGGCGACCGTGTAATTGTGGTGATTGGTATCGGCCTGGCGCATGCCCTTGCCTGGCGTGCTCGACGTCGTGATGTAATCGCCGGCCTCGATATTGCCACCCTCGCCGCAAACGTTGACCTGGCCTTCGCCCACAGCATTCTGCGTGATGCATTTATACGTGGCGCCAAGAGTAGCCAGGTCGGGGTAATCCTTCAATGCGGCAGGTAGGTCAAAAAGACTGAGCGGCCTCTCCCCGACAAAAATTCCGATTACATTCTTCTGATTCGCTGAAGTTGATAATTCGTTATGGGCAATGGTATTTGATATGCCGGAACGAGCAATAACGCCAACATCAACGAGAATATCGCCCGGGATATAGCTATCGGCAATCAGAGCCAGCCCATCATGCCCGCCTGTGAATGGGCCGTAATTAATGCCGCCGCCTGTTGCGTAAAAATCGTAGTACGATCCGCCGGAGGCTGCCCCCTCTACCCCGTTACCGCTTGTGCTCAATCCTTTCACGCCTGTGCCGGCATTGCTCGACCCATACACCCCATAACCGTTGTTGGTCGAACCTCTTACGCCATAACCAGTAAAAGAAATCCCCTCTACGCCATTGCCCGTCGTGCTGGCTCCATATACGCCTGAAAGGGAGTTGCTAACGCCATATACGCCGTAGCTGCTGATGGACATACCTTGCACGCCATAGGCGCCAACGGAAATGCCCTTGACGCCTATGCGATTGTTGCCGGCGGAAGCTGTACCGAAAACTCCGCAGCTAGAGGCGCTACCCGCATCCCCAAGTTCAACAATGGTTTCTGTCCCAACGCCATGCCCCAGATTTTTATACACTCTTAGCAACCCGGGGTTGCGATAAATGACAACGCCCTCACCAGCATATGTCACGTCTATGTTGGTTGCCATAAGCGAATTTGCGTGTACATCCAGGCCCGTGATTGTTCCACCTGTAACCTGATTGCCGGATATCGTGGCAGCAATAACAGCCCCAGCCAAAATTGTCCCAGCGAACGTACCGGAAGCTCCGTAGAGAGTACCGGAAAAGGTTGCTACTCCACTGGCAACCGTAAGACCAGGCATGGCAAGGTCGCCATTGTCATTCACTTGAAAATACTTACCCTCATTAAAGTTTCCGATAATGAGCCCGCCTGGCCCGAGGTAGGTACCTCCTCCTGCGCCAGCCGCTGGCCAAGCATAGCCCGTCATACCTCCTGTGTGAAAACTGGCGCCATGCACGCTGCCCGCCGTAATCGATCCAAGGTTTGCCGAAATCGCAGCCAAACTGCCGACTTTCAAATTTGACAGGTAGGGAACGCCCCATACGATATTCGTGCCGTTCCAGATCCCGTTGCTCTGAAACCAGGCTTGGCCGGCCGCCGGCGCCGTGGTTGGCTGGGCAACCCAGGCGCGAGTTTCGCCCCAGGTGCCGGTCGCCGGGTAGGCAAATCCAGCGACGGTAGTGGTGGCCGGCGACAGGTTAAGTGACTGGGTATTAGCCAGGGTGTAGCACATCACAGCAGAGCTGCCGGTGGCCCCCGTGTTGCCGTTCGCCCCGTTGGCGCCGTTGATCCCCACATAACCGATACTCGACACCGAGGCGCCGGACCAGTTGATCGATGCGGTGGCCGCGGCCGTGCCGTCGACCAGGCCGATGGCCGCCTCATACAGCGTGTAACCGGCGGCCGGCGGCGGCGGCTTGGACATCGCCCAGCCCGTGACCGGCACATTGTCGTAGCTGGCCGTCGACCAGGTGTATATCGCGCTGCCGCTCACCGTCGGCGCGCTCAAGCCCCACTGGTAGGCACGGGCGATGGCACTCTTGATACCCGGCGCGCCGGTGACGCCCATGGCGCCGTTCATCGCAATCGACACCGCGGTCAGGCCGGCGTAGCCGACCGTGGACGTGATCGTGCCGGCGGCAGCCGTGAGCGGCTTGGACACCATCCACAATTGCAGCCCCGGCGTGCCCGGATTGGCTGGCGGCGCAACGCCCCAGCCGTCGGCAAGGGAATATGCCGAACTGGCGCCCGTCGCCCAGGTGTAGGTCGTGGTGCCGGTCGGCGCGGCCGGCGCCGACACCGCCCACTGATACATGTATGCCGTGGCCGCCAGCGGGCCGAGGGTACCGTCGACGACCTTGCCGATCACCTGGCTGGCCGAATACGTGACGCCGTTATAGACAATCTGCGCGCTCACAGTCACTTGCGCAACGGTCATATCGGTGAAAGCCAGCGTGCGGATATTGGCGCTGCTGCCGGACAGCGTGCCGCCGGCGGACACGCTCCAGGTCGCATTGGCGGGAATGTTGAGCGGCCGGGCCGACAGGGTGATGCTTGCCGGCGTGCCGGCGCCGGCGGTCGAAACGTGGAATAAGGACGCGTCGGCGATCAGCAGCAGCGCCCTGCCCGCGCTCGGGTCGATATTGCGCGTCGCGGTGCCCTGCAGCAGCACATCGCGGTCATTTATGATGCTCATACGAGAAACCCCACCTTGCAATGTCCGTTATGCCAATCGGGGGCAAGCGAGACGACCATGCCCTGCACGCCGGCCGCCATGCCATAGCGCCGGTTGTAGACGGTCACCGGCTTGCCCAGTTCGAGCAGCAGCATTTCGGCCGTGCCCTCGAACTCATAAATGGTGCGCGGCACCGACCACAGCGCGAGCTGGCGCGCCGCCTCCACGTCGGCGTCCGTGCGGCGCAACAGCATCGTGTCTTGCTGCACGGGGTCACTGTTCAGCTTGTACGTGGCTTGCACCGCACCGCTGGTCGCCGTCGACGTCAGCCACTCCGTCGCGAACAAATCCTTGTGCTGGGCGGGGATTGCCGTCTGCAGGCCCGCCTGCACTGTCCAGTTTTTGCAAAAGCCCAGCTTGATGGCGGCCACCACGTCGGTGCGGCTGGCCGGCGCCAAGGAATCGGCCAGCATGTGCTTCGGCCGGATCTCGGTCGGCGCTCCGGCGGCGGGCAGCGCGATCTGGATCAGCCGCAACTGGCCCAGGCGCGACATGACGATCTGGGCGCCGACGCTCACGGCCAGCATCTGGCAAGCGCTCAGGACATTGGTGCGGTCGCTCATCGGCAGGCCCACCGGCTGCGGCTGCGCGGCGTCGAACGCGGCAAGGCTCGCCGTGTCCAGGTCGGCGGATGTGAAACGGCTGGTGGCCTGGCCGTAGCCGAGCACCAGACGCTGCACCAGCTTTGACACCGTATTGCCATAGGCGCCGGCCGGCTTGTCGCCCTGCAGCGATACCGTGATGGCGCCGGCCGGGCTGGACGTCAGCTCGAACGTGCCCGTGTCGTTATGCGCGGTGACGCTGATCGGCAAGCCGTTATCCCGCACCTCGAAAATGCTTTCGACGGCGCCGTCGTGTACCTGGTATTGCAGCGTGGCCGGATCGACCAGCAACGGGGTGACGTTATGCGCCTCGCCAAACGCCAGCGGCAGCACCGCATCCTTGTTCGGCGTCGCTCCACCGAGCTTGTTTTCCGTGACGGGCGTGTTCAGCCGCTGCAGCTTGTCGCGAATCTTGAGCGCCAGGGTCGTGCGGTCCTTGCTGGCGATATCGGCGACGATGCCATTGAAGATCGGCCGGAAGTCGGCGCGCGGCCAGCGCGGGTCGCCGATCCACGCCCGCACGGGCCGGTTGACCCAGATATCGTTGAGCCAGCCGTCGCGCACGCCGGATGGATTGAATATTTCAATATCGCCAGCCGACAGGCTCCCTTCTCCGTTCAACGATAGCTGCTCGGTGTATTGGATGCCGGTCTTTGCGATCGGGGCGTAATGGGTATTGGCTGGCGTATCGGCCGCGCCCGTGCTGTACCCGGTGGTGCTCAGGTAGCGCGTTATTTCCACGCCGCCTACCTGCACGCCCACCTCGATGAGCGTCAGGCGGAGGGCGGCCGGGCTTTTCAGCCAGGCTAAAAAATCTGCATCGGTCATGCTGGTTGTACCTTTCTTGGATTGGATGCGGCCCAGGCCGAAGCCTTCGCGGTTGCGGTGGTGCTGTTTGATACTTTCGTTGCGGCGCGGTCGTTCGCCTCGAAATTGCTGGCTATCCAGTCGCCGGTTTGCCGCTCTGCGTCGGCGCGCCGTCCCTTCATTTCCTCGCGCAGCGCCTTGATCTCGGCCACCAGGGCGCCGTTATTGCCGCCGCCCTGGCTTGGCGCGGCGCCAAAATACCGGCGCATCGCGGCGGCGGCCGGCGCATCGACAACCACCTCGTCCCTGTGTAGCTCGGCGAGGTAGCCATTGAATGGAACGCTGACCAGGCCGCCGGCATGCGAGCCATTGATGCCCACGCGCGCGCCAGCCATCAAAGCATTGTTCAAAGCGAGAATCCCGTCACGCGTACTCAGCGCGGTGGCGTTCAGCGTCACCAGATTGCTGACCTGTTGTGTCATGGCATCAAGTTGCTTTTGCCCGTCGGTCGCCTGGTCGCCGGCCATGCTTGCCAGGGCGGCAAGGTCGGATTGCACCTTGGCCGCATCCGCGATATAGGCGTCGCTGCTCGCCTTGATCACTTGGTCGGCGGTCAGGTAGGCGGATGCCGCTGCCTGGATCGCCGCTTGCGCCGTCGCATCGCCGGTCTTGGCTTTGGCCAGCGTGTCCTGGTACTGCCGCTGGGCTTCCGCCGCCTTCTGTTCCGGCGTCAATGTCGACAGACTGCCCAGCCTCAGCGAATCCCGGAACGACAGAATCCCCGCCTGAAACGTCTTCAGGTTCGCAATCGTGCTTTTCAGGGCAGAGGATTCCGCGCCGTAGGCGGTCGTGAGGTTCGCCCGCGCCGTGTCGATGCCCTGCTGCGCCGCCGTCACTGCGGCAGCGGCTCTTGTTGCCGCCTGCACCTGGTCGAACAGCGCCCGGTTGCTGGCATCGAGCGCCAGGCGCTGCTTGTCGAGCAGTTGGATCGAACTCATGGTCAGCGTGTCGAGCTGGTCCAGCAAGCCCTTGCGCTCGCTGGCGATATCGGCGCCAGACTTCATGGCGACGGACGCGCCATTGATATAATCGGCCGTTTGCTTGAATTGGGGCGCGATTGCGGTCAGCGAGGCATACATCGCCTGGCCGGCGGCCGTGCTCAAGTCCTGCGACAGCACCAGGTTCTTGAACTGCTCGTTCGTCGTGACGCCGGATGCGCCCAGCGCGGCCATCGCGCCCCGCACCGACTGAACGATCGGCGCCATCTGCTCCGACTCGGACAGGAAATTCGTCACGAAAAATCCCGTGTTTTTGGTCAGCGCGTCAATGCCGCCAGCGGCCGTGATCAATCCTTCGCTCAGCGAGACGGCCGCAAGGCCCGTCACATTAAAGTTTTTGCCCAGCACCGCCATGACATCGCCGACCTGGACGTAATCGTTGGCAACGCGCGACAGCGTTTCAAGATAGCCCTCCCCCACCTTTTGATATTGGTCCAGGCCGGCCACGCCGAACCTGGCCATGTTGTCGCCGAGCTTGGATAACTCGGTTTCAAGCGCCTTTTGAATCTGGTCACCGGTCATGTCCTTGGTCGAAATCTTGGAAATATCGACCACGAACGTTTTCAGGTGCTCGGTGAAAGCATTGCCGCCCAGGCCGAGCGCGGTGGCGCCCGCCGAGACGGTCGACGCCAGGCTCGTGATAATCATCGAAAACTGTTTGTTGACATCGGCCCCCAGCGAATCGATCTTCGTGCGGTGCTTGTCGCTGGAGAACCAGCCGCCATCCGTTTTGGTATCGGTGTATTGATTCACCGTGGCGCCATGCTCGGAAATATTATTCAGCGACGACTTGCCGATCTGCAGTCCCGAATCGGTCACGGACGTGCCACCGCCAAAAATGCCACCAATGAGCTTCCCGACAAAACCATGCGTCAGTTTTTCCCCGATCGACAAGCCACCCAAATTGACCAGGCTTTGCGCCGTCCCCATCGTGTCGGGCGCGGTCGGCGCCGTCAGGTTCGTTGAGCGAATCAGAAGACTCGACAGACCGCTGATACCGCTCACCAATTGCTTGAGCGACGTGTCCATCGATGCCGAATGCACCAGTCCAAGGCCAGAGTCCTTTGCAACAATCTCCAGGGAGTGCGCGATCGATTCGCTTTTTGCGCCCGCATCTCCCAGTACCGTTCCCGTGCCGGTGGCGGCCTGGCGATCCTTTGCCACGTCGACGCTGCCGCCGCCGCTGAATGCCCCACCCAGGACGGCCGCGATCGCCACGGCGGCGGCGGCCATGCCCCACGGACCCATTGCGGACATGAACGCCATGAACACGCCCGGTGCCTTGGCCGCGTTCTGCTCGGCCTGGCCAGCCAGCACGGCGCCGGTTTCGACCGCCTGCCCGGCCACCACGCCGGCGGCGGAAGCCGACGACACGAACAGGCTGGTGACCAGCTTTTCCGCCTGGTTGGCCATCTGGAAGAGGCGCATTTCCTTTTCCAGCCCGTCTATGATCTTGTAGCCGGCCGAGTTCTTGTCGAAAAAACCCTTTGCGGCGCTGGCCATGTCGCCGTAACTTTTCAATTGCACGTCGGCCGCAGCCTGGCGCGCGCGGCCGACAGCGGCAATCGCGGCCGGACTCTCCGGGTTGAGCCCCTTCAAAGTCTCCGCGCGCTGCTTGTCGATTTCCAGCTGGTCGGCCACGCCGTCGGAATATGCCTTGAACATCGTCCCCATCGCCTTGCCGGCGGTGCCGAAGGCGGAAGACAGGCTGTCGGCGATACTGGCGCCGGCGTGCTTCCAGTCCTGGATGGATTGATTGGCCGCTGCCTTGCTGGCGGCCTGTTGCGCGTCGGCCGCCGCTCCGATGCCCTGCGCCGCCGCCAGTGCGCGGCGGGCCGCGATAAGGCTTTGCAGCCGGCCCAGCTCCGTGACGTAGATCTGTTTCGCTTGGCCGTCGACGGCGACGGCGATGGCGCCCTGCTCCGTCATCACCTGGTTTTGCTCCAGCAGCATGGCGATCGCGTCGGCGTCGTCCTGCATGCGCTGGGTGCCGGCATCCGTGGAGGCTTGCCTGGCAGCCTCGATCTGGCCCTTCGTCAGCCCGATTTCGACGTTATGCTCGCGCTGCTTTGCGATTGCCTCGGTCACTTTCTTGATCTCGACATCGCCGGCGGCCGATGCGGCCTTGGCGTAGTCGTCGAATGCCTGCTGCTGGGCCGCCACCAGCTTGACGCTATCCTCGCCGCCGGCATTGCGCATTTTGTCGAGGAAGTCCAGGTGCTGCTTGAGCAGCGTGGCGTATTTGTTTTTGCTCGCCTCGACCTCTTCCGGGTTTTTCGTCTGAGTGCCGTTGATGAGGGCCGCCTCGGCGGAAAATGCCGCCGCCTCGGATTTGATGAATTCGGCGCGGCGCGCCGTCTCGCCGGAAAAATAGTCGGCGTCGGACATGCCGAATTTGGCGTGGTACATGTCGAGCATCTTGCCGCGCTCGTCATAGATCGACTTTTCACGGTCGAATTCGGTTCTCTGCTTGAGCAGCGCCCCTTCCAGAATTGCCGAGCGGGCATCTTGCCCCTTCACGGCCTTGTCCTTGTACTTCTCGTCGGCGGCGTCGATCATCGCCTGGCGCTGGCCCATCGTGACGACCTCGGCCTGGCCCTGCGCCTTGGCGCGCGCGTTTTCCCGGTCGGCCATGCCGTTGATTTTTTCCTCGGCCAGCGTGCGCTTCTGCTCCTTCGTCATGATTTTTTTCATGAGCAAGTCGATTTCGACGCGATCGGCCACCGATTGCAGATTCGCCTTGTCGTCGATCTGCTTCTTCGCCGTGGACAGCTCTTCGTTGTTGGCGGCCGTAATCGCGGCGGTGACCACCTTCCTTTGCGCGGCAATCCGGGCCTGGATGTCTTCCGCCAAGTTCCCGTTCATGGCGCCGGGGTCGATCCGGGCGAGCTTTGCCTTCAGCTCGACCAATTTATCCATTTCCGACGTGACCTTTTCGCCGAGCGTCTGGCCCGTCAGGAATTTCTTGAAGGCGACGTCGACGATGCCCAGCATCTCGGCCCAGCCCTTGTAATTGGCCGTGACGAAGCTGACCTTTTGCTTTTGGGTATCGAGCGACTCATCGAGCAAGTGCATGGTTTCGATCAGCGCCAACTCTTTCTGGCCGTGCAAATCCAGTTGGCGGATATGCTCGTACTGGACCCCATTGATAAAGTTGTATTGCTTGGTGCTTTCCGCCGCCCACTTGGCCACGCCGCCGGACATGCCGTCGAACTGCTTGATGATGGTTTCCGACGACTCCCCGGTCAGCGACGCCAATTTCAGCACCACCGCCCCGGTCGCCTCGATCGAGGCGCTGGAATAGTGCCCGGTGGCGCTCAGTTCTTCCAGCGTCTTGATGGCGGCCCGGATACCGCCCGTGGAAGCGCTTTCCATGCTGGCAGCCATTTCGTGCAGGCTGTCGCGGGTAAGTCCGGACGCGCCGTTCGTGACGATCATTGCCTTGCTGAAATTGTCGATCTCGGTCGCGCCCTTGTACGCCTCGGCGGCGATAAAGGCGATGCCGGCGGCCAGGCCAATGGCGGTCAGGCCGGCCGCGCTGAACAGCAAGCTGGCCGCGCCCGTCTGCTCGCCGAGGACCAGCATGGAGCCGCCGAACTTCTTGAAATTCCCCTGACTCAGTTCATGCGCGAGCACCAGCAGCTCGCGCTTGGCGCCGGTGGTGGCAAAGCTGAAGCCATCCATGTGTCCGCCGGCGGCCGCCGCTTCCTTGCCGTGCGCGTTGAGGGCGCCGCCGGCATCCACCACGGACGCCTTGAACGCATCCTCGGCCGATTTCAAGCCCTGCAGGCGCGCGATCAGCGCTTGCGCCTCGGCGCCGACACCGTTCAGGTTCGCCTTGTGCTGGGTCAGTTCGGCGCTCGTCATCCCGAACGTGGCGATTTCGTCGCGCAAGCCTTCGACCAGGCGCCGGCCGGCGGCACTGGCGCGGTCAGTTTCCGCGCTGACGCCGGCCCAGGCGTTCACGATATTTTGCGAGGACGTCTTGACCGCATTGGTGGCGTCCGCCATATCGGTTTTCAAGCTGCCGATGTTGGCGCTCAAGTTGATGACGAGCGCGCCGACTGTAACTGCACCTGGCATATCGATTCTCCAAAAAAAGAGCGCCCGGAGGCGCCTTGCTGCTATTTTTCCGCCTGGCGCCAGACATTGAGCGCCGACCGTTCCATCACCTGGAGGCCACGGAACACGGCGACCCGCTTCTTCTTGCCGATCCCGTGCGCCTCGTAGACGAGGGGCAGCGAACCATATTCCAGGCCATCGCGGCGCGATTCCATGCCGCCCGTCCAGCGCCACTGGCCGGCCATGTCCATGAAGACCAACAGCGTTTTCCAGTTCTCGCGGAACACCTCGAACCGGTCCGGCTCGTCAACAATGCCGGCCCATGCCTCGGCCTGGGCCAGGTCGACGCCAAACAGCGCGAGGTCGTCCTCGGCGTTGGCGCCGTCATCCCTGCCGCCGCGCGCCCAGAACGCGGCGGCATCCGTCAGTTTTTTGAGCGTGCCCCGAAAGTGATTTCGTGGATGGCCGTGTTGATGGCGCGCAGAATGCTCACGCCCTGGGCGCTGCGCACCGCGGCGCGCACGTTATCGCGGGTGAAGTCGATCGGGGCCTTGTCCTCGTCGACGACGCCCTTCCAGCCGGTCATGATTTTCATGATGTTGTCGATCGACGATTCCTTCCACTGGTTTTCGCCTTCCCCGGCGACAGCCTCCACCGACTCCGCCTTCGTTTCGGCGGCCATGGCCTCTTTTTCGTCGTCGCCCAGCAGCCGGAAGGTGCCGGTGAATTCAAATTTCTGGATCTTGCCGCCATCGGCCGCCGTCTCGACGGATACGGGCCAGGAGATGGTTTTGTCTTTGTCGGATTTGATAATAAACATAGTGTTGCCTTTCGTGAGGGTGGCTTGCGCCAAATGGAATTACTGGAAACTGAGGATCAGTTCGTCGTTGCCGTTGACGGGGATAAAATCGGCTTTCACCGTCAGCATCGTGATGCCGTCCTTGTCGGCGTAGGTGGGCGTCGTCAGTTGCATGCTCGGACCGTCGATCTTGACCTTGTTGCCGGGCACGGTGCCATGCAAGATCGAAAACACGCCGAGCTGCACATTCTTGACGGTGCTCCACCAATCCTTCGCGGCGACGGTGGTGGCCTCGAATGTCAGCGAGCCGGCCGGCTTGCGGTCGGTGAGCACGACGCTCTCGGTGCCGCCCACCAGCGAACGGAAAACCACCGTGTTCGCAAAGTCGACGCTGAAATCGCTGGCCACGCCGCCGGCGTATCCGGCAATCACCAGGCCGCTCGTATTGATGTTGTTCACGGCCAGCGGTTGCATGAACGCCGTCAGCGTCACAGCCGGGATCGGCACGTCCGTCGGCGTCACGTACATGCCGGTGAACGCGAACGTGAGCATCGGGATGGTCTGGACGCCGGCCTTGAGCGCCACCGTGCCGCGTGCCCCCATCAAGATGTGGCGGATGCCGTCGACATTGCAATAAATCGTCGTCGACTCGAACCCTGCGGAAACCGGCTTGTAAATCACCTGGGCCGGAACGGTGTAGACGCTGGTCGCGTCGGTGAGCACGCCGAACGGGGCCGTCAACGTGGCCACCTTCGTCAAGCCGACATACGAGGCGACGACGCCCGATTGCCCGGCGCCGGTGCCGCCTGTGATATTGATGGTCATGCCGGCATAGGCGCCGTCCACCGCCGAGGCGCCGGCCGCCAGGGTCATCGAGCCGGCACTGCCCGCCGTGGACGTGCCGGTCAGCGGCGCGGCCAGGATCGTTTCGGACAAGCCGCAGGCGCGCAGCAGATCGTTGTAAGGCGGCGGCGTGCCGGCCGCGCCGGAACCGGCAAGTTCGACTTCAAAGCTGACCTTGGCGTAGATCGCGGCCAGCACGCTAGGATTGTTGCCCATATAGGACTTGATGTTTTGCCGCTGCACCAAGGTGGTTTCCATGGGCGAGACGGTGAGGTTACTCATCAGGATGGCATCGGCGCCGCCGGTCGGCACCGAATCGACGCCATAGGTCGTTTCAATCTTGCTGAGAATGGCGCGCTTGCGGGTAAGAAAGGACATGGTTACTCCGTGGTATGAGTGCTGTCAGCCGGAGGAACAGGATCGGCGGGCGTTAAAAAACCCGCTTGCGCGGGCTGGGCTGGTGCTGCGGCTGGCGGCGACTGGGGAGCGGGATCGGGAGGCGCCGCGCCCGGCTCGCGCGTGCGGGCGATGAGCGTGCGGACGCCCGTTTCCGGGTCCAGCGCGTAGCTGCCGCCCAGTCCTTCATATGCATCGTTCATTAAACTGTTCCCTCCATGGTTCGGTATTTCAGGTTATAGACGACTTGCGTGATGCCGGCCGCCGGGTTTTCAGCATCGATGCTGCGGCTGATGGCGCCGGCAACCAGGTCGACGACGGCGCCGCCCAAGGTGCGGTCCGCGTACAGCGCGGCATGCGCGGCGGCGCGGGTCGTCTCGGGTGCGAGCTTGGGGACCGCTCCGTCGGCGCCGATCAGCAGCATGACGGTCAGGTTCCAGTAGACAAAGCCCATGCCGAAAACCGCATCGGGAACCTCGTCGCCGCAGTCGATAACGATGCACGGCTTGGTCTCGAAGGAATACAGCGCCTCCGTGTCTTCCCGCACGGCCAGGCCGGCGCCGGTCAGGGCGGCCGTAATCGCGGCGATGATGCTTTCGGTTTTCGTCATGGCGTGTCCCGGTAAAAAATTTTAAAGGTGCAGTGATTGAAGTAAGTGCGCGTGTCGTTGTCGTACAGATCGACGTCATCCTGGTAAAAACAGTCATCGACGGCAACGCCCGCCACGGTCAGCTTGCGCTTGCGCTCCAGCGCGCCACGGACTTGCCGGGTGACGCCGGCCGCATCGGCGCGGGATTTCGCCCAGCTCGACACCTGGAACAAGGCCCACATCAGCGGCGGGTCGCTCAGCGCGCCGCGCGCGCTGCCGCCGCCCAACTTCTGGTAGGTGACCGCAGGATAAGCCGGGCTGTCCGGCATGACATCGGGAAAGATGCGCTGCGCCACCAGCGCGGCCAGGCTGGCGGAGTTCGACAGCAGCCCATACACCGCTGTATGCCCGTTCACGCCGCGTCTCCCGGCAACCGGGCCGCGATCGTCGCCACCATCATGTCGATGGCCGCCTGCGCCTTCGATTCGATGGCGGGCTGCATGTAGGGATGGGCGGGGGTGTTGCTGGTGGACGCCGCGCGCGCCGCCGTGACGCCCGCCTTGCTGCCCCGCAATGCCTCGCCCAGTTTGCGGTTGATGTGGCCGCGCTCGACCCACAGCGCGTAATAAGCCGAATTGGCGCCGAATTTCTTCGTCTGCGCCTTCGTCAACTGGCCGGCCACGACATTGAACACCACCCGGGTCGGCGTGCCGCGCCGCGATGTTACCCGGATCGACGCCTTGAGCGCGCCGGTCAGTTCGGTCGGGCCGCCGGCGCCGTTGAAATTCGTCTTCGCCTGGTCGCGGATCAGGTTCGCGCCCTGGCGCAAGCCAGATTTTATGCATCCCTGGATCATTCTGTCCGGCAAGGCGCTCAGCCGGACCCTAAACTGGTCCAGTCCGGTAACGGTCAAATCAGCCATCATTCAATCCTTCACTGCATGACAGGTTCAGATCCCGGCGCCGCTCTTCCGGATCGATCGAGGCATGAATATTTAAAATGCGGCTGCCATACACAATACGCATCGCCGCGACCGCCTTCGGATCGGCAAACAGCGCCTGGTAACGGATGGCGACCGCGTGCGTGGTTTCCGAGCGGTTTGCCTTGGCCAGCATCAGTTCGCGCCCGTTCAAGGGCTGGATATCGGCCCAGACCGTGGCGAGGTCGATCCAGCCGAGTACCTTGGGCTGGCCGAGGCCGTCCTTTTCCGGCCCGCGCACCTGGAATGTCACGCGATGCCGCAAATTATTGCTGCGCATCAGAAACTCGCAATCACGTAAGGGTCGAGCAGGCCGGCGACGAACGGCAATTCCAGCACGACAATGCGCTGGCCGACCGCCACCTCTTCCCGGTTTTCGTACAGCGCGCCCAGGCGCAGCAACATCCACGACTTGACGCCGGACGGCACCGCCGACGCATCGCCGTAGCCGGCCGTGTAGCCGATCTGGACCGCATTCATGATGTTTTGCGTGTCGGGCCAGCATTGGTTCGGCGCCGGCGTCAGCACGCCCGGCTCGCTGGCGTTGTCGATGACATACAGGCTCGGGTCCAGCGTCACCCAGGCGCCCGTAACATCCCGGTATTTGACGTACTCGACAGATTGAAGCGTGGGGAACGGCAATTCTATTTTCCCGCCCCGGAACCGCACCGCGTAGCCGCGCTGCATTTGCAGGATGCTGGAATAGGATTGGTCCATCTGTGCAGACGTCTGCACTATTCCATAAAAATTCTGCCGCGGAAAACCATCGAGAAACAGATCCCATTTCTGCGTGATGAACGCGCGGCGGCAGATGTTTTCCGCCGCCGCGCGCGCCGCGCCGATCAGCATCGTGATCAGCGTGTCGTCGTCGGACGAGTCGACGCGCAGGTGCAGCTTGGCCTCGGCCAGCGTCACCGGCTCGCTTGCCGGGGCGCTTGTTTGCTTGATCGGCATATTTTCCCTTGCTCATTAAAAGGCCCGCGCCATGCGCCCGGGCCCAGGTTCGTCAATATCGAAGCCAGACGGGAATGAATGCGCGTGCCATCACCTTATAGCCTGGCGTATTGGGATGGATACCATTGCCATCATGCAAGGCCGGCGCCAGCGTAACCTGCCCATATTGATCCGTTGGCCCCGCCATGACGGCATCGAAGTCGGCACAGCGGAACGTCGACACACGCATGGCATCATTCCAGGCAATACGCTTGGCGTCCGACACCCCATATGCCTTGATAGCGTGATTCGTCGGGATCACGGTCGAGGTAAAAAACATCAAGCCCGGCAAATCGAATTTCTGCCTCAACAGTCCCCACCATTTGCGGTGATTGGTAATGTCCGAGTCAAGAATCGGACCATTCAAGGCATTGGGCGTCAGCGATGGCGCGTGGACGCTTGCCTTGGAGAAATTACCGATCACGGAAGCCGCGCGGTTGTACCAGTCGGCGGCGCCGCTGCCGGGAACCGCAAAATTACAGATCGATATCGGGTTTTGCGGCGTCGACATCATTTGCTGAAATTCATGCGCCCAGTTGCAATATTGAATGGATGCGGCCGAGCCATCTTCGATTGAATCGCCGAACAATATAAGCGTTTCGACGTCGCCATAGCGCGACGTCGCCTGGATGACGATAGGCGGAAAGTCCGTGTAGCTGCGGGCGCACTGGCCATTCGATGCCAGCATAAACCCCATGTTGGCGACGGCATCCCGGGCCGGCGCAACCATGACGCGGTACGGCCTGCCATATGGCGCAACCGTCGCGCTGCCCTCATTCTCCCATCCGATCGAGGTGGTGCCATCCATCTGCATCCGCGTGCGGTTGACGCCGGCAGGCCATGTGATCGTTGTGGTAAAGCACGGAAAGCCAGTGATGCCATCGGCGCGCGCGTCCGGCGACGGGCATGTCGTCCAGTCGCAAAACGTCAAGGAACACTTTGAACCGCCAATGTTAAGGCCGGCCGCTCCGGTTGAAAGCGCCGGCGACGCTGCGAGGGAGCCCGTGGCGGCCCCGCCCCATGTGGCCGCTATCATCCCGGGAGACGCGCCAACAAGCGCCCCGCCGCTATTCAGCCCCAACAGGCCGTTGGCCGGGCCAAGCGTCGTTCCGGAGCCTACGGCGAGTTTCATCCCGTCGATAGCAACGGTATCAGTATTGAAGATGCCAACCCTTACAGTGTCAAACGGGCGTTCCAGGACGGTTTGAAGCATGACGCTATATGGCGCCCCTACCACTGCAATCGGCACGTCCAGGTAGCCGCTGAGGCACGTACTGAAAACGTTTGATTTTGGGCGCTGAGTCAGTCCGCTCACCCCTGTGACGTTGTTATTGGAATCGAAGGAAAGCGTCGCCCGGGCGGATGGTTGTTGAGCGACAGGCGCAACGTAAGGAACCCCGCCCGCCAGGCTTACCGTCGCCTGCCCTGCGGCAACCAGGCCGGCCTCGGTGGCCGCATCAATGGAAACAATGGCATTCGCGAGGTATTTATCGTATGAGCAAAGCAGGCGGATCGTCATGACTATGCTTTCGCTGCGGCTTTATCAGCCTTGGCCAAACGCTCGGCTTCAACCTTGGCAAGACGCTCGGTTTCGACTGCAGCCAGATGATCGGCCTCGACTTTGGCCAGCGCCAGATTCTGAGCGGCAGCCTTCTCCAGCCGCGCCGCCTCGTCCTCGGTCGGCGCATGCCGGATCATCTTCACGCGCAGCGTATCGGTGCAGTACGCGATGGCGGCGGGCTCGGTATCGATCGAGCCGGCATCCTTCAGGGCTTTTGCCGTCCCGTTATCAAATTCGATAACCTGGTTCGGGTGATATTCGTTGCCGTCCAGGTGCAGGACGGCGATAACACGGGCAATTTTTGCCATGGGTTTCTTTCGTGATGGTTGCAATGAGGCCGCGCCAAGGCGGCCCGCCGGTGCTTAGGTCGCCGAGTTCTGGTACGCCTTGACCGCGCCGCCGACATCGATCCAGTTGCCGCCCGAGCGCATCCAGGCCAGGAAGCCGACCTGGCCTTTCGACGCGTAAGCCGAATCGGTGAAGCGGAACAGGTTCATTGCCATCACGTCGCGGATCTTGTAGTAGCTGAAATCGCCAAACAGGATCGACTTGGCGTTCGCCGCCATCACCGGCATCTGCTGGTTCAACACGACCGGACTCCCGCACAACGTGCCGCCGACACCGGTGCCGGTAATGCCACCATCGAAGTCAGGCACCCACAACGGCCGGTTGTTGCTGTCCTTCAGCTTACGGATGTATTTCACGGTCGAGTCGTGCATCATGAACTTGGCGTTGTCGCGGTAGACCGGGTCGACCGAGTGCTGCAGATCGATCAAATCGTCGTAAAGCACGGTGACCGTTTGCCCGGTCAGGCCGATCTTGCCGACACCGACGGCAGTAACGAGGCCGGTCGGCTCGCCGACGCCCGAACCCACGGTAAATTTCAGGTTTCCGATCCGGCCCAGGCGCGTCACAATGCGATTATTGACAAACGACTCCACGTCGATCGCGCTGTCCTGCAGCAGCTCGAACGGAATGGTGATAATTTTCGAGCTGAATTTGTAGACGCTCAGCGGCAAGGTGCCGAACGATGGATCGCCAGACGAAGCCTGGATATTTTCACCGATGATTTCGCCGATTTCACCCGTTCCGTCCGAGGTCGGGAAATTCATCGGGTTGCCCTGCGCGGTCTGGATCGTTTCCGCGACCGAGCGCATGCCGCCGAACGCCCTCAGCGCATCGGCGATCTGCTTGACGATTTCGGTTTGCACCGTGTAACCGCCCTCGGAGCCGGGGCCGCCGACTGACATGGCGTTGCGCACCTGGGCATAATCGTCCGGCGTAAAATCGTGGTAGCCGTTACGCAAGTAGCGCGCGCCGATGGTGGCCGCTTTCGGCGCGTCGACCTGGCGACCACCGGACTTGTCGATCAGGTCGTCGAACGACTTTTCGGCCGACAGGTCCAGGATCTTTTGGGCGCGGACCATGCCGTCGTCGATCTGGCCAATTTCGGTGATCAGCGCGTCGTATTTGGCCGACACTTCCGGCGTCCAGAGCGCGCCAACCATCGTCGCATTCAGGTTTTTTGCTTCGGTCACGAGTGCATTGCGGCGCTCACGCTGTGCTTGAATAGACATGTATTTCCTTATTTTTGACGAAAAAAAAGACCCAACTGGGTCATGTGGGCATCTACCGCGTGAGCGTTTAGATTCGGTCGAGCAGGGCAAGCATTCGCGCCCGGGATGCATTGTTCAAGTCCGGCGCCGGAGCCGGCGGCGACTTCGGCGCGTTGGCGTAAGCCGACAGGTTCCAGGCATTCGCCGCCTTGGCGCCCTTGGCATTGGTGGCGACGCTGTCGGCGAAGCCCTTGGCCACCGCTTCGGTCGCGTCGAGCCACGTTTCAACGTCCATCATTTGCTTGATCTCGTCGGCCCCCAAGCCGGTCTTGCGGACATAGTCCTTGACGATCGAGCCGTCGATCTTGTCCAGCAGATCGGCCGTGGCGCGCATGTCGGCCGCGTTACCCCAGGCGCAGGACCAGGCGTTATGGATCATCATCATGGAACCGTCGACCATCACGACGGCGTCGCAAGCCATGGCCACATAGGACGCTGCGGAAGCGGCCAGGCCATCGATGTAGGCCGTGATGGTCGACGGGTGCGCCGCGATCGCGGCCACCATCGCGCGCGCGGCGAACACGTCGCCACCGGGCGAATTGATGTGCAGCGAGATATCGCCGGCCGTGATGCCGTTGAGCGCGGCCACGAAGTCGGACGCGGCCACGCCGTAGTAATCGTCGATCACGTCGTACAGCTCGATGCGCGTGCCGGCGCCCTCGGCCTTAACGGTGAACGCCTTCGGCGCCGCCTTGTTGTCAATCGCCAGTTGCAGGAGCTTTGGGAGGATTCGCATTCAGTGTTCCTTTTGCGGGGGTGTACAGCTTGTCGCCGGATTCGTCGGAAACAGGCAAGAAATATTCTTCGTGGCGCACTTCGTTCGGCGTCATCCAGCCCGGACCCTGCGATCCGCCGATGGCCTGGCGCAGATAATCCGCGCGGGCCTTGTCGTCGCCGCGCAGCAGGCCGGCCAGATCGAACGAAACAAAGTTTTTTGCCCTTCGAAATAGCTTGCGGTTGAGTTCTTGCTCCCATTTGGCCAGGTAAGGCGACAACGTGAATTTGACATAGCCGAGCGTCATCTGTTCGATGCCCGTGCCCCATGAACTTGTCTTCTCGGCTTCGCCAATCATGAATGGCGGCACGCCAAAAGCCCTGGCAATGTCGATCACCTGGAACTTGCGCGCCTCCAGCAACTGGCCGTCGACCGCCGATAACGACAGTTCCTTGATCGTCAAATCGCCTTCCATCACCAAAGGCTTGTGCGCATGGCTGGTTCCGCTTGCCTTCTCGGAAAATTGCTGACGCAAGCGCTCAAGTTGATCTTCTTTCATAACCTTGGTGGAGGTGATGGCATACGAAGGACTCATTCCGTTCGAAAAAAACCGCGCGCTGTGTTCCTCAGCCGCCATCGCGATGCCAATCGATTGCTTGGCCGCCCACTGGATCACCGACATCGAGCGCAGGCCATTAAATCCGAAGCCGGGAAAGTGCAGCATGTCGTCCTGGTCGACACCGATCCGCGCCCCGCCATCCTGGACGAAATACACCAGGCGATTTCCCTGGCGCTCGACAATCACAAAGTCAGGATCGAGCGGCACCAGCTCATTGACCACCCCAGCACGATTTCGCTTGACCCACGCAAAACCGTCGCCACGCAGCAAAACGCTTTTGGTGAGGAATTCCCACATTGTTGCTGCGGTAAAGCGAGGCGTGGGTTCCTCGTTCAAAATCCAAAACAAAGGGTGATCAACTACCTGCTTGCGGCCTTGCGTCGTGCGCTCGTAAATTGGCAATGGCAGGGACGCGATGCTGCCGGCGATGAGCCGTACGCAAGCGTAAACGGCCGCGACGCGCATCGCCGTCTCTTTCGTGACGACCTGGCCCGAGAAAGCCGGCTGCCACCACCCCGCATCCACATAGCCTTGCGAATCGCTGCTGGACCAGGTGCTGGCGTTCTTGGGGGCGACGAATCCAGCGACCCAGTTTCGAAATGAGTTAAACATTAGAGTTGTATGATCCTTGGAGTTGCGCTACCTTCGTCAGCGTGCAGAATTCGGCCCACGGCCATCAGCAGCGCGCACATATCATCAATTTTTTCGGCCGACCGTTTTCTGTCGGGCGCGGTGTTCATATTTGCGTCTGTGCGCGCGATCAGATTCGACGCGCACCAGGTCAGCACCGGGTCGCCGCCATGGCAAAGCTGCTTGCCCACATACGCGCGCTCCAGTTCCTGCATCGCGGGGTGGTAACTCTTCGTGCCCTGGATGAATTCAACCATCGGCAAGTCCCGCTCCGTAAGCTGATTCACCAGGTCGCTCGCATTCCATGGGTCGTAGGTGATTTCCAGCGGGCCGAAACGCTCGGCCAACTCCACGACATCCTTTTCGATTACCGTATAGTCGGTGAC
Organism: Oxalobacteraceae bacterium GrIS 1.11; assembly: GCA_040544385.1. Lineage (GTDB taxonomy): Bacteria > Pseudomonadota > Gammaproteobacteria > Burkholderiales > Burkholderiaceae_D > Janthinobacterium. The sequence continues at coordinate 28,341 of JBEONR010000021.1, forward strand.
GTCGCCCTCGGTCTGGACGATCAGCCCGGCCGCGACCCAGGCCGCATAGGGAACCGTGCCGCGCTCTGTGCGCTGCGCCACCGCGCCGGCCGGCACCCAGCGCCGGCCCCAGGTGTAATACATGCCGTCGACCCGCCACACGATGCGCAAGGCCGTCAAGTCGCGCGTGGATGCAAGATCGAGCGCGAAGACGCAGGGCTGGCCGCAAAGCCATTCCAGATCGACCGCGCCGCCGCAGCGGTTCCATTTGGCCAGGTCGGTCCATGATGTCGCGGACGCCGCCGGCCGGTTCAGCCGTTTGATTTTGAATTCCGACAAGCGCCCGGGCATCGACTTCGCCTCGATCGCCTCTTTGCGGATTTCCTTCATCAGCAGGGGATTGACCGTCATCAGCGGATTGGCCTTGATCCACTTCGATTCATCAAAGTCGTCGTCGGCTTTGATGCCGGCGCCCTTGTCTTCCTCGTCCAGCGCGAAGTACACCGCCAGGAAGTGGTCCGCCTGCACCACACCCTGCAGCAATTGCTTGGCGAAGTGCCGGATCTCGCCCCACGGGCCCGGGTTGGTGTAGCCCTCGGTGGTCGTGTACAGGAACAGCGGATTCTTGCGCGCGCCGGCTGCGGACTTGAGCACGTTCAGCAGATCGTGATTCTTGTGCGCATGTACCTCGTCGATGCCGCAATGCGAAGGATTGAGCCCATCCTGCGTGCTGGCCTTGGCGTTGATCGGCTTGAACGTGCCGCCGACCTCGTACCGGGCGATCGCGTTGGCGAACGGCTCCAGGGTGAAGGCCTCGCGCAGATCCTCGGTCAATTCCACGATCCGCTTGGCCACGTTGAAGACAATGCGCGCCTGCGATCCCGTTGTCGCCGCGCTGATAACCTGCGGGCCATTCTCTTTCTCGCAGCAAAAGCAATAGAGCAAGACAGCCGAGCATAAGAAGGATTTCGCATTCTTGCGCGCCACGGCGAACAGCGCCGTCGTGAAGCGCCGGGTGCCGTCATGGTTGCGGAAGCCGAACAGGTTGACGACGAAGAAGATGTGCGATTCGTGCATCACCACCGTCGGCGTTTCCCATTCTCCCTCGACGTGCGGCAGCTTCTCGATGAAGTCGCAAGGGTCGTGCGCCTGCCAAGGATCGAAGATAAACGGCGCATTCTTCGACGTCGCGGTGGAAAGCCTGGTGGCGTGGCTGTACTTCGCGCGCTTCAAATCGCTCAAGAACCGCTTCGCCGCCAGGCGCACCCACCGGCCAAACTTCAAGCCGTGCTTGTCGTCCACTGCGGACTGCGCGTAGTCGATGGCGACCTGGACAAAATCACGCTGCGGCGCCGCGCTTCCCATTGTTGGCGAACTTGTTGCCTTTGGTTTCTTCGCCAACTGGTTTCACCTTGCCTTGTGCGACCGGCGTCAGGCCGAAGTCGTTGATCATGCTCTGCAGCGTACTGGCCATGCTGGCGGTTGGCGCCTCGCCCGCCGCGTATAGCTGAACAATTTTCCCGTGCAATGCACACAGCATCGCGAGCGCGGACAGTCCGCCTTCGGTCAGCAATTTATTTGCGGTCAAAATGCGCGCCAGCCGGTTCCACTCTTTTACGGCGTGCGCGTTCGGCAGCCAATCCGGAGCATCGGGAACCTCATCGATGACGGGAAGATTGATGGCGGCCGGCGCGGCCCGGCACGGTTGCTTTGTTCCGGAGATCGCTTTCAGTTGCGCCGGCTTTTTCGATGGGCCTGGCATGTCATTCCTTTAAAAACCGTTTTTTCTATCCTGCATGCGTAAATAAAAAGCTGCTCAGCCGGTTTCCCGCACATCGCCCCAAGCTTTTCGCCACCCCCGGGGGTATGCCTGCATACGGCGGGTCGCCACCACGTCAACGCAGGCGAGGCGAACGACTGCTCACCCTTGCCTGCACATCAGTTCCTTACTGCGCTCCCTGGCGCGTCTTGTGACGCTTCCTGGCGCCTAAGCCGCTCGGCCGCCTTCTCTTCACGCTGCTTCACGCTATCGTGACAATGCCCGCAAAGACTTTGCCAGTTGTCACTGTCCCAGAACAGCGCGCGGGCCGCTTCGATCCGCACCTCGTCGCCACTGTCGATCGCCTCCCTCAGCCTGTGGGCGATGATGTGGTCGACCACAGCGGCGGCAGTGATGCGGCCGGCGCGTTCGCAGTACAGGCAGAGCGGGTGCTTGCGCAGGTAGAAGCCGCGCGCCTTGCTCCATGCGCTGGTGTAGCCGCGCTCCTGGGCCGTGCCGCGATAAGCATCGTCCTGTTGGCGCTTGGCCTTGAGGTGCTTGTCGCAGTAGCCTGGAGCGTCGAGCAGCGCGCCACATCGGGCCTGCCTGCAGATGGACTTGGCCCGCTTCGGCATGCGCGTCTCGCTTGTTATTGGAAATGGTTGGCACCGCCCGCGCTGCTGGAGAACCCGCTTGCGCGGTAGAGGCAGCAGCCTTTGCTCGTCGGTGCCTGCGTCCGTAATTCAAACCGCCACTGGAACGCTCTGGCGGCGCGATGTTAGATGCGGTTGACTGGCTCGCCGGCGGTCAGCGTCAGGGTGGCGCCAGGGCCAGCGGTGACGGTGATGTCGTCGGTGACGGTCAGGCCGTCAACGCTGGCGGTAACGGTCGCGGTGCCGGGCACGCCGGTACTGGATACCTCGGCGGTCAGGCCGTCAGCTGCGGGCGTTACCGTGACGACCGAAGGATCGGAGCTGGACCAGGTGGGGATCGACGCCAGCGCAGCGGCGTTGCCGGCGGCGCTGACCAGCGCGAGTGCCAGGGAAAATTTCTGCATATCGTTGATGATGGTGTTCATGTGTTTTGCCTTGTGGTTTGTGTTGCCGTTGGAAATCATGAAGTGAATCGACTTGACGCGAGGGTCAGTCAGGTGAAGCAGCCAGGTAAAAAGCGCTGCGAGGTATTTGCGCATGTCGGTTCTCGTTTAGGTTGCGGTGCTGTGCGGCACAAGCGCTGCGATTCAACCGGCTGGATTTTCAGCCGGTCAATCGTGCTGCAATAGGTCGGCTTGAAATCTAGCCGACCCAATTAGCGGGCGCCAAAACAGGTCAGGCACTCGAGGTCAAATGCATGGCGCTGAAGCTGTCCGTCAGCGAGCCATTGGCATACCGCGCAACCCGCACTGTCAACGTCGGCGACGGTCATTTCCGGGCCGCCCGATCGCAGCATGACGCGGTTGCCCGGCATCACTGAACGTAAGTTAGGCGGCGCGTAGCAGATGACCAGTTGGTTTATATCGAAGGTGCTGGAGTTCATGTGTGCTGGCCCTGTAATTGAAAAACCGCCCGTAGGCGGCGCGCACGCATCCGGCCGGCTCAGTCTCGTTCGTCGCGCTCGGCTCGGGCCTGGCGCTCGGCGATGAGCAGGGCAATTCCAAGCTGGCGCCGGATTTCATCGTGCGAGGGCGGCGGCTCGACAGCATGCGTGCAGCGGTCGAGATAGTCGCGCGATTGGTGGCAATGCAGGTCGGGTTTCACTGCCATGACGACCTCACGAAAATGGAGCGCGAATGCAAAAAGCCCGCGACCGTGAGGTGGCAGGCTTTATTTTTGGCGAGCAGAACCCGCCTGAACCGATACTATATCAGAACAGCACCGCCGTGCAAAAGTTATTTTTCAGCCGCCGCGTCAAATCTTCGCGCGCCTCGATCGCCACGTCGACAAAGGATACATGCGGGAATTTCCAAGGTGTGGCCTGGCTGCATGACGTGTAGATCGCCCAGATGTGGATGCGCGCCATGCTGTCGATCATGGCGTCGACGGCCTCGGCGAGCCGGACATCGTTTGCATGCTGCGTCTCGTTCAGGTCGGCGCCACCGCCCTCGCCCTCCCCGCTCAAGCCTCGCATCGTCTTGGCGCCCAAGTCGCGGTCGGAGTCGCTGCCCATCCACGCCTTCCATAGCTCCAGGCACAGGTCGAGCGGATCGGGCGCGGTCCACGGATCGACGCGCAGCACCACGGCAGCCGGCGGCACCACCAGCGCGAGCGGCACCACATCATCGACGAAAACAATGTCCGGCACAGGGTCACATTTCCCCCGCCAAGCAAGCGTTAATTTTTCCCTGCGTTGCATTTTCATTCCTTGTTGAATTTTGATTTTCTGCCCGCCGACCTCTTCCTGCCCGCCTTCCACCGATGACTCACAATAATCATGAAAGTTAGGAAACATGCGGCTCTGCGGGGTACAGTTCGCCACTTTCTCGCCGGCAATTTTGCAAGAAACTGAAGAACCCATTGGCATCACAGCGCCGAAGCCAAGCCTTTGCGATGACTCGGCACCGGCATGCTTGGGCGCGGCCTGGTGCAGTCACTAAACTGCGTGAACATGCCCTCATAATTCAGCAAGACATCGTCGATGCTGCCCTGGCGGTTTTTGGCAATGAAGACATCGGCGACGCCGCGCATATGCGACTGGGGGTTATCAACCTCATCGCGATGCACGAACATGACGATGTCGGCATCCTGTTCGATCGCGCCCGAGTCGCGCAGGTCGGACAGTTGCGGGCGCGCCTTGTTGGCGGCGTTGCGCGAGAGCTGCGACAGGGCCAGCACCACGATGTTGAGTTCCTTGGCCAGCGCCTTCAGGCCGCGGCTGATCTCTTCGATCTGCTGATTGCGGCTGTCACCTTCGCCGGACATCAGTTGCAGGTAATCCACCACCAGCATGTCCAGCCCGCTCTTGCGCTTGATGGCGCGCGCCTTTGTGCGAACGTCGAGGATCGTCAGCGCAGGCTGCTCGTCCAGGTACAGCCGCATCGAATTCATCTTGACCGAAGCGGCCGTGAAATTTATCCAGTCGGAATCCGTCAGATCGCCGCGAATGAGCGAGCCCAGCGGAACCTGGCCGACGGAGGCGACGACGCGGTCGAGCAGTTCGCGAATCATCATTTCCTGAGACAGAAACAGCACGCTATGGTCGCGCGCAACATGCGTCGCAATGTTCATGGCCAGGGCCGTCTTCCCCATCGAAGGACGTGCGCCAAGGATCATCAGGGCGCCACGGTTCGGCCCGCCGGTCAGTATCCGGTCGATGTCGGCGAACCCGGTCGCGATGCCGGCGAACTTGTGGTCGACCCGGCCGTCGATCACGTCGATGTGCTCGATCATCGCGTCGTTGACCAGGATCGGCTCGCTGACGGTCCGCTTCTCTGCCAGCTCCGACAGTTTGGACTGGGCCGCGTCCAGCACCTCGTCGGCTGTGCGCGAGCCAGGGGAAAAAGCCATTTCCGACATCTCGGCCGTGGCCGCCAACAGTCCCCGGCGCAGCGCCCGATCGCGAACGATGTCGGCGTAGCGCGCGATGTTCGCGGCGCTCGGCACGCTCTGCGAAATCGCGTTCAGGTAGGCCATGCACTCGGGCACCGCATGGCCCACCGCCACGCCTGCGGAAATGACATCGCATTGCTTGCCGGCTGCGATCTGGCGGATGATCTCGGCGAAGATCAGCCGGTGCTCGTGCCGGAAGAACTGCGCAGCACGCAGATCGCCCATGCGATCGATGGCGGCATTGTCGCGCAACAACGCGCCGATGACGGATTGTTCGGCTTCGGCAGAGTGAGGAATTGCATTATGGTCGTTCATTGCTGAGCCTTCGTTTCTTGAAATTTTTCAGCTTGCTTTCCCTGCGTCGTCAGGAAATACCGGCCGTCTTTGTCGATGGCCCAGAGCTTGAAATAATTGTTTTCGACGTACTTCCGAAATGTGCAGCGCCAGTCTTTTTGCCGCTTCGAATCCTGCGCGCCGCCAGGCATGAATCGCCGGCAGAACTCAGCCCACGCCAGGCTGACCAGATGCTCGTCAATGCCGGCGCCGTCGGTGTAGGCCCACAGCGGCGAGTAGTCCCGCAAGGGCCGCTCCCCCTTGGTTTTGCAGTCTTCGATGAAGGTCTGCAAAGCAATGCCTGAAGTCCTCGGCTTCCGGATAGGCCCCGCTTCAGCGGGGTTTGGGGCTGGGGGGTTTAGGGGGTTTGTTTTGTTCTTAGATGTAGATGTAGATGGAGGGCCGTCTCCCAAGTCCACACCAAAGGGGGGCATTGGTGGCGGCTTGGGTTCATCATTTACCCTTCCCTTTGGTGCGTCCTCTGGTGCATCCTTTGGTGGTTGATTTTCGGCCGAGAATCGCGTGCTTTGGCCGCGCCGCTGACGGATATACTCGTCGCGAACAAAGCGGCTGCAATACCAGCACGGCCCATCGCCGGCCACCACCAAAGTCACGGGTTCACCGTCCTTGCCTGCATGGCGAGGTGTGAATATATAGTCGGCACCGCCCTTGTCGGCGCCCTTCAACACATCCTTGGCGGACAACTCACGGACAAGCTTGAGCGGCACGCCGGCCGCGCGCGCGAGTTCTGCAATCGGCCATCGGCATACGCCATATTCGTCCGAATCGTGCAGTACACACATTACATCGACCCAGGCGCCGCGCGCAGCGTCCGAGCAGCGCCGTAGCTTTGAGTTGTTTCGCCAGTCGGCCGGATAAAATTGAAACGAAGGCCTTTTCACTTGCGCAACACCCCTTCAGCACAAGCGGGCGCGGCAGCGTACAGGCGCCCATAGCGCTCCACGCTGGCGAACATGATGCACTTGCCATGCTCCATCAGCGGCTCGGTCCAGCACTGCCCTGGACCCGCTGGCGCCAAGCTGCGCGCGCATGACGCACAGGTGGCCAGGCCGGCGCCGGCACACTTAGGAAGATCGGCGCGCGCGGCCAACGGCACCACTTGGCCAGCGTCAGCACGCCCGGCAGCAGCCGCTGAGAAAGCAGCGGCCAAAAACAAGCTGACATGCGCCAGCCCGTCAGTTGTATTGGCGGCGGTGTGAATGACCTCTACCGGAGGAATGGCCTTCATGACGCATCCTTTTCGTCCGCAGTCTTGGCACCAACCTGCTTCCTCAACAATACCGTCACGCACTTGGCCACGCATTCGCCGCAGATCGCCGCGCTGTCGTAGCCCACGATTAGGGCTTTCACGTCGTCCTGCGACCTCTTGCAAAAATCACAGGCAATCTTGGTTGCGACCTTGATCTTCATGCCGGCACCACTGCGCTTGTCTTGCGGCCGGCCACCAGCTCGGCGCGCAGGCCGCGCAACTCTTCCAGCACCAGTTGCAGCGTGTCGTCGGCTGCCGCCGATTCCAGCGCGTCGCCAATCACAGTCAGTACTGCGACGGTCCCCTCGGCGGCCAGCTTGAGCTGCTCGACCTGAGCCAGCGCCTGCGCGATGCTGGTGGTGCCGATACCGATGGACAGGTCGGTGATGTTGGTGATGTTGGTGATGTTGATGGGCGCGCCCGGGGTGGCGCTGCCTGCTGTGCAAGCACGCGCTGGAACTTGTGCGCTGGAAGTGGCCGGCTTGGCGCCGGCATCCATGCGGGCTTGCGGCAGATCGGCGGCGCTCAGGTGGCCGGCCTGCAGCACCGCCTCCAGGTAGTCGAGCGCGCCCTCAGTGCTCTTGTCGCCTTCGTAGACGTGGCGGGTTTGTGCGATGGCGGCGGCGGTGCTCGACGGGTTGGCGCCCCGTATAAGCGACCACTCGACGCGGTCGTTCAGCTCTTCGCAGCGCACGGCGCCGGCGGTCAACTGCTCCATGCGCGGGCAGTACTCAGCCGGCACGCGGGCCTGTGCAATCCACTGCTGGACGACTTGGTAACCGCTCAGGCCCAGCACGCGGGCGACGGCGGTCTGGCCGCCCAGTTGGGCGATGGCTTTTCCGATGGGGGTCATGGGGATTCCTTGGTGGGTGCGCCGACGAGCGCGAGGATTTTGGGGTTGACCAAGCGCGAGCGCGCAATCTTGTAATGCGCCTCGATCTGGCCGGCGCGCACCAGCGGCACCCAGCCCTGCTGGCACCATTTGTTGATCGCTTGCTGGCTGACGCCCAGTTGCTGGCCCAAATTAATCTGCGTACCAGCGGCAGTAATGGCAGCAGCGATGCCGGACTGCTCATTTTGGTTTTTCATACGACACTCCTATAATTAATAAGATAGTACAAGTAATGAGTAGTTTATTCAAGCAAGTAGTTTTATAAATATGCGTCATACCTTGGAAAGTTGACGTATACTGCAACTTACAATCATTTGGTAGTAGAAAGGAAGCAATGACACTCGCACAACTAATCCGACTGAATAGGCAGAAACTGGGCATCAGTCAGTTGGAGCTCGCTCAAAAATTAGGCGTTTCACAGGCGGCGATCGGCCAGTGGGAGCGAGAGGTTACGGCTCCTCGGGCCAAAAACTTCCCCGAGCTCTCCAAGATTTTTGATATCGATGTAGAGCAGATTATTGCTGCAGCAGATGAATTGGAGACTTATCAGCGAGAGCGCCCAAGATATGGGGAGCCGGACGACACCAGAGAGGAATCTCATCCTTTAAGTGCGTCGACTAGGGGGCAAATTGCTTGGGCAAACTCCCAATACGAGAACGAGCACATTCTCTTAGCACGCCACAAGGAAGACTCGAAGCGGTTCGACGACGAGTTGTTTGACCTACTGCCTAATATGGGCTTGCTTGGAAATCGCAACGTTCGAATTAATGGGCTTGCAAGCAGGTCATGGGTCGCCGACTATGCTTCAGAGAGGAGCATCATTGAAGTAAAGCATCCAATACGGTCAAGCTCGCTTCAGATGATACTTCCCAATACTTTATGGACGTTGACACTATTGCGGGCCGTGAGGGGTGTTGATCAAAACTATATGGCAATTATCCGACTCCCGTCAGTCCACAATGACGACCAAGATAGATTTAATTCGAATCACCGTATGAGGGGCGCCATTGAGAGGCACGCGCTGGATGCATCGCTTGTTGGCCTAAAATTAAGGGCTGTTGAATCGGTAGAAGAGGCTGCAAAATGGATTACCGAAGCCGAACACGACTTGTTCGAACCTGAGTAGTCATATGTTTGTGACAACAACGCGCTGCGGCGCGTTTTTTTTCGCCCAAAAATTCCTCATCAATAGATTGACAACTACTTTATTGTACGTATAAGATACTTCAAATAGTTTAAACAAGTTAAGGGCAAACATGACCACCAGCAGAACCACCGATTATCGGGTCGACCTGGGCGCGCGCATCCTCGCCGCCCGCCTTCGCGCCGACCTAACCCAAGACGACCTGGCCGCGTGCGTCGGCATGTCGCAACAGTGCGTCGCAAAGTGGGAGTCCGGCAAGTCCGCGCCAAGAGCCGGTCGCATGGATGCGCTGGTCAGCGTGCTGGGCCCGCTCAACGGAGAAGCCTCGAAGCCGCTGATCGCAGCCCTGCCTCCAGCCACTAGCAATACCGCCGCGCCCTCCGTCCTCCGCGAACTGCTCATGGCCGAGCTAATCATCATCACGATGCTCAACGCCATGACGCCCAAACAGAAGTTGCTGGTGCATGACCAGCTCGACGCCGCCGGCCTGTCCGGCGAGGGCATGACCCGCCACCACGAGCGCCGCGCCGCTATCACTGCTGCGGGTGCCGCATGAGCATCCTCAAGCTCCCTTATGCAGCGAAAATGGCCTATGGCGAAGGAAGACTCGCCGCCAACGACTGGCTCGACCGCAGCACGATCACCACGCTGCCAACGATCACCGCCGCCAAATTCCGGCGCATGGCCGAAGCCAAATACGTCAAAAGTACCGCGCACCGGAGCAATCAGGCCGCGCTGCTGGCTGAGTGGAACCGCGGCTACGATTCCAACCTCGCCATTGCGGTCGCATACGACGCCGCGCCGGAACTCGACAAGGACGCCGCGCGGGCCGATCTGATCGCCGAAGTCGCAGCCAAGGCTGGCGCCGTCGCCGCGCTGATGTCAGTGATGCAGGTTCTGCCGGCCGCTGATCGCCAAGCCGCGCTGACGACCTGCCTGACGATGACTGGCGATGTCGGCCGGGATCTGGCCGGCCTGGTTGGAGATGCGACATGAACGCCCGCCAGCACGCCGTCGACCGGCGCGAGTCCTGCCCCAACAGCTTCGTATTTTTCCTCGGCTTCTTGATCGTCGCTTATGGCCCAGGTCAAAAGCCAGCGCCCAGCCTGCGCGCCGACGTCGACATGATCCTGTCGCGCGCCAGTCGCACCGGCTTCGCCCACGTCGACATCCTAACCACGATGATCGCCAACGGCGAGAGGGACACCCTCCGCGTGAGGCAGCTTGCAACCGTGCTGGGCGAGCACATTGGCGACGCCGATATGATCGGGCTCATTCAAGACTTGGCCGCGAAAATTAAAGCCAACACACAGTAATTCCAACCAGGAGAAATAGCATGACCAACAGCACCAAAATCAGCCCTCTGTGGGACACCCTTCCCGCCAACATGGAAGTCATGGCCAAAAAAGCTGGCGCGAAAATCGTCGTCTGTGACAAAACGTATGGCTTGATATGCGGCGGCGATTTAATTTCCGACAGCCTCACTCTGGATCATCTCGACAATTTCCTGCAAGGCCTCATCGTCGGCCAAGATCGCTTCGACGTGCCAGCGCTGGTTGACGAGCTAGCGAAGGCCGAGCAAATCATCCAGACCCTGACTGCCAACATGTCAGACGGCCAGCGCACCAAGGCCGCCCACTCGCTCGAGGCCGTCGGTTTCCCGGTGCGCCACGCTACCCGCTGCAAGGAGCGTCAGGAGTTTATTAGCGAGGTGCGCGGCATCCTCGGTGAAAGCGCGGCATGAGCGCCCGTCAACCGCACGAGCTGCTGCTGGCGGCGTCGGCGCCCACCACTATGTCCAGTATGGATATAGTCAACGTGATTAACGCCGAGCGTGAGCCTGGTAGCGCGGAGTTGGCGCATGCCGACTTTATGAAGCGCGTAAAGGCGCACCCAGGCATAGACGCGGGAAAATTTTCCGGCGTCTACTTGGGTGGCAACGGGCAGCAGCGCCCCTGCTATCACCTTCCAAAGCGCGAAGCCGAATTGATGGTGATGAGCGAATCGCTCAAGGTGCAGACGAGGGTCTACGACCGCCTGGCAGCGATCGAGTCCGGCGCACTGCCCGCGCCGATCCGGGCCGCGCACAAAAAAGACGAGAGCGGACTGCCTGCGATGCGCCAGGCGAAGGCGCTGCAGATGAACATCGAAAGCGCGAAGGCGCTGTGCGCGATATTCCCAGACCTCGGAGCGCAGGCGCAGCAAACGATCTTCTCCAAACTCATCGGCGCTGACGTCGTTCCGCTGCCAGCTGTCGGGCGCCTGTATTCGGCAACCGAGATCGGCGCGAAATACAACGCCAGCCCGAACGCTGTCGGCAGGCTGGCGATAGCCAATGACCTGAAAGTCGAAAAGTACGGCCAGTACGTGCTGGACAAGTCACAGAGTTCGAACAAGCAGATGTCCAACTTCCTCTACAACGCCGTCGGCGTAGCCCGCATCGGCGAGTTGCTGGGATCGACAGCCAAAAAGGCGCCGCCCAGCGTGCAATCGAAACTCGATATCGAGTAACGACAAGGGGTCAGAACTGACCTGCCCCTCCACCAGAAGCAAGAACCCCAACCGGTGTTACGAGCACCGGGTGGACAAACACAACCGCATTTTTTGAAAGTATAGCATGGCGAATGTTAATAATACATCAAATATGGCAGTTAAAGCAACAAAAATACCATTGGTGGCCCGCAAATCCACCCTGGAAGAAAAACATGAACATTTCTTGCCTTCGCTGATCGACAGGGCAGAAAAAGCCCAAACTAGCGCGGTGCCACTCATGCGCGACCTCAACAGGATTCGAGTGCTCTGCGCCTGCATGGGCACCGTGATGCGGATCGTCTCGGGCAATTTGGTACTGGAGGACGGCTACGACCCAACGGACGGGAACAGCGAGCCACCGTTGAGTGACCTAGCCATCGGCAATCTCACTGACATGGTTGCCCTGCTTTGCGAATCGATCAATGCCGACATCGCCGCCCGTGCATGGGAATTTGATGAGCAGGTGCCAGCGTGAACGGCCGCATAAGTAGACCGGATTCAACCGCTATCGACCAGCCATTTAGCCGAGTATTCATCAATAAATGGGAGGCATTGGATCATACGATCATGCGCAGCAAGCAACTGGTTGACCTTCTTAGTGCGATTGGTGGCGAAGGCCCGTCCAATCTCATGTGGCTGGCCCAGCAGATCGCCGATGAACTGGTTGCAGTGGCTGACTTGATGGCCAATGAAGTGAACATGGGCAGGGAGCCAGCATGAGCGCGGCAACGAAGCCGGTGAAGGCACCCAGCAAACGGCCGACGCGCACGGCGGCGCTCGTGCCGGTCACACTTACGGCGGACGAGTCCGCATGGCTCCTTGCCTACCGGATGATGGATTTACGCGCGCGCGGCGAGTTGCTGCCGCACGCCGTGTGGCAAGCCGGAAAGTACCCGATGGTCAGGCCGCCGGCCAAACCCTCGGCGCCGGCCGGCATCCGCCTGGTGGTTGCGGCTGGAAAGAGGGTATCGGCATGAACGCGTCCACCGTCACCAAATCCAGCCCGTCGGTAGTCAAGCTCCGCCCGCGGAAACCAAAGGCCGGGCCGACGTTGCTTTCGCCGCCAGCGATTGTCTTGACACCCGAGGAAGACCTTTTATTGCAGCGCTTCCGCGGAACCCAGGACGCCGAACAAAAGAGGATTATTTCCACCATCGTCAAAGTTACCGCCGATGTGTTCTCGCGTCATACCAAGCCGGCATTGCGTCTGGTCGTCGGAGGTTTGAAATGAGTACAGAAAAAATTATCCAGTTGATGAACGTGGGCCAGCTCGGCATGGATTTATGGCGCGCCCATGAGGCGGTCGCCAATGCCGAAGGCGTCTACCACGATGCCATCGCCCAATATGAAGCGCGGCACGGCCGACTCGACCGGCTGATTCGCAAGGATGATCCGGCGCACGGCCCGGTGCGCGAGTTCACGGCGCCGAAATACAAGGCGCTGCAGAAAGCCAAGCGCCGGGTGTACGCGATCAAGGTCCGCATGGCGAAGGCGTGCGCGAAGATGGCCAGGATGTCGGCGGAGCGTGCGGCATGACGTCCATCATCAATCGGTTCCTCTGGGCGCGCCGCGCCATGCGCCAGTGCGACGCGGCGGTCGAGTTGTTCATGTTCGACATGACGGCCGCCCGCCGGGCCGCCAAGAAGCTCGAACTGGCATCGCCGTTCAACGCCAACCGTGTGGCGCTACTGCGCGCCGACGCCGACGAAATAGAGCCGAGATACCGCAGGGCGGCGGCAATGCAACGCGAGATGGGCGCGATCCTGATTAGCGGCGCACCCGAACTCGATGCGGCAACAACGCTCGACCAGCGCTTCGAGCTACTAAACACGAACGTCGCCGACCGGGCCGCAGTACCGGCCGGCACCGGCCTGGTTGACTTGGTGTTCGTTTATTGCGTCGAGGACTCGGCGGCGCATCGGGGCGAGGATTGGCACGACGCGCCGATGGGCAACGCCGCGCGATGGGCCGTGTTCGACAAGATGAGCAATACGCCCGAGGGCGAGGCGGCCATGGATAAGTTGTGGGACGAGGCCACGGCGCCCGGCGGCCTGTTTCAATGCCTGCCGATGTACCACGAGCAGCCCGACGGCAGTATGCGCCGCGCGCCGCCGCGCCTCACCCTGATAAGCGGACCCAGCACACCAATAATTGACCAGAAAGGCAACTCATGAACACCGACAAAAAATTCATTAAGATTCGTGCAGTTATCGAGTTGACAGGCAAGTCCCGTGCCTCAATCTATAACGGCGTCAAGGATGGCAGCTTTCCAGCCCAGATTAACATCGGTCCGCACGCCGTGGCGTGGGATTCGACCGAGATATCAAAATGGCAGGAATCACGCATTATGGAGTCGAAGGCTGCAAGAAATGCACGATAAACAGCATACCCGATCACATATAAAGCGTTAGAATTTGCGGTCTTTCAGCGAGCGACGGCATATGAGCGAGCAATACCTCACCAGCGAAGATGTCGTCATCCTTACAGGGCGAAGAAATATGCGCCAGCAAGTTGAACAACTGCAGAAGATGGGCATCCTCTTTTCCGTCAATTTCATAGGTAAGCCCATCGTGCCAATCGCTTCCGTTGAAGGGCCGATAACAAGAGCCCGAGCGGAAGTTAAAGCCTTGGACCAGCACTTCAGCCGGCTTAGAAAAATGCATAACCTTCCCGATTGACGTCAGGCGTACAAAGCGCTGGGGTTCTCGGGCATTGACTAGGAGCGCGCATGAGCGACATGTTCTTGACCAAGGAAGAACTTGCGACATTGACCGGGCGCAAGACTAAAAGCAAGCAGATTGAGCAGTTGCGCAAGATGTTGTTGCCGTTCTGGGTGAACGCAATCGGCGCGCCGGTGGTGCCGCGCTCGGCTATTGAAGGGCGCAAAGTGCAGGGAGAGCCGAAGGAAATCCCTTGGGTAATGCCGAGGCCGAGAAAGACCAAGCCGCCACCAAATTAAATGCCGCTCGCCGAAATACGTCGGCCAGTGTGCCGCGCCGGATGTGTGCGACTTTCTACAATGCAATCAAGGAATGAAGATTGCAGGCCGGTGCAACTTCCACCAGGCAACCTTGCCTGGCGTGCTGCCCATGGCCTCGCAGGCCCGATGGTTTGCCCGCTCAAACAACCCCGGGTGCGCGGCCGGCTCACCCGCCTCAATTTCATTGCAACGCGCCAGCCATTGCGCGACTTGGTCCTCGGTGAAATTTCGTTCGCCGGCTCGCTCAATGTCGCGTTCGAGCAGCGCCCACTCGGAACTGCGCTTGGCGCTGTCGCGGGCCTTTGTCCCGAAGCCGAAGACCAGGGAAGCCGCGCTACTGGTAGTTATCGCAATAGCGCACCACTTGACGACTTCCGGATCGATCATTTTTGCAAAAGCGTAAGACCCTGCGAGGATCGAGATGACCTTGATAAAGCCTTCCCGCATCTCGAAGATCCGCTGGCGCTCCTGATAGTAGATGCGATTAGCCAAGGCACGCTGACGCACATCGCTACGACGGTTGGATAAGTACGCAAATTCTTCCGACATGATTACCTCTTGGGTGGCGGAGGTGGTGGCCTATGCTCGGCTGGCCGGGGCACATGATTTCTTTGCTGATCCCCTGTTCCAGGTTGCGACGGGCGGGGTTGATTGATTGCCATATCATATACCTATTCAAGTTGGGTGATGCGCCCTAGCGGCGCCACGATTTCCTTGATTATATGCAATATTGCATAGTGGTTGTCTATTTACATCCAAGATAATCCAATGTGGACCAAGTATTTTTAATGGATACGAGTCTGCGCCAATCCGGACACGCGCCGGACACCGGACACCGGATATGAAAAAGGCCAATCCGAAGATTGGCCTAAGTCATTGATTCTATTGGTCGGGGCGAGAAGATTCGAACTTCCGACCCCTTGCACCCCATGCAAGTACGCTACCAGGCTGCGCTACGCCCCGACGAGTTGCGAATTATAGCAGAGCGCTTTACGTTTTTACCATCCTTTCCTTGCATAAATATCGATATACACGAGTTGCCCCGTTTGGGCGAGCGCGCCAAGCCTCCGGCGCGCCGGCTAACACCCATAGTCACGCGCACATGCGACGGGCACCGCCTGATGGCCCCATCCTTCGCTCATTCGCTCATGCGCTGAACAGCAACGCGCCCAGCGCCAGCTTGAAGCCGGCCACCACGGCCGCCTCGTCCAGGCCGGGATTATGCAGCGCCCGCACATGCAAACCCTGATACATCGCGATGATGGTTTCGACGCGCCCATCCAGTATTGCTTCGTCGATCGGCAAGCCGCGCTTGATGCGCGCCTGCTTCAAAATTTCGCGAAACTGGGTGCGCGAGCCGATGTCAGCCTGGTGCAGCAGCGCAGCGATCTTCGGGTTACGGGCCGCCTCGGAAAAAATTTCCAACGGCAAGATCCAGGTAGTCGGATTGAGGTTTTCGTGGACATGCTGCGCGGCGTTGTCGACCACCGATTGCAGCACGTCTTCCTGCTGCGCCAGGTCGAGCATATGGGCCGCTACCCGCTCCATATTCTGTTGCACGAAGGCGGCGATGATGGCATCCTTGCCGTCGAAATAATTATAGATGTGGCCGGCGCTCATGCCGGCAGCCTTGGAAATTTCCGCCATGCTGGCGCCATGGAAGCCGCTGCGCCGGAAGCAGCTTTCGGCCGCGTCCAGCACTTGCTTGCGCCGGCCCAACGCGCGATCCAGACTATGCGGATGCTTCTTCTCTGCCAAATTCATGATGTCCCCTATGCTGTGTCGGCGCGGCCCATCCACCCAAAGCAAACCTCGCCCCTCATTCGACAGCGCCGGCGCGGCGCGCGTTCCCCGCCGCCAGGTCGGCGCCCTCGGCTTGCCAGCCGCCACCCAACACTTTGTACAAGCCGACCAGATTTGTCAATTTGGATAGACGCACGCTGATCAGATTTTGTTGCGCCGCATACAAGGCGCGCTGGGAAATCAAGGCGTTCAAGTACGATTCTGCCCCCTTTTCATAGCGCGCATGGTGGATGGCATAGCTTTTCGACGCGGCCTCGACCAGCGCCTCTTGCGAAGCTAAGCGCTGCTCGGCCGTGCCGCGCCGGGCCAACTCGTCCGACACTTCGCGAAACGCCGTCTGGATCGCTTTTTCATAGCGCGCCACCGCCATGTCGCGCTCGACCTTGGCCACTTCCAGCCGGGACCGGTTGGCGCCGGCGTCGAAAATTGGCAAGCTCACTTGCGGCATGAAACTCCAGGCCGCGCTGCCGCCCTTGAACAGGCCGGACAAGTCGCCGCTGGCCGAACCGGCCGATCCCGTCAGCGCGATGCGCGGAAAGAAGGCCGCGCGCGCCGCGCCGATATTCGCGTTGGCCGCGCGCAGGCTGCGCTCCGCCTCCAGCACGTCCGGGCGGCGCCCCAGCAAGTCGGACGGCATGCCGGCCGGGATGTCCGTCAGCGCGCCGACCGCTTCGATGGGACCTTGCGGCAGCCAGTCCGGCGCCAGCGCGCCGCCGGCCACCAGCGTCAGCGCATTCACGTCCAACGCCACCTGGCTGGTGTAGAGGGCCGCGTCAACGCGGGCCGCCTCGACGCTGGTCTGGGCTTCCACCATATCGAGTCCGGACGTGGCGCCAGCCTTGAAGCGGCGCTGGCTCAATTCATAGGACAATTGCTGGCTCTTCAAGGTGTCTTGCGCCAGCCGCAAGCGTTCCTGGTCGGCTGCCAGGTTCAGGTACAAGGCGGCCACTTCGGCCACCAGACTGATTTGCTGCGCGTCGCGCGCCTCTTGCGTGCCCAGGTATTGCTGCAAGGCCGCGTCAGACAGATTGCGCACCCGTCCAAAGAAGTCCAGCTCATATGCCACCGCCGCCAGGTTGGCCGAATACTGGTGCGAGATGGTCGCCTCGCCCCGTCCATTTCCAGCCGGAGTGCGCGCCGCCGTGCCGCCTGCCGTCGCCGCGACGCCCGGCAGCAAGGCCGCGCGCTCGATGCCGTATTCGGCCCGCGCCTTGTCGATATTCAGGGCCGACAGGCGCAAGTCGCGGTTATTGGCCAGAGCAAATTCGATTACGCGCCGCAAGCGGGCGTCGGCAAAGAAATCGCGCCAGGCGATGTCGGGCGCCGCCGGTCGCGCCGCACCGGCCGCCTCGGCCTGGTAAGACGGCCCGCTGGGCCAGGCGCCGGCCACCGGACTGGCCGGACGCTGATACACGGGCGCCAAGCTGCAGCCGCCCAGCAGCGCCAGCGCCGCCAAGGTGAGTATGGTTTTTTTCATGTTAATGCGCTTCCGAAATGACTGTTGCGGCCGGCGCGGCGCTCTTCGGGCTGAAGAAGCCGCGCACCAGCACGAAAAACACGGGCACGAAGAAGATCCCGA
Source organism: Oxalobacteraceae bacterium GrIS 1.11 (assembly GCA_040544385.1). Taxonomy (GTDB): domain Bacteria; phylum Pseudomonadota; class Gammaproteobacteria; order Burkholderiales; family Burkholderiaceae_D; genus Janthinobacterium. Next base: position 46,157 of record JBEONR010000021.1, read on the forward strand.
GGAAGGTGGCCGACAACATGCCGCCCAGCACACCCACCCCGATCGCGTTCTGGCTGCCGGACCCGGCGCCGCTGCTGGTGGCCAGCGGCAACACGCCGAGGCCAAAGGCAATCGACGTCATCAGGATCGGCCGCAGGCGCAAACGCACGGCCTGCAAGGTCGCTTCTTTCAATTCGATGCCCTTCTCTTGCAATTCCTTGGCGAATTCGACGATCAAGATCGCGTTCTTGGCCGCCAGCCCGACCACGGTCAGCAACGCGACCTGGAAATACACATCGTTCGACAGGCCGAACAGCGCACTGCCCATCACCGTGCCGATCACGCCTAACGGCACCACCAGCAAGACCGAGAACGGAATCGACCAGCTTTCATACAGCGCGGCCAGGCACAGGAACACGATCAACAGGGAAATCGCATACAACTGCGGCGTTTGCGAACCCGAATCGCGCTCTTCGGAGGAGACCCCGGTCCATTCGTAACCTATGCCGGGCGGCAATTGCGCGACCATTTTCTCGACCGCCGCCATGGCGTCGCCGGAACTCTTGCCCGGCGCCGGCATGCCCAGCACTTCCACCGACGACAAGCCGTTGTAGCGCTCCAGGCGCGGCGAGGCGTACACCCATTTGCCCGACGCGAAGGCCGAGAACGGCACCATCTCGCCACCGGCGTTGCGCACGAACCATTTGCCCAAGTCTTCCGGCAACATGCGGCTGTCGGCCTCGCCCTGCATATACACTTTCTTGACGCGCCCCCGGTCGATGAAATCATTCACATAACTGCTGCCCCAGCCGGTGCTGAGCACCTTGTTCACGTCATTGAGCGACAAGCCCAGCGCGCTGGCCTTTTGCTGGTCGACCGTGATCTTGTACTCGGGCGTATCGTCTTGCCCGTTCGGGCGCACCCCAACCAGCAGCGGGTTTTTCGACGCCATGCCGAGCAACTGATTGCGCGCCGCCATCAAGGCTGCATGCCCGACCCCGCCCTGGTCTTGCAATTGCAAATCGAAGCCACTGGCATTGCCCAGTTCCAGCACGGCCGGCGGCGCGAAGGCGAAGACCATCGCATCCTTGATGTGCGAAAACGCGCCCATGGCCTTGCCGACGATGGCCGGCGCCCGCAGCGCAGCGCCGCGCCGCTCATCCCAATCCTTCAGGCGCACGAAGGCGATGCCGGTATTCTGGCCATTGCCGCCGAAGCTGAAGCCAGCCACGGAAAACACCGAGGCCACCGCGTCTTTCTGGCCGACCAGGAAATGCTGCTCGACTTGCTCGATCACTTTCACGGTACGCTGCTGGGTGGCGCCGGTCGGCAATTGCACCTGGGCAAACAGCACGCCCTGGTCTTCGGCCGGCAAGAACGAGGTCGGCAAACGCATGAAGACTACCGCCAGCGCCAGCAGCAGCAAGGCGTAGATCAGCATGGAACGCCCGCCGCGACGTATCAAATGGCCGACCCAGCCCTGGTAGCGCGCGCTGCTACTGTCGAAACTGCGGTTGAACCAGCCGAAAAAGCCGCGCCTGGCGCCGTGTCCGCCGTGCTCGACCGGTTTCAGGAAAGTTGCGCACAGGGCCGGCGTGAAGACCATCGCCACCAGCACCGACAAGACCATGGCCGAGACGATGGTGATCGAGAATTGGCGGTAAATCACCCCGGTCGAGCCGCCGAAAAATGCCATCGGCACGAACACGGCCGACAGCACCATGGCGATGCCGACCAGGGCGCCGCTGATCTGGCCCATCGATTTGCGGGTCGCCTCGAGCGGCGACAAGCCTTCCTCGCTCATCACGCGTTCGACGTTTTCCACCACCACGATGGCGTCATCGACCAGCAAGCCGATCGCCAGCACCATTGCGAACATGGTCAGGGTATTGATCGAATAGCCAAACGCCGACAAGATGCCGAAGGTGCCCAGCAATACCACCGGCACGGCCAGGGTGGGGATCAAGGTGGCGCGGAAATTTTGCAAAAATAAATACATCACCAGGAACACCAGCGCGACCGCTTCCAGCAAGGTCTTGACCACCTCTTCGATCGACAGTTTGACGAAGGGCGTGGTGTCGAAGGCCACTTCGGCCTTCATGCCGGCCGGGAATTGCTTGCTCAATTGCTCGACCCGGCGCTTGATGGCGGTGGCCGTCTGCAGCGCGTTGGCGCCGGTGGCCAGCTTGATTGCAATGCCCGCCGCCGGATGACCGTTGAAGCGCGCCACCGTCTTGTAGCTTTCGCTGCCCAGTTCCATGCGCGCCACATCCTTCAATTGCACGATGGCGCCATTGGCCGGAGTCTTGAGCAAGATCGCGCCGAATTGCTCGGCCGTTTGCAAGCGGCTCTGGGCCGACACGGTGGCGTTCAATTGCTGTCCCGCCACGGCCGGCGCGCCGCCCAGCTCGCCCGCCGACACTTCCGTGTTTTGCGCCGTGATGGCGGCGCTGACATCGGCCGGCGTCAATTGGTAGCTTTGCAATTTGGCCGGATCGAGCCAGATCCGCATCGCGTATTGCGAACCGAACAAGGTGACATCGCCGACGCCTTCGACCCGACTCAGCGGATCGACCACATTGGCGGCCACATAGTCGCCCAAGTCGACTTGCTGCATGCTGCCGTTATCGGAAATGAAGCCCAGTACCATCAAGAAATTCTTGGTGGCTTTCGAGACAATCAAGCCTTGCTGGGTCACGGCCGCCGGCAACAAGGGCGTGGCCAGTTGCAATTTATTTTGCACCTGCACTTGGGCGATATCGGGATTGGTGCCGCTCTTGAAGGTCAGCGTGAGGCTGATGCCGCCCGTCGAATCGCTGCTCGAGGCCATATAATTCAAGCCGTCGATACCCTTCATCTTTTGCTCGATGACTTGCGTCACCGCGTCTTCGACCGTCTTGGCCGAGGCGCCCGGGTAGATCCCGGTGATGGAAATCGAGGGCGGCGCGATGCTCGGGTATTGCGCCACCGGCAAGCCGAGGATCGCAATCACGCCCGCCAGCATGATCACCATCGCCACCACCCACGCGAAAATCGGGCGGTCAATGAAAAAACGTGCCATTCTTATTCTCCTCGATTAGTGGGCGGCGGGGGCGGAGGCCGGGGCGGCTCCTCCGGCCAGCGCGCCGGAAGGAGGGGCCAGCACGGCGGCCGCGCCCGGCTTGACTCTTTGCAAGCCTTCCACGATCACGCGGTCGCCGGCGGCCAGGCCGGCCGTGACCAGCCATTTGTCGCCACGGGTGCCGGCCGTGCTCAGGATACGTTGCTCGACCTTGCCGTCGCGGCCGAGCAGCAGCGCCGTGGCCTCGCCCTTCTGGTTGCGCGTCACGCCTTGCTGCGGCACCACGATGGCCTGCTCATTGACGCCGCTGTCGAGCAAGGCCCGCACATACATGCCCGGCAACAGATCGCCTTTCGGGTTCGGGAACAAGGCGCGCAAGGTCACATTGCCGGTGCCGGGATCGACGCTGACGTCGGAAAATTGCAATTTACCCGTCTGGGCATAGCGCGTGCCGTCAGCCAGCAGCAAGCTCACCGTGGCCTGGCCGGCGCCAGCTTTTTTCAAGCTGCCGCTTTCCAGCTCGCGCTTCAGGCGCAGCAAATCATTGCTCGACTGGGTGACGTCGACATACATCGGGTCGAGTTGCTGCACCGTCGTCAAGGCGCTGGCCTGGCTGGCTGTCACCAGCGCGCCCGGCGTCACATTCGAGCGGCCGATGCGCCCGCTGATGGGCGCCGCCACATTGGTATATTTCAAGTTGATGGCGGCCGCCTCGAGTGCCGCGCCGGCCGCTTCCACGTCGGCCTTGGCTTGCTCGTTGGCGGCCACGGCATCCTCATACTCCTGGCGGCTGACGCCTTCGACGGCCACCAATTCCTTATAGCGGGCCGCTTTCGGTCCGCTGGTCAAGAGATTGGCCCTGGCCTTGTTCAACGCCGCCTTGGCCGAGTTGTATTGGGCCTGGTAAGTGGCGGCGTCGATCTGGTACAAGGCGCTGCCAGCCTTGACGTCGGCGCCCTCGACAAACAGGCGCTTCTGGATCAAGCCGCTCACTTGCGGGCGCACTTCGGCCACTTGATAGGCCGCTGTGCGGCCGGGCAATTCGATGGTGATATGCAAGACTTCGGGCGCGACAGTGTAAATGCCCACTTCCGGTGCGTGCGGCGCCGACGCGCCGGCGGGTGCCTTGCCGCAGGCGGCAAGCAGGGTCGTGGCACACAAGAGGGCAAGGGTGGCGGCCGTCTGCGGCGACGGCGGCGAGAAATGAAATTCCATCATGAACTTTCTGAAAAGGAGCTGGACTGGCGCGATGATAGCGCTCACATACAGAAGAATGAACGATCATTCTAATTTCGTCAAGCAAGCTTACATTTGTTGCAGGTCGGCACCAAAACGCGCGGCATGCCACATGATGATAAATTTTTACCAATCGTATCGAAAACGCATTTTTTCCAGCTTCAGGTATGATGGATGGGCGCTTGAGAGTTGCCGCGAGTCGCCGAGCGGCGCGAAATTTTTTTCGTATGGGAACGCCATGGACCATCACGAAAGTCCCGGACTAATGTCAACCGGGGTGCCCGGACTGGACACCCTTCTGACGGGCGGCTTGCAACAGGACCGCCTGTACCTGATCGAAGGCGAACCGGGCACCGGCAAGACCACGGTGGCGCTGCAATTTCTGATCGAGGGCGCACGCCTGGGCGAATCGGTATTGTTCATCAGCCTGGCCGAAAGCGCGACCGAATTGCGCGCCGCCGCCGCCGCGCATGGCTGGACGCTGGATGGCGTCCACATCGAGGAAATCATCCCGCACGAGGAAATCCTCGACCCGAGCCGCCAATACACGATCTTCCACCCCTCCGAAATGGAGCTGGGCACCACCACCCAGCGCATCCTGACGGCCGTCGAACAGCACCAGCCAAGCCGGGTCGTGCTCGACTCGCTATCGGAACTGCAATTGCTGTCGGAAAACGCGTTGCGTTACCGGCGCCAGGTGCTGGCGCTGAAACAATATCTGAGCAGCCATTGCTGCACCACCCTGCTGATCGACGACCACACGGCCATCAGCGCCGACCTGCAAGTACGCAGCGTGGCGCACGGCGTCATCACGCTGGAATTGCTGGAACAACCCTACGGCAATGAAAGGCGGCGCGTGCGCATCGTCAAATACCGCGGCATCGCCTTCCGCAGCGGCAGCCACGATTACAAGATCGCCACCGGCGGCCTGGTGGTCTATCCGCGCCTGATCTCGGCCGACAGCCGCACCGACGGCGCCCGCGCGCAACTGTCGAGCGGTTTGCCGGAACTCGACGCGCTGCTCGGCGGCGGCCTCGAGGAAGGCATGAGCACCCTCATTTCCGGCCCGCCCGGCACCGGCAAGTCGACCCTGGCGGCCCAGTTCGTGCACGCCGCCGCCCAGCGCGGCCAGGCTTGCGCGATGTTCCTGTTTGAAGAATCGCGCCACAATTTGCTGGTCCGCACCGAAAGCATGGGCATGGGCTTGCAGGAGGCGATCGAGGCTGGCGCCCTGACAGTCCAGCAAATCGATCCGGCCGAACTGTCGCCCGGCGAATTCACGCAAACGGTGGTGCAGGCGGCTGACCGGGGCGCCCGCGTGATCGTCATCGACAGCTTGAACGGCTACATGAATGCGGTGCCCGACGAGCGCTTCTTGAACACATATCTGCACGAGTTGCTCAGTTACCTGGGGCAGCGCGGCGTCGTCACATTACTCGTCGGCATCCAGCAAGGCATACTCGGCACCAGCGTACTCAGTTCGGCCGACGCCAGTTACGTGGCCGATAACGTGATCATCTTGCGCCATTTCGAAGCCGAGGGCGAGGTGCGGCAAGCGATCGCCATCTTCAAGAAGCGCGGCAGTGTCCACCAGCGCAGCATCCACCGCTTCGAGGTCGGCCAAGGCGGCATTCTGATCGGCCCGACACTCAATGACTTCCATGGCGTGCTGAGCGGCCTGCCGCTGATTCATGGGCCGAACGGCAAGCCGAACGGCGAGCCGTACGGCGAGCCGAAGCACGAGCGCGGCTAGACCATGGAACAGCGCATCCTCATCCACGCGCCGACCGGGCAAGACGGCACGCTGACCGCGAAAGTGCTGGAGACGGCGAACATCAGCAGCGCGGTTTGCCCATCGGCAGCCGACCTGGCGCAGCAATTGACGCTGGGTGCCGGTGCCGTGATGACGACGGAAGAGGCGTTGGCGAACGGCGCCGGCGAGGTCTTGGGCGCCCATCTGAAGCGGCAGCCGGGCTGGTCGGACTTGCCCGTGATACTGCTCACGCGCGGCGGCGGCGACACGGAAGTGGCGCGCCGCGCCGCCGCCACCCTCGGCAATGTCAGCTTGCTGGAACGTCCCGTGCGCACCTTGACGCTGATCACCGCCGCGCAAGCGAGCCTGCGTTCGCGCGCCCAGCAATACCGGGTGCGCGAAGCGGAACGGCGCAAGGATGAATTCCTGGCCAGCCTGGGACATGAATTGCGCAATCCGCTGGCGCCCGTCAAGACATCGGTGGCGCTGTTGTCGCGCCTGTATCCGGGTACGCCCGAAGTGCTCAAGATTTGCGCCGTGATCGGGCGTCAGATCAGCCATTTGACGCGGCTGGTCGACGACTTGCTCGACGTGGCCCGCATCACCAGTGGCAAAATCGCCCTGCGGCCCGAAGCGCTCCGTCTTTCCGCCGTGATCGAGCATGTCAAGGAACTCTGCCTTCAAGGAGCGGCCGACAAGCAACTCCGGATCAGTTTTGACTTGCCGGCCGAAGACATCGCGCTACGCGCCGATCCGGCCCGCCTGGTGCAAATCCTGGTCAACATCCTCTCCAACGCCATCAAGTTCACGCCCGCCGGCGGCCAGGTCGCGCTGAAGGCGTGGCGCGACGGGACCCAGTTATTAGTCAGCATCAGCGATAGTGGCATCGGCATCGATGCAGCCACGCTGACGCGCATTTTTTCCATTTTTGAACAAGGCAAGGCGGCCTCGGGAGAAATCGCCAGCGGCCTCGGAATCGGTCTCAGCCTGACGCGCAAATTCGCCGAAATGCATGGCGGCAGCGTCGAGGCGCATAGCGAGGGTCGCGGCAAGGGCAGCCAATTCCTGGTCCGGCTGCCCATCATCGTCGCGCCGGCGGCCGGCGTGCTGGCCGCCGCGCCGGCCCGCTCCGCCAAGCCTGGCAAGGTGCTGGTGGTGGACGACAATTGCGACGCCGCCGACTCGCTGCAAGCGCTGTTTCAGATGGAGGGCTACGAGGCGAGCACCGCTTACGATGGCGCGAGCGCCGTGGCCGCCGTGCAAGCCGAGGCGCCGGACTTGATCGTGATGGACTTGGGCATGCCCGGCATGGATGGCTATGAGGCGGGCCGGCTGATCCGCCAGTTACCGCAGGGGCGCGACATCCTGATCATCGCGCTGACCGGCTGGGGCCAGGGCGACGCCCGCCGGCAAACCCGGGATGCGGGTTTCGATTTTCACTTGATCAAGCCGGTCGACTTCAACGATATCATCGGCTTGCTCAATTCCAGGCTGCCGGCCGGCCACATCAGCGCCGGCCCGGCCTGACGTGGCCCGGCCTGACGCGGCGCGGCCTGACGCGCCCTTTACTTCCACTCGCCGCGCAAGGCCCGCACTTGCTGGTGCAGCAATTCCGGGGTCGCCTCGAGCGGCGCCACCGGCTGGCCGACCACCAACACCAGGCGCGAACGCCAGCCACCCCGGAAAGTGCGTTCAAAGACATTTTCCTTGTTGCGGCTCAAGAAATGGCCCCACATGCCGCGCAAGGCCATCGGGATCACGGGCACTTGGGAACGGGCCAGTATCTTGGCGATGCCGCCCTTGAATTCATTCATCTCGCCGGTCGTGGTCAGCTTGCCTTCCGGGAAAATGCATACCAGATCGCCCTCATGCAAGGCTTGTGCGATATCAACAAACGCCTTTTCCATCAACCAGGGATCTTCCTTGGCCGAGGCGATCGGGATTGCCTTGCCGGTCTTGAAGATCCAGCCCAGCAGCGGCGTCTTGAAAATGCGGTGATCCATCACGAAGCGGATCGGGCGCCGGCTGACCGCCATGATGACGATGGCGTCGACGAAGCTGACGTGATTGCACACCAGTACCGCCGCGCCCTCGTCGGGAATGCGGTCGGCGTTGACGCACTTGACGCGGTGGACGGTATGGATCAGCAACCAGGCCAGGAAGCGCATCAGGAATTCCGGCACCAGCGAAAAGATATACAGCGCCACCACGGCGTTCAGGATGGCGGTAATCAAAAACAAGTGTGGGATCGTCATGCCCTGTCCCAGCAAGACGATGGCGACTGCGGCGGCGGCCACCATGAACAAAGCGTTCAAGATATTCATGCCGGCGATGGTGCGCGAAATATGCCGGGGATCGCAGCGGGTCTGTATCAGCGCAAACAGGGGCACGATGAAGAAACCGCCAAACATGCCGATCATCAAGATATCGAACAGGATGCGGGGCACGCCGTGTAGCATCACGAGTGCCGCCACGCCGACCAGCTCCGTGTTCGCGTAGCTGTTACTGGCGAAGAACAGGTCGATGCCAAACAGTGACAAGCCGATCGAGCCGAACGGCACCAGTCCGATCTCGACCTTGTGGCCCGACAAGCGCTCGCACAGCAGCGAGCCGGCGCCGATGCCGAGCGAAAACACGGTCAGCAGCAAGACAAACACATTATGGTCGCCATGCAGGTAATCCTTGGCGTAGACGGGAAATTGCGCCAGGATCAACGCGCCGTAAAACCAGAACCAGGAATTGCCCAGGATGGACAGGAACACGGGCCGGTTCTTGCTGGAAAAAGCCAGGTTGCGGACCGATTCCGTGAACGGGTTCCAATTGATTTTCAGCTCGGGCGCGGCGGCCGGCGTGAGGGGAATGCGGTAACTGGCAAGCAGGCCGATCACGGCCACCGTCACAGTCGCGCCGGCCACCAGCGCGATGCCCCAAGGCTTTTGCACGATCAAGACCGCGCCCAGGATTTCGCCGAGCAAGATGCCGAGAAAAGTACCCATCTCGATCAAGCCATTGCCGCCGACCAGTTCGTCCTGCTTCAATTGCTGCGGCAAATAGGCGTATTTGACCGGCCCGAACAGGGTCGAATGCACGCCCATGCCGACCACGGCCGTCACCAGCAGCCACAGGGTATGCGACATCCAGCCCAGCGCCGCCACGCCCATGATGGCCAGTTCCAGCCATTTCACGAAACGCGCCAGCCCGGCTTTTTCAAATTTGTCGGCAATCTGCCCGGCCGTCGCTGAAAACACCACATAGGGCAAGATGAACAAGCCCGGTATCAAGTTGGTGATGGTCGATGGATTCATGCTGGTCCAACTGATGGCCTCGAAGGTGAGGATCACCATCAGCGCCGTCTTGAACAGATTGTCGTTGAAGGCGCCGAAAAACTGGGTCCAGAAAAACGGCCCGAAACGGCGCTGCGAGAGTAAGGAAAACTGGCTGCTTTGACTCATGGCGTCGAATTCGTAATGGTAAGAGATTGACAAAATACAGGACTACGGCAGGCGCGACAATCATAATTATTGCGAATTCGCGTGGACGGCGCGCGAATGCGCTTGCACAAACCCCTTGCATGGATGGCGTTTTCGAGGCTGGCCTCGACAAAAGTAATACCGGATGTATAAATAGTAAGGTACTGTTCGCGCTGACAATCATCGCCGCGCGCGGTCCGCGTTTGAACAAAGCGAAACGGATACCATGGAATTTATTTTCGTTATTTTAGGCTTGCTGTATGGCATCAGTCCGATCATTGCCATCGTGATGGCCCGCAAGGCGCGCAGACGGGTCGATGAACTGGAGCGCGCCACCACACTCTTGCGGCAAGACCTGCACGCGCTGCAATCGCAGGTATTGAAGCTGCAATTACGGCCGGCGCCTATCGTCACGCCGGCCGCCGCGCCAGTGACGGCGACCGCTCCCGAAACGGCGCCAGCCGTGGTTTCTCCCCAGCCGGAACCAGTCGTGGCACCGCCCGAAACGATACCGGCCGTGGCGCCGGCGCAGCCCGTATTCGAGGCGGCGGCGATACCTGTTGCGGCCCCGCCAACGGTGGCCCCGCCAACGGTGGCCCCGCCAATCCCGGTGTTTGCCAAGCCGATTGCCGCAAGCGTTGCCGAAACAGTTGCCGGGCAGCGCGCCGAACGCGCCGTTCCCGCCGCCACGGCCAGCGCCACATCGGCGCCGGACTGGGACTTGCCGAGCCGGCCGCCGCGCAAGGCTGGGGATGGTTTGTTGGCGAAAGCCCGGACCTGGCTCTTCACCGGCAATCTGGTGGCCAAGCTGGGCTTGCTGATCCTGTTTATCGGCGTCAGTTTCCTGTTGAAATACGTTGCCGCCGAAATTACGCTGCCAATCGAGTTGCGCCTGGCCGCCATCGCCCTGGCCGACATCGCGCTGCTGGTCTGGGGCTGGCGCATCCGCCTGTCGCGTCCCGCCATCAGCCTGCCCGTGCAAGGGGCGGCGCTGGCCATCTTGATGATGGTCGTGTTCGGCTCCTTCCGCCTGTATCACTTGATCCCGGCCGGCATGGCTTTCGCGCTGCTGCTGGTATTGACCATCTTCACCTGCCTGCTGGCGGTGCTGCAAAACGCGATCTGGCTGGCTACCTTCGGCATCGTCGGCGGCTTCGCCGTGCCCTTGCTGGCCTCGACCGGCGGCGGCAGCCATATCGGCCTGTTCAGCTATTACGCCCTGCTCAACGCGGGCGTGTTCGCAATCGCCCTCAAGCGCTCCTGGCGCATGCTCAACCTGCTTGGCTTTGCCTTCACCTTCGTCGTCGGCACCGCCTGGGGGATATTAAAATATACGCCCGAAAATTACCTGTCCACGCAATTATTCCTGATCTTGTTCTTCCTGTTTTACGTCGCCATCGCGCTCGCTTACGCGGCGCGCGAAGCGCCCAAGCTGAAGCACTATGTCGACGCCACCCTGGTGTTCGGCACGCCGATGCTGGCGCTGGGCCTGCAAGTGGGCCTGGTCAAGGACACGCCTTTTGGCCTGGCTTTTTCGGCGCTGGCGCTGGGCCTGTTCTATACCGGGCTGGCGACGGCGCTTTGGCGGCGCGGCAAAACCTTCAAATTGCTGGCTGAAACGTTCCTGGCGCTAGGCATCCTGTTCGGCACCCTGGCCATACCGTTCGCACTGGACGGGCGCTGGACCTCGGCCGCATGGGCGCTGGAAGGAGCCGGCATCGTCTGGGTCGGCTTGCGCCAACACCAGACGCGGGTCTGGGCCTTCGGCTTGCTGGTCCAGGCCGGGGCCTGGTTTTCCTTCCTCGGCTCGTTGACCGGACTCGATGCGGCGGCGGCGCGGCACGACAATTTGTGGCTCGGCTTCCTGATCCTGGCCGCCACCGCGCTCTTCATGGCCACCACCCTGCGCGGCACGGCGGCCGCATCGGGCCAACGGCGCTGGTCGCGCCTGTCGCTGGTATTCCTGGGCGGCGCGACAATCTGGTTGCTGGCCGGCAGCTGGACGGAAATCCTGCTGCGCAGCGATGGCGTCGCGCGCATGATCTTGTTGAGCGGCAGCGCGGTGGCAATCGCCGCCGTGCTCGGCGTCATCGCCAGCCGCATGCAATGGGCCGCTGCCGGCAAGTTCGCCGTCGCCGTGCAAGCTTGCGCCGGACTGGCCCTGTTGATCGGCTCGGACCGCTTCAAGTTTTCCCCGAACTTGTTCGAGGGCCCCTTCCTGAGCACCCTGATACTGGGCCTGGCCCTGTTCATCAGCGCCTGGCTGTTCGAGCGCCAGGCGCGCGCCGAGCCGGCTCCGCGCCGCTCCCGGATCGCCCTGGCGCTGCTGTCGTGGAGCGGCATTTGCTGGTATATCCTGGTGCTGGGATCGTTGACCGCATGGATCATCGCGCGCTTCGCGCTGCACGTCGGCGACAACAATTTGGTCGCCGTGTACGTGATCTTGCTGGCGCCGAGCGCGCCGGCCTTCGCCTGGCTGGCGCGGCGCCTGGCCTGGCCGACGTTGCGCTGGTTCACGGCGCCAGCCTGGCTGGGACTGGTGCTGAGCAGTGCCGCCATCCTCGCCATGCTCCATTTCCCCGGCTACCGTCCCACCGCGCTGAGCTGGTGCGCTCTGGCCTTGGTGTGGCTGGCCAGCGAATACCTGCTCCAGCTGTGGCCGCGCGTAGGCTGGCATATCGGCGCGCGCTCGCTCAAGCTCTTGCACACTATCCGCATCGGCGCGCCCTGGCTGATGATCTGGCCTGTCGGCGAACAGCATATTTCAGCCTGGCTGCTGGCCGGCGATAGCGACGCGCAACGCTTGCTCGCGCAAGCCGGCTGGGAAGTGAGCGGCAGTTGGGCCCGCTACCTGCCATTCTGGGCCATGATGCTGGTGGCCGGCTGCTTGGCGCGCCGTTGCCGCGCGGGCGGCTGGCCGGTGGCGCCGATTCCAGCCTGGTATCGCGACCGCTTGCTACCGCTGGCGGCGCTCTGGTCGCTATGCAAGGCGGCCGACTGGAACCTGTCGTTCAACGGCGCCATGGCGCCGCTGCCGTACTTGCCCCTGCTCAATCCGCTCGACTTGACGACCGGCTTCGCCGTCCTGCTCGCCATCGCCTGCTACCGCCTGATGCCATCCGTCGCGACGCGCCCGCTCTGGCAGGGCCGCCTGCCCCTCATCGCCGGCTGCGCCGCGTATGCCTGGTTCAACCTGATGTTGCTGCGCACGGTGTCCAATTACATGGGCGTACCGTATAACTTCGACGCCATGCTGGCCTCGCAATTCGTGCAGGCGATGCTGTCGCTGGTATGGAGCGTCAGCGCCCTGCTCGTGATGCGGCGCGCCGCGCAAAGCCGCGCCCGCACGCCATGGGGCATGGGCGCCGCCCTGCTCGCCCTGGTGGTGGCGAAGCTCTTCCTGATCGACTTGTCCAGCGTGGGCAGCATAGGCCGCATCGTTTCCTTCGTTGGCGTGGGCGCGCTGATGCTGGTGATCGGCTATCTGGCGCCCTTCCCCAGCCAGCCGGCCAGCCCCGCCGATGAAACGCCGTCCTGACATGCGTCCCTATCCATTCAGCCATAGGACCCGATCCCGATGACACTCCGCCCGCTCGCCATCCTGGCGCTGGCACTTGCACTGACGCCGACACTGGTCGGCGCGGTGCGCGCCGCGCCTGCCTCCGACTTACCAAAAGACTATGCCTACAGTCTGCCCTTGAGCGTCAGCGGCAGCGCCGGCGTGGTCGCCTTGCGCTTGCCGCAAGCGGTATACCTGCATGCCGCCTCGGCCGAGCTGAGCGACTTGCGCCTGTTCGACCGGCAAGGTAACAAGCTGGCGTTCGCGCTGCGCCAGCCGCCCGCCCAGGCCCAGACCAGCGTGCGGCAATGGCCGGCAAAAATATTCCCCGTGATGGGCGCCGAGGCGACGGACGCGGCGGATGCGGCCGGACTCGATATCCGCACCGGCGGCGACGGCCGCCTGCTGTCGGTGACGCCGCGCGCGGCCGGCGGAGCACGCGGCCAGGATGGTTTGCGCAGCCTGATACTCGACGTCGGCAATGGCGGGCCGGCGCCCATGGTCAGCGCCCTGCGCTTCCAGGCGCCGGCCGGAGTCGGCAATTACAACGCCCAGGTCTGGCTGGAAGTGAGCGACGACTTCCAGCACTGGGACGCGGTCGGCGCGGCCGCCTTGAACTGGCTGCTCAATGGCGACACGCAAACCCTGGCCAACGACAAAATCGAATTTGAAGCGCGCCCCTTCCGCTACGCCCGCCTGAGCTGGAAGGAAGGCAAGCCGCTGTTGTTTGCCGGCGTCCAGGCCGAATTGCTCAGCCAGACCGCACTGGCGGCCCAGACCGAGCAATTGCTGTTGCAAGCAGCCAGCACGGGCGCAATCGGGACGGACCTGGTCTACAACGCCGCCATCGCGATTCCCGTCGAAAAAATCGGCTTGCAATTTTCCGAGCCAAATGTAGTGTTGCCCAGCCTGTTGGGCCAATACCAGGAATTACCAGGCAGCCAGATCGGCCAGCCGAGTACGCACAGCTTCCAGGCACTGGCGCGCACCACCTTTTATCAAATCACCCAGGCCGGCCAGACTCGCGGCTCGGGCGACTTGCCCATTGCCACGGTGCACGCGGCGCAATGGGTGCTGCGCCCGCTACTGGCCACCCAGAGCAAGCCGGCGCTGCGCCTGGTCTGGTCGCCGGCCAGCGTGATTTTCCTGGCCAACGGCAATGCCCCGTACACGCTGGCGTTCGGCCGCGCCCATGCCGAAAACGCCGCACAAGACTTGGCCCAGGTTGCGCCCGGCTTCAATCCTTCCGAATTGCTGGCGCTGGAACAAGCCAAGGCGGGCGCGTTGCAAGTGAGCCAAGCCGCACCGGCCGCCACCGGCATCAGCGACGCGGCGGCGGCGGCCAGCGCGGCCCACCTGCGCCTGGCCGTGCTGTGGGGCGTGCTGCTGCTGGGCGTGGGCGTGCTGGGATTTTTCGCGTGGCGCTTGATCAAGCAGCGCGAGCCGGAGGCTTGAGCATCGATATCGACAGTGAGCGCTTGCTTGGCTGCGGTTGGCGCCGCGCCCGATACCGGCGCCACGTTATCGCTGAGTAAAGTAGCAGCGCTTCATTGCCCTCCTTTTTCGTTACTTTTTTAAATTAGTAATAAAACATTTCTTGCGTCTTGCGCCCTGATAGGCAATCATGCCTTGCCATCCTGGCCCATCGGAGTCCCTATGAAACGCTTGCTGTCCATTTTCCTCTTTTGCGGCGCTGCCGCCGGCGCCCACGGCGCCAACTCGGAAGCGTCGAACGCGTCGGACAATGCCAGCATGGCATCGGCGGTGGTACTGCTCGGTTCGATGTCCATGCTGGCCGCTTCCGGCGAAGTGATTGTCACCAGCGTGGAAGCGGTCGGCGACGGCAGCGTGATCGTGGTCAAGGGCGCCGCCAATGCGGCCAACGCCTCGCTCAAACTCAGCGGCCGGGCCTTGCAAGGCGTGGCGCTGGCGGTCGGCACCGTGCTCAATGTGGTGGCCGTCTCGACCGGACACGCGCTGCTACTGTCGGGCAAAGTCATCGCCTATATCCCTAACGAGATCGGCAAGTCGCTGCTGTACCACGGCAAAGTACCGGGGGCGGGACAATGATGCTGCGCGGCGCGGCGGCGCTGGTGCTATGCCTGTCCCTGCCGGCCCACGCGGGCCGCCCGTGCGAACCGAAACAGAGCAATGCCGCCAATATCGTCAAGGCGCTCGACCTGGCCTTGAAGGCGCGCAACGCGCTCGACGCTTCCGGCGCCCAGGTCGCCTTCATCGCCCGCGCGGGACAGGATTTGACAAAATACCATTTGAACTATTCGCACATGGCGCTGGTGTGGCGCGACCATCCGGCCGGACGTTGGCTGGTGGTGCATGAATTAAATGATTGCGGCAGCGCCACGTCGGCCCTGTATAACGAGGGATTGGGCAATTTCTTCGCCGACGACGTGTTCCAGTACAAGACAGAGATCATCATCCCGAACTGGAACACGCAAGCCGACCTGGCCCGCCTGCTGGGCTCGAACACGCCGCTGCGGCTGCACGCGGCCCATTACAATATGCTCTCTTACGCCTATTCGACGACTTACCAGAATTCCAACCAGTGGGTGCTGGAAACCTATGCGGCGGCCGAACAGAACCAGATCAGCAGCCGCGCGCAGGCGCAAGCCTGGCTGAAGGCGGCCAATTATCGCCCCATTACGCTTGAAATCGACGCCGCCACGCGCCTGGGGGCGCGCATGTTCCGCGCCAACGTGGCCTTCGATGACCATCCCTTCGAGCGCCGCATGGCTGGGCAAATCGATACCGTGACGGTCGACTCGGTGGCGCGTTTCATCCACGCGCGCGATCCCGAGGCGCGCGATATCGTGCTGACACTCGATTGAGAAGGCGCGGCTTAGACCGATAGCGCTATCTCGATGCGCGCAATGCCGCCACTGGGAACGTCGACGATTTTCGTGACATTGAACGGTGGCACACTCGTCGTCGCGACGCCTATCGTGTGCAGGCCGGGCGCCACGTTCAGGCGCGACCATACCGTTCCCGTGAAGTCCACGCGATCTGTAGCGTCAAACAAAATCGTTACCGGCTGGACCTCGCCCTGATGGAATAGCGTCAATTCCACACTGCCCGCTTGCCTGGACCTGGCATCGGCTGCCGCCTTTTGCGCCGCGAAGGCGGCCGACGCCGCATCGGCCGCCTTGTCACCCGACTCGCGTTGAGACTTGATCAGGTCGCCCAGCAGGGCGCCGCCAGTCTTGAATTCCGTGACCCATTTGTCGGTCTCCTCGACTTGCAATTTCATTAATGACTCCTGGAGTCCGGCCGCAAGGTCAAACAATGGTTTCACATCCGCATCGAGCACATGCCCGTTCTTGCCCAGGATATAGCCGGCCCAATCCAGTTCAAACTGTTGCGACAGGTTTTCCATGGCCGTGGCCGTCGTAATATAGCGCAGCCATCCGCTCGACCATCCAAATACCCGGTCGGCAATTTGAAACAGGCCGGCCAACAACAAGGCGCACACGCCCGACTGGGTCAGCCGGAGCTTATCGATTGGCTCCAGCCATAAGCCGGACAGTATCGGGAAGAGCGTGCCGGCAGCAAGCAGCAGGAAGGTGCCGAAGCGGATGGCCAGCGAGGTCCAGCGCTTGGTCTTGATGCTGCGCCAATACCATCCGGTGAATTTTTGCGAGGCCTCCGTCGCCTGCGCATAAATCGAGGGCAAGGCTTGCTCGATCGACTTGTCCTTGTATTCATCCCAAGTCAGCTTGGCGGCGGTCCTGATGTCTGGCTTGGCCATATTGATCCGATAGTGAGTGTGGGCGCGGCGTGGCGCCGGGCTTGCCCGATCAGACGCAAGATTGCAATCGCGGCAATCTTGACAGTCTACGCATGGAAGCTCGCCGCGTCTAGCGGGCAAATCCGTTCAAGCTATTGCCTGGCGGGCAGTTCCTCAAAAAGTGGCGCGCAAGGCCAGCCGCAGGCTGCGCGGCTCCAGCGGATGGATCAGGCGCCCGTCTATGCCTTCGCCGCATGCGCCGCCGCTTTGCTCGGCGCGCGTGCAAGCGCCGCCCCAATATTCGATGTCATTGGCCTGGCGGTCGAACAGATTGAGCACGTCCAGGCTCAGTTGCAGCGTCGGCGTCAGGTGATACCCGAGTTTCAGGTTGGCGATCCAGAATGGCGTCGAGCGCCGCGTATTGCTTTCCTCCAGGGCATACGCGCCCATATAGCGCAGGCGCAAGCCGCCGAACCAGGCCCCGCCCGGCTCGTAGGTGGCGCCGAGCGAGGCCGTCAAGGGAATCGCGTTTGGCACATATGCGCCGCCCTCGGCCGGCTGCTGGAAGCGCGCGTGCGACCACGCCAGGTCGGCGTCGACGATCACGCTGGACGCGGGCGTGAAATAATTCGACCATTCCAGGCCATGCCGGCGCGACGCGCCGCGCGCCTCGGTGACGCCCTCGTCGCCGACAAACACGAGTTCCGACGCAGCCCTCATTTGCCATAGCGACACGCTGCTGCTCCAACCCGGCATGAGCTTGCTGCGCACGCCGATTTCCGAGCCGCTCGACTTGGCGAACAGCCCCAGCTTGTCGGCCGGGCTGCCGTCGGCCGGATGGCTGAGCAGGGTCGCGCCGCGCGCGTCGTTGCTGTGAAAACCCTGGCCCCAGTTGAGATACCATTCGGTATTAGCATGCTCGCCGAAAGGACCGAACACCAGGCTCAGCTTGGGACTGGTCTGGCCCGCGTCGGCCCGGCCGCCATTGTCCAGATTGAAGGCGCCGCCGGTGGCCGTGACATCGGCCCGGATCTGGTCGCGCCGCAAGCCCAGCGTGCCGCGCAACCATGGCGTCCACTGGCGCCGCGCTTCCAGGAACAAGCCGATGGCCGTTTGCCGGATACTGTCCTGGCTGATGGTGCGCGTGCGTTGCCGCGCCACGGTGTCATACAAGCCATCGTTGCCGACCCGGTCTTGCCGCAATTGCAGCCCGGCCGTCCACGCGAAACCGCCCAACTCCAGCGAGCGCAGCGCCTGCCCGCCCCAGGTAGTGCGCTGGTCGGCCTGCTCATGCTGGTCGCCCTGCGGCCCACTGATGAAACCGGATGGCGCCGCGAAATAATGCAAGCCGTAATCGACGACATAGGCATTCAAACGGCTGGCGCCGGCCTCGTCGCTGGCGGCCCACTCGCCCGACAGGCTGTAGCGGTGGGTGCGCCCGCCATCGCTGCCCGACAGGGCGCCGTAGCGGCCGATCTCGCCGCTCAGGATGGCGCGCTGCGGCACATGCTCGGTGGCGCTCCAATGCGACTCATACGCCATGGCCGTGACGGCGTAGCCATTGCTGGCATTGCCTGTCGAGAGGCGCGCGACGCCGTTGCGTTTATGTAAATTGGCCGGCAAATCCCAGGGGCCGTCATTGCCGGCCACTTCGAGCGCGCCCAGCAGATTGAAACCGTTCCACTGCGTGCTGCCGGCCGCCAGCGCGCGCCGGTATTGGTGCTGGCCGACAGTCAAGTCGACAAACGGCGCCGGCAACTGGCGCTGATAATCGATGCGCGCCGAGCCGGTATTGGAAAAATCGCCATCCTCGGCCGCATACACCCCTTTCCGGTACTTGATCGTGGAAATCAGCTCCGGCATCAGGAAATTCACATCCATATAACCCTGGCCGTGGGCGTGGCTGACCACATTCACCGGCATGCCCATCACGCTGGTGGCGAAATCGCTGCCATGGTCGAGATTGAAGCCGCGCAAAAAATACTGGTTGGCCTTGCCGTCGCCCGAATGCTGGGTGACGATCATGCCGGGTATCGTTTCGAGCACCTCGGCGGTGCGCAACAGCGGGCGCTTGGCCAATTGCTTGGCCGTCACCGTGCCCTCGGTGGCGGAATCGGCGACGCCGATCAAGCCGGGCCGGTTACCGCTGATGGTCACTTCCTGCAAGGTGGGCAGGCCGGTCGCACCGGCCGGGGTGGCGCCGGCCAGCAAGGCCGCCGGCAGCGCTATCGTAAGACAAAGAGTACGCATCGATTCCATTCCAAAGATCATGAGAAGATCCGGGCGTGACGCGAGAAAAAGGATGACCATAGACGCGACTATCCAGGCCGCACGCCGACAGTGCGGACCTGCACATGGGCATGCGCAAGGCAGCATCAACTACAACGAGCGATGGATGGTCAACGCAACGGACAAAACCAGACCCCGGGTTTTGCACCAGTAATAAACGCGCATGGCCGGTCTTCTGGCTCGCCGTCATCCTCTTTGATCCTGCCTTCCCATGCGATGCACAGTGGCGGTCGGAACAAATCGTCAGGCATACAGCAGCGGGGGCTGCGCCGGAATGTCAGAGAGTGCATCTCTTGTCACCGGCTTCCCGTTTCACCCTCCAGCAGACAAGCTGGAGGACACCATCGCGTCCCGCGCATTCTACATGAGCCGGCGCGGCCGGGCCGGCAAGACGCTACAATGTCATACTCTTCGCCTTTGAGAAATGCAGTGTCCACCGTGCTTCGCCAAACAATTTCATCCGCCGCGCGCGTACTCGCCCTGGTCTTGCTGTGCGGCGCAGCGGGCTTCGGCCGGGCCGCCGACGCCCCCCCGATCCACCCGATCCGCTTCTTGCTGAGCTTTGACGACGGCCCCAGCGCCGCCCTCTACGACAATTCGACCATCCAGATTCTCGACGCGCTCGACCACAATCAGGCACAGGCCGGCATCAAGGCGATTTTTTTCGCGCAAACGCGGGCCGCAAACGGCGGCGGCAGCGAGCTGGGACGCCAATTGCTGCGGCGCGAGCAGGCCCAAGGGCATTTGCTGGCCTTTCACACGGCCACCGCGCATCACAGCAACCATCGTTTCTTGCCTCCGGAAGAGCTGGAATTGTCGCTGCAACGGGGCGGCGCCGACCTGGAAAGCATCACTGGCGTCGCGCCGACGCTGGTGCGCCCGCCATTCTGGAATTACGACGCCGCCACCCTGGCCGCCTATCAGCGCCACGGCATGCACATGTTATTGACCGATTTGAGCGCCAACGACGGCAAGATCTGGGGCGTGAACTTCAGCTGGCACAAGCGCGCCAATATGCTGAGCCACCTGGCCGAAGTGAAGCTGCGCTGGGATACCATGCCGGTGGTCGACGGCAACGTGCCGGTGGTCGTCACCTTCCACGACATTAACAACTATACGGCGCGCCATATCGAGGAATATCTCTTGATCTTGCTCGACGTGGCGCGCGAACTCGACATGCCGGTGGCGGAAAAACCGTTTTACGCCGAGCGCGGCGAACTGGAAAAAGCGGCGCTGGCCCGCACGGTGCGCGAAGGCGATGCGAAGCAAGCCTTGCCGGGCCTGTGGAATTGGCTCTGGAAATAAGAAGCTATTCCGGTAGGGAGCGTCGCCGGATGGTGGCTCCTCGGGAACGCGGACAAGGCGAGAGGAGGACGCATGGCGAGCCATGCTACGACGAGTAACGCAGTCCCCGCTTCCGAGGGGCCGCCTGCAGGTGATGTATTCCCTACCGGAATAGCTTCTAACGCTCAAGGGTCCAGGGTCGTCAAGATCAAGGACGGCGGGGAAGCCAGCGGCCGCGCGCTGCACACAACGATCGATAAGGCGGGATGGGCCAGCTTGACGCACGCCGGCGCAGCGCAGGGACCGAGCTTGTAGCGAGCTTCTTGCTCGCTCCATAAGCCATAAAAAGCCAACAAGCGGCTGTCGCCCGGCAGCGCCGCCAGGCGTTCGGCATCGTCGACCCCGAAGGCTTGCCGCGCCAGCGCAAGCAAGTCGCGCGCCGGATCGAGCACTTCGATGTCGAGCCCCAGCGCGCAATCGGCTCCGAGCGCGCAGGCCACCCAATCGCCGCTGTGCGAAAGGCTGAAAAAAGGCATCGGGATAGCTGTGTCGGCCAGTGTCAGCAAGGGCGCCTGGCCGGGCCGCTCGGTGAGGCCGAAGGCCTCGGATGGCAGACCCAGCAACTGGCCCATGGCTTGCCGCAACAAGATGCGGCCGAGCAGGAATTGGCGTTGCCGCTGGGGCCGCACGAAACGCCGGTAGCGCGCCGTCTCGGCCGCACCCAGGCGCGCCAGCAGCGCGAGCAAGTCCGCCTCGCGCACCCGGGTCGCGTCGACCAGGCAAACCCGAACGCTAGCTTGCGCGCGCATCGGATGCGGCTTAGAAGCTATTCCGGTAGGCAATACATCACCTGCTGGCAGCCCCTCGGAAGCGGGGACTGCGTTGCTCGTCGTAGCATGGCTCGCCATGCGTCCTCCTCTCGCCTTGTCCGCGCTCTCGAGGAGCCACCATCCGGCGACGCTCCCTACCGAAATAGCTTCTTAGATGGCTTTATTTGACGGCGACAGCCTGCTCGTCGGCGCCGGTCGGACCACCTTGGGCATGTTGATAATTGTCAATAATATACGTGCTAGCCAGATAAGCGACCCGGGTCAGCATCAGATTGTCATGGATGCCGTAGACAAAACCGGCGGCCATCGCGCCGGCGCGCTGGAAAAATTCAGGCGCCGCCACGACGGCGCCATTCGCATCATGCATGGTCACGCGCATCAGCACGCCCGAACTGCCGGCAAAAGGTCCAAGGAAGACGCGTTTGGGGCCGTGGACAAAGCGCATTTCCTCGATCACCGGCTCGATCACCAGGGTGCGGCCATTGGCCGGACGCTTGTTCCACGTCGCCAGCGAATCGGCCAGGTTAAGCGTCAGATTGCCATCGATCTTTTGCAAACCTGACACATCACCCTCATAGCCTTGCTTGAACACCACCGGACGAACTTCGATGCGGCCGTAGGCTGAAAGGGCTTCTTTCGGCGGCGGATTTTGCATCGACGAAGCCTTGATCGAGGTTGCGCAACCCTGCAGCAGGGATAGGGAAATCAGGCAGGAAGCCAGCAAAACAGTCATCTTGTTCATGGGTTTTTCTTTACGTTAATACAAAGCATAGATTAATTTCCAAAAGGAAATACATTATAAGCGCCAGCGCTTGAAGATCAAGGAAGTATTGATGCCGCCAAAGGCGAAATTATTCGACATCACGTAATCGCATTCGATCTGCCTGCCTTCGCCGACGATGTAATCGAGGGCCGCGCATTGCGGGTCGACTTGCTCCAGATTGATGGTGGGCGCGAACCAGCCCTCGCGCATCATCTCGATGCTGATCCACGCTTCCAGCGCGCCGCAAGCGCCCAGGGTATGGCCCATATAGCTTTTCAGGGAACTGATCGGGGTGTGGCCGCCAAACACTTGCAGCGTCGCTTGCGACTCGGCGATGTCGCCCTGCTGGGTGCCGGTGCCGTGCGCGTTGATATAACCGATGTCGGATGCTTGCAAACCGGCGTCTTCCAGCGCCAGCAACATCGCCACTTGCATGGTGGCGGCGTTCGGCTGGGTCACGTGGCAACCGTCGCTATTGGTGCCGAAACCGACCAGTTCGGCGTGGATCACGGCGCCGCGCGCCTCGGCGTGGGCCAGCTCTTCCAGCACCAGGCAGCCGGCGCCCTCACCGATCACCAGGCCGTCGCGGCCGGCGTCGAAGGGGCGCGGCGTGGTGTGGCCGGCGTCGTTGCGGGTGCTGGTCGCGAACAGGGTGTCGAATACGGCCGCCTCGGTAGCGCACAATTCCTCGGCGCCGCCGGCCAGCATCGCCAATTGCTTGCCGGCGCGGATAGCCTCGTAGGCGTAGCCAATGCCCTGGCTGCCCGAAGTGCAGGCGCTCGAGGTCGTGATCACGCGCCCGGTGACACCCAAAAACACGCCGATATTCACCGGCGCCGTGTGCGCCATCATCTTGATGTACGTGGTGGCGTTGATGCCCTTGGTGCTGCGCTCTTCCATCATGCGGCCGAAGTCGCCGATCGCGCTCGGGGTGCCGGCCGAGGAGCCGAAGGAAATGCCCATGCGGCCCCCTTGCACGAAGGGGTCGCCCAGCAGGCCGGCGTCTTGCAAGGCCATTTCGCTGGCTCGGGTTGCCATCAGCGCGACCCGGCCCATGCTGCGGGTGGCCTTGCGGTGATAACGCTCGCCCAAGGTGAACGGCGCCGCCGGCGCCCCCAACTGGGTGTTCAAGCCCTCGTAATCGGCCCATTCGGTCATCCGCACCACGGCATTGCGGTATTCGCCCAGGCGGGCGCGGATGGCCGCCCAGTCATTGCCGATCGGGCTGATGCCAGCCATGCCGGTCACCACCACGCGCGGCCTCATGCCATACCGCCGTTGACGGAAATGACCTGGCGCGTGATATAGCCCGCTTCCTCGCCGATCAGGAAACTCACCGCCGCCGCCACTTCCTCGGGCTGGCCGACGCGCCGCGCCGGTATCATTTTCAACGCTTCATCGAGCGGCACGCCGCTGATCATGTCGGTCTCGATCAAACCCGGCGCCACGCAATTGACGGTAATCGCGCGCTTGGCCAATTCCAGCGCCAGCGCCTTGGTGGCGCCGATGATGCCGGCCTTGGCGGCGCTGTAATTGACTTGGCCGCGATTGCCGATCAAGCCCGACACGGAAGCGAGCGTGACGATGCGGCCCGGCTTGCGGCGCTGCACCAGCGGCATCACGAGCGGATTGAGGACATTGTAAAAGCCGTCCAGATTGGTTTGCAAGACGATGTCCCAATCCTCGCCCGACATGGCCGGGAAGGCATTGTCGCGCGCCACGCCGGCATTGCACACCACGCCGTAATAGCAGCCATGCGCCTCGATGTCGGCTTCCAGCGCGGCCGCCGTCGCGGCGCGCTCGCTGATATCGAATTGCAGCACGCGCGCGGCGCGCCCCATGGCCACGATTTCCTGCGCCACCGCATCCGCCTGCGCCCGCTCGCTACGGCAATGCAATACCATATCGTAGCCGTCGCGCGCCAGGCGCAGCGCGATGGCCTTGCCGATACCGCGCGACGATCCCGTCACCAAGACGCTTTTATTCATATTCTTATCCATGTGCATCCTCCAGCAAAAAATCATTCACATTCTCGGGCTGGAACACCGTCACCGTGGCCGTGGCCAGGCTGGTTCCAGGCGCGCCTGCCTGCTCGATGCGGCATTCAAAGGCCGCCAGGCCATTCTCGCCATGCATCACGCTGTGCACATGCACCAGCAGCACGCTGCCCAGGATAAAATCGGGACAGGGCGCCTCGTAGCGCCGCGCGCCCAGCAGGAAACCGACCTTGACCGCTTCGCCGCGACCGCGCGCCAGGTAGCCGGCGTGCGCCGCGATCGCCTGCGCCATGTATTCGATGCCGACCCAGGCGCCGACCGCGCGGCCGTCGAAAAACAGGCTGTCGCTGCGGATCGTCACTTCGGCGCACAGATTCTCGGCGTCGGCCGCCAGCACGCGGTCGAGCAGGATCATGGCGCCCTCGTGCGGCAGCAAGCTGCCTATCGGGGGGAAAGTCATACTGTCCTCCCCAGCACCAGCACCGCGTTCGAGCCGCCAAAGGCAAAGGAATTACTCAGCGCCCAGCGCAGCGGCCGGCCCAGCGCGGCGCCGGGACGCACCAGGTTCAAGACCGGCAAGGCCGGGTCGGGCACGCCATCCCACAAATGCGGCGGCAATTTGCCGTCCGGATTATCGTCCTGCATCGCCAGCCAGCACAAGGCCGCCTCGATCGCAGCGGCCGCGCCCAGCGCGTGGCCGGTGAAGGGCTTGGTCGAACTGAGCGCCACCGCGCCGCCAAACATGGCCTCGATCACTTGCGCTTCCATGGCGTCGTTTTGCGGCGTCGCGGTGCCGTGCAAATTGATGTAATCGATCTGGTCGGCGCCCACGCCGGCCCGCGCCAACGCTTGCGCGATGGCCAGGCGGGCGCCGCCGCCGGCCGGGTCGGGCGCCGAAATATGGTGGCCGTCGGAGGCTTCGCCCCAGCCGCGCAGCGCCACCGCCGCCGGTTCGCGGCTCATCAGGAAGAGCGCCGCACCCTCGCCGATATTGATGCCCTTGCGGTTCGCGCTGAACGGATTGCATTGGGTCGCGCTGACCGAGGCCAGCGCCGAAAAACCCGCCACGGTGAAACCGCACAGGGCGTCCACGCCGCCCGTCAGGACGGCGTCGCACAAACCCATCTGGATCAAACGGGCCGCGCTGGCCATCGCCTTGGCGCCCGACGAGCAGGCGCTGGAATGGACATAGGCCGGCCCTTCGATGCCCAGTTCCTCGGCCAGCATGGCGGCCGGCGAGGCCATTTCCTGCTGGCCGTAGTGGAAGGCGGCCGGCAGGCTGGCGTCAAGCACATACTGGCGCATCGCGCTTTCCGTCTCGGCGACGCCGGAGGTGCTGGTGCCGAGCACCACGCCGACCCGGGCCGCGCCGTGGCGCGCGATGGCGGCCTCCAGCGCCGGCCGGATCTGGGCCAGGGCGGCCAGCGCCAATTGATTGTTGCGACTGCGGTGGCGCGGCGCCAGGTGCGCCACCGACGGCAGCGCCGTCTGCACCCGGCCCAGCGCCAGCGCGCGCCCGGGCGACCAGGCTTCGGTAGGCGCCACGCCGCTGGCGGCGCGTTCGAGCAAGCCGGCCTTGACGGCCGCGTGGCCATCGCCGAGCGCGCACACGATGCCGCAAGCGTTCAAATAAAACATCATCGCTTCCATTCCAGGTCCATCAATTTTCGACCGGCGCCGACTGGATCGTCAGGCGGTAGTGGTAACGCAGATTGTCCAGCACCACGGTGCCGCTCCAGCGCGGCATGGCGCTGTACTCGATCACGGCGACCGGCTTCTGCTCCAGGTACAGGGTGCGCCGCAAGCCGCCATCCTCGATGCGCCAACCGGCCGGCAAGGCTTGCCGGATCGCTTCGAGCGGCCACAGCGTCAATTGCATGTCTTCCAGCACGGCTGCGGCGCTCACTTGGGCCGGCAACATCGGATGGCGCCAGGATGTCATTTCGTGGCCGTCGTAATGCAGCGACAGCACGCGCTGCCCGAACGCCAGGCCGACCAGTTCCAGGTGGGCCGCGTCCACTTCCAGCGCGGCATCGAGTTCATCGATGCGCTCGCCACGCTCGACCCGCAAATGCTGCTGCACGCTGAAAGCTGCGCCCAGCGCAGCCGGCGCCAGTTTCAAGTTCAGCCGCGCCGGCGCGGGCGCCGGAGGTACGCTGGCGCAGGCGGCCAGCGCCAGCGCGGCCAGGATGGCGGCCGGCGTTTTCAAACGGGTGTGCATAGGGTTTCCAGTGCGGCCAGGCGGCGCGCGGTTTCCTTGACGTAGGGATTGCCCTGGTCCCAGGCGTAACCGGCCAGGATGGAGGAAATCATGCGCCGGATTTCCGGCTGCTGCGGTTCATGGAAAATGATTTGCTGGAAGCGGCCCTGATACCATGACTCGACAAAGGCGCGGAAGGTGTCGACCCCGCGCCGCAGCGGCGCGCCGTACTCGGCTTGCCAGTCGACCGTCTGGCCGGCAAATTGGCGCGCCAGCGCGGCGGCGGCCAGGCTGGCCGACTTGAAGGCGATCGTCACGCCCGAGGAAAACACCGGGTCGAGAAATTCGCCGGCGTTGCCCAGCAGCGCGTAACCACGGCCCCACAGCGATTCCACATTCGCCGAATAGCCGACGATCTGGCGCGCCGGGGTATCCCAGGCGGCATTCGCCAGCAGCGCCTGCAGCGAAGGATCTTCGGCCACGATGGCGCGCAGGCGCTCGGTGGGCGTGCCCTGGTAGCGTTCCAGGAAACTGGTTTCGGCCACCACGCCGAGCGAGCAACGCCCGCCGGCAAGCGGGATGGTCCAGAACCAGACGTCGCAATGCTCGGGATGCACGGTGACGCGGATCTTGTTGCGGTCGAAAGTACGCTCCGTGATGCCGTCGGCGACATGCGTGAAGAGCGCGCCCCGCACCGGGAAATTGGAGGGCGTTTCCAGCTTGAGCAGGCGCGGCAAGACGCGCCCGAAGCCGCTGGCGTCGAGCATGAAGCGGGCCTCGACCTGGTACATCGCGCCGGCCGGGTCGCGCACCGTCACGCGCGGCCCATGGCCGTCGCCGTCCTGGCCCAGGTCGACCGCCGTCACTTCGTGGCGGAAGCGCACTTCGGCGCCGAAACGCTGCGCTTCCCTGGCCAGCAAATGGTCAAAATCGGCGCGCTGTACCTGGTAAGTGGTGCCCCAGCCGGGCGAATGCTTGTCGCGGAAATCGAAATCGGTGTAGCGGCCGTTGCGCATGAAGGCGGCACCATTCTTGAATTGAAAGCCGGCCTCGACCACGGCTTGCAACATACCCGCCTGTTCCAGGTATTCCATGCTTTGCGGCAGCAGGCTTTCGCCGATGGAAAAACGCGGGAATTCTTCGCGTTCGAGTAGCAGCACCTGGCGGCCCTGCTGACGCAACAGGGCGGCCGCCACCGCTCCGGCCGGACCGGCGCCGATGATCAGGATGTCGACGGTTTCTATATTATCTGGCATGCTTGCTACTTTCGGAAGCGGTGGAAAAACAGGGCACGATCAACCACACCAGGGCGGTGCCGATCAACATGGTCAAGCCGAACGCTTGCAGGGCCGGGGTCTTGCTCAAGCCCAGTAATCCAAACGACAGGATGGTATTGGCGGCGGACAGTCCCACGGCCAGCCACGGGGTCTGGTTGCCGCGCTGGGGATGCTCCTGCATGAAGATGCCGTAATCGACGCCAACGCCGAGCAACAGCATCAGCGCCAGCACATGGAATAACTGTAGATTCTGCGCCGCGAAACCGAGCAGCGCAAGCGTGGCGACGCTGGCCAGCGCGGTCGGCGCCAGCACGCGCCAGGTCTTGCCCCGGTAGCGCGGCAACAGCAGCGCGAACACCACCAGATAGGCGCCCAGCACCACCCAGCCCATATATTGGCGGTAGCGCCCCATCACGGAAGAAATCTCGGCCACCTTGTCGACCCATTGCACGCCCTCCAGACCGGTGCCCGCGCCTTGCAGCAAGGGCAGGCTGGCGTAATCGAGCCCGCGCAGCGCGACGATGCCGGCGTAGACCCCATCGACCCGACCCAGCCACAAATGGCGCCACGGCTCGCTGGCCGGGGTGGCCAGGAAATCGTCTATGCTCAAGGGCGCGCCGGCCGCCTGCAGTCTGGCGCGCATCGCCGCCACCCAGTCGGGGCCTTCGCCCAGTTGCGCCGCCAGCGCTTCCAGCGCGCCGCCCTTGCCCAGCAGCTTGGCCTCTTGCAGCGCGCGGCGCGCGCCCTGGCTGCGCGCCGACGGCACCCAGTTCGACATGGCCTGGTAGCCGCTGATGCGGTGCGCGGCAATCAAGGGATCGAGACGCCGCTTGAGCGCTTCCTCGCGTTCCAGCACGGCGTCGGCCGTCGCCCCCCGCACCAGGAAAAACTGGACCGGGGTGGGCGCGTCGAGCAATTTGCTTAATTTGAGCTGGTCGCTGATCAAATGCTTGGGCGGATTTTGCAGCGAACGGATATCATCGTTCACGCCCAGGCGGGCAATCCCGGTGACGGCCAGCGCGGCAAACAGCAGCGCCGCCGCCGCGCTGGCCTTGTTCATGCGCAGCAAGGGCCAGCGCTGACGCGCGGCGCCGTAGCGGCGCGCCAGCGCCCCGCTACGCAGGCTGGCGCCGCTCACCATCGGCGGGAACCAGCACACCACGGTGAGCCAGGCAAACACCAGGCCCAGCGCGGAAAACACGGCCATGTGGCGCAAGCCGGGAAACGGCGTCAGCGCCAAGCCCATGTAGCCGATCACGGCCGCCAGCAAGGTCAGGCTCAGGCCCGGCAGCAGGCGCTTGAGCAAGGCGCGCGAATCGAGCGCGGGGTCGGCGCCGAGCCGGTTGCACAGGAAATAAATCCCGTAATCCTGGGCCACGCCGATCAGGCTGGCGCCAAACACCAGGGTCAACAGGTGAATCCGGCCAAACAGCAACCAGCACACCGACAAGGCGCCCAGGCAGCCAATCGTGATCGAGAGCAGTATCAGGGCGATCGGCTTGAAGGAATGAAAGGTGAACCACATCAGCAAGATGATGCCGATCAGCGAGCCGATGCCAATGGTCGACACTTCGCCGCTGGCCTGGGCGCTGGCGGCGGCCGCGTGCAAGATCACGCCGGCGCTGATCACGTCGGCTTGCGGCGCGGCGCGGCGCGCGGCGGCGCCGGCCTGC
The DNA here is from genome assembly GCA_040544385.1 of Oxalobacteraceae bacterium GrIS 1.11. GTDB lineage: Bacteria > Pseudomonadota > Gammaproteobacteria > Burkholderiales > Burkholderiaceae_D > Janthinobacterium. The sequence goes on from JBEONR010000021.1 coordinate 75,270, forward strand.
TCCAGCAGCGGCAACACGCTTTGCTGGGCGGCAATGGAAAAGGCCGGCACTTTCAAGCTCAAGGGCAGCAAGACATATTGACGCTTGCCGTCGGCCACGAACAAATGGCCGTCGCGCGGACGCACCGGGGTTTCCTGCGCCCTTTCCTCGACCCAGCCGCCAAACAGGCCGAAGGGATCGTCTTGCCAGGCGCCCAGCTTGGGGCCGCCGAACGGGCTGTATAACTTGGCCAGCGCGGCGTCGAGCCAGAATTGGCTAGTCTGCGCGCGCAACTGGGCTTCTTGCTGCGCGCTCAGTAACAGCAAGCTGTGGCGCTGGAACAGGGCCAGCCAATCGCTCTGGGTTTGCGCGTCGATCGGGGTCGCCTGCAACAGGTCGGCGCGCGGCGCCAGCACGGCGCTGTAGGCGTCGGCGGCGCGCTTGGCGTCGTCCCAGTCGGCGGCGCCGATCAAGACCACCACCCGCTGCTGGGCGGCGTCGACCATATGGGTGAACGATTGCTGCAAGACGGGGTCGCGCTCTTGCACCGGCAACAGGGCCAGGATATCGGTGTCGGGCACGATGCGCTGGCCCAGCCACAGATAGGCGTTATGCCCCAGCAGCAGGCATACCACCAGCGCCCACAGCAGGACCAGGCCTTTGCTGCGGCTCAAAATAGGGCCGCCTCTTCAGCGGTGATGGCGGCGGCGCCGGTCTGGATGCCTGAAAAGACAATATTGGTATGGTCGCCACCCGCTTCACTGATCTGGATATTCTTGACATAGGCGGCGCCATCGAGGCGGATCGCGCCGATGGCTTTGGCCAGCGCCGGCTGGCGCGCCTTGAGCGCCACTTGCCAGCTGGACCCGCTGACGGTGCCATCGACCTCGAACAGGGTGTCAAGTTGGGCCAGGTCGCCGGCCAGCAGCGAGAACAGCACGCTGTTGATCATGCGTACCACCGGCTCGGTCTTCGCGTCCAGGCGCATGGCCACGCGCTCGCCCTGGAAATTGACGATTTCATCGCGCGTGAGGCGCAAGGTGTTGGGAAACGGTTGCAGCGTGCGCCACAACACGCCCTTGCCGGCCACGACGCAAAAACGCCCGTTCGAGGCCAGCGGCTTTTTCATGCCTGTCAATTGCTTGGCCTGGTCGAAACGTCCGCACAGGATATCGGGCTTGGCAAGCATGGCCTGGATCTTGGCTACCGGCTTGGCGACCGGCGCGGCCGGCGCGCCAGCGCGCGACGGCGCCGCCGCCAGCAGGCTCAGGAAAAGGCTTAAAAATATTCGCTTCATGGCGCTGGCACTCCCAATTTTTCAAATAATACGGGCGGCGAGACGAAACACATTTCGCCGCTGGCAATCTCGACCGCGACCTGCACCGTGCTGGCCTTGTTCAAGCGCTTGCCGCTGCCGGTGTCGCTGATCAGGTACTCGATCTTCAAGCGGTTTTCCCATTCGACCAGTTCGGCGCGCACCGTCAGGCGCTGGCCGAAGGTGGCCGGCGCCACATAGCGCAGATGCATGTCGATCACCGGCCAGGCATAGCCGGAAGCCTTCATTTCCACGTAGTTGTAGCCGATTTGGTCGAGCAGCGCGCAGCGCGCCACTTCCAGGTACTTGACGTAGCGTCCGTGCCAGACGATTTCCATCGGATCGAGGTCGAAAAATTGCACTTGCATCTCGACTTCGGCGTGCCAGCGGCTGGCCTCCTTGTGCAGTCCCTTATGCATACAATTCCCAGGCGCGGGCGCGGATGCGTTCGAGCAGCAGGCGCAAATCGGGTTCCAGGCGGCGGTCTTCCTCGACCACCGCGATATCGCTTTCCAGCGCCGCCATCATCTTGGCCAGCGCCGCCTGCGGCAGCGCCTCGGGATTGGCGCGGCAACGCAGCCAGACGCCCTGGCGCACCGTGATCAATAGCGCCGCCGCCACTTGCTCCGTCAATTCCAGCACCCGCAGGCAGTCGCGCGCGGCGATGGTGCCCATGCTGACCTTGTCCTGGTTGTGGCATTCGGTCGAGCGCGAAAACACCGAGGCCGGCATGGTCAGCTTGAGCGCTTCGGCGGTCCAGGCGGAGGCGCTGATTTGCAGCGCCTTCAGCCCGTGGTTGATGGCTGCCCGCGGCCCGGTCGCGCCCGACAGATTGGCCGGCAAGCCGTGGTTGTAGCGGCTGTCGACCAGCAGCGCCATTTGCCGGTCCAGCAGATCGGCCAGGTTGGCCACCGCGTTTTTCATGCTATCCATGGCAAAAGCGATATGACCGCCGTAGAAATGGCCGCCATGCAGCACGCGCTCGTTGTCGGCGTCAATGATGGGATTGTCGTTGGCGCTATTGAGTTCGTTCTCGATCGAACTGCGGAACCATGGCAAGGCGTCGGCCAGCACCCCGATCACGTGCGGCGCGCAGCGGATCGAATAGCGGTCTTGCAGGCGCTTGCCGTTGCGTTCCCAGTGCTCGGTCGGCAAGTCCGCGCGCAACCAGGCCGCCACTTGCTGCATGCCTTCATGCGGCTTGACCGAAAACAGCACTTCATCGAAATGGTGGGCGTTGCCGTCCAGCGCGAACGAGGCCAGCGCCGTGATGCGGGTACTCAGGCGCGCCAGATAGTCGGCCCGTTCATAGGCCAGGCAAGCTAACGCCGTCATCACGGCGGTGCCGTTCATGATGGCCAGGCCTTCCTTCGGGCGCAGCCGCAGCGGCGCGATGCCCGCTTCGCGCAGCGCCAGCGCGGCATCCACGTGGACGCCGTCGCGCCACACTTCGCGCTCGCCGCACAAGACCGCCGCCAGATAAGATAGCGGGGTCAGGTCGCCGCTGGCGCCGACCGAGCCTTCCGACGGGATCAGGGGCAGCAAGCCCGCTTCCAGCAGGCGCGCGATTTGTTCCAGCAAGGCCACGCTGACGCCGGAAAAGCCCTTGCACAGGGACGCCAGGCGCACCGCCATCACGGCCCGGGTCTGGGCCGGATTGAAATACTCGCCCAGGCCGCAACCGTGGTAAGTGTACAAATGGTGCGGCAATTCGGCGATCAGCTCGGGCGGCACGGTGACGGTGCAGGAATCGCCATAGCCGGTGGTGACGCCGTAAATGGTGCCATCCTCGCGCAGCAGGCGGTCGAGGAAATCGGCGCCGCGCGCGATCGCGGCACGGAAGGCCGGCGCGTCCGACAGGGTGGCGCCGGCGGTGCCGCGCGCGATATCGGCGATGTCTTCGATGCGCAGGCGGCCCTGGTCAAAGCGGACGGCGCGCCGGGGTAAGGTCGGTTCAGCGGGATGCATGATGGGTATCCAGTTCTGGTAAATGCCAAAAATCGAAAAAATTGAACCATTGCGCGGGCGCGCGCAGGCAGAAATACTGCAGGCGCGCTGCGTATTCGGCGGCCAGCGCCGTCAGCGCCGCGTCGCGGCCCTGGCGCGGCACCCGCAGCGTGTCGCGGAACAATTCGAAATGCACCTCGTATTGGCGGCCACGGCGCATGGAAAACAGCAGGAAGACCGGGCATTGCAAGATGCTGGCCAGGATATACGGGCCGACCGGGAAGGCGGCCGGCGCGCCCAGGAAGGGCACCACGGCAACGCGCGGATTGGGCGCCACCGGGATGCGGTCGCCGGCGATCACGACGAACTCGCCCTGCGCGACTTTTTCGGCCAGCATGATCGCCGTGGCCGGCGAAATCTCGGTCACTTGCAGCAAATTGAGCTGGCTATCCGGATTCAGGCGTCCCAGCATGCGGTTGAACGCCTGCGCGTGCTTGGTATGCACCAGTACCGTCAATTTCAAGCCGGCGCGCCCGGCCGAGAGCACCCGGCACAATTCCATATTGCCGAAATGGGCGCAGACCAGCAGCGCGCCGCGCCCCTGGTCGAGGCAAGGTTGCACCGCATCCTCGCCATGGAAACGCACCGCGCCGGTCTGGAACAAGCCGCCCCACAGCAGCATCTTGTCGAGGATGGTTTCGGCGAATGCGGCGAAATGGGCCGCCACGCCCGGTACCGGCTCGGCCGTGAGTGGGGCCACCCGGCGCAGATAGTCGGCCGAGGCGCGCCGCGCGCGCGGCTTGCTCAACATATACCAACCCAGCACCGGATACAGCACGACGCGGAAAGGCCAGCGCCCGAAACAGCGGCAAATCCAGAACAGCAGGCGCATGCCGGCCACGAAGCTCACTTCGTTGATCTCGGCCCAATGGCGTGGTGGCGTCTTCACCGGCGCCGCCAGTTGCGCGCCAGCAGGCGCGGGACGCGCCACAGCATGCCGAAAAACAGTTGCGTATGCATGCGCGTGATCAGCAGATTGTCGCGCCACAGGCGGAAGTGCGAAACTCCGTCGGCCGGATAGCCGACCCGGGTCGGTAAATTGACCACTTCCAGCCCGTCCCAATACAGGCGCACCAGGATATCGGTGTCGAAATTCATGCGGCTGCCAAGCGCGCCGCGCCGCGCCAGTGCGATCACGGGCGCCACCGGATAGACCCGGAAACCGCACATGGAATCCTTGATTTGCAGCGACAGCGTGTTGATCCAGACCCAGATATGGGTGGCGTAGCGGCCGTACAGGCGGGCCGCCGGCACCGATGCATCGTAGATTGGCCGGCCGGCGATCACCGCCGCCGGATGCGCTTGCGCGCTGGCCAGAAAGCGCGGCAGGTCGGCGCTGTCATGCTGGCCGTCGGCGTCGATTTGCAGGGCGTGGCTGTAGCCGAGCGCGGCCGCTTGCGCGATCCCGCTCAGCACGGCCGCGCCCTTGCCCCGGTTGACGGCGTGGCGCAGCAGCGTAATCTGCTGCGGCGCGGCCAGCGCCAGCGCGTCGAGCGCTTGCGCGCATGGCGCCGCGCTGCCGTCGTCGACCAGGATGCAGGGCAAGCCGTGGCGCAGCAGCGCGGCCACCACCGTCCCCACCGCGTGTTCGTGGTCGTACACGGGGACCACGATGCAGGGTTTAAACACCGCCCGCCTCGGCGCGCCCGAAACGCAGCAGGGAATGGCAGTAACCGATGCCGTCGCGCGTGGTCAGCAATTGCAAGCCGGCCCCTTCGGCCAGGGCGATGTAATCGCTGGCGCGGTAAATCTTGCTGTTGCCGCTGGCCATGGCGGTAAAATACGGCGAGGTGTTGATCAGGCAGTAGGCCGCGATATCATATTGCTGGCGGTCCCAGAAGGTATCCATGATCAGCAATTGCCCGCCCGGCGCCAACGCGGCGGCGGCGCGGCCCAGGATGCTGGCGATGGCCGGCTCGCTGAAGCAACTGAGAAATTGGCTCATCCAGATCAGATCCATGCCGCCTTCCAGCGCCGCGTCCGGATCGAGCAAGTCGCGCGCGTGTAAATGGGCCCGCTCGCGCACGCCGGCTGCCTGCAGCGCCGCTTCGGCCACCGCCAGTTGCGGTTGCAGGTCGACCAGGTGCAATTGCACGCCCGGATGGTAAGCCAGCGCGGCGCAACTGAACTTGCCCGTGTTGGCGCCGATATCCATCACGCGGCGCGGCGCCGTGGCAAACACGTCCGGCAAGATGGTCGGGAAAGAGGTATCGGAATAATGGTGATCGAAGGCGAACCAGCTGCTCTTGGCCGGTTCCGGCAAGGCCGACATGCCCTCGTACAGGGTGGACCAGTGGCCCAGCGTCTTCAAGCCGAGCGGTTGTTCCAGGTCCAGCGACTGGTCCAGGTCGAACAAGCCGCGGTAGCACACGTCGTGGTTGAAATCGAGGTTGATCTGGGTGATGGTATCGGTCAGCACGCAATAGCCGACCTTGTCGAGCACATAGCGGCCTTCGCGCAGATACACGACGCCGGCCGACAGGCACGATTCCAGCACCACCTTCAGGACATATTCGGTCCAGCGGCCACCGGCCGCCAGCTCGGCCACGCCGACCCCGCCCGCGCCCGCATCGGCCAGCGCTTGCAGCATGCCGCGCTTCCAGGCATAGCGCACGCACTGGAAGACCACGGGACCGAAGGCGATTTTTTGGGCTTCGAAGCGGGCCGCGAAGGCGCTCTGGCGCTCCGGCGAAAATTTTTTATCTAACATGCGCTCTTTGCAAGTAATGGTTAATCGGCATGAAACAGGATGCGGCCGCTGGCGTGCTGCCCGGCGTCCGACAGATAACGAAATTGCAGGCTGCCCTTGTGCGCGTCGTGCAGCAATTCCAACCGGACTGGGGCGCCGGGGCGTATCACGTGCTGGAATTTCAAGGCGTGCACGGCGCGAAACCGGGCCGGCAAGCTGAAATACTGGCGGCCGTAGAAAATCGCCCAGTCCAGTTGCACCACGCCGGCCAGGATGGGCGCCGACGGAAAATGGCCATCCAGGTAAAACAGGTTTTCCGGCACCGTCAATTCCAGCAGCACCTGGACCGCATCGCGCTCGATCAGGAGAAAATGCGGATAGCGCGGCGCAGGCGCCAAGGCAGCCGCCTTGGCCGCTTCCGGGTCGTCCAGCAGGGCCAGCAACTGGGCCAGCGTGGTCTTGCCCTGGGCATTGATCGGCATCTGTTCCAGGTAGCGCCAGCGGCGCGGCAAGGCGACGGCTTCCACCACGCCGCGCAAGGCCGCGCGCAGGCGCCGGTTCAGCGCCAGCTTGCCCTCCCCGGCCAGTGCGGCGCGGCCGGCGCCGTCGAGCACCACGAAGGCCGCCAATTGCTGGCGCCGCCCGGGCGCCGCCTCGCACAGCAGCATGCGGGCCTGTTCGACCAGGCCCGAGGCGCGCAAGGCGGCCTCGATGGCATCCAGCGAAATGCGTTTTTCCTCGATCTTGACGATGCGGTCGCTGCGCCCCAGCAGCAGGAAGCGCGCGGCGCCGCTGCGGCAGGCGCGGTCGGCCAAGCGCAGCCAAGCGTCGTCCGGCAAATGCGGCGAGCGCACTTCCAGTTGCTCGTCTTGCAGGCGCCATGCCACGCTCGGGAAGGCTAGCCAGGACGGGTCGCCGCCGGGAGCCGGCTGGCGCCAGGCCACCCCGCCCGTTTCGGAACTGCCATACACTTCGACCGGCGCCTGGCCCAGCAAGGCGGCGCAAGCTTGCGCCGTTTCCGGCGCCAGCGGCCCGCCCGATGAAAATATGGCGCGCACATGGCGCCGCGCCCCAGCCCAGTCCAGGTGGGCCGGCAAGCGCTTCAAGTGGGCCGGGCTGGCCACCAGCACGCAAGGGCGTTGGGCCAGCAATTGCGCCAATTGTTCGGGAAACTCCACGCTGCGCGCAACAATTTCGCGCGCCGCGCTCAAGGGCCACAGTAGCTTGAACAGCAAGCCATAGATATGCTGGTGCGAGACGGTCGCCAGCACCACGGCGCCGGCGGCGCGCGCGCCGAACAGGCTTTCCAGCGTCGCCACTTCGCTATCGATTTGCGCCAGGCGTTTCGGAATCGCCTGGGCCGCGCCGGTGCTGCCCGAGGTATGCACCACCAGCGCGGCGAAATCGGGCGCCAGCGTCAACGCAGCGTCGGCGTCGGCGTCGTCATCTTCATCGCCGGGCAGCAGCGGCGCGCAAGAGGCGGGGAAGTCGCCCAGGAAGCCGTCCACCGAACCGCGCAGCGCGCCGCAACTGGCGGCCAGGGTGTCGGCCGCCAGCCAGATGGTTTTCCCGGCTTGCCAGGCGCCCAGCAGGGCGGCACCGAATTCGATGCCATCGTCGAGGTAGAGGGCGAATTGCGTGCCGCTTTGGCGCCGCAACAGGGCGCGCCAGGCCCGCATGCGCGCGACGAAGGCGGCGTTATCGACCGCCAAGCCGGCGCGCCAGCCAAGCACGCCATCGGGCGCGCGGCCGGCCAGCGCGTGCGCCAGCGTGGCGAGCGAATCAAGCATGGTGCAAGCGCTTGAAACGGCGGCGCACCAGCCATTCGGCGCCAAATAATATTCCCATCAAGACATAGGCGATCACGCCGGTGTAGAGCGACCAGAGCGCATCGGACGCCCACAGCGCCGTGCCCAGCGCGACGGCGCCATTGAAAATGAAGAACAGGCACCAGACTTGCGTCACGCGCCGCGTGTAAGCCACTGCCGCCGGCGGAAAATCGGGTTCGCGCAGGCGCGCCAGGCGTTCCACCACCGAGGGCGGCGCCCACAGGCTATAGCCGAAGGCGGCCAGCAACGCGCAATTGACCAGCACCGGATACAGTTTCAAAGGCAGCAGCAGATTGCTCCACACGGCGCACGCCACCAGCGCCAGGGCGCCGGCCGCCGACCAGCGCGCCAGCACGCTCAATTTCAGCGCCGGCAAGCGACTGGCCGCCGCCAGCAGCAGCAAGATGGCCAGCCAGCGCGGCTCGACCCGGCCGTGACCGAACCAGATCGCCAGCGGGTACAGCAAGGTCAGCAAGCCCGTCAAGACATTCAAGAGCATCGCTTTAAGCCGCCTGCTCCGTTGCCATGCCGGCCAGGGCATCGACCACGTCGTCTATGGTACGGATGGTCTTGAACACTTCCGGCTGCAAGCGCTTGCCGGTCAATTGTTTCAATTTGACGGCCAGATCGACGGCGTCGATGCTGTCGATGTCGAGGTCTGAATACAGATTCGATTGCGGCGTCAGGCTGGCCCGGTCCAGCTCGAACATATCGGCCAGCAAATCGACCAGCCACGCGTACAAGGCCTCGCGGCTCATTTCACTGAGTACTAACATGATGTGCTCCCTTACATCTTTCTATTGCTGGCAATCAAAGCGGCCAGCGCGCGCACGGAGCCGAAATGGCGCCGCGTGTCTTCCGAATCGGCGGACAAGGAAATCCCGTATTTCTTTTGCAGGGCCACGCCCAGTTCCAGCGCGTCGATGGAATCGAGGCCCAGCCCTTCGACAAACAGCGGGGCGTCGGTGTCGATATCGGCCGCGCCGATGTCTTCCAGTTGCAGCACGTCGATGATGAGTTCTTTGACTTCTTGTTCAAGCATGATGATCTTGTTTCCCAGTAAAATAAAGTTGCAAATAAGCGGTAACGGCGCGCGCCGCCATCACCTCGCTGGCCCCGCCCTTGGTAAAATCGACTATCGCCAGATCGTCCCGCACTTCGATCCGGAAATGCGCCTTGCGCTGCGGCACTTGCCACCATTTGTCGCCCTTGCCCAGGGTCGAGGGCGTGCAACTGATCAGCACCGGCGTAATATCGCGCGCGCCGCGCACCGCGATATTGGCGGCGCCCCGCTTCAGGCTGACCAACCCGTCGGCCGGCGTGCGCGTGCCTTCCGGGAAGATGATCAAATTATTGCCGCGCTGCAAAGAAGCCAGGCAATCGGCCACCAGGTCGGCCCCGCCCTGATTATTGATATAGCCGGCGGCCCGCACCGGTCCGCGCGTAAACGGGTTGTTCCACAACTCGGCCTTGACAATGCAATCGGCCCGCTTCACGAAAGCCATCAGGAAAATCGTGTCGATCAAGGTGGGATGGTTAGCCAGGATCAGCAAACCGCCCCGTTCAAGCTTGTCCAGGCCATGCACTTCATAGCGCAATACGCCGAGTCCCCGCATCATGCCGATATAGGCCCGAAAACTCAGGCGTATCACGCTGCGCGCCAGGGCGATGCGGCGCTGGTGGTGCCATACCGCCAGATTCAACAAGGGAAACACCAGGACCCGCAATAGCAAGCCGCCGACCCCGAAGGCCGCGAAGCTCAGGCCGGTAGCGCATACCCGCCAGTAGCGCATGCGCCGCTCACGCACCGCGCGTCCAGCACCAACGGCGCCGGTCCGCTACCCGCTCCCAGCGGGTTTCCCGTCCCAACTGGAAACCCAGGATTTGCAAGCCGGCCGGCGCTTGCGTCTGCTCGACCTGGCCTGCGTCGGCGTGCCAGCTCAAGCCGATCGGGTCGGCTCCGGCCGGCACCATCAGCCAGGCCCAAGCGTGCGCCTGCTCAAGACAATCCTGGAACGCGGCCAAGGCCGGCGGCAAAGGGCAATCCGATACCACCAGCAAGACTTCGGGGGCGCCGTCGGCCAGCAAGCCGCACGCTTCGATGACGGCATGTTCAATCGTGCTGGCGCCGGCCGCCAGCGCCACATGGTTGGCGCGGTCCGCGCGCGCAATCGAAAACAGGCCGGCGCTGGCGTTATGCACGGCCATGCTGAACGCGGTCGGCGACAGGGCCACGTCGCGCGCCAGGTCGCTCAGCAATTCAAGCGCGCGCGCCACGTCGCCATGGCGGGAGCAAAACACGGTGGGCACATCGGTGCGCTGTTCCAGGCATTGGTATGCCACTTCCAGCGCCATTTTGCCCAGAAAACTGGCGCGCCGCCGCAACATGGGCGGCATCGCACGCACGCCCGGCTCACCGCCGTCCGCAGCTATGGCAAACGGCGCCTGCGCCCATGCGGTCCAGGCTTGCGCCGTTGTCACACCGGGCGCCCAGGCCGCATGGCGGGCAATCGAAAAACTTACACCATCTGTACGCATAACCGCCCATGATCGAGATCACCACAAAACCACCGAACTCGCCTCACAATGCGGCAAAAATATCAGCAAGCGCTTTGTCTAAATTATAAACGGATGAGATCAAGTGCACAAATAAAATATCCGCATAGCAACTATCATTTCCCCTCCCGGCGCCGGGTGTCGCAAGCCCAGCGGCGAAAGCCGGCGGCCTTCCCAGCCTTTAGCAGGCGAGCTGAAGGGCACGCATCGCGTGAACTTATTTTACAGCACCTATTGCGCTAGATCACTACGCCTTTGAGAAAGCGTGGTTTTCCGGATCGCGCCATCCCCCCGCTTGACGCGCGAAAGAAGGTATCGAAATGTAAAGGCGGTCATTATCCACGATGTCGAGCATCCCTCAAAATATTTTCTAGACCGGGCCTGACGGCGCATGGAGTTGCCTAAAAACAACGGGAGCATCCATATCAATGCGTGCTCAGTGCGGGCCAGGAAAAACAACAGCGCCCGACAAGGATTTCATTAGGGAAATTTGTAGTGTCGAAGATACAATTTGAGCGCCATTTACAAGAGGAAATTTGATTATGAAACAACAATTCTTTACCGCCATGATCGGCGCCGTCCTGACCCTCCCTCTTATCGCCCAAGCGGAAGGAATGTATATCGGCGCCGATTTCGGCCGTTCCGAACTTAAAATCGATTCGGATAGCGACTCCGGGAATTTCAAAAAAAATGGTTTTCAATTGAATGCCGGCTATACATTTGATCAACATTTTGGCGTCGAAGCGGGCTATGTTCATTTGGGTGACATTGACTCCAAAAGTGATTTTGGCACCAGCAAACTTAAAACACGGGCGCTATATGTCGCCGCCACCGGTACGCTGCCATTGAACCAACAATTCTCGCTGTTCGCCAAGACTGGCATAACGTTCAACCGCTATGAAAGCAGCGCAACTTTTGACAGCAACAGCGATACATTCAATCAAAGTAACACCGCCGCGATGTTTGGCGTCGGCGCCGCATTCAACGTCAACAAGAATATCGCGCTGCTAGCCGAATATGAATACTTTGGCACCATGCTGAAGATAGATGAGGGGAAATTGAAGGCAAGCACACTGTCATTAGGCTTGCGTTACAAATTCTAATACAGGCACTGATACTCAAGCGCCGGCATGCAAGCCTTGTATCGAACGGACCAGTGCGCACAACTGCCTTTCAGCGCGAAAAATCGATTTAAATGTACAGAATATCAATTATTTAACGTTCGGCGTTGCGAAAATACGACATAAATCGACGTGATTAGGCCATTATCCTAATGAACTATTGAAAGATGTACGTTTCAGAATATATTATTCCGGTACAAGTTTTAGCTTGGCGGTGCAGTAAGCCACCATATCAACAACCACCTAGGAATGTAAAATGAAAAAACAATTTTTCGCAGCACTGATCGGCGCAGCTCTGGTTTTCCCTATGGCAGCGCAAGCTGAAGGCTACTACGTCGGCGGCAACGTCGGTAGCGCCGAGCAAAAACTGTCGGGCGATCAATTCCCGTCGCAAAAAGAAAGCAAAACCGCTTATAAAGTACTGGCCGGTTACGATTTCACGCCTAACTTCGGCGCTGAAGCCGCTTACGTCGGTCTGGGCAAAGCCAGCATCAGCGGCAATGGCATGACGGTTTCGTCCGATGCTAGCGCGTTTTACGTCGCAGCAACCGGCACCTACCCAATCAACGAACAATTCTCGCTGTTCGGAAAAGTTGGTATCAGCGCCAACAAAGCCAAACTGAACGCAACCGTTCCAGGCTTCAGCTTGAGCGATACCGAAAAGAAAACCACCGCCATGTTCGGTATCGGCGCTGCATTCAACATGTCGAAAAATGTTTCCTTCGTTGCTGAATATGAAAACTTCGGCAAACTGGCAGACGACAGCGGCATCAGCCTGAAAGCCAACATGTTCTCCGCTGGCGTGCGTTACAAGTTCTAATTATTGCCCCAGGTTTTACCCTGAAAAAAAACCGGCTGCGTGCCGGTTTTTTTACGTCTTGCCTCTCCTAGAACACCCACAATTTATCGGCCGGCATGTGCAACCAGTACTGGCCCGCCTCCAGCCTGTATTTCGAGTAGGCGCGCAAGCTGATCTCGTGCGCGCCGCTGCGCTGGAACAGGCACTCCCAGCGGTCGCCCAGGTACATGCAAGTCAGGAGCGGCAACTCGATCGCGTTCTCGACCGGGGTCGCGCTGATGCGCACTTCCTCGACCCGTATCACGGTCGTCACGTCGGTCCCCGTATTGAGGCCGCGCGCCGTGCCGCGCAGGTGCGCGCCATCGACTTGCAGGCGCACTTGCGCGCCCTCGCGCCCGATCACTTGCCCCGGCAAGCGGTTATTACTGCCCATGAATTCGGCCGTAAACAGGGTGTCGGGCGTTTCATACATGCTTTGCGGCGCGCCCTGCTGCTCGATCTTGCCGTTATTGAGCAACAAGATGCGGTCTGAAATGGCCATCGCCTCGGCCTGGTCGTGGGTCACCATCAAGGCCGACAAGCCTAGCCGCACGATCAATTCGCGCAAGAAGGCGCGCGCCTCTTCGCGCAACTTGGCGTCCAGGTTGGAGAGCGGCTCGTCGAGCAAGATCACGGGCGGGTTGTACACCAGCGCGCGCGCGATCGCCACCCTTTGCTGCTGGCCGCCCGACAATTGGTGGGGAAAACGCTGACCCAGCTGACCCAGGCCCAGTTGCGTCAGCACTTCATTGACGCGGGTGGCGATTTCGCCGCCCGCCATCTTGCGCAGTTTCAAGCCATAGGCGACATTGTCGAACACGCTCTTGTGCGGCCATAGGGCGTAGGATTGGAACACCAGGCCCAGGTTGCGCTGCTCGGCCGGCATCTCGAAGCGGCGCGCGCCGTCGAACACGCTGCGCTCGCCGATGTGGATGCTGCCCGCCTTCGGGCTTTCCAGGCCGGCCACGGCGCGCAGCAAAGTGGTCTTGCCGCTGCCCGATGGCCCCAGCAAGGCCACCACTTCGCCTTTTTTCAAATGCATCGACACCCCTTTCAAGATGGCGTTGGCGGAAGCGCCGCTGCCATAGTCGAGGTGGAGTTCATTGACTGATAATTCATTCATGATGGCGTCTTCTTTATATTATTGAATTAATTATTAAATTAATTGTGCAGCTTGACGCCGAAGCGCAGCGCGATGCCCAGGCCAATCGCCACCAGCGCGATATTGATGAACGAGAGCGCCGCCACCAGGTCGGTCGAACCGCCCGCCCACAGCGACACCAGCATTGCGCCTATCACTTCCGTGCCCGGCGAGAGCAGATACACGCCGGTCGAATATTCGCGCTCGAAAATCAGGAATACCATCAGCCAGGCGCCCAGCAAGCCGAACTTGATCAGTGGCAGGGTGACGTCGCGCGTGACTTGGCCGCGGCTGGCGCCGACCGCGCGCGCCGCCTCTTCCAGCTCGGGCCCCACTTGCAGCAGCGCCGTCGAGATCAGCCGCATGCCGTAGGCCAGCCACACCACCGAATATGCCAGCCAGAGCGCGAAGATGGTCGAGCGCACTTCGCGCAGCAGCGGAATCACATGGCCGCTGAGCCACAGCGCGACGCCGTTATCCATGCTCTTGAGCAATTCATCCAGCCAGGAAGGCAGGAACAGGAAGACCCACAGGAAGGACAGGCCGGCCAGCAAGCCGGGAATCGCGCGCGGCACCAGCACGCTGTAATCGAGCAGGCGGGTGATGCCGTCCGGCTTGCGGTGCATGGCCAGCGCGATGGCGCAATAGCAGACCACGGCCAGCGCGCCGCCGACCACGCCGATCAAGACGGTGTTGAAGATGCCGCGCATCAGCGAGGGTTGCTCCAGGATGTCGCGGAAATGCTGCAGCGTCAGCACGTCGGCCAGCTTGACGCCCTCGCCCCAGTATTCGACGAAGGAGCGCAGCACGATGCCCGACAGCGGCACGATGATGGTAAACAGTAGCCAGCCGGCCAGCAGCGCGAACGCCAGCCATTTCCAGCGCCCCAGCGGCATGGCCTTGCTGCGCGCGCCCTTGCCCTTGATCGACACATATTTATTGGCCGACTTCAGCAACCAGCGCTGCAGCATCACCAGCGGCATGGTCACCATCACCAGGCACACGGCGACGGCCGCCATCAAGTGGTAGGACGGCGTGCCGAGCTTATTGGTCAATTTGTACAGATAGGTGGCCAGCACCAGGTGGCCTTCCGGGTCGCCCAGCACCAGCACCAGGCCAAACACTTCGAAGCCGAGGAAGAACACCAGCACACCGGCATAAGCCAGGGCCGGCATGATCATCGGCAGCGACACGTGCAGCATCACCTGGAATGGCGAGGCGCCGGCCACGCGGGCCGCCTCTTCCACGTCCGAGCCGAGGCTTTTCAGCGCCGACGAGGCATACAGATACACATGCGGCACATGGGTCAGGCCGGCGATGACGACGATGCTGGTGAAGGAGTAGATATTCCACGGTATGAAGCCGAGCAATTGCTTGGCCCAGATCGAGTAAAAGCCGACCGGCCCCATCGACACCACATAGCCGAAGCCCATCACCATCGGCGACACGAAGATCGGCACCAGCAGCAGCGGCGCGATCCAGGCCCGGCCCGGCAAGTCAGTGCGCACCATCAGGAAGGCCAGCATGCCGCCCAGCGGCACGGCGATCGCCGTCAAGCCGCCGGCCAGGATCATGCCGTTGCGGAAAGCCAGGCTGAAATCGGGGTCGTCGAAGATGAAGCGGTAGGCGTCCAAGCCCAGCTCCTTGACCGGCATGAAAAATGGCGCCGACAGGAAGCTTTGGTAAAAAATCAAAAATAGCGGCAAGAAGATGGCGACGCAGGCGAGCGTCACCACCACGCCGCGCGGCCAGTTCAGGCGCGCGCGGTGCTGGCGCGGGAGGGGTGCAATGTGCATGGATCAATCCGATGAATGTGGGGGCGCCTTCCGGGGGCAAGGCCCTGGCGCGTCTGCATGTGCTTGAAAACGGCGGGACAGGTAGCGCTCCCGCCGCGCCGGCTTATTTTTTGCCGCCGGTTTCTTTCCACTGCTTCAGGAAGGCCATGCGCTTGGCCGGCCCCAGGAATTGCAGGATGATGGGATGGACCGGCACCGGCTTGACATTGGCCGCGCCGATCTCCTTGATCAATTGCGCCGAAGTGGTCTCGCCGCTGACGTCGGCGCGGATCGCGAACAGCCTGGAGCCGTTGGCGATCACGCTCTGGCCCCGATGTGACAGGATATAGTCCAGCCACAGCTTGGCGGCATTGGGGTTTTTCGCCGCCTTGTTGATGAACTGGACGCGCGACAGTATCAAGGTGTAATCCTTGGGCAGCACCACCCCGATCGAGGGGTCGGCCTTGGCCCGCACCAGCGCGTAAGAACCAAGCACGTTATAGCCGATCAGGTTTTCGCCCGAGGAAATGCGCTCCATCATGGTGCCGGTCGACGATTGCACCCGCACCCTGGCCGCGCCGAAGGCGTTTTCCAGGGCCAGGAATTGCGGATTTTCTTTCGCGTCCTGGGCCATGAACATGAAGCCGACCCCCGATTTTTCGATATCGTAAGTGGTGACCTTGTCCTTGAATTTCGGCAGCGCGATCAGTTTGGCGAAGTCGGCGTGGGTTTGCGGCACTTCCTTGGGGTCCACCAGGCGCTTGTTGTAGACGATCGCGGCCGGCTCGAAGGTGGTGCCGTAAGCCATGTCGTCCCACATCGCCCAGCCGGGGATCTTGGACGCTTCCACCGACTTGTACTTGAGCGCGTAACCGTCGGACGCCAGCCGCATCTGCAGGTCCATGGCCGACGACCACATCACGTCGGCCGTATTGCCGCCGGCCGCCACTTCGGAAATGAAGCGGTTGTATACCTCGGTCGAATTCATGTCATTGTATTCGACCGAAATGCCGGGATAGAGGGCATTGAAATCCTTGATCAGCGGCGCCGTCGCCTTGCTGTCGGTGGCGCCGTAAATCACCAGCTTGCCCTCCTTTTTCGCCGCCTCGACCATCTTTTGATAGTCGGCAGGGTAACCGGGCGGCACTTGCGCCAGGGCCAGCTTGGCGCTGACAGCCAATGCGGCGGCCAGGATAATCTGTTTATGCATGTTTTTATCTCCGTTATATTCGTTATTTGGCGATGCGCCCGCTTCAGCGCATCAGGCCAAGTTCGGCGGCGCGTTTACCGTAATCGTCCACCGCTTGCTTGACATAGCGCGTCAATGGCGCGCCGGTCAAAGCGAAGGGGTACAGGCCGGCGGCGGCGCGCATGTGCGCGAATTGCGGCGTCGCCAGCATGCGCTCGAACAGTTTTACCCAGCGTTCATAATCGGCGTCCGGCACCTGCGGCCCCATCCACAGGCCACGGATGATGGGCCAGACCACGTCGAGGCCCTGTTCGCGCGCCGTCGGCACGTTCGCCAGGGCGCCGGCCAGGCGGCGCTCGGACAGCACCGCCAGCACACGCGTATTGCCGCGGCCGGCATTCAGGCTGGCCTCCGAGGCGTCGCCCGGCACCACTTGCACATAACCGGCTTGCAGCGCCGTGAAGGCTTCGCCGCCGCCTTCCAGCGCGACGAAGCGCAACACCTTCGGATTGATGCCGGCTTGCCGGGCCAGCAGCGCCATCTTGACCCAATCCTGGCTGCCGATGGTGCCCGACACCCCGATCAACACATCCTCGGGATGGCGCTTCAAGGCCGCCACCAGGTCGGCCAGGCTGTGGAACGGCGAATCCTGGCGCACCGCGATCATGCCGTAATCGGCCCCCAGCGCGGCCACCCAGCGCACGTCGGCGGCGCTGGCCTTGCCGAATTTTCCCTCGGCCAGATTGAGCAGCGAGCCGCCGGAAAACACCACCAGCGTGTCCGGTTCGGCGCTGCGCCGCTGCGCCAGCAGCGAATGCCAGGCCACCGCGCCTATCCCGCCCGGCAGGTAGCTGATGTGCACCTGTTTGGGGGCGTCCGGCGGCAACAGGGTAAAACCCTGCTGCGCCAGCTTGCACGTCAAGTCCATCGCCCCGCCTGGCTTGGACGGCACCACGCATTCCATCGGCGCCGCACTAGCCGCCATCAGCGGCGCCCAGAGCAGCCCTGCCATTACCGCGTGCTTGAATCTGCGTCCCATTGCCATTCCCTGTCGGCCGGTTCAATATTTAAAAGCGGTGCTGGATGCCGGCCATCACGCCATGCTGGCTATCGGCGGCGCCGGCGTCGTCGCGCGACAGGCTGACCAATTGCTGATGCTTGGCCTTGGCGTAGGCGCCCGCCAGATACAAATCGGTGCGCTTGGACAGGGCGTAGCGCAGGCGCGCCACATACATGATCGGGTCGGCGTCGGTATTGGCGGCCACGTTCCTCACATCCTGGTAATAGATGGCGCCGGTCAGCGTCAGCGCCGGGCTGGCCTGGTAACTGAGGCCGGTCCAGTACAGCCGCCCTTTCACGTCCGCCGTCGCGGCCTTGCCTGCCACCAGCTTGTAGTCGCGCGCGGCGAGCTGCATTTTCACGGGGCCGACCGTATACATCGCGCCCAGATGATAGGCCGTGGCCTGGTCACGGTTGCCGGTGGCTGGCACGCTATTGCCGTTTTCCCTTTCATAGGTGGCCACCGCGCTGAACGGGCCAGCCGTATAGCTCGATGCCAGCGCCACCTTGGCGCTGTCGGCATTGGCACCGGACTGTTCGCCGAAACCGTAGGTCGCGCCGAACTTGAAGCCGCCCGCCTCGCCCGAATATTTGACCAGGTTATCGAAGGCCGTCGTCATGCCATATTTGCTGGGGCCGGAGGCGTTGGTCGAGGTGGCCCAGGAATAGTCGGGCGCATAAGCCATCGGATCGAAAGGCAGCATGAAGTCGTACACGGAAGTGAAGGAGCGCCCCAGCACCACGCGGCCAAAGTCGCCTTCCAGGCCGACGTTGGCCTGGCGCTTGAACAGCACCCCGTCCGAGGCGCCCGTGTCGAGCAAGATCCCGCCTTCCAGGTTGAAGATGGCTTTCAAGCCGCCGCCCAGGTCTTCGCTACCGCGCACGCCCCAGCGCGAAGTGTTCATGCCGCCCGAGGTGACGCGGGTGGTCGAACCCTTGCCGGGCGCGACATGGTTGGTGCTTTCCAGGCCCGCGTCGAGCAAACCGTACACGGTCACATTCGATTGCGCGTGCGCGGCGCCGGCCAGGGCCAGGATGGCCAGCGATAAGACGGTTTTCTGCATTTCGATCTCCCCAGATATAGTTTTTGGTGATATGCCTGATTCACCTTATGAATCAGGACCCACTATAGATTGCCCATCCTTTCAATTGCCTTTCAGCGCGGGGGTAGCGCGGGCGCTGTCGCGGACTCGCCACAGTCGGCCCGTACTGGCCCGCACTTAATCGCCGGCGCGGGGCGCTTCCGGGCTTACACTGCTTCTTTTCCCGGGCCACACCTATGCGGATATTATTAGTCGAAGACCATGCGGACTTGTCGCACTGGCTGGCCAAGGCGCTGCGCGACGCCCGCCTGACGGTGGAAACGGCCAACAATGGCGCCGACGCCGACGCCCTGCTGCACACCCAGGATTACGCGCTGGTCTTGCTCGACTTGAGCTTGCCGAAAATGGATGGCCTGGACGTGCTCAAACGCCTGCGCGCGCGCGGCGGTACGCGCGGCAAGACGCCGGTGATGATCCTGACCGCGCGCGGCGGCCTGGACGAGCGGGTTCAGGGCTTGAACCTGGGCGCCGACGATTACCTGGCCAAGCCCTTCGAGCTGGCCGAACTGGAAGCGCGCGTGAAAGCCTTGCTGCGCCGCAGCCAGGGCAATGAAGCGCTGGTGCACCAGTGCGGCGCGCTCAGCTTCGACACCGTCACGCGCATGTTCAGCTACAGCGGCGCGGCGCTGGCGTTGACGCCGCGCGAACACGCGGTGCTGGAAGCTTTGATAACCCGCGCCGGGCGCGCCGTCTCGAAGGAAAAGCTGTTCGACGAAGTATTCGCGCTGGCCGACGACGCCAACCTGGACGCGATCGAATTGTATATTCACCGGGTCCGCAAGAAACTCGAAAGTGCGGCGCCCGACGCGGCCGCCATCATCACCCTGCGCGGCATCGGCTACCTGCTGCAACCGCGCGCGCCGGCCGCCGCGTGAAGGTTGCGGCGGCGCTCGGCAGCCTGCGCGGCGAATTGCTGCGCGCGCTGCTCATTCCGCTGGGCTTGCTGGTGGCGCTCAACACCGTGTCGGTCTACCGCAACGCGCAAGACGCAGCCGACACGGCGTATGACCGCTCGTTGCTGGCCTCGACACGGGCGCTGGCCGAACGCGTCTCCATCGTTGGCGGCAAGGTGGTGGCCGACGTGCCCTATGTGGCGCTGGACAGCTTCGAGACCGATACCCTGGGCCGCATTTACTACAAGGTCAGCGGCATCCACGGCGAAGCGGTGTCCGGTTACGCCGACTTGCCGCCGGTGCCGGCCAATGTGCCGCGCTCGCAAAACTATCCGGCCCTGGTGCGCTTTTACCAGGCCGATTACAACGGCCAGCCGATCCGCATCGCCGCCCTGCTGCAACCGGTGTATGACGACTCGATGCGCGGCATTGCCCTGATCCAGGTCGGCGAAACGCTGGACGCGCGGCGCGGCCTGTCGAACCAGATCCTGTTCGACACCCTGTTGTGGCAAGCGGCCATGCTGCTGGCGGTGGCGACCCTGGTCTGGTTCGCGGTGCGCCTGGTGCTGCGCCCGCTGATGCGCCTCAAGAGCGCGGTCGAGACGCGCGCCCTGTCGGACTTGTCGGACGTCGACCCGGCCCTGGTGCACCGCGAAATGCGGCCCCTGGTGACAGCCATGAATGGCGCGATGGGGCGCCTGCAAAACCTGATCGCCAGCCAGCGCCGCTTCATCGCCGACGCCTCGCACCAGTTGCGCACCCCGCTGACGGTGCTGAAAACCCAGGCCGAACTGGCGCTGCGCGAATGCGAGCGGGGCCAAGGTGACCCACGCGCGCTGCGCGAACTGGTGCGCAGCATCGCCGCCACCACCGACGCCACCGTGAACCTGGCGAACCGTCTGCTGACGCTGGCGCGCGTCGAGCATGGCGGCGAGGCGCTGGCGATGGCGCCGCTGTCACTGCGCGCCAGCGTCCGTCAGGTGGGGCTGGAAATGGCGCCGGCGGCGGTCGACAAGGATATCGATTTATCGCTGGAAGCCGAAGACGAGGCCATGCTGATGGGGCAGGAAATGCTGCTGCACGAATTGGCAGCCAACCTGGTCGACAATGCCCTGCGCTACACCCCGTCAGGCGGCGCCGTGCGCTTGCGCGTGCGCCGGGCGCAAGCCGGCGCCGGTCCCATCCTGGAAGTGGAAGACAACGGCGCCGGCATCGCCGCGGCCGAACGCGAACGGGTGTTCGCGCCGTTTTACCGCTCGGCCGCCACGCTCGAACGCAATCCGGGCGGCGCCGGCCTGGGTCTGGCGATCGTGGCCGACATCGCCACGCTGCACGGCGCGACGATCGTCCTGGCGGACGGCGCCGGCGGCCACGGTTTGATAGTGAGCGTGGCGTTTCCAGCCTCGCTATAGAGCTGCCCAGGCGCAATTTATACGCCGCGTTTACACCGCAAGGCCGTCTTTTTAGACGGTTTTTACGCCGGAATGGTTAATCTGTCTCTCATCGTACAACACTGATAACGAGGCGATCCATGCATTCCTATCTGACCACGAAGGCCGCGCGACGCCTTCTCAATCCTGTCTTGCCGGCCACGATCTGTGTGCTGAACATGAGTTTGCCGACCGGCTCGGTGACCTCATTGCGGCAAGTGGTCATGCGCGTCTGCGGCGAGCAATTGCAATTCATGCGCATCGACACCTGCATGCGCACCAATCAGACCCGCGTGTTCCTGTGTCTAGGCAGGAGCGTGCTCGATGCCGCCGTGGAAGCGCTGACGCGCTATTTTCCCGATGCCCGTTTCGGCTCGTTATCAGAAACCGCCTTGCCGCACTTGGTACGCCCGCGACTGCAGTAATCGTGCGGGCGCCAAGGCGGCGCACTCCAGGCTGCGCGCGCTTGCCCCGCGTCCGCGCTGCCGTTCCACCACCAACAGAAAGACCGTAATATGAAGAAATTAGCACTCGTCCTTGCCCTCATGACAGCGTTCGTCGGCAGTTACGCCCATGCGGAAGACAAGAAACCCGACAATGAAACCAGTTTCAATGCGGCGCTCACCTCCGACTACCGCTTCCGCGGCATTTCGCAAACCCGCTTGAAGCCGGCCGTGCAGGGCGGCTTCGACTACACCAACAATCCGAACGGCTTTTACGCCGGCACCTGGTTGTCGAACATCAAGTGGACCAAGGATGCGGGCGGCGGCGGCGACATCGAGTGGGACGTGTATGCCGGCAAGCGCGGCGAGATCGTCAAGGATGTCAGCTATGACGTCGGGGTGCTGAGCTATGTCTATCCCTCGAACGATTTGGCACATGTGGCCGGCTTTGCCAACGCCAATACCACCGAACTGTACGGTCAGCTCGGCTACGGCCCGGCGTATGCCAAGTATTCCTATGCCGTCAGCAATCTGTTCGGTTTCGTCGACAGCAAAAACAGCGGCTACCTCGACCTGGGCGCCAATATCGACGTCGGCAATGGCTTCACCGTGAATTTGCACGCCGGCCACCAGCAAGTGAAAAATACCTCGGCCGCCAGCTATAGCGACTGGAAGATTGGCGCCACCAAGGACTTCGGCGTCGTCACCGGCGCCCTGGCCGTGATCGGCACCAATGCCAACGAAACGGCGTATGCCTCGGCGGCCAACGGTAAATTCCTGGGCAAGACCGCCCTGGTACTGACGATCAGCAAAACTTTCTAATTCTGCAAGAACGGCAAGGCGGCGGGCTTCGGCCCGCCGTTTTCGTTCGCGTTCAAGCCGACATCATTCAAGGAATCCCATGGTATCCCTGGTTCATCCCGCCATCGTTGCATTTGTTGCATTGATTTTAATCTGCGGCAGCCTGTATCCCCACAGCGTAGCCGGCGCCGAGTCAGCGCCGGCCGGTTTTTCCGGCGCGGCGCGGGTGAACCTCGCGGCGCAAAATCGGGCACCGGACTTGACGGCGGCCGACCACGACAAGGCATTGCGCCGCGTCACCGTCAAGACCGCTTCGCCTATCCATGCCAGCCGCGCCGCGGAAAGCCATATATAGATGGCGAAAAAAGCTTATATTCATGCGCAATTGAGCATAGCCAAAAATCCGAACTTACTGTAATAAACTATTATCTGTACGGCCGCGCGGACAAAACTAAAGCATCTATATTAATTCAAACGCCATAAGCTGAGCGCCATCCCGCAGAGCCGCCGTTTAATATTACCGGCCAGCTTCGCGCACATTAATACGCCAGGTCCCCAGACCTGCTTCCCGGCCGCGCATTTTTCACTCCTTCCCCGCTCCAGCATGCTGCCAAGGCCACGATTCAACGCGGGCGGCAAGCCAGGCCTGCCGCCACCGCCCAGACGATTATCCGGCCCAGCCCGGGCAGAACATTCAAATAAGTCAATGTAGAAATATTAGTTTCTAAAATACAAATAGAATTTCCAATTGGAATTTTTATTGTGAAACAATACAACAGATTTTAATAAAATCAATATAAATATCAATAAAATATGGAAAAACATATTCCATTTTTATTAATCAGGATAATATTCGACTGCCCGACGACTCTTGGGTTTCAAGTTAAATGAAAGGCGTTTTGTTTTAATATTTTATATAAACAAAGCACCCGCATCTGGCTTGTAAAAATGACGCATTTTCCATGCTTAAATTTGCCAACACTTATAAATATAAAGGAGCCTCATCAAATGCAACTCCATACCAAATCCCTTTATCTGGCAGGCTTGATTGCCGCCTGTCTCAGCCCGGCGCTGCAAGCGGCCGGCCAGCTTGATCACGCGACCGAACATGCCAGCACGCTGAAACAGGCGCCGATGCCGCGCACGCCGCAAAGCCTGCCGCCATCGACCGAGCAATCCAAGTTCAACTTGCCAAGCAGCAAAAAAGCACGTGCCGACCTGATGCCGGCCAAGGCCCAAAACAAGATGATGATGATGGCGACCACGCCAGACTGCAAGGACATGGACAAGCTGGCCAGCTATAGCGGCGCGGCCCTGGCTGACTACATCGTCAACTTGCCGGATTATGAATGCCACTACGGCCTGTTCTCGCTGACTGCCAGCCAGGCGGCAAAAGCCTATTCGCCGGCCAACTTCAGCGCCGTCGCCGCCCGCTTCGTGCAAGAAAGCGCCTCTTACAACGCCAGCAATATGGCCCTGGTGAATCTGCTGATCTACCTGCGCGCCGGCTATTACCTGGCCAGCGGCGGCACCATGCCGGCACCGTCCACCTCCTTGATCACCACCTTGCGCGCGCCGCTCAAGCAATTGGTCGAGAGCACCCGCCTGTACGCGCAAAATCCCGTCGGCGACAGCACCGCCGGCGAAACCTTGCGCCTCATCACGAATATGCATGATGAAGCTTACTTCCTGCCAAGCGTGAAAAACCTGGTGGTGCGCTACACCAACACGCCATCCAACCCGCACGCCGTGGATGGCCTCATGCAATCATCGGCAGCAGGCGGTTTCACGGGCGCCTTGAGCGTGCTGTTCTACGCCCATTCGCGTCCCGATGGCTTGCCGCTGTTGCAAAACGATCCATCGTACCCGATCGCGCTGAACAATTTCGTCGTCAATAACAAGGCTACCTTGTTGCCGAGCAGCGTAGCCTACCAATTGAACGATACGGAAAACGAAGCTTTCCGCTTCATGCAATACGCGGGATTGAAAGCCACCGTCAAGCCGATGGTCAAAAATACCCTGGCCACGAGTACCATGACGGGCGCCGACAGCGGCCTGTGGCTGGCTGCGGCATCGGCGGTGCAATACTATGACAGTAATAATTGCACCGAATATGGTACCTGCAATTTCAAAGACCAGCTGGCTAACGCCGTACTGGTAAAAAGCTACACCTGCAGCCCGACCTTGCGCATCCGCGCGCAAGAACTGACGACCGCGCAAATGCAGGATTCCTGCGCCATCCTGGCAACGGAAGAAACCTATTTCCACAACATGTTGCAAACCAAGCGGGTCCCTGTCGCCAACGACAACAATACTTCGCTGGAACTGGTGGTGTTCGATGATTACACCAATTACAGCAAGTATGCTGGCGTGATCTATGGCATCAGCACCGATAACGGCGGCATGTATCTGGAAGGCGACCCTAGCGTGGTCGGCAACCAGGCCCGCTTCATCGCGCATGAGGCATCCTGGTTGCGTCCCGTGTTCCAGGTCTGGAACTTGCAGCACGAATATATCCACTACCTCGATGGCCGCTTCGACATGTTGGGCGATTTCAACGCCGGCACGGCAAAACCGACGGTCTGGTGGATCGAAGGACTGGCCGAATACCTGTCGAACAAAAACAATAACCAGACCGCGATCGACGTCGCCAAGACCGGCACGTACAAGCTGAGCACGATTTTCGGCAACACCTACGCAATGGCCGATTACGTTCCGCGCGCCTATCGCTGGGGATATATGGCGACGCGTTTCATGATGGAAAAGCATCGCGCCGATATCGATGCCATCCTGCCGAAATTCCGCGTCGGCGACTATGACGGTTACCAAACCTATATGGCTTACATCGGCACCCGTTATGACGCCGAATTCGCCGCCTGGGTCAACACCGCCACCACGGCCGGCGAACCGCCGATGCCGAACGACCCGACCTTGCCAGCTTGCTCGTCCACCACTTACCTGGGTAAAAACTGCTCGATCAACAACCTGTCGTCCACCGGTAAATCCTTCCTGTACCTGTCGGTTCCGGCTGGTGCGAAAAACGTCAAGATCAGCAGCACCGGCGGCACCGGCGATGTCGATATGTACCTGGCACTGGACCGCTACCCTGGCACCAACTCCAGCTCGTATGACATGGTATCGGCCACACCGGGCAACCGCGAAAGCATCAGCCTGGCAAAAACCTATGCCAACCACTGGTATTACATCTTGCTCAACGCAAAACAAGCGTATAGCGGCGTGTCGGTCAGCGCAACTTACGATTAATTGACGGCAGGTTCGCGCCAGGCGTAATGTGCCTGGCGACAAAAGCGGCGCTGCACTGGCCGCTTTTTTTCGTTCATTTTTTCAGCGCCTCATTTGGCGGGCGGCAACTTGCCCATATAGGCCTCCCAGCGCCCCTGCTCGATGGCCAGGTGCACGGCGCGCCGGTAGCGTTCGACCAGTTGCGTCGGCGCGGCCGGCGCAAATGCGCCATACAAGCCGGCGCCAGGCCCGGGAATCTTCAACAATTTCACGCGCAAACCCTTTTGCGCCGCAAAGTGGCGCGCCGTAAACTGGTCCGAAAAGAATGCGCCCTGAATCCGGCCCAGCCTGAGCTTTTCCAGATTCGCCGGCGCCCAGTCGACCGAACCGATCAATTCGAAGCTGAGGCGCGCGTCGCGCAGGAATTCCGGCAGCGCCGCCGACTGCACCCAGCCTATCGTCATACCGGCCAGATCGGCCGGCGAGGTAATCGCATTCAAAGCAGACTCAGGCAAGACCGCGATGCAAGGCTCGAAGCGCACATAGGCATCGCCGGCAAACACGATCCCGGCCCGCTCGCGCGCCGGCGTCCTGGCCAGGATGGGAGTGAAAGTGACGAGCCCGCCGATCAAATTTTGTTCCAGCCGGGCTACCGTGGTCGGCATGGTCCATTGGAAACGCACCCCCATGCGTGGCGCGATTTCGCGGTCGAAGAAATCAATCAGCGGACCGCGCGGCCCGGCCGAATCGGCCATGACGAAGGGGGCCACCGTGTACACGCCAGCGATGACGAGTTGCGGCGTCGGTTCGGCGGCGCCGGCAAGCCGGGCGCCCACGGTCAGGATCAGGCAAGCGAACCCGAATCGCGTGAAAGCGGAACGCTGTCGATGGGGGATGTGGGCGGCCATGGATGCCTGAAAAAGGGGATTCTGATTGCCAGAGTACAACGCTGCTGGAGTCTGCGCAAGCGTGGGGCAAACCATGCGGGAACAGACCGAAGGACTTCAAGAGACGGATTGCTTCGGCGGGGATACAGACACCATATGCCAGCAGTAGGACTTCGACGACGCGGCCCAACAACGACAGCAATGCGGTGGCAACAGGTCGTTCATCAGCTCCATCGGCCGGGAATTTCCAGTCAAAAACTATCAGCATCAATCATATAGTGTAACTGTTCAGCCTGAGTGAGCATCGTAAATAGCAGTTGTAAACGAAGCTGGTTTGCCGCATCATTCGGGCATGCCACCGAAACCCAAGCGCCC
>JBEONR010000022.1:0-101156 GCA_040544385.1 Oxalobacteraceae bacterium GrIS 1.11
TCAACGGCAATACTCATCAGGCGTTCTTTGTCTTCAAAATGGCAGTGCCCGCTATGGTACTAGAAGTCAAGTTCCACACGAAACGGCATAGAGCCTCTACGAGGGGGGCGGAGTATCGTTCACGCCGGAAAGCCATGTCGGTCTCCAGGCGAACTACAGCGTCAATAACGATTTGAATTTGGTGGCCCAGGTCGTGGTTCGCGGATCGGTCCAGAAACCGGTGCTGCAATGGGCTTATGCGGATTATGCGATTGGCGGCGGTTGGCAGGTGCAACTGGGGCGGCAGCGCATCCCGCTATTTTATTATTCGGATTCCCAGGACATCGGCGTGTCATTGCCCTGGGTAGCGGTGCCTCCGGAATATTATGGTTGGGATGCCCTCAATTTTAACGCGGTGAAATTCCGTTATCAAAGGAATTTTGATGCAGTCAACTTGAGCACCAGCCTTTTCGTGGGCAGAGAGTATGTGGCCGAATCCAATTTCCAAAAGGTGTTTACTGCCAACCGCAGCGATGCAACGTGGGACAATATCATCGGCGGCGACGTGGAATTGAATTTCGGCGCGTTCCAGACGCGCGCCGTCTATGTGCAGACCAATACCCGGGTGCACGACCAAGTCGTCGATAGTTCGGTCCGCACCCACATGCGCTCCTACGGCGTGGCCGCCAGGTGGAACGTCGGGCGCTGGTTTTCCTACATGGAAATTGCCGAACAGTACAATGACTACTATGAGTCGGGCCTGGTCGTGAAGGCACCGGGTGGAGCGCTTGGCGTCGGCGCGCATTTCGGCGCCTTCACGCCATTCCTGTCCTATTCCAGATACCGCGAAAAACCCAGCGATCCAAGCGTGTGGCCGGCCTCCCTGACCCAACGCAGATCGCTGACGCTGCGCTACGACGTCAATGAGAGCAGCGCTGTCAAGATACAATACGGAAGGTTTACCGACGGCGCGAAAAATTATGGCGGTGATGCGAAGGTGATGCAGCTAAGCTACGACAGGGTGTTCTGATCAGTATTGGTAGAATAATATTAAACAATCACGTCCGGCAAGCTGATGGTCGCCACCAGACCACCATCGGGATGATTGCGCAGCGTCAATTGGCCGCCGTGCGCCTGCACGATGCCTTGCGCGATGCCCAGGCCCAGGCCCATGCCGTCGGCATTCTGGTCGCGCCCGTGTTCCAGCCGCACATAGGGTTGGAACAGGCTGCCGAAGGCGTCTTCCGGCACGCCGGGGCCGTGGTCGCGGATGCTGATGACAATCTGGCCCGCGTCCCGGCACACCGCAATTTCCGCCGTCTTGCCGTAATGCAAGGCATTGTCGAGCAAGTTGCCGAGCGCGCGCTTGAGCGCCAGCGGCTTGGCCATCACGCTCAAGCCCGATTCGGCAAACAGCACTTCATGGCCGGCCAGCCGGGCGCCCCGTATGATACGCGTCAACAGCGCGTCGAGCCGCACTGCGGTCGGATTTTCATGGATATCGCTATCCTTGACGCATTGCAGCGCACCCTTCACCATCATGTCCAGTTCGTCAAGGTCATCGTGGAATTCATTGCGCAAGTCGTCGTCGTCGAGCAGTTCGGTGCGCAGCTTCAGGCGCGTGATCGGCGTGCGCAAGTCGTGCGAGATCGACACGAACAGGCGCTCGCGGTCTTCCAGGTAGCGCTGGATGCGTGCGCGCATGGCGCTGAAGGCGCGCGCCGTCTTGACGAATTCGCGGCTGCCCGTCTCCGGCAAATCAGGGGTGTTCTCGCCGCGCCCGAACGCTTCGGCCGCGTCCGACAAAGCCGCCAGCGGGCGCGTGGTCCAGCGCACCACCAGGATCGACAGCAGCAGCACGGCCGCCAGCGACAAGCCGTGCAACAGCAGGCGGTCCGGCGCCAGCGCATTGCTGGCGTCGAGGAAATACGGGTTCGGCATCAATCCGGCCAGGTATAACCAATTGCCCGGTTCCAGCTCGGCCTGGATCACCAGGATCGGCGCCTGGTTCGGCTTCACCAGCAAGATATGCTGCACCCAGCTGTCGGGCAAGTCGGCTATCCTGGCGCCGGCGTCGGACACCGTCAAGTCGTCGGGCCAGGCGAAGCCGATGCGGTAATTGTTCAGGCGCGGCAAGTCTTCCTTAAGCGTGCGCACGACCGTGTTTTCCACCGTCGCGGCCAGTGCGCGCGGCGCGATGCCGACGATCGCCAGCGGCGCGCGGTTGACGTTGACGAAGAAGCGCGTGCCGCCCATTTCGCGGAATTGCTGGATCAAGATGGGGCGGTAATTGGCCGGCAGGCTGAGGAAGAAGCGGATCGTGCTGGCGGCGCTGTGGGCCATGTGCTGCGACGCCAGCCTGGCCTCGACCTCGGCGTCCTTGCGCTGTTGCGCGGCCCAGATCAGATTGACGACCAGTTGCGTCAGCAGCACGCCCGCCACCATCACCACCGACAAACGCCCCAGCAAGGATGACGGCAACAGCCACGCCAGCACGCGCGCGTAAGGCCGGCCCCGATCAGGCATGGGAGCGGCTGACGTCGGCCGAAAACACATAGCCGGCGCCGCGCACGGTCTTGATCAAGAGCGGCTGCTTGCCGTCGTCATTCAGGCGCAGGCGCAGGCGGCTGATTTGCACGTCGAGCGAGCGGTCCAGCGGTCCCACGTCGCGGCCACGGGTTTGCTCGCACAGCACGCTGCGGTCGAGCACGTCACCGGGATGCTCGACGAAGTAGCGCAGCAACTGGAAGTCAAGCCCGGTCAGGGCCAGCAATTGACCGCCGGCGTCGGTCACGCTGCGCGCCACCGTGTCGAGCGTGAAGCCGACGAAGCGGTAGTAGCGCGGCGGGGCCGCGTGCTCGATGCCGCTGCGGCGGTGGATCGCCTTGATACGGGCCAGTAATTCGCGTGGGCTGTAGGGCTTGGCGATGTAATCGTCGGCGCCCAGTTCCAGGCCGACCACGCGGTCGGTCTCGTCGGAGCTGGCGGTGAGCATGATGATGGGCACGTTCGAGCGCCCGCGCACGATCTTGCATAGCGCGAAGCCGTCCGTGTCGGGCAGCATCACGTCCAGGATCACCAGCGACAGCTCGTCCGCGTAACGGTGGAATTCGGCCAGGAAGGTGGCGCCGTCTTGCGCCAGCCGCACTTCATACTGGTTCTTTTCCAGGTACGCCTTGAGCAACACCCGGGTTTTCTGGTCATCGTCAACGATGAGAATCTTGCGCGCCACTGTCGTTTCCTTTTCCTTGTTGGGAGAGCGCCTGCGCGATGGCGCCAATGCGCCTTTGCGCGTCCGTGGCGCTGATTTTCTCGTCCATGAAATAGCGCCGCAGCTCGGCCACGATGGCATCCTTGCTGGTCTCGTCGCTGGCCATGCGGTGCACGAAGCTGGGCGCCTGCACGGCGGCGCCGCGCGCGAAGGTTTGCGCCGACGCGCGCGTGCAACTGTCCATCCTGGCCGGGTCGGCCCCGCGCAACACCGACAGCGAACCCTTGATCTGGTTATATTCCAGTTGCGCCGGGGCCGACACCAGCACTTGCGCCATCTTTTCCTGGGCCGCCTGGTGGCTGTAATCGGCCGCGAACATGGCCAGCGTATCGATGCTATACAAATGGTAATTACCGGTGTCGGGCACGGCGGCACAGCCGAAGGCGTCGTCGGTGGCCAGGCCCCAGGCATTCAATTCGCCCTTGACCCAATCGCCCATGATGAACATGCCGGCCTCGCCGTCGGCAAACTGGCGCGCCACCTCGGTCCAGGGACGCTCCGCCAGCGGTTGCGGCATCCATTGTTTCAATTCCCTCAGGCGCAGCAGGGCATGGCGCAGGCGCGGGTCGGCGAAAGCGGCCGGATTTTTTTGCACGAACAGTTCGCGGTAATAGGCTGGTCCCGATTCGGCCAGCACCAGCGTCTCGAACAGGGTCGCCACTTGCCACGCCTCGCTGCTTTGCGCCAGCGGCGTGACGCCGGCCTGCTTCAGGCGGCGCGCCACGCTGTCGAATTCAGGCCAGTTTTTCGGCGCCGCCAGGCCCAGGCGCTTGAACACCTTGCGGTTGTAAAACAGGGTGTTGATGCGGTGGATGCCGAGCGGCGCCGCCATCGTGTGGCCATGGCCGTGCACGTGCGCCCAGACCGTCGGATACAGTTGCGCGCTCCAGTTGCCGGCATTGGCGACGCTGTCGAGTTGCAGCAGCAAACCCAGTTCGGCCCATTCGCCCAGCGTAAAGCCAATCAATTGCATGACTTCCGGCGAATTGCCGGCCAGCACGCGACTCTTCAAGACCTTGCCGGCGCCCACTCCGGCGCCGCCGGGAATGGCGGCGTCGCGCCATTCGATGTTTTCGCCGGCCAGTCTGGCGGCCAGCAGATTGGCCGCCTTACGTTCACTGGTCGAGGTCCACCAGTGCAGCACTTGCAAGGAGTCGGCCCAGACCGGCGCAGGCGCCAGCAGGGCCAGTCCCAGCACGGCCCAGCGCATGGCCCGGCCAATGTGCGAAATTGCATCCATCCTTTGTCCCCAGTGTGCGCCGTTATCTCAGTCAGTCCGGCGCATTTTTATAGCTGCAGACTATAGCGTACGCGCGGCCTTTTGAGTTGCCCGGTATACATCCCGTTTTGTAAGGAAGCGTAAGGATTTATTGCATTTTGTTAGGACCGGCAGTGCCGCCACCACGCCCCCGCCGCGCCGCACGGGCCGCCAGCGGGGCATCTTTGAATGTAAGGTTTTGTAAGGTGTCGCAAGCCGAAGAAAACGTCATTCATCAATAAAATCAAATACTTAGATATTTTCTCCGGCAAGGATGGCGAGCGTTTGCTGTCACATTTTCAACGGTGCTACTGTCCGTTCACCGAGGCCGGCATGACAGCCTCCCACTTAAAAAACACCGGAGATAAACAATGCCATCCCACCCTATGATATGCGGCGCCGTGCTGGGCACCTTGCTGGCCGCCGCCGGCGCGCAAGCGGGCACGCTGACCATCGAAAGCTGGCGCGTCGATGACAAGGCGCTGTGGGAAACCGTGCTGATTCCCGCCTTCCAAAAGAAACATCCCGGCATCGAAGTGAAATTCGCGCCGACCGCGCCCACCGAATACGATTCCAGCCTGGCCGCGCGCCTGGCCGGCGGCACCGGCGGTGACTTGCTTGCCTGCCGCCCGTTCGACGTCTCGCTGTCGCTGTACAAGCGCGGCCACCTCGACAAGCTCGACGGCAAGGCCGGCATGGAGAATTTCCCCGCCTCGGCCAAGGTGGCCTGGCAAACCGATAATGGCAAGGATAGCTTTTGTATGCCGATCGCCTCGGTGATCCACGGCTTTTTGTACAATAAGAAGATTTTCAAGGAATTGAATTTGCAGGCGCCGAAGACCGAGGATGAATTCTTCAAGGTGCTCGACACGGTCAAGAAAAGCGGCAAATACGCCCCGTTCGCGCTCGGCACGGCCGACCAGTGGGAATCGAACCAGGTGATTTTCACCAGCATCGGCGCGAATTACTGGAAAGGCGAGGAAGGCCGCAAGAACTTGATCGCCGGCAAAGCCAAATTCACCGACCCGCAATTCGTCGCCGCCTGGGACTACGAGGCCAAGCTGGGCGGCTACCTGTCCAAGGGCGCCAGTGCACAAACCTATGGCGACAGCCAGAACCAGTTCGCGCTCGGCAAGGCCGCCATCTATCCGAGCGGTTCCTGGGATATTTCTTACTTCAAGCAAAATCCGGAACTGGCGCTGGGCGCCTTCCCGCCGCCCGTGCACAAGGCCGGCGACAAATGCTATATCTCGGACCACACCGATATCGGCATGGGCGTCAACGCAAAATCGAAGAACAAGGCCGACGCCTATACCTTCCTGAGCTGGATAGGCTCGCAGCAATTTGCCGACATTTACACCAACCAGGTGACCGGCTTCTTTTCGCTGTCGAACCACTTGATCACGGTGAAAGACCCGCTGGCCAAGCAAATGCTCGACTGGCGCGCCAGTTGCGCCTCCACCATCCGCCTGAACGCACAAGTGCTCAATCGCGGCGAACCGAGCATGGAAAACGAATTGTGGAATGTCAACGCGCAAGTGTTGAACGGCAAATTGTCGGGCAAGGACGCGGCCGGCAAGATCCAGGCCGGCTTCGCCAAGTGGTACAAGCCGCAACCGTAATTCCCCCGAGGTTCCCCTCCATGACTGGGCGCGGCGCGTGGTGCGGCCGCGCCGTTGGCATGGCTTTGCCGGCGGTGCCGCCGCCGGTTTTTTTCTGTTTGGAGTGCGGCTATGCAAAGACCATTTCCATGGCATATCTGGGTGTTTCTCGCGCCGGCGCTGCTGATCTATTCCCTGTTCAGCGCCCTGCCCTTGATCGACACCCTGCGCCTGGGCTTCTATGCCAGCAGCGATACCGGGCGCTACAGCTTCGCCGGCCTGTCCAATTACGCCACCATCTTGTTCGACCCGCAATGGTCGCAGGCGTTCTGGAATGCGATGTGGAATAACATGCGCTTCTTCCTGATCCACATGCTGCTGCAAAACCCCATCGGCTTGCTGCTGGCCACCCTGTTCAGCCTGAAGGGCTTGAAGGGCGAGCGTAGTTACCGCACCTTGATTTTTTTGCCGACCCTGCTATCGGTCGTCATCATCGGCTTCATCTGGCAATTGATCTTGTCGCCGCTGTGGGGCGTCGGCGAATCGCTGCTGGCCAAGGTCGGCCTGGCCGACTATTTCGCGCCCTGGCTGGGCCAGGAATCGAGCGCCCTGCTGACCATTGCCCTGATTTCAGTCTGGCAATATATCGGCATCCCGATGATGCTGATCTACGCCGCCCTGCTGGCCGTGCCGGAAGACATCATCGAAGCAGCCCACGCCGAGGGCGCCGGCGCGCTGCGCATTTTCTGGGACATCAAGCTGCCGCTGATCTGGCCGACGCTGGGACTGGTGACCATCCTCACCTTTGTCGCCAATTTCAACGCCTTCGACCTGGTGTATTCGGTCAAGGGCGCGCTGGCCGGGCCGAACTACGCGACCGACATTCTCGGCACCCTGTTTTACCGCACCTTCTTCGGCTACCAGTCGCAGATCGGCAGCCCGACCATGGGCGCGGCGGTGGCCACCCTGATGTTCCTGGTGATACTGGCCGGCGTCGGCGTGTACTTTTTTTTCGTGCAGCGCAAGCTGACACGCTACGAACTGTAAAGGATGGCGAGCATGCATGTTAAAAACACCCGGTCCCTCTATCGGCCGCTCGGCAAGGCCGGCGTCCACGCGATTCTGGGCGGCTACACCCTGATCGCGCTGTTTCCCATCTTCCTGATCCTGATTAATTCCGTCAAGAGCCGGGCCGCCATCTTCGACAACCCGCTGGCCCTGCCGACGCCTGAAACATTCTCGCTGATCGGCTTCCACAAGGTGCTGGCCAATTCGAACTTCCTGCTCTACTTCGGCAACAGCCTGTGGGTGACGCTGGTGTCGCTGGTCTGCATCGTGCTGTTCGGCGCCATGGCGGCCTGGGCCTTGTCGGAATACCGCTTCCCGGCCAGCCGGGCTTTGACTCTGTACCTGGCGCTCGGCATCATGATCCCGATCCGGCTCGGCACCGTGTCGATCCTGGAACTGGTGGTCAAGCTTGACCTGATCAATACCAGGGCGGCGCTGATCCTGGTCTACACGGCGCAGGGCTTGCCGCTGGCGGTGATGATACTGTCCGAATTCGTGCGCCAGGTGCCCAGGGAATTGAAGGATGCGGCGCGCTGCGACGGCGTCGGCGAATACCAGATCTTCTTCCAGATCATCCTGCCCCTGATACGCCCGGCGATCGCCACCGTGGCCGTGTTTACCATGATCCCGGCCTGGAACGACCTGTGGTTTCCCCTGATACTGGCGCCGTCCGACCAGACCAAGACCGTCACGCTGGGGGTCCAGCAATTCATCGGCCAATACGTCACCGACTGGAATGCCGTGCTGGCCGCACTGTCGCTGGCGGTGATCCCCGTGCTGCTCATGTATGTGATTTTTTCCCGTCAACTGATCCGGGGCCTGACCTCGGGCGCGGTCAAATAAAGGTGCCCCATGGCGAACGTGAGT
The DNA here is from genome assembly GCA_040544385.1 of Oxalobacteraceae bacterium GrIS 1.11. GTDB lineage: Bacteria > Pseudomonadota > Gammaproteobacteria > Burkholderiales > Burkholderiaceae_D > Janthinobacterium. Next base: position 8,045 of record JBEONR010000022.1, read on the forward strand.
CTGAAACAAATTCGTAAATCGTATGACGGCAAGAGCGACGTGCTGGCCGGCATCAACCTGGAAATCGCGGACGGCGAATTCGCCGTGCTGGTGGGGCCGTCCGGCTGCGGCAAGTCGACCCTGCTGCGCATGCTGTGCGGGCTGGAAGCGATCAGCGGCGGCCAACTGGCCATCGGCGGGCGGCTCGTCAACGATGTGCCGCCCGCCCAGCGCGGCATCGCGATGGTGTTCCAGTCCTATGCCCTGTACCCGCACATGACGGTCTACAAGAACATGGCGTTCGGTTTGAAAATCGCCGGTGCAGACAAGGCAGCCATCGAGCGCCGCGTCAAGCATGCGGCGGCCATCCTGAAGATCGACCATTTGCTGGAACGCTTGCCGCGCGAACTGTCGGGCGGGCAGCGCCAGCGCGTCGCCATCGGCCGCGCCATCGTGCGCGAGCCGCAGCTATTCCTGTTCGACGAACCGCTGTCGAACCTGGACGCGGCGCTGCGCGTGCAAACCCGCCTGGAAATCGCCAAGCTGCACCGGCAACTGGGCGCCACCATCGTCTATGTCACCCACGACCAGGTCGAGGCCATGACGCTGGGCGACAAGATCGTGGTGATGAATGAGGGCCAGATCGAGCAAGCCGGCTCGCCGCTGGACTTGTACCAGCAACCGGCCAATCTGTTCGTGGCCGGCTTCATCGGCTCGCCGAAAATGAATCTGTTCGAGGGCCGCGTGGTGCAAGCCGGCGCCGACGGCGTGCGCCTCGCCCTGGCCGGCGGCCAGGAAGTACTGGCCCGGGTCGAGGCCGGCGCCGCCAAGCCGGGCGACGCCGTCACGGTCGGCTTGCGCGCCGAGCATATCCTTGAAAACGCCGAGGGCGAGAACATCTTGCGCGGCGTGGTCAATATCGTCGAACACCTGGGCGAAGCCAATTTCATCTACCTCAGCCTGGAAAACGGCCAGGAGCTGGTGCTGCGCGGCGACGGCGACCGCCAGGTGCACATCGGCGCAGCGCTGACGGTGTCGGCCCCGGCCAGCGCCCTGCACGTCTTCGACGCGGCCGGGCGTGCCATGCGCCGCCTCCAGCCCGGCAATATGCAATCGGCCAGGCAAGCCCGGGCCGCCATGAATTGAACCGGAAACGGTACATCGCCTGCCGCTCAGACGGCATTTTTTATAACGAGAAGGAGACTTGCATGACACACCCAATCTTGAAAACGCTGCCGCTGGCAGTTTCGCTGGCGCTGACGCTGGCGTCCGGAGCCATTCACGCCAGCGACGCCGAAGGCGAATACCATGGCTACTTCCGGGCCGGGGTCGGCTCCAGCACGGGCGGGCGCGGCCCGCAAGCGTGCTACGGACTGGGCGGCAACACCATGCGCTACCGCCTCGGCAACGAGTGCGACACCTACGGCGAATTCGAATACCAGAAAGAGATGCTGAAACCGGTCGATGGCGTCAGCTTCGTCGGCCACGTCATGCTGGCCGCCTACAATCCCAGCTCGAACGTCAGCGGCTCCGACCTGAGCCTGTCGAAAATGTATGTGGAAGCGAAAAATATCCCCGAGCTGAACGACGGCACGGCATGGATCGGCAAGCGCTACTACATGCGTCCCGACATCCATTTCCTCGATCTGCAATATGTCAACATGAACGGCACCGGCGGCGGCATCGACCAGTACAAGCTGGGACCGGGCCGCGTCAGCTACGGCTTTTTCAAGGACAAGGACGTGGTCGGTAGCTCGGCGATCCGGCAAAACCTGGTGTACCAGGGCATCCCGACCAATCCCGACGGCACGGTCGAGGTACTCACTTCCTTCATCACGCCCGACGCCAAGGACCCCGCCACCCATAGCGGCTGGCAAGTGACGCTCTTGCACAAACAAGACAAGACTTTCGGCGGCGCCAATACCCTCGGTTTCCAGCATGGCGTGGGGCCGGGCACGGGCGCCGGTGGCCAGTGCTGCGACCGGATCGGCACCAGCGGCGACATCAAGAACGGCGCCGACGTGACGCGCACCCGCCTCTTCGATTCGCTGTGGATACAGCCGACCCCGAACTGGAGCGCGGAACTGGTGGCCCTGGTGCAAAGGGACAAGTCGAACGTCTCCGGCGGCACCTCGACTTGGACTTCGCTGGGGATGCGGCCCGCGTATGCGGTATCGGACCACTTCAAGCTGCAATTCGAACTGGGCACCGACCGCGTCAGCTCGCCGACCGGCGGCCCGGCCCAGCGCTTGACCAAGGCAACATTCGCGCCGACGCTCACGGCCGGCAAGGGCTATTGGGACCGACCCGAGTTGCGCGCCTTCGTCACCTACGCGAAATGGAACGACGCCGCCACCGCCGCCGTCAACCAGGCCAATGAATCGGGTCCCGTGTTCGGCAAGGCCACCAGCGGCACCTCGTTTGGCTTGCAAGTGGAAACCTGGTTCTGATAGCGTAAGCCTGCCCGGCGCCCGCCGCCAGCAATCAGGACACGCCCGCAGTGGACGCTATGGCTTGCGCCCCGTGCGCCTTCAATTGATGCGCGATGCACCAATTGAGGGCGTTTTTTTGCCACCCATCCACTTTGAGCATGACCGTCAAGCACAAGCATGGAGCGGTGATCTGTACCGTACGCCATACGAAAAACCTTCCCATTGAATATTAATATTGCATTGTGGCATGAAGAGTGCTTACACTCTTGCTATCAGAGGGTTTTCCGCGCCACCTCATCCATGGGAAAAATATGCATATCGCCAACCTTAAAATCGGTACGCGTCTGGGCCTGGCATTTGCCATGATATTGGCACTGATGCTGGGCTTGACCGGCGTCGGCATCGTCAGCATGCGCAATATCCAGGGCCATCTGGATGGCATCGTGCAAGACAATGGCCGCAAGATGGAGTTGCTGCAAGATATGTCCGACGCCATCCACGTGGTGTCGGAAACCTCGCGCACCCTGGCCATTTTGACCGACACCACCTTGATGGCCTCGGAAAACAAGAAAATCGTCGCCGCCCGCGCCAAGTACGACACGCTCTCGGCGGCGCTGGAAAAAACCGCCTCGAACGAGGCCGGCATGGCCTTGCGCGGCAAGATCAAGGAAGCGGCGCTGCGGGCCAGCAAACTCAATACCAAGGTGATTGAAATGGCCAAGGCGTTCAATACCGACGGCGCCAGCGATTTCCTGCTCAAGGAAGCCGATCCGGCCACCCAGCAGTGGCAAAGCTTGCTACATGACAGCATTGCCTTGCAAAAAACCGTCGGCAAGAACGATGCCGACGCCGCCCATGCGTCTTACCTGGCCGCTTGCCTGCTGATGTTCAGCCTGGCCGGCGCGGCACTGGCGCTGGGGGCGGCGCTGGCGTGGCTGGTGACGCGCTCGATCACCGGGCCGATCAATCTGGCGGTGCGGGTCGCGCAAAGCGTCGCCGCCGGCGACTTGAGCAGCGTCATCGATGCCAGCGCCACTGATGAAACGGGGCAATTGTTGCGAGCGCTGAAAGATATGAACAGCAGCCTGCAAGAGATCGTCGGCCAGGTGCGCAGCGGCACCGATACCATCGTCACCGCGTCCAGTGAAATCGCGAGCGGCAACCTGGACTTGTCGGCGCGCACCGAACAGCAAGCGAGCTCGCTGGAAGAAACCGCCTCGTCGATGGAAGAATTCAATTCCAGCGTCAAGCAAAACGCCGAAAATGCGCGCCTGGCCAACGGCCTGGCAGCCTCGGCCACGGAAGTGGCGATCAAGGGCGGCACTGTGGTGGCGCAAGTGGTCGACACCATGGGCGCGATCAACGCGTCGTCGCGCAAGATCGTCGACATCATCGGCGTCATCGACGGCATCGCCTTCCAGACCAATATCCTGGCCTTGAACGCGGCCGTGGAAGCGGCGCGGGCCGGCGAACAGGGCCGCGGTTTTGCCGTGGTGGCGTCGGAAGTGCGCAATCTGGCGCAACGCTCGGCCGCCGCCGCCAAGGAAATCAAGCAATTGATCGGCGATTCGGTGGAAAAAGTCGATGTCGGGGCGCGCCTGGTCAAGCAAGCCGGTAGCACCATGGACGAGATTGTCGCCAGCATCAAGCGCGTCAGCGACATCATGGGCGACATCAGTTCGGCCAGCCGCGAACAAGAAACGGGCATCGAGCAAATCAATCAAGCCATCACGGAAATGGATGGCGTGACGCAGCAGAACGCGGCGCTGGTCGAGCAAGCGGCCGCCGCCGCCGAATCGATGCAACAACAGGCCGGCAACCTGGCGCACGTGGTCAGCGTGTTCAAGCTCGATGGGATGGCAGCGCCAATCGATCATCCTTATTCGGCGGGGTAGGAGTCTTCCGAAAAAATCACTTTTTTGCCATTGATCAGGAATTCGTAAACCACTGTATTTTTGTGATTTGTATATTTAATCTTGAGTTTCGATTTCTTTCCGCTCAACTCCAAATTTCGTACATTTTCATCCTTCAGCCCCAACTTGGCGGAAATGACGGGTGTGGTGTAAGGAGAAAGGTCATCGGGATTGTCATCGATATTCATTATTGTCGTCATGAACTTGCTCCATTCCGAGCGCTTCACCGGAACGGCCTGGTACATGAAATTCAAGCCTTTGATGCTTTTCATGTGCTCGACAAAGCCGGCATCCTTGCCGTATTTTCTTAAAATATCCCCGATGTCCAGTGGCGTTATATTTTTCACTTCAATACAGCAAATCAGGTTGACGGCATCATCATCATTGGGGGTACCGACAAATACCGTACTTTCCGTGAGTTTTTTATTTGTGAAAATGTAGCTGGTACGCGCGGTGAGATCATAACCGTGAAAGGAAACCGGAATTTTCGTCCACAAGCCGACAATGGGATCAGTGTCGGCAAAGGCTGGCGTGAGCGACAAAAAAAGAGTCAAAAATATCAGTATTTTTTTCATTGATTGAGTGTTGCTTTTTAAGGATGACAGCGGTTTTCCGGAATATATTTGCCATTGTTGCATGCCCTGTTGGGTAGATGGCGACGCCGCCAATTCTACGGTGTATATTCTGCAAAATATATCTTCCTTTGTGGACTGTCGATGAGTTTCCCGGGGCGGCCAGGCGGAGTACCCGGATAGATTCCCGCCGCATCTTTGATGATGCAATATTTTAATCGCATATTTCACGTCCCCGTTCCTAGCGACCGCGCGGACAAAAAAATACCACCGAAACGGTGGTATTTTTTCTCGAACCTCAACGCCAGCAATTGATTACACAATGCGCTCGCCGTTGACCGGATCGAACAGGGCCGCTTTCGACAGATTGAACGAGAGCGTCATGGTTTGGCCCGGCAACACCGCTTCGCGCGGGTGGGTGCGGCAGGTCACGGAACCGCCGTTGAGCTTGGTCGTCAAGAGCGTGTCCGGGCCGGTCGGCTCGACCAAATCGACCAGGCAAGACAATTCCTGGCCGACATCGCCGTGGGCGCTGCTCAAGTCCGTGATTTGCTCCGGGCGTATCCCCAGCGTGACGTCGCGGCCGACGAAGGGACGCAACTTGGCGGCGTCGAACGGCAGTTTCAGGTGCATGGTGTGGCCGGCGTTTTCGATCGGCACGAAGACGTCGCCGCCGGCGTCGATGGCGAGGCGGCAAGTAATAAAATTCATCGACGGCGAACCGATGAAGCCGGCCACGAACAGATTGGCCGGATTGTCGTAGATGTCTTGCGGTGTGCCCAGTTGCTGCACCACGCCATCCTTCATCACGGCAATCAAGTCGCCCATCGTCATCGCTTCGATCTGGTCATGCGTCACGTAGACGATGGTCGAGTTCAGGCGCTGGTGCATCAGTTTAATCTCGGCGCGCATTTCCACGCGCAGCTTGGCGTCCAGGTTCGACAATGGTTCATCGAACAGGAACAGCGAAGGCTTGCGCGAAATCGCCCGCCCCATCGCCACGCGCTGACGCTGGCCACCCGACAGTTGGGCCGGCCGGCGGTCCAGCAGATGGGTGATCTGCAGCGTTTCGGCGACCCGCGCGACGATTTCTTCCTGCTCCTTCTTCGGCACTTTCTTGACGCCGAGGCCGAAGGCGATGTTTTCACGCACCGTCATCGACGGGTATAGCGCATACGACTGGAACACCATCGCGATGTCGCGGTCCTTCGGCGGCAAGTCGTTGACGACCTTGCCGTCGATCAGGATCTGGCCCGAGGTGACGCTTTCCAGGCCGGCGATCATGTTCAGCAAGGTGGACTTGCCGGAGCCGGAGCCGCCCACCAGGATCAGGAACTGGCCGTCCTTGATGTCGATGTCGATGCCTTTCAAGACTTCGACGCCATTGGTATAGACCTTGCGGATGCTGCGTATCGATAAACTAGACATGTTTTGTTCCTTAACCTTTGACTGCGCCCGCGGTCAAGCCGCGCACGAAATAACGACCAGCGACCAGATACACCAGCAGCGTCGGCAGCGCCGCGATGATCGCGGCCGCCATGTTGACGTTGTATTCCTTGACCCCGGTGGACGTGTTCACCAGATTGTTCAAGCCGACCGTGATCGGCTGCGACTGGCCGGACGCGAACACCACGCCGAACAGGAAGTCGTTCCAGATCTGGGTGAATTGCCAGATGATGCTGACCACGAAGATCGGGCCGGAGATCGGCAGCACGACCTTGCGGAAGATCAGGAAGAAGCCGGCGCCGTCGATGCGGGCCGCCTTGATCAATTCTTCCGGCACGCCGATGTAGTAATTGCGGAAAAACAGGGTGGTGAAGGCGGTGCCGTACACCACATGCACGAATACCAGGCCGGAGGTGGTATTGGCCAGGCCGAATTCGCCCAGCAGGCGCGCCATCGGCAAAATCACCACCTGGAACGGAATGAAGCAACCGACCAGCAAGCCGGCGAACAGCATTTCCGAGCCGCGAAAACGCCAGTGCGCGAACACATAGCCATTGAAGGCGCCCAGGAAGGTCGAGATCAGCACGGCCGGAATCACCATCTTGATCGAATTCCAGAAGAACGGCTGCATGCCGTTGCAGGTGACGCCGGTGCAGGCGCTGGACCAGGCCTTGCCCCAGGAATCGGTCTGCCACGCCACCGGCAGCGCCAGCAGGTTGCCACTGCGGATTTCGTCGAGCGACTTGAAGGACGTCGACAGCATCACGTATAGCGGCACGATGTAATACACCGCGAATAAAATCAGCAGCAGGTACAGAATGCCGCGTCCCAGGTTCATGCTTTTGCGTGTGCTTGTCATCTGATCGCCTTTGCGCTGCGCGCTTCCATATACATCAAGGGCACCAGCACCGCAACGATGGTGGCCAACATCATCATGGCCGACGCGGAGCCCAGGCCGAGCTGGCCGCGGGTGAAGGAAAACTGGTACATGAAGATCGCCGGCACGTCCGACGAATTGCCCGGCCCGCCCGACGTCAAGGCAATCACCAGGTCGAAACTCTTGATCGCGATGTGGGACAGGATCAACAGCACGCTGAAGAACACCGGCCGCATGGCGGGAATGATGATGCGCCGATAAATCGTCGGCAGGGTCGCGCCGTCGACCTGGGCCGCCTTGATGATTTCATCATCGATGCCGCGCAAGCCGGCCAGGAACAGCGCCATCACGAAGCCCGACGATTGCCATACGCCGGCAATCACGACGGTATAGATGGCCATGTCGGAATTGACCAGCCAATCGAAGGTAAACGAAGTCCAGCCCCAGTCGTGCATGACCTTTTCCAGGCCCAGGCTGGGGTTCAGCATCCATTTCCAGGCGGTCCCCGTGACGATGAAGGACAGGGCCATCGGGTACAGATAGATCGCGCGCAGGAAGCCTTCAGCGCGGATTTTTTGGTCCAGCAGGATGGCCATGAACAAGCCGATCGCAATGCTCGAACCGATGAACAGGGTGCCGAAAATACCCAGATTCTTGAGCGAAGTCCACCAGCGTTCGTTGTCGAACAGTTCCTGGTATTGGACCAATCCGGCGAAATCGTAGTTCGGCATCAGCCGCGATTCGGTCAGGGAAAGATAAGCGGTCAGGATGATGAAGCCGTAGACGAACACCAGGCTGGCGATGAGCGTGGGGCCCAGTACCAGTTGTGGTATCCATCGATCAAATTGCTTACGTAGGGACATAGGACAGCCGTAAAAAGTAAGGAAGCGGGAGGCGCCGGAGCGCCTTCGGAGCCGAACGCGCGGGCGCGGGGGGGGGGGGGGGGGGGCCCCCCCCCCCCCCCCCCCCCCCCCCCCCCCCCGCCGCCATGCTCTGCGGAGCCGGCCGGACTGCAAGCATCACAGTCCGGCCGGCGCCTGGGGTATTACTTTACTTTGGCCGCTTTCGCCAGCGCGGCGACCGCGTCTTTCGAGCTCATGCTGGAATTCATGAACTTGGCGATCACGTCGACGATCGCACCCTGGGTTGCCGATGGCAAGGCCATGCCGTGCGCGAACGATGGCACCAGGCCGCCGCTCTTATTGGTCGAATCCATGTCATCCATCGACTTGATGGCGCAATCGTCGAACTTGTTGCGCGAGACGCCGGAACGGACCGGGATCGAACCCTTGTTCAGGTTGAAGATCGCCTGGAACTTCGGATTCATGATCGCGTTGGCCAGGGCGATCTGGCCTTTCTTGGCTTCGGCATCCTTCTGGGTGAACATCGCGAACGAGTCGACGTTGAAGGTGTAAGCCTTGTCGGTGCCGGGAGCGGCGGCGCAGATATAGTCGCGGCCCGGGATCTTGCCGGCGTTCGAGAACTCGCCCTTGGCCCAGTCGCCCATGAACTGGAAGCCGGCCTTGCCGTTGATGACCATCGCGGTGGCCAGGTTCCAGTCGCGCCCTGCGGCATCCTTGTCGATGTAAGTCTTGACCTTGCCCAGGGTGTCGAACACTTTCACCATGGTCGGGCTGGTCAACTCTTTTTGATCGAGCTTGACGAGCGCCTTCTTATAGAACTCGGTGCCGCCCACGCCCAGCGCGACCGATTCAAACACGGTAGCGTCTTGCCAAGGCTGGCCGCCGTGGGCAATCGCGATATTGCCCGATTTCTTGATCTTGTCGGCCGCCGCGAAGAACTCGTCCCAGGTGGCGGGAACGCCGACCACGCCGGCTTTTTTCAGCACTTCCGGATTGGCCCACATCCAGTTGACGCGGTGCACATTGACGGGCGCGGCCACGTAGTGACCCTTGTATTTCATGATGTCGGCGACCACTTTCGGCAGCACGCTATCCCATTTGCCGGGAATTGCCGCGTCGTCGATATTGGCCAGCACGCCTTCCTTGCCCCATTCCTGGATCGACGGACCCTTGATCTGGGCGGCGGTCGGCGGATTGCCGGAGATGACGCGGGTTTTCAGGGCGGTCATGGCGTTTTCGCCTGCGCCGCCGGCAACTGCGAAGTCTTTCCAGCCGAAGCCGTCTTCCTTGACGATTTGTTGCAATTGGCCGACCGACTTGGCTTCGCTGCCCGAGGTCCAGTAGTGCAACACTTCAACGTCGGTGGCAAAAGCGCTGCCGGCAAAGGCCAAAGTTGTCAGCATGACGATTTGTTTCAGTTTCATCTCCACATTCCTTATTATGATCAAATCTATTGGGGTTCCGGCATGCCCTTATAGCAATGGCCGAAAGGTGGTGCACAGCGCGCCTGTATCGGCGCTTTACGGCCGCAGCCGCAAGCCGCTTGATTGGCGCCAAGCCATGCTGACAGATAGCATATGTATCACATTGGCGCGCAAGACGCACCCGCTGGGGTGCGCTTTGTTGTTTAGAACCAGGATTCGACTTGGAAGCCGAACGAGGTGCCGCTGGTGCCATTGTTGTAGACCGGGCCGGAATTGTTGTTGGCGTTGATGGCTGCCGTGGCCGCGTCATTCCACTTGCCGTAGGTGATGAAGGCGCGCAATTCAGGACGCGACCAGAGGCCAGGGCCGGCCGAAATGGTCGGCGCGAAGGTCAGCTTGGTCAGGCGCTGGGCGGCGCCGCCCGTTGGCGAGGTGACGCGGTCGGTGCCCAATTCCATCACCAGCTTGAAGTTCTTGTTCAGTGCATAGACGGGACGCACGCCCAGGCTGGTCCAGGTCGACGAGCCGCCCGCGTCGGATTTGTCTTTTTGTACCAGGGCCACCATTTCCATGCCAAAATTGGTCGTTGGCTGCACCCACATATCGTCGAACACGCGCAAGCGGGTCACGTCGGAGCCGAGCAAGGTGCTGCCGGCCGCGCCGATGCGGTCGTTGCCGACGCCGATGCCGGTGCCGGGACCGACGCCGTATTGCACGCCGAAGGTATTGGCGCCGCCAAAGACTTTATCTTGCTTATGGAAAGCCGACATTTGCCAGCCGTTATGCTTGACGCCGCCCAGCTTGTCGTCGCCCTGGGCCGTGATGATGGTCGCCGCCACATCGATAGTGCCATTCGTGTTGACGGGAATATCCTGGTAAATGAAGTTCTGGCGGGTCGCGGCCGTGGTCGTGACATTGCCCAGCGCGTCGGTCGTGGTCGCGTCATTATCCTTGAAGAAGGCGTAGCTGAACTTGCCGGGACCGGCCTTGACCTGGTCCAGGCCGGCGCCAGTGCCGTTCATATTGATGTATTGCAAATCCAACATATGGATATCGGGACGGAAGTAGTAGCGCTTGCCGATCCAGGCGGTGCCGCCGTTCAAGAAGTCCAGACCCTTGGCTTCGACATAGGCCTTGGCCAGGCTCAGCTTGGCGTCGCCGAAATCCGATTTCGGGCTGTAGGCGTCGGCCCAGATGGTGGCGACATAGCTGACGCCATCCGATTTCGCGATTTCCTTGGTGTAACCGCCTTCGAAATACGCGTCGCACTCATTGCCAAGACGGTATTTCATGGTATTGCCGCCCAAGCCGTAGCAACTTTGCGGGCCATGCGAACCGCTGGTCGAGGTACCGGCGCCGACGCGGAAGTAGCCATGGAAGCCATCCTCGTCAATGCCGGCGCCGGCGAAGGCCGATCCGCAAGCGAGGGCCAATGTGATTGCTGCGGGTAAGACCTTCAACGTCGTGCGATTCATAGTGTCTCCTTTTTGGTCATGCATTTTATATTTTCGAGCAAAAGTCCATTTGTGGCTTTCGCTGGCAAGAAATCATTTCCGGCAGAGAGATAGTAACTATACTACGAAAAAATATCAACAGTTTATGTTGTAATGCTACGACGAATCGCTTTATGATGCGTTATCAGCCACATTTGATGCGCGCTCCTTTCAACGTTCACTCAACTTCACTGCACAATGCCAAATTCCGTCAGCCCCGCCTCGCCCCTTGCAACCCAGCCCGACGCCGGCTTCACGGGCAATCCGCGCTTACTGGCCGACGTCGGCGGCACCAACGCGCGCTTCGCGCTGGAAACCGCGCCCGGCCGCATCGAAGCCGTGTCCGTGCTGCCCTGCGACGATTACGCCAGCCTGGGCGACGCCATTCGCAGTTATCTGACAAAAGCAGAAGTGGCAGCGCTCAGCCCGGCCGGGGTGCGCCACGCGGCCATCGCGATCGCCAACCCCGTCGACGGCGACCAGATCCGCATGACCAATCACCACTGGCAGTTTTCCATCGAGGCGGTACGGGTCGAACTGGGCTTTAGCACCTTCGTGGTGGTGAATGACTTCACGGCGCTGGCCATGTCCTTGCCGCACCTGACCGATGCGCAAAAATGGCAAGTGGGCGGCGGCCCGGCCCGGCCCGGCAGCGCGATCGGCTTGATCGGCGCCGGCACCGGCCTCGGCGTGTCGGGCCTGATTCCAGCCAACGGCCACTGGATCGCCCTGCAAAGCGAAGGCGGCCATGTGACGTTTGCGCCCGCCGACGAACGCGAAATCGCCATCTTGCGCTTTGCCTGGCGCGAATTCGGCCACGTGTCGGCCGAGCGCCTGATGTCCGGCGATGGCCTGGAATTGATTTACCGGGCCCTGGCCGACGCCCACGGCGAAGCCGCCACGCCCTTGAGCGCGCCGGAAATCTCGCGCCGCGCGCTGGCCCGCGAATGCTTCCTGTGCGCCGAAGCGGTTGACTGCTTTTGCGGCATGCTCGGCACGATCGCCGGCAATCTGGCCATGACGCTGGGCACCCAGGGCGGCATTTACATCGGCGGCGGCATCGTGCCGCGCCTCGGCGAACGCTTCCTGACGTCGCCGTTCCGCCAGCGTTTCGAGCAGAAGGGCCGCTTCAATACTTTTCTGGAGCCGATTCCCGTGTTCGTCATCACGGCCGAATACCCGGCTTTTCTCGGCGTCTCGGCGATCCTCGACGAGCGCCTGGCCGGCGCGTGAGCGGCAGATGAGGGCCACGCGGGCAAACGATACGCGTTAGTATCCGTCTGGCGCCGCGCCCCCAGGCGGCACGGCATCCACCAACTGAAGAAAAGACCAGGGCCATGAAAACAGATCCGATACCGGCCGCCGCAGGCGAGCCGGGCGACCGCTTCAGCGACGGGCCGCGCCTGCTGGCCGATATCGGCGGCACCAATGCCCGCTTCGTGCTGGAAACGCGCGGCGGCCAGTTCGATGCCGTCGCCGTGTTGCCCTGCGACGACTACCCTTCCCTGCACGACGCCATCGCGGCCTATATGCATGGCGCAGAGGCAAAAGCGGCCGGCGCGGCCAGGGTGCGCCACGCCGCCATCGCGATCGCCAATGCGATCGACGGCGACGTGATCAAGATGATGAACCATCACTGGTTTTTTTCGATCGAAGCCATGCGCACCGCGCTCGGCCTCGACACCCTGCTGGTGGTGAATGACTTCACGGCGCTGGCCATGGCCCTGCCCCATTTGCGAGCCGACCAGCGCCAGCAGATCGGCGGCGGCGTGGCGCGGCGCGACAGCGTGATCGGCTTGCTCGGTTCCGGCACCGGCCTGGGGGTGTCGGGCATGATACCGGCCGGCGACCGCTGGATCGCGCTCGGCAGCGAGGGCGGCCACGCCAGTTTCGCGCCCTGCGACCAGCGCGAAATGGACGTGCTGTCCTTCGCCTGGCGCGAGCGCGCCCACGTCTCGGCCGAGCGCCTGGCATCGGGCCGCGGCCTGGAATTGATTTACCGCGCGCTGCGCGAGCGGGCTGGCGGCGACGGCCCGGCCACGCTGGCGGCGGCCGACATTACCAGCCGCGCCCTGAGCGGCAGTTGCGCCGTCTGCGTCGAGGCGATTGATTGTTTCTGCGCCATCCTCGGTTCGGCGGCCGGCAACCTGGCCATGACCCTGGGTGCGCTGGGCGGCATTTATATAGGCGGCGGTATCGTGCCGCGCCTCGGTCCCTTGTTCGCGCAGTCGCCATTTCGCCGCCGCTTCGAGGAAAAGGGCCGGCTCGGCGAATACCTGTCGCAAATTCCCACCTATGTGATCATGGCGGAGCAGCCGACCTTTCTCGGCATCGCCGCGATCCTGGCGCAAACACTCAAGCTGGCCCACGCCGGCGCGCCGATGCTGGAGAAAATACGCCAGGCGCGCAGCCATATGAGCCCGTCCGAATGCAAGGTGGCCGACTGGGTATTGAAGGAAACGCACCTGGTGCTGACCCTGCCGATCGCCGAAATCGCCCAGCGCAGCGGCGTCAGCCAGCCAACCGTGATGCGCTTTTGCCGTTCAATCGGGGTGCAAGGCTTGGCCGACTTCAAGCTCAAACTCGCTTCCGGCTTGACCGGCGGCGCCATCACGGTGGCCCACTGCCACGTCGAGATCTCCGACACGGACGCGGAACTGGCGCGCAAGGTGCTCGGCAATAACGCCTCGGCCGCGCTGGCCCTGCGCGACGTACTCGACATCACGGCCTTGACGGCTGCCATCGAATTGCTGCGCAAGGCCAACCGGGTCGAGTTGCTGAGCGTGGGCAGCGCCCGCGTGGTGGCCGAAGACATGCAGCAAAAGCTGCTCAACCTGGGCATCGTCAGCAATTACTTTCCCGACCCGCAAGCCCAGGAAATGAGCGCCGGCTTGCTCAAGGCGGGCGACGTGGTGCTGGTCATTTCACGCTCGGGCGCGCGGGCCGAATTGCTGAAATCGGTCAAGACGGCGCGCGCCTGCGGCGCCTGCGTGATCGCCATCACTGCCGGCGGCTCGCCGCTGGCCAAGCTGGCCGACGTGCTGCTGACCCTGAATCACCAGGAAGGCAATCTGAATTTCGTGCCGATGATCGTGCGCCTGTTGCAATTGATGCTGCTCGACATACTGGCGGTCGGACTGGCGCGGCGCGCCACGGCGCAGCGCCCGGACGACGCCGACGACAAGCACCAGCCCGGCACCCGCATCGGCGGCAAGCTCAAGTTCGGCGGCCACCTGGAATAGCCAGCCTGGATAAGCGGCGCAGATTCCCCACGCTCCCGACCGGCTTCCTCCGGCACGGACGGTGGCAGCCAGCCTCAAGCACGCGTGCCGCTGATATACTTGGCCAGCGCTGGGGCGCACGAAAGGCAGCACATGGGTATACTGTATCGTCTTGCGCGCCGCCTGCGCCTGCTGCTGGCCGGCCTCTGGCTGTCGGGCGGCGGCGCCGGAACTGCGGCGACCTTGCACATCACCACGGAAAATTCCCCTCCTTATAATATGCAGCAAGGCGAGCTGATTGTCGGTAGCGGCACCGACAAGGTCAGGCAATTGATGGCACGCGCCGGCATAGACTACCGGATCGAATTGCTATCCTGGATGCGGGCGTATACGCTGGCCCTGCACGAAGCCGACACCTGCGTCTATTCGACCACCCGCACCCCAGAGCGGGAAACGCTGTTCAAGTGGGTCGGCCCGCTCACCGCCACCGAATGGACCCTGTTCGGCCTGGGCCAGCGCGCCTTCAAGCTGCGCGACATCGACGACGCCCGTCTGCTCAAGATCGGCACGTATAACGGCGACGTGCGCGACGACTATCTGCGCGCGCGCGGTTTCAGCGTCGAAGCGGTGCAAAACGAATTATCGAATCCGAAAAAGCTGCTGATGAACCGGATCGACTTGTGGGCCACCAGCAAGGCAACCGGCAGCGCGATCCTGGCGCAAAATGGCTGGGGCAAGCGGATCGTGCCCGTGCTCACCTTCAGGCAAGTGGAACTCTATCTGGCCTGTAACCCGGCCCTGCCCGATGACTTGATACGCCATATGAACGCTGCCCTGGAAAAAATGAAGCTGGACGGCACCGCGAAAAATATCGACCGCAAGTACGACGGCAATACGGCGAAGTAGGAGCTCAAGTAAGCGGACTAGCCTCGAACAGGCGCTCGACCAGGGCCAGCTCGGGCGGCGTGGCGCCCGCCGCCAGGCAGGCCGCCGTGCCTGCCGCCACGGCAAAGCGCAAGTGCTCGCCGCCATCGCATTGCGGCCGGCACATCAAACTAAATATCAAGCCGCCGATGCTGGCGTCGCCGGCGCCGACCGTATCGACCACCTCGACGCTTGGCGGCGCGGCCCGCCACACGGCGCCGTCGCGGTACAGGGCCGCGCCGCGCGCGCCCTGCGTGTACAGATAGCTGGCGCGCCGATTCCAGCCGCGCAGCGTGGCGAAGGCGGCCTCGATATCATCAGTGCGGAACAAACCCGCCAAGTCCTCGTCCGACACTTTGACCACGTCGGCCAGTTCGGTCATGCGGCGCAGCGTGGCGTCGTAGCGGCTGTCCATCAAGACCCGGAAATTCGGGTCATAACTAAGCTTCACGCCGCCCGCCTTCAATTGCTCCGCCAGCGCCAGCAGCTTGCCGGCCAGCGGCTCGCGCGCCAGGCTGATGCCGCCGAAATGCGCCCATTGAACATGCCCTTGCCAGAGCGCCGGCAAGCGTGCCGCGTCGAAATGCAGATCGGCGCTGTCGTCGCCGACAAAGAAGTATTGCGGCGGCTTGAGCTGGTGTACGATCGCCAGCAACGGCGACTTGTCGATCCGCTGCAGGAAACGCGGGTCCAGGCCGGCCCGGGTATTGGCCGCTGCCAGCGCGGCGCCAAACACGTCGCGACTGACGGCGCCGGCAAACGCGCTCGGCACGCCCAGGCGCGCCATCACGCGCGCCACATTCCAGGTCGAGCCGCCCACTTGCGCGCTCCAAGTGTCGCCTTCGCCGCGCAGCAAGTCGGTCAAGGCTTCGCCGGCTGCCACAAAGCGCGGCAAGTCGCGTGCGAGCACGTTCAACACTTCATGACACGCGCCCATGGTATGGTAATCGGTCTTGCCGGCCGGACTTTTTTCGGCGCTCAGCTTGGCATTGTCGCGCGCCAGGATGCGATACCAGGCCCCATGTTGGTGGTCAACGAAATGCTCCCAGCTATAGGCCCAGATCTTGTCGTAGCAAGCCCAGTATTGCTCGTCGCCGGTGCGCGCCGCCAGCAGCGCGGCAGCAGCCAGGCTCTCGGCCTGGACCCAGAAATACTTGTCGCCGTCGCAGACTACACCGTCCGGGCCGAAGCCGTAACAGATGCCGCCATGCTCGCCGTCCCAGGCGCGCGCCAGCGCCACGTCGAACAGTTGCGTGGCGCGGGGCGCCAGCCAATCAGACGGGACGGCCAGCGCGCCAGCGTGGCGCTCCATGATCAAGAGCAGCTTGGCCCATTCCGTGAAGTGGCCCGGCTGGTAACCCCAGGGACGGAAGAGATTGCTCTTATCGTCGAGATTGTAATTCCAGTCGATCGACCAGTCGGGCCGGTAATGCTCCCAGATCATGCCGCCAGCCAGCGCCGCCTGGCGCTGCGTGATATTGCGCGCCAGCGTTTCGGCGCGGTGCAGGTAGCGCGTCTCGCCACTGGCCTCGAAGGCTGCCAGCAGCGCTTCGCAAGCGTGCATATTCGCGTTCTGACCACGGTATGGGTCCAGCACCGACCAGTCGGCGCTGGCCTGGTCGGCATACAGGCCATGTTCTGCTTCCCAAAAGTGCCGCTCCATCAGCGCGAACGTCTCCTCCAGGTAGACGCGTGCCTCGTCCACGCCGGCCTGCAGGGCGTGGGCGTAGGCCAGCAGCACGAAGGCCAGGCCATAGCAATGGTTATCCGCGTCGAGCACGGTGCGCCGGCCGTCTTGCCACGACAATTGCCAGGCGTAGCCGCCGGTTTCCGGGTCGCGGTGGGCATCGCGCAAGAATGCCAGGCCATGGCGCACGGCGGCCAGATAGTCGCTGTCGCCGAACTGGCGATAGGCCATCGCATAATTGAACACAAAGCGCGCGCTGCTGACCAGGTGCCGGGTGGCGCTGTCGTAGACGCTGCCGTCATCCATGAAAAAATGGTAGAAGCCGCCGCTCGGGTCGATGCAGCGCGGGTGGTAAAAGCGCATGGTGTGGGCGATGTGCCCAAGCAAGGTGGCGCGCGAACGGAAGTCTGGATGCATGATGGATACCCGTGAAAATGACGCAAAGCGTCACCGTGGATTAGCGCCGGGATCGCCCGCTCCAGGCTGGCAAGGCCGAGTCCCGCGCAGCGTGTTATCGATAACAAATATGATAGCACATCGCTCCCGAGCGACGCTTAAGCGGGCGGCGGGCCAGACGAATCGCGCTGCACCAGCGTGAATTCCAGCAGGCGCTGTTCGGGCGGTGCCGTTTCGCCGGCGCGGCGCCGGCGTATATCGCCCAGCACCATGGCGACGGCCGCGCCCGCCATGGCGGCGATTGGCTGGTGGATGGTGGTCAATGCCGGCCACACCGTGCTGGCCACGGGGGTGTCGTCGAAGCCGCACACCGTCAAGTCGGCCGGCACCTGCAAGCGCAAGCCATGCGCCACCGCCAGCACGGCGGCCGCCATATCGTCGTTGGCGGCGAAGATCGCGCTGGGCCGGGTCGGCTGGGCCAGCAATTGGCGCGCCGCGTCCAGGCCCGAGCGGTAGGTGAAATACCCTTGCGCTACGCGCTCCGGCGCCACCGCCAAGCCGGCCGCGCCCATCGCGTCGACAAAGCCCTGGTGCCGTCGCAGCGCCGGCGTGTGTTGCGGGTCGCCCTTGATGAAGGCGATATCGGTGTGACCCAGTTCGAGCAAGTGGCGCATCATCGCCAGCGCGCCCTGGTAATCGTCGATGCGCACGGCGGCCACGCCTGGGCGCGCCATGCCGCTTGCCACGGCCACGCTCGGCATGCCGATGGCATCAAGTTGCCTCAGCGCCGCTGTCGCATCGCACAAGGGCGGCGGCACCAGGATGGCGTCGGCGCCGGCCGCGATCAGCTTGTCGATCGCGGCGCGCTGGCTGGCCAGGCCTTCGCAGCGCTCCAGTATCAATTGGGCGCCGCTGCGGCTGCACTGGTCCATCGCGCCGACCAGGAATTGGCTGAGGAAGGCGGCGCTCGGATTGCTATACAACAAGCCGATGCGCAAGGTGCCAGTGCGGGCCGCGCGCGCGGCCAGATTGGGCCGGTAGCGCAGCGCCGCCAGCGCGGCCTCTACCTTGGCGCGTGTGACGGCGGACACCCGGGCGCTGCCATTGATCACGCGCGACACCGTCATCGCCGACACGCCCGCCACCCGCGCCACGTCGTGGACGGTGGCGTCGCCGCGCTGCGCTTGCTGGTTTTCCATGACCGCCATCCTGCTTTCCTCTATGAAGCTTGTTGCCCGACTTGCCCGGCGATTATACTTTGCGCTTGCGCCAGCCTTGACACCATGCTTGGCATAACAAGCACCATGAGGCTTACAATAATCTTGCGCCGCATCCGGCCCACACCCATTCCCGGAGGACACAGATGGACCCAGCAGTACCGGCATTGATCATCATCGACATGCAAAAAGGCATGGCCGACCCGCAAGTGGGCGCGCGCAACAATCCGCAGGCGGAACACCATATCGGCAAGCTGTTGCAAGCGTGGCGCGCCAGCGGCGCCCCCGTGGTGCATGTGCGTCACATCTCGACCACGCCCGGTTCGGCATTCTGGCCGGGGCAAGCCGGAGTCGAATTCCAGGATGCGCTGGCGCCGCTGCCGGGCGCCTACGTCGTCGAAAAAAACGTGCCGGACGCCTTCATCAATAGCGCCCTGGAACGCTGGTTGCGCGCGCGCGGCATCGAGCGCCTGGTCCTGGTCGGCGTCAGTACCAATAATTCCGTCGAGGCCAGCGCCCGCACGGCCGACAACCTGGGCTTCGACGTCACCGTGGTGGCGGACGCCTGCTTTGCCTTCGCCAAGCTTGACTATGCCGGCACCCCGCGCAGTGCCGACGAGGTGCATGCGATGGCGTTGTCGAACCTGGACGGCGAGCACGCGCACATCACCACCACGGCCGCCCTGCTGGCCCGCTTGCGGGAGCCGCTGTGATGCGTATCGCGCTACTGTCCGACATCCACGGCAACCTGGCGGCGCCAAGGCGGTC
Organism: Oxalobacteraceae bacterium GrIS 1.11; assembly: GCA_040544385.1. Classification (GTDB taxonomy): domain Bacteria; phylum Pseudomonadota; class Gammaproteobacteria; order Burkholderiales; family Burkholderiaceae_D; genus Janthinobacterium. Next base: position 27,257 of record JBEONR010000022.1, read on the forward strand.
GTGGCCGACCCGGTGTCGACGCAGTGGTGAACCTGGGCGACAGCCTGTCCGGGCCGCTGCTGCCGCTGGAAACGGCGCGCTTCCTGATGGCGCAAGAGTGGACCCAACTGGCCGGCAATCACGAGCGCCAGGTCCTGCAATTGCACGCCGATTCCGGCCCGTCCGACGTGTATGCCCGCGCCCAGTTGACGCAAAAGGAGCTCGACTGGATCGCCGGCCTGCGCCCATCCATGCGCTACGCGCCGGACGTGTTCCTGTGCCATGGCACGCCGGCCAGCGACGCCAGCGCTTTCCTGCAGACGGCCGGGCGCAACGCAACGGCGCGCGAAGTGAAACAGCGCCTGGGTGGCGTCGACGCGGCGCTAGTCGCGTGCGGGCATACGCATGTGGCGCGCAACGTGCGTTGCGCGCGCGGACAATTGATCGTCAATCCCGGCAGCGTCGGGCAGCCGGCGTATGCGGACGACCATCCCCACCCGCATGTGATCGAATCGGGTTCCCCGGACGCGCGCTACGCCATCGTCGAACGGCGTGCCGGCGCGTGGAGCGTAGACTTGATCGCCGTGTCCTACGACCATCAGCGCATGGCGGCGCTGGCCCGCGAGCGCTGCAGGCCGGACTGGGATATTGCCTTGCGCACGGGGTATATGGCGGCTTGATTTGGGCTGCTTGACCCTGCACCTGCGTCCTTTCTACAAGGGGTGGCCAATTAATCAATGGCCATTTGAACAGCAATGCAGCGTTACCCCCTCAGGCCCGGGCGTTTCAAATATTCCAACCGTACCAAAGTACGAGAAATATTGGAAAGACTGACACCGCCCAGTGAATCTTCAGATTCCGATCAGCATCGATTATGCTCTTACGTTGATCGACTGCCATCAGCGCCACGCAAATCGTCATTCCGGCGCTTGCTCCTTTAAAAAACCACCAATTACTCAGCAGATTTTTTATGGCGTACGCCGCATCGCGTGAAATTGCAATTTCACGCGGTGATATTTGCTGCCACTCCAAATACCAAAAACCATTGGATATTGCAAATCCAGCAATCACGAATTGAACGAGGATCAATATCCGCAAAAAAATGATCTTCATTTCCTTTGGCACCCGCATCGACCGATATCTCACTTCACAATATTATCCTTGGCTTTGGCCGCAGCCGCACACCGGCGCTCCTTGGCTACAGTGTTGTCGGTCACAACTCGTCACTTTGCAGCCACCTCACAATAGACCAGCGCGCTTGCATAAATCAGGCTATCAGCCGCCAGGATGTTCATCCTGAAAGTAATCATTTGAAGCGTTGCTCAGGCCAAAATTCGGGTCCTCTCCGAGTACGGTTTCAGCCGGATAATTTCCGCTCCACTGTGAATTTTTCCCGCGTAAAACCGCGCAAACCGTGGCCGCACCGATGCCCGGCAAGATCCAGATGATCGCGGCTTGCAGACATTTCTGGCCGCGTTCAGAAAACTCATTGCTGATCGCAAGATGGGTCGCCGCAACGTTCGCAAGAACAATCAAACTTATGATCACGATTGCAATGCCCGTTTCTGTGTTCATTATCCGCCTCGTTTGGCGATATTCTAGCTTATTCCCAGTTAATACCCATCCAGCCCATTTTTCGCAAGGCCACGTAAGTTGCGGAATAATTAATACTCCCTGAGCCCGCTTGCAATCGACCGTAGGCGCGCGATCACGGACAAGCGGGCCACGCGGCCAGCGCGCAGCCGGCAATGGCGTACAGTTGCGCCCTCGACGCGCCGTCGATCGCTTGCACCGACATGCCCTGTATCACGCTCGCATAAAACGCTGCCAGCGCCGCGCCGTCGCTGTCGGGCGCCAGTTCGCCGTCCGCGCGCGCGCGCTCGACGCGGCGCAGGATCGCCTCGCCCGCCATCTGGCGCAGGCTCGCCGTATGCCGGGCAATGGCTTCGTTCTCCGGCCCGCAGCGCAGCGCGCCGCTCGCGATCAAGCAGCCGCACGGCGTATCGTCGCCGGCAAACAAGGCGGCGGCCCGCGCCAGCATCGCGGCGATGGCAGCGCGCGCCGGGCCGGGCTGCTCCAGCGCCGCCATCATGGTCGCGCCGCGGCTGGCCAGGTAGCGCTCCAGCACTTCGCGGTACAACAACTCTTTCGAGCCGAACGCCGCGTACAGGCTGGGCGGCGTGAGGCCCAGCGTTGCCGTCAATTCGGCAATCGAGGTGCCCTCGTAGCCGTTTCGCCAAAATAATAGCAGTGCCCGTTCCAGCACCTGGCCCCGGTCGAAGGAGCGGGGCCGGCCGCGCGCCGGTTTCTTGATTAATTTCATAGTGATCGCTATAAAAATATGTTGACGGAGTCGTTTCCACATCTATATTATATAGCGATCGCTACTTAATTGAAAAGGAATTCCCATGCATAGCATTGCTCGCACTTACCGTCTGGCCAAAGGCGGCGACTTCGTACAATTGCGCAAATCGTCGCTCGACGCCGCCGCGCTGGCGCCGCAGCAGATCCGCATCCAGATGCACGCGGTCAGTCTCAATTACCGCGATTTATTGCCTCTGCGGGGGCCCGGCGACGATATCCGCGATGGCTTGATCCCGCTCTCCGACGGCGCCGGCACGGTGCTGGAAATCGGCGCGGAAGTGACACGCTGGCGCGTCGGCGACCGCGTCGCGCCCAGCTTTTTCGCCGATTGGCAAACCGGGCCGTTCCAGAAAACCCACCTGGCGTCGGCGCTGGGCGGTGGCCAACGCGACGGCGTGCTCAGCGAGCGCATCGTGGTGGCCGCCGATTCGGTGGTGGCGATCCCGGCCCATTTGTCGTTTGCCCAGGCCGCCACCCTGCCCTGCGCGGCCGTCACCGCCTGGCATGCGCTGGTCGAGCGCGGCGGCTTGCAAAGCGGCGAGACGGTGCTGATCCAGGGCACGGGCGGGGTGGCGCTCTTCGCCCTGCAATTGGCGACGGCGCTGGGCGCCAAGCCCATTGTGATTTCCTCGTCCGAGCATAAGCTGAAGCGGGCCAGCGCCTTGGGCGCCTGGCAAACCGTCAATTACAGCACGCAGCCGGACTGGGACCGTGCCGTGCTCGACATCACCGGCGGCGCCGGCGCCGACCATGTGCTGGAACTGGGCGGGCCGGCCACCTTTGAGCGCTCCATCGCGGCCGTCGCGGCGGGCGGCAAGATCGCCCAGATCGGCGTGCTGACCGGCTTCGGTCCGACCCCGAACCTGTTGCCGATTCAATTCTTGAACGCCCAGATCAACGGCATTTGCGTCGGTTCCGGCGCCCATTTCTCGGCCATGAACCGTTTCCTGGAAATGCATCATATCGAACCCGTCATCGATACCGAGTTCAGTTATGAACAAGTGCCGCAAGCCTATGACTACCTGGCCAGCGGTCAGCATTTCGGCAAGGTCGTGGTGCAATTGTAGGGCGCCCACACCGGGTGGTGCCGGCATCTATATTTTTTAGATAACATTTATTTAAAATACAGGCTAAAATCACCACCCCGAATGAAGTCAACTTTGCTTGCCAGCAAAGTTGACCACGATCTTATCGGCAGCGCGGCACAACTCAAGGAATGGCATGACAGCAAGCATCAGAAACGCACGCATCGATTTTCTTCGCGGCATAGCGATCTCCTCCGTGCTCATCTTGCATTTCACGCTGGCGTACGGCATGAAAAACAGTCCGATCGGCACGCTGTTACCGGCATGGTTATTGACGGGACTGGTCTTGAATGGCAATTTTGGCGTCACCATTTTCTTTGTCGTGTCGGGGTTTTTGATTACCTCGCATGCCCTGTCGCGCTGGGGCAGCCTGGACCAGATCGATGCCGGCGCCTTCTATGCGCAAAGGTTTGCCCGCATCATGCCCAGCCTGGCTCTGGCGCTGACCATCATCGTCGCGCTCGGCTTGCTGGATCTGCCTTATTTTTCCAACACCGATGGTGCCCTGCCCCTGCCGGCCGCGTATTTTGTGCCGGCGGTAGGCTCGGTGCTGACATTCTGGCATAACGTGCTGATGCAAAGCAGCGGCTACTTCAATTACTGCCTGAATGTGTATTGGTCCTTATCGGTCGAAGAAATGTTTTATCTGGGATTGCCGATTGTATGCCTGTGCCTGCGCCGCACCTGGCTGATCGTCGCCGTCTGCTGCGCGGCCATCGTTGCCGGGCCGATTTACCGCAGCCAACATCTCGATAACGATATCTATTTCATGTATGGTTACTGGGCTTGTTTCGACGCGATCGCGATCGGTTGCCTGGCGGCCCTGCTGAGCCGCCGCATGGTGGGACGGCGCTTGGCGGGCTGGCGCATGGTGTCCGGCATCGCCATGCTGTTTATCTATCTGCGCGGCATCGATGGCCACGTCATATTCGGCTTTTCCCTGATGGCGCTGGCCGCCGCCGGGTTTCTGCTCGGCTCCGCAAACGATGGCAGCGCCGGCTGGACCAACGGCAAGGCAAGCGGAGCGCTGCGCTGGCTTGGGCGCCACAGTTATGAAATCTACTTGTTTCATATCATTGTGCTTGGCTTGATGCGCAATGTCTTGCGCAAGGATCAGCTGAGTTACGGCGCCCGCCTGCCCTACCTATTGCTCTTCCTGGCGCTGACGGCGGGCGTGGCGGCGCTGGTGGCGCGCTATGTCTCGAACCCGGCCAACGCCGCCATCCGCCGCTATTACCTGGAGCGCGTCACGGCGACGCGCGGCAAGCTCAGTCGCGGTAAAATCTGACTTGCCGCCACTTGACTGCATATACGAAAGACCCCATGCTCATTTCCGCAGATGACTGCGTGCTGCTCCTGATCGATTTGCAAAGCAAGTTACTGCCCGCGATCCACGACGCCGACGCCGTCCTGGCCCAGTGCCTGCGCCTGGCCCGCATCGCCGCCCTGCTCGGCGTGCCTGTTTTGGGCACCCAACAGTATCCAGCCCGCCTGGGCGGCAATGTCGATGCGATCCAAGAACTTTGCCGGCACACCCTGTCCAAACAACATTTTGACGCTTGCGCCGACGGCTTGCCGGAGTTATTGCCGGTCGGCCGCAAGAGCGTGATATTGACGGGCTGCGAAGCCCATGTGTGCGTGCTGCAAACCGCCTTCGGTTTGCTGGAACGCGGTTACCGGGTGTGCGTCGCGGCCGATGCCGTCGGCGCACGCGCGCCGGCCAACCGCGACGCCGCGCTGGCCCGCCTGCGGCAAACGGGCGCCGAGATCGTCAGCGTCGAAATGGTGGCCTTCGAATGGTTGCGCGACAGCCAGCACCCGCGTTTTCGCGAGGCCCTGGCGATCCTCAAGTAAGCACCCGCCTTCCCACCTCAACTGACGCGCAGCGACACATACACGGTCGCTGCGCCGCGCTTGATCAAGACGGCAACCGTCTTACCCGCATTGCGCGCCAGTTGCGCTTCCAGCACCGTCGCGCTGCGCACCGGCATATTATTCAAGGCCAATACCACATCCCCGCTCTGCAAGCCGGCCCGCAATGCCGAGCCGGCCACGCCGCGCACCAGCACGCCATCGGCAATCTTCAGGCGGGTGCGCTGCTCCGGCGTCAAATCGCCCAATTGCAATCCGGCCCCGTTAGTCTGGCCTTGATCGGGCGCCAGGATCAGCGCCGGATTGGCACCGGCCACCGGCTCGGGCAACAATTCATCGACCGCGACCCGGACCCCGCCGACGCCGCCCTTGCGCCAAAAACGCAGCCCCACCACGCTGCCCGGCCGCGCGTTGGCGATCATGCGCGCCAGGTCCGCCGAACTTTGCACAGGCCGGTTGTCAAAGATCATGATAACGTCACCCGGCTGCAGGCCGGCCTGGTCCGCCGAACTCCCCTTTTCCACCATGCCGACCAGTGCCCCGCTCACCTCTTTCAAGCCAAAGGAAGCTGCCAGGTCTTGCGTCAATTCCTGCACCTCGACGCCGATGCGCCCGCGCCGCACCTTGCCCGACTTGCGCAATTGCTGAACCACATCCATCGCGATATCGATGGGAATGGCGAACGACAAGCCCATGAAGCCACCCGTGCGGCTATAAATCTGGGAATTGACGCCAATCACTTCACCGCGCATATTGAACAGCGGCCCACCAGAATTGCCGGGATTGAGCGCCACATCGGTCTGGATGAAGGGCACGAAACCGCCGTCCGGCAGCGCGCGGCTCTTGGCGCTGACGATGCCGGCCGTGACGCTGTTTTCAAATCCAAACGGGGCGCCGATGGCGGCCACCCATTCGCCCACTTCGAGCCGGCCCGGGTCGCCGATGGGTGCCACCGGCAAGCCGCCGGCCTTGATCTTGATCAGCGCCACATCGGTGCGGGCGTCCGCGCCTATCACCTTGGCCTTGTATTCGCGCCTGTTGCTCAGCTTGACGGTCACTTCGTCGGCGCTGTCAACGACATGGGCGTTGGTCAAAATATAGCCGTCGGCGCTGATGATGAAGCCCGAACCCAGACTTTGCGCCTGGATCACGCGCCCGCCCGGGGGCGGCATGAACCGCCGAAAGAAATCGAGCATGGGGTCGCCATCCGGCAAATTGGGCAACTCGACCGCGCTTTCGAGGATGGTTTGCAGGGAACTGATATTGACCACCGCCGGCCCCTCTTGCTTGACCAGGGCCACAAAATTGGGCAATTCGAGCGCCGGCACGCTGTGCGGCGTGACTGCCTGCGCCATACCATCAAACTGATACTGGCCAGAACAGGCCGCCAGTATCAGCGCCAAAGAACACGCGCATGACCATGCGGAAGGCCAGAAGGGGGAGCCGCGCCGTCTGTTGCTCATGATGAATCGTCCTCGAAGGCCGGTATCAACTCTCAGCATATGAAAGCGGACCGCGTCCCGGGTCGATTTAGGGCCGTGGTTTGAGCTAACTCAATCCAACTGTTTTTCCGCCGTACGTTTGAGCCAAATCAGGATGGCGGCCGCGCCGGCCTGGCCGACGCAACCTTGTGGCGGGTCCGCGCGTCCAACAGAAAATGCCGCTGGCCCACCTTAAAACAGGAGAACGACAATGGAGTTATCGCTGACATCGACCGCATTCGAATCCGGCCAGGACATTCCCGCCAGATATACCGCCGACGGCGCCAATATCTCGCCGCCGCTGTACTGGTCGGGCGTGCCGCCGGGAACGCGCAGCCTGGCGCTGATAGTCGACGACCCCGACGCGCCCGATCCGGCCGCGCCGCGCCGGACCTGGGTGCACTGGCTGGTGTTCAACATTCCACCCGATAGCAGCGGTTTTCCGGAGGGCGCTTACGGGCAAGACTTGCCGAGCGGCTGCCGCCAGGGCTTGAACGATTGGCGCGACAACCATTACGGCGGCCCCTGCCCGCCCATCGGCCGCCACCGCTACATTCACCAGTTATATGCGCTCGACAGCGTATTGCCCCATCTGGAGCGGCCCGACAAGGCGCAACTGGCGCAGGCGATGCGCGGCCATATCATCGAACAGGCCGAACTGATCGGCATGTATCAGCGGCAATAGCCTGGCGCGCCAAACGCCACGCCGCCGGGCCGTTTTGACATGCGTCAAGGCGCCCGATGATTAAGCCAGATCAAGGACAGGCAAGTGGAAATCCTTTACGGCCACCGCTTCATCTCGGCCGCTGGCCTCTCCGCCCAAGACTTTGCGGGCCGACCAATTCCACGGTGTTTGGCGGCGTCAGCTACTTGTCGAGCGCGGCCAGCACGGATCGCCTCTATTGCAAGTAGAATGGACGTGCCCGGCATGCCGATGAAGCGATCCGCATGCCCTCACCTACCGTCAAAGGGAGCTTGCCGTGAATCAGCCGCCAGATTTCTGTAGCGTCGGTAATTATCTGGTGCCGACCGATGCCTTGATTGTCCAGGGTTGCCTGGTCGCCGCCGGCGTGCCGGCGGTACTGGCCGACGCCAATCTGGTGCAAACCTATTCTCTGCTCACTTCGGCGCTAGGCGGAGTGCGCATCCTGGTACCCTCGTCGCACCTGGCGCAAGCCCGCGCCATCATTGCCGCCTTCGAACGCGGCGATTACCAGCTGGAAGACGATGTCGATGTCGGCGAGGCGCAATAGCCGGGCCAGTTTTGCGCCAGCCGGGCGCCTGTCATGGCGAGGCCGGCGCCTTGTCATAGGCGAGGCATTCGGTGTCCGTCTTCGCGTGTTTGGCGCAAGCGCGCGCGCGGCATAATTCGGCCTCGGCTCCGCTCATTTTTTTGCATTCCAGTAATTGCGCCGCGGTGCCAACTGCCTTTTTGCCGCCAAAATTGGCTTGCGCGTGGGCCACCAAGGCCGCCAGCAAAGTCACGTCGCTATCGGTTTCGAGCACCGCTTGGGACGCCTTGGGATGGGCTACTTTGTCGCGCGCCGCCGGCTGGGCCGCGCGGGCCGCCACGTGCGCACTTGACTCCGGCTTGGCGCCGGCTTCCTGCGGCGCCCCCTCCAAAGCCTTGCTGAGTATATCGCCACCCGTCTTGGGGGCTGGCTTCGGCCCACCGGTCAACATTTCCCTCAAGGTTTGCCGCGGTTCCGTCACGACTTCATCGTGAATGGTGGCCGCCGCATGCGCGTCCGCCACATGCGCGTCCGTGATGGGCGCACCGGTCGTCGCCGTCGACGGTGCCCTATGCGCGCGCGGCGTCTCGACCGGATCCTGGTCGCCATCGTCGTTCAGCCACACGCCGGCACCAACCATCATGGCCAGCGCGACCATGCCGACCCCGCTCCACAAGATCTTGCGACTGCCCCGCGCACGCGCTGGCTTGCCGGCTGCGACCGTCCCCTCCAGATTGGTCAAAATCCGGCTCCGATCCGCCTCAGCTTGCTGGGCGGCAGATAACAGGCTGGGCCTGCTTGTTTTGGGTGGGCTGTCGTCGTGGCGTTGCAAAATAGGAACTCCTGATAATTGAACCACTTACTTTACGTTATTCAACAAAAACGTGACGCATGGTAGAACGCCAATGGCAAAGCGTCAACGGCGCGCCCCCATTTGCTTGAGAAAGCGCCATCATGACCCCGTTTACCATTTATTTTGTGCACAATTGAAACAGAACTATGCTCTCATTATCAGTCTTGTAAGTTATACTCCCGAGCCAGAGATTCCGCAATACCGCCCAAACGCATCTCAAGGGGCACCGATTAACGTTCTTCCCGAGGTCTTCGTGTTCTTACTGGCGGTCGCGTTTTACTTTATCCTGGCTTGTTTTGTCAGCTGGATGGCGCTATTCCCAGCCGGCCGGGAATTTCTGCTTCAGGCCATGGCGTCGGCCGGCGTACAATTGAACCGACGCGTGGGCCAGTTCGCCAAGCGCAAGAGCGAACGCATCATGTCCTTCAAGCATGCGGGCGACCACTCGACGCAACAGGCCGCCAACTTTATCCGCAAACACTATCTGATGTGCCTGGGCGGCGCCGCCATCATCTGCATTCCGCCTTTGCTGGCCCTGATGGCAAGTAACAAGAACATGCTGGGCGGCTTCGAGGAATCGAACCGCGAAGTCAATTCCCAGGTGGCCGATTTGTTAAAGGGCGAACAACTAGTACCGCCGGTGGAACCGCCGCCCCTGGTGTTCGCGACCCAGGAAGTGCTGCAAGTGCGGCCGATGCTGGTGTCGGCTAGCCGCAACTGGAGCTTGCTCAACGCCGACTATGCGCAGCGGCTACTGTTGGCTTTCAAGATCATGAAGGAAAAATACGGTTACGATATGGCCATTCTGGAAGGCTACCGCAGTCCGGACCGGCAAAACATGCTGGCCGCGATGGGGTCGAGCGTGACCAATGCGGGTGCCTTTCAAAGCTGGCATCAATATGGTCTGGCCGCCGATTGCGCGTTTTTACGCGACGGCAAACTGGTCATTACGGAAAAAGATCCCTGGGCCATGCGCGGCTACCAATTATATGGCGAAGTGGCAGAATCGGTTGGCTTGACATGGGGCGGGCGCTGGAAGATGATGGATTTCGGACATAGCGAATTACGCTTGCCCGGTGTAATGAAACGAAAAGGATAGGAAAAACATGGCAGGCCCTCTGATCAGATTAGGCGATAAAACCTCACACGGCGGCACCGTCATCGAAGCCTCGCCCCATACCGCGAGCGGCGGCAAGGGCATCGCGCGCGTCGGCGACAACACCTCATGCCCGAAAAAAGGTCACGGCACCAATCCCATCGCCAGCGGCGATCCCACTATGATCGTCGACGGCAAGCCGGTGGCGCGCCACGGCGATACCACCGCTTGCGGCGCGGTCCTCATTTCCAGCCAACAAAACACCACGGATTTAGTCTGAGCATGAATTTCCCTATGGACTGTATCTGATGCGCCCCTGGTTGAGCCGTACCTTACTGATCGTGGGCACCGTCGGCATGTGCTGGGCCGGCACAATCTGGTATTGGCGCGCCAGCAACCGCATGCCCAGCACCGCCGATCTGCTGGTCTACCTGTTGATCTTGCCGCTGGTCTTGCTGCTCGCCTTCTGGGGCGGCAAGAAACTGTGGCCCTTGCTGGCCGGCGCACCTGTGGCCGCTAGCGCAGCTGCGGCTGTGCCAGCCCCGGCAACGGCGGCGCCAGTCAGCGTGCGCGCCGCACCGCTCGACGTAATCGCCAGCGCGCTGCGCATGCCGCATGGCGAATCGGCTGCGGAATTGGCCGAAGCCATGGCCGCCGATGAAGTCCGGCCGGAACTCGATGCCGAACTGAATGGCAACGATGGTTTTCCGATATTGAGCGGGCGCATCGCCGCCGTCGATGAGGCGGCGCAAGAAGACGCGATGGCGTCCTGGTTGGCGCAACACGGCCACGGCGCGCGCTTCGACGCCGAGCAGTGGCGCGCACTGGCCTTGGGTAGCGCCGTCATGACCGAACTGGCGCAACAGGCGATGCTGCACCAAGCCCTGCCCGCCTATGTGAAAGCCGCGCCAGCCGCGCGCGTGGCGCTGCCCTTGCCCATGCTGCAATTTCTGCCGCTGTGGCCGGCGGAATGGTCGCTGCCCCAGCGCCAAGTGGCCGGATCATGGTTTTTGCACTTGCTGGTGCAACAGGGCTGGCCGGCCGAGCGCGCGACGCTGTCGCTGGCGGGCGAGCGCAAGGATGCCAGCCCCGCATCGCTGATCGGGCAATTGGCGCTGCAAGGCGCGCAAGAGGGCTTGCCCTGCCTGGCCATCCTGTTCGCTTGCGCCTCCTATGTGGGCGAACTGAGCGTCACCGACTGGGCCGCGCGCGGCATCTTGCTGACCTCGAAGAATCCTCACGGCCAAATTCCTGGCGAGGGCGCAGCCGGCTTGCTATTGGCCGACGCCGCCCAGGCTGCCCTGCTGACGGACAACACGGCAGTACAATTGCATGGCGCTGGTGCCGGCCGGCGCGCCAGTTCAGCCGACGCCGGCGGACGCGTCAATGCCGACCTGCTGGGCAGCTTGAGCGCGCAGGCCTTGCACGCCACCGATGCCGCCCAGGTCAGCCTGATCACCGCCGATAATGACTTGCGCGCCAGCCGCATGAGCGAAATGATGGAGATGGCCCAGGGCGCCTTGCCGCAGATCGACTTGAGCAGTCAGGTCATGAGCGTGGCTGTCGTTTGCGGCCATGCTGGCGCCGCATCGGCTCTGGCCGCACTGGCCCTGGCCCATCACGCCGCGGACGCTGACGCCAGCCACGTGTTATGCATCAGCAACCATGACCCCTTCCAGAGGAGCGCCGTGCTCGTTCGACCGAGTTCCAGTGTCCCGGCCTAAGTCTTTCCACCACCTACTTTACGCACGCCCCCTATGATGCAACGATTTTGGCAATTTTTTACCGTCCGTTCCAGCGTACTTGTGATTGGTTGCGTGGCTTTCGCCGCGCTCCTGCTCATCGCCGTCCTCGGTTTCCAGCTACCGCTCGTCTGGGCCTATGGCCTGGTCGGCGCGGCACTCTTGATCGCGGCATTGACGTGGCTGGTGCGCCTCTTGCTGCGGCGCCGTTCGTCCGCGCGATTCGGTGGCATGCTGGAGCAACAAGCCTCGAAAGCGCCGCTGCAGGCCGATCCGGCCCAGCGCCAGGAAACGGAAGCGATACGCCAGCGCATGCTTGACGCGATCGGCACCATCAAGACTTCCAAGCTTGGCCAGTTGTCGGGCGACGCCGCGCTGTATGAATTGCCGTGGTATATGATCATCGGCAATCCGGCGGCCGGCAAGAGTACCGCCATCGCCAATTCCGGCCTGCAATTTCCTTTCGCCGACAGCAAGATCGTGCAAGGCATAGGCGGCACCCGCAATTGCGACTGGTTTTTTACCACCGATGGCATCGTGCTCGACACGGCGGGCCGCTATTCGATCGTCGACGAAGACCGCGCCGAGTGGTTCGGCTTTCTCAGCCTGCTGAAAAAACACCGCAAGCGCGCGCCCATCAATGGCATCATCATTGCCGTCAGCATTGCCGAATTGACCGGCAGCCGGCCCGAATTCGCCATCAATCTGGCCAAGAATTTGCGCCAGCGCGTGCAGGAATTGACCGAGCGCCTGGAAGTGCACGCACCCGTGTATGTCGTCTTCACCAAGGCCGACTTGATCACCGGTTTCACGGAATTTTTCCAGGACGCCGAGCGCGGCGAGCGCGACAAGGTCTGGGGCGCCACCCTGCCGTATAGCCTGAACAATACCAACCAGGATGTGCTGACCCAGTTCGACCAGCGCTTCGATGAATTGTATGATGGTTTGAAAGACTTGAGCCTGGCCAATATGGCCCTGCAATGGCGCGAACGGATGCCGTCCGGCGTGTTTACTTTTCCGCTCGAATTCAGCTCGATCAAGGGACCGCTGCGTACCTTCGTGGCCACCCTGTTTGAAGAAAATCCCTTCCAGTTCAAGCCCGTGTTCCGTGGCTTTTACTTCACCAGCGCACTGCAGGAAGGCGCCTCGGTGTCGGCCTCGTCGGAACGCGTGGCGCAACGCTTCGACTTGCAATTGCAACCGCAAGAGCACGCCGCCGTCGCCAACCAACACGGTTATTTCCTGCTTAACTTATTCCGCAATGTGATCTTCGCCGACAAGGACCTGGTGGCGCAATATGCCAGCCCGGCCAAGACGCGCCTGCGCTACATCACTTTCTTTGCCGCCACCGCCGTGGTGGGCCTGGCGCTGGCCGGCTGGAGCTGGTCTTACATGGGCAACCGCCAGTTGGTGGCCAATGTGCAAGCTGATCTGGACCACGTCATCAAGCTGCAAGACAAGAAGCTGGACTTGCAGTCGCGCTTCGAAGCGCTGGAAATCATACAAGACCGCATCGAACAATTGGACAAATTCCGCCACAGCCGGCCGCTGTCGCTGGGACTGGGCTTGTACCAGGGCGAGTTGTTGGAGCGTAAGCTGCGCGAGGAATATTTTTCCGGCATCAAGGAAGTCATGCTGAACCCGGTCGGCCAGACCCTGGAAGCGTTCCTGACCGAGGTCAACACGGGCGCCGACAAGCTCGAACCGATGTCCAAGCCGCCGCAATCGGGTGCGACCGGCGTAGGTGCCGTCGGCGCAGGTGCCGCCGCCCCGACCGCAGCCGTCAACAATAGCGCTTCGCAGCAATTCAAGGATGCTTCCCCGGCCAACGTGGAAGACGCCTACAACGCGCTGAAAACCTATCTGATGTTGGGCGACAAGTCGCGCGCCGAAGCGAGCCATTTGAACGACCAGTTGACGCGTTTCTGGCGCGTCTGGCTCGACGGCAACCGCGGCACCATGCCGCGCGAGCAAATGATACGCAGCGCCGAGCGCATGATCTCGTTCTACCTGAGCCAAATGAATGACCCATCCTGGCCCAAACTGAACAACAAGCTGTCGCTGGTCGACCAGTCGCGCGACAGCCTGCGCCGCGTGGTGCGCGGCATGCCGGCGCGCGACCGGGTCTACGCCGACCTGAAGGCGCGCGCCGCGACCCGCTTCCCGTCGATGACAGTGGCGCGCATCGTCGGCGACCAGGACAAGGAATTGGTACTTGGCAGTTACGCCATTCCCGGCACCTTCACCCGCGACGCCTGGGAGCAATTCGTCCAGGGCGCGATCAAGGAAGCCTCCAACCGCGAATTGCAAAGTGCCGACTGGGTGCTGAAAACCTCGTCGAACGATGATTTGACGCTGGAAGGCAGCCCGGAGCAAATTCAGAAAGCCCTGGTCGAACTGTACAAGAACGATTACGCCAAGGAATGGCAGAAATTCGTGCAAGGCGTCAGCATCAAGGAACTCGACAGCTTCGATGGCGCGGCCGTGGCGATGAACCGCCTGGGCGATCCGCAAACCTCGCCGATCAATAAATTGATCAACACCGTGTACCAGGAAACCTCGTGGGATAATCCTTCCCTGCTCGACGCCGGCATGAAAAAAGCCCAGCGCGGCGTGGTGGCCTGGTTCAATGAAACCATCTTGCGCCAAACTCCGTCGCAATTGAATCTCAATCTGCCCGTGGCGGCCAACGGCGCGCCGGTGCCCGCCACGCTCGGCCCGGTCGGACGCGAATTTGCCGGGGTCGCGAAACTGGTGGTGAAAAAAGACCAGCAAGCCACGCTGATGAGCGGCTATATGGATGCGCTGTCGAAATTGCGCGGCCGCTTCAATACCATCAAGAACCAGGGCGATACCGGCCCCGGCGCCAAGCAATTCATGCTGCAAACCCTGGACGGCAATGGTTCCGAACTGGCCGACGCGCTCAAGTACGTCGACGAGCAAATGCTGACCGGCATGACGGACCCGCAAAAGACCGCGATCCGCCCTATCCTGGTGCGTCCGCTGATGCAAACCTTTGCCGTCATCGTCAAGCCCAGCGAAAGCGAAATCAACAAGGTCTGGATCGCGCAAGTGGTGGAACCGTTCCAGAAAACCCTGGCCTTGAAATACCCGTTCTCGACCGAATCGAAGGTCGAGGCCAGCAATGCCGATATCGGCGTCTTGTTCGGACCGGACGGCGCCATCGCCAAGTTCTTCAACACCACCATCGGCCCGCTGGTGGTGCGCCGTGGCGACACGCTCAACGCCAAGACCTGGGCCAATATGGGAATCACCCTGGCCCCGGCCGTGGTGGCGAACTTCCCGGGCTGGATCGCGCCGCTCAGCGCCAACGGGGTGGCGGCCAACGCCGCCGCCAGCGGCGGCGAGGCGCAAACCATGTTCGACCTGCAGACCCTGCCGGCCACCGGTGCCACCGAGTACACGATTGAAATCGACGGCCAGCAATTGCGCTGGCGCGGCCAGCCGCAACCGTGGGTGCACATGGTCTGGCCCAATCCGCAAGGCGTGCCGGGCTCGCGCATCAGCGCCATCACGCCGGACGGGCGCACCGTGTCACTGTTGAACGAAACAGGCCATTTCGGTTTGAAGAAAATGATCGATTCGGCCAAGAAAAAGCGCAAGGATGGCGGCGTCTTCGAACTGAGCTGGGACAATAGCGGCGTGGTCGTGACGGCCAACCTGAAAATCATGCCGAGCGCGCCGGCCCCTGTCGCCACCGCGCAAAACGGCCAGGGCTTCCGCCGCATGAAGCTGCCCGAAACCATTGTCGGTGGCGCGGCCGCGCCGACCGGAGCAACACCATGAGCGGACCGGCCAGCATCGGCTACTTCGGCAAGATTCCCAGCCGAGGCGATTTCATCAAGGGCAGCGACAATCCGGCCCTGCTGAAGATCCTCGACGACTGGCTGGCCGGCGCGATGGACTTGCTGAGCGCCGATCCGCGCTGGAAAATCATGTATGACGCCGTGGCGCCGCTGCACTTCGCCTTCATCGGGCCGCGCCGCGGGCGCGCGATCGCCGGCCACATCACGGCCAGCAGCGACCAGTCGAGCCGCCGCTTCCCCTTCCTGATGATGAGCACCATGGCGATCGACGAGCCAGCCCGCTTCGTGCCGAACAGCCCGCTCGCCCTGGGACGCCTGTGGCACCGGCTCGAAACGCTCAGCGTCGGCATCATGCACGCGGCCGACCCGAGCGCGCCGCTGCAAGAGCTGGCCACGCAGGCAATCGACCTCGATTTGCGCGCCGCCACCCACGACGCCGCCTTCGCCGAATTCCTCGACCTGCAAACGGTGGGCGCGCTCGACGCCATGCTGGCCCAATCCGGCTTTGTCGGTTCGGTGCGTCAAATCCTGCTGGCCCTGGGCTTGCTGCTGCAGCCGGTCATGGCCAGCGCTTCCAGCCGTCTGGAAAAAAGCCTGGTGCTGCCGTTGCCGGCCGACCCGATGTACCGCAACCTGGTGGCCGCGTTCTGGATGCACTTGATCGCGCCCTTCCTGGCGCGCGCCGATTTCGAGCTGGCCCTGTTCCTGACCCGCATCCGCGAGCGGCACGTGCTGGTGATCGGTTTCAGCGGCGCCTCCTCGCAGACGCTGCAGGCGATCATGGACCCGCAAGCGGGACTGGAACACCACATCACTTTCGACGACTTGTCCTGGGTCGAAGAGCAAGTCAACAGCGACTACTCGATCAAGAAAGTCTCGACCTATCTGGCGCAAGCCAATCTCTCACTCACATCCGCCCACGACTCGGTTCGTGAAGCGTTTATCGGAATCTGACCATGCGCCGCACCTCGCTCGCTCTTTGCTTCATCCTGTGCGCGGCCGCCGGCGCCAGCCAGGCCCAAAACGCCGCGCCCGTCGTTGCCACGCCCCAACCGGGACAGGTCCTGGCCGCCGGCACCGTGCCCGACGAGGCCAGCAAGGCCGCCGTGCTGGCCCGCCTGCGCGAACTGTATGGCGCCGACAAGGTGGTCGACCAGATTTCGGTCGGCCCGGTGGCCCTGCCCGCCAACTGGAACAGCTATGTGCAAAAACTGATCAGCCCCGACTTGAAACTGATCAGCCGTGGCCAGTTGAAAATCGACGGCAGCATCATCAGCCTGCGCGGCGAGGTGGCCAATGAAGCGCAGCGTCAGAAAATCGCCAGCGACATGGCCACCAATCTGAACCCGACCTATACCGTCAACAATGGCTTGCGCGTCTCGGCCGCCGAGCAAAATATCCTCGACACCACGCTGGCCAACCGCATCGTCGAATTCGAGAGCGGCAAGACCACCTTGACCCCGGTCGGCCGCGCCATCCTCGACGAAATGAGCGTGGCCATGAAATCGCTGAAGGACCGCAAGGTCGAAGTGATCGGCCATACCGACAACCAGGGCTTGCGCGCCAGTAATCTCGGCTTGAGCCAGGCGCGTGCCGAAGCCGTCAAGTTCTACCTGTCCGGCAAAGGCATCAATGGCGACCTGCTGACCGCGTCCGGCCAGGGTTCGGACCGGCCGATTGCCAGCAACGACACGGCCGAGGGCCGGGCCCGCAACCGCCGCATCGAATTCCGCATGGCGCAATAATCCCTATCCGCGTCGCATCAACCACAAGGTAACCATGTTTTCAGCCGACCAACTCCTCATGCCGATCAGCGCCGACCGCGCAGCCGGCGAAGACCTGTCTTTTTCCGCCGACCTCGATGCGATTGCCCTGGCGCGCCGCTTTGACGATCCCTCGCTCGACCAGGGCGAATGGGTCACCGAACTCAAGGAAGCCGACTGGGGTTTCGTGGCCGAGCGCTGCGGCACCCTGCTGGCCAACAAGAGCAAGGACTTGCGCCTGGCCGTCTGGCTGACCGAGGCCAGCGCCAAGAACGATCATTTGCGCGGACTGGCCGAAGGCTTCAAGCTGCTGGCCGGCCTGTGCGAACAATATTGGGACCAGGGCTTGTATCCGGAATCCGATGACGGCGACCATGAACAGCGCATCGGCAATTTGAGCTGGGTGCTGGGCCGCACCCCGGCGCTGGTGCGCGAAATGACCTTGACCGAGGGCCGCGCGACGGCTTATTCGACCATCGATTTCGAGGTCGCGCGCAAGCTGGCCGGCCATGCCGACAGCGGACGGCCCGTGGCCGGCATCAAGCTGAGCGACATGGAAACGGCGCGCCGCAATAATTCGGCACAATTTTGCGCCGCCTTCACGGCCGATGCGCAAGCGTGCATGGATGCCCTGCTCAAGCTGGAAGTGGTGGCCGACCTGCGCCTGGGCAACGACAGCCCCGGCTTCTCGGCGGCCAAGGATGCGCTGCAGACGATGCTGCGCGCGATGCCGTCGGCAGCTGTGGCGGTGGCGGCCGTGGCTACCACTGCGTCGTTTGACGTCGCCGCCCCCGGCGCTGGTGAGCAGGCGGCGCCGGCGCCGGCCGCGCCCGCCGGTCCGCCCGGCGCGATCCACACGCGCGCCCAAGCGCTGGGCCAGTTGCGCCTGGTGGCGGAATTTTTCCGCCGCACCGAACCGCACAGCCCGGTATCCTATTTCGCCGACAAGGCCGCCGACGCCGGCGAGCAAAACCTGCACGACTGGCTGCGCTCGGTGGTCAAGGATGCCGGCTCGCTGGCTCATATCGAAGAATTACTGGGCGTGCAAGCGCCTTCTTAAATCTGGCGCCGGCTTGTCGCAAGCCGGCTTGCCCCATCAAGACAAGCATGAAACTCATCAAACCGCTGATCGGCCTGGCCGTGGGCTGCGCACTGGCAGGCATCCTGATCTACACATTCCTGCCCGCCGCCAGCCCGACGCTGGCAGCCGACCAGGCATGTTACAAAGAAGTTTTCAAGAAAACGGTCGGCGCCGCGACCTGGTTGGTGAAAGAATGCCAGGGCAATGATGACACGGTACGCTTTCACGTCACGTTACAAGATGGCAAAACCGCACCATCGGTGGCCAGCTTTTCCGTGCCGGACGCATCGGGCCTGGTCCAGTTCGATTACAGCTTGCTATCGCCCAGCACCTTGCTGCTGAACTTGGAAGCCGAAAGGGGTGGCAAGGCTTTCCTGGTGCATCCCTTGACCGACCGCAGCGCCCTGTCCGCCCTGCGCTTTGACTACATGACGACGGACGACGGCCACTTGAAGGTGCAACAAAACGGCAAGGCAATCGATGTGCGCAGCGAATTTGGCGACTTCTTTTTTTCAATCGAACAATCGGGCGCGATACGTCTGCTGCGCAGCACGAAAAAAGATCCCTTCGCAGTCAGCTCCTCGGAATGCGTACTCGACGAGAATTTAGCGGGCGATGCCAGCGCCAGTTATACCTTGCACCTCGACCGCGTAGCGGGAAATATCGTCGGCCTCAAGTTTGACAGCGATTTTAGCACCGGCGAGGTAGGCCGAGCCTATGTCTGCAATGTCGAACGCGACAGCTCCAACGCGACCATTTCAAAGTCGGGCAAGGTGACGACGATTGCTTTCGAAGAAGAGGGGCAGCAATCGCTGATCAAGATCGATGAGCAGGCGGACGGTTTCAGCGCCAGTTTTGAAAATGTATCGCGCGCAAATTGCGGCGCCGGTGCGCAAATTCCGCGTCGCATGGTACTGGGCGCGGGCAAAAAATGCGTGGTCATGCTGGAGCACTAAGATGCATCGACAAGCCCAAGCGGTATCCCCAAACCCGATTCCAGCGACACATGAAAATACTCTCCCTCCCCGCCGCCGTGATGACGGCATCCCTGATCTGCTTGACGCTATCGCAGGCGCCGCATGCGCAAGCGGCCAGCGGCGGGCATGCCAGGAAATCCTGCTATAAGCAAGTCTTCAAGAAAACCGTTGACGACACCACATGGATAGTGAAGGAGTGCGCCGAGAATGGCCGCGCGCATTTTCAAGTTGCATTTGAGAATCCGATATCGGGTGCGCAAACAGCCAGCTTTACCGAATTTGACGCCGACGGCGATGCGCTCACCAAGCTCAATTATGTACCATTGTCCGCCACCACCCTGCTGGTGAATATGGCCCTGGAAGGCGGCGGCTGGGCGGTCTTGCTGCACCCCGTCAGGCGCAGCGACACGCTCTCGGCCGCGCGCTTCGACTACCAGGCCCGCGACAGCCTGCACATCAAACAGGACGGCAACATGATCCACGCCAGCACGGAATATGACGATATCATTCTGTCGGTCGACGTGCCGGGCACGCTGCGCATGGTGCGCACCGTCAAAAAATAGCCGGTGCGGGCGATGCCGGGAAGCCCCGGCACGCTCTCAAAAACCGCCTGGCCCCGCTTGCGCGGGCGCACGTCTGCGCATCTATTCGCTCCGCATAAAATACATTACTGCTATGCTCACACCATACCATTCCTTGTTTCGTCCGCGACAACTCCGAGGTTTGCATGGCGATGAAAATGCTTGTTACGTTTGTGGGTTTCGCCGCCGCGCTGTCGGGCGCCTCGGCCGCCAATCTGACCATCACGACCGAACACTCGCCGCCGGCCAGCATGCAAGAAGGCCAGCAAATCGTCGGCAGGGAAACCGACAAGATCAGGGAAATCCTGGCGCGCGCCGCGATCGGCTACAAGATCGACATCTTGCCGTGGAAGCGGGCCTATAACACGGCCCTGTCGCAAGTCGACACTTGCGTCTATTCCACCTCGCGCACGCCGGAACGCGAAAAACTGTTCAAATGGGTGGGGCCGACCGATGAGGCGGACTGGATTTTCGTGGGCCGGGTCGACCATACTTTCAAGCTGAACACCTTGGAAGACGCGCGCGAGCTGCGCATCGGCACCTACAATGGCGACGCCCGCGAGGAGTTCTTGCGCGCGCGCGGTTTCCATGTCGATTCGGTGCTGAACGATTTTGCCAATCCCCAGAAACTGCTGTTGAACCGGATCGACCTGTGGGCGGTCGGCATGCGGCCCGGCAGCACGGCTTTGACGAACTATCCATGGTCGGAGCGCATCGCGCCCCTGCTGACGTTCAAGCACATCAAGGTCTATCTGGCCTGCAATCCGGCCGTGCCGGATCTCTTGATCGAACAAATGAACGCGGCGCTGGCGACGATGCGACGCGACGGCGCCATCACGAGGATCGAGCGCAAGTACGAGCATTGGAACGAGCGCAAATAAATCCAGCCCGGCCCGGGGGCCAGACTGGAAAATCAATCAGTGTGGCGAAGCTTGCCGCGCTATGGCCACTGCTCGCCTCGCCAGACTCGGATCTCAGAGTGCGGGACCGTTGATATTCATGCGCTCGGTATGCGTCCACTGATGGTCGGAAGCCCATACGGCCGAATTATAGCTACGGTAAGTTTGCCCCTCGCCCGGCCATGGATTCATGATGTAGACATAGTTGACCCCATTCCAGGTCTCATAGCCCCGACCCACCATGATATGTCCGCCGCCGTTGCTCCAGCCATAACGAATCACGAAGGGACGATTGGCATTGATATCGGACACGACAGTATTCCACGACGAGGCGCTGTTATAGGCCGAGTTCGGCACGCCCCACGCGTTTAAAATATTTTGCACGCTGCCATTGGTGCCATAGATCGAGTTTGGCTGGTTGGCGTAACTGTTCCAATTGAAATTGGTGTTGCCGCAGGCGTAATTCAGGCCGAACGCCCAGTTCACGATCTGGCATTGGCTGGGCGTTTTGTTGTAATAGTTTAAGACCGCCTTGCTCGATCCAGCCCAGCACCACTGGCTGTGCTCCTGGGTGACCAGGGGGACGTTCAGGGTGCGCCAGGCAGCAAAGGCAGTTTGGTAAGCCAGCAAAAGGCTGGCGCCAAGAATCACGCGTCGCAGATTTTTTCTCATCGTTTTGTCCTCGAATTATTCTTGAATGGTTTGGCAGATGCGGCGCCGCGTCAGCGGAACGCTTCCATATTCGATTTCACGGCGGCGCGCAGCGGCTCCATGAATTCGGCCGGCTCCAGCAGGCCATTGCCCGGATCGCTCTTGCCCGGGGCCGCATTGAAGGTGCGCTGCTGCAACAACAACGATTGGCGGGCCGAATGCAGGGGCGCGAAACGGGCCTTGGCATCGTTGCCGGAAACGACTTCGAGAAAGTCTGATTGGGCCTGGAAGATGCGGATGAAGCGCAGATTGGAGCGATCCGCGTTGCCATGGACATGCGCCATGGCATCGACATCCTTGGCCAGCGTGGCGCCGCCATAGGCCACGGTTTCCCATATGCCGCCAACTTGTTCGACCGTCGCAAGTCCGATCGGCTTGTCATTGAGATTGATGACGAAGCGCCAGACTGCGGTCGGTTTTGTCATGCTGCTCAAATCGCTGCGGCCGGCCACGATATCCTTCGGATCGATCGTAAACACTTGGAAGCCGTAGCCGATCTTGGCGTCCTTCAAGTCCTGGATGTCGTTGATATCGAGCGGAAACTCGTTCGGCAAGGTACCCGAACGGGTTTGCAGATTGTGTTGCACAAATTGTGCAACATCCCTTTTTACGGCGGCCAGCACCGAGGGAAATTGCGCTTTCCCAAGCATGGCGCTTGATATCGAGGGTGGGGCCGATTGCGCAAGCACGGCGGAACTGCCCAGCATCAAGCTGGTGCCGAGCAACAACACCTGCAGCATGGAGCGGGAAGTGGCAAGGAAAGGCGACAGTGAACTCGATTGCATTGGTATTTTTCCTCGTATGAAATGGAAACAACTTCAGCTATACAAGCCCTCGACGCGCTGAAAGCGGCCGATGACTTAAATATATTGTAACCATATTTGATACCGACAATTAATATATTAAGCACAATTTTAACTATCGCGCATTGCGAAAAATCAATGTTTTCACTAACGTCATTTGATCAATATCAAAAAGGTGATTGAAATATCGTGCCAGCGGATGGACACGGCGTCGTCGAAGTTGCTTACATGAAAGCCAAATCAGGCGGGCAAGCAGGTCCCATACGGTGTAAACAAACCGGCCGATGCCATATGTGCCTCAGGAACTCAGTTTTCTCCTACATCACGGTTGCGCGTGCGCCGATACCTCATTGGCTTTCCCAACTGCACTATGGGTACTGGCGCCACACTGCCGGCACGAGCATCCGGCATCGGCTTGGGCGGTGGCCGCGCCCCGATGGGTAAGTACTGCTTTATCACAATGGGAGAACGAGATGAGCTACCTGGAACGAGATAACTTCGGTATATACAGCAATAAAAACGCTAAGGACGACGGCCCCGGACCAAGCCTGATGGGTGCCGACACCTTGATAGGCGAAGACGTCTACAATCTGCAAGATGAAGACCTGGGCGACATCAAGGAAATCATGATAGACATGCGGAGCGGGCAAATTGCCTATGCGGTGTTGTCTTTCGGTGGCTGGCTGGGCATGGGTGACAAGCTATTTGCCGTGCCGTGGCAAAGCCTTCGATTGGACACCAGCAACAAACGCTTCTTGCTTGACACCTCCAAGGAGCAGTTGAAAACCGCACCGGGTTTTGACCGCGATCATTGGCCGGACATGGCAAGCGCCGAGTACAGCAGCCAACTCCACAACTTCTATGGTACGCAGCAAAACCTGGCTGGCCGGACGACATCCTCCGGCAGCGTGATGGGTGAAGGCAGCCGCACCATGCAAAGCGGCGCGGGCGCCAGCCAGGGTAGCGACGTGAACCCAAGCGCCAGCCAGTCCGGCGGCAACCTGTCGGGCCGCAGCGACAAATATTAAACGGCGGGCCAAGGCGGCACGACGAGGTCACGTTTCAGTCGACCACGTCGCGCCGCCACATGGCCGTCGATGCGGCTAAGAAGCTATTCCGGTAGGGAGCGTCGCCGGATGGTGGTTTGCCGGGAGTGCGGACAAGGCGTGAGGAGGACGCATGGCGAGCCATGCTACGACGAGCAACGCAATCCCCGCTTCCGAGGGGCCATCAGCAGGCGATGAATTCCCTACCGGAATAGGTCCCTATTGGCAACAGCCCTTGCCAGCAGCCACTATTGCTCACCCTTGTAAGCGCCCAAACCAAGCTCGCTCTTGAACGCATCGCCGACATCGCAATATTTCCGTTTTGCCGGCACGGTCTTGTCGCGTTCGAAGTAATAGAGGGGCCGGCCGATGTCGCCGTCCTCGTTTTTGCGCAAATGAAAGAAGGAAAAAATCACCCGTTCCGTATCGGCGAAGCTTGCGCCCGCTTCGCGATCGGCCAGCACCAGGCGCACCGAGCCGGCCGCCTTGCCGCTGATCAAACGAAAATCGTGCAACATGCAGTCCGCGCCGCCACCCACGGTCAATACCAGGCGCTCCTTCTCGCCGTCAAAGAATGTGACGGCGCTCCATCCCTGCGCATGGGCGTCAAGCGAAGTCTCTTTCATCAACAGCGAAAAGATATCGAAGCCATGTGCATTGAAATTATCGCGGTACGCAAGCACCGCGATGGCGTCCACCTTGTCGGCCTTGAACTTGAGCTGGGTAATGCCGTTGGATAATTTGACGACGCGGGGTTTTTCCATCTCGACCGATGTCGCCGCCTGCCCCGCCATAAAAAATCCCAGCGCACCGGTCATCAATATTTTTTTCAATCCAGGTCCCCGGTTCGCTTGCCCCCATTGAATGGACCGGTCCGTCTCCGGCGGCCATCTTGCGCGCGCCGGAGACGGAGCCGGACGGCTTATTTAATGGTGTACTTGAACTGCCCCTGCTTGTTGGCGCTGACCTTGATCTTGGCAATGCCGACCCCTTCGGCCATCTTCGCCAGCACCGATTCGGCGATTTCCGGCAGCAAGGTGCCGTTCAGGATATTGTCGACGTTGCGCGCGCCCGAATCGACTTCCGTGCAGCGTGCCAGCACCGCTTCCACCAGCGCCTCGTCATAGCTGAAATCGGCCTTGTGGTTGACGGCGATGCGGCGTGCGATCTTGCCCAGCTTGAGCCCGATGATTTGCACCAGTACGTCGTCGGCGATCGGGTAATACGGAATCACTTTCAAGCGCCCCAGGAAAGCCGGCTTGAAGGCCTTGACCAGTTGCGGCCGGATCTTTTCTTCCAACTCGGCCGGGGTCGGCAAGTCTTTCGCTTCCACGTTCAGGCAAGCCTGCATCATGGTGCTCGATGCCACGTTCGAGGTCAGGATGATGATGGTATTCTTGAAGTCGATCTCGCGCCCTTCCGCGTCGTCCAGCACGCCCTTGTCGAACACCTGGAAGAACAATTCCAGCACGTCCGGATGGGCTTTTTCCACTTCATCGAGCAGCACCACGCTGTAGGGATTGCGCCGCACCGCTTCGGTCAGCACGCCGCCTTCGCCGTAGCCGACATAGCCGGGCGGCGAACCTTTCAAGCCCGACACGCTATGGGCTTCCTGGTATTCGCTCATATTGATGGTGATCAGCTTGCGCTCGCCGCCGTACAACACGTCGGCCAGGGCCAGCGCCGTTTCGGTCTTGCCGATGCCGGACGGGCCGACAAACAGGAACACGCCCTTCGGCTTGTTCGGATCATCGAGGTTGGCACGCGAGGTGCGCACCCGCTGCGCCACCGCTTCCATCGCGTGCGACTGGCCCAGCACCCGCTCTTCCAGCAAGTCCTTCAGCTTGAGCACCGTCTTGATTTCATCCTTGACCATTTTGCCGAGCGGGATGCCGGTCCAGCCGGCAACGATTTCCGCCACCACGTGGCCGTCCACTTGCACCGGCACCATCGGCGCCTCGCCCTGCAATTCCTTCAATTGGCCGATCAGAGCTTGCAACTCGCCAGCCTTGGCGGAATCGCTTGGCCCACCCGCTTCCAGCACCATGCGGGCCGCCTTGATTTGCTCGGTCAAGGCTTTTTCGCGCTCCCAGCGCGCGGCCAGCACGCCATGCTCGGCGCTGGCGGCCGTGCGCGCGGCGCGCAATTCCAGCAGGCGCGCCTTGTGACTGGCGCCGCCGCTTTCCTCGCGCTCGAGCGAGGCCACTTCGGCATTCACGCGGTCGAGTTTCTTGACCAGGTTTTCGATCAGCGCCGGCGTCGCGTTCTGCCCCAGCGCGACCTTGGCGCAAGCCGTATCGAGCACGCTGATGGCCTTGTCGGGCAGCTGGCGGCCCATGATGTAGCGGTGCGACAGGCGCACCGCCTCGGTGATGGCTTCGTCGTAGACCCGCACATTGAAATGCTTTTCCATCAGCGGCGCCATGCCGCGCAACATGGCGCAAGCCAGTTCCTCGCTCGGCTCCTCGATCTTGACCACCTGGAAGCGGCGCGCCAGCGCGGCATCCTTCTCAAAATATTTCTTGTATTCGCCCCAGGTGGTGGCGGCGATGGTGCGCAATTCGCCGCGCGCCAGGGCCGGCTTCAGCAAGTTGGCGGCGTCATTCTGGCCGGCCGCCCCGCCCGCACCGATCATCGTGTGCGCCTCGTCGATGAACAAGATGATTGCATGCGGGCTTTTCTTGACTTCGTCGATGACGTTTTTCAGGCGGTTCTCGAACTCGCCCTTGACGCTGGCGCCCGCTTGCAGCAAGCCCATGTCCAGGGTATGGATTTCCACGCCCTGCAAGGTGTCGGGCACGTCCTTTTGCGCGATGCGCAGGGCCAGCCCTTCCACCACGGCGGTCTTGCCGACGCCAGCCTCGCCCGTCAGGATCGGATTGTTTTGCCGGCGCCGCATCAAGATGTCGATCGCCTGGCGAATTTCCATGTCGCGCCCGATCACCGGATCGACCTTGCCGGCGCGCGCGCGCTCGGTCAAATTGGTGGTGAACTGGTCCAGCGCCGGGGTCTTCGAGGCCGCAGCCTGTGCCATGTCACCCACCGGGTCGCCGCCTTCAGCGCCTTGATTATTCGCCGTTTCTTCCGCGGCCACCGCTTCCTGCGATTCGGCCGTCAGCTTGGCCAGGTTGTGCTTGATGTCGTCGAGATTGAACTTGGCGAACAATTTCGAGCCGCGGTATGCCAGTTGCGCCAGTTCCGGCTCCGTCAGCAGTGCCTGCAGCAAGTGCGCGCTGCGGATCGCGCTCTGGCGCCCGGCCTGGATGTCGAGCGAGGCGATCAGCCAGGCATGTTCGAACAATTTCGGCAGGCGCGGCGAAAACACGGGCGTGCGCGTATTGCCGCTTTGCAGGCGACTCACTTCGGCCTGCAAGTCCGCTTCCAGCATGGCCACGCTGATGCCGCTCTTGCGGGCAAGGATGACGAAATCGCTTTTGGGTTGCTCCAGCAAGGCCAGGAACACATGCTCGATGTCGACTTCAAATTGGCCGAGGCTCACGCACAGGCTGGCCGCGCGGGTGGCCGCGATGCGGCTGGTGTCATTCAACTTGCTGATCAGTGTTTTCAGGTTGATACTCATTGGCGTTTTTCCTTGTCCAGGGTGATTTACAGCGCGTGGAGGTCATAGCGCACGTCGGCGCGGTCTTGCCGATGGCCGCCGGTGATTAAAAAACTGTCCCAGCCCAGGCGCCCGCCGCTGCGGCCGTCGTCCAGGGTAGTGCCTTGCACATCGGCCGCCCGCAACACCAGTTGCACCTCGTATTCAAGGCACAGGCCGGTAAACATGGTCAGCATCTTTGCCAGCGCGCGCGCCGCCTTGCCGCCCGGCAGGAACGATTCGTAGGCCGCCAGCGGCAGCGGGCCGACCGTCAAGCGCATGCGCAAGTCGCGCTGCCATACGCGCGCGCCCACCAGCGCCGTCGCGCCGAGCGCCGCGTTGTTGCCGCCCAACGAAGTTTGCTGGCTGTCCGGCACGTCGTACCAGCAGCCGATGAACTGGGTCACCTCGATGCGCTGGCCGAAGTATTCGGACAGCACGCGCCCGATCGACGCCGCCGATGCCGGCCGGTGCCGCATCGCGGCGGCGAAATAGCCGACCGATTCATCGAGCACGCCATCGCCGTCTTCGGCCAGGCGGCGCTGCAGCGATTCGTGGCCCAGGCCGGCCAGCGACATCAGCAGCGGCAGGAATTTGTCCTGACCCTCGATCTGGTATTTCAACTCCAGCCGGTACTTGCGCCACGCTTCATAGAACAGGGCCAGGGCCCGGTTCGAGAAAGTGTCGAGGAAGGCGCGCGGGCCTTCATCCTTCTCGTACAGCACATGGGCCGCAATGCGCTCGGTGTAATGGGCCGGCAAGGCGCCTGCCGTGCCGAGAAAACCCATGAAGGCCGGCGTGATGCGGATGTATTTCAGTTCCGACTTGCGCAGGGCATCGGTGAGCGCCTGGGCGTCGCGCGGCAAGCTGCGCGGCTCCGGCTGCAGTGCCTCGATCTGGCTGGCCGGGAAACTGAGCGAGATCGAATTCTGGAAGCGCAGGAAATTGGCGACCGCGCCCTCGTGGGCGATGCCGTTGCGCTTGAGCCAAAGTTCGAGCATGCGCACCGCCTGGAAAAACTGGAAGCGGTAAGGCTGGGCGAACAGGCGCTCGATTACACTAGGTTCAAATCGCCGCTTCGTGGTGTACATCGGACTAACTCCTCCCCGGATTTGTTTGAAACGATGACCAGTTGCGTGAAGCTGTTGGCATGCACGTACAGGCCCAGGAAGCGCTCGATGATGTGGGTAAAAGTATGGATGCCGCTGCCGACGAAGGCTTCCTCGTCGATGGTCAGGCGCACCTCGATGCCGCGCACCAGGCAGGCGAAGGGGTTGCCCGGCAACCAGGCGTTGGCGGCCTTGTGGCCGATTGCCGTGATGCCGCCGATCTGGCGTTGCGAGATCGGCGAACGGGGCAAGTCGTACAGGGTCAGCATTTCCTGAAACGCTTCCAGGCCGCCCTCGGCCAGCGACAAATGGTTCAGCGACAGGTGCGAGATCAGGCGCCAGTGCGCGCCGCGCCCGCGCTCGAAGCGCTGCGAGAGGGTCGGCTTGCGCAGGAAGCTGATGGTGGTCACGCCGGCCCCCCCGTCCAGGAACAAGTCGCCCCCGAGCATGCCATAGGTCAACATAGCCGGCAAGTCGCGGTTGGTGCACGTCAGTTCCAGGCTCAGGGTATCGGTTTCGATGGCGGCCGGGTCGAAGTCGATGTCGACAATCGATATCTCGGTTTCATAACCGGGGCTGCTCCTGGCGATCACCTCGTCGCGTCGCATGACCCAGTAATGGCCCTTCTCTTCCGGCGTTTCACCGTGGCGCAGCGAATAAAACGGACGGAATTCCACCACCGATTCGCCCTTCGGCGTCTGGCGCACCAGTTTCACCGAATCGATCGAGTGTACTTCGTACGCATAGGCACGGCGCCCATCGACCAGCACAGGGTAACTGGCCGCCGTGTGCGTCAATTGGATCGGGTCGCCGCGCTGGGCGAACAGGTTGACCACCGGGGTGCAGCCGAGCAGCACATTATTGGTTGACAGGGTGCCGAGCATGCGCGCCATATTGGAATCGGTGCGCAAGCCGCTCAAGGCCAGGTGCAAGGTGAAACTGGTGCAGCCCGATGGCAGCACGGCGGCAATGGCGGCCAGGTCGATGTCAAAGAAATTGAATTTTTCCGGAAAACAGAAATATTCAGTCAGCAGGCGATAAGCCGGGTGCGAGCGGGCCGGAAAGGAAATCAGGGAGTCGTCTTCGTCAAATCCGGCCACCGCGATCGGACTCTTAGGCAAGGCCACCCAGCGCCCGGACCTGTCGCCCTCGGCATAGGCTTTCACGGTGCGCATGAAGAGCGCATCGCGCAAGGCGGCGCAAAACGAAGGTTCGCCGTCGATGAAGACGCGCACCGTCTGCAAGCCCAGTTGCGCCAGGCCGATATGCTGGGCCGTGCTGGAAATGGTGATGCTCAAGCTGGAGGTGGCATTGGGCGGCAACTGCACCGCGCCGGGCGCTTCCAGGATGGCAGCAAACGAGGCCCGCGTCAGCGCGATCGGCGCCACCGTCACCGGATAGGCGCTGCGGAAAACGCAAGCGCCGCCGTTGAACTCGCGGGTCGACATTATGGAGCCGCGCGGCAGTTCGGTGGCGCTCGTCAGTTGCGCGGCGATGCCGCTGTAATCGACGCGCGCGATCGAGCACGACGGGAACGAGCGCAGATAATGCGGATACAAGACCTCGAACAGCGCTTCGGTGAATTCAGGATAATCGTCGTCGAGCCGCTTCGAGATGCGCGAATTGAGCAGCGCGAAGGACTGGATCATGCGCTCGATGTGCGGGTCTTCGCACACCTCGCCACCGATCAGGAGGCGGCCAGCAATCTTCGGGTAGCGCTCGGAGAATTCGCGCGCATAGCGCCGCAAGAATCCCAGTTCGCGTTCGTAATACGGTAATAAATCTTCCACGGTCAGGCTCCTGGCGCCGTGCGGCGCGCCTTGCTGATTGAGTAGTGCAGGCTCGATGGCTGCAGGACGGCATCGAAATTGACGGGTTCCTGGGAGGCGTTGAGCACCAACAGGGCGGTGATGGCAAAATTCAGGCGGTTAATCGAGCCCTCGACCACCTCCAGCGAGGCCTTGACTTCGAGCAGGCGCGGCTCGTGGCGCCCGATGGCGGCCTCCAGGCGTTCGCAAATATACTTGCGGTCGGTGTCACTTGACAGGCTCAAGCCGGCGAAATCGTTCAAACCATAAGTGATGATGGACTTGGCGCATTCGGGATACTTTTTCAGCAGCTCTTCCGGAATCACGGTGCGGGTATTGAGCAGCGCTTCCAGGTCGCGCGCGACGGTATCCTTCATTTCTTCCATCGACAGGCGCGTCACGGTCCCGCTGGACGCGCTCTGCGGGTCCATCAAGCGGTCGAACAATCCTGGCGTAAAGCCCTTCATCGCGATCCCAAAAAAAAATCCGCAACGGGCATCCGTTGCGGCGTGCCGGGCTGGCGCGATGCCACCCGGCGTCAGCTTGGCGGCCAGCCTGGACAATCCCAGACCCGCCGGTCAGGCTACGCTTAAGCCGTTTTATTGGCCGACAAATCCCAGCCGCCGGAAGTGTTACCACCCGAACCGCCGCCGACTTTTTGCTGAGTGTACTTCCATTTGACCTTGGAGTATTTCAAGGACAGGGTTTCGCTCAGGATGTCGCCCACATTGACCACTGGCGAAACGCCGCTGATCAACACGTTTTCCAGTTCGATTTCGAAATACTTGATGCGCTCGCCTTGACCATCGGCGCGCAAGAATTCGATCTTCGCTTTAGGAATCGTTTTGCCGGAAGAACAATTTTGCAACAGCAAAGGCGTGGCCAGATCCGCCAGTTTGGCGATGACGATGTCCTTGTGTTCGCAACGCTCTGCGGTATGTCCGCCGCCGGTGGAGGCGGTAGCCGATTTAGGCTGCAGCACTTCCCACTGAACCGATTTGCATTCGATCCAATCTTTGTGGGTGCTGTCTGAGGATTCACCTTTGATGCCATCAATTTGCAAATAGACGTCGATTGCCATACTGTTCCTTTAGTGTTATTAAATAATGTTTAAGACTTGGTCGACTGCGGCAACTCCGCGACCAAACGGAGTGATACTGAAAGTTCGTCGAGCTGGAAATGCGGACGCAGGAAAGACACGGCGCGGTAAACGCCGGGACGGCCCGGTACTTCCGACACTTGCACCGATGCTTCGCGCAGCGGGAACTGGGCTTTCTGTTCCTGGCTGGCGTTATCGTCGAGCAGCACGTATTGCGTCAACCAACGGTTGAGAAAATCCTCGACGTTGGAGGCGGCGGCAAAGCTGCCGATCTTGTCGCGCATCATCGCCTTCATGTAATGGGCGATGCGCGAGACGGCAAAAATGTATTGCAACTGGGCCGACAAGACCGCATTGGCGTTGGCCGACTCGGAATTGTATTTCTTGGCCTTTTGAGTCGATTGCGCGCCGAAAAAGGCGGCGTAATCCGTGTTCTTGCAATGCACCAGGGAAATGAAACCGAGGTCGCTCAATTCCTTTTCACGGCGGTCGGTGATGGCGATTTCAGTCGGGCATTTCAGCGCCACTTCGCCTTCATCGGTCTTGAAGGTATGGGTCGGCAAGTCTTCCACCAGGCCACCGCCTTCCACGCCGCGGATCGCCGCGCACCAGCCGTAATCGTCGAAAGCCTTGGTCAGCTTGGTGCCGAAGGCATACGCCGCGTTGCACCACAAATATTTCTGGTGGTCGGTGCCGTCGACTTCTTCGACAAAATTGAAACCTTCCACGGTGGCGCCGTCGGCCGGGTGGAAAGGCATGCGGCCCAGGAAGCGCGGCAGGGTCAAACCCACGTAACGCGAATCTTCCGACTCGCGGAAAGCTTTCCACTTGGCGTATTCGACGGTGTCGAATACCTTGGTCAAGTCGCGCGGCTTGCCCAGGTCGCTATACGTTTCCAGCCCGAACAGTTCGGGCGATGCGGCCGAAATGAAGGGCGCGTGCGAGGCGGCCGCCACATGCGACATTTGCTCGATGAAGTACATGTCTTCCGGCTGACGCGTGATTTCATAGTCGCCCAGCAAGGCGCCAAACGGGGCGCCGCCGAAAGTGCCGAATTCTTCTTCGTATACTTTCTTGAACATGGTGCTCTGGTCGAATTCCAGTGCGCTTTGGAAATCCTTGACCAGCTCGCGCTTGGTCGCGTTCATCATCTTGATTTTCAGGCGCTGGCCGGTGGCGGTATTCTTCACCAGGTAATTCAGACCGGTCCAGCTGCTTTCGAGCTTCTGGAATTCGGGCGCGTGCATGATCGCGCTCAATTGCATGGAAATCAGGCGATCCAGCTCGGCTACGCGGGCGTCGATGGTGGCGCCCAGATTATCGGACACGACAACCGTGCCTTGCATCACCTGACTGACCAGCTCGGAAATGATGTCTTTCGCGCGGGCATGCTCGACGCTCGACTTGGCGACCTTGCTTTGCTCAACGATCTGGTCCAGCAAAGCCATTTCGGTGGTGGCGCCGGCGCCGGCGCCGGGGCTCATTTGAACGGCCATATCAACCCTCCTTGGCGGGGTGTTGCTGGCCCAGCTCGGCCAGTTTTTCGGTGCTGTTCAAGACATCGTTGAGGATGTCTTCGAGCTTGTCGTTGCCAGCCAGCTTGTTGCGCAGATCGGCCAGCTTGGTGCGCGCTTCGAGCAGCTTGCGCAGCGGCTCGACTTGCTCGACCACGGATTCAGGGCGGAAATCGGCCATCGACTTGAATTTCAGGTCGACCGCGAACTGGCCGCCTTCGCCGCTCAATTCATTGGCGACGCGGTAGGCGGCGCGCGGCTCGATACCCTTCATCACTTCGTCGAAATTGTCGCGGTCGATGCCGACAAAAGAGCGGTCTTTCAGCTTCTTTTGCTCGACTTCGGAATTGCCGCCGAAATCGCCGACGACACCCATTACGAAAGGCAATTCCTTGTTTTCAATTGCGTCGCCGATTTCGACGTCATACGTCATTTGAATGCGCGGCGGGCGAACTTTTTGCAACTTCTTTTGAACACTTTCTCTGGACATCACATTCCCCTTAATCTTCAATAATCGTCTGGCACCGCAGCGATGCCCTGTGCCCGCCTTATTTCAACGCGTCGAACGGATTGGCGCTGCCGGAATCGCTCTCGGTGGCGGCGGCAGCCTTGGTGGCATTCGGCTTGCGCACGCCGGCGCGCACCGGCTGCTTCTCGCGCACCGGGATCAAATCTTTCTCGCCCAGGCTTTCGCGCAGCAATTTTGCCAAGTCCTGCGACTCGGTGCGCAGGGAGCCGGTCAGATTGTTCTGGTGACTCAGGTCCGCCAGCGCGCGGGTCGACAAGCGCAAGCCGCTGATGGCGATGATGCTGTTGGCCAACTTATCGGCCGGGTCGCGCACCAGGATTTCCTGGGCGTTGACGATGGCTTCACCGTACTGACCGGCCGAATACTTGGTTTGCGCCATTTGCACCCATGGCGCTTTTTCTTTCGGATAGGCAACCGTGGCATCTTTCCACAGGCTCAAAGCCTGCTCGTTCTGGCCGGCGGTCGAGGCCAGCGACGCCTTCGTCATCATGTCGTCAATGGTCGCCACTTTCGCGGGTGCCGTCGGGGCTGTCACGCAGGCGCTCAGCGACAGGACACAGGCGGCGCCGCACAACAGGCGCTGGAATTTGGTTGAAGCAATCATGGTTTCCTCGTGCATTTAATCGTAGTAAAAATAAGTATTTTCTTAGCAATTTTCTAATTGCCCGTATCTTATCAGAAATTCACCTTCTGCGCCTCCCAGAATTTAGTCCCATTGAGAAATTAACACAAATCAATTGTTTCCGGCAGGCCACACGATTTGATGCGTCAAGCCCCCCCATTCCCCCTAATAATGTTATTCTTCTGCTACTTGGTTCACGGCATCGCACAAAACACTGATCGGCACTCACATTTACGCTGGTAAAAAAGGCATTCAATGAGCATTACAAGCAAGGTTTTATGGGGCGAAGGACTGTTCTTGCGCCCGCAACACTTCCAACAACAAGATCAATACCACGAGTATCGTCTGCATGAAAGCGTCAAGGCGCTGCATCCCTATTTATGGGGTGTCAGCAACATGCAATTGGACCGCACCGCCCTGAATAACAACACTTTGCGCATTTTGGAACTGTCCCTGATTTTCCAGGATGGCGAGATTTACGACGCCCCCGGCGGCGAGGACTTGCCCGAGGCGCTGGACTTGAGCACGCTGCCGCAATCGCAGCAATCGGTGACGTTTTACGCGGCCCTGCCCTCGTTCAAGCATTTCGGCGGCAATTTCGCGGCCACCGGCCAGCCCAATAACGCGGCCCGCTACGTCCAGACCAACCTGGAAACACCGGATTTGTACACCCAGGCGGCGCTGGCCGAGCTGACTTACCTGAAGAAAACCGTGCGCCTGGTCTCCGAATTCGAGCCGCGCGATTCCTACGTGAACTTCCCGCTGCTACGCCTGCGCCGCCTGTCGACGGGCGGCTTCGAGACTGACCCGGCTTTCGTGCCGCCCAGCCTGTCGATCCGCAGCGCGCCCATCCTGTTCCTGCAATTGCGCCGCCTGATCGACGCACTGCAGGCGAAAGTAAATGCGCTGTACGGCCACCACCGCGAGCCGAGCAAGAACGTGGTCGAATTTCGTTCCGGCGACATGTCTTCGTTCTGGCTGCTGCACACGGCCAGCTCGGCCTACGCCTCGCTGTCGCATTATTTTCACCATCCGACCCTGCATCCGGAGCGCCTGTTTGAACAATTGCTGGGCGTGGCCGGCGCGTTGCTGACCTTTTCCAAGAATTTCACCTTGAGCGACTTGCCGGCTTACCAGCATGGCGATCCGGGGCCATCGTTTCTCAAGCTGCACCAGATCATCCGCGAATTGCTCGACACCGTGATCTCCTCGAAATACTTCGCGATAGCCTTGACGGAAATCAAACCGTCCTACCATTTGGGCAAGCTCGACTCCGGCAAGATCGACGACAAGACCGTGTTTTACCTGGCCGTGTCGGCCGACATGCCGGCGCTCGAACTGGTCGACGTTGTGCCGCTGCGCTTCAAGCTCGGCGCCCCGGACGATGTTGAAAAATTCGTGCTCTCGGCCATGCCCGGCGTGCGCCTGTCGCACTCGCCGCAAGTGCCGGCCGCCGTGCCGGTGCGGCCCGACACGTATTATTTCAGCTTGGAAAGCAAGGGCCAGATGTATGAACGTATGATGCAAGCCCAATCCATCTCGATTTACGTGCCCTCCGGCATGCGCGACCTGAAACTTGAACTTGTCGCCGTCACTTCCTGACGGCAAGGAAACACAGAATGAGCAATATAGCCCCCCCCTCCCTGATGCCCGCCGGCGCCAACTTGGCCGCCGCCGGCAACATCGGCATCGCCAACACCTTGCTGGACTTGATGTACGACGGCTTTTACGCCCTCTTCATGCTCAAGAACGGCAATGGCCCGCAAAACAATGCCGAATTCGTCAACAAGATGACGCAATTTCTCGACGAATTCGGGCGCGGCGCGAAAAAACAGGGCGCCTCCAGCGACGATATCGACGCCGCCAAATACGCGTTTTGCGCGGCCGTCGATGAAATCATCTTGCGCTCGCCATTCGCGGTACGCGAAGCCTGGGAGCGGCGGCCTTTGCAATTACTGATGTTCGGCGACCAATTGGCCGGCGAAAACTTCTTCAACCGCCTCGAAGTGCTGCGCGCCAAGGGCAGCGCCCACTTGCAGGCGCTGGAAGTGTTCCACATGTGCCTGCTGCTGGGTTTCCAGGGCCGCTACATCCTCGAAGGCTCGGAAAAATTGAATTACCTGACGGCCCGCCTCGGCGATGAAATCGCCAACATGAAAGGCAAGAGCGCCGGCTTCGCGCCGCACGCCGAACGGCCCGACCAGATCGTCAACAAGCTGCGCAATGACGTGCCGCTGTGGGTGCTGTGCTCGGTGTTCGGCCTGATCTGCGCGCTCGGCTACCTTGGCTTGCGCACCACGCTGGCCAAATCGACAGAAAACCAGATGAACGCTTACACCGACCTCGTAAAACTGGCACCGCGCCAGGCCAACCTGACCATCACCCTGCCATGATGGCGGGGGACATCGCCGCGTCCCTGGGCCTGTTCGGCACCGGCCTGAGCCAGCACGCCCGCCTGATCACCCTGGCCACCGCGCAAGACTCCGGCTTGCCCGAATCCTTGATGGCGGAGCAATTTACGGGACGCGAAGCCGTCAACGAATTGTTCCGCTTCGAACTCGACGCGCTGAGCACCTCGACCGAACTCGATCGCGACAGTTTCATCGGCGAGGAAATCACCTTGAAACTGTTGCAGGCCGACGGCAGCCGGCGCGCCTGGCACGGCATCTGCACCGACGCCGCCTGGATGGGCGCCGACGGCGGCGTTGCGCGCTACCGGCTGCTGCTGGAACCGGCGCTGGCCTTGCTGCGCCGGCGTAAGGACAGTTATCTGTTCCAGGACAAGAACGCGCGCGACATCGTCACCGAATTGCTGGCCGACTATCCGCAAGTGCGGGTCGAATTCGACATCAGCGGGGAACTGGCGGTGCGCCCGATCTGCACCCAATACCGCGAAAGCGACCTCGACTTCTTGATCCGCCTGCTCGCCTCCGAAGGCTTGAACTGGCGTTTCGAGCACGAGCAAGAGGGCGACCCGAGCGACGCGGGCGCCCACGCCAAGCACCGCCTGTGCATTTTCGACAGCAAGGCCAAGGCACCGGCGATGCCGGGCGAGGCCACGCTGCGTTTTCACGGCGTGCGCGCCAGCGACAGCGCCGACGCCATCGACCAGTTCGCCGCGCAGCGTCAGGCGCGCCCGAACGCGGTGGGCATCAGCAGCTGGCATCCCGCCAAAATACTGGCCCCGGCCGCCCAGCGCAATTCGGCCCTGGATGCCGGCACCCTGCCCAGTTTGGCCATGCACGACGGCGGCGGCGAGCGCCGCTACCTGGACGCCGCCGCCGCCGAGCCGCACGCCGCGCTGATGCTGCAAGCACTCGAAGTGGACAACAAGCACTTCGCCGGCGCCGGCGCGGTGCGCCAGTTGGCGGCCGGGCATGCCTTCAGCCTGAGCCGGCACGAACGCTATGGCGTCGACGCCGACCGTTTTGTCGTGCTGTGGGTCGAGCATACGGCAAGAAACAATGTTCCAACGGCGCAGGCAGCAAGCTTGGCCAATTCCGGCATGGCCGGCGGCACTTACCGCAACAGTTTTGCTTGCGTGCGCGACACGGTGGCGCTGGTCCCGCCCGCACTCGCCGCGCGCGCGGCCGCTTCCGCGCCGGGGCCGCAGACGGCGCTGGTGGTCGGCTTGCCGGGCACCCTCGCCACCACCGGGCGCGACCATCACGTCAAGATCCAATTCCCCTGGCAACGGGGCGCGGCGCCGAACCCGGGCGGACTCGCACATCGCGGCGGCGATGCGGGCAACGCCCCCGGCAACGACGCCAGCGGCACCTGGGTGCGGGTGGCCGAGGCCCTGGCCGGCCCCAACTGGGGTTCGCAATTCACGCCCCGGATCGGCACCGAAGTGCTGGTCGACTTCGTCGAGGGCGACATGGATGCCCCCCTGATCGTGGCCCAGCTCTATACGGGCGCCGACACCCCGCCCTACGCGGCCGGTGTCGATTCCGGCGTCAACCATGCCGGCACCGTCTCCGGCATCCACAGCAACAACTTCGATGGCGGCGGCTATAACCAGTGGTTGCTCGACGATACTCCCGGCCAGGTGCGCACCCGGCTGGCATCGAGCACGGCGGCAACCCAGTTGAACCTGGGCTATCTGGTGCAACAGGCAGCCACATCGGCCCAGCGCGGCGCCTACCGGGGCAGCGGCTTCGAATTGCGCAGCGACGCCTGGACCGTCTTGCGCGCCGGCGAAGGCATGCTGATCTCGAGCACGGCGCGGGCCCAGCAAGGCAGCGGTATCGCCTCGACCCAGCTCGACGCAGCCGAAACGGTTGCCCAATTGAAAGGCGCGCGGGCACTGAACCAGGCCCTGGCCGACGCCGCCGTGCAGCAAGGCGCGCTGGCCAGCAAGGATGCCGGCCAGGCCCACGAGGACTTGACGAGCCTGATCGACGCCAAGCAAAAAGGCAAATACGCCGCCGCCGTCAACGGCCAGGCGGCCCAGCAGGCGCAAGCGGGCGGCAAGGAACTCGACGCCAACAAGCCGGTCGAGAAATTCGCCGCGCCCATCGTGCTGATGGAAGCGCCCGGCACCATCAACTGGGCCACGCCCGCCTCCACCGTTCTGTTTAGCGCCCAGCAATTGCAATGGACCAGCCAGGGCGACCTGCACCTGACGGCCGAACACACGGTCTCGACGGTGGCCGCCAACGCGGCTGCCCTGTTCACCCACGCGGGCGGCATCCAGGCCTTCGCCGGCAACGGCCCCCTGTCGCTGCAAGCCCACACCGACCAGCTGGAAATCCTGGCCGACAAGGCCATCACCGTCATTTCCGTCAACGACGTGATCGAGATCAAGGCGAATCAAAAAATCACCTTGCAGGCCGGGCAATCGTCGGTGACGCTCGAAGGCGGCAACATCACCTTCGCCTGCCCGGGCAATTTCACGGTCAAGGGTGGGCAGCATCAGCTTGACGGCGGCGCCAATGTGGCGCCCGATATGGTCAAGTTGCCTGATACCAGGGTGAAACTGTTTGATGAAGCGTTTGTGGTGCGCGACCCCAATGGCAAGCCCATGGCGTCGGTGCCGTACAGCGTTGAAGGTTCGGATGGCAAGCATATCGCCAGCACCGAAGGCGAGGGCAAGACCGACCGCATCTCGACCGTCGCCAGCGATCAATTGAAATTCGCGTTACGATGGTATGAAGTAGAGGGCAAAAAATGAATGAATTAAATTTCTTCAAGAACAAACATATTCAGGAAATACCCCATGGCTGATCCTACTACCATTAAAGCAACAACCAACACTAAACGTAATTCATGCGTTGACGTTAAATGCGATTGCAATACCATGTGGTCATTGGCACAGCAATTTAGTACAGTTCGATTATGCGACAATACCGGCCCACTCAAAGGGAAGTTCATTATTGACTCATCAACAAGAGCACGCCGTATTGCAGCAACCTATGCGCGCTTTTACCTGGAATTGGAAGACGGCGGGGACCTAGACAAAAAGGGGCGTTTTTATTGGATGGCCCTAGGGGCTTTCGCGAGCAAAACTGTAGCTTGTACGTTTGAAGCTATTCAGGTTAGAGCGATGAATGTTTTATCCAAGAACGTTTGGAGAGGTCTTGGTAGAGGAAATTTATGGTTGTTTTGCGATATCAGTGGCTGGCATTGGTATTATAGCAACCATCGGGATTCATTTGATAGTTGCCTTGATAGCCGAAATACGGACAACTATGTCGATGCCGTTAAAAAGCAAATGGAACAGCTTCCTTGGAAAGATAAATCACTACCAATTATAAAAAATTTGGCGGTATCAAAGGAAATCAAAGAGGGCTTTGCTTTGGTTAAAAAATTTGAAGCAGAAACTCAAGAAAAAAAACGCCCCCCCATTCAACTTGCTCATCTACTCGCCATTGCGAATCATGAACAAGGTGTGATTCTCCAACCATTAATTTATGACGATCACGATTTTTCCAAGTGGATTAGTGTGCAACGTTCGATATTCGTCAATTGGGCAACTCCAACTGTTCAGTTGGTTTTTACTAATGCCTGCGACACCGACAAGCCAGAACTTAAATCTCTCGCACCTGAAGGGACGGTACTGGAAGACTTTAAAAGCCGAATGACTTGGATTGCTGATGCAGCAGCCACTTTTCATAATTTAATGCAAAGATCTCACGATTTCATGGAAGGCGAACTACGAACTATTGCAAGCTGGGTTGATTTACCTGAGAGAGTTTTCAAAGAATCATATATGCATGCCCGGTCATTTTAAAAATTAAATTCAATGCATTTGCAAAGTGATTTCTCACAACAATATAAATTAGTTTTAATCTCATGCCTGTGACTAAAGTGAAAATACGCTCATATGTAGCGCTGAAAAAATAGGAAATCTAGTCATGCATAAAATTCCAGCCCTGCTTTGCCTTTTCGTTTCGCTGCTAACTGGATGCAATGCGCAAGCAACAAAGGACACATTTATTATGTCACAAAAAAATACCGCTCACGTCGGCGAACAAGGCGAAATTTTTGCCAAGCGCTATCCGGAACAACTTCATGTTAACCGCCAGCCAGCAGGACTGGACTTCTATCAACTTCGATGGACAACATCCGCACCTGGCTCCCTCACCATTGAACATGGAAAGAATTCATTTAACGTCGAAAATGCATTAAGTTTCACAGGGACTCAGGATTTAACGTATCCGGAAGAAGGCATGTCGGAATTGAGCGTTCGAGCTGGCGTTACCGCAACAGATCTCATCTCCCATGATGAGGCTCGAAAGAAAATGCATGCAATTTTGCAAAACATCTTACAGGCAGGCTGGACCAGGTTCATTGACAGGGGCGATCCACGCCTGAGCGGCAAGGATATGCTGGAGTTTATATTAACGACCTCTAGTGCAAGCAGCCTTGATCCAAAATATAACCCGACGCTCGAAGAATGGATGAGCATTCATAGTATGACTATATGGACATTTTATGCAAACCATGTTTACTTGGAAGTGAGTTTCATGCGTGAACACACGCTGACAGACCCCACCAAGCCGGGAGCATATATAGTCAACTTTAATCTGAAAAGTGAAGCTGAGCACTTTCGTGCCTATGTTGGCAGTCACAATCGCAAAAAATGGAAAGAATTGCTTCCCGCAGAACTACTTAAATTACCTCCAATGCGCGCCGAAGCTGAGGCCGCAATGCGTCTCCGGGGAATCAAGATTGACGAAACCTATCAAGATCCGCCTGTGCCTGATTTCGTAAAAAAATAGACGTCACTTCGATGAGCAGTTCAAACCAGCAAGTAGTGTCGCCTACCTGGGCTTGCGCACCACGCTGGCCAAATCGACAGAAAACCAGATGAACGCTTACACCGACCTCGTAAAACTGGCACCGCGCCAGGCCAACCTGACCATCACCCTGCCATGATGGCGGGGGACATCGCCGCGTCCCTGGGCCTGTTCGGCACCGGCCTGAGCCAGCACGCCCGCCTGATCACCCTGGCCACCGCGCAAGACTCCGGCTTGCCCGAATCCTTGATGGCGGAGCAATTTACGGGACGCGAAGCCGTCAACGAATTGTTCCGCTTCGAACTCGACGCGCTGAGCACCTCGACCGAACTCGATCGCGACAGCTTCATCGGCGAGGAAATCACCTTGAAACTGTTGCAAGCCGACGGCAGCCGGCGCGCCTGGCACGGCATCTGCACCGACGCCGCCTGGATGGGCGCCGACGGCGGCGTTGCGCGCTACCGGCTGCTGCTGGAACCGGCGCTGGCCTTGCTGCGCCGGCGTAAGGACAGTTATCTGTTCCAGGACAAGAACACGCGCGACATCGTCACCGAATTGCTGGCCGACTATCCGCAAGTGCGGGTCGAATTCGACATCAGCGGGGAACTGGCGGTGCGCCCGATCTGCACCCAATACCGCGAAAGCGACCTCGACTTCTTGATCCGCCTGCTCGCCTCCGAGGGCTTGAACTGGCGTTTCGAGCACGAGCAAGAGGGCGACCCGAGCGACGCGGGCGCCCACGCCAAGCACCGCCTGTGCATTTTCGACAGCAAGGCCAAGGCACCGGCGATGCCGGGCGATGCCACGCTGCGCTTTCACGGCGTGCGCGCCAGCGACAGCGCCGACGCCATCGACCAGTTCGCCGCGCAGCGTCAGGCGCGCCCGAACGCGGTCGGCATCAGCAGCTGGCATCCCGCCAAAATACTGGCCCCGGCCGCCCAGCGCAATTCGGCCCTGGATGCCGGCACCCTGCCCAGTTTGGCCATGCACGACGGCAGCGGCGAGCGCCGCTACCTGGACGCCGCCGCCGCCGAGCCGCACGCCGCGCTGATGCTGCAAGCACTCGAAGTGGACAACAAGCACTTCGCCGGCGCCGGCGCGGTGCGCCAGTTGGCGGCCGGGCATGCCTTCAGCCTGAGCCGGCACGAACGCTATGGCGTCGACGCCGACCGTTTTGTCGTGCTGTGGGTCGAGCATACGGCAAGAAACAATGTTCCAACGGCGCAGGCAGCAAGCTTGGCCAATTCCGGCATGGCCGGCGGCACCTACCGCAACAGTTTTGCCTGCGTGCGCGACACGGTGGCGCTCGTCCCGCCCGCACTCGCCGCGCGCGCGGCCGCTTCCGCGCCGGGGCCGCAGACGGCGCTGGTGGTCGGCTTGCCGGGCACCCTCGCCACCACCGGGCGCGACCATCACGTCAAGATCCAATTCCCCTGGCAACGGGGCGCGGCGCCGAACCCGGGCGGACTCGCACATCGCGGCGGCGATGCCGGCAACGCGCCCGGCAACGACGGCAGCGGCACGTGGGTGCGGGTGGCCGAGGCCCTGGCCGGCCCCAACTGGGGTTCGCAATTCACGCCCCGGATCGGCACCGAAGTGCTGGTCGACTTCGTCGAGGGCGACCTGGACACTCCCCTGATCGTGGCCCAGCTCTATACGGGCGCCGACACCCCGCCCTACGCGGCCGGGATCGATTCCGGCGTCAACCATGCCGGCACCGTCTCCGGCATCCACAGCAACAACTTCGATGGCGGCGGCTATAACCAGTGGTTGCTCGACGATACTCCCGGCCAGGTGCGCACCCGGCTGGCATCGAGCACGGCGGCAACCCAGTTGAACCTGGGCTATCTGGTGCAACAGGCAGCCACATCGGCCCAGCGCGGCGCCTACCGGGGCAGCGGCTTCGAATTGCGCAGCGACGCCTGGACCGTCCTGCGCGCCGGCGAAGGCATGCTGATCTCGAGCACGGCACGGCCCCAGCAAGGCAGCGGTATCGCCTCGACCCAGTTCGACGCAGCCGAAACGGTCGCCCAATTGAAAGGCGCGCGGGCATTGAACCAGGCCCTGGCCGACGCCGCCGTGCAGCAAGGCGCACTGGCCAGCAAGGATGCCGGCCAGGCCCACGACGACTTGACGAGCCTGATCGACCCCAAGCAAAAAGGCAAATACGCCGCCGCCGTCAACGGCCAGGCGGCCCAGCAGGCGCAAGCGGGCGGCAAGGAGCTCGACGCCAACAAGCCGGTCGAGAAATTCGCCGCGCCCATCGTGCTGATGGAAGCGCCCGGCAGCATCAACTGGGCCACGCCCGCCTCCACCGTGCTGTTTAGCGCCCAGCAATTGCAATGGACCAGCCAGGGCGACCTGCACCTGACGGCAGAGCACACGGTCTCGACGGTGGCCGCCAACGCGGCCGGCCTGTTCACGCACGCGGGCGGCATCCAGGCGTTCGCCGGCAACGGCCCCCTGTCGCTGCAAGCCCACACCGACCAACTGGAAATCCTGGCCGACAAGGCCATCACCGTCATTTCCGTCAACGACGTGATCGAGATCAAGGCGAACCAGAAGATCACCTTGCAGGCCGGGCAATCGTCGGTGACGCTCGAAGGCGGCAACATCACCTTCGCCTGCCCTGGCAATTTCACGGTCAAGGGTGGGCAGCATCAGCTTGACGGCGGCGCCAACGTGGCGCCCGATATGGTCAAGTTGCCTGATACCAGGGTAAAGCTGTTTGATGAGGCGTTTGTGCTAAAGGACAAGGGTACCGGAAAGCCTGTGGCGAACCATCCCTATCGCATCAAGCGCGCGGACGGCACCTACGAGGAAGGTTGGACTGACGAGAAAGGGCAGACGCATATTGTGAGCGCGGCCGCCATTGAATCGCTGACCATAGAGTTACTGAATATCTAAAAAATCCTGGAGCAATGCTAGCTTATTCATTTTATAAATTTTCAATCTTATAAATTAATAGTTCACGCAGAAATTTCTGCGGGGAAATAGAATAAAACAGCCCACCTCCAGATTTCCTTACAGGACAAATGAGACTATGGCAGAACCAAAATTTAAACTTGCTGGAAACTCAATAACCAGTACAATAGAAAATAAAAACCGAAAAGAAGTACTAATCAATGCTCCAGCATGCTGGCTTGAAGACTACGAAGAAGAAATTTCAAGAAGCCTCAATAAACGCTACAGCGAGCGGTATGACCTAAAAGGAAATTCTATTGAATACACCCTAATTATTCAATACAAAATATATATCCCCCTTAAAACAAATTCAAAAATTATTGTTGAAGTTCGCTTCAAGGCCGAAGGGGAATTAATAATGAATAAAATTCCAATGGTAGTGGTGAGCGCAGAAAAAGTTTCAGCAGCAAAAAATGCGCTTGAACGTGGCATAAATAATTATTGGAACAATCAATACACTTTGGAAATTATAGACCCAATATGTGGAAAAAAGAATTTAGATATTCATTACCAAGTAATTTGGGTGGAAACTGGTGAGCATTATAAATTGAGTATTGCCGATACATCTTTAAGGGAAGGTGTTTCGTTAAAATTAATGAGTGCGTCAAGCACAACAACGGAATTTACTTTCGCTCATGAATTTGCTCACTGCCTTGGGATTCCCGATGAATATTCTACAGCCGAGGAAGATAGAACGTTAAGATACTACAAACCGGATGGCACACTAGATATTAGCATTGACGCACCAGTCGATGGAAAATCCATTACTGATCCTGGGGCGACAATTATGTCTGCTACTGACTGCCCTATCAGACTAAAACGTCATGCTTGGAATATTGCTATTGAAG
The DNA here is from genome assembly GCA_040544385.1 of Oxalobacteraceae bacterium GrIS 1.11. Lineage (GTDB taxonomy): Bacteria > Pseudomonadota > Gammaproteobacteria > Burkholderiales > Burkholderiaceae_D > Janthinobacterium. The sequence continues at coordinate 71,981 of JBEONR010000022.1, forward strand.
CTCAAGATGTTTTAACTAAAAAAATAGGACGAAAAATAAAGTGCAATATAATTTAGCCATACTATTACTTTATTTTACTTTATCCAATGATGTTAATACATTGCAAAAGACCATGAAAACTATTCCACTAACGATTACCGCGCGATGCAAAGAAAATCCAAACTGTTTTTTCACTGGAAAAAACATGCCAATTAGTATCGCAATAAAAAATAATGAATCACATGATATTGATTTTCCACTTTTATTCGTTCAAAAAAAAGGTCCAAGCATAAAATTAATCGATACAAAAACAAATAGGAGAGTGGGCTTAAACACCAATTTACCAGATAATAAATTTCGAAATACATTTACAAAAATACCCCCTGGCGAATCCGTCTCAATTGATTGGATTATTTACGAATCAGAACTTAAACAATTTGGAGTCGATCGCGTTGATCTAACAGCAGAAATATCCATATCAACCGAAATAATACAAACCGGTAGAAAAGATAATTTTAAATTATCCGGGGTTGGCATTATAAAAATAATTGAAGAAGAATAATTTCACAATTAATTACGCGAAATTAATTTTAGAATGAATCTACCCCCTAGTACAGGTGATAGAGATCCCCGTCTTTGCAGCTAGGGCGGCTTCAAACTCCAAGCGCAACACTGGGTTAATTAACAGTATTGGTCGGGTGTTGTAGCAAGGCTATGTGCTGAGTATAAACGTCCAGAGGCGATTCAAATCCAAGGCGGGCCCGTGGGCGCGTATTGAGCGACAGAGCGATGGCATCAAGCTCCTCCTGTGAGTAAATCAACAGGTCCGATCCCTTGGGCATGTATTGGCGTAACAGGCCGTTGGTGTTCTCGTTGGAACCCCGTTGCCAAGGGCTGTGCGGGTCGGTAAAATAAATCTGCACGCCAGTGCGCTCGGTCAATATTTTGTGGCCATGCATCTCGCGGTCCTGGTCGTACGTCATGGTTTTGTGCATCGCCGCCGGCTCGCGGTTGAGGACGGCGGAGAAGCTGTCGACGACGGCCTTGGTGGTGGCGTTGTCCATCTTGGCGAGCACCACGAAGCCGGTCGTGCGCTCGACCAACGTGCCCACCGACGAGCGGTTACCGGCACCCTTGATGAGGTCGCCTTCCCAGTGGCCGGGGATGAGACGGTCCTCGATCTCCGGGGGGGCGGATGTGGATGCTCTGCATGTCCGGGATCTGCCCTCGGCGGTCGGTGCCGCGGCTGCGCGGCTTGCGCACTTGGTTGTGGTGGCGCAAGCAGGCGATCAGCTCGCGCTTGAGTTCGCCGCGCGGATGCAAGTAAATGGCATTGTAGATGCTCTCGTGGGACACGGTTTTCTCAGGGTTGTCTGGCCATAGGAGCCGCAGTTTGCGCGCTATTTGCTGTGGCGACCAGAGGAGTTTGAGCTGATGCCGAACGACTTGAAGCAAGATGCTGTCGACGTGAAGTTTAGCCACGCGTCGCGGCGCAATCCTGCTGGCCTGGCACTGCCAATGCGCCTTGTTGGCATCGTAGACGCCGGTGCCGGCGCTGCGTTTAATTTCGCGGCCAATCGTACTGGCCGAACGGCAAAGACGTTTAGCAATAGATCGAATGGAGCACAGGTCGTCGCGCATGGTCATGACGACTGCGCGCTCCTGGGTAGTCAAATGTTTGTAGATTTTCGCCATGGCGGCACCTTACAGGAGAAGGTGTTGCACTTGGTCTTTGAGAACGCCCTATTGCCCGCAACGGCACTTAGATTATCACCAGATCTGTTCGGCGCTGGCCTGAGCCAGCCCCCCTGATCACGTTCACCATGGCGCAAGACTCCGGCTGGCCCGAATCGTTGATGGCAACTTCATCTTCCAGTGGGGAGTCAACTCAAGCCATCAAGGGCAAGGCTCACTTGGCGGCGGCGTCCAGATAGAAAATGGCGTAAGCCTTGGCGGGCGTTTTCTCGGTTGGCTTCTCAATTTGCACCTGGGCACAGTCTTCCGCCACCAGGCTGCGCCAGTTTGGAATGCCGGCGTTGGCAAACGCGGTATTGGCCTTGGATGCCAGGCTCATGTCGAGCGCCAGTCGGGCGTTGCGTTCTCCCGTCTTCGCATAGTTGACGCCGCGCAGTTCGAAGCCGAACACGGCCAACCACGGTTCCCACAATCCTTTTTCGGTGCCGAGCACAATACGCGCCAGCATCTCATCGAGCGTCAAGCCTTTTTTAAGTACGCTGCGCAAGGCTTGCAGCGACGGCGCAGAGCGCGCATCGGTGCTCTGCTTGTCGGCGCCGCGTTCGGCGATCGCCTTCAATTCTTTCGAGAATGCCGCATCGCGCTCCGTGTAATCGCGCATCCGCGCGTAAAACTCGGTACTCACGAAGGGATTTTCCGCCCGCCCTGGGGCCACTTCAACTGGTTTCTGGGCGGGGGCTTGTTTTTTCTTCGTCATGGGATCATCAGTGTAGTGTAAGGGGAGTAGTTTAGCACTGCCGCCGCCCTCCGATTGGGCTATTGCGCTGCATGGCCTGTCAACTCGGTCCTGCGCGCCTTGCTCAAGGACGCCAATGCCCGCTGGCACGAGCACTCCATGAGCTTCCAGACATGTGATATGGTGTTTGGCCGCAATCGATGGGGACTCGCATGTCCTTGCCTGGACTCGCCCGCGCATTTAATTTACCAAGGATAAATCAAAAGCTGCCATCAAAGACGCCATATTTAATCCAAAAGCCATTCCACCGATCCTCTTTTTCAAGATTCAATTCCTGTAACATCGAGGCAGCCAGGCGCCCCGCTCTCCCCGGACTTGAAACGACGCGATTTCCAGCGAACCTGAGCCGACCTTGATATCTCTATAGAAGCCGCCATGTCCCCTCTGTATTACCACCCGTCCGGACGTTTCCCCCTGAAAGCCTTGCGGTATACCTTGGCCGCCTTGCCGCTCGCGATCAGTCTGGGATGGCTGTATGCGTGGCTGACGACGCATCTTTGGGTCTACTTGAATGTACCGGTCGCGCTGGCGTTTTCCGGGGTGCTGGTCGTCATCTGCCTGGTCGTATCGCAAGCGGGCAAGGTGCGCAATGCGCTGTTGATGGGACTGGCGGGTGGATTCATCGGCCTTGTCGCCTGTTACAGCCAATGGGCCGCGTGGCTGGCGATGCAGGAGCCGACGCATGGCGCGCCCGGTGCGCTCGAACTCGCCCTGCATCCCGCCCACATGGTCCAATTGGCGCTGGCAGTCTATCAAGGCGGCAGTTGGAGCATAGGTGGCTTGCCGATTGGCGGCCTCTGCCTGGCGCCGGTCTGGCTGATCGAATTCTTCTTGCTCGCCATCTTGCCCGCGCTGCCGGCCAGGAGTACATCTTACTTTCCCATCTGCGAAACGTCCGGCACCTGGGCCAAGGAAATCAAGCTGCCACAGACATTCGCCTTCGTCAGCGACGGCGCGGCGCTGATACGCGCGCTGGAAGCCAATCCGGCCGGGCTGCTCGATATATTGGATGACAAGGTCGCCGATCGCGCCCGGCATTCGACGCTGGTATTACACCGCTGCGCGGGCAGCGGCTTGTGCTACGCCTCGGTGTGGAATGTCGACAGCAGCCATGGCCGCACTGGCGAATCGCTCCGCAATGTCATCAAGTATCTTGCCATCCCGGCCGGCGTCGCCGACGCTGCGCAGTGTCAGGTAGCCGCCCCCAGCGCGCCCGCACCGCCGCCCACGCCACCCGAATTGGCGCCTGCGCTGGCCGCCCTCGAGAGCGCCGACTTTTCAACGGCCCTGGCATTGGCCCTGCCCTACACCGAGGCGCCCGATCAGGACTTACGCAACGACGCCAGGCGCATGTGCGCGCTGGCCAGCGCGCGGCTGGGACAGTGGCAGCAGGCGTGTGACTATTGGAGCGCCCTGTTCGAGCACGCGCCCTCGGCCCATGACGCCCTGCAAATGGCCACTTGCTCGGTCATGAAAGGCGATCTGGCGCGCGGCCAGGCATGGGTCGCCAGGGCGCTGGACATCGCCGCGAACAAGGAGGCGGAGTCTGGCGGCGACGCTTCGGCGGTGCTGATCCACACCAATTTCATCACCGCGCTGAAGAACAGCGGGCATGCCAAGGCGGCCCTGCCCTATCTGGACTGGCTGAAGAAATTATATGAAAGCTTGAACATCACCGACCCGACCTTCTTGCAGATGCACGGCCTGCCCTTCTTTTCCGCGTTTCTCGAACAGAGCGCCGCCGTGATCGACGCCGCCATGGAGCCGGCCCAGGCCCGCGCCTGGTATGGCTCGATGCGGCACCATCTCGACCGCGAGGGCGAGGAAGAATTGAACCAGTGGCTGCGCAAACGGCCGGCGTCCGAATAAGTCAGGATCAGGGATAGACGAACGATTTCACCAGCGTCAATTCGCCGGCCGCGCGCATCGGCACCTGGAACACTTGCAGCTTTTCCCGGGGCGTGTTTTCATTGCTGATGATGGCCACCTGGGCGGTCGTCAACAGGCCGCTGTTTTCGCCGCTGCCATAGTAATTGACGTAGACGTGGTAATTGCCTTTTTGCGGAGACGGGCTGGAAAATATCTCCGGCCCGTAGCCGGTGGTGACGTCGACGTCGAGTGCGCCGCCATTTTTCATGACGCGGTTGCCGTACCAGGCGTGGCCGCCGTCCGGCGCCACCACATGCAAATCCAGGTCGGTGCCCGGGGTATCCCACGACAGCACCACCCGTAGTCGGGCCTGGGTCTTGCCGGCGTAGGTGTCGACAAACTGGCTGCGGGCCCGGCTCTTGCCGTCAGGGGCGCGCACTTCAACGCCGTTCGAACCCCGGCCGAACGCGTAGGGACGGGCGAAGCCGCCGTTGTCGTCGATTGCCAGCGGCATCGCCACACCATTCACGATCAGGGTCGCCGGCTTGCCTTTGGCGGCGCCGCTGATACGGCCACGGATTTGCGCCGTCTCGCTTTGCCCCGGCTGCAAGTTGACCGAGGCGGCCGGATAATTCACGCTCTGCGTGTATTGCTCGTCCGCGCCGGCCGAGTTGCGCCAGCCGCCGCGCGGCGCGTCGATGCTGACCTGGGCCAGCGCGGAAGTCGATAATAATAAGGCGGCAATCAATAGTGGTTTCATGGTCTTGGTCGGCAAAATTCTGGCCCAACCGGCGGACGCCGGCGGGTGGGTTGTGATGTCATAAGGGCGTCTCCAGCCTGGCGTCGACCAGGCGCCGCGCCAATTGCTCGACCAGGGCTTCGTCCTGGCCGCGCGGATGGTTGCGCAAGCCCAGATGCAGGAATTCGTGCGCCAGCGTGATGCGGTCTTCGCGCGTGGCCAGGCCGCGCAGATAAATGCGGTTGCGCGATTGCTCGGAATACGGCAAGCCGCCGGCCAGTTCGCACACGGCCGGCAATTCGGGCGGGCGTTCGTAACCCGGCTCGCGCCGCAGCAGCCTTTCCCAGCGCGGCAACTCGCGCGCCAGCCAGGCTTCGGCGACCGGCAGCGGCATGCACGGCAGCGCGGCGCCGCCGGCCAGCGTGGTCAGCTCGGCGCGCGGAAAGGCGCTAGCCAGGATGTCGTCGAAGCGCCGCCCCTGGCGCGCCTGCTCCAGCGCGCTGCGCCAGACCAGGGTATCGGCGCCGGGCTGGTCGAGGTGGTAGCGCACGTTCGGGCCGACCAGCACCAATTGATCGGTCCAGAGCGCGATCGCGCGCGCCGCCGCGCCGGCCGGACTGGGGCTGACGCGCTGGGTCGCGCTGCTGTCGGCGATGCGCTGGCAGCCTTCGGCGCGCACCGCGTTTTGCTGCAGATAGCTGCGCGCGGCCACGGCCAGCGCCTTGGCCGCCTCCGGCAAGTCGCTATTTCCTTCGCGCTCGAGCACGCGCGCCACATAGTCGTTGACGCCAAAGCGCCCCTGCAGGCGCGCGCGGCCGGCCGCGTCGCGCGCCAGCGTCAAATCGCCCTGGCTGTGCAAGGCCAGGCTGCGGCCATTCTCGAACCTCACCTGGTAGGTGCCATGCAAGGCGCCCGGCGCGGCCGCCACCGCGCCGGACGTGACGGATCGGATCGGATAGCGCGCGAAATAATCGACCACCACGCAGCCGGCGTCGCCGGCCGGCGCTGCCGCAGGCAAGATGGCGGCCAGGCGCGGCGCCCATTTTTGCAAGATCGCGCTGCTGCTATCGGCGCCGGCAAACCAGACCGGGGTGCCGTCGGCCAGCCAGCCGGCCGCCCCGCCCAGCCGTCGCGCGGGATGCTCGATCTGGTGCCAGGAAAAGGTTTTTACGCGCAGGCGGCTGCCAAACCAGCTGACGGTATGCGCGCCGCGCGCGCTCAGCACCACCCGCAGCAGGGCCGCTTCGGCGTCGGCGCGGCTGGCCGGCGGCAAGCTGGCCAGCGCCAGCATCAGGCTGCGCAAGCTGACCGCGCGCTCGGGCGTGAGGCGCGCGGGATCGGCCAGCCAATCGAGTTCGCCGACCGGGGCCCGGCCCAGGCGCCGGGTCCAATACGCCAGCCACGGGCGGCGCTCGACCAGCAAGCGGGCCGGCGCGAAAAACAGGCCGCACGATTGCGCCAGCGCGGCGTCGCGCGCCACGCTTTGCCCCGCCGGGCAGCAATACACTTCCTCGGGCAACTGGCCGGCGCAATGATAATCGGGCGTCGGCAATTTGTTTTCGACCGCATACAGGTAGACGAACAATTTCCACAGACTACCCAGCGGCACCGCGCGGGCGCCGTCAAACGGCGCCGGCCGGCTGCTGCCGTCATCCTGCAATTGCACGGCGCTGAGCTTGCCGTCACGCCACCAGGCCACATCCAGCGTGGCGCCGGCGACCGGCAAGGCGCTGACGGCCAGCGCCAGCGCCGCGATCCGGGATGGGCGCAGTCGCAATCGCATCACTCGACCCGCAGCGCGCGCACCGCCTTGCCCTCGCCTTCGAGCGCCTTTTGCTCGGGCTGGTACATGCGATAGAAGCGCGCCGGCGGCAAGACATAGGCGCCTTTTTGCGCGAAGCGCAGCAGATGGCGCAGCTTCAAGGGCGCGGCCAGCAAGTCGACCGGGACGATGTAGGAATCGCGCCGCGCCTCATGCCGGGCGCGCTCCAGCGGCTCGGTCTTGTCGCCCTTGATGGCGATGCCCCAGGTACTCGCCTCGACCGAGGCGCCGGGCGGCAGCGCCACCTCCAGCAAACCATAGCGATACTTGGCGCCGGCGGCCGGCTTGAGCGTGACTTCGTCCAGGTAGAGCGCATCGGTGCGCAGCGCCTCACCGTCTTTCACGGGGGTCGTGCTGAAGCCGTCCGACTCTTGCGTCAAGAGCAGGATGCGGCGCTCCACTTGCACCGGCAACGCATGCGTCTCGGCGCTGCGGCTGTCGTACTGGATCACCGCCACGGTATTGGCCGGGGCCGCTACGGCCAGTTGCAATTCGCTCGGCACGCCCTTGGCCGAGAGCCATTGCCAGAGCGGCTGACCGAGCTTGCTGGCCGACTGTTGCCAGGCGCCGAGGGGCGCCACGGCGGAGGCCCTGGCCGATGGCGGCCCGCCCAGCTTTTTCTGCACCCACACCAGCGTCAGCGCGCGGTCCAAGGTCGGCATGTCGGCGCGCACCGCTGCCAGCAGTGCGTCGGCCTGGCTAGCCGGCAATTGGCCACCCAGCATCAGCAAGGCTTGCGCCAGCGGCGCCGGATTGGCCCGCACCGTATCCCAGGCACCTTCCACTTGCGGCGCCAGTTCGGCTGGCAAGGCCAGGCCGTTCTGGCCCGCGACCAGCGCCGCCAACGCCAGCGTGATGGCTTGCGTATTGCCATCCTCCGGGCCCAGCAACAAGCTGCTGGTGGATGCCAGCGGCGTGGCCTTGGCATGCGATTTTTGCCGCGCCAATTCGTCGAGCAGGCCGGACGCCAGTGTCTTCACCGGCAAGCCCATTTCCTGCGCCATCCACAAGGTCAAAGCGCGGTGCAGCGCCGGTTCCTTCAAGCCTTGCTCGCTATATACGGTCAACAGGTTTTGCCAGTGCTCGGGCGGCAATTCGATGCGCAGCGCGCGCGCCGCATACCAGTCGGCGTAATAGGCGTAAGCCGTCATCAAGGCATTGCCGGCCGTGGCATTGCCCCACCAGCCAAATTGCGCCTTGGGACCAGCCATCGCCACCAGGCGCAGGCGCTGCGCCTGCAAGGTCGTTTGCACGCCTTCCTGCGTGGCCCCCGCGTCCGGCCCCAGGCTTTGCAAGCCCAGGGCGAGCGGAATCAGGCGGCTCGCCGTCTGTTCCACGCAACCGTAGGGGAAATCGATCAAGTCGTCGGCGATGCGGGCGAAGTGGCCCGCCGCGCCCTGCGCAAACGAGACCCGGATATGGCGCGCGTCGGCCGGCAGCGCGATCGGCGTCACGGCCCCCGTCAGCGCCACATTCAAGGCGCGCGGACTGCTCCAGGGCGCCGGCAACGCTTGCACGGTGGTGTCGAGGGCGTCGACCAGCTTGCCGTTTTGCCGCACTTCCAGGCGCAGCGCGCCGCCCCCGGCCGCCAGCGCGAACTGCACATAATTGACGCCGCGTCTGGCCGCCACTTTCTCGGTCTTGGCGCCGGCCGCGCCGCTCAGCGTCACTTCCAGCGCCTGCTCGGCGTCGGTCTGATTGAAGATGGCGATGGACGCTTGCGGCGCGTCGCCGGCCCGCATCCAGTCGGGCGCGGTCCACTTGGCGTAAAAATTCTTGTCCGAGCGCAGATAGGCGCTGCGCTGGCCGACCCGGCCCTGCTCATCGATGGCACGGCCCGTGATGCGCCAGCGCGTCAGCGCGTCGGGCATGGTGAAGCTGACGCGCGCGTGGCCGTCGGCGTCGGTCATCAGGGTCGGCGCCCAGAACGCCGTATCGACATTGTCGCGCCGCGGCCGCTCCAGCACTTTCACGCCCCGCTCATTGTAGTTGTGACGGGCCGGCGCGCCGGCCGTGCGGCCCGCCGCCAGGTCGTAGCTGATGAAGGACAGGCTGGCCGTGGTGCGCACATTGTTGCGCCGGGGATGGTAGAAAAAGTCGCCGATCTCGGGGCCGATTTCCGGCTGCAGCACATAAATCATTTCATCGACCACGCCCAGCGCCACCATGGCCGCCACCGGCTTGCCATCCAAGCGGGCGTCGACGTCGAGCGTGACTTTCTCGCCCGGCTGATAGACTTCCTTGTCGGTCTTGAATTGCAGGGCGATGCGCGGCTCGATGATTTGCAAGCCCGCGTTCTGGAACACGAAGTCGCCGTGGCGCGTGTACGCCACCGAAAACGTGATATTGGGGCCGTATTCAGCCTTCACGGGGATCCGCACCCGCCACTGGTTCGGCGCCACCCGCACCGGCTTGATCCAGTCGGCGCCGCCGCCCAGCAAGCCCACTTGCTCGACCTTGTCGCGTTCCAGCGTCAGCAAGGCTTGCTCGACCGGGTCGGCGAAAGTGATCAAGGCTTCGGCCACCTGGCCCGGGCTGTAGCGCTCATGATCGAGCACGATCTCGATGCTGCCTGGCGTCGCTTGCACGCCGTCGCCGCTGACCCAGTGGCTGGCCGCAGCCACCAGATTGTCATGCTCGTCGCGCAAGCTCAATTGATACGAGCCGGAGGCCGCGAACGGCACATCCCAGCCCTTGGCGGCCGGGTCGAACTTGCCGTCAGTCTTGGTCTGCTTTTCCAGTTGCACCATTTCCCAGCGCACCGGCCTGGCGCCGGCAGCCGCGCCCGCTTCCGGGGCGAGTTCGAAATGCACGCTTTCGCCGGGCGCCGAAAACTGGCGCTGCGCCGTCAGCCGATACAGGCTGGCCGAGCGCTCGATCATCAATTCACGCGTGGTCTTGATGCGGTAGGCGGCGCCGTCCGAGGCCAGCACCGTCAAGATATAGCGCGACGGGTCTTGCGCCGGCGGCAGCGCGAAATCAACATTGCCGCTGCCATCGGCTTGCAATTGCTGGGTTTTCAATTCGACCGGGAACAAGCCGCTATAGCGCAACTCGCCGTCGACCATGGTGTTTTGCTGGGCCCGCAAGGTCAAAGACAGATGCGCGTCGGCGACCGGCTTGCCGTCCGGGTAGCGCAATTCGATGCGGCCCTTGACGCTCTCGCCGGTCTTGAATTCCGGCTTGGCGGCGACGATATTGATCTCGAAATGGGGCTTGATGTATTCGGCCACCCGGAACGCGGCGCTGTACTGGGTGTCGCGGTAAGCGAAGCGCAATTCGTAGCCGCCGGCGCTCGCTTGCTCGGGCAAGTGGAAGCGCGTGTCGGCGCCCGTCTCGGGATTCAATTGCAGGGCCTGGGTCAGCAATTGGGTGCCGTTCGGGTCGAACACCGTCAACGTCAAAGGCCCGGCGGCGGCGGCTTGCGAGGTGCGCGCGGCGGTGAATTCGCGGCCGATGAACTTGACATTGACTTCGTCGCCGGGACGATACAAAGGCCGGTCCGTGACCGCGTAAATCTTGGTGTTATAGATTTCGCTGTCATAGTAAAAATTCTCCGACACGAACACGCCGCCGTCGCGGTCCTCGCCCATCACATAGGTGTGTTCGGGGCTGGAGCGCTCGAGCGCGGCCACGCCATTGACTCCGGTCTTGCCGGACTGCAGCACGCCACTGCCATCGGTCCACAGCACGTCGACGTCGGCCACCGCGGCGCCATTGTCGCGCCGCGCGGCCCACACCAGCATCTGGCTGGCCGACACCTTGGTCACGCCCATGGTATCGGACACGAACACCATGGTGGTGGCGCGGTGTTCGCCGATGATGGCTTCGACCAGGTATAAGCCCGGCTGGCGCTTGCCGATCGGCAGCATGATATTGCCCGCGTTGGGTGTGATGAAGTCGCTGCTCGATCCTTCCAGCGCCACGCCCTTGAGCGGCGCGATCGCCTTGGCTTGCCAGATCGGATAGCGGAAGCGCTCGACCAGGTCAAAACCCTTGAGCGGTGCAAATTGCGGCTGCGGGCGGAACTCGGTTGGACGGCGGATCGCCTCATTGGTGGCCAGCGCCGGCTGGGTCTTGGTCACGGCCAGCCTGGCCTCGGCTGAAAACAGGCGTCGCCACAGCAGGCGCGATTGCTTCCACCAGCGGTCCCACAGATAACTCAAGGTATTGGCCAGGCCTTCGCCCCGGTAATTGCCGTCGACCTGGACGCGGTGCAGATTGCGCTGTTTCTTCAGAAATTCCAGCGGTTCCGGAACCCGGTACACCAGCACGTCGACGCCGCCGTATTGTTCCAGGTTGGCGCGCGCGGAATCGCGGCCCGGCACTTCCAGGCGCACCCGCGCCAGTTCGCCGCTGCCATAGGCCGCGTCCGACAGCAGGAAGAAAGGCTCGCCCTTGAGCGGGGTGTAATTGCTCGATTCCTGTTCTTGCGCCAGGGCTGCGGCCGGTGCCAGGACCAGCGCGGCCAGCAGAGTCAGCAAGTTCAGCGCGCCGGATAGCCATTGTTTCATGATAAGAATGCCAGCCGGAAGATGCCGGCGAAATTGGGATTGTCGAGCGCTGGTTGCCACCGCGTATCCTTCCAGATTTTGAGTTGTTGAACATCAACGGTACGCAGGCCGTTGTCGGTGGGTGTCACGGTGCCGGTGTGGTAAGCGATGCGCGAACCCATCCACACCATCAAATGTTGCTCGTCGCCTTGATCGAAAAACAGCAAGTCGCCCGCCTGCGCCTGGTTCACGTCGCGCGCGATGAAGCGGCTATTGTGGTGCACCAGCGCCAGCGCCGAGACGAAATGGCCGACCGCGCCGCCGGTTTGCACCCAGCGGTTGCGCAAGCCTTCCTGGGCCCGGTCCAGTTCCAGTTCGGGCGGCAATTGGCGGTCGATCGCGATGCCGTTGGCGCGCAGCCATTTGGCGTCATGCACGCTCAAAGCCTCGTTTACGGCAAAGCGCACCAGGCCGGCGCAATCGCGCTGCTGCCAGCGCGGCGACGGCCCTTGCTCCATCTGGGCGTTGACGATGCGCAGCATCCAGGCTTGGAAAGCGCGGCTTTGCGCCTTCGACAGGCGCGGCGCGGCGGCCGGATCGATGGCGGCCGTCAAGGCGCGCGCGCTCGGCATGACGGCGCAAGCGGCCAGCCAGCCCAGGGCGCGGCGGCGGCTCGCCATCAGCGCTCCAGCGCTTGCCATTCGACCGGCTGCCAGGCGATGCCGCTGCCCGGCAAGGCCGTCAGCACCAGGCGGTAAGGCGGATATTTTTTCAGCGCGTTCAGGCGCGGCAGCAGATGCGCGTCGGCGGCCGCGCGCAGCACCGGCTCGCTGGCGCTGGGCAGGGTGTCGATGGCTTCCTTGCGTATCAATTCGGCCAGCGCGCTTGGGGCGATCACGGCCACCGTGCGCCCCGGATCAAGCATGCGGTCGGCGAGCGCCGCCGCCTGCTTGCGGCCTACTGCCAGCGCTTGCTCGACCAGGGCCGGATCGGGCGAAAAGAGCACTGTGCGCCCGCTCACGGCCAGGGTCGGGCGCTGCTTGCCGTAGGGCGTGTCGAGTTCGCGCTGCCAGGTCACTGCGCCATTCTTGCCCGCGCTTTGCACGATGGCGCCGCCGGCGGCGTTGCCGATCGCCGCCGCAAACAGGCTGGCAAACAGCGTGTCGCCGGCGCCGCCGGCCTTGCGGGTCGCCACCAGCAGCGGCGTGTACAGGCGCGAGTTGCCATACCAGCAGAGCGCGGCCGGCCCGCTCAATTGTTCGCTCAGCGGCGCCAGCGGCGCGCTCGCTTTCTTGCCCAGCCGTTCCAGCACCGGCTGCAGCGCGGCCCAGTCGGCCGGCAGCGCGAAACAGGCGGCCGGATTGTGCGGCAGCGCTGGCCACAGGGCGGCGGTATCGTAGCCGCCCGGCTTCAGCTTGGCCGCGTCGAGCAAGGCCTGGGTATGCCAGGCGCCCTGGCTGAAGTCGAAGCGCAGCGCGTCAAGTGCACCGAAAAACGGCTGGTAGCCGAAGGACAAGAAATCAGCCTTGAGCGCCACACTGTGGCCTTGTGGGGCTTGCGCGCCGAGGTGGAATTGGCGGCGAAATAACTGCTGCTTGTCGGGATCGGCGGCCAGCAAGCCGGCCACCACCGCTTCGGCCTTGGGATCGCCGCCCTTGCCGTCGTCGCCGCCATACAGCATGCCGGGATGGGACAGGATCACCATCCGGCTGCCGCGCGCGGCAAACAGCAGCGTGCGCTGGTAGGCATAGGCCAGCGCGTACACCGGCACCTTGTCGCCATCGACCTTGATGCTGCCGGCCAGCGTCATCTGGCTATCCTTGAGCGCGATCTTGCCGCTTTCTTCCAGCAGGCGCGTGAAGCTGCTGCGCGACACGGCAATCGCGAAATGCTTGAGCGAGCCGTCGGCGTCGCGCCACAGCGCCACCTCGGCCGGCTCGTCAAGCACCATGCGTATCAATTGATCGCCCCAACCCAGTTCATGCTCGTAGGCGATGCGGCGCAGCGTGCCTTTCAAGCCCAGGCGGTCTTCGTTTTGCTCATAATAGAAAAGAAAGTCTTCGCGCAAGACATCGCGCGCCAGCGGAATGCTGAGCAAGTCACGCGGCAAGCTCGACAGGCTCTTGGTGACGATCAAGGCGTCGGGACGGGCCAAGTCCAGCCCCAGGCTGCTGACATGCCCCATCCAATGCCAGCCGAAGGCGGCGTAAGCGAGCAGCGCCGCAATACCCAGAGCGCCGCCGATGGCATATTTTCCCAGCTTTTTCTTGGTCATATGAATGATGTGCACGATTCGAATTGTGCATATCATAAACTAAAGTAATAACTTGATAATTGCATTTCTTCGGCAAGCGGAAAATACCGGGCGCCTCAGAGGTTGAGAGTTTTTCGGGCGTGACCGAGCAGCGCGCCAGAAGGCGGCCGATCTAGGCGCAAAGCACAGCCATAGCTCGGGCTATGGCGAGCATTTGCAACAACGAGCGGGCGTCTTCTGGCGTACGGAGCGGGCATGATCGAAAGACTCTCAAGCTCTCAGGCGCTACGGGCCACCAGCTTGGGCGGCGCGACTTTCCGCGCTTGTGGCTGGGGCGCGCGCGCCTGGACGAGCGGCTGACGCCGCGCCGCGCCCGGTATCAACTTGAAGGTATCGACCAGTTGCGCCAATTCCAACGCCTGCCCCTTCAAGCTTTCCGCCGCCGCAGCCGCCTGCTCGACCAACGCCGCGTTCTGCTGCGTCACCTCGTCCATCTGGGTGATCGCCTGCGTGACTTGCTCGATGCCCATGCTTTGCTCGCGGCTGGCGGTACTGATATCACTGACATAGGTGGCCACCCGCTGCACCGAATGGACGATCTCATCCATCGTCTTGCCAGCCCCATTGACCAGCGCCCCGCCTTGCTCGACGCGCTCGACCGAGGCACCGATGAGCAGCTTGATATCCTTGGCGGCGGCGGCCGAACGCTGGGCCAGGTTGCGCACTTCGGAGGCGACCACGGCAAAGCCCCGTCCCTGCTCGCCGGCCCGGGCCGCCTCCACCGCCGCGTTCAGCGCCAGGATATTGGTCTGGAAGGCAATCCCGTCGATGACGCTGATGATGTCGACGATCCGCCGTGAACTGTCTTGTATCGCCGCCATCGTCTCGACCACCTGACCGACGGCCGCGCCACCCTTGACGGCCAGGTCGGCGGTCGTCATCACCAGTTGCCGCGCCTCCTTGGCGTTCTCGGCATTCAAACGCACGGTGCCACTCAATTCTTCCATCGAGGACGCGGTTTCTTCCAGGGCGCTGGCCTGGGCTTCGGTGCGCGCCGACAAGTCGGCATTGCCGCTGCTAATATCGCCGGCGCAACTGTTGACGATTTCCGTGCTTTGCTTGATTTGCCCCACCAGTAACTTCACATTGATTTGCAGCACGCGCAACGATTGCATCAGGCGCGCCACTTCCGGCGCGCCACCGGCATCGATTTTCCCCGTCAAGTCGCCGGCGCTCATGCGTTCGATGTCACGGCAAGCACGCTCCATGGGCGCCACCGCAGCGCGCTGCAGCATGAGTCCGGACAAGCCGGCCAGCACCATCCCCAGCAGCGCCGGCCAAGGCTGCTTGCCCCCTCCGATGACAAGGTCTATGCCAAAGAGCAACATCAGGGCGGCCGACGACAAGCCCAGCTTGGCCTTCAGCGACAAGCCCTTGAACAGCTTGAAATGGCGCAACGGCGAACGGCGCAGCAGCGCGCCATCGACAATTTCCAAGTCATGATTGCCGGCCTTGATCTGGCGGTAAGCTTGTTCCGCCGCAGCCACATCGGCGCGCGCCGGCTTGACCCGGACCGAGGTGTAGCCGACCACCTTGCCATCGGCCATCATGGGCGCGGCATGCGCCTCGACCCAGTAATAGTCGCCATTCTTGCAGCGGTTTTTCACCAGACCGGTCCAGGCCTTGCCGTTCTTGATCGCCAGCCAGAAATCGCGGAAGGCTTCTTCCGGCATGTCAGGGTGGCGCACGATATTTTGCGGCGCGCCGATCAACTCGGCCTCGGAAAAACCGCTGATGCTGAGAAAGTCGCGGTTGACGTAGGTGATATTGCCCGATAAATCGGTCTTCGACACCACGGTTTCCCAGTCTTTCAAGATGTACTCGGTATTGCTGATAGGTAAATTACTGCGCATCGCATTTCTCCAGGATTCAGGGCGGCGCCCCGTCATCGACGTGCGGATGGCAAGCGCCAAGGCACCCACCATGCTGTTCGGTACAGATTCGATTCCGGCGGAGATGGGCCGGGCAAGACTTGGAAATTGACCGCAGGATAGGGCGGCCGGAGGGATCACATCAAAACGTCCTGGATGTGGAACTCGGCATCGAGGCACGCCGTTTGCGCCTGCTCAATGACGATCGATTGACTATCGATTGAAAAGTAGCTTAGCAATAATTGGTGCTTATTGCAATGAGGAAATGAAAATTGAGCACATCCGCAACAAACGAATTATTCGGGCCGCCGGCCACGGTGCCGCATGGTTTATCGCGCAAATTCGTGATTAATAAAACAATAAAGATGGTAATTAAATATCAATATGTAAAGATTTTTCCGCCATATTCTGAAATCACATTGCCGCAATAGCGCAGTGCCCTCTCCACACTTTGACAGGCCCGACCATGAAAACCTCGCACTCCCTACTTGCCATACCGGCGCTGGCGCTGACGCTTTGCGCCCATGCCGCACCACCTCCCGTCTTGACGCAAGGCTTCGACGATGTTGCCGCGCTCGGCGGCTGGCTATTCATCAACCAAAGCAGTCCGGCCGGGCAGTCCTGGTTTCAGGGCAACTCCGGCATCTTCCCCGCCTATGCGGGCGCCGGCGATTCCTATATCGGCGCCAATTTCCTGAGCGTGCAAAACGGTGTCGGCACGCTCGACAATTGGCTGATCACGCCCGAGTTGACGCTGAGCGGCCCCACCCAGCTGACGTTTTACACCCGCAGCGCCGCCACCCCGGGCTACCGCGACACCCTCGAAGTGCGCTTCGGCACCGGCAGCGACACGGCTTCGTTTTCCCAGACCCTGCTCACGCTGGGCGGCGCCCTGCCCTACCCCGGCGCGTGGCAGCGGCAAAGCGCCACCGTTGCCGGCGGCGGCCACGGCCGCTTCGCCTTCCGCTACACCGGCATGGGCCAGGCAGCCGATTATATCGGCATCGACAGTGTCGTCGTCGCCTCCGTGCCGGAGCCGGCCGGCTACGCCTTGCTCGGCGCCGGCCTGTCCCTGCTAGCCCTGCTGGCCCTGCTGCGCCGGCGCCCGCGCCATGCCGCCAGCGCCGCCGCGACACTGACGGCGCTGGCGGCGCTGAGTCTGGCGCCGGCGGCCAGCGCCGCCGAGCAAGCCATGGTGGTGGTGCGCGACGCCGCAAGCGGCCAGTTGCGGGCCCCCACCGCCACCGAATTCAAGGCCTTGCAAGCGCTCGATACGCAGCGCAAGGCGAGCCAGAAATCAAGCGCGCCACAATTGAACCGCAAGGCGGACGGCACCCGCCAGGCCCATCTGGGCGACCAGGCCATGGTGTATTCCGTCATCAGCCGCGACCCGGACGGGCGCACGCATGAGCGCTGCGTGAGCGGCGCCGCCGCAGCCGACGCGGCCATCGCCACACCCACCCACACCGAGGAGCATGGCCATGAGATCGATTAAGAACTTGCGACAAACCACGGTCGGGCTGGCGCTGGCGCTGTCTTGCGCTGCGCTGGGCAGCGCGCGTGGCGCCACGCTCACCATCATCAATGGCAACCTGCCCGGGATCGGCTTCAACGACCCGACCCCGCAAGCTCCCGTGGGCGGCAACAGCGGCACCACCCTGGGCCAGCAACGCCTGATCGCCTTCACTTACGCCGCCAATCTCTGGGGCGCCAAACTGAGCAGCGCGGTGCCGATCCGTATCCTGGCCACCTTCGAGCCGCTGCCTTGCACCGCCACGGGCGCCGTACTGGGCTCGGCTGGGGCCTGGGATGTCTTCAGCGATTTCCCCGCCGCGCCCAAGGCGAACACCTGGTTTCCGGCCGCGCTGGCCGCCAAGCTGGCCGGCGCCGACCAATCGGCGCCCGGCGACCCGCATATCGGCGCCCAATTCAACTCGCGCCTGGGACTGGCGCCCGACTGCCTGCCGGGCTTGCCCTTTTATCTGGGCCTCGATAACAACCATGGTAGCCAGATCGATCTGGTCACGGTATTGCTGCACGAAATGGGCCATGGACTGGGCTTCCAGACCTTCACCGACGAGCAGAGCGGCGATTTCTATGCGGGCGTGCCATCGATCTGGGATTACTATCTGCACGATAAGGGCTTGAACCAGGAATGGGTGAATATGACGGCGGCGCAAAGGGTGGCTTCGGCAGTCAGCGGCGACGGCTTGTCCTGGAACGGCGCACGGGTCACGGCCGCCGTGCCGGCCGTACTGACACCACTATCGCAACTGGCTATCGGCGGCGGCGCCGCCGGCATGGCGGCCGGCAGCTACGCGGTGGGCGACGCCTCGTTCGGGCCGCCGCTGCATAGCCCGCCCGTCGGTGGTCAATTGATGCCGGTGCTGGACCAGCCGGACGGCAGCGGCCTGGCCTGCGCCCCGCTGGACCCGGTTAATGCGGGCGCCGTCAGTGGCAATGTCGCGCTGGTCGACCGCGGCAGTTGCACCTTTGTCGCCAAGGCCAATCATGTGCAAGCTGCCGGCGCGATCGGCATGATCGTGGTCGACAATGTACCCGGCCCGGCCACCGGCATGAGCGGCACCGACCCCAGCATCGTCATCCCATCGGTGCGCGTGAGCCAGGCCGACGGCACGCTGATCCGGGCCGCGCTACAGCGCCGCTCGCGCCGCGCCTCGGGCGTGATCGCCAGCCTGGGCGTCGACCCGGGCCGGCTGGCCGGCGCCGACAGCGACGGGCGCATGCTGTTGTATGCCCCGCCGGTGACGCAACCGGGTTCCTCGGTTTCCCACTACGACACGACGGCCAAGCCGAACCAGTTGATGGAACCGGCCATCAACGGCGATTTGACACACCAGGTCGAGCCGCCCGTCGACCTGACCCTGCCCTTGTTGAAGGATATAGGCTGGTAGGTTCTAAGCCGTGCCATCGTCGAGCAGGGCCGCGACAAACAGCAAGATGCGGTCTTCCGTGCGCGCCAGGTCGAGCCCGGTCAACTCACCGATGCGGCGCAGGCGGTAATCGAGGGTATTGCGGTGGATGTGCAGCGCTTCGGCGGTGGCGGCCGGATGGCCGTCATGCGCAAACCAGGTGTCGAGCGTGCGCCGCAAGCCCATCTTGTTCTTGTCATGGGCCTTCAATTTGACGATAGGCAGGCGCAACTGCTCAGCCTGCCAACCGGAACCGAGTTCCGACAGCAGCACCGGCAAGGCCAGTTCGTCGTAGCGCAGGAGCGCTTGCTGCGGGTCGCGCCGGCGCCCGATCCGCGCCGTGGTCCTGGCGCTTTGATAGGAAATGGCCACGCTTTCAATGCCGGGCAAGGCGATGCCCATTGTCAGCCTGAAGTGCCACGGACATTCTTCGCGCAGCGTCGTCTGCAGCGCCCGCAGACGGTCTTGCGGCGTGCGATCTTGCGCACGCGAAGTCCGTTTCGATGCAAGCGCCCCATCCGTTTCCAGTATCACCATCTCACGCGGCCCCGTCGTGGCCGTCAAGGCGGCGGGCCGGCGCGCCAGTATCCGCATTTGAAGCCGCTGCAATTCGCCCAAGGCCGCCTCGGCCGCCAATTGCCCCGCATCGAGTTCGAACAGGACCACCACTTGCGTGCGCCGGAAATCGATACCTAGGCGCAGCGCCCACGCTTCCAGGTCGGCGCGCGAGGCTTCCTCGAATTTGATCAGGCTCAGCAACAGCGCTTCGCGGTAGCGCGAGTCGCGCTGCAATTCGTTGATCAGGGTGGCTTGCTCGAGTATCATTTCGGCCGTCAGCCTGAGCAATTGACCGAATTGGCGCACCTTGTCGGGCGCGCCGCTCAAGCCGATCGCGCCGCAAATCTGGCCATTCACGGTCAGCGGCAAGTTCACGCCCGGCTTGGCGCCATGTAAATTTTTGGCCGTCGCCGCGTCGACTTCGACCGGCAGTTTTTTCGCCAGCGCCAGCAGCGCGCCCGCGTGCAACTCGCCGATGCGCGACGGATCGCCGCTGGCCAGGATGGTGCCATGCGCATCCATCACATTCACATTGAAAGGGATGATGCGCATGGTCCGGTCGACGATATCTTGCGCCAATAGCGCATTCAAAATGCTCACTTACCCCTCCCCGCTGATGCATGAAGACCTGCTGGACGCTACTGTAGACCATGGAGCGCGCCACGTGACAAAAAAATAGCAAAAGAATGGGACTTTTTTCGTGCAAGCGCACAATAAATTGCGGCGCATGCGACGCCCAATCTCGTGCATACGAACGATGCCACCGGGCGCCCGATTCAAGATAATGGCAGTAGCGGCACCATAAAAATATACCGGAGACCAACATGCAGCACAACTCAAGCGCGGCGCCAGCGCACACCGGCCCCGCCGGGCCAATAGCGGCGGCCATCCTCGACGGCGCCTACAAGAAGGCGACCTGGAAGCTGATACCCTTCATTTTCATTTGCTATCTATTCAATTACCTGGACCGCGTCAATGTCGGCTTCGCCAAGCTCGAGATGCTCGACGCCCTGAAGCTGAGCGATACCATTTACGGCCTCGGGGCCGGTATTTTCTTCATCGGCTATGTCGCCAGCGGCGTGCCCAGCAACCTGATCTTGCACCGACTGGGCGCCAGGCGCTGGATCGCCGTCATGATGATCGCCTGGGGCGCCCTGTCGGCTTGCCTGATGTTTGTTTCCACGCCAGCTTCTTTTTACACCTTGCGCTTTTTCACGGGCGTGGCCGAAGCCGGCTTCTTCCCCGGCATCGTGCTGTACTTCAGCCACTGGTTCCCGGCCGAGCGGCGCGGCAAGGTGATGGCCCTGTTCATGTCGGCCATCCCCGTCTCGGGCTTGATCGGCGGCCCCCTGTCGGGCTGGATGTTGCAGCATTTCTCAGGCGGACAGGGCGGACTGGCCGGCTGGCAATGGCTGTATCTGCTGCAAGGCTTGCCCACCATCTTGCTGGGCGTAGGCGTGTATTTCTACCTGAACGACGGCATTGCCCAAGCCAATTGGCTGTCAACCGACGAGAAAGCGGGCATGCTGGCGGCGCTGGCACGCGACCAGGAACAACGGCGCGCGGCCGCCGGTTCGGCCCAGTCGTTATTGGGCGCCAGCGTCCTCAGCATGCCCAGCGTGTGGCTGCTGGGAGCGATTTATTTTTGCATCCAAATGGGCGTCTACGCGATCAATTTCTGGCTGCCATCGATCATCAAGTCGCTCGGCTTCCACAGCACCACCGCGATCGGCTGGCTCAGCGCGATACCCTACCTGGCCGCCGGCGTCTTCATGGTCTTGGTGGGACGCTCGGCCGACGCGCGCGGCGAGCGGCGCTGGCACTTGTGCGTGCCGATGCTGATGGGCTTGTTCGGCTTGCTGCTGGCCGCCAAATTTTCCAGCAACGTCGTGCTGGTGATGACCGGCCTGACCCTGGCGACGATGGGCGCGCTGACGGCGCTGCCGATGTTCTGGCCGCTGCCCTCGGCCTTTCTCGGCAGCGCGGCGGCGGCCGCCGGCCTGGCCCTGATCAACTCGCTCGGCCAGATCGCCGGCTTCGTCAGCCCCTTCCTGGTCGGCTGGATCAAGGACCTGACCCACAGCACCGACCTGGCCCTGTACATTCTGTCGAGCGTGCTCCTGGCCGGCGCCTTGCTGGTGCTGCGCGTGCCGGCCAGGCTGGTCAACCGTTAAATTGTTCCTTATCCGATATTCGACTTGAAACGAGCATAACGATGAAAATAGTGATAGCCCCGGATTCTTTCAAGGAAAGCCTGTCCGCCATGGAAGTGGCGCTCGCGATCGAGGCGGGATTCAAGGAAATCTTTCCCGACGCCCAATATGACAAGATCCCGCTGGCCGATGGCGGCGAAGGCACCGTGCAAGCCATGATCGACGCGCTCGACGGGCGCCGCGTCGCCGTCGCGGTGCGCGGACCGCTGGGCCAGCCGGTGGCGGCGTTTTACGGCTTGATGGGCGATGGCGAACTGGCCGTAATCGAAATGGCCGCCGCCAGCGGATTAGAGCTGGTGGCACCCGAACTGCGCAACCCGCTGCTGGCCAGCAGTTACGGCACCGGGCAATTGATACGGGCCGCGCTCGACGCGGGCGCGCGCCGCCTGGTGCTGGGCGTGGGCGGCAGCGCCAGCAACGACGGCGGCGCCGGCTTGCTGCAAGCGCTAGGTGTACGCCTGCTCGACGCGGCCGGCGCCGAACTCGCACCGGGCGGCGGCGCGCTGGCCAGCTTAGAGCGCATCGACGCGGCCGGCCTGGACCCCAGGCTCAAGGATTGCAGTGTCGACATTGCCTGCGACGTCGACAATCCGCTGCTGGGCGAGCATGGCGCCTCGGCCATCTTCGGGCCGCAAAAAGGCGCCAGCGCCGCCATGGTGGCCACCCTGGATGCCAATTTACGGCGCTACGCCGATTTGATCGCGCAAGACTGCGGCGTGCAATTGGCTCACTTGCCGGGTGCCGGCGCCGGCGGCGGCGCGGCGGCGGCGATGGTCGCTTACCTGGGTGGCCGCCTGCGCCCGGGCAGCGAGATCGTCAACCGGGCCACCGGCCTGGAAGCGCTGGTGCGCGAAGCCGACCTGGTCGTCACCGGCGAAGGGCGCATCGATAGCCAGACCATCCACGGCAAGACGCCGATCGGCGTGGCCCGCGTCGCGCGGCGCCACGGCAAGCCGGTGATTGCCATCGGCGGTTGCCTGAGCGAGAGCGCCGCCCTGGTACATGAACATGGCATCGACGCCGTGTTCGGCGCCGTCAGCAAACCATGCGAAGTGGCCGAAGCGCTGCGCGAAGCGGCCTTCAATTTGCGTCGCGCGGCCCGCAACGTGGCCGCCGCCGTGAAAATCGGGCAAACACTGGGGCCGCGTTGAACCGGCCCGCACTTGAAGCGCCATAGCCCCGTGGCGCCCTATTTCCGCCTACTCAAGCCGCATGTATCCTGATCGCGCGCATGGGCGCCTCCAGCGCGCGGGCGCGCAATTGCCCGCAACCGCCGTCGACATCCTGGCCGGCCGAATCGCGCAATTTGGTCAGCACGCCGCGCCGCTGCAAGGCGGACGCCAGCGCGCGCGCCTGTTCCCAGCTGGGCCGCTTGAATGCCAGGTCGGGAATGGTATTGTAGGGAATCATGTTCAAAACCGCGTACTTGCCCCTGAGCAGCTCGACGATGCCATCCATCTCATCCTGGCCGTCATTGATACCTTCCAATAAGGTCCACTGGTACTGGATCGGGTAAGCCGTGGCGCGCGCGTATTGCTCGCCCAAGTCGACCAGTTCGGCCGGCGTCAAACGGGGCGCGTTCGGCAGCAATTTCTCGCGCAAGGCCGGCTTGGTGGTGTGCAGCGAGAGCGCCAGCGCCGGCTTGACCGGCCCCAGCGGTAAGCGCTCGAACACGCGGCGGTCGCCGACGGTGGAAAACACCAGGTTCTTGTGCCCGATATTACCCTCCGTGCCCAGCAATTCGATGGCTTCCATCACATTCTGGAGATTGTGGGCCGGCTCGCCCATGCCCATGAAGACCACTTTCTTGACGGCCCGCATGGTGCGCGCCAAGACCACCTGGGCAATGATTTCGCCACTCGTGACCTGGCGTATCAAGCCGCTGCGCCCCGTCATGCAAAACTGGCAGCCGACCGCGCAACCGACCTGGCTCGAGACGCACAAACCGTCGCGCGGCAAGAGCACGCTTTCCACGCTTTGACCATCACCGAGGCCAACCAGCAGGCGCGCCGAGCCGTCTTCGGCCGGATGCGTGCTCAGCAAACGCGCCAGGCCCTGCAATTGTTCGTCCAGCGCCGGCAGCGCCTGGCGCAGCGCTTGCGGCAAGAAGTCAACGGCGCGGCGCCGACCCTGGTCGTGGGGCTGGCCTTGCACCCAGTCGCGCAACACCCTTTGTTCGTGCAGGGGTTTGGCGCCCAGCGCGCGCAGGCGCTGGCGTAGCATGTCTATTTGCATATGGTTTGCTTAGTCGGGCACATGAATGCGCGCCTTGATGTGCTTCAGGTTGGCCACGATGGTAAATGTCATGATCACCAGCAGCGACCAGGAACTCCATTTGCTGACGTGGACGGACGACCATGCCCCCATCTGGTTGGGATACAGCCACACGCCGCGAAAGGTGCTGATGTTTTCGGCCAGCCAGATGAAAAAGCCGACCAGCACAAAGCCCAGCGTCAACGGCATGCTGCGCTCGCGGTCCAGCGGCCGGAACACCACGGTGGTGCGCGCGTACAGTCCCAGTGCGCAAGCGGCCAGATACCAGCGATAGTCGCCGATGTAATGGTGGGTGAAGAAGTTCGCGTAGATCAGGAGCGCAATCGAGATCGCCATCCAGTAGGGCGGATGGTGGCGGATGCGCAAGTCCATCAGGCGCCAGGTCTGGGTGATGTAACTGCCGACCGCCGCATACATGAAGCCCGAAAACAAGGGCACGCCAAACAGCTTGGTGTAGGCAAAATCAGGATAGCTCCAGGATTGGATGCCGCTCGACGTCTTGAACACTTCCAGCGCGAAGCCGACCAGGTGGAACAGGCTGACGGCCTTGGCCTCGTCCCAGGACTCCAGTCCCGACCACACCATCCAGAGCTGGATCGCGATGGCGACCAGCAGCAGCGCGTCGTAACGGGGCAAGCCCAGCACGCCGGCGCGCGGCAGCAAAAACACGGCGCCGAAAAACAAGATGACGAACAGGCAGGCACGCGCTTCCTTGACGCCGAAATACACGAATTCGGTGATAAAGCGGCGCAAGCCGGACAAGCCGGGCCGGCTCGACTCGTTCAACAGGTGCTGGTCTAGCGCGGCAAGGAACATGAAGGAACGATCGTCGATGGGGGCGGAAAATGGAGCGGACGGATGCAATCGGCCGGCAGCGCATTTTAACAGCTACCCCCTGCCCGGCTCAAGATGCCAGCTACTCAGCGCAGATTGCCGGTATGCCCGACCGAATAGCGCCCCGGCTGCGGCCACACGGTCAAGCCGTGCGGCTCTTGCCCGACCTTGATTTGGGCGACGGCGCCGCTGCCCGTGTCGAAACGGTAAACCACATCGTCGAAGCGTCCCGACAACCACAGCCACTTGCCGTCGGCGCTGACATTGCCCATGTCCGGGCTGCCGCCGCCGGGAACCGTCCATTCCGCCAGCACTTTTTCGGTTGCGAAATCGATCACCGTCACGCTGCCGCGGCCATGCCGGCGGCCGTGTATGCGGTGCGTGCCGCGGTTGGCGACATAGAATTGCTTGCCGTCGCGGCTAGGGTAAATGCCGTGCGCGCCAAGGCCGGTGGGGATGAAGCCGACTTCCTTGAAAGCTTCGACCTCGACCACATGCACGCCATCGGCTTCCATGTCGGCGATATACACGCGCTTGCCGTCGGGCGACATGCGTATGTCTTGCGGCATACCCTTGGTCGAGGAGCAAATCTCGCTGTCCGGCGGGCCGGATGGGCGCGCACTATCTTTCAGGCGGGTGCGCGGCATCGTCAATTTCAGGTAGCCCAGCACGCTGCGCTGGACCAGGTCGATCTTGGCCACGCTGCCGTCGAACTCGCAGGTAAATAGCGCTTGCCGACCATCAATTGTAAAATCGGCGTGGTTGATGCCGCCGCATTTCGGCACGTCGATCGTGTATTGCAGCGCCATCGTATGCGGGTCGCGGAAGTCGAGCCGGTGCATCGCCTCGGCCACCACGATGGCCGACTTGCCGTCCGGCGTGAAATAGACATTATAGGGATCGTCGACGGGGATTTGCTGGCCCGGCAAGCCGGTGCGCGGATCGATCGGGGTCAGGCTGCCGTTGTTGCTGCGTTCGGCATTATTGGCCACCCACAGGGTGCGCAAGTCCCACGAGGGCACCACATGTTGCGGCGCGACGCCAACCTTGAATTTATTCACCACCTTCATGCTCGACGGGTCGATCACATACACATCGTTGGAGCGCAGATTGGGCACATAGATGCGCTCAAGGTCGCCCTTCACGGCCACGCTCATATGGCCGGCGCCGTTTTCGCTGTACAGATTGGCCGGATCGATCACCGGCGGCATGCCCGGCACGGTGGCGCCGGCTGCCGGCGCCGCTGTTGCGGCCGGCGCGGCTGCGGCCTTGACGCGGGTGGCGACGACGACGGCGGTGGCGCCGATGAGGGCCAGCGCAACGCCGGCGGCTACAGTGTGTTTCAGTTTCAAAGTCATTTCCTGTTCGATGTGGTGGCGGCGCGCGGTTCGCGCGGCCGTATCAAGGTCTGGATGGCGGCGACGGACGTGTCGACGATGCGCCGCACCCCGAGTTCGCCCAGTTCGGCGGTGGCGCGGCGCGGGTCGCCGCGCACGCCGTCGCGCTCGTCCGGCTTGGGCGCATGCGCCAGCGCGTCAGCGCGCACCAGCGATTTGTCGACAGCCAGCGCCAGCGCCGTGTCGGCCAAGCCCGCGTGGACGCCAATTTCGGCATCGCCAAAGCCGCGCTTCTTCAAGTCGGCGACAAAGGCCGTTTGCGTCACCTCATAATAGTCGAGCAAGGCGTGGACGCGGCAACTCGGGTCGGCTGCCCATTCGCGGTTCAGGCGCGCCGCCACTTTCTCCATATTCTTTTGATAGCCGCCATGGTCGCCGATGAAGATCACGTCGTGCATGCCATGCTGCTTGAAACTGCGCGCGCTCGCTTCGAGCAGCGCTTCAAAGGTCGCGTCCGGAATCGAAATGGTGCCGGCCAGACGCATATGGCCCACCGGCGGGTGAATCGCCCCCTCCGGTACATAGGCGACGACGGGTGCGACCACGGTGTTGCCGAGCTTTTGCGCGATTTGCCTGGCCAGGATGTGGACCCGCGTATTGTGCTTGCCCAGCGTGATATAGGGTCCGCTCTGTTCGGTGCCGCCGATCGGGATCAGGATCGTGGTGGCGCCGGCGTTGATGCGCTCGCGCAATTCGGTCGTCGTCATGTCCTCGATATACACGCCATCGACGGCATGGGCCGGCAGCGCGGGCCAGCTTAGCGCCGCCGCCAACATCCAGACCGCACTTCGTACTCGGCTCATCGGGAACGGCCCTCGACCTTGGAACAAGGCCGGGCGCGGGCGCTCGGGCGGTTTCTTGCATGGAGGTAAAACTGATTCATGATTCTCATTCTAAGGTGACGCTATTGCCAGCGTAGCATAAAGCGGCGGCAATTCTCCATTCGGCTGTGCCGCCCCGGCCTGCCAATGTGGTATTCCAGATGGCCACTGGCCTCGCGGGCCACATGATAAAGAAAAATACGCGGCACTGGAAGCGCCATCGCGTCGCTCCGGCTTGCCGTCCCGGCTTGCGGCCCGACTTGCCATTTCAGCCAAAATTTCAGGAATGCAAGCCGGCGGCGGCCCCATGGCGCCGCGCGCCCGCCTCAGGCACGCTCGCGCAAGCGCATCCGCAAACCCACGGGTGCCATCGTGAAGGCCAGATGTTCCGCCACTTCCAAGCCATCGGCCGTATCGACGGCGCTAATGTCGAAGCGTCCCAGCAGGGTCGCCAGCGCCATCTTCATTTCCAGCATCGCCAGGTAGCGGCCTGGGCAAATCCGCGGTCCGGCCCCGAACGGCGTCGAAATGCGCTTGGCCGAGTTCGCTTGCGCGCCCGGCCCGCCATCGGCCAGCCAGCGCTGCGGCTCGAATTGCGCTGCGCGCGCCACATGGCTGTCGCTGACGCTGTCGCGGCGCAGCAGGCATAGTACGATCGTGCCGGTCGGCACCGCGACATCGCCAACGCTGGTGTCGCGCAGCGCCTGCAAGGGCAGCATGGGCGCGACTGGCTTGAGGCGCATGGTTTCATGTACGCACGCTTCGACATAATCGAGTTCGGCCATGTGCGCGAACGTCGGCGCCTCATCCTTGCCCACCACCCGCCGCACCTCGTCGCGGGCGCGCGCCAGGGTCGCCGGATTATTCCACAGCAAATGAATCATCCAGGCGATCGTATTGGCCGTCGTATCCTCGCCGGCCAGCAACATGGTCAAGACATTGCCGGCCACCATTCGATCGTCGATGCCGCTACCTTCCTGGTCGGCGGCGCCTATCATGGCTTCGAGCAAGTTGGTGGGATGCTCGCGCAATGCGGGGGCGGCCAGCATGCGCGCACGCGCCTGCGCGATGAAGCCGGCGACCGCCGCCATCACCTCGGCGATACTGCGCTCTAAGCGTCGGTCGGCCGGGGTGCGCAGCAGGCGCCAGGTCGGCAACGGCGCCAAGATACGGCGAAACAGGGCCGGAAAGATTTTATCGAGGTGGCACTGGATCACGTCTTGCTCGGATTCCAGCGTATTCACTTCAGCCCCGAACGCCAGGCCGGCAATGGTGTCGACGGTATAGCGCATCAAGTCCGCCTGCAAGTCGATCGTGGCGTCGGCCCGCGCGGCCTTGGTCCAGCGCCCCGCCAGGCGTGCGCCGACTTGCTGCATGGAAGGGAAATAACGCTTCACATGGGCTGGATCGAAGCCGGCCATGACCATGCGGCGCTGGCGCCGCCACATTTCTCCGTTCGAGCTGAACAGGCCCGGCGCGAGGCCCATTTCCTCCCAGATTTCTTCCAGCCGCGAGGTGCGGCGAAAGCCGTCCGGCCGGTCGCGCAGGACCGTCGCGACCGCCTCATGGTCGCCCACCCCGAGCACGCTGCCCTTGCCCAGTTGCACCTTGAAAAACGGGCCGAACTGGCGGCACCATTGTTCCATCTGCTGGTGAAAATGCCCCGTCTCGATCTGCAGCGCGCTGCCGAAGACGGGCACGCCGCGCGGCCCCGGCAAGTCATCGATACGGCGCATTACGGGCGGCGCGGCCGAATCGGCGCCGTTTGCTTCGATTGCTTCTTGCCGCAAGTTCATCAGCTATGCTCCGTTCGGGCGCCCACCGCCCACCGCTGCACACTAGCATGGAAAGATTAGCAAATCAATATTTCATGTACGCGGGCGGCGCCTATTTCAACGCCTCGAAGGTCAGCACCAGGGCGTTCGGGGTCGAGGTGATCGCGGTGGGCATAAATTGCACGCCGGCATAGCGCAAGTCTTCCGCACGAAAACTGTACACGGGAATATCCTTGACGGCCTGGTCGGTGAAAAGGCTGGCCAGCTTGGCGAACTGGCGCTGCAGCGCAGGATCGACGCCATCGGCGGCCAGGCGGTCGATGCGGGCGTCGCTGATGAAGACGGCATTGCGGCGGGCGTCGAGCACCAGGTGGCCGGACAACGCCACAGTGCCATGCCAGGATTGCCCGAGCAATTGATTGAAGGGCGGCGACACGGTGGCCGCCATCGTCAGCGCGACCCGGTCGCTCTCGGGCAGCAGCGACAATTGCGGCCGGCTCAACGAGACATCGAACACGTTCAATAGCTTGTTTTCAACCGGAAAGCGCCGCTCCAGGCCTTGCTGCAAGCGCGCCAAGGGCACTTCAAGCTGGCGCGGGCCGATCAAGCCGGCGCACGAGGCAAGCAAGCCGCAGGCAAGCAGGGAGGCAAGCGGGCGCGCGCGGCCGATAGGCAATAGCATGGATGGTTCCCGTTAAGTAACTGTTCAGCCTGAGTGAGCATCGTAAATAGCAGTTGTAAACGAAGCTGGTTTGCCGCATCATTCGGGCATGCCACCGAAACCCAAGCGCCC
>JBEONR010000023.1:0-99502 GCA_040544385.1 Oxalobacteraceae bacterium GrIS 1.11
GTGTCATCGAGCATCGCCGCGTAGGTTAACAGCTGGCCCGGGCGTTTACAAGCCCAAAATAAAAATGCCATCCAGTCTTAACTGAACGGCATTACAGGTTCGCCTGTCTTTTTTCATTTCCGGGCAGCGAATGGAAACTCAGATGGCGTATGACAGCTTCGGATACCAGTCGCTTCCGCGCCCCGCCGGGGTCAGGTCGAGAATATTCCACAAGGGCGTCGGATCGGGCGCGCCGCGCGGATCTTGGCCCGCATCTTCGGTACCGCCCAGTTCCGCACCCCAGAAATGCCGCACCTGCCCATCGCGCCTGACCCAGACGTCGAGTGCCGGCCATTCGCTGCCGTCGGGCGCGAGGCCACGGTAATCGCGCGCGAATTCGTCGCCGACCGCAGCATAGAACTTCAGGTTGCGCCAGCCGCGCTCGCGGGCAAAGGCCAGTTGGCGTTCGACGGGCGAGCGCCCGATCACCGCGATGGCGATCCGCTGACTAATATCGCGGGCGGGAATCTCCAGCGCGCCGAGCAACGAGGTGCACATCGGGCACGGCCGTTCACGCTCGGGGCCATACATCCAAAAATAGGTGAGCAGCGTGTCGTGGGCGCCGAACAGGTCCTTCAAACCCAGCGTCTTGCCGGCCTCGTCACGAAATGCATAGTCGCGCGCCTCGCCCCCGGGAGGCAGGGCGCGGCGCTGGGCGGCGACGCGCTCGATGTGGCGCCTGAGTTCAATTTCCTCCGCCAGCAGCGCGACGCGCGCCGCGCGGTATTGCGCGCTGTCATTCGGATAAGGCTTGCTTGCCGCAGCGGCAAGCTCGGTGGCGGATCTCAGTTGCGTCATCGGGTACTCCTTTCGTGGTGGTTCGGCGTCGACCGCGCTTTCGGCCTTGTCTGCCTGACGTTACGCGCCGCATGGAAAATCGACCGTGCGCCACCGCACTTATACCTGCGCAAGCCGCGCCCACGCAATCTGTAAGCGGATGTAATAGCCGTCAACGCATGACCGCGCTCAGCCGTTTTTAGCTCAGAGGCACGGGAATTGTCCCGCTTGATTAACACCACCAAAGGAATACACCATGAAAAAAGTCATCGCTACCCTGATCGCCGGTTTGTTCGCAAGCGCGGCATTTGCTCAAGCTCCCGCTCCAGCTTCATCGGCGCCGGTCGTCAAGGCCGAAGCCAAACAAAGCAAGGAAGTCGCCAAAGCCGACGCCAAGGAAAGCAAGGCAGTCGTGAAAGCGGATGCCAAGGAAGCGAGCGCCGTCGCCGGCGCCAAGCAAGACGTCGCCAGCGCCAAGTCCGACGCCAAGGTCAGCAAAGCCAAGGCCCATCACAAGTCGGCCAAGAGCAAGGCCAAAGCCGCAGCCAAGACCGATGAAGCCAAGGTCGACGCGGCCATGCCGGCCAAGTAAGCGGCCAGCCGCAGACGTAAAAAAAGACAGGTTCGCCCTGTCTTTTTTTATGCCAAACAGCCGCGTTTATTTCACCACGCCCGTCGCGCCATCCCAGCCGCCGCCCAAGGAGCGTATCAAGGCCACCGTGGTGACGGCCCGGTTGCCGCGCAATTGCACCGCGTTGCGTTCGATGCTGGCCAGGTTGCGCTGCGCATCGAGCAAGTCGAGGTAGCTTGAGCGACCGGCCGCGTACAGCTTTTGCGCCAGGTCGGCCGAACGGCGCGCCGACACCACTGCTTCGTCGATCTGCCCGCTCTGCCCCGCCAGGATGCGCAAGCCGGCCAGGTTATCCTCGACTTCGGCGAATGCCACCAGCACGCTTTGCCGATAGCTGGCCACCGATTCTTCCAGCACCGCTTCGCTACGCGCGATATTGGCCTTGTTGCGCCCGCCATCGATGAGCGGCATTGACATCAACGCGCCCAGCACCCAGGAGCGGCTGCTCCACTTGAAGATATCGGCCACGGTGTCGGCCGCGCCGCCGCCGGACGCGTTCAGCGCCAGCGACGGAAACATGGCCGCCTTCGCCACGCCGATGCGCGCGTTCGAGGCCACCATGGCGCGCTGCGCGGCGGCGATGTCGGGACGCCGCTCCAGCAAGGACGAGGGCATGCCGGCCGGGATCACCGGCAACAGCGCGCCATCTTGCAGCGGGCTGACGCCGGCCGTGAAATTGGCTGCCGGCCGGCCCAGCAAGACCGCCAGCGCATGCTCATTGCCTACCCTTTGGCGCTGCAGGCCGATCGCTTCGGCGCGCGCGGTCGACAATTCGGTCTTGGCGCGGGCCAGGTCGAATTCGCCGATATCGCCCAGGTCGTAGCGGCGCTGGTTAACGTGCACGCTCTCTTCGCGCAGGGCGGCGGTCTGCTCCAGCGTGGCCAGTTCGGCGTCCGTTTCGCGCAGGCGGAAATAAGTTTGCGCGACGTCGGCCTGCAAGGATAGCAGCACCGAACGGTAAGTTGCCTCGACGGCCGCCGCGTCGGCGCTCGAAGCGCTGACATTGGCGGCGACGCGGCCAAACAGGTCGACCTCATAACTGGCAGTCAGCTTGGCCTGGTACACATTGGCGGGCGCCACCGGCGTGCCTTGCGGCAAGCCGAGCGACAGCGCCGAGGCGCGGCCGCGTTGGGCCCCGGCATCCACGCCCACTTGCGGGATGCGGTCGGCCTCGGCGATGCCGGCGATGGCGCGCGCCTGCTTCACGCGCGCCGCTGCCTCGGCCAGATTGGCATTGGCTTTGGTAGCTTGCTCGATCAACTGGTTCAGGGCCGGGTCGTTAAAGGCCAGCCACCACTGGCCGCGCGGCTGCGCCTCGGCGCTGCGGCCCGGCTGCCAGCGGCTGCCGTCAGCGGCCGGTTGCGCCGCTTCCTTGAACGCGGCCGGCAAATCCATTTGCGGCTGCTTCAATTCCGGCGCCGCGCAAGCGGCCAGCAACAGGGCCGCCAGGAGTGGCGCGATGCGCTTGGTGATAACTTGCGATTTCATTAAACAGTCCCTTCCAATGTGGGCGCGGCAATGGCCGCCGTGCCGGTTTTTTTCTCTAAGCGCTGGGCCAGCGTGCGCAGCAATACATAAAACACGGGCGTCAGGAACAGGCCGAAGAAGGTCACCCCCAGCATGCCGCCGAACACCGCCACGCCCATCGCATGGCGCATTTCCGAGCCGGCGCCGTGCGAGAACACCAGCGGCAACACACCCATGATGAAGGCAATCGAGGTCATCAGGATCGGCCGCAAACGCAGGCGGCACGATTCCAGTGCCGCTTGCACGATGGTGCGGCCATGGTCTTCCAGTTCGCGGGCGAATTCGACGATCAGGATCGCGTTCTTCGAGGCCAGCCCGACCAGCACGAACAGCGCGATCTGGGTGAAGACATTGTTGTCGCCATGGGTCAGCTTGACGCCGATCAGGGCGCACAGGATCGACATCGGCACGATCAGGATCACGGCCAGCGGCAGGGTCCAGCTTTCATATTGGGCCGCCAGCACCAGGAACACCAGCAGCACGCACAGCGGGAACACATAGATCATGGTATTGCCCGACAAGATGTCCTGGTAGGTCAGGTCGGTCCATTCGTAGGTGATTCCTTTCGGCAGCACTTCGCGGGCGATCTGTTCCAGTTCGGCTTGCGCCTCGCCGGACGAGACGCCGGGCGCCGGGCCGCCGTTCAGGTCGGCCGAGACATAGGCGTTGTAACGCTGCACGCGGTCCGGGCCGTAACTATCCTTGACCCGCATCAGCGACGACAGCGGGATCATCTCGCCCTTGTCGCTGCGCACCTTCAATTGCGCGATATCTTCGGCGTGCGAACGGAATGCCGCATCGGCCTGCACCGTCACCTGGTAAGTGCGGCCAAACTGGTTGAAGTCATTCACGTACAGCGAACCGAGGTTGATCTGCAAGGTCTGATAAATGGTCGCCAGCGGCACGCCCAATTGCTTGGCCTTGGCGCGGTCGACATCGGCAAACAGTTGCGGCACATTGATCTGGAAGCTGGAAAACACGCCGTGCAGCTTGGGGTTTTTCCACGCCTTCATTTGCATCGCCTGGGTCGCCTTGTACAACTCGTCGTAACCGAGATTGCCGCGATCTTCGATCATCATCTTGAAGCCGCCGATGGTGCCCAAGCCATTCACCGGCGGCGGCGGGAAGACCATGATGAAGGCGTCTTGCACCACGCCCATGCGCTTGTTGATTTCGGCCGCGATGGCTTCGCCCGACTGCTCCTTCGAGGTACGCTCATGGAAAGGCTTGAGCGTGGTAAAGACGATGCCGGCGTTGGGCGCGTTGGTGAAGCCATTGATCGACAGGCCGGGGAAGGCCACCGACGATTCCACGCCCGGGATGCTCATGGCAATCTCGGACATGCGGCGTATCACGACGTCGGTGCGGTCCAGCGAAGCGGCGTCCGGCAACTGGGCGAAACCGATCAGGTATTGCTTGTCTTGCGCCGGCACGAAGCCGCTCGGCACCGCCTTGAACATGAAACCGGCGGCCAGCGCCAGCAAGGCGTACACGGCAACCGAGGCGCCCTTGCGGCGCAGCACGCCGTTGACCCCTTTTTCATAGCGGGTCGTGGCGCGTCCGAAGAAACGGTTGAACCAGCCGAAGAAAGGCCCGAACAATTTGTCCATCACGCGCGTCAAGGCGTCTTTCGGCGCGTCATGCGGTTTCAGCAGCGCGGCGGCCAAGGCCGGCGCCAGGGTCAACGAGCTGAATGCCGAAATCACGGTCGAAATCGCGATGGTCAAGGCAAACTGGCGGTAGAACTGGCCCGACAGACCGGACACGAAGGCGATCGGCACGAACACGGCGCACAACACCAGGGCGATCGCGATGATGGGACCGCTCACCTCTTTCATGGCTTGCACGGTGGCGTCGCGCGGGCTCTTGCCCATGGCGATATTGCGCTCGACATTTTCCACCACCACGATGGCGTCATCGACCACGATACCGATCGCCAGCACCAGCCCGAACAGCGACAGGGTATTGATTGAAAAGCCGAGGCCCAGCATCACCCCGAAGGTGCCGATGATGGAGACCGGCACCGCCAGCAGCGGGATGATGGAAGCGCGCCAGGTTTGCAGGAAGATGATCACCACCAGCACCACCAGGGCTACCGCTTCGATCAGGGTATGGATCACGGCGCTGATCGATTCGCGCACGAACTGGGTCGGGTCATAGACCACGCTGTAATCCAGGCCTTGCGGGAAGTCTTTCTTCAGCTCGTCCATCCTGGCCCGCACATCGCTCGACAATTGCAGCGCGTTGGCGTTGGGGGCCTCGAAAATACCGATCCCGACCGCCGATTTATTGTTCAACAGCGAGCGCAGCGAATAGGAATTCGAACCGAGTTCGATGCGCGCCACGTCTTGCAGGCGCGTCAGGGCGCCGTCGGCATTGGTGCGCACAATGATCTGGCCGAATTCCTCGACCGATTTCAGGCGCCCCTGGGTATTCACGGTAAGCTGGAATTGACTGCCCTTCGATGGCGAGGCGCCGATCACGCCGGCCGCCACTTGCACGTTCTGCTCGCGGATTGCGGCCACCACATCGCTGGCCGTCATGCCGCGCGCCGCCACTTTTTGCGGATCGAGCCAAACCCGCATCGCATAGTCGCCCGAGCCGAACAGGGTGGTTTCGCCCATGCCGGGGATGCGTGCCAACTGGTCTTTCACGTTCAGCACCGCGTAATTGCGCAGGTACAGATCGTCGTAGCGCCCGTCCGGCGACGTCAAGTGGACCACCATGGTCAGGTTGGGTGAACTCTTGACGGTGGTCACGCCGATCTGGCGCACTTCTTCCGGCAAGCGCGGCAAGGCGCGCTGGACCCGATTTTGCACCTGCGATTCAGCCTGCTCGACGTTGGTGCCGATCTTGAACGTTACCGTCAGCGCCAGCGAACCGTCGGACGTCGATTGCGAAGACATATACAACATGTTCTCGACGCCGTTGATTTGCTCTTCGAGCGGCGCGGCCACGGTTTCGGCGATCACTTTCGGGTTCGCGCCCGGGTATTGGGCGCGCACCACCACCGATGGCGGCACCACGTCGGGATATTCCGAGATCGGCAACTTGAAGATCGAAATCAAGCCGGCCACGAAAATGATGATCGACAAGACCGCCGCAAAAATCGGCTTGTCGACAAAAAAGCGTGAAAAATTCATGGTTTATTCCTTTGTAGTCGATGCGGCCTGAGCCGCAACTTTGGCATCTGCCTTGGCCTCAGGCGTTTTGGCTGGCGCCTTGGCGTCGGGTTTGGCGGCGGCCGGGTCGAAATCCATCGCCACCATTTCGGCCGTGACGGGCGCGCCGGGACGCACGCGCTGCAAGCCGTTGACGACCACTTTGTCGCCCAATTTCAAGCCTTCGCGTACCACGCGCAAGCCGTCGATCACCGGTCCCAGTTTGACCGGGCGGTATTCGGCCTTGCCGTCGGCGCCCACCACGAACACGAATTTGCGGTTTTGGTCGGTGCCGATGGCGCGCTCATTGATCAACATGGCACGGCTCAATTGATTGCCGCCATTGCCGCCGGCCAGCTCGATGCGGGCAAACAAGCCCGGCACCATCGCATTGTCGGCGTTGGCGAAAATGGCGCGCATGCGCACGCTGCCGGTTTTCGGATCGAGCTGGTTGTCGACGAATTCCAGCTTGCCTTCATGCGGATAACCGCTCTCGTTGGCCAGGCCCACTTTCACCGTCACCGGCGTGCCCTTGTGCGACTGCGCGCCGACGCGCAGATAAGTGTCTTCGTCGCCGTCGAAGCTGGCGTAGATGCGATCGAGCGAGACCACCGAGGTCAGGATGGCGCTCCCGTCGATCAAATTGCCGACCGTGATTTCAGCCTTGCCGACGCGGCCATTGATGGGCGCGTGCACCTCGGTGTAACTCAAGTTCAGCTTGGCGGCCTCGAACGAGGCTTGCGCGGCGCGGGCGTTGGCGTCGAGTTCCTTCAGGCCGGAAGCCTTTTCGTCGAGTTCGCGCTGCGGGATGGCTTTTTCGGCCAGCAACTTTTCGGCGCGGGTCAATTCCAGCTTGGCCAGTTCAGCCTTGGCGCGGGCCGACACGGCGGCCGCCTCGGCCCGGCTCATTTCGGCCTGGAAGGGACGCGGATCGATGACGAACAAGACCTCGCCCTTCTTGACTTCGCTACCAGGCTTGAAATTGATGGACGTGATGAAGCCGCCCACGCGCGAGCGGATTTCAACCCGTTCGACCGCCTCCAGGCGGCCCGAAAATTCCTGGGTTTCCCTGATTTCCCGGTCGATCACGAGCGCCGCCGAAATCGGCGGAGCGCCGG
The DNA here is from genome assembly GCA_040544385.1 of Oxalobacteraceae bacterium GrIS 1.11. GTDB lineage: Bacteria > Pseudomonadota > Gammaproteobacteria > Burkholderiales > Burkholderiaceae_D > Janthinobacterium. Next base: position 7,254 of record JBEONR010000023.1, read on the forward strand.
CGGCCGGCGCTTCCGGCACCTTGCTATTGGCCGAATCGCAGCCCGCCAAACCCACTGCGGCCAGCCCCGCCAAAGCCAAGGCGGCAACCAGGGGCCGCGCCAGAGTGGTCAATTGTTGAACGTTTTTCATGTTATTTCCTTTTTATATGAAAAGTGATAATGATTCAGGCGAGACGGCGCTGCCCCGCGCGGCAAGTTTCAGCAAGCGGCGCGGTGTCAGGGTGTCATTGCAGGTAGACTACACAGTGTAGTTCTTATTTCCCAATAAGTACACTATTCGGTGTAATTTTTTTACGATCAAGGCGACGCCTCCAGCGCGGCGATGAATGCGGCGATTTCGGCAAGCGCATGCACCTTGCAGGCGCACTCATTGCGCGCGCCCGGTTCTTGCAGCGGGGCCGGCGGCATGCGCCGCACGGTAGTCTTGACGCCGCAGGCAATCAGTTTGCTGCCGTATTGTTCGGCCTCGTCGCGCAGCGGATCATCTTCGCCCGACAGTATCAGCGCCGGCGGCAGATTTTTCAGGCGACTCGATTGCAGCGGCGAGGCATAGGGGTGGATGCGGTCAGAGGCGTTCGGCAAATACCCACGGTAGCCGGCCGCGCAAGCGTCGGCCACCTCGACCATGTCCGGGTCGAGCGGCAAGGTACGCATCGAACAGGTGGACAGGCCCGGGTCCAGCATCGGCATGATCAGGATCTGGCCGGCCAGCGCGGGACCGCCGCGGTCGCGCGACATCAAGGCGCACACGGCAGCCAGATTGGCGCCAGCCTCGATGCCCGAGACCAGCAATTGCTTGCCGCTCCAGCCAAGCTTGGCTTTATGCTTTTTGGCCCACAGCAGCACGGCGTGGGCATCTTCGACGGCGGCCGGGAAAGGGCGCGCCGTGGCCAGCGTGTAATTGGCGGCCAGCACCAGATGCGCCGGATTGCATTGCACCAGCGAGCGCAAGAAGCCGTCGGCGTCGTCGAGGTCGCCGCCGACAAAGCCGCCGCCGTGGAAAAACACGATCAAGCTATCTTGCTTGGCGCCGCCCGCGCCCGCCGCGTACAGCCGCGCCGCCAACGCGTCCTGGGCGCCGCGCACTTCGAGGTCGCGGATCGTTAAAGGCGGCTGCTCGGGCGTGGCCGTGTTCATTGCGGCACCGGCGCCAGGCTGGCATTGTTGACACACACCTGGGTGTCGCCATGGGCAATGTGCAGCGTCAGCGCGTCATAGGCGCTGGCCTCGGCTTGCGCGGCATGGGTATAGGCGTCGGTATAGAGCACTGCGGCCAGGGCGAACGAGCCCAGGGCCAGCGCGACGACTGAAAAAATTCCATTCCGATCAACCATGACACTCTCCCGATCAAGCCAGCCTGCATTCCATGCTGCAGTACAGCAACTATAAACTTGAACTACAATCGGATAAATAGTGCAATGCCGAATTGATTGTTCAGGATTCTGAACAATGGGGAGAGAAAATGAATAAACTGCAGGCAATGGAAGTATTCGTACAAGTGGTCGACGCCGGCGGCTTCACGCGCGCGGCAGAAAACATGCAATTGCCGAAGGCCACCGTGTCGACCCTGATCCAGGCGCTGGAAAGCGCGCTGGCGGTCAAGCTCTTGCACCGCACCACGCGCCAGGTCAGCATCACGGCCGACGGCGCCGCCTATTATGAACGCTGCCTGCGCATTTTATCGGACGTGCGCGAAGCCGAGGAATCGCTGTCGCGCACCAAGCTCAGCCCGACCGGGCGGCTGCGGGTCGAGGCGCCCACCGGCCTGGCCAGCGATATCCTGATTCCCGCCCTGCCCGACTTTTTCACGCTCTACCCCGACATCATGCTCGAACTCGGCTGCAGCGACCGCACCGTCGACTTGATCGAGGAAGGCGTCGATTGCGCCGTGCGCGGCGGCGAACTGGCGGACTCCACCCTGATCGCGCGGCGGGTCGGCATCATGCACTTCGCCACCTGCGCGGCGCCATCTTACCTGGCCCGCTACGGCCGGCCCCAGCATCCCGACGATTTGCCGCGCCACCGCTGCATCAATTATTTTTCTTCACGTACCGGCAAGATATTTGACTGGGACTTCAGCCGTGGCGCCGAGCGTATCCAAATGCCCTTGCCGGGCCATATGGCGCTGAACGATTCAAACGCGTATGTCAGCGCCGGGCTGGCCGGACTCGGCATCGTACAAATGACGGACTTCCTGCTCGAACCCTTGATCGCCCAGGGCCGCCTCGAGCGCCTGCTGGGCGACTGGCATTCCGATCCGCTACCGATCCATATCGTGTATCCGCAAAACCGGCACCTGTCGGCCAAGGTGCGGGTCTTCGTCGAATGGGTCGCCGAACTGTTTTCCAACCATCACGCGATGCAGCAACCGACCGCCCGTCGCCCCTCCCGAGGAAATTTGCCATGAAACCAGCCCACAGCATCGTCTTCCTGGACCGCGACAGCCTGATCGCCACCTTGCGCCAGCCCGCCTTCGAGCACCATTGGCAAGACTACCCGGCCACCGTGCAAGCCGACGCCGCCGCCCGCCTGCAAGGCGCCAGCATCGCCATCACCAACAAGGTGCCGCTGCGCGAAGCCGAGCTGGCCCGCCTGCCGCAATTGAAAATGATCGCCGTGGCCGCCACCGGCAGCGATATCATCGACCTGGACGCGTGCCGGCGGCGCGGCATCGTGGTGTGCAATATCCGCGACTATGCGCTGGCCACGGTGCCCGAGCATTGCATGGCGCTGATCCTGGCCTTGCGCCGCAAGCTGCTCGATTACCGCGCCGATATCGAGGCGGGCTTGTGGCAACGCTCGCCCCGTTTCTGCCTGCTGGGCCACCCGATCCGCGACCTTTCCGGCAGCCGCCTGGGCTTACTCGGCTACGGCGCGCTGGGCCAGTCGGTGGCGAAACTGGGGCGCGCCTTCGGCATGGAGATGTGCGTGCACACGCGCTCGCCGGTGGGCGACCCGGACGTGCGGGCCGTGAGCTGGGATGAATTGCTGGAAACGTCCGACGTGCTGAGCCTGCATTTGCCGCTCAACGCACAGACCCGCAACATGCTGGGCGCGGCCGAACTGGCACGCATGAAACCGTCGGCACTGTTGATCAACACGGCGCGCGGCGGCCTGGTCGACGAGGCCGCGCTGGCCGCCGCGCTGCGCGCCGGCACGATAGCCGGCGCCGGCTTCGACGTGCTGGCGACGGAACCGCCGGCGCCGGACAATCCCCTGCTCAATCTGCGCCTGCCGAACTTCATCTTGACGCCGCACACGGCCTGGGCCAGCGGACAGGCGATGCAGGCACTGGCCGACCAATTGATCGACAATCTGGACGCGTTCGCGGCGGGCCGGCCGAATAATGTGCTGGTCCCTTGCGCCTGAGGCGATCGACCTCACCTGAAAGTACGTTCGATTTTTCCGAACGCGACATGTCAACCGGGCATACCTATGACGACAACTGAAAACAATGCACAGCTGGCCGCAGTAAATCAAAAGATCCTGGCCGCCGGCGAATCGCTCCCCGCCATCACCTTGAAAGATGGCAGCACGGTCCAGACCGGCACCGTGGCGACCATGCTGCACAATGTGGCCTTGTATAACCGGGGCGCCAGGGGCGAAGTTGAACGGCAGCTTGAACTTTCCATTGCGACACTCATCAAGGTGGGTCTCTTCGCGCTGTTTTCGCCCGAGGAATGGATTCAGGGCGACAACGAAGGGCGCCGCTTCGTAGGCATCAAGGCCAGGGCGTACCTGGCCAGGGAGTCCGCGACTTAAAACGATCCCGGCAGCAAGATATTCTTGTCGACCTGGCGCACCTCGCGCAAGCCGCAAAACGCCATCGTCAAGTCGAGTTCGTTGCGAATGATGGCGAGGCACTTGCTCACGCCCTCCCCGCCCAGCGCGCCCAGCCCGTACAAGAATGGCCGGCCGATATACACGCCCTTGGCGCCCAGCGCCAAGGCCTTGATCACGTCCTGGCCCGAGCGGATGCCGCCATCCATATGCACTTCAATGTCGGCGCCGACCGCTTGGGCGATGGCCGGCAGCGCGCCGATCGTCGATTGCGCGCCGTCGAGCTGGCGCCCGCCATGGTTCGACACAATCAGCGCGTCGGCGCCGCTGGCCACGGCCAGGCGCGCATCTTCCGGGTCCATGATGCCTTTGAGGATGAGTTTGCCGCCCCAGCGCCGCTTGATCCATTCCACGTCGCGCCAGGACAGGCTCAAGTCGAATTGCTGCGCGGTCCAGGCCGACAAGGAAGACATATCCGTCACCGAACTGGCGTGGCCGACGATATTGCCGAAACTGCGCCGGCGCGTGCCCAGCATGCCCAGGCACCAGCGCGGCTTGCCGGCCATGTTCATCAGGTTGGCCAGCGTCAGCCGGGGCGGCGCCGACAAGCCGTTGCGCAAGTCCTTGTGGCGCTGGCCCAGCACTTGCAAATCGAGCGTCAGCACCAGCGCCGAGCAGCCGGCCGCCTTGGCGCGGTCGATCAGGCGATTGATATAGTCGCGGTCCTTCATCACATACAGCTGGAACCAGAAGGGCTTGCTGGTATGGGCCGCCACGTCTTCGATCGAGCAAATGCTCATGGTCGAGAGCGTGAACGGCACGCCGAATTGTTCGGCCGCCTGGGCCGCCAGGATTTCGCCGTCGGCATGCTGCATGCCGGTCAGCCCGGTCGGCGCCAGCGCCACCGGCATCGCCACGTCTTGCCCGACCATGGTGCTGCGCAAGCTGCGGTTTTCCAGGTTGACGGCAACGCGCTGACGCAATTTGATGGCGGCAAAATCGGCGCTATTGGCGCGGTAAGTCGATTCGGTCCACGAACCGGCGTCGGCATAATCGTAAAACATGCGCGGCACGCGCTTTTGGGCCAGTACGCGTAAATCCTCAATGCAGGTAATGATCGTCATGCACGCTCCCGTTTCGATGGTGCGGCCCATGATCGGGCATTTGGCCCGAATTGCCAATCACTAAATGGCTTGGCCGCCGCCGCCCGCTTGATGCAAGACGATCAAGCGCGCCTGGAGATGCCGACGCGCCACATCAAAACCGAAAAAAGGGACCAGATCTTGCGATCTGGTCCCTCGTATTCTGGTGCGGCTGGCAGGAATTGAACCCACGACCCCTTGGTTCGTAGCCAAGTACTCTATCCAACTGAGCTACAGCCGCGACAGACAAGATTATAGCAGGGCTTTGACGAATGGCAAAGGGCGAATGCGGGGCGAAGGAATCAAGCCCGGCAATCACCCGGCCACGTCGACCTCGCACGCGCTCTTCGGGCCGTCAATAGGCAAATGCAGCGTGAAGCGGGCACCCTGGCCGGGCGCGCTGTCGACGTCGATCCTGCCGCCGTGTTTTTTCACGATGCCGGAGGAAGTCGACAAGCCCAACCCGGTGCCACTGCCGGCCGGCCGGATGGTGAAAAACGGCTCGACGATGCACGCCAGGTTTTGCGCCTCGATGCCGGACCCGGTGTCGCCAAATTCAATCCAGACCACGCCCTGCTCGCAACCGCTGCGTATCGTGATGACGCCGGTGCCGTCGATCGCGTGGACCGGGTTGACGAGCAGATTCATGAATACCTGGTTAATCTGGGGCGCCAGGCACTTCACCAGCGCCAGCGCCAGCGCCAGCGCGGCATAATGCTTCACGATGCTGGCCTTGAGCCTGATCTCATGACTCAGCACATTGAGCGTGCTGTCGATGCCGTGATGCAGGTCGGCGTATTGCCCGTCTGACTCGCCGATATGGGCAATATCTTTGAGCGACTGGACGATGCCCTTCACGCGCCGCAAGCCTGCGATCGACTCGCCCATCAAGGCGGCCAGGTTGTCGCGAATGAAGCCTGGCTCGGCCACCCGCGCCAGATGGGACGGCGTCACGGGAAACTGCGCCATGCTCTGGCGGTAGCCGTCCAGCGCGCCAAACAAGGTCTGAACATAAGCTTGCATGGAAGCCATATTGGATTAGATAAAAGCAATCGGATGATTGATTTCATGGGCGATGCCAGCGGCCAACTGGCCGATAGCGAGCATTTTTTCGGACTGCTGGATGTGCTGCCGCGCGTCCCGCAATTGGGCAATCCGGGTCACGATGATCTTGGCCGCCTCCGGGCTGTTGAAGGCCAGCGCATTGCCGACCGCTTCTTTCAAAGGCGCCGCGAGGCCATGGTCCAATTGCGCGATATTGGCAACGATGCCTTTCTCTCCGGCGCTCAAACCAAACGCTGCGAACTTGCGCAGGGCCGCCGTATGGCGCGCGCCCTGCGCCTCGACCCTGGCGTTTTCCTGCTCCATTGCGCCCACATCCGTTTGCACGCCGATGTTGCGCATCGCGATGCCGCCCTCGAGCAGGGCGTTCTTCATCGCCGTGGCCAGCATGCCCTTGGCATTGGCCAGGCCCAGCCCGTCGATCAGCTCATCCTTATTCCTGATATTGAGGATGTTGCTGACGACAACCATCAGGGCCAGTATCGTCAAGATGATGCCAAAGCCCCAGCGCAAGCGCGCGCCGATGGAAAAATTACGCAGTTTCATCGAGCCGCAGGACGCAGGGCTTATTCGGAACCATCCTTCTTCTGTTCATTGCCGGGAATGTAGGCGCTCCAGGGATTGGCGCGAATCGGCGCCGGGGTTTTCCAGATGATATCGAACTGGCCATCGGCCCGGATCGCACCGATAAACACGGGTTTGTGCAAATGATGGTTCTTTTCATCCATTTTGATGGTGAAACCGGATCGCGCGCTGAAGCTTTGGCCGCCCATCGCGGCAATCACCTTGTCGACCTCGGTCGATTTGGCGCGCTCGACGGCCTGCTTCCACGTCGGTGCCCAGCAAGAAAAAGCGCTTCACTGAACCGCCCTCCTTGCTGCGCAAATAGCCGAGCGCGGGAATGGCTTGCTGGTTCGGCGCCACGCCCGTGTAAAAGACATTCTTCGACAATTCCTCGCCCTCGTATTGCACCGGGTAAAACAGCAGGCCGTTCAATTGTTCGAACACGGGCAGCGCCGATTTGCGCGACACGGAAGTCCAGCAACCGAACACCACCACCTTATTCACGGCCAGCAATTGACGGGCCTTGTCGGCGAACAGCAGCCAGTGGGATGCCGGGTCGACCACCACCGCTTCCAGCTTCTTTCCCAGCACACCACCCTTGGCATTGTATGCGGCCGCGCGCCGAGTTCATCGGCTGCCGATTCAGGGCGGCGGCGACAGCAGGATCGCCCGCCAGGCCTCGTCGGACAAGCCTTGCGCCAGGCGGCAAAAGGCGCGCGCCGCCGCGCTCGGATAGGCGCCCCTGCGCGACAGCAAGGCCACCGTGCGCTGCGGCAACGGCGGCTGCAGCGCAACCGCCTTCAGCGCCGGATGCCCGCGCGTAATGGCATTCGGCAAAATGGTGACCAGCCGGCCGCGCCCCACGATCGCGGCAAGCGCGCTGGGCGAGTTCGACTCAAGCGCAATCTGCGGCAGCGCGCCCTGTTGCTGGAAATAGGCGTCGATATGGCCGCGGGTGGCAAAATCGCGCGTCAACAGCGCCAGCGGCTGGCGCACCAATTGCGCCAGGCTCCAGTGTGCCGCGTCCGCGTCCGGGTGCGAGCGTCCCACCACCGCTTCCAGCGTTTCTTGATACAGGGGCCGGCACTCGATCTCGTCCGAGCGCGCGCCGTCGAAAGCGATGCCCAGGTCCAGCCGGTCTTCGGCCAGGGCCGCTTCCATCGGCTCTTGCGCCAGATCGCTGACAAGCAGCGTCAAGCCCGGATGGGCTGCGCTGAAACGCTCGACCAGCGGCCCCACCAGATAGGCGGCGAAGGTCGGCGTGAAGGCCAGCCGCAGCAAGCCGCGCGACAAGTCTTGCACATCATGGATGGCGCGCCGCCCGGCCTCCAGGTCTTGCAGCGCGCGCTGGGCATAGGCGATATAGGCGTTGCCGGCGTCGGTGGTGCGCACCGAGCGGCCGCTGCGGTCCAGCAAGACCACGCCCAGGGTTTCTTCCAATTGCTTGATCTGTTGCGACAAGGTGGGTTGCGAGACGTGCAGCGCTTCGGCCGCGCGCGTGAAATTTTTGTACTTGGCAACGGCCAGCAGGTAGCGGATATGGCGCAGGAGCATCGCATCAACCATAGGATTTAATAATGGCGATGATTATAAACGGGTCTTGGACACTATAGTTTGAGGCCCTCATCATGAACGCCTTACTTACCGACATCAGAAAGTCGCCATGAAAACAATCATCGAAGGATTCCTGACATTCCAGCGCGAAGCCTTTCCCGGGCGCTCGCAATTGTTCAAGTCCCTGGCCAATCGCCAAAGCCCGGGCGCCCTGTTCATCACCTGTTCGGACAGCCGGGTAGTGCCGGAACTGCTGACCCAGCGCGAGCCGGGCGAATTGTTCGTGATCCGCAACGCTGGCAATATCGTGCCCAGTTACAGCGCGGAGCCGGGCGGGGTCTCGGCCAGCGTCGAATATGCCGTCGCCGTACTGGGCGTGACCGATATCGTCATTTGCGGCCATTCCAATTGCGGCGCCATGAGCGCCATTTCCACCGCCACCTGCCTGGAGCACTTGCCGGCCGTGGCCAACTGGCTGCGCCACGCCGAATCGGCCAAGGTGATCAACGCGGCCCGGCACCACGCCACGCCAGAAGCGCACCTGGCCGCGCTAGCGCGCGACAACGTGGTGGCGCAACTGGCCAACCTCAAGACCCATCCCTCGGTCGCGCTGGCGCTCGAACAAGGCAAGCTTGATTTGCATGGCTGGCTCTACGACATTGAAAGCGGTTGCATCGATGCCCTCGACGGCGCCAGCCAGCGCTTCATTCCCCTGTGCGAATTCCCCCTGACCCGCGCCACGCAATCGAAGCTGGCCTTGCTGGCCGCCTGAATCCCCGCCTGAATCCATTCAGCCACCCCACTCACCAAGGAAACATCATGCTGCAATCCCAATTCGACCAAATGCCACGCCAACTGCTGGGCGCCCAAATCCTCGTCGCCAAGGCGGACAAGGACTTGTCCTGGCAACAAATCGCCTCTGATACCGGCCTCAGTATTGTCTTCGTGACGGCCGCTCTGCTGGGCCAGCATCCCTTGCCGAAAGACGCGGCCGACATCGTCTGCGCCCGCCTCGGCCTGGATGCCGCCGCCAGCAAGCTCTTGCAGGCAGTGCCGATGCGCGGCAGTTTCCCGGACGGGGTCCCGAGCGACCCGACCATTTACCGGTTCTATGAAATGATACAGGTCTATGGCAGCACCCTGAAGGCCCTGGTCCACGAACAATTCGGCGACGGCGTCATCAGCGCCATCAATTTCAAGCTCGACATCCAGAAAGTCGATGACCCGGAGGGCGGTTCGCGCGCCATCATCACGCTCGACGGCAAATATTTACCGACCAGGCCGTTTTAAGCGCTCCGGGCTGGCCGCCGCACAGGCTGCCGGCCCCGCGTTGTTGAGCCACATCACATCAACGCTTGAATACACTGCGCACCATGCGCATTGTCAGCCAAACTCCTCATTGTCCCGGCCAAACTTCACAATCTTGCGTCGGGACAAGGTTCCGACTGGAAGGCTGCGACTTCCCGCCACTGCGCGCGGCGCCCGACTTCCCATTTCACCTCACTGAAAGGAAAATCATGCCGCAATCTCAATTCTGCCAGACTCCGCGCCTGGCGCTGAGCGCCGAAATCATCGAGGCAAAATCGAAAAAATCGCTGTCGTGGCAACAATTGGCCAGTGGCACCGGCTACAGCACGACCTTCGTCACGGCAGCGCTGCTGGGCCAACACCCCTTGCCAAAACAAGCGGCCCTTAGCGTCGGCGACCGGCTCGGCTTGACGCCGGCGGCGGTCGCCCTGCTGCAAGAGATTCCCATGCGCGGCAGCCTCCCGGCCGGCATCCCGACCGATCCCACCATTTACCGCTTTTATGAAATCATCCAAGTGTATGGCACGACCTTGAAAGCCTTGCTGCATGAACAGTTTGGCGATGGCATCATGAGCGCCATCGACTTCAAGCTCGACGTGCAAAAGGTGGAAGATGCGGATGGCAGCTTGCGCGCGCTCATCACCCTGGACGGCAAATTCCTGCCATACAAACCATTTTAAGAAGCGCTTCCCCAGCGGGATAGGCTCCAAGGTGCAAGTCATTGATTTTAAAGATTATACGGCGTGTATAATGAAGCGCTCCCGGAAACCGGGGCGGTCGGCGTATCAATCAATGCATGACTCTTGGAGCCTTGAATGGGGAAATTCGCAAAAATAATCGCCAGGGTTTTTCTCGGAAAATCGGGGAAAATCCCGTTCGACGCCGCCAATATCAAACGAATTTTAATTCTTAGAAACGACAAGATCGGCGACATGATTGTCTCGACGCCGCTGTTCAGGGAATTGAAGAAAAATTATCCACAGATCGTGATCGATGTCGCCGCCAGCAGCGTCAACCGCGACATCCTCGACGCCAATCCGCATATAGCGGAAGTCATCATCTGGGATAAAAAGGGCGCCGCCAACGACCTCAAGACCATCCTGAAAATACGGACCAGACAATACGACCTGATCTTCAGCACCTCGAATATGTTTTCCCTGCCATTTCTGATGAGAATCAAACTGCTTGGGGCAAAATATCTGGTCGGCTTCAACAATGAAAAATATCAGGTCAGCACCAAAAGCCTGGGCATGTTCGACCACACGGTGGACTGCGACAAGAGCCGGCCTATCCTGGACAGCTATTTTTCCGCTTTCGCGCATTTCAAGCTCGAAGACATCGATCGTCGCTACGAATTGTTCGAGGTCGACGCGCACGCCGCAAAATCGGCCGCATTCCTGGCCGGGCTGAGAAGCCGGTATCGGGGCTTCGTCTGCCTGAATTGCCATGGCAGCGGTGCCAACCGGACCCTGGGCGCGCTAGACGCCCAGGCAATCTGCGCGCAACTCGCCGAAAAATACCCGGACCTGGCCATCATCGTCATTTATCCTCCGGGCGGCAAGCAGGCGGCCGACGATATCGTCCAGGCTGTCGGCAAGGGCAATGTCTTGCTGTCGTTCGAGACCCGCCATATCCTCGAACTTGCCGCCTTGATCAGGGAATGCGAGATCGTCATCTCGCCCGACACTTCGGTGATCCATCTGGCCTCGGTATTTAATAAAAAAACCCTCGGTTTTTATATCAATACCGATAATTACAAATGGTTTTATCCGGCCTGCGACAGCTACCGGGTGATATTATCGGAAAAAGAAGAAATCGGCGCCATCGACGCCGGCGCAACCGTGCAGGCGTTCGAGGAATTGATGACCGCTTGAGGACCGGCTCCCCATGCGCGGAGCCGCAGCGGAGAAACAGTGCGCCCATGCTGGACAAAACGAAAAAAGGACTAGATTTTTCAATCTAGTCCCGATATTCTGGTGCGGCTGGCAGGAATTGAACCCACGACCCCTTGGTTCGTAGCCAAGTACTCTATCCAACTGAGCTACAGCCGCTAATATTACGACATCTCGTGACAACATCTCATTACAGATTACAACGATAAAACTATCAGAAAAGAGCGGCCAGATTTTTGATCTGGCCCCACGAATTCTGGTGCGGCTGGCAGGAATTGAACCCACGACCCCTTGGTTCGTAGCCAAGTACTCTATCCAACTGAGCTACAGCCGCAAAAAACAACATTATAGCGTAGTTGCCGCGTTTTGAAAAGTTCGATTTTTTCAATCGCCGCGCTGAATCTGCATGAATGAGGCCGCATTTTCAAACACTTTTCAAACCGAAAACCCCACGCTTTTCGCCCTTGGCATACGGCCCATCATGGCGCCTTTGCTGCAGGCCGGAAGCCTTAGCCCCCGAAAGAAGCAGGATTATAGGGACAACATTGGGCGCTGTCTAGTGCGAATGCAAAACTCTTCAATCCAGGCCGTATTCGGCGGCCGCCTTCGCCGCCCACAATGCCAGCTGATAAGTGGCAAACGGCTGGTCATAACTATCGACCGCGCCATCGGCGCCGACAAACCTGGTCCACCAGCCATCCTGATCGTTGACGATGGCGATATCGCCGGGGCGGCAATGCTGGGCCAGGTCTTCATCCGCTTCGAGCACGACAATCTTGACCTTCCTGTGTTTCACGATGGTGGGCATGGCGACTTTCTGTAAGCGCGACGGGAAGCCGCAAGACATGCTGCCGAATTTACCACCCAAAGGCGGCCGGCGCGAGTTATTCACAAAACAAATTTCTGACATCATTAATATAAATTTGATTTATATGCCGCACCGCAGCATACTGCTTCTGTCTCCTCTATTCTCCTCCAAGAAAATAGATTCAGCCCGCCCTCATCGGCGGGCTTTTTTTTGCCCCACACCTGGCGCCACCCGTGCATGCCGATTAACAACTCATGGTGTAGGATTCCATACTACTTTTCGAAGAAGCGACACAGCATGCAATTCAACAACGTTGACGCGACGGGCAGCCCCCCGTTTGCCTGGTCAGGAACCGCTGTCGGTGAGCCGGCGTTGTGGCCTCACAGCTTGCGCCTGACGCTCGACATCATGCTGAACTCGCCGCTGGCGACCATCTTGATGTGGGGACCGCAACAAGCCATGTTATTCAACCAGGCTTATGTCGACCTGCTCGGATCGAAACAATTGCGTGCGCCGGGCGGCAAGGTGCCAGCCATGCTGCCGGCCGAATGGAGCTGGAATCCCGCCGCGCTTGAGGCGGCCTGGAACGGCAGCGCCACTTGCCACCTCAATCAAGGCTTGCAAGTGTGGCGCGACGGCGCCGCCGCGCAATATGTGCTGGACTTGTATTACACCCCGATCTGCGATGACCTGGCCCGCGTCTGCGGCGTGCTGTGCTCGATCACCCCCGCCGCCACCCGCGTCGCACCGGCCGCCCGGACGCTGCGCATCCTGGTGGTGGAAGATAACCTCGACGCCCAATTCCTGGTGTGCGAAATGCTCGGCGCCTTCGGCCACCAGGTGCAGGCGCTCAGCCACGGCGAACAGGCTGTTGCGATCCTTGCCGCCAGCCATTTCGACGTCTTGTTTACCGATGTCGGCCTGCCCGGCATTTCCGGCGTCGAACTGGCCCGCAACGCGCTGCGCAGCCAGCCAGGATTGCACATCATCTTCGCCTCCGGTTTCGGCGACACCTTGACCAAACATGTGGAATTTGCCGCGACAGCCTTGCAAAAACCGTATGACATGGATCAATTGGAGCAAGCGCTGACGCGCATCAGCCTGCAATTGGCGGCGACCGACTCTTAGGAACCGGCGGCGCAACAGTGCGCATCAAAGTGGCCCGATAGCGCTACAATAAAACACTACCCGGCCGACTGCGCACCTTGCGCCGCCGGTGCGATAAATGACGGCTTTGACTCACAATCATGATCATTTCACGCGCCCCTCGTCTGCCTGCCTTGATCGGTTTGCTTGCGGCCGCCCAGCTGCGGCGGGGACGCTGATGACAAAACTCAGGAGCGGCGAAGAATTGCAGTCCCATGCGGCGGCCTTGAACATGCGCAAGGAGCTGATCAAGGAATGTATCCCAGGCGAGCAAGCGCTGCGCGACAACGGCGAGCTCATCGAACTGCTCAACGCCTGCTCTGGCGCGCCCGACTTGCCAGCCTTGCTACGGCAAGCGCTCGGGGTTGCCACGCGCATCAGCGGCGCCCGCTTCGGCGCCCTGCACGCGCCGCCATTGCAAGCCTGGTCTGCCCCCGAGGCGGCCATGTTCGAGCCATGTGTCCCGCCGCAGATCGAACACGGCGTCGCCGCGCTGCGCATCGACGACGCCTGGGCCGACCCACGCGCGCGCGCCGCGCCGCTGCGCAGTTACCTGGCGACGCCCTTGACTTCCCGCGACGGCGCCCCGCTCGGCACGCTGTTCCTGGGCCACCCGGAGCCGGCCATGTTCGACGCGCGCAGCGCGCGCATGGCCGCCGGCATCGCCGCGCTGGCTGCGCTGGCAATCGACAATATGGCGCTGTGCGAGGCGGGCCGGCAAGCGGCTGCGGAACGCCGGGAATTGCAAGGCAGCGAACATCTGGCCCGCGCCGAAGCCGAACGCAGCAGGCAGATGAAAGATGAGTTCCTGTCTACCTTGTCGCATGAATTGCGCACGCCCCTGTCGGCCATCCTGGGCTGGGCCCAGGTGCTGCGGCGCGGCATGCGCGACCAGGCCGATTTGCAGCGCGGCCTGGAAAGCATCGAGCGCAATGCGCGCGCCCAGGCCCAATTAATCGAAGACTTGCTCGACATGGGCCGCATCACGTCCGGCAAGGTATTACTGGACCGACAGAGCATTTTTCCGGCCGCCATCATCCAGGCCGCCGTCGAAACGCTGCGCCCGGCCGCCGAGGCCAAGAACATCGCACTCGAGCTTGACGTGGACGCTCCCGGCGCCGTTGTGGGCGACTCTGGGCGCCTGCAGCAAATCATCTGGAACTTGCTGTCGAACGCGCTGAAATTCACGCCTCGCGATGGTACGGTGCGCCTGCTTGCGCGGGCGGCGGGCGGCAACATCGAGATTGCCGTCAGCGATAGCGGGATCGGCATCGCGCCGGAATTCCTGCCCCATGTATTCGAACGCTTCCGCCAGGCCGACGCCTCCACTACCCGCAAGCATGGCGGCCTGGGCCTGGGCCTGGCCATCGTCAAGCAATTGGTCGAGCAGCACGGCGGCAGCGTCAGCGTGAGCAGCGCCGGGGTCGGCCTGGGCGCTTGCTTCACCGTGCAATTGCCGCTGGCCGGTGCGCCGTCGAGCGCCGCCCTGCCCGACCTGTCGCGCCTGAAGATCTTGGTGGTCGACGACGAACCCGACGCGCGCGAGTTGATCGAACGCATCTTGAGCGATTGCAAGGCCCAAGTCTTCCTCGCGGCGGACGCGGCCCAGGCCTTGCAATTGCTGCTCAACGAACGCCCCGACGTGCTGGTGAGCGACATTGGCATGCCCGACATCGACGGCTTTGACCTGCTGGGCCTGGTGCGCGCAATGGGCGCCGAGCGCGGTGGCAATTTGCCGGCCATCGCGCTGAGCGCGTTTGCCCGTCCGGAAGAACGCCAGCGCGCCCTCGACTGCGGCTTCGTCGCGCATCTGCCCAAGCCGGTCGAAGCCTTGCAATTGATTGCCACAGTGCTGGCCGTGACGGCATAGGGCCTGCCGGCACGGGTGATGATGGCCACGGCGGAATGACGCTTGTCTATCTTCGACAACGGGCGGTGATGCCAAATGCGCCTTTCTTATTGCCAACATCATATTGTTTGTTTTAAAATATTTCTTTACGGATAGCTTCTTATTCCTACTTGAATACGCGGCCCTGTCCTACAAGCAACTTAAGTAAGCTTTGTTACAATGCCGCTAGGGTGAAACGCCATCGCAAAGAAAGTCCCGACGGTGGCGCCGCCCTAGCCCGCGTTCCGTGCGCCCCGCCAACGTTAAGGGCGTTACCATTGCCCTATACGCTGTCGCCAGCGGCGCTTTTTCAGTATTGACAGAGATCACTATGCCCAGCCAAGAAGAGATTTTGAAAGCCAAGATTCTGGTGGTCGATGACTCGCCCGACAATATCGACCTGATGTTGGAAATCCTGCGCGACGCCGGCTATACCTGCGTGACGGCAACCATGAAGCCGGAACAGGTTTGTCCCTTGCACCGCGAGCATTGCTACGACTTGATCTTGCTCGATTTGCAAATGCCCGAGTTGAACGGCTTCCAGGTCATGAAAGGCTTGAAGGAAATCGAACAGGGCGGCTATCTGCCGGTGCTGGCCCTGACGGCGCAACCAAGCTTCAAGATCGCGGCCCTGGAAGCGGGCGCGCGCGACTTCATCAGCAAGCCCTTCGACTTGCTGGAAGTACACAAACGCATCCACAATATGCTGGAAGTGCGCCTGCTCTACAAGGAATTGGCCCAATACAGCAAGCAGCAACAGGAGTTGGCGCTGCACGATCCGCTGACCGGCTTGCCGAACCGGCGCCTGCTGGAAGACCGCATCGCCACCATCTTGCAGCATGCCTCGCGCAACCACGGCAAGGTAGCCATCATGTACCTCGACCTCGATGGCTTCAAGACCATCAACGATACCTATGGTCATGGTTATGGCGACGACATCTTGAAAATGGTGGCTGCGCGCCTGGTCGCCGCCTCGCGCAAGGAAGACACCGTGGCCCGCATCGGCGGCGACGAGTTTGTCATCGTGCTGGGCGAATTGTCCGGCCTGGGCGACGCGCGCGAACCGGCCGCGAAGCTGGTGGAAATTATTTCCCAACCTTATTTCATCAAGGACTTGACGCTGAAATTGTCGACCAGCATAGGCATCAGCATTTATCCCGACGACGCCGACAACGTCGACACCCTGCTCAGCATGGCTGACAGCGCCCTGTACCAGGCCAAGCGGGCTGGCAAGAACCGCTTTTGCTGCACCCAACCCGGCCTCAACCTGGGACCGCGTCCCGTCAAGAACGCGCTACCCTCGATCGCCTGAACGATCGCGGTAGCGCCCCGCCAACTTTATGAGACCTTGCCCGCCGCCACTTCCTGCTTGCCGGCGTGCTGGTGGTCGGTCTTCGCGTCCACGCTGTCGGGCGACACTTCGATGCGGGTAATGCCGGAATCGACCGAGATCGGGTCGCTGGCAGGAAAAGTCATTTCGACGGCTTCATCGAGCAACTCTTCCTTGGCTTGCTCGCACTCGCTCAGCGCTTCCTGATCGGCCAGCGTGACGAAGGCGCAGGCCCACTTCACGAAGTTCAGATTGGCCAGGTCACGCACCGTGTAGACGCCAAAGGCTTGCTGCATGGCCTTGGCATCCTTGCCGCTGACACCGCGCAAGGCGCTCAGCGGCGCCCCGGCAATATCCTGGAAACTCTTGCCGGCATATTCCTGGTCCAGCATCGTATTGATATTCATGGTAGGTCCTTTACTTGGGGGAGAATCGGGCCGCGCATGCTGCCTGAAGCGGCGCTTGTGCGCGTCGTCGCCCGATGAAAATTGCTGCCATATCGTCAAAGCGCATGGATGCGCCAATATTGCAACAAGCACGGGATCAATATGTCACGCGCGCGCGGCGCGGTATGTACGGAATCGAACAAAGCGGCGCCATGGTTTTTTGACTTTACCCTGGGCAATTGCTATGATGAACAGCCTGTTTCTCAGGAAACAGATGCGGCGATCAGCGATCTCGCGTGGCGCAACCCTTGCGCTCCCGTTCCAGGCAATCAGCTTTACCCAGAGACCAAGTGCCTAATACCGACCAGCCTAAAATTCTCGTAGTCAACGACGACGCCAACAGCCTGTTCGCGCTCACTTCCTTGCTGGCGCAATGGGCCGAGCAAGAACACTACGAAGTCATTGCGGCCCGCTCGGGCGAGGAAGGCTTGCGTCAGGTGCTGATGCACGATTTCGCGGTGATCTTGCTGGATGTGAACATGCCAGGCATGGACGGCTTCGAAACGGCGGAGGCGATCCACCAGCGCGCGCGCTCGGCCGACATTCCCATCATTTTCGTCACCGCCTTCCTGGCCGATGAAATCGACCGCCTGAAAGCCTATCAAAAAGGCGCCGTCGACTTTCTGTTCACGCCGGTCATCCCGCAAATACTCCATGCCAAGGTATCAGTATTTGTCGCCTTGGCCAGCAAGAACGAGCAATTGAAACAGCAAGCCCATAAATTGAGCCAGCGCAGCAAGGAATTAACCGCCATCAATCTGCGCCTGACACGGGAAATCGAAGACCGCAAGGCGGCCCAACAGCAAAACCATGCCAAGGATGAATTCCTGGCCATGCTGGGGCATGAATTGCGCAATCCTTTGAGCGCCATCAGTAGCGCGGCCGCACTGATCGGCTTGCCCGGCGTGTCGGCCGAGGGCGCGGCGCGGGCGCGCGCCATCATCTTGCGCCAGAGCCGGCACCTGGGTCGCATCGTCGACGATTTGCTCGACCTGAGCCGCGCCCTGTCGGGCAAGATCCTGCTCAACAAACAGGCGCTCGACCTGGCCGCGCTGGTTGGCAGTTGCGTCGACACCTTCCGCGCCACCGGCCGCGTGGCCGACTATGCGCTGACGCTGGACGCGGCGTCGGCCTGGATCGACGGCGACCCGACCCGGATCGAGCAAATCGCCAGCAATCTGATCGACAACGCCTTGAAATACACGGCGCCGGGCGGGCGCATCGCCATCGCCATCGCCACCGAGGATGAAGAGGTCGTGCTGACCGTGCGCGATTCCGGGGTCGGCATCACGGCCGAACTTTTGCCCCAGGTGTTCGATGTGTTCGTGCAAGGCAGCAGCACGCTTGACCGCCGCCAGGGCGGCCTGGGCATCGGCTTGTCGCTGGTGCGGCGCCTGAGCGAGCTGCATGGCGGCAGCGTCAGCGCGCGCAGCGACGGTCCCGGCAGCGGCAGCCTGTTTACGATACGTTTGCCGGCCAGCGCAGCGCAAGCGGGCGACGTGCAAGCGCCCGACCCCGGCGCGCGCGCCGGCAACAGCGTGCTGCTGATCGAAGACAATGACGATGGTCGCGAAGTGATGGCCATGATGCTGGCCTGCCATGGCTTCGAGGTCAAGCACGCGGCCGACGGCTTGCAAGGCTTGCAAATGGCGGTCGATTGCCCGCCCGACTTGGCCCTGGTCGACATTGGCTTGCCCGGCATCGATGGTTACGAGGTGGCGCGCCGCCTGCGCGCCAACCCGCGCACGCGCGCGCTGAAGTTGATCGCGCTGACCGGCTATGGCCTGGCCGAAGACAAGCGGCGCGTGCTCGACGCCGGCTTCGATCTGCATCTGGTCAAGCCGGTCGACATCGATCAATTGCTGCTGGCAATACAAAGCTGCACCCATCCCCCTTTATGAAGCTGCGCCGCCAAGTCCGCGCGGCGCGCCATGTTTTGCCGCGCTAAGGTATGATCTGGACCTCAGAATAGCTGACTCAACCATTTAACACTTCACGGCATCCTATGTCCGAACAGGCAAAACCAGAGCACCTCGGGGAATTGACGCATTTGGACGCGCTGCGGGCGGCCGACTTAAGCGAGTTGCTCGGCCATGTCAACACCAGTTGGGACAATGAGCGGCGCAATCTGTCGCGCCAGTTGCACGACAGCCTGGGTTCATCGCTGACGGCCCTGACCATGCATTTATCGCTGCTGACGCAACAAATGCCGCAAGAGCGCGTCCTGCTCGACCGCGCCGCGCAAATGAAGCAACTCTTGCTCAACGTGATAGAGACCAATCGCCAGATGCAAATGAAGCTGTGGAACGACAAGCTCGAATTTCTTGGCGCCAACGTCGCGCTGGCCGAGCTGGCCGAACAGTTTGGCCAGCGCCAGCACATCGCCGTGCGCTGCAGCCTGCCGGAAGAAGAATTGAGTTGCCCGCGCGCTTACGGGGTGGCCCTGTTGCGCACGCTGGAAGAAGCCTTGAGCAATATTGCCGCGCATGCCCAGGCCAGCGAAGTCGACATCATTGTCGACGATAGCGAAGACACGCTGATGTTGACCGTCAAGGACAATGGTATAGGTTTGCCGGACGGGCCGGCCACGCAAATGAGCAAGCATGGCTTGCGCGCCGTGCGCGAACGGGTGCTGTACCTGGGCGGCACGCTGACCCTGGCCGCGAACGGCGAGCGGGGCGCGAAACTGACCGTCACCCTGCCGCGTCCGCCCCTGGCCGCTTGAAGCGCGCCTGAATTAATGTAGCTTGACCAGGGGCGTGCTGCGCTTGATCATGAAACGGGCGATGGCCAGCACCCCGGTGCGCAAGGTGCCGAGCACGGCCTGGTGGTGCATCAGGTGCAGGCTGACATACATCATGCGCGCCAGGAAACCCTCGACAAACCAGCTCAAGCCCTTTAGCGAACCCATCAAGGTGCCGACCGAGGTGCTGCGGCCAAACGATACCAGCGAACCATAATCGCGATAGACGAAAGGCCGGCCTTGTGCCGGCTTGCCCTTATGCTGGCGCAAGAAAGTGTCGAGCAAGTAATCGGCTTGCTGGTGCGCGGCCTGGGCGCGCGGCGGCACCGGCTTGCCGTCGCTGCCGGTGCAAGCGGCGCAATCGCCGAGCGCATAAATGGCGGGGAAACCGGGCACGGCCAGCGCGCCGTCGACTTCGATCTGGCCGGAGCGCGTGGTCGGCAAACCCAGCCCGGCCAGGAAGGCGGGCGCCTTGATGCCGGCCGCCCACACGCACAACTGGGCCGGATACGCGACGCCGCCGGCCACGCACACCTTGTCTTGCTCGATGGCGGTCACACGGGTATCGGTCACCACGGCAATGCCGCGCTGGCGCAGCAACTTGAGGGCGGCCTCGGCAAGCCGTTCGGACAGCGGCGTCAGGATGCGCGGCGCCCCTTCCAGCAAGGTGATGCGGACATCTTGCAGCGCCTGCAAATGCTGGAAGCCGTAGGCGGCATACACGCCGCTCGCCTCGCGCAACTCGGCAGCCAGTTCCACCCCGGTGGCGCCGCCGCCGATGATGACGATGTCGACTCCGGTCTTGACTCCGGCCTTGGCCCCGGTCTGCTTGCGCAACTCGGCCAGCGCCAGCAGCTTGAGCAATTTCAGGCGGAAATGTTCCGCGTCTTCCGTCGCGTTCAGTGAAATGCTGTGTTCTTCGGCACCCGGCACGCCGAAATAATTCGAGGTGCTGCCGACGGCCAGCACCAGCGCATCGAAATCGATCTGGCGTTCGGGCAGGATGGCTGCGCCATCCGCATCGGCGACCGGCCCCACCGTCAGGCGCTTGGCGCCCGGATCGAGTCCGGTCAAGGCCCCGTAGACATAGCTGAAGCCATTATCGTGGGCCAGCATCTGGTAAGACAAGCCTTCCTGGTGGATGTCCAGGGTGCCGGCCGCCACCTCGTGCAGTGAAGGCTTCCAGATATGGTAGAGGCGGCTATCGACCAGCATTACCTGGCCGGGACCGAGCTTGCGGCTCAGTTTGCACGCCAGTTCCAGGCCACCCGCTCCGCCACCGACGATCACGATTTTGCTCTGCAAACAGCCTCCTGTGTTAACTGCCGGGATTAGTCCCGGTGATGCTCGCGCCCTTCGCCATGTCCTTCGCCACGCTCATGCTCATGCTCATGCTCATCGCGATCATGGTCGCGGCCGTGCTCGCGGCCGTGATCGCGATCGTGATCGCGACCATGCTGCTCGCGGTAACGGGGCGCATATTCGTTTTGATACCAGCCATCCTGGACAAAATACACTTGCTGTCCACACGCATTATACGCGCGACAATGTTGCGCCCAATGTTTGGCGTGGCCGGGTGGCACCCGCAGGTAAATCGCTTGCCGCTCGATATAGCGCACCGGGCGCTCAATGATGACGGGTTCCGCATAGATCACTTGCGGCCGGGGAAATTGGCCGATATCGATGCGGCCATAGAAGCCAGGTTGGCCGACATTGATCGATACGCCGACATCGGCGGCCATTGCCGTTGAGGCCAAGACCAGCATGCTTGCAGCAAGAATCAGGTTTTTCATGGACGAGCTCTTTTCTTTTAATGACTACCCAGCGTCTGGAGTGGCGCCAAGGCGGCACGCCGCCCGCCTGGATTGCATCCTAGGCCGAATGGCGCGCCCGGTCCGTACGCTGGGGAACATAGCGCGTGAAATACCCTACCACAGACGCGCCAGCGGCATCACCACGCCGCTAAACAGCGACCAGTCCGGCGATGCCGCGTTCAAGCCCCTGGCGACGCCGAAATCGATGGCCAGCCGCTTGTTCGGGCTGTAGGTGGCCGCCACCAGCGCCTGGGCCGTGTCGTCCACGCCACGCCGGCGGGTGCCCGACAGTTCGCCCGTCAAGCCCCATTTTTCCGCCAGCGGCACCGAAAACGAGGCCGAGGCCCCGGTCTGGGTGCGTCCGGTGTCGGCATCCACCTGGCCCAGGCGGCTGAAGTTCAGATTGGCATCCATGTGGACACTGCCGAGATCGCGGCTGAAGATGCCGTTCATGGTGTAGTCGCGCTTGCCGCTGCCGATGCTGTCTTTCGCGGTCGGCATCTTGACACCCAGTTCCAGCCCGAAAGCGGTGGCGCTGTCGATCAGGAAGGCGCGCTTGAGCACCAGATTGGTGTCGCCGACGCCGCGTTCGCGCTGGCCATCAACGTCGCGCGCCGAGACATAGGCCTCGCCGCCCAGCAACACGCCCCACTGTTCGTTGAAAGCCAGCTTGAAGGTATAGGGCAGGCTGGCGCGCCGGGTCTCGTCTTGCTTGGTGTTCAAGCCGCCCAGCTCGAATTCAAGCTGTCCGGCCAGCGGCAATTGCGCCGGGCTGGACACGGAGGGACGGTAAGGCGTCACGCCGGCTTCGTCCTCGGCATGTGCCGGCAAGGCCAGCGCGCCCAGCGCCAGGATGGTGATGATAGGGAGTGTCTGCATGTTTTTTTCCGCAAGTGAGGTTCTCAGCCGACAGCGTACCACTTGTACCGTCTCACGGAAACACTCGGCAATCCCCCTGCACCAGCCATCAAGCCACTTCGATGAAGGCTTGCGGCGCATGCCGCGGCGGGCGCGGCCGCGCCAGGGCGGGCTGCGGCGGGCGCCGGCTGGCGCCATCGAGCGTGAAAATGCTGACCACCCCGGTCAAGGCGCTAGCCTGCGCTTCCATCGCGGCGGCGGCCCCGGCCGCCTGTTCGACCAGGGCCGCGTTTTGCTGGGTAACCTGGTCCATCTGCGTGATGGCCTGATTGATTTGCTCGATGCCGGCGCTCTGCTCGTGGCTGGCTGCCGAGATTTCCGCCATGATGGCCGTCATCCTTTGCACGCTGGAACTCACCTCGCCCATCGTCGCGCCGGCCTCGCCCACCAGCCTGGCGCCGCTCTCGACCTGTTTCACCGAGGCGCCGATCAATTCCTTGATTTCCTTGGCTGCGCCGGCGCTGCGCTGGGCCAGGTTGCGCACTTCGCTGGCGACAACGGCAAAGCCGCGCCCCTGTTCGCCGGCCCGGGCCGCCTCGACCGCCGCGTTCAAAGCCAGGATATTGGTCTGAAAGGCGATGCCGTCGATGACGCCGATGATATCGGCAATTTTCTTCGACGCCGCATTGATCGATTGCATCGTCTCGACCACCCGCCCGACTACCGCGCTACCCTTGCCGGCCACCTCGGAGGCGCTGGCGGCCAAGGCATTGGCCTGGCGCGCATTGTCGGCATTCTGGCGCACCGTCGAGGTCAGCTCTTCCATCGACGAAGCGGTCTCTTCCAGCGAACTGGCTTGCTGTTCCGTGCGCGACGACAAGTCCAGGTTGCCAGCCGCAATCTGGCTCGATGCGGTGGCGATGGTATCGGTGCCGGCCCGTACCTGGGACACGATCTCGACCAGCCTGTCACGCATGGCCTTCATGGCAAACAGCATGCTGGAGCGGTCGTTGCGATGGGTATCGATGGCCACCGTCAAATTACCTTGGGCAATGGCGCCGGCGACATCGGCCGCGTAGCACGGCTCGCCGCCCAATTGCGCGGTCAGGCTGCGCGTGATCAGGATGCCCAGCGCCAGGCCGGACGCCGCGCTGCCCAGCACCAGCGCCAGCATGAAAGTGCGGCTGGCCGCATAAATCGCAGCCGTTTGCTCGGCCGAACTCTTGGCGCGGGCCTGTTTTTGCGCCGACAATTCTTCGAGAATCGCATCGAGCGAATTGGCGTGATTGCGCGTCTCGGTTAACAGGACGTGCAATTGCTCGCCGTGCGCGCTCATGGGCTGGCTGGCCGCCAGGGCCAGGGTTTTCGCCATCGACGCTTCATACTCGCCCGACACGAGTGCGAACTGCGCGAATAATTGCTTGGCCCTGGGCGTGACAAACAAAGGCTGGGCCAGCGCCAATTCCTGCTTGCTGGCGGCCAGCGAGGCGCCGATGCTGGCCATGTGGGTGGCGCGCTCCTGCTCGCTGCCAGCCAATAAAAAATTGCTGCGCGCGCGGCCGATCCTGACCAGGTCAATATTGGCTTCCTTGATATACATCAGCCCCAGCAATTCATTGCCATACATATGCTCGGCCATATCATTGATGCGGCCCATGTTAAAGATCCCGATGCCCGCCACCAGCGCGCCAAGCAGGGCGACGCCGGTAAAGGCGCCGATCAGGCGCGTGCCAACCTTCCACTGTGTAAACATCGCAACCCCGATTCTCGCGTTAACAACAAGACCCATCACACCAGGCCGGACGATTTCCGGCGCTGCCCAGTGTCCATATTGTGGCACCACGCCATCCACTAGTGGGTTTAGAAATAGTTGCACTACGCACTTTGTCTGGCCCGTCCATGGAGGGCGGCACGCCTTGCCCTGGCGCGCCCGGGAAATCGCCCGCCCCGCCGGCCCCGGCATGGGACGGCTTGAGGCACAAAGGGGCGCCGCAACAACGTTTTCCAGCGATGAACTTGATAGTCATGGCACGCGCCAGGGGCGGCGCGCGCGATTAATCGTGGCTGTCGTGGCGGCCGTGGCCGCCCGGTTTGCGCACCGTCACTTCCAGATCGGCGCCGCCACGCGCCGGCGCCATCGAAGGCGCGCCGCCGGCGGGGCTGCGCGCCGCCTCGGGCATGGCGCCATTCCACTCATAGGCCAGCGTGCCGGGCGGATGCCGGTACCAGCCCGTATCGCGGTAATCGCCGGGCGCCTGGTCGCGACGCACCTTAAGCACGGTAAACATGCCGCCCATGGCGACGCCGCCGAACGGCCCCATGCCGCCCATCATCGGCAGCGTATTCTCGGGCAAGGGCATGGGCATGTCGCCCATATCGGCCATGCCGTGCTGGCCCATCGCCATATATTCCGGCACCAGTTGATTGATCTTGCGCGCCGCCTCGCGCTGGTCGACGCCCAGCATGGTCGGCACATTGTGCCCCATCGCATTCATCGTATGGTGCGACTTGTGGCAGTGGAAAGCCCAGTCGCCCGGTTCGGTAGCGTCGAATTCGATGGCCCGCATCTGGCCCACGGCGATGTCGACGCTCACTTCCGGCCAGCGCGCCTCGGGCCGTATCCAGCCGCCGTCGGTGCCGGTGACCATGAATTCGTGGCCATGCAGGTGGATCGGATGGTTGGTCATGGTCAAATTGCCGACCCGGATGCGGACCCGGTCGCCCTGGCGCACCATCATCGGCGCGATGCCGGGAAAGACCCGGCTATTGAATGTGAATAGATTGAAATCGAGCATGGTGTTGACCTTGGGCGTGGCGCGGCCCGGATCGATATCGTAATTACTCAGCAAGAATACGAAATCGCGGTCGACCTGCATGAAATGCGGATCTTTCGGATGGGTCACCCAAAAGCCCATCATGCCCATCGCCATCTGCATCATCTCGTCGGCGTGCGGGTGGTACATGAAGGTGCCGGCCCGGCGGGCCGTGAATTCATAGACAAAGGTCTTGCCGGGCGCGATAGCGGGCTGCGTCAAGCCGCTCACGCCGTCCATGCCGTTGGGCAAGCGCTGGCCATGCCAATGCACGCTGGTCGCTTCCGGCAAGCGGTTGGTGACGAAGACGCGGACCCGGTCGCCCTCCACTACTTCGATGGTGGGGCCCGGCGACTGGCCGTTGTAACCCCACAAATTGGCTGTCATGCCGGGCGCCAGTTCGCGCACCACGGCTTCGGCCACCAGGTGGAATTCCTTGACGCCCTGGTTCATGCGCCAGGGCAGCGACCAGCCATTCAGGGTCACCACCGGATGAAAGGGGCGGCCGTTCGGCGGCGGCGGCGGCGGCGCCGTGGCGGCGCCATCCATGCTGGCCAATTCCGGCAGCGTGGCGGCGCCGGCCCGGCTGACGGCAGCGGCGCCAACGGCCAGCGCGCCCGCGCTCTTGAAAAAATCTCTGCGTGTGCTCATGTTGTTTCCTTGCATCGGTGGGTTCAGGGCGCGGACTGGCCGCCATTGATGGCCGCCTGCAAGTCGGTTTGCGCGATCCAGAAATCGCGCTGGGTCTCGATCGCGGTATTCACGCTGGCAATCTGTTCGCGCGCATCGGCCAGCAACTCGAACACGCTGGCCAGCATGCCGTTGTAGCGCAACAGCACTTCATCGGATATTTTTTTGCGCAGCGGCACCACCTGGTCGCGGTAATGGCGCGCCAACTGGTAGCTGCCCTGATAATTGGCATGCGCCAGCCGTACCTCGGAGCTGGCCCGCAGCGCCGTGTCGGCCGCGCGCTCGACGGCTTGCCGGTGCAGCGCGCCGGCTTGCGCCTTGCGCGCCCCGCTCCAGTCGAACAGGGGCAACTCCAGGCTGATCTGGTAGCCATTCTCGCGCGGCTGGCCGCCGGCGCTCTTGCCGAGGTAGCCGGCGTCAAGCACGTTGACGACGCCGCCGGCCCGGTTCACCTCCAACGCGCTGGCCTCGACGGCGCGTCGGGCGATCTGGATGTCGAGCCGCTGCGCCATTGCCTGCGCCTCGCTGTCGGCGCCTTCTTGCAAGCTAACCGGCAAGTCAGGCAAGCGCTCCGGCAAGGTGAACCCGGTCAGGCCAAGCAGGCGCGTCAGGCGCTCGCGCGCGGCCGTGGCGGCCAGGCGCGCGCGCGCCAACTGGGTCGTCGCGTCGGCGTAAAACACTTCTTCGCGGGCCTGGTCCAAACGGCTCCAATTGCCGGCCCGCGCCATCTGGCCGGCCAGTTCGGCGCCGGCCTGGGCCGCGCTGGCGGCCCGTTCCATGAACGCCACGCCCTGCTCTGCCGCGACGGCGTTGAAATAGGCGCGCCGGGTCTCATACGCCAGTTGCACCGCTTGCGCGGCCGCCTGCAACTTGACTTGCTCGAAGCGTTCCCGCGCGATGCCGCTGCGCAGCGGCAAGGTCAGCAAGCCGGCCAGGTCGAAAGTGATGCCACGGTCAATTTCACCGTCGCCGCCACGCAGGCGGCTGAAACTGAAGCCGGGATTGCGCATCCGCCCCGCTTGCACCAGTTCCGCTTCGGCTATGCCAAGCTCGGCCAAGTCGGCTTTCAAGCCGCGGTTATTCATCAAGGCAAGGCGCACCGCGCCGTCGGCGCTCAAGGCTTGTTCCAGCAGCGCCCGCGCCGCCTTGTCGTCGGCGCCCTGCACGGCCAGTCCGGTGCGCTCTTGCGTCAGCGCGGAGACGGCAGTCAGCCCGCCGTCGGTGGAAAAGCCGGCGCAACCGCCCAGCAGCAACGCCGACAGCGCCAGCGGCGCGTAGCGATAGGGTAATTTCATGGTCCATCCTCAAAATCGATCAAGCAGTGGCGCGCCGACCGCAAGGGCCGCGCGCGCGTCGGGAGATTAAGCGCGAACGCGACGAGGGGGCCGTTCCAGGCCGGCGGGAACCGGACCCGATGCCAGCGGCGCCGGCGTGAAAGCGACCGCCGACGCGGCACGGCAGATAGTAGTCGGCGCCAAGGCCGGTGGCGGCGCGCAGGCACCGGAACAGGCGCAAGCGCCGCCGCAGTCGTGGCTGGCCGGCGCCTTCAGCTTGGCATGCTCTTGGGCGGACATGGGATGATGCCTCGCCCCGTCGCCTTGCAAGGGTTCGACTTGCAAGCGCGCGACTGCAGGTCCGCAACAAGTGCGCGCCGCCGCAAACGCCTGCTGAGGCAGGGCGCCGATCAAAACCCACAGCAAGAATCTGATGAAGACGCGGTTCATTGATGAATAGGAAAGAGAAAGAATGCTCACTGTAAGCCTTACCATGGGGGCAAGGTCAAGCGTTTCCCGGCAACTGCCGCGCCAGGCGCCTCCCAACATGGCGGCGTTAACGCAAAAAGTAAGGCAAAAAGCCGCTTCTCAGCGGCTTTTCAGCGGCCCTCAGGCCGGCGCCATCAGACGGCGTGACGCTTAATCCATGCCACATATTGGTCCATCCAGCCTTGCAGGAACTTCAAACTGGCGGGACCGACATTGCCGACCTCGTCGAACAAGCCTTCCTTGGCTTGCAGGAACAGCTCCGGCTGGCCCAGCGTCGGCACGTCGAGATAGGCCAGGATATTGCGCAAATGCTGCTGCGCCATCGCGGTGCCGGCGGCGCCCACCGACACGCCCAGCACGCCGGCCGGTTTGCCGGCCCAGGCGTTTTGGCCATAGGGGCGCGAGGCGTGGTCGATCGCATTCTTGAGTACGCCGGGAATCGAGCGGTTATATTCGGGCGTCAGGAACAGCAAGCCCTGGGCTGCTGAAAGTTGGGCCTTCAGGCGCTTGACTTGCTCGGGCGGCTGGCCGTCGTGATCCTGGTCATATAAAGGCAAATCACCGATTTCCACCTGGACAAACGACAACTCCGGCGGCGCCAGCTTGACGATGGCATGCGCCATCTTGCGATTGAAGGAATCCTTGCGAAGACTGCCGACCACGACAGCAATATTGTATTGGCTCATGAATACCCCCGGGGAAATTGTGAAAGTGAATATGGTACGTCGATAATATTAGCACAAGCCTATCGGCGCACGGCGCCACCGACTCAGGCGCTGCGCGCCTGGCCCTGGCCCTGACCTTGGCCAGTATATTCGCGGTAAAAGCGCGCACCGAGATTGGTCAGCACTTCATAGCCGATGGTATTGGCCAGGCCGGCCACGGCGTCGACCGGGTGTTCGGGGCAAATCAAGTCGACCAGGCAGCCGGGCGCCACCCGTTCGCTGGCAATCGCCGACACGTCGAGCGTGATCGAATCCATCGAAATGGCGCCGATCTGCGGCACCCGCACGCCGTCGACGATGGCCACCCCGATATTGCTCATGCTGCGCAGCCAGCCGTCCGCGTAGCCGACCGAGACGGTGGCCACTTGCCGCGTTTCGCTGGCCGTGTAGCGCAGGCTATAGCCGACATGGTCGCCCCGTTCGATGGTGCGGGTCTGCAAGATCTTGCCTTGCAGGCGCACCACCGACAACATCGGATTATCGGCTTGCGTATTGGGCGCGATGCCGTACAGGGCCGCGCCCGGGCGCACCAGGTCGAAATGGTATTCGCCCGGCAAAAAGATGCCGGAAGAATTGGCAAAGCTGGCCGGGCATGCCGGCAAGCGCGCACGGATCGCCTCGAAGTTCGCCAATTGGCGCGCATTCATCGGATTGTCGGGCACGTCGGCGCACGCCAAATGGCTCATCACATAACGCAGCGTGATGCCGTCGAGGAAGTGCGGGTCGGCCAGCCAGACCGCGATTTCGGCCGGCGCCATGCCCATGCGCGACATGCCGCTGTCGACCTGGATGATGGCGTCCAGGCTGCGTCCCAGCATGCGCGCGTGGGCACGCCAACCGGCCACCTGTTGCACGCTGTTGAGCACGGGAATCAAGTCATGCGCCGTGAATTCGGCTTCCGTGCCGACCGGTGGCCCGTGCAACACGAAAATTGCCGCGTCTGGCGCCAGGTGGGGCCGCAAGGCGATCCCTTCATCAAGGTGGGCGACAAAAAAATGGCGGCACCCTTCCTGGTACAGGGCCGGTCCGACCTGGGCCGCGCCCAAGCCGTAGGCATCCGACTTGAGCACGCCCGCGCAGGCGGCCGGCGCCGCGCGCGCGCGCAGCAAGCGGTAATTGGCGCGCAGCGCGTCGAGGTCGACGGTCAGGATGGCGCCGCTGCGACTCTTGTGCGGATTCATGTCAGGCGCCAGCCAGGCTCAGGCGGCCCGCTCCCTGCGCGCCGGCATAGCGCGCCACGCCCAGGTCGTCGGCCGAGATCGCCGGCTTCTTGGCCGACATCAAGTCGGCCAGCAATTGCGCCGAACCGCAAGACATGGTCCAGCCGAGCGTGCCGTGGCCCGTGTTCAGGTACAGATTGCGCAGCGGGGTACGCCCGACGATGGGCGTGCCATCCGGCGTCATGGGCCGCAAGCCGGTCCAGAAAGTGGCCTTGGCGCTGTCGCCGGCGCCCGGGAACAAATCATTGACCACCATTTCCAGGGTGGCCCGGCGGCGCGGGTTCAGGCGCGTGTCGAAGCCGGCGATTTCCGCCATGCCGCCGACCCGGATGCGGTCGTCGAAGCGCGTCACGGCAATCTTGTAGGTTTCATCCAGGATGGTCGAGGTGGGCGCCTTGGCGGCGTCCAGAATCGGCACCGTGATCGAATACCCCTTGAGCGGATAGACGGGAAGCTTCAGCACCGACCTCAGCAAGGTGGTCGAATAGGCGCCCAGCGCGACCACATAGGCGTCGGCCGTGAGCAATTCGGCGCCGCAGCGCACGCCGGCGATTTCGCCGCCGGCCACGTCGAGGCTGTCGATCGCCACGTTATAACGGAACTTGACGCCAAGCGCGGCGGCCATTTCGGCCAGGCGCGTGGTAAACAACTGGCAATCGCCCGTTTCATCGTTGGGCAAGCGCAAGCTGCCCACCAGTTTTTCCTTGATCGCCCCCAGGGCCGGTTCGGCGCGCGCCAATTCGTCGCGCGTCAACAATTCATACGGCACGCCGGAATCCTTCAATACCTGGATATCTTTTTCCGCGTCGGCGAATTGCTTTTCGGTGCGGAACAATTGCATCGTGCCTTGTTGCCGGCCTTCGTAGCGGATGCCCGCTTCCTGGCGCAAGGTCTTGAAGCAATCGCGGCTGTACTCGGCCAGGCGCACCATGCGCTCCTTGTTGACGGCGTAGCGCTCGGGAGTGCAATTGCGCAGCATTTGCCACATCCATTGCAGCTGGAACAGGCTGCCGTCGGGCGTGATCGAGAGCGGCGCGTGGCGCTGCAACATCCACTTCATGGCTTTGAACGGAATCCCGGGCGCGGCCCACGGCGAGGCGTAACCGGGCGAAATCTGGCCGGCGTTGGCGAAGCTCGTTTCCAGAGCGGGACCGGGCTGGCGGTCGAGCACGGTCACCTCATGGCCTTGCTTGGCCAGATAATAGGCGCTGGTGACACCGATGACGCCGCTACCCAGAATGACGATACGCATAATTTCCTCGCTTGAATTTCGACCAGATACCAGATAAAGCGCTATGATATGGGGAATCAACTAGCATTTGTTCACGTATAAACTAATATATTCAGTAAAAAATCATGCGAATCCACAAGGAATCCACGCGCGGCCTGGACAAGCTCGACCGCCACATCCTGCGCATCTTGCAGCGCGAGGGCCGCATCTCGATGAAAGACTTGGGCGAACGGGTCGGTTTGTCGATCACGCCCTGCATCGAACGGGTCAAGCGGATGGAGCGCGACCGCGTCATTACCGGATATTACGCCAAGGTCGAGCCTGGCGCCTTGGGTGCAAAATTATTAGTGTTTGTGGAAATCACGCTGAACCAGAAATCGGCCATGGCCTTCGAACAATTCCGGCGCGAAGTGTTGCGCATTCCCGAGGTGCAGGAATGCCACCTGGTGTCGGGCGATTTCGATTACCTGATCAAGGCGCGCATCCATGAAATGGCGGAATACCGCAAGCTGCTGGGCGACATGCTCTTGCAATTGCCGGGCGCGGCGCAATCGAAAAGTTATGTGGTGATGGAAGAAATCAAGGAAACCCTGGAGCTGTCGACCGAAGTGTTGTAATCCCGCTGAGCCGATCGCGCTCAGCGTTCGTGCACGCCGCCATGGATCAACTGGTGATAGGCAAATGCCTCGCGTATATTTTCACGCAAGTTCTGGTCATCCCAGGGCTTGGTAAAGAAGCGGTAGATTTCCCCGCCATTGATGGCGCTCAAAACCGAATCGAGGTCGGTATAGCCGGACAAGATGATGCGGATGGTGCCGGGATACATTTTCTTGACGCGGCTGAAAAATTCCGTGCCCGTCATGGCCGGCATGCGCTGGTCGCTGACAATCACTTGCACCTCGTGCAGCGCCAACAAGTCGAACGCTTGTTGCGGCGTGTCGGCGCGCAAGATGGTGTAGGCGTCGCGCCTGAACAGGCGCGCCAGTGACGCCAGCACATTGACTTCGTCGTCGAGCAAGAGCAAGGTGCGCTGTCCGGCCGGCGCCGTGCGCGCCCCCGGCAAGCTTGCTTCCTCGGCCAGCAGGCGGCCGAATTGTTCGACCGGCAGCGGACGACTGAAATAATAACCCTGCATCTCGTCGCAATGGTAGCGCCGCAGGTAGGCCAGTTGCGCTTCCGTTTCGACGCCTTCGGCGATGACCTTGAAATTCAGGCTGTGTCCCAGCGCAATCACTGAGCGCACGATGGCCGCCCCGCTGGGGTCGTCGAGCATGTCGTGAATGAAGGATTGGTCTATCTTCAAATAATCGAGCGGAAAACGCTTCAGGTAAGCCAGACTGGAGTAACCAGTGCCGAAATCGTCGATCGACAGCGCCACGCCAAGCGCTTTCAAGTGCACCAGCGCGGCCACGGCCTCGTCGACATTGTGCATCATCACGCTTTCCGTCAATTCCAGTTCCAGGTATTGCGCCTCCAGCCCGGTCGTGGCCAGCACCCGCACGATCTCGTCGGCCAGGGCCGGGTCGCGAAATTGGCGCGCCGATAAGTTCACCGCCACCCGCAAACGCGCCAGGCCGGCCTCTTGCCAAGCCTTGTTTTGGGCGCACGCGCTGTGCAAGACCCACAATCCGATCGGCACGATCAAGCCGGTTTCCTCGGCCACGCCGATAAAGCGCGAGGGCGCCACCATGCCCAGTTGCGGATGGTGCCAGCGCAGCAAGGCTTCCATGCCGGCCACCTGGCCGCTGCGCAAGTCGACCCGCGGCTGGTAATGCAAGCTCAATTCATCGCGCGCCAGCGCATGGCGCAATTGCGCCTCGATCAAGGCGCGTTCGGCAATGCGCGCATGCATTGCCGCCTCGTAAAATTGCACCTTATTGCGGCCGCCCTCCTTGGCCCGATACATGGCGATATCGGCGTGCTTGAGCAAAGTCGGCGCGTCGTCGCCATCGTCGGGATACAGGCTGACCCCGACGCTGCACGTGACAATCACCTCTTGCTCGCCCAGCAAGACCGGCGCCGACACCGCGTCCAGCACTGCGCGCAGCGGCGACGCCCCGACGCGCTGCGCGTCGGGCAGGATCAACATGAACTCGTCGCCGCCCAGCCGGGCCACGGTATCGCTGTCGCGGATGCAATTGCGCAGGCGCCCGCCTATGGTGCGCAGCAACTGGTCGCCCATCTGATGGCCCAGACTGTCGTTGACCAGTTTGAAATTGTCGAGGTCGATGCATACCACCCATACCGCCTTCCCGTAGCGCTGCGCATAAGCGATGGCTTGCGCCAGCCGGTCGCCAAACAGGTTGCGGTTCGGCAAAGCCGTCAGCGCGTCGTGATTGGCCTGGTGTTCAAGCTGGGCCTGGTAGCGCATGACGGCCGTCATGTCGTTCAGCACACACACATGGTGACTCAGCGCGCCCTGCGCGTCGCGCACCGGCGCGACATGCAATTGGTTCCAGAACAGGCTGCCGTCCTTGTGATAATTGCGCAACAAGATCGTCACTTCGCCACACGCCTGCAGCGCCCCGTGCAGCGCCACGCAATCGTCGGCGTCGACTGGCTCGCCGAGCAGGAAATCGAGATTGCGGCCAATGATTTCCGCGCCCTGATAGCCGGACAACTGGGTGAAGGCGGGATTGGCGTACTCAATCGCGTCGGCGCCGTCGCGGTGCGCCGTGATCACGATCGCGTTGACGCTGGCCTCGATGGCCCGACCTTGCAATTGCAAGGTCAATTCGGCTTGCCGGCGCAAGCTCACGTCTTCGATCGTGCCGAGCACGCCGATGATATTGCCGCGCTGGTCGTGCAGCGGCAATTTATTGATCAGGAACCAGTGCACGCTGCCGTCGGCGAACAGCAAATGGTCTTGCCGGTCCAATTGCGCCCGCCCTGAGGTGACAATGGCCTGGTCGTCGGCGCGGATGCGCGCCGCATTGGCGGCCCACGGAAATGCGTCATCATCCTTGCCCAGCACCGCCGCGCTGCTGTCGAGTCCGGCAGCGCGCGCGAACACATCGTTGCAGCCGCGGTAACGGCCGTCCAAATCCTTCCAGAAAATCTGGTGCGGAATGTGATCGATCACCAGGCGCTGCGTTTCCTGGGCTTCATGCAAGGCCGTTTCGGTGCGGATTTGCTCGCTCACATCGTGCGCGAACACAAAGCGCGCGGGCTGGCCGGAAATCGTCACTGAATGCGAGGACATGTCGACATCGATCAGGCTGCCATCTTTCTTGCGGTGTATCCACAGGCCGGAACGGCTGGCCCCCTTGGGCAGCGTACGGGCCAGGTTGTCGAGCAATCTGGCGCGCTCGTCGACGGGGCGGATATCCATGATCGTCATGTCGAGGAATTCGCTTTCCGAGTAACCATAATGGCTGACGGCGGCGGCATTGACCACCAAAAAGCGCAGGCTGTGCAAATCGTACACCCACATCGGATGGGGATGCTCCTCGAACAGGCGCTTGAAGCGCAGCCGCGATTCATAGGCCTCGTAATCCTTGAGTTCATACGCGCGGCAAGAAAAAAATCCCGCTTCGTCCTCTGTGGCGGCATGAAATTCGATCATCTGCGAGACCGCCAACTCGCCGCCATCGGCGCCCAGCAAGGCCAGTTCGCCACGCCAGTAAGCATGGGCCCGCGCTTGCGGCAAGCCTTCCTCGCGCAACAACAACGCGGCCCCCGGCGCATACGATGGCGCCGGCCCCAGCAAGGCACGCGCCATCCGGTTCATGCCCAGTGGCACGCCATCGGCATCCAGCAAAAAAGCGATATAGGGACTGAATTCGACGCGGCGCAGCTCAGCCTGGACGCGCGAACGCGTGGCCAAGTGAAGTTGCAAGGGCGATCTTTTCAGTAAACGACGGCGTTTCATATGCGCTGCCCGGCAGTGAGCGGGAAATTCCCGATGGCAATATCCAAAGAGAGACCCGATACTATCAGATGCAGGCGCCGCGCCGTCGCGCGCTTGGCAAGCAAAGTATCGCATGACGATACCTTGCATAGCGCGTGACGCTGCCTTCGACAATTAGATCGTGCCGGCGGCGGAAAATGGGACACTGTTCCCGGGCGCGCGGCTGGCGCGCCAACGGGGCGCCGCCAGACCGGCCACCACAGGGGAGCATGGCACTATGAAAGCAATCGCACAATGGCTGGGCTGCGGCCTGGCCGCCATCGCCGCGCTCGCTTGCCTGGCGGCGTGGCAAGGCGGCGCGCCGCGCATGGAGCCGGCGCGCCACGACATCATCGTCGGCAAGACCACCAAGGCCGACCTCGACCTGGCGTTTGGCCCCGCCACGTCCGTCAGCCTGGACAGCGGTTATGAAGTTTGGATCTACCGGCACAAGGAAGAGACGGGCGGATTCGCGCGCCACCTTCCCCTGCTGGGAAACAGCGCCCTGTTCGCCCCGCACCGCAAGCGGGAAGTGGTGGTGCTATTCCAGCCCAACGGCGTCGTCAAGAAATACCGGGTACATGAGAGCCAGAGTTGACACCGACGCGACGCCGCCCCGTCCAAGGTGGCTTAAGTGAGGCAGTCACTATGCGTTGCATTCGAAGCAACGTCGCGCGATTACCTAGACGCGCCGCTGGTGTACATGGCCGACCGCGAAGCGAACCTGGCGCCCTGGATGTCGCGGGCGCAGGAATCGGGCACGCCGACCGACTGGCTGGCTGGTGCGCGCCCAACACCACCGCTGTCGGCCCGAAGCCGTGAAGGTCAGTGACAAGTTCCAATCACGCGCAGAGGTCAGGCAAGCTAAGTGTCCAGTTAAATAATGCTTTAATTCAACTATCGTATCTCCAGCTCATGCCGAGCGACTATAATTGTAGGAATAGCCCACAGGCTCACCGCCGTCACGCTGCGCCCGCTTTCACCGCACCGGAAAGACAAGGTCCTTACATTGTTGCCGATCAAAAGAAGAGGCGCGCACTGGCGTCACGCCCCGACATGGATATGCGGCGGCATGGTCGCCCTGGCGCTATGCGGCCCGGCCCGCGCCGCGCCCGCCGGCCCCGACTGCTCACGCCCCTACACGCTGGCCTTGCACGAGCATGGCTTGCTGTATTCGGCCGCCAGCGACAGCGGTATCGACAAGGATTTCGCCGACGAATTGATACGCCGCAGCGGCTGCCAGGTCGGGGTCAGCCTGATGTCGCGCGCCCGCATCTGGCAATTGATCGAATCGGGCGCCCTCGACTTCAGCCTGTCCGGCATCGCCAGCGCAGATCGCAAGGCCTATGCCGGCTTCGCCTGGTACTTCAGCAATAAGTACTACTTACTGGTGCGCAAGGACGCCGACATACGCCGGCTGGCCGACGTCGCGCACAAGTCCGATTTCCAACTGGGCGTGATCCGCAGCTTCCGCTACAGCGAATCGGCTAACCGCCTGCTCGACCAATTACGCGAAGCGAACCGCGTCAGCCAGGCCGGCGGCCTGGCTCCCCTGTACCAGGCGCTGCGCCAAAACCGCATCCAGGGCATGATCATGGAACCGTTCGACTACCCGGCGCTAGGCGAAAAGGCGATCCGCGACATCAGCAGCGTGCTCGAATTTAACGATCCCGCCGTACCGCACGGCTTGATCATGTCGAAAAAAACGCTGCCGGCAACGCAACAAGCAAAATGGCGGGCGCTGGTCGATGGCATGCGCGCCGACGGCACCGTGCGCCGCATTTTCGAGAAATATTTCGATTCCAGGCTGGCCGCATCCATGCTCGACTTCCAGGCCCCGCCGTGAGCCGGACCCGCCTGACCCTGCTGCCGCTGCTGATCCTGGCCGCCGCGCTCGGCGTCACATGGGCGCTGTGGGAGCACGAACGGCAAGCGGCCCGGCATGAGTTGCAAGCCCAGTTCGACGGCGCCCTGCGCGACACCGTCGGCCGCATCGAGCAGCGCATGGGCGCCTATGAACAGATGCTGCTGGGCGTGCGCGGCTTGCAGGTGGCGACCGGCCAGCTCGAGGCCGACAATTTGCGCGACTATGTCGCCGCGCTGCACCTGGACGCCAATTTTTTCGGGGTGCAAGCCATTGGCGTCGCCCAGTGGCGCCCGGCCGCCGGCGGCAGCGCCACCATCGTGCAGCGCGAACCGCGCATCGCCGCCGGTCGCAGCCCGGTCGGCATCGATGCCTGGTCCGAGCCGGCGCGCCGCACCGCCATGGAAAAGGCGCGCGACTCCGGCATGGCGGCCATTTCCGCCAAGGTCAGCCTGCGCGTCGACGCCGGCCGTGCGCCCCAAGCAGCCTTCATCATGTACCTGCCGCTGTATGCGCGCGGCCAGGCCCAGGACAGCGTGGCGCAGCGCCGCGCCCATCTGGCCGGCTGGGTCTTCGCGGCAGTCCATGTGGACGATCTGATGGCCAGCCTGTATGGCGAGCAGGCGCCCGGCCTGGCCCTGGCCATTTACGACGGCATCGAGCCGTCCGAACGCGCGCGCCTGCATGCCTGGCCGGAGGCGCGCGGCCCGGCCCTGCTGGCGGCCAGCGAATACCTGGTGCTGGCCGGCCACACCTGGCTGCTGTCGCTGAGCGCGCACGACGCCTTCCAGGCCCGCTTCGGGCGCAATGCGCAATGGCCGATCGGCATAGCCGGCTGCGGCCTGAGCCTGCTGCTGGCCCTGCTGGCCTGGCTGATGACGAGCGGACGCGGCCGGGCCATGCGGCTGGCCGCCGCGATGACGACCGAATTGCGCGCCAGCGAAGAGAAATTCCGCGCCATTGCCGATTGCACTGTCAACTGGGAAGTGTGGTGGGGCCTGGACGGCAAGCCGCGCTGGATCAACTCTTCGGTCAGGCAATACACCGGTTACACGGTCGATGAATGCATGGCCATGCCGGACTTCATCGGCACCCTGGTCCATGCCGACGACGTGGCGCGGGTGACGCTGGAATTCCAGAAAGGCTTGCGCGGCTTGCGCGGCGACGACCTGGAATTTCGCTGCCGGCGCAAGGATGGCGCTTATTTTTGGCTGTCGGTCTCGTGGGTGCCGATCAGCGACGCCAGGGGCGTATTCACGGGCTTTCGCACCAGCGGGCGCGACATCACCGAGCGCAAGAAGGCCGAAAAAAAGATCGAGGAACTGGCTTTCTTCGACGCGCTCACCGATCTGCCCAATCGCACCTTGCTGCTGGACCGCTTGAAACAGGCCATGACGGCCGGCGCCCGCAGCGGCGCCTTGGGCGCGGTGCTCTTCATCGACCTCGACCATTTCAAGACCCTCAACGACACGCTTGGCCACGACCAGGGCGACTTGTTGCTGCAACAGGTGGCGCGGCGCTTGTCGGCCTGCCTGCGCGAAGGCGATACCGTGGCGCGCCTAGGCGGCGACGAATTCGTGGTGGTGCTGGAAGGCTTGAGCGGGCAGCGGCAAGAGGCGGCCAACCAGACCGAGGCACTGGGCGAAAAAATCCTGGCCACCCTGAACCGCGGCTATCGGCTGGGGACGATCGAGTACCGCAGCACGGCCAGCGTGGGCGCCACCCTGTTTGCCGGGCATGCCGGTTCAATCGACGATTTGCTCAAGCAAGCCGACCTGGCCATGTACCAGGCCAAGGAAAGCGGACGCAACGCGCTGCGCTTTTTCGATCCCGCCATGCAAACGGCCGTCATCGAGCGGGCCGCGCTGGAAGCGGACTTGCGGCTGGCCATCGAGAGTGAGCAATTCGTGCTGCATTACCAGGCCCAGGTGGCCGGCGCGCACCGCGTGACGGGGGCCGAGGCGCTGCTGCGCTGGCAACATCCGCGCCGCGGCATGGTGGCGCCGGCCGACTTCATCGGCCTGGCCGAGGAAACCGGCTTGATCCTGCCGCTCGGCCTATGGGTACTGCGCAGCGCCTGCCTTCAGTTGGCGCTGTGGGCCGCGCGGCCCGAGCTGGCCCACCTGTGTATCGCCGTCAATGTCAGCGCCAGGCAATTTCGTGCGCCCGACTTCGTCGCCACGGTGCTGGGCGTGCTGGGCGAGACGGGGGCCAATGGGCACCGGCTCAAGCTGGAATTGACGGAAAGTTTATTGGTCGATAATGTCCAGGACATCATCGAGAAAATGCTGGCGCTCAAGGCCGAGGGGGTCGGCTTCGCGCTCGACGATTTCGGCACCGGTTACTCCTCGTTTTCTTACTTGAAACGCTTGCCGCTGGACCAGTTGAAGATCGACCAATCCTTTGTGCGCGACGTGCTGATCGACCCGAACGACGCCGCCATCGCCCGCACCATCGTGGCGCTGGCCCAGAGCCTGGGCCTGGGCGTGATTGCCGAGGGGGTCGAGACGCGCAGCCAGCGCGACTTCCTGGCCAGCTCAGGTTGCCATGCCTACCAGGGATATTTATACAGTCGGCCGCTGCCGCTGTCCGCCTTCGAGCACTACGCCAGCGGCGTCCAAGTATCATGATTTTTCGTGACTGTTCAGCGGCCATGGCTGCAATAAAAAGGTTGTATCCTCATCCTGACGCTGTTGGCGCGTCTGGAGGCGCTCGAAACGAAGGCGCACAAGACCAGTCACAACTCCAGCAAGCCGCCATCGTCCGATGGCTTGGCCAAGAAGACGCGCTCGCTGCGCGAAGCGTCGGATAAGCCAGTCGGCGGCCAGGTCGGCCACAAAGGAACGACGCTCAAGCGGGTCGCCCAGCCGACCGAGACGGTGGTGCACCCTTTGCCGGGGCGATGCGATCGCTGCCACCAGTCGTTGGCGCCTGACGCGGCACGGGTGGCCGAACGGCGCCAGGTATTCGATGTGCCCGCGATGGCTTTCACTGTCGTCGAGCACTGCCCTCTTGAAGTGGCTTGCCGCTGCGGTCAAGTACATGTCAGTCTTCATGACCGCGTTCTTGGCAACGACTCCCGCGCAAAGTGCGCTGCCGCCTTTTTTACTATGTCTCGCTCCATTCTGGCTTCCGCCAGCTCCCTGCGCAGCTTCGCGACTTCTGCTTCCAGTTCGGGAACCGTCCGACTACCAGAGGCAGTCACGGGGCCCTTACCGCGTTTGGCGGCTGTAACCCACGTGGCCAATGTCCCCAACGGAATGACGATTCGTTTTGATGCTTCGTCCAGCGTCAGGCCCTGCGCCAGAACCAGTTTTACAGCCTCTTCCCGAAGCTCTGGCGTGTATGTTCTTGGTTTCGTCATATGTGTTCCCATTGGTGAAGCTTACCAAAAAGGCGTATCCGAAAAAGTCAAAATACCTCATCGAAGCCCCCTTGTTGCAGACGATTTGTTGTTGCAGTTGGCCTTGTTTGGACTGGGGCGCGAAAATGGAGGGGTAGGCTGAGTCTCAGCAGTCGCTAACGTTGTTATGCTCATTGTTTTCTGTAGTCTGGTTGGTTAGTTGCAATATATGAGACAGGGATTCGTATAAATCGGGCCCCGGCTGCCGTGGCGTCGGCGTTTTTCCTGGCCCCGCTGTCTTGGGTACACTCTCCGTCTCATCGGCCTACGCCATCGTGATGCTGTGCTCATCTGCACACGAACGTTGTTTCGAGCGTGGCGAATATTGGCGCCTGCCATATGGCCGTCCGAACCGTCGGCATGGAACTGTTGCGTAACCGCGAACCACCTATCAATATAATAAATTATTGAGAGTAGGCAGATGCAGTCCATACGTCCCCAGCCCAGTTCCCCGACAGCGTTACAAATGAGCGGCACCGCGTCATCGTCAGAAAATGCGGCGCCGAATCATGCGGACGCCAGCGCCGCCTCCGTGCGACACGCGCGCCCGCCTCCGGGCCGCTCGGTAACGGCGTCGGCGCGTTCCGGACAGCTTAGGCATGAATTCGCCGTCTCGCAGTTTAAGGAATATCCGGCGATTTTCTCGACATCCCACGCCATCAGCGCCGACGGCATGACCAAGGAGGGGGCTTTGCCGGCATCGGGGCATGCCAAACTGGTGCCGGCCGGCGCCGACACCTATGAGTTGAGATTCACCGAACATGCCGACGCCCATACTGTCCCGGCCCACTTCCTCAACTATATTAATATCGCTACCCAAGGCATTAAACCGGCTTACGTGGATATTCCAAAACAGGCGGAGGAAGGCAAATTTTTGTTTACTGGCACGCTCAGTGGGTGTTCGTTGATTGTGACGGACTTGAATGCCGACACTTATCGCGTATTTCACGATTCCCGACCCAATAGCTCGACACTGCATGACAACGCCGTGATGGGGACCGATTTCAAGGATTACCAGGTTGCCGGCAAGCAGGAGGGCTTGGCCAACGCCTTTCTGCACTTTAGCGGTGGCCAATGGAAGATGATCACTCAGCGCCAAGAGTATAGCCGCACTGCGGCGGGGGGAACCGAAGTCAAGTTGCGAGAGGATGGCAAGGTGCTATCGATGCAAACGGCCGACCCGACGTTCATCCACAGAACCCAGGCGCATTTGACGCAAATTCGCGCCGACTCACAAAAAAAACTGATTGCAGCAGCAAAGGAACTCGGCATCCCGGCCGATCTGGCGCAGGCAAGCGATGCGCCCTATGAGCGCTCGGCAGAGCCAAAGGAGCGGGACCATCCGTCCATTGCCAGCTGGAACGCGTTGCGGGGACGGGTGAAGGAGGTCGTCGGGTCCGCCATCGAAGATGAACGGGAAAAAAAATCCAAATTGCCAGGCAGCGAAAACCAGAGAAACAAGCTTCAGCAGCAGCAGTTTGAAGTGCACAATAGAGTTCTGGAGCATTACAAGCAATTCCACAATATCGTGGAAGAATCGCTCACGGCAGATCTTACCTGGCTACGGGAACAGAAGAAAAGCGTGGAAGGATCTGCGGCCGTCGTGCAAACGGGAGAACATCAGGGCTAATCGAACAGGTCGGCGCGGCCAGGTTCGAGCCACCGGCTCGGCGTCGGCGTGAACCGGCTCGCTGGGCGTGGTGACCATCAATTGCGCCCGCTTGGGCCACACTTGCTGCGGCGACGAGGCGCTACTGCTGGCGCGTATCGACTATTTGCTGGAACTGGGGAAAAACAGCCTGGATGGTGGTGCGCGCCGGCCCGCGTTACAGCAGTGAAGCAGTCAAGACCATCAGACACCACCTTGCTGTCAGCGGCCAGGTGGTTCGCCGCCCACGCTTGGACGTCGGCACGGCCGACCCCCTTCATCCGCGAGAACATCGCGTAAAGGGGATGGCCTTGCTCGTTAGTCTCGACGGCTGCGATGAACGCCACCTTGTTCTCGGATCCGCGCCCGCGCTTGCCGTGATGCTTCCCACCCAGGAAGGCATCGTCGAGCACGACAGTCCCGCCAAGCTGACGTTCGGCCTCGCGCTGACACATCACTTCCTGGGTCTTGTGCTTGAGCCGCCAGGCAGTGCGATAGCAGACCCCGACCAACCGCATCAGCAGTCGAAAACTATGTACTGCAACTATTCCGGCCCCAGGGTTGCGGCGACAGCGCCCTGAACGCGATTGCCATGGCCGGCTACCCAGGCGCGGTCGCGCTGGAAGACATCGGCGCCCGGTTTCCCCGCTTTACCCTGCGCCGCAACGATTGAGACGCGCTTATTCCCCGATTCCGGCCCGGCGCAGCAGCTCGGCCAGTTGGTCCGGCGCGTCATATTCAAGGCGCAGGCCACGCCGCAAATCGTCGCGCATCAACAAGATCATGCGGCGCGCCCCGGCCTCGTCTAGCGCCAGTTGCAAGGCTTCCAGGACCCGCCCTTGCAGCACGGCGATATCGCTGCCGACCGGGGCGATACGAAAACCGCGCCACGCGCCGATGGCAGCCGGCGCCAGGTCCATGAAACGGCCCTCGATCTGATCGAAACAGCTCAGCATTTGCCGGTATGCGTGGGCGCCGAAGACGGGCCAGTCGGGCGCCGGTCCCTGCCCGGTATTGATGTGGTGGATGGCGTGACATACCGGCACCAGGGCTGGCAATTGGTAGCGCTGCGCCATATGCGGATTGCCGGCCCGTGCCAGGCTGGCGATCAACTCGCCCAACGAGGCGTGACCTATCATCGCCGCGCCGCGCGCCATGCCGGCCCAGTAACCATCGGCGCCTTGCAACAAGGCTTCGATGACGGCCGCGTTTTCCATGCCATTGCCGGCGTGAATATGCAGCAAGACCTTTTGCGCCGGTTTCAGCATGGCTTTCAGCGCGCCGACGATGGCGCCGATCTGGAATGGGAAAAAAGTGCCGCGCCCGTCTTCGAACGAGACCGCGTCGACGTTCTCGTCGGCCAGGCGCCGCAACACCGCGCAAGCGAGTTCGCGCTCGCCGAAGAAGACGTCCGGCAAGTCGATCAGGTTGATGTAAATACGGGATGGGTCAACCCCGTCGCCGGCACCGGTGACGGCGCCATTGGCGCGCAACCAGGCGATGCTGGCCGACAGCGTCTCCAGTAGCAAGGGCAAGCTCGCGCCTTCGAGAGAGAACTCGTGCACGGTGTGCGGAATGCCATATTCGACCAGCTTGCGCATGCTGGCGTCCGGCACGAAAACGCCATCGCGCAGCGTCCCGATCGAGGTCAAGGCAAAACAGCCAGCCAAGTCATAGCCGCTGTCCCTGAGGTGGCGGCAAAAATCATCTTCGACTTGCGGATCGGTCTCGAACTGGTAATTGAGCGTGGCGATGATCTTTTGCTGGAGGCCGAAGCCGTCCACCAGCGCCAGCAAGTCGAGCTTGTTTTGCAGCGTATGTCCAAGCGGCGAACTCGAGCACGCTTCGCGCAGCGACACGTCGAGCAAGAGCGGCTCGACCTGGCGCAAGCGCTCCAGCTTGCGCTGCGCCTCGGCAAAATGGGCCTCGACCGCGCGCCGTCCGGCATCATGCTCCAAGTCCGTTGCCGCCATCACCGTTGCACACGCCGCCAGACCGACAGATCCGAGACCACGTATTCATATTTGCGCGCATGTTCCCTGAGCATGAAAGGAAAATCCTCGCGGTGCAGCAATTCGAATTCCGGGGCCAGCAAGTCAGCCAGCACGTCCAGCGAGCGCAGCGCGCGGCCATCGACCTCGTCGCCGCCTATCCAGGCGCTGCGCGTGGTGAAATTTTCCGACCATGAAAACGGCGAGGCCAGCACCACGATACCGCCCGGCTTGAGCAAGCCATGCGGCCCGCCAAGGCGTTCCAGGAAGGCGCGCGGACTGGGCAGCCGGCACAGCAAGTTGCCGGCCAGGACGGCGTCAAATTGCGCGTACTCGGGCGGCAGC
Source organism: Oxalobacteraceae bacterium GrIS 1.11 (assembly GCA_040544385.1). Classification (GTDB taxonomy): domain Bacteria; phylum Pseudomonadota; class Gammaproteobacteria; order Burkholderiales; family Burkholderiaceae_D; genus Janthinobacterium. The sequence goes on from JBEONR010000023.1 coordinate 51,171, forward strand.
GCGCACGCGTCGGCACGGCGGAAGTTGACGCGCTGCGGGCGCGCCTCCGGCGCCACCCTGGCCACCCGGCCCTCGCGCAGCGCGCCCTCGATCGCGATCTCGTAGGGCAGCGCGGCGCCGTCGCGCAAGGCTTGCGCGGCGCCGATGAAGGCGGCCGAAATGTCGATCGCCTCGACCCGCTCGAAGCAGGCGCTCAAGGCAAACGCGGCGCCGCCGACGGCGCAGCCGATATCGAGCACGGCGCCGCTGCCGCAACCGGCCCGCAGCGCCCATTCATTCAGCTTGGCCGCGCAGCGCTGGGGAAAGGCGTGCAAGTCGCGTCCGGCGCCGGCCGGGGTGGCATCCTCGGCCCGGCCAAAGTGGAACAACAGGTATTGGTCCAGCGTGGCGCGGCTCTCGTACTTGTTATCGGCCGCGCCGCGCAGACGGATGGCGCCGCTGGCTTCGGCGTCGCCAAGCACCGCGTGAAAGCCGGCGTGCTGGAAAAAATGCCGCCTGAAATGGAATCGCGCCGTGGGCGACGCCTCGTTGCCGGTGCTGATAAACGAGCCGCCCAGTATCATCGCGTGTTCGCCGTCGAAGCACGGGGTGCTGAAATCGTCATAGTGGGGATGGACCTTGAAGCCGTCCAGGGGGTGGAAATCGTCCTCGCACCAATCCCACAGATTGCCGCCTATATCGCGCACCCCGGCCGCGTTCGGCGCCGAGGCCAGCACCGAGCGCTCCGAGCCGTGCGCCAGGTGCAGGCTGGCGCCCGCATCGCCGGCGCCGCGCAATAGCGTGTATTCCGCCTCGGTCGGCAAGCGGTAGGCGCGCCCATCGCGCGCCGCTTGCCAGGCCAGATAAGCCTTCGCTTCATGGAAATTCACGCACACGGGCCACAACGGGGCGAAATCGATGACGTGGAAAATCGTGCGCAAGCGGTAGCCGCCCTCCCCCGCGATCCAGAACGGCGGGCATTGGGCGTCGCGGAAGGCGCGCCAGCGCCATCCCTCGTCGGACCAATAGGCCCGTTCGCGGTAGCCGCCGGCCTCGACGAAGGCGAGAAACTGGCCGTTCGTCACCATGCAGGGCGACATCTCGAAGCTCGCCACCTTGGCCAGGCGCGTGCCGTATTCATTATCCCAGCCATAGGCAGCATCGTCCGACTGCTTGCCGATGCGCAGCTCGGCGCCTTCCACGCGCACCATGCCGTCCGGCGCCGCGCCACGCTGCGCCGCCGAAGGATGGATCTCCGGCCACGCCGCCGGCTGGCGCAGCAGCGCCAGCGGCATTTCGCGCATCAGCACGGACGAGGTTTCCAGATGGATGCGCTCGTGTTCCAGCGCCATGAACAAGGCCCACAGCGGATCGGCGCGAGTGATGATCGCATGGCCGTCGCGCAGCCCAGGATGGGTCGCGATCAATTGCTCGATGCGCGCATGGGCGGCGCGCCGATAGTCGGCCACCTCGCGCACCTCCGGCCATGGCATCGTATTTTTCGACATATCGTCCCACGACATTTCGTCGACCCCAACCGCGAAGATACTCTCGAAGTAGGCATTGATGCTCTCGCCTTCGATGAGCCGGGCGGCGCGCAGCCGGTTCATGAAGAAGCAGGCGCTATGACCGTAGTAAAAGATCAGCGGGTGGCGCAATTGATGGTGCGGCGCTTGCAGAAACGCGGCGCCGCCTTGCAAGGCGCCAAACAGCACTTCGCTGAGCAGCCAGCCATTGCGAAAATACGCCATCACCTCGGCCCTGGTGCAACTGGCCAGATTGGGCATCGGCAAGGAAGCGAGCTTGCCCTCGGCGCGCATGCCGGGGCTGTTCCCTTGCGGCGCGGCGCCGCCGGCCCACCACCACGCCGGCCGCTCGCCGGCCAGCGGATCGGGGGGCGCGCGCTCGCACATTTGCAAGCCATGGGCGGGGAAATCCGATTCGGTCGGTGAGGCAAGCGGCAATGTGGTCTCCTGTTGATGATGGTGGCAAAGTCTGCGCCGTAAAATTGTTGCGGCACGACAATGTAGCTTGAATCCTAAGTAAAAAGCAAGGGGCAAGGCTGAAAACGCTGCCTGAATTAATATTAAATATTTAACTAAGCCTTTTTACCTAGTCCGGTACGACCGGCGGCGCCAAATGGCGTAAGGGCCTGGCTATCCTGCCGCTTGCCGATCGCCTGTGCGGCGAATGGCAACTTGTCCTCAGTCAACATAACCTGAAAGCAGTCAATGCAAAACTGCGGAGCGGGCGCGTCGCCCGGCACCGAGATTCTGACAATGCACAAGGGAATTCAGTGAAAGACTTACCCAGCTTATTTCTCAAGATGTTGCCTGGCGTATTATTGAGCGGCCTGGCGCTCTACCGGTCGCCAGCCTATGCGGCCCCGGCCGCCAAATCAAACGGCGACGTCGCTCCGCCACAGGGCGCGCCCATCCAGGCCGTGCTGACCAGCCCGCCGATGGTGCCGGGCAGCTTCATTCGCGTGCGCCAAGGCGACACCGTCGAATTCCACTTGAAGAATCATCCCAGCAGCAAGATGCCGCACAATATAGATTTGCGTGGCGTGACGGGGCCGGGCGGCGGCGCCGCGTCCAGCTTCACGGCGCCCGGCCATGAATATTATGTGATGCAAGGCGACTTTTACCCGGCCGGCACCTACCGCGAAAAAGGCTTGCAGGCCTTCGACATGGAAAAAGCCATCGACGAAAGGCCCACTTATGTGCTGTTTAACGGCGCCGAAGGGGCGCTGACGGGCAACAAGGCGCTCAAGGCCAAGACCAATGTGTAAACCACCCTGATTCCGTCGGGCGGCGCCGCCATCGTCGAATACCGCACCAAGGTGCCGGGCAGTTAGGTGATCGTCGACCATTCGATCTTCCGCGCCTTCAACAAGGGCGCGCTGGCGATCATGAAGGTCGAGGGGCAGGAAAACCGTCGCGGCCACGCCGAAATTGGGCGGGAACAAGGCGGCGGCAAACGGGCAGCGCGGTGGCGCCGATGATGATACAGTCATCGCCTCCAGCCCGCCGCTCCCTTTCGACGCTAGACCGAGGGCGGCGACTTTTTCCTGTCTGTTCTCAAAAAGGATGTCGCATGAAACTATATTACGCGCCTGGCGCCTGTTCGATGGCACCCCATATCGTCGCCCGTGAAGCCGGCTTGCCGCTTGAATTGGTCAAGGTCGATATTCCCAGCAAGAAAACGGCCGCCGGCGACGACTTTTGGCAAGTCAACCTGAAAGGTTATGTGCCGGCCTTGATGCTCGACGACGGGCAGGTGTTGACGGAAGTGGGCGTGATTTGCCAATACCTGGCCGATCAAAAGCCGGACAGCGGCCTGGTGCCGAAATTTGGCACGATGGAACGTTACCATCAGATGGAAGCGCTCAATTTCGCCGCCACGGAAATCCACAAGCAAATCGGCGCCCTGTTCAATCCCAAGCTGACGGCGGACATGCGCGAGATCCAGCTGGCCACCATCGGGCGCCGCTTCGACGCCCTGGAAAAAATGTTGGCCGGTAAATCCTATGTCACGGGCGCACAGTTCACGGCTGCCGACGCCTACCTGTTTACCACCCTGAACTGGACCAAGAACCTGAAGGTCGACCTCGCCAAGTGGCCGAATATTCAAGCCTTCATCGAACGCGTCGGCGCCCGCGCCAAGGTGCAAGAAACCCTGCGCGCGGAAGGCTTGCTGCAATAAGAACGGTTTAACACCGCCGGCGGCGGTGTTAAACGTCAAGGCCAGGGGCTGCCGTCCCCGCAATGCTCGACAAATAGCACATTGTTTCTGCTATCGTTGGGGATATAAGCTTGATTCACGGCCGAAGCGGGCAACAAACTATCGTTGCATTGCGCGCTTTGGCCGGGCCCGAGCACGATCTTGCTGCCGACCTTGATGGTGCAAGAACTGGCGCTATTGAGGGGACTCCATTCCGGGCAAATATCGTTATCGAGGCGGTACTTGTCGCGCGGCCCCATGGGCGGCGAAAACGACCACCAGCGGCCATACAGGGTATACGATTTCGAGGCGTCCCAGACCCGGTACACCGTGACCGGTTTTTCGGCGACAAACACCTGGCCTTTGCACAAGGCGCCCTTGCCCGGCGCGCCCAGCGCCGCCGCCAGCAAGGCGTCGTCGGTGGCGGCCACCATGCCGTCGGGCGGCGTGATGACCTGGCCCACGCAATCATCGGCATACGCGAGATGGCTGGCGGCGGCGCTGAAAAGAGTCAAGCTGCACATTACCGCGAAACGTTTGAGGGAAGTTGGCATGCGGGTTCCTGTGTCAAGTGGGCGCGCCGGGCGGCGCAAGGGCTGTCACGCTACGGCAAAGGCCCGCAAGCGCTCCAGGGTCAAGCGTTGATTCTCGCGCAGCCATTCCTGGGGCAATTCGCGCCCGGACAAGGACAAGTCCGATTGCGCCGCCAGCCAGGCGACAAATTGCGCGCGGCTGGCAAAGGCCAGCAATTGGCCCCGATCAGCGCCCGCTTGCAGGGATTGGCTCTGGCTCATCATTTCGCCATCCTGGACTTCGCCATACAGGAAGACGCCGTCGGTGTGACGCAAACCCATGCCGCAATACTCGGGGTGGCTGTAGCAGAGCATCTGGCCCGCTTCGAGTCGCGCGGCAACGGCATTGGCAAGGTCGGGACCGACAAGTGGATTGGACATGGGTGCGCGATGAGATCAAAGGGCTGATGCGGACGGCGGGCATGCCGTAGAGCATGAATCACACGCTACGCGACAATAGCAAGATTGTCAAATGGATATTTTAGCGTCTTATTCAGCATGGCAATGGAGCCGGGACACAGGCCGCCGCAGGAAATCGGGCAGATGCGCGTGGCGCTCGTTCCTGCAAAGCACATTCTGATCGCTGCTGACCACGCGGGCATATCCGGAGAGTGCCGGGCGCGTCTCCATACGGGAACCGGGAAAACAAGCCTATTGAAACAAAAAAATCGTCTCGCTCAAGTGACACGTTTGAGTATACTTCAACAATACACATGCTAAGTAAGTACCCAGTCGGAATAAATTGTGAGATGGATGTGGTCCTGGGCGGAGTGTAGTAGGGGTTTCGTGGGGCTTGCCCCGCGCCTGCGCAACGGATCGCTGCATGACGATCCTTCCGATGCAAGACGCACGCTCCGCCGCAGTGCGAGCACTACAAGGGGCGGGCAAGCCTCGGCGGCCCCCTTGCAGCGCGCCGACCAAGGCCGCAGACATCCACAATTTATTTTGAATGGGTACTTAGATAACCAAAAGGAAATCGACGATATGGCAGTCCCACAAGATACCCCAGTCCTTTTGTTTTCATATGGGACGCTACAAGACAAAACCGTGCAAATCGCCAATTTTGGACGCGAACTCGCCGGTCGCCCTGATTCCATACTTGGCTACGCGCAGTCGTTTGTTGCCATAGACGATGCGCAAGTGCTTGCAATGAGTGGTAAAACGCACCATCCCATTGTTCAGCCAAGTTCAAATCCCCAAGATGAAATCCCCGGGACCGTCTTTGAGATCACCGTTCAAGAGCTGGCGGCTGCGGACAAATACGAAGTTTCTGACTACAAACGCGTTTCTGTGCCACTAAAGTCCGGCTCGCAAGCTTGGGTCTACGTGCGCGCCTGACCGTCCATTCACAGCACTGCTTGCAACTTGCTGCCGTTCGCGCGATGCGAATCGCCGCCAGCGCTCGGTCGCCAGGCGCGTCAGCGCACGCCTACCAACACAATTGCAGCATTTTCGCCACCCGCCTTACAATACCGGCTCGGACGCAATGGCGCCGCGCAAGCGCGGTCGCAACAGTTTTTTCAAGGAAAGAAGCGGCGCCCGCGCATGCGCGGTCCCCGCATACACGCATATGAAACGAATTTACGTCACTGCGGCACTGCTCCTGGCCTTGCCCGCCACGCAAGCGGCCGGCCCCAAGCTTGCCGAACAGGGCTGGAACACTTCAGCCGAACTGGGCGCCATCGCCACGTCCGGCAACACGGTCGGGGCCTCGATTTCAGGCAAGATCGACGCCAAGCAGGAGTTGCCGCAATGGAGCAACCAGTACATCGTCAGCGGATATTTCAAGGAAGATGAAAACACCCAGAGCGATGGCGCCACAGTCAGGGAACGCTCGGCCGAGCGCTATTCCATGTCCGCCAAGGCCGCCTACAAATTGCCCGACGACCATGAAAAACTGTTCGTGCTCGGTTCTTACGTGGACGATAAATTCGGCGCCTACACGCGCTACTCCTCGATGGCGGTGGGCCGCAGCACACGCTGGTACAGCGGCCCCGACAAAAGTGTCGATGTCGAGATCGGCCCCGGTTATTCCAGCGGCGTGCGCGCCAATGGCGAGACGGAAAACGGCTTCACCATCCATGGCGCGGCGGCCTTGAAATGGCAATTGAGCGATTCGGCCGTGTTTTCGCAAACCCTCAGCGTCGAACGCGGCGCCACGAATATCCATTCCAGCGCGGAAGCGGCGCTGATCGCCAAGATCAATGGCTCCATGCACATGAAGGCGGCCTTTATCGCCCGCAACGATACCGAGGTACCAGAAGACAAGAAGAATACCGATACCCAAACTTCCCTGACCCTCGTGTATTCATTCTAGCCGCCGGCCGCGCCTGGCCGGCCGCGCCTGGCTGCTGGCCGAGCAAGGTTTGCGCGACGACGGTATCGAGATCGACGATGTCCGCAAGGAAATCCGCAAGGCCGGCGCGGAGACGGCGGTGCCGAACAGCGCGCTGAAAAGGTCGCAGTCGGTCGACCTGATTTGCCGCATCAAATAGCGCACCGCCCTACTCGCGAAACCAGTACAGGCCGGCGCACAGCGCCGCGCCCACCAGATACATCAGCCAGGTGGCCGAAATGACGTAGGGATACAGCATCAAGGCCAGGCCCAGCCATTTGGCGTGGGGCCGCCCGGTTTTCGCGCCATAGCGATACGCGGCAAAGCCGATCATGCCGAACAGCAACGCGCCGGCCAGGTAAGCCGGCGTCGGCATGGTGAAGCCGAGCGACTCGGCGGCGTTTATTTCATCCAATCTCAATTCTCCGGCGCGTGACGGGGTTGCGCTATGCCGCATGGTAAACCGAAAACGCGCCGCGCGGCAAAGCGCCGCCACCATCGCGCCGCTTGCAGCAGCCGCCTCGTCGCAACGGTACGCGACGGTACGATAGCGCACATACCGGACCCTTGAATTGCTTTACAAGTTAGGTCAAGCGCAGGCCTTGCATCGTGCTTGCTCATTTAGCCATTGAACTTTTGAGGGATTCACTATGCAAATCGGCATGATCGGCTTGGGTCGGATGGGCAGCAATATGGCGCAACGCTTGCTGCGGGCCGGCCACGCCTGCGTGGCGCACGACAGCAATGCGGACGCGGTGGCGCGCTTGCACGAGCATGGCGCGGCCGGCGCCGCGTCGCTGGCCAGCCTGGTGTCGCAACTGGCCAGGCCGCGCGTGCTGTGGCTGATGTTGCCGGCCGCCATAGTCGACCAGGAACTGGAACAATTGGCGCCCCTGCTGGAAGCCGGCGACATCGTCATCGATGGCGGCAATTCCTATTACCGCGACGATATCCGGCGCGCGAGCGCCTTGCTGGCGCGCGGCATCCATTATGTCGACGTCGGCACCAGCGGCGGCGTGGCCGGCCTGGAGCGCGGCTATTGCCTGATGATTGGCGGCGAGAGCGACATCGTCGCGCGGCTCGGGCCGATCTTTGCCAGCCTCGCCCCTGGCGTTGACGCGGCGCCGCGCACGCCGGGGCGCCAGGGCGCGCCCGGCGACGCCGAACAGGGTTTCTTGCATTGCGGCCAGCACGGCGCTGGCCATTTTGTCAAGATGGTGCATAACGGCATCGAATACGGCTTGATGGCGGCCTATGCCGAGGGCCTGAATATCTTGCGCCACGCCGACGCCGGCCTGCATGCGGCGGCGGCCGACGCCGAGACGGCGCCCATGGCCAATCCCGAGTTTTACCAATACCGACTGGACTTGTCCGAGATTACCGAAGTGTGGCGGCGCGGCAGCGTGGTCGGCTCCTGGCTGCTCGACTTGACGGCCGGCGCGCTGCTGGCCGACCCGCAATTGACGCACTACACGGGCCGCGTCGCCGATTCCGGCGAGGGCCGCTGGACCGTCGCCGCCGCGCTCGACGAAGGCGTGCCGGCGCCGGTGATCAGCGCGGCGCTGTACGGGCGCTTCGCCTCGCGCGGCCAGGCCGAGACGGCAGAGCGCTTGCAGTCGGCCATGCGCAAGCAATTCGGTGGCCACGACGAAGCGCAGAGCTGAGATGGCGCCCGACTTCTCCTTGGGCGACGCCGCCCTGCCATCGGACGCGCTGGTGCTATTTGGCGTGACGGGCGACCTGGCCCGCAAGAAGATTTTTCCAGCCCTGTACGCGCTGGTCGAAAAAGGCGCCCTGACGGTGCCCGTGATCGGCGTCGCCGGTTCGCCCTGGAGCGGCGCGCAATTGCGCGCACGCGTCAGCGAAAGCCTGGTCGAGGCGGGCCACGAGGCGCACGGGGCGGCCTTCGAGCGCCTGCTGGCCCTGCTACACTATGTCAGCGGCGACTACCGCGCGCCGGCCACTTACGCGGCCATCCGGCAAGCGCTGGGACCAGCGCTGCGGCCGGCCCATTACCTGGCGATCCCGCCAGCCCTGTTCGGCACCGTCATCGAAGGCTTGCGCGCGGCCGGCCTGGCCGAAGGCGCGCGCGTAATCGTGGAAAAGCCGTTCGGACGCGACCTGGCCTCGGCGCGCGCGCTCAACGGCGTGGCCCGCGCCGCCTTTGCCGAAGATGCGATCTTCCGCATCGATCACTACCTCGGCAAGGAAGCGATCATGAATATCCTGTATTTTCGCTTCGCCAATGCCTTTCTGGAGCCGATCTGGAACCGCAATTGCGTGGCCAGTGTGCAGATCACGGTGGCCGAAGCCTTCGGCGTCGAGGGCCGGGCCGGCTTTTACGAATCGGCCGGCTGCCTGCGCGACGTGATCCAGAACCATTTGTTCCAGGTGCTGGCGTTGCTGGCCATGGAACCGCCGGCCGGGCGCGACTATGGCGCCGTGCAAAGCGAAAAGAGCAAGGTCTTGCAGGCGCTGCGCCCGCTCCAGCCGGATGATCTGGTGCGCGGCCAATACGCCGGCTACCGCGCGGAGCCGGGCGTGGCCCCCGATTCCGACGTCGAAACCTTTTGTGCGCTGCGCCTGTTCATCGATTCCTGGCGCTGGCAAGGCGTGCCCTGGTATTTGCGCTCGGGCAAGTGCCTGCCCGACACGGTGGCCGAAGTGCTGGTCGAATTGAAGCCGCCGCCGCAACGCCTGTTCGCCGATTCGGCCCCGGCCGACGGACGCGGCAATTACCTGCGCTTCCGGCTCTCGCCCGGCAGCGCGGTGGCGCTGGCGGCCCGCGTCAAGCGCCCCGGCAAGGAATTCGTCGGCGAGCAGCGCGAACTGTATCTGCTGGAAGACCTGGCCGGCCAGGCCGCACCCTATGAACGCTTGCTGGGCGACGCCATGGCCGGCGACGGCGCCTTGTTTACCCGCGAAGACGCGGTCGAGGCGGCCTGGGCGGCGGTCGAGCCCGTCTTGCTGCAACACCATCCCGTCCTGCCCTACGCGCGCGGCAGTTGGGGGCCGGACGCGGCCGAGGCCCTGATCGCCGCCGACGGCGGCTGGCACAATCCCACCGGAGACACTCGATGAGCACACCCGACGACATCATTTTCCTGCTCGACGTCGACAATACCCTGCTCGACAACGACCGCCTGCTGGACCAGTGGCTGCGGCATCTGGCGCACGAATTGGGCGCCGCCAGGCGCGAGCGCTATCTGGCGCTGCTGGAACAATTGCGCCTCGAATCAGGGTATGTCGATTACCTGGGCGCCTTGCAACGCTTGCGTTTGGAAATGATGGACCAGCCGCGCCTGCTGGCGATGGCGGCGTTCTTGCTCGACTATCCGTTTGGCGACTTGCTGTATCCGGGCGCGCTCGAGGCGCTGGCCCATTTACGCAAATGGGGCCGCACCGTGATCCTGTCCGACGGCGACAGCGTGTTCCAGCCCCGCAAGGTGCAAGGTTCCGGCCTCTGGCAAGCGGTCGAGGGCCGCGTGTTGATCTACATCCACAAGGAAGACATGCTGGACACCGTGGCGCGCCTGTACCCGGCCCGCCATTATGTGATGGTGGACGACAAGCTGCGCATCCTGACGTCCATGAAAAATAGTTGGGACGAACATCTGACGACCATCTTTCCGCGCCAGGGCCATTACGCCCACGACCCCGACATCATCGCCAGCCACCCGCCGGCCGACATGGCCATCGAGCGCATCGGCGACTTGATCGGGCACGATTTTTCCCCGCTGTGCAAGACGGTCCGGACGGCGTCCCACCCCCCGCTGCCACTTTCGCCGGCCAGCGCCCCCCTCATGGAGCGTCCCCAATGACAGCACTCGACCAACTGTGCATCACGACCTTGCGCACGCTCTCGATCGACGCCGTGCAACAGGCGCAATCGGGCCATCCCGGCACGCCGATGGGCGCCGCCCCGAGCGCCTATTGCCTGTGGCAACGCTTCCTGCGCTACGATCCGCAAGAGCCGCACTGGCCCAACCGCGACCGCTTCGTGCTGTCGGCCGGGCATGCCTGCGCCCTACTCTACAGCCTGCTGCACCTGAGCGGCGTCCAGGCCCGCGGCGCCGCTTATCCGCAAGGCCAGCGCCTGGCGGTCAGCATGGACGATCTGCGCAACTTCCGCCAGGCCGGCAGCCACTGTACCGGCCACCCGGAATACGGCTGGACCACGGGCGTGGAAACGACCACCGGCCCGCTCGGGCAAGGCGCCGCCACCAGCGTCGGCATGGCCATCGCGCAGCGCTGGCAAGCGGCCACGTATGGCCGGCCCGGCTTTGATGCCTTGTTCGCGCATCGGGTCTACGCCTTGTGCGGCGACGGCGACATGATGGAAGGCGTCAGCGCCGAGGCGGCCTCGCTGGCTGGCCACTTGAAGCTGTCCAATCTGTGCTGGATGTACGACGCCAACGGCATCACCATCGAAGGTTCGACCAGCCTGGCCTTCACGGAAGACGTGGCGGCCCGCTTCGTCGCCTACGGCTGGCACGTGGTACGGGTCGCCGACGGCAACGACCTGACCCGGCTCGACGCGGCCTACCAGAGCTTTCTTGACACGCCCGACCGCCCCACCCTGATCGTGGTCCACAGCCACATCGGCTATGGCTCGCCGCACAAGCAAGACACGCGCGAAGCGCACGGCGAAGCACTGGGCGCCGAGGAAGTGCGACTGGTAAAGCAATTCTATGGCTGCGACCCGGAGAAGCAGTTCGACGTCCCGGGCGGCGTGCGGGAACACTTTGACGCCCACGTCGGACAACGCGGCGGCGCCGCACGCGCCGCCTGGAATACGCTGTTTGCCACCTACCGGGCTGAACACCCGCAACTGGCCGCGCAGATCGACGCGCTGCAGGGGCGCGACTTGCCGCACGACTGGGAGCGCGATGTGCCCGGTTTTGCCTTTGACACCAAGGGACTTTCCACGCGCGACGCCTCGGGCCAGGTGCTCAACGCGATCGCAGCCCGGATGCCGTGGTTGCTGGGCGGCGCGGCCGACCTGGCGACCTCGACCAAGACCGGCTTGCAGGGCGCCGCCGACTTCGAGGCTCCCGCCATCGGCGACGCGGCGGCGCCCGGCGTTGGCTATGGCTATGGCGGGCGCAACTTCCACTTCGGCGTGCGCGAGCATGCGATGTGCGCGATCGGCAACGGCATGAGCCTGTCGCTGCTGCGGCCCTATGTGGCCAGCTTCCTGGTCTTCACCGACTACTGCCGCGCCGCGCTCAGGCTGGCCGCGATGATGGAATTGCCCCTGATTTCGATCTGGACCCACGATTCGATCAGCATGGGCGAAGACGGCCCCACCCACCAGCCGATCGAGCACCTCGCTTCGCTGCGCGCGATGCCAGGCATGCTGACCTTGCGGCCGGCCGACGCCAATGAAGTGGCGTGGGCCTGGCGCGTCATCATGCGCCTCAAGAGTCAGCCGGTGTGCCTGATCTTGACGCGCCAGGCAGTGCCGACGCTGGATCGTGCGCGCTATGGCGGCGCCGACGGCCTGGCGCGCGGCGCCTACATCCTGGCCGACGCCCCTGACGGCCGGCCCGACGTGCTGCTGCTGGCCAGCGGCAGCGAGGTGGCGCTATGCCTGTCCGCCTTCGAGCAATTGCAAGGCGCCGGCATCAAGGCGCGCGTGGTCAGCATGCCTTCCTGGGAATTATTCGACAGCCAGCCGCAAGCCTATCGCGAGGAAATCTTGCCGCCCAGGGTCTTGGCGCGCGTGGCGGTCGAGGAAGCGGCCGCGTTCGGCTGGGAGCGCTATACGGGCATCGACGGCGCCATGCTGGGCCTGCATACTTTCGGCATGTCGGCGCCGATGGCGCTGCTGGTCCGGCATTTCGGCTTCACCACCGAACATGTGCTCGAGGCGGCCAAGGCGCAAATCGCGCGCCATGCTTCAAGGAGCGCACCATGATACGGCGCCCCCCGGCGGCCACCATCATCAGCCCGCTGGCCGGCCAGCCGGCGCCGCCCGCCATGCTGGTCAACGTGGCCCGCCTCGTCACCGCTTACTATAGCGGCAAGCCGAATCCCCTCAATCCCGCGCAAGCGGTGGCCTTCGGCACGTCCGGCCATCGCGGCTCGGCCTTCGACAATAGCTTCAACGAAACCCATGTGCTGGCCATCAGCCAGGCCATTTGCCTGTACCGCAAGCGCCATGGCATCGTCGGACCGCTATTTCTCGGCATCGATACCCACGCGCTGTCCGAGCCGGCCCTGGTCAGCGCGCTGGAAGTGCTGGCCGCCAATGGCGTCGAGGTGATGCTGGCGCCGCCCGGCGAATACACGCCGACGCCGGCCGTGTCGCACGCGATCCTGGCCTACAATCGCGGTCGCCGCGATGGCTGGGCCGACGGCATCGTCATCACGCCCTCGCACAATCCGCCCGACAATGGCGGCTTCAAGTACAACCCGCCGCACGGCGGACCGGCCGAAACATCGGTCACCAGCTGGATCGAAAAGCACGCCAACCACTTGCTGCAAACGGGCTTGAAAGGCGTCAAGCGCATGCCCTATGAAAGGGCGCTGAGCGCAGCCACCACGCACCGCCATGATTTCCTGCGCGCCTACGTCGACGACCTCGGCAATGTGGTCGACATGGATGCGATCCGCAGCGCCAATCTGCGCATCGGCGTCGATCCGCTGGGCGGCGCCGGCGTGCATTACTGGCCCGCCATCGCCGAGCGCTACCGGCTCAACTTGACGGTGGTGAACCCGCTGGTCGACGCCACCTTCCGTTTCATGCCCCTCGATTGGGATGGCAAGATCCGGATGGACCCGTCTTCGCCGTATGCGATGCAAAGCCTGGTGGGCATGCGCGAGCGCTTCGACATCGCCTTTGCCTGCGACACCGATCACGACCGGCACGGCATCGTCGCGCCCGGCGCCGGCCTGCTGCCGCCCAACCATTATCTGGCGGTGGCGATCGACTACCTGTTCCGCCACCGGCCCGACTGGCCGCAGGGCGCGGCGATCGGCAAGACCGTGGTCAGCAGCCAGATGATCAACCGCGTGGCGGCCAGGTTGAAGCGGCCATTGTATGAAGTGCCGGTCGGCTTCAAATGGTTTTCCAGCGGCTTGCTGCACGCCGCGCTCGGTTTCGCCGGCGAGGAAAGCGCGGGCGCCAGCTTCCTGCGCCGCGACGGCGGCGTCTGGACCAGCGACAAGGATGGCCTGGCGCCGGCCTTGCTGGCGGCCGAAATCACGGCCCGCACCGGCCGCGACCCGGCCCAGTTGTACCGCGCCCTGACCGAGGAGCTGGGCGAGCCGGCCGCCGGCCATATCGACGCGGCCGCCACTGCCGAGCAAAAGAGCCGATTATTGCAACTGAGCGCGGCGCAATTGCACACGGCCAGCCTGGGCGGCGATCCGATCAACGCAGTCCTGACACGCGCGCCGGGCAACGACGCGCCCATCGGCGGCTTGAAGGTGCAGTCCAGGCACGCCTGGTTTGCGCTGCGTCCGTCCGGCACCGAAGACACGTACAAGATCTATGCCGAAAGTTTTCGCGGCGCCGCCCATGTGCGCAGCGTCCTGGCGCAAGCGCAGCGCGTGGCCGAGGAAGCGTTTGGCGAACAGGCTTGACGCTGGCTTGCGGCCGGCGCCAGCCAGGCATCAACGCTGCAGCCGCGCTTCCATCCCGGCGCCATACTCGCCGCGCCGCGCGGCCCGGTTGCAAGCGGCGCGATGGCTGAGCACCTGCTGCGCGGCCGCGACGTTGGCTTCCTTGCCGTTCCAGATTTCCAGCGCCGGTTGCTGGATCGCGCGCGAAAATGAAAACGTCAGCGCCCACGGCAAGAGCAACTTGAAGCGCGCGTTCATCGCGTTCAAGCGCGCCGACGCCAGTTGGGGCGCCTGTCCGCCCGACAGGAAGGCGATCCCCGGCAGCGCCGCCGGGACGGCCCGCAGCAAGCAGCGCACCGTGGCATCGGCCACCTCCTCCACCGTTTCCTGGGTCGGACAGCGCAAGCCGGCCAGCACCATGTTCGGCTTCAAGAGCATGCCTTCCAGCTTCACCCGGTACAGGTAAAGCTGGCTGAAAACGGTGCGCAGCACTTCTTCCGTCACCTCGCCGCAGCGCTCCAGGCCATGTCCGCCATCCATCAATACTTCCGGCTCGACAATCGGCACCAGGCCCGCTTCCTGGCACAGCGCCGCATAGCGTGCCAGCGCGTGCGCGTTGGCCTTGATGCTGGCCCGGTTCGGCAGGGCGGCGTCGATGGCGATCACCGCGCGCCACTTGGCAAAGCGGGCGCCCAACCGCGCATACTCGGCCAGGCGCTCGCGCAAGCCATCCAGGCCTTCGGTGATTTTTTCACCCGGGTAGGCGGCCATCTCCTTGGCCCCCATGTCGACCTTGATGCCGGCGATGATGCCGGTCTCGCCCAGAGCCTGGACAAACGACTTGCCGTCCGAGGTTTTCTGGCGCAGCGTTTCATCATACAAGATGGCGCCGCTGATACTGTCGGCCAGGCCAGGGCTGGTGACGATCAGCTCGCGGTAAGCGCAGCGCATCTGCGCCGTCTGCGCGATGCCCAGCCGGGCAAAGCGCTGGTCGCACGTGGGATTGCTTTCATCCATCGCCAGCAAGCCCTTGTCGTCGGCCAGCAGGGCCCGCGCGGTATCGATCAACTGTTGCGTTTGCATGATGTCAGCCCCATTTCCAGTGGCGAATTTCAGGCATATCTTCACCGTATTGCCTGATGTATTGCTTGTGTTCAATCAACTTATCCTTCAACTGCCGTTTCAGCAGCAAGCCCCTGGCGCCCGTTTGCGGCAAGCGGTCGATCGCGTCCATCGCCAGGTGAAAGCGGTCCAGCTCGTTCAACACGGTCATGTCGAAGGGGGTCGTGATGGTGCCCTCTTCCTTGTAGCCGCGCACATGGATGTTGTGGTGGTTGCAACGACGGTAAGTGAGCCGGTGGATCAGCCACGGATAGCCGTGAAAGGCAAAGATGACCGGTTTATCCTTGGTGAAGAGTTCGTCGAAATCCATATCGCTCAAGGCGTGCGGATGCTCGCTGGGCGCCTGCAGGCGCATCAGGTCGACGACATTGACCACGCGGATGCTCAAGTCCGGCAAATGGGCCCGCAAGATCGCCACGGCGGCCAGCGTTTCCAGCGTCGGCACGTCGCCGCAGCACGCCATGACCAGCTCGGGCGCGCCGTCGCGCTCGCTGCCGGCCCAATCCCAAATGCCGGCGCCGAGCGCGCAATGCTTGACGGCCGCGTCCATCGTCAGCCATTGCGGCGCCGGGTGCTTGCCGGCGATCACGACGTTGACGTAGTGCCGGCTGCGCAGGCAATGGTCCATCACCGACAGCAGGCAATTGGCGTCCGGCGGCAGATAAACGCGCACGATCTCGGCCTTCTTGTTGACCACCACGTCGATGAAGCCCGGGTCTTGATGGGTAAAACCGTTATGGTCCTGGCGCCACACGTGCGAGGCCAGCAGATAATTGAGCGAGGCGATCTTGCGCCGCCACGGCAATTGGGCGCTGACTTTCAGCCATTTGGCGTGCTGGTTGAACATCGAATCGACGATGTGGATGAAGGCTTCGTAGCAGTTGAACAAGCCATGCCGCCCGGTCAACAGATAACCTTCCAGCCAGCCTTCGCACTGGTGTTCGCTGAGCATTTCCAGCACCCTACCGGCCGGGGCCAGGAACTCATCGTCCGGCAGGATGGTTGCTTCCCACTGGCGCTGATCGACCTCGAACAACGCTTCGAGGCCGTTGGACAGCGTTTCGTCGGGACCGAAGACACGGAAATGGTCGCCATTAAATGTGCTCACATCGCGCAGGAAAGGTCCCAGCACATGGGTGTCGCCGACGCCGGCCGCGCCCGGCGCCGCGACCTCGACGCCATAGTCGCGGAAATCGGGCATGCGCAGGTCGCGCAGCAGCGCGCCGCCGTTCGCGTGCGGGTTGGAACCCATGCGCCGCCCGCCCTTGGGCGCCAGTTCGGCCAATTCCGCCACCAGGCGCCCCTGGTTGTCGAACAATTCTTCCGGCCGGTAGCTTTTCAGCCAGCTTTCCAGCTGGGCCAGGTGCTCGGGGTGGGCGGCATTGATCGCCAGCGGCACCTGGTGCGAACGGAAACTGCCTTCGATGCGACGCCCGTCCACCACTTTCGGCCCGGTCCAGCCCTTCGGCGAGCGCAGCACGATCATCGGCCAGCGCGGACGCGCCGTATTGCCGTTGACCCGCGCGTCGCGCTGAAAAGCCTTGATTTGCGCGATGGCCGCGTCAAGCGCGGCAGCCATCGCCTGGTGCATGGGCGCGCTCTCATGGCCTTCCACGAAATACGGCGTCCAGCCGCAGCCTAGAAAAAATTGCGCCAATTCTTCCGGCTCGATGCGCGCCAGTACGGTCGGATTGGCGATCTTGTAGCCGTTCAAATGCAGGATAGGCAGCACCGCGCCGTCGTGGACAGGGTTGAGGAATTTGTTCGAATGCCAGGCGGTCGCCAGCGGCCCCGTTTCCGCTTCGCCGTCGCCGACCACGCAGGCGACGATCAAGTCGGGATTGTCGAACACGGCGCCGAAGGAGTGGCTCAGCGAGTAGCCGAGTTCGCCGCCTTCGTGGATCGAACCGGGGCATTCCGGCGACACGTGGCTGGCTATCCCACCGGGAAAGGAAAACTGGCGGAACAGTTTTTGCAAGCCGGCCTCGTCCTGGCTGATGTCGGGATAAATTTCGCTGTAACTGCCTTCGAGATAGGTGTTGCCGACCACGGCCGGGCCGCCGTGGCCGGGGCCGGACACGTACAGCATGTTCAAGTCGTATTGCACGATGACGCGGTTCAAATGCGCGTAAATGAAATTCTGGCCGGGCGTGGTGCCCCAGTGGCCAAGCAGCATCTTTTTCACGTCCGCCAAGCCCAGGGGGCGCTTCAGCAAGGCGTTATCGCACAGGTAAATCTGCCCCACCGACAGATAATTGGCCGCGCGCCAATAGGCATCTATCTTGCGCAGCAACTCGGGGGTCAGCGTCGTCATGGCTTCCCGGCCGGCAGCGCGCCTTCGGGAACGGGGTCGATACTGACGGCGATAGGATCGCTGGCGGGAAACGATTCCTTCAAGGCTTCGTCGAGCGCATCGCTTTGATGCTTCAATGCGGCCGCGTCGGCCTTGCCAACGCTACGGACCGGAGGGGTTGCGGATGACATGAGCTGCTCCTGGGTGGACTCAAAACCGCCCGGCACGATGCCGGGATTGCCCCATGAAACGCCATTTCAAGCGATGTGACCGTGCGCTGCCACACACAAACGGGGCCTTGCGCGCGGTACAATGCCGCCTACCGTCTCCAAAGAAACCCAAGCCATGTCTAGCACTGCAAGCAACGCCCCCCTCTCCGACGAAGAATATGAAACCCTCGACACCCTCCTCGGCGCGCCCGAACTTGAGGAGCGGGCCATGGATGTGTCCACCCTGGAAGGATTCCTGACGGCGGTGGCGATCGGCCCGAACCTGATCATGCCCGGCCAGTGGTTGCCGTGGGTATGGGATGTCATCGACGGCGAGGTGGGCATGAACTTCGCCAACGCGGCCGACGCCGACCGCGCCATCGGTCTGGTGATGCGCCATTACAACCACATGGTCACCTGGTTGACGGAAGACCCGGCCAGCTTCGATCCCATCTTCACTTGCGGCCCCGAATGGGGTGTGGCGGAATGGTGCAAAGGCTTTTTGCTCGGCACACAGCTCGATCGGGACGGCTGGGCGCCCTTATTGGCCAGCGAAGCGGCATGGTTCGCACCACTCACACGCCTGGGCACCAGCGAGGGCGAGAAATTGCTGGACCAGGATGGCGATGCCGAGCATTGGATGGACCAGGTGGCGCCGTCCGTCGTGAAAATCAACGCCCACTGGATGCTACAAAGGCGCAAACAGCATCCCCGCATGGGACCGGACGGCAGCGGCCGACCGGTGGTGCGCGCGATCCCTAAAGTGGGACGCAACGACCCTTGCCATTGTGGCAGCGGCAAGAAATATAAAAAATGCTGCGCCGACGCGGATGCCGCCGCAGCTTAACAACTTACGCATCGTTTGCGATCGGCATAGCGCGCGCCTGACTGTCAGATCACTTGCCGGACCAGCAATTGCAGGCCGCGCAATAAAAGGCAGATGAGGAAGCAGCACCGGAAAATCGCGGCGTCCACGCGCTACCGCACCTTTTTCCCAGCCCACATGCCAAGCAAGGCCGGCGCCACTGTGCTCAAAGTCTACGGCAGAAATGAATGACGCCAGGAGAAACATGACGTTGCCGCTCGCCACACCTGGCGCAAGCTGCACTTGGAGATCGATGAACATCATCAAGTTCTTACGTGCGAACTGACGACGCCGGAAGTCGGCGACACGGCGGCAGTACCGGATCTGCTCGGTGAAATTACGACACCGTTTGCGACGTTCAGGGGCAATGGCGCGTACGACGGCGACCCGGTTGCACAGGCGGTGTCGGCGAAGCAGTCCGATGCCCAAGTGCTCATTCCACCGCACAAAAGCGCTGTACTTTCCAGTGCCGGCACGGCTTGGCGGGATCACCATATTGAAACCATTGCCCTAAAAAGGCGTGCCACCTGGCTCGGGATACGCGGTTACAATTTCCGCAGCTATGTGGAGCTTGCGATGCAGCGCTACAAACGGATCTTCGGCAACACGATACAGGCACGCTCTCTGGCGCGGCAGAAAACGGACGCTTGGATCAGTGCGCCCACACTGAAAAGGATGAGCAGTTTCGGCATGCCGGTGTCGATTAATTCAACCACGCCTCAGAGTATCAAGACGGTAAATGATTCATCAAGCCGCCCATCCAAACTATACCGTCACTTTAACCGTGAAAAATCATGGGATGCGAGGACTCGATATGAGACGAAAAAAAGCAAAATGCCCTTATAAATCAAGGGCATTTTTCGAAAAATAGGTCGTTATGAAACGATGTGAAACACTATCGAATCATTCCCATTCGATGGTCGCCGGCGGCTTGCCCGAAATATCGTAGACCACCCGATTGATGCCGCGCACTTCATTAATGATACGGTTCGATACCTTGCCCAGCAGCGCATGCGGCAGATGCGCCCAGTGCGCCGTCATGAAGTCTTGCGTCTGCACCGCGCGCAGCGCCACCACGTATTCGTAGGTGCGGCCATCGCCCATCACGCCGACCGATTTCACCGGCAGGAAGACGGCAAAGGCCTGGCTGGTGCCGTCATACCAGTTCTGCGGCGCCTGCTCCGGGTCCAGCCCCTCGCCGCCGACAAATTCGAACGGCGCCTTGCGCAATTCCTCGATGAAGATGGCGTCAGCGCGGCGCAGCAAGTCGGCGAATTCTTTCTTCACCTCGCCGAGAATGCGCACGCCCAGGCCGGGACCGGGGAAGGGATGGCGATACACCATTTCGTGCGGCAAGCCGAGCGCGACGCCCAGCTTGCGCACTTCATCCTTGAACAGTTCGCGTAGCGGTTCCAGCAATTTCAAGTTCAGCGTTTCCGGCAAGCCGCCCACGTTGTGGTGACTCTTGATGGTCTGGCCCTTCTTGCCCTTGCCCGCGCTTTCGATCACGTCCGGATAGATGGTGCCCTGCGCCAGCCATCTTGCATTGCCAAGCTTGCCGGCCTCGACCTGGAACACTTCGACGAATTCGCGCCCGATGATCTTGCGCTTGGCTTCCGGATCGGTCACACCGGCCAGGTGGCCCATGAACTGGTCTTCCGCGTCGATGCGCAAGACTTTCACGCCCAGGTTCTTGGCAAACATGTCCATCACCATCTTGCCCTCGTCCAGGCGCAGCAAGCCATGGTCGACGAAGACGCAAGTCAATTGGTCGCCGATGGCGCGGTGGATCAGCGCGGCAGCCACGCTGGAATCGACGCC
This sequence comes from Oxalobacteraceae bacterium GrIS 1.11, assembly GCA_040544385.1. Lineage (GTDB taxonomy): Bacteria > Pseudomonadota > Gammaproteobacteria > Burkholderiales > Burkholderiaceae_D > Janthinobacterium. The sequence continues at coordinate 71,659 of JBEONR010000023.1, forward strand.
GCCCGACAAGCCCAGAATAACTTCATCGCTACCGACTTGGGCGCGGATCTTCTCGACCGCCTCGGTGATGTAATCGGGCATGTTCCAGTCCGACTTGCAGCCGCAGATTTCATGCACGAAGCGGCCAAGAATGGCCTTGCCCTGCACCGTGTGCGTCACTTCCGGGTGGAATTGGACCGCGTAGAAACGGCGCTCCTCGTCGGCCATCGCGGCGATCGGGCAGCTGGCCGAATTGCCCATCAGCTTGAAACCGGGCGGCATTTCCAGCACCTTGTCGCCGTGGCTCATCCACACTTTGAGCATGCCGTGGCCTTCGTCGGTGACGAAGTCGGCGATGCCGTTCAACAGCGCAGTGTGGCTGCGGGCGCGCACTTCGGCGTAACCGAATTCGCGCAGCAAGCCATTTTCCACCGTGCCGCCCAATTGCGCAGCCATGGTTTGCATGCCATAGCAAATACCCAGCACCGGCACGCCCAGCTCGAACACGGCTTGCGGCGCGCGCGGGGCGTCGCCTTCCAGCGTCGAGCTGTGGCTGCCCGACAGGATCACGCCGGCGGCGCCGTAATTGCGCACGAATTCGTCGCTGACATCGTGCGGGAAGACTTCGGAAAATACGCCGGAATCGCGCACGCGGCGGGCGATCAATTGGGTAACTTGGGAGCCGAAATCGAGAATCAGGATTTTAGAATGCATGGGATGGGCACTTTTCAAAGAAAACATCGGGCAGCAGGCGCGCTGCTCCGGGGAAAACGGTGGCGCGCCCCGTCGGGAACGGGGCGGCCGGCTGGCGCGGCGATGCCGGGCCAGCCTTGACGGCACTTAATCGCCGGAACGGTAGTTCGGCGCTTCCTTGGTGATTTGTACGTCGTGCACATGCGATTCGCGCATGCCGGCCGACGTGATTTCGACAAATTCCGCTTTTTCGCGCAACTCGTCGATGGTCGCGCAACCGCAGTACCCCATCGATTGGCGCACGCCGCCCACCAGTTGATAAATGATCGCCAGCACGCTGCCCTTGTAGGCGACGCGGCCTTCTATGCCTTCGGGCACGAACTTGTCGGCCTTCATGCTGGCATCCTGGAAATAGCGGTCGGCCGAGCCGTCCGCCATCGCGCCCAGGCTACCCATGCCGCGATACGATTTGTAGCTGCGGCCCTGGTACAGTATCACTTCGCCGGGCGCTTCTTCGGTGCCGGCGAACATGCTGCCCATCATCACGGTCGAGGCGCCGGCGGCCAGCGCCTTCGAAATATCGCCCGAGAAGCGGATGCCGCCATCGGCGATGCAGGGCACGCCGGTGCCGGCCAAGGCTTCAGCCACATTCGAGATCGCGGTGATTTGCGGCACGCCGACGCCGGCCACGATACGGGTGGTGCAAATCGAGCCGGGACCGATGCCGACCTTGACCGCGTCCGCGCCGTATTCAACCAGGGCCTTGGCGGCTGCCGCAGTGGCGATATTGCCGCCAATGACGTCCACATGGGGAAAACGGGTCTTGATCCAGCGCACCCGGTCCAGGATCCCTTGCGAATGGCCGTGGGCGGTATCGACCACCAGCACGTCGACGCCGGCCGCGACCAGCAATTCGACCCGTTCCTCATCCTTGGCGCTGACGCCGACGGCGGCGCCGACCAGCAACTTGCCCTGCATGTCTTTCGAGGCGAAGGGGTGCTCGGTGGCTTTCTGGATATCCTTGACCGTGATCAAGCCGCGCAATTCGAAGGCGTCGTTGACCACCAGCACGCGCTCGAGGCGGTGCTTATTCATCAGGCGCTTGGCTTCGGCCAAGTCGGCCCCTTCGGTGACGAAGACCAACTTTTCACGCGGCGTCATCTTGGCGCGCGCTTCCGCGTCCAGCTCTTGCTCGAAACGCAAATCGCGGTTGGTGATGATACCGACCACGACCTTGCCTTCGACCACCGGGAAACCGCTGATGCCGTACTGCGCCGTCAAGGCGATCACATCGCGTATTTTCATTTCCGGTGGAATCGTGATCGGATCGCGCAACACGCCCGCTTCGAAACGCTTGACCCGCGCCACTTCGCGCGCCTGATCCTTCGGCTTCAAATTCTTGTGGATGATGCCGATCCCGCCTTCCTGCGCCATCGCGATAGCCAGACGGGCTTCGGTCACCGTATCCATCGCTGCGGACAGCAAGGGAATATTCAATGTAATGTTGCGGGTCAGGCGAGTTTTAAGGGACGTATCGGCGGGCAGAACGTTGGAGTACGCTGGGACGAGCAGCACGTCATCGAATGTGAGTGCTTTTTGAAGTAGACGCATAGCATTTCCTATTGGCGCAAAAGTGAATTATACAGAAATCGCCCGCCCTTGTCTTGCACATCAGCAAATCTCTCCAGGCCGAACGTTCCTCTACGGGAGAGGCGAACTGGTCTGTCCATGAGAGTTTGGCGTTGTCCGGGCTTTCGCCCAAATTCCGCCCAAATATTCCACCTTCCAAGCGCACTGAGCGAGCAAGCGTGGAACAGTCAGGTCGCACATTCAGCGTCCTATACCACTGCACATCCACCATTTAGCCCGCCAGCGCGCAGCGATTTCCGCTACTTGATAGAATCGGATGTGCGAAATAACTTGATCGCAACCTAATTTCACCCAACATCCTCCTCTGGAGATCCATGCAACCTATCGTTCTCGTTCCCGGCTTGCTCTGTTCAGCAGAAGCCTTCGCACCCCAAGTCGCAGCTTTGTGGCGGTTTGGACCTGTTACTGTCGCGTCGACTCTGAAAGGTAAATCAATCTCAGAGATGGCCGCCGCGATTCTCGCCACCGCGCCATCGTGCTTTGCACTCGCCGGCATTTCAATGGGTGGCTATATTTGCCTTGAGATCATGCGACAGGCGCCCGGGCGTGTGCTTAGGCTTGCGCTTCTAGACACGTCGGCCCGCCCGGATACAGCTGAGCAAATCAACCGACGCAGGGCTTTGCTTGCTAGCGCCCGGACAGGTGATTTTCTGACGCTAGCGTCAGAAGCATTGAGTGCAATTGTCCACCCTTCGCGAAAAGGCGACTCAAACCTCCGCGAAATAAACGTGCGCATGGCGATGACAGTTGGTATCGAGGCTTTTGCTCAACAGACTGATGCAATTATCACCCGCATCGATAGTCGTCCCAGCCTATCGGCTATATCTGTACCTACGCTTGTTCTCGTCGGAGACTCGGATCTTCTTACACCGCCAGAACTATCCGAGGAGATCGCAGCGGCTATTCCCAACGCGCGATTAACGGTAGTACCTCAATGCGGTCATGCGTCGACACTCGAACAACCTGACGCCGTTAACAGCGCCTTGATCGAATGGATCGCCGGCCCGTCGGCAAACGTTAAACAAGTGTCGTCTTGAGCCGGGTGGCAGAGGGTGCGGCGATGGCGAAACCACTTGCCACTGGCAGCCCGCAATAAGTGTCAATATCCGCTCGTATTTCCGCGCGCGGGACCAATCCCACCCCATGCGGGTGGTTGTCGCATATTCACTAATGAGATTGCGTCCATATTATAAAATTCGCAAAATCCGCCCTTCTCACACGGCGACCCAAGTCGACCTGGAGAGCATTGCCCTGTCGCGCAATACGCACCCACGAAAAACTCTTGGATGCTCAACAGCACTTTCAATATATACAGCCCTCACGCTACAACTGCAAGCCTCAAGAGACACTGCTTAAACCTATGGCCTTCACTGCGCACTCAATCGCAAAGCCCATTAAATAGTAGCTACCCGCATAATTGCCAGCATTCAACAGAACTTTGGCTTCACGCCGACTCATCCGCGAGAGATCCTGTAGATCGGTTCGACTCATATTAAAAATTTAATTTTCGGGGAATTTCCGAACATGGCAATGGACACTGAAATTTGTAATTTATAAAATATTACAACGTTCAAGTCACGCAATCCTGACTCGTCGACGTAAGCGACCCTGCCGCCGGAAACGTGGTGTTTACCCCTTTCCTGGGCGTTCATTGGGAAGAATATGGCTAAATTCCCCCAAACCGTGTGCATTGATTGACTTCCGTGAGGAAACATGGCGAAATTAGCGTATTTCAGCAAACAGGATTAAATCGATGATGAGCAAAGATGGATGGGACTGGCGTCTGGTGGGCCGGCTACTGGTAGGCGGCGCGCTCTTGGCGGCAGCAACAATGGCCCAGGCGCAATACGTATGGCTCGACAACAAGGGCTTGCGGCAATATTCGGACCGTCCGCCACCGCCGTCGGTGCCCTTGAAAAGCATCTTGAAAGCACCCGGCGGCGTGCCCGCCGCCGAGCCTGCAGCGGCCGATGGCGCCGAGCCGGACGCGACACCCGCCGCAGCCTCGGCGCCGACCTTGGCCGAACGCAACGCCGATTTCCGCAAACGTAAAACCGAGGACGCGGAAAAACAGAAAAAAGCCGCCGATGTGGCCAAGCGCCAGGCCGATAACGCCAGCAACTGCGACAGCCTGCGCCAAAACAAGGCCTTGCTCGATTCCGGTCGGCGCATCAGTAACACTGACAAGGCGACTGGCGAAGCGGGCTACATGACGGACGAAGCGCGCGCGCAACAATCGCAGAAAGTGCAGCGCGCGCTGGCCGACTGTAAATAGCATGTCCCGGCTCGGCGTCGATGATGATCATATCGGGCTGCAATTGCGCCATGCGCTCGGGCAAGTAGATATCGGCCGGCAGCGCGGCGATGATGTTGTAGCCCGATTCCAGCAAACCGATGCGCAGCAAATTGCCGCGCCACAACTGGCTGCCGAGCGCGGCGTCGTGCACATCTTCCGGATCAATGATGGGATTGACGACGACGATGTGCAAATTGCGCGCGGGAAGCGTCAAGGTTTTTCTGGTCGTCATGGTGATAATCGCTATCCTTGATATGCTGCAAATAAGGGATGCAAGAATCAAACCAGATCAGATGGGAAAAGCGCGGCTGTCGGGCACCCGCCGCAGCGACTCGAACGCGGCCGGCTCCCAAGGCCGCAGCGCCAGCAGCACACTGGTGCCGTAACGCAGTTCGGTGGGCGCATCCGCGCACTCCTCGTGCAATTCGGCAAATTCGCGCAGCAGCCTGTTTAGCCGTTGCTGGAAACGCAGCGTCGCCTCCGGCGTCAACATCGCGTGCTGGAAACGCCATTGCTCGCCCGGCCCGTCGAAGCGCGCATGCAAAAAATCATGCTGGATGCGTTCCTGGAAAAAATGTTGGATCGGCCCGTCCGGCAGCCAGGCGAAGTCGCGCGCGATGCGCAGCTTGACCCGGTTGTCCGGCATCAGGTGGATCAAACCCAGCCGGTCCAGTTGCGCCAGATACGCCGTGCATTGCGCCGGCGTCAGCCGATAGGTGGCGACGATCTGCGCCGCCGTCCAGTGATTGAGCACGCACACCGCCGTCAACAGGCGGCCCGGCTCGGCCACCAATTCCGCTTCCTGGGCGTGCGTGAGGCGGTGCAGCGCGCGCTGCGCCTGCTCGGCCGCTTGCACCAGTTCGTACAATTCCAGTTGCAACAAATTGCAGATCGCCTCAATCGTGTGCAGGCTGAAATTTTGCAGCGAAAACTGGCGTTTCACGCTAGCCTCGCTCAAGCCCAGGTGCAGGCCCACGCGGGCATAGGTGATGCCCTGCGCCTTCAGCAGGCGCTTCAAGGTATGGACCAGTTGATGTGTTTGGGACATAATCAGTATCGAATTTTAATACTGATTAGCTTAAAGCGTGCGTAAAACAATAACAAGGTATTTAAAAACGGTGAGAAGTGGCAGACTGCCAACTCCTTGAACTTGTTAGCCAGGAGGCTAGATGACTTTCCACCCGCTTCATTGGCGAGCAGCGCATGCCCTGCCCGCCGGACTGCTCGCGCTGGGGGCGCTCGCGATGCTGCAGCATGGCCCCATCGTCCAGCCCACCGACTATCACCATTTCGCCGATCAGCGCGGCGGCTTCGGCATCGCGCACGCGGCCGACGTCTGGTCCAACCTGGTTTTTGTCATTGTCGGCCTGTACGGCCTGCGTCAGGCGCGCGCCAGCCACGCCCTGTTTTTTGCCGCCATCTTGCTGACCGCCTTCGGTTCCGCCTGGTATCACCTGGCGCCAGACAACGCGCGCCTGGTCTGGGACCGCTTGCCGATCGCGCTCGCTTGCGCCGCCTTGCTCGCCGCCGTCTGGCGCGAGACGGCAGGCGCCAGCCGCAAACTGCCAGCCGCGCTGGCGGGCGCAGCTGTGGCCAGCGTCGCCTGGTGGCGCTATACCGACTTGAACGGAGCGGGCGACTTGCGGCCGTATCTATTGCTGCAATTAGCCCCCATTGTATTGATTCCACTGCTGCAGTGGCGGCATGGCCGGCCGCGCCGCGAGCGCCTGGCCTATGGCGCGGCGCTGACCCTGTACCTGCTGGCCAAGCTGTGCGAAGTGGCGGACCATGGCATATTCGCGGCGCTCGCTGTCGTCAGCGGCCATACCTTGAAGCATCTGCTGGCCGGCGCGGCGGCCGGCATCATCGCCTGGGCGGCACCACGCATCCGGGCGGCGACGTTCAAGAACACCGGCCGGGACGGCCGCGCAGCACAAGCGTCCCGGCCGGAGCGGCAATCGTCTTAGCGGCCCTTGGCGTCCATTTGCGGCATCGATTTCATCGAGGCGCCCAGCGCGCTGGCATCCATGCTGATGGCGCCGGACGAGGATTTGCAATCGCGACGCTTGATGCTGGTCCCGGTGGTGACGTCAGGCTGCTCGCAAGGCGCGGCCGCCGCCACCGTGGTGCCGGCGGGAGCGCTGCTTGCTGCCATGGGCGCCGGGGATTCGCTGGCACAAGCGGCAAGCAGGCAAAACGAAGCGCCGATTAACAGATTCGTACACGCTGGGAACATATTCATGATTCAACTCATCCTAAGTCAATGTTTAATTTCTTCATATCGCTCTTGGTTGCGGGTGGGATTGAATCCTTGTAAAACCATCCACACCTGCGGGGAGCAAGTTTATCATTACCAACGAACTTAAAGATAAATAAACGTTGAATATTCACCATGCGAACAGGTCTGAAAGCGCGCACCGGGACGCGGCGCGCTTTATGGCGCAATATGGGCTTACGCGGCGGCTAGCCGCAGCACCAGCTTGCCATTGTTGGCGCCGCTGAACAGGCGTTGCAAGGTTTCCGGAAAGGTTTCCAGACCGTCGACGATATCTTCCCGCGTTATCAAACGTCCAGCCGCGATCCAGCCGCCCATGTCCTTGATCGCTTCCAGCGCGCGCGGATAATAATCGGCCACCATCACGCCTTTCATGCTGGCGCGCTTGACCAGCAATTGCAGGTAATTGGCCGGACCCTTGACCGGGCCGGTGCTATTGTATTGCGAGATGGCGCCGCAAATGACGACGCGCGCGCCTGGCGCCAGCCGCCCCAGGACGGCATCGAGGATCTCGCCGCCGACATTATCGAAAAACACATCGGCGCCTTGTGGGCAATGGCGCAGCAAGGCCGCGCTCACATCTTCATTCTTGTAATCGATGGCCGCGTCGAAGCCGAGCACCTCGACCAGATAGCGGCATTTGTCGGCGCCACCGGCGATGCCGACCACGCGCGCGCCCTTGATCTTGGCAATCTGCCCGACCAGGGTACCGACCGCGCCGGCCGCGCCCGACACCACCACGGTGTCGCCGGCCTTCGGCTGGCCGACGTCGAGCAAGCCGAAATACGCGGTCAAGCCCGGCATGCCCAGCGCGCCCAGATACAGCGGCAGCGGCGCCAGCGCCGGGTCGACCTTGTTCAAGCCCTTGCCATCGGAAATCGCATATTCTTGCACACCGAGCAAGCCGCTGACATGCTGGCCCACCGCGAACGCCGGATTTTTTGACGCCGTCACGCGCCCCACCGCAATGGCTCGCATCACTTCGCCGATGGCGACCGGCGGCATATACGATTCCTTGCTCTCGTTCATCCAGCCGCGCATGGCCGGATCGAGCGACACATACAAAATCTTGACTTGCAACTGGCCGTCGGCCGGCTCGGCCAGCTTAGCTTCAACATAATTGAAATCGGCGCGCTTGACAGCGCCGACGGGACGCTGTGCCAACTGGAATTGGTGATTGACGGTAGGCATATTTTTCTCCATGGGGTGATTGTCGATGAGAGCCAGTATAGAATGCATCTTATTGCCCGATAAGTATTCAATGCAGCACTACATTGTTGTCCTAATGGCGATAATCAAGGAAAGTCATGCTTAATCCACAACACCTGGCGGTCTTCGCCACCATTGTCCAGGCCGGCAGCATCAGCGCCGCCGCCGTCCAGCTGCGCTGCGGCAAATCGGTGGTGTCGCGCCAGCTGGCTCGCCTCGAACAAGATTTGGGCGCGCGCCTGATCCAGCGCTCGACGCGGCGCCTGGCGCTGACCGAGATCGGCGAACTGGTGCTGCGCGAAGCGCGCCAGATCGGCCGCGCGCTCGACAATATCGACCATGTGACCGACCAATTCCAGCAACAAGTGCGCGGCGTGCTGCGGGTTTCCTGCGCCATGGCGGGACGGCGCCAGATGGTGCCGCTGCTGGCCGAATTCACCGCCCTGTATCCGCAAGTGAAGGTGGCGCTGCGGTTTGAAGAAAACCTGGTCGACTTGATCGCGCAGCAGGTCGATGTGGCGATCCGCGCCGCGCCGCTGGCCGACTCCTCGCTGATCGCGCGCAAGCTGGCCGACAATCCGAGCACCATCGTGGCCGCGCCATCGTACTTGGCGCGCGCCGGCACGCCGCGCACGGCGCAAGAGTTGCGCAATCACGCCTGCCTGATCTACGCCAATGGCGACTATGTGGCCGACCAGTGGATCTTCATCGGCGCCGACGGCCCCTACACGGTGCCGGTAGACGGGCCGCTGCATATCAACGATGGCGGCGCGCTGGTGACGGCGGCGGCGGCCGGGGTCGGCATCTTGCGCATTCCGAAAACGCTGGTGAGGGAAGAACTGGCGCGCGGCGAACTGGTGGAAGTGCTGGCCGATTGCGCACTGCCGCCCGGCGCGCCGATTTACGCGGTCTATCCGGCCCGCGATTTCCTGCCCATGAAGACGGCCGCCTTTGTCGAATTCCTGCTGGGCCGGATCGGCGCCGAACCGCCCCGCACGGACCAGGCATCGACCGCCGCGCATGCCATCGCATAGCTGTCGCCGATGCCGAACGCCCCCCGTTCGGGCCTCCCTAGCGCTTGTCGGGATCGAAATTCGGCCGCAAGCCTTGCCAGCACTCATAATAATTCGCCTGCAGGGTCGCGTTTTGCATGGCGTACTCGGTCGGGTGCAGCACGCAGCGCGTCTCGAACATGAAAGCCATGGTGTCGCTGAGCTTCTGCGGCAGGCTGGTGTCGGCCGCGCTGGCCTTGTCGAAGGTGCCGGCGTCCGGCCCGTGCCCGCTCATGCAATTGTGCAGACTGGCGCCGCCCGGCAAGAAACCTTCGGCCTTGGCGTCGTAGGCGCCGTGGATCAGGCCCATGAATTCGCTGGCCACATTGCGGTGGAACCAGGGTGGGCGGAAAGTGTCTTGCGCCACCAGCCAGCGCGGCGGGAAGATCACGAAGTCCAGCGTATCGACGCCGGCCGTGTCGCTCGGCGCCTGCAGCACCAGGAAAATCGACGGGTCCGGATGGTCGTAGCTGATCGAGCCGATCGCGTTAAAACGCCGCAAATCGTATTTATACGGCGCGTAATTGCCGTGCCACGCCACCACGTCAAGCGGCGAATGGTCGATTTTGGCGGCCCACAGATTGCCCATGAATTTTGCGCACAGCGTGAAGTCGCCCTCGCGCTGCTCATACCAGGCGTGCGGGGTGAGGAAGTCGCGCGGATTGGCCAGGCCGTTCGAGCCGATCACGCCCAAGTCCGGCAGGCGCAGGAAGGCGCCATAGTTTTCGCAGATATAGCCGTGCGCGGTGGCGTCGAGCAGTTCGACGGAAAAACGCAGGCCGCGCGGGATCACGACGATTTCCTGCGGCTCCGCCTCGATCACCCCCAGCTCGGTGTAAAAACGCAGCCGGCCCTGCTGCGGCACGATCAGCATTTCGCCGTCGGCATTGTAAAAGAAACGGTCTTGCATGGAGCGGTTGGCCGCGTACAAATGCACGCCGCAACCGCTTTGCGCGGCCGGGTCGCCGGTGCCGGCCATGGTGGTGATGCCGTCGATGAAGTCGGTCGATTCCAGCGGCGCCGGCGCGGGATTCCAGCGCAACTGGTTAGGCGTGGTCGGCGCGTCGCCGAAGCGGCTCAGCAAACGGCCATTGCCGATCCGCTCGAAGGGCTGGTGCGCGGCGGCGGGACGGATGCGGTATAACCAGGAACGCCGGTTGGCGCCGCGCGGCGCCGTGAACGCGGTGCCCGACAATTGTTCCGCGTACAAGCCGTAGGGCGCTTTTTGCGGCGAATTCTGGTGTTCCGGCAGCGCCCCCGGCAAGGCTTCGGTGGCAAATTCATTGCCGAAACCGCTCTGGTAAGTCAATCGGTGCTGCGGGCCGCCATCCGGCGCCTCGGGAACATGGTGCATGGTTTTCCTTGATGTGAGTAGTCAAGCTTGGCGGCAAGCGTCGGCGCTGGCAATTTCCAGCGCCTCTTGCAACACGCCGAGTTCGCCGATATGGTTGGCCAACAGTAGTATCAGCGTGGCGTTGGCAGCCTCGCTCTGGGCCGGCGTGAAGTCGCGGTGCATCTCGATCAGCTGCGCATAAAATTCGTCCGCTTGCGCCAGATTGGGCAAGGTATTCAGGCTATTCATGGTGCGCTCTCGGGAATGGCTTGCGCGGTCGCACGCAACAGCGCTTCGCGCGCCAGCGCCGGGTCGAAGTTGCGCCAGCGCGCGCACACATGCTGGTCCGGGCGCAGCAAATAGTACGTGCCGGGCCGCGCGTCGTAGCGCTGCGCCAGCAAGCCTTCCACATCGCTGACGATGGCGATGCCGTCTTGCGGCGGCGCGGCGACGCCGTCTTGCGGCGGCGCGGCGACGCCGGGGGCCAGCACCAGCAGCGCCCGGATGCCGATGGCGTCCCGCTCCAGCGACAGCAGCTCGGCCAGCAAGGCGCCGGTACACTGGATCGTGTCATAAAAATACACGCCGGTGAATTGCTGGCCGACGCAGGCGCCAAACCAGTGCGGCGCGCCGTTCCGGCAAACCGGGGCATCCTCGATTGCCGCGCCGGGCACCATGGCGCCCTTGAAGCGGTCGCGGTCAGGCGTGTTGAGCGCGCTCGCGCGCAGCGTCGTGGGCTGCGACAGGCGCCCGCTGTTGACCAGGGCGCGCGCGAATGCGTAGTGCTTGGACAGGCGCAGCGCGGCATCGCGGAAGGTGCGGCTCACCGCGCTCTTGGGCGTGATGAAGTCGGTCGCGCGCGCGGAATGCTGCAGATTTTCGTCGGCCGCGTATTCGCGCTCGTCGGCGTAGCTGTCGAGCAGCGCCTCGGGCGCCTTGCAGTCGACCACCAATTGCAGCTTCCAGCCCAGATTGTCGGCGTCTTGCACGCCGCTATTGGCGCCGCGCGCGCCGAACGGCGATACCTGGTGCGCCGCGTCGCCGCCAAACAACACGCGGCCATGGCGGAACTTGTCCATCCGCTGGCATGAAAAAGTGTAGACGCTGACCCACTCCAGTTCGAATTCGGCGTCCTCGCCCAGCAGCGCCTTGAGGCGTCGGATCACGTTTTCGGGCCGCTTTTCGGCCACCGGATCGGCCTCCCAGCCGAGCTGGAAATCGACCCGCCACAAATTGTCCGGCTGGCGGTGCAGCAGCACTGACTGATTGCGGTGAAATGGCGGGTCGAACCAGAACCAGCGCTCGCTGGGGAAGGCGGCTTTCATCTTGACGTCGGCGATCAGGAAGCGGTCCTGGAAGGTCCGGCCCCGGCTTTCCAGCCCGCACAAGGCGCGCACGGCGCTGTGGGCGCCGTCGGCTGCCACCACATAATCGGCCAGCAAGGTGTGGCTGCCGCCCGGCGTGGCCACCGTCAATTCGACGTGGCCGGGATGCTGGACCAGGCCGACCACCTGGTTCATCCAGCGCAGCGCGAGGTTCGGCAAAGCCAGCGCGCGCTCGAGCAAATAGCCTTCCACATAATACTGCTGCAAATTGACGAAGGCGGGCCGGCGGTGCCCCGCTTGCGGCAGCAAGTCGAAGCTGTACACCATGTCGTCGCCATAAAACACCTTACCGACATTCCAGGACACGCCTTTTTGCACGATCGCCTCGCCGCAGCCGAGCCGGTCGAAAATCTCCAGCGTGCGCTGGGCGAAACAGATCGCCCGCGAGCCGCTCGCCAGGCGGCAATCGTCGTCCAGCAGCAGCACCGACACGCCGCGCTGGGCCAGGTCGATCGCGCTTGCCAGCCCCACCGGACCGGCACCGACGATGACGACCGGATGGCGCGCCGGCGCGGCCGGATCTGCATCTTCGTCGGGCGAGCGCCGGTATGGGTACGCGGTGCGCTGATAATCGTGTTCCCTATGCGTTCCCATTGCTCGCCTTAGTCTTGCAGCGCGTGCCACATTTCGCGGTCGCGCGCGGCGCTCCAGATGCGTGGATGCTTGATGCCGCTCGCCTCGTCGACGGCGCGGGCGACGTCGAACGGCAGGCAATGCTCGTAGATGAAGACGTGGCCGAAGCGCTGGTCCATCCGGGCGCGCGCCATGGCCATTGCCTGTTTCAACGTGGCGCCGGCGGCCACCGCCTGGCGCGCGCAGTCAAGCAAGGTGGTGACGAAATCCCGGGTGTAATCGATGCCGGCGTTGACGCGCTCGGGCGTGGTCAAGGCCGGGCCGCGACCGGGTACCAATTGTTCGGCGCCCAAGGCGCGCAGCGCTTCCAGCGTGGCCGGCCACTCTTCGAGCTGGGCGTCGCCGGTGTAGGCGGCCGCCTCGTACTCGACCAGGTCGCCCGAGAAGCAGATTTTCTGCGCCGGAATCCAGGCAATGGTGTCGCCCTTGGTGTGGCCCATGCCGATCTGCATCAGCCGCACTTCCAGCTGGCCCATGAAGATCGTCATTTCCTTCTCGAAGACCATGCTCGGCCAGGTCAGGCCGGGCACCGATTCGACACCGGAAAACAGGCGCGGGAAGCGCTCGATCTCGGATTGCATGTCTTGCTCGCCGCGCTCGACGATCATCTCGTAGGTGCCGCGCGAGGCGATGATTTGCTGGGCGCCTTCGGCAAAATAGGCCGAGGCGCCCAGCACCCGCACCGCGTGGTAATGCGACAGCACCACGTATTTGATCGGCAAATCGGTGACCGAGCGGATATGCCCGATCAGCGCCTGCGCCATGATGGGCGTGGCGGTGGTGTCGATCACCATCACGCCATCGTCGCCGATGATCACGCCGGAATTCGGGTCGCCCTCGGCCGTGTAGGCGTAGGCATTCTCGGAGAGCTTGATGAAACTGGTTTTTTTCTGTTCCAGGTCGCCCTGCGAGGCGAATTGAGTCATGACGATTCCTTTTCAGTGAAACGGCGCGCCGCCGCCCAGCCACGGCGAGGTATTGCATAACGCTAAATTTTGTTATAGTTGAATGCATATGTCAATGCCGAATATTATTCTTTTTCCCGCAAGGGGAAAATCGCCACCATGGCGGTATGGCACAGAAAAACCATCAAGGAAGTGCATGAAAAAAGAACGCCGCGGTATCCAGTCGGTGGAAGTTGGCGGCCAGTTGCTGGAAGCGCTCGTCAGCGAAGGCGCGCCGATGCTGCTGCGCGACCTGGCCCACAAGGCTGGCATGACATCGGCCAAGGCCCACCCCTACCTGGTCAGCTTCGGCAATATCGGCTTGATCCAGCAAGACCCGCTGTCGGGCCGCTACGAACTGGGGCGCTTCGCCTTGCAGATGGGCTTGATCAGCCTGCAATTGCTGGACCCGGTCAAGCTCGCGCTGCCGGAAACGGCGGCGCTGTGCGAGCGGATCGGCCACACGGTCGGCCTGGCCGTACTGGGCAACGCCGGCCCCACCATCGTCCACTTAAACGAGTCGCGCCAGCCGATCCACGTCAAAATGCGCACCGGCACCGTGATGTCGATCCTGAACACGGCCACCGGGCGGGTATTCTCGGCCTATTTGCCGGCCGCGCAAGTGGAAAAATTGAGCGCGCGCGAACTGGGCGACGACGCCGTGGCCGGCCCCGGCAAGGCGGACTTCGCCATCCTGCTGGCCGAAGTGCGGCAACGCGGCATGGCGCGCACCGTGGGCGACCCGACCGCCGGCATCAACACCATCAGCGCCCCGGTATTCGACCATGCCGGCAATATCAGCCTGGCCGTCACCGTGATCGGGCCGATGGGAACGTTGGACGCCGACTGGGATGGCGCGGCCGCCACCCAATTGAAGCTTGCCGCAGAGCGGATTTCACAGAGAATGGGGTATGGCGGCGCAGCAACTCGACAGCCAATTGCGCTGCATGGCTCATGATCCGTGAGCGGTTTCGTCAAAAACTGGAGGCTGCAAATGCGCGTGCATTCGTCCGCGCCGGCTCGCAGCATTTTGTCGCGCAGCTTCGCCGCCCTGGTCGAATCCAGCGTATTGCCGAACAGCGCCTTGAGTTCGGCCGGTTTGGCGCCGAACAGGTCCACCAGGTCTGTCAGCCGGTGGCCGTTGCGTGTCAGCGCAGGCTCCAGGTCCTCGATCTGGCGCGACCGCACCGACTCGACGATATCGGCCGATCTGGTAGAGCGCTTCCAGCCACCGAAAGCAGATTGGAGCATCTTGGGACATGGCCGTAAAGTCTATATGAAATGTCTTTTTAGCAATTCCTCGATGACAGATACTTCTGGCAATCGCATGTTTTTAGCGGCGATCAAGGCCATTTCCAGCAGCCTCCTGGCTTCATCTTTATCGCCGGGTGCAGCACGTTTCATCAGAGCTTGCGCCATGTTTGCCCGTGCCACCAGCAGCGAGCGCACATCGCCCAGCCTGTCATAGACCGGCAGTTGTTCCTCGCGGCGGATGCGCAGCGCCTCGTCGAGTTCGCCCCGCGTCTCCAGGATGTCGGCGATCTTGCCCATGGCGACGGCGCGCTCGCGCACATCGCCCAGCCTGTCATAGACCGGCAGCGCTTCCTCGCGGCGGATGCGCAGCGCCTCGTCGAGTTCGCCCCGCATCTGCAGGATGTCGGCGACCTTGCCCATGGTGACGGCGCGCGAGCGCACATCGCCCAGCCTGCCATAGACCGGCAGCTCTTCCTCGCGGCGGATGCGCAGCGCCTCGTCGAGTTCGCCCCGCGTCTGCAGGATGTCGGCGATCTGACCGAGAGTGACGGCGCGCGAGCGCACATCGCCCAGCCTGTCATAGACCGGCAGCTGTTCCTCGCGGCGGATGCGCAGCGCCTCGTCGAGTTCGCCCCGCGCCTGCAGGATGTCGGCGACCTTGCCCATGATGACGGCGCGCGAGCGCACATCGCCCAGCCTGTCATAGACCGGCAGCGCTTCCTCGCGGCGGATGCGCAGCGCCTCGTCAAGTTCGCCCCGCGCCTCCAAGATGTCGGCGATCTGGCCCATGGTGACGGCGCGCGAGCGCACATCGTCCAGTCTGTCATAGACCGGCAGCTCTTCCTCGCGGCGGATGCGCAGCGCCTCGTCGAGTTCGCCCCGCGCCTCCAAGATGTCGGCGATCTGGCCTTGCGCGATGGCCGAACCGTGCTCGTTCCCTTGTTCGCGGTCGAGATTCATCTTGGATTTTGCCGCGCTGAGAGCATGTTCATAATTACCTGAACGTCTGGCAAGCTCACCGAGTGCCCACCAACGATGACTCAAGTGCTGCGGTTGATCGTTGGCCCGAATCAGGTGTTCGTAGAAGTCTTGCCACGCAGCATAGGGACCCAACTGGAGTGCACAGGCTTCGCCGGCGTGTTCGACCTCAAGCGCCTCTTGTGGTGCCAATCGACTCAGCCAATGCACCAACGACACGGACTCTGCCCAAATTTCTCTCCAGCCCTGCTTCTGAGCCTCATCGTCAGTCTTTGGCAACCTGCGCATGAACCAGGAACTCATACGACGCAACACTACAGCGGCATCGGGTTCCGGTTTTGTTCTCAGGAATTCAGCGATTAGCGGGTGTAACTGGGTCTTTTGATCCATGGGCACGTACTCCAGCAGGCTCAGTCGCGCCGCCGCCGTTACAAAGCTCGGATACACGTCTTCGTCAATTGCCGTGATCGCCGCAGCCAAAGACAGACCGATGCTGTCGGCGGGTCCATGCGCCAGAGCGACAAGTGCCTGTTGCCACGCTGTGCTTGCGCCGTTTTGCATGCACCAGTGGCGCCAGGAAAGCTCGAACGAAGAATGAATAATCGCCCGGGCTCGATCTGCCGTCAAGCGGGGATCGCCGGGCTGTGCCGGCTCCATTACCAGGCCGACTGCGCGCAGCTCCCTGAGAAAAGCCTTGGGCGTCAAACCCAGGCTCAGGTGGCTGGCCGCGATGTGCAAGGCCAGGGGCAAATAGCCAAGCTGAAAAGCAAGTTCATCCGCTTCGGCATCGCTCAGTGGATGCCCCTCCATATCGACTTCGGACAGCAATAGTGTCCGCGCCTCCTTCTCCGACATTTCAGGGACTTTCACGCGCCCCCAGCTTGGGTCTCCCAGTTTCCGGTAACGCGCAGTGAGCAGTATCGGGCAACCGGGAAGGCGGTTGACCAGTTCACCAACCGCTTTTGCCTGCACATCGGTATCCACGTTTTCGATCAGGACGAGTTGCGGATGACGATGCGGACCAGATTGCAAGGCCATCTGCAATCTCGACCACAAACTGTGCGATTCTCCCGTGCTGCGCAGCCGGTCTGCCAACTGCTGCCCCAGGCTGTGCGCCGTGGGTGGTTCGGGCGCCTGTGGATCGAGGACCAGCCGCAGATAATGGTCGGCGGGATCGGCGTCGTCGTTTACGCCCAGTGCTGGCATCCAGTGATGCTGCACAAAATGCTCCGCAAGCCGCGTCTTGCCCACACCGGCCATGCCTTCAAGCACACAGCACAGCGCGGTGGGCTTGTTCGGGATTCCAGCCTTTGGCAGCAGCGCATTGCAGATTTCATCGAGTTCTTTCTCACGACCGATGAACTGGCCCGGAATGAATGGTATTGCCGGTTCTGCTTGCGCGAGCAGCGCGAGTTTCCCATTAACACTGCCTGGGTAAAGGCTGTCGTCGTTGTGCCAGTGCCCGCGGCCAGACCATGTACGTGCCCAGAGCTGCCGTGGTTCAATCAACTTGCCAGTTGGCAAATAAACATCGAGCACGTGCATGCTGTTTGGATAGCGGTTATCTTCATACAGGCAACCGGCCGCTGAAATGTGCAATCTGGCGGAAGGCGTGGTCCAACGGGCGATTGCAGAATCGTGCAGATGGCCATGCAGCACAAGGCTCACGCCAAACTTGCTGAGCAACCCTATTACTTCAGATCCGTCGGCCAAATCCGTCAAAGGATGATGTATCAGCGCGATCGACCAGCCTTGCAGTGCTGCGCCTTGGTCAGTTAGCAAGCGGCCAAGCTGTTCATCGGTCAGACGCAGCTTGCCCGCATCGTTGTCATCGCCCGCCAGCCAGGCACTGTCCAGCCCTACGATGTGCAATGGGGCGTCCAATCCAAGGTCGAGCGAAACACGATAACCGAGCCGTGGATGCGCGCCACCTGGAAGCATGGCATGCAGGCCCATCGACGCCAGCCACTGCCGATAAGCGGCTTGCCGCTCCAGTACTTTGCCGCGCCATGCATCTTTGAAGCCGCGCGGCGGCTTTCCGTCGCCGCCAGCGATCCAGCGTGAAAACACCGTCCGGTCGATGTCGAAGGCTCCCGTCCGCAACTCTTTCCACGCGCTAGGGTTCACCTTTTGATCGACATCATGATTGCCGGGAACGCAAAAGAAGCGATTTCGAGGCACTTTCAGTGTTTCCAGCAGCTCATTGACAAATACCCCCACTTCCACGTACTGCGCTGGCTTTCCCGACTGTGCCAGATCGCCAGTGAAGCAGACCAGATCGATCGGACCATCCGCAGCAATCTCTTTCAAGTTCTTCTTCCACTCATTCCCCAGCACCAGTTGCATGCGCCAATCAGAGGATGATTCCTTGCCAATGTGCAGGTCCGACAAATGAAGAATGCGTAGCGAATTTCGCGATTCCATGATGTATTCCTCGTCGTGACGTTGATTGCCAATGGATAGCTTGCCGCGATGTTTTTTCGGTAATTATATGTGTCTTAATTAGAACTGACTGCATCGGGTAGATTGCCGACCTTGATGCCACGAGTGCAGCGTATCAGTCTACTCAAATGGGGCGTCTGAGCAAAATGATATTTTCATATCAATAGAGTTGTTTTGACATTTTCGGTATGCCATTGTCGGATGATCGACAGTCTACCGAGACAAGCCCATCCATGGCGCTCTACGGATATGCCCGCGTTTCCAGCAACGCTCAGGAATTTGCGCTACCGGAACAGGCCTTGCGCGCCGCCGGCCTCAGTTCGGCGCGATGAGCGGAATACCAAGCCGGCTCAGGAAGGCATTGGCCGCCGTCAAATTGAGCCGCACCGTGCGCTTGATGCCGCCCATTTGGCCTTGACTGCCGTAATACACGGCGCCGCCACGCTCGACCAGAATGCGCGTATAGCCGAGTTGCTGCGCCAGCAGGGGCGGATTACTCATCGTCAACACGCGCGCGTCGCCGACCGCCTTGATGCTGTAAGTGCCGCTGCCGATGGCGCCGCAATTGCGCGCCGAACTCATCAGCTTGCGATCCAGGCAACGGTAAAAGGTCAAGCCATTGCCGCTCGCGTCAAACCCGACCCGCAGGATCGCCGTGCCTGAATAATACGGCGTCGGCGCCGTCCCCGTGTCCGGCAGCGCGCCCAGGCCGATGGTGCTATTGCCCCACGCTTCATTGAGTGGCAGCGAGGCGTTGCCATCGCTATCGCTGCCCTGTTTGAACAGGCAAGCCTTGCCGGGATTGCGGGCCACCACCAGTTCCAGCGTCGGCGCCAGGGTTTGCAAACTGGCCGCGTTGGCCGGCGTCACACCGACGCATGCGGACGGCGGCACCGTCGCATCGCTGCCGCCGGCCGCGACCGCTTCGCTGAAGACCGACACTTTATTGGTAACGTCGTAAGAATAGGCGCTAGCCAAGACTTGATTGCTTTGATAATAGACCGTGGCGCCGTCGGGAAAGGTGGTCGTGCCGAGCACGCTCAAATTGCTCGGCCCCCAGTTCGCATACTTGACGTTGCCATCGCCATCGGGAAACTTGCGGATCAGGGCAGCCGTCAATAGCAGGCTCTGGCCGCCCAGGTCGGCGCTGCTGCGCTGGCTGACGCCCAATTCCAAGCCATCGCAATCATTGTAGGCAGTGAAACCCTTCACATCGCGCGCCGTCTGGGCGCTGCGAAAACCCAGGGGACAGCCGGTCCAGGTCGCGCCATTCCAGTGCAAATCGCCCTGCCGCTCCGGACTGCCGTTCAAGCCCCAAGTGGTGACGACCCCGGCCACGCTTTGCTGGTGCAGTTCGTAATAATGGCGCATGCCGGCGCCATTGGGCGTGGCGTCGGCGACCGTGCCTTCCATCGCCCGGTAGGACCAATTGTTCGCATCGATAAAACTCAGCATGCGCAGATTGGCGAAGGCGGCCGGCGCGCCCGCCGCGTCTGGCGGCAGTTTGGCGATGCCGACCAGGGCCGTCACGCTGTCCATGTCGAGACCGCTAGTTTGCACGATGCTCTTGGCCAGGGCCGCGATGGCCGCTTCCCTGGCGCCACCCGCTACAGCCACACTGGCGTCGGCGGCGGCCGCCGCCAGGGCGGGCAAGGCGCCCAGCAAGGCGCGGTTGATGGCCTGGTCGAGGTCGGCCTTGCCGATGGTGGCGCCGCTGCTGTCTTTCTGCCCCAGCGCGGCCGCCACGACGTTCGCTTGCTGCTGCGTCGTGACCACGATCAAGCGCGCCAAGGTGGCGGCCAGGAGCGCGTCGGCATTGCCGGCCCCGGTCCCGGCCCCGGCCCCGGCTAGCGTATAGTCGGCAAGCAACGACATGGCCAGGCCGGTCTGGGCTTGCACGAAAGCGAGGGCTTGCGCGGTGCTGCCGCCGGAACTGTCGATCTGCGCTTGCACCAGGGTCGTCAAGGGACTGAGTACGGCGACCTGGTCGGCCGGCGCCTTCAGGACAAAGGGGATACCCACCACCCCGCTAGCGGCGTCGATGGCGTCGGCGCCGACCATGGCGATGACGGCGAATTTGCCGACGTCGGCATCGTCGACCGTCAGCGTGACCTTGCCCGCCGCATCGCTGCTACCCTGCGGCTCGCCCGTATCGCACACTCCGTTGCCGTTCTTGTCCAGGCACACGGTGGCGTCCTTGATGGCGCCGTCGATCACCGTCACCGGCACGGCCTGGGTGGCCGGCGTGGGCAGCGTCGAAACCGGCCCGCCTGTGCCCGTGCCCGCACCGCCGCCACCGCCGCAAGCGGCCAGCGCCAGCGCGCACATGGCCAAGGCCGCAGGGGAATACGCAACCGGATTGCGGGGTTTGAGTGTCATTGCCACAGCCTTTCAATTGAGCAAAACCAGAGAACGGGCTTGCCACGGCAGGCATGCCAGCGTATTGCGCTCGATCAATACTACGCGCGCAAGGCGCCGTTTTCAACTATTGTGTGCATGCCTGTTGCGTTGCGCGGATGGGGCGACGCTGGCGCAAGAGCGGTATTGCTCCAGCTCCAAGGTTTGCAGGATGATATTGCGCAGCCGTTCGGTGGCGCCGCCTGGCTTGGCCATGGCGCGGTGCAAGCTCAAGCCCACCATCGGCAGCGCCGGCATGCCATCGAGTACGCGCAAATGGGGCGGCAATCCCAGCTCGGTGCGCACGGTCACGCCCAGGCCGGCCGCCACCGCAGCCCAGACGCCGCTCAAGCTGGCACTGGAAAAGGCCAGGCGCCACGGCAAGCCGGCCCGGTCCAGCGCCGTGGTGGCGACCGAGCGCATCAGGCAAGGCATCTCGAAGACGACCAGCGGCAGGGGGTCCTCGGGCGGCGCCGCGTCGCGCGCGCCTATCCAGCGCATCGGGAGCGGGCGCAGGGCTTCCGAATGGGGCGTGGATATGCCGGCATCCCAGGTCAGCGCGAGGTCGAGCCGGCCAGCCGCCAAATGCTCGTGCAAGTCGAGATGGCGGGCCACGCGCGCCTCGATCCTGACCTTCGGATGGGCGCGCGCGAAGCGCCCCAGAATGTTGGTCAGCACGCCTTCGCCGAAATCTTCCTGCATGCCCAGGCGGATGGCGCCTTCCAGCTCGACCCCGCGCACGGCGCCGGCCGCTTCATCATTTAATTCCAGCAGGCGGCGGGCGTAAGCGAGCAAGGTTTCGCCCGCCGCAGTCGGCGACATGCCGCGCCCCGTCTTGCGCAAGACCGGCACGCCGATTTGCTCTTCCAGCTTTTTCAGTTGGGCGCTGACGGCCGAGGTGGAGCGGCCCAGCCGGTCGGCCGCCTTGGCAAAGCTGCCCAGCTCGATGCCCGTGACAAAGCTGCGCAATACGTCGAGGTCAAAAGTCATCCTGCGCATAATCGTCCTGTTATTGTGGATCATTGATATCAAATTTCCTGATTTTATGGATCAAGATAAGGCGCTATGCTGGCCTTGTCAATCACGACTAGTCTTTTCGGGAGCATCCCCCATGAATCAAGAATTGGCCGCCGGCCGGCAAGCGATGGGCGTCATCGCCCCTAAATTGGCCGAGCTGACCGAGCAAGTACTGTTTGGCGATATCTGGGAGCGTCCAGGCTTGTCCAAGCGCGAGCGCAGCATCGCCACGGTGGCGGCCCTGGTCGCCATGAACCGCGCCGAGCAACTGCCTTTCCACTTGACGCGCGCCATCGAGCACGGGTTCAGCGGCGATGAGTTGGCGGAATTGGTCACCCATCTGGCCTTCTATGCGGGCTGGCCGTGCGCCGCTTCAGCCCTCGGCGCGCTCAAGGCCAGCGCCATTCAAGCTTGATTTTCAATCACCATGAAGGAATACTGAGCATGCCATTTATCCGCATCGCCTTAATCGAGGGCAAATCGCCCGACTATTTGCGCGCCCTCTCCGAGCGTGTCCACCAGGCGCTGGTGGACACTTTTGAAGTGCCGGCCAATGACCGTTTTCAAGTCATTGATCAGTACCAGGCGCATGAACTCTTG
The DNA here is from genome assembly GCA_040544385.1 of Oxalobacteraceae bacterium GrIS 1.11. Classification (GTDB taxonomy): domain Bacteria; phylum Pseudomonadota; class Gammaproteobacteria; order Burkholderiales; family Burkholderiaceae_D; genus Janthinobacterium. The sequence continues at coordinate 93,796 of JBEONR010000023.1, forward strand.
TTCGACCGTCACTATATGGGCGGGCCGCGCTCGGATGATTACGTGCTCATCAGCGTCACCGCAGGGCGCGTCCGCAGCGCAGCCACCAAGCAAGCGTTTTACCAAAGACTGGTGGCCTTGCTGGGGGCGACGCCGGGGTTGCGGCCCGAAGACGTGATGGTGATCATCCACACCACCGGCAGCGAAGACTGGTCTTTTGGCGCCGGCAATGCCGGCCTTGGCGCGGCGCCCAACAATTGTTAAGGATCGCCAGCGCGCAAGTGCCGTCCATCGCCTGGCCGCCGTTCAGGCCGCCAGCGCGCTTGCCGCCGGCGCCGGTGCCCCACCCTGCTCCAGCCGGCTTCTGACCTTGGCCAGATAATCAGCCCGAAAACGGCGCAAGACATAGTCGCGGAAATGGTTTTTCTCGAGCTCGCGCCAGGCGTCCTGCTTGCCCGCGTCCGAGCGCAGCCGCGCGGCCGGCATGACCGCGTCGGCCAGGTCCGCTTGCGCAGCCGTCATCAATTCATAGTTATACCGAAGCATGAAATCCTTGGCCTGGGTTTCGATGATTTCAATTTCGGCCATGCTCAATTGCTGCTTGAACTTGTCGACATTGGCGACGATGGGCGCGAAACAATTCGAGGCCCACAGCGCCGACATTTGCGCGATCCGGTGCGCCTCGGCCGAATGCGTGACGTCCAGCATTTCCGGCAAAAAATCGATCCCGAAAAAGTCACACACCAGGCGCAGCGTGTCGGCTTGATTGGCCAGGAAATCCTCGTAGCGGATGGTCAGCACGCGCGCCGGATAACGCTCCACCAGCGCCAGCGCGACCCGGTGCGCATCGACCCAGGCCTTGGCGTTGAGGGTGGTGTCAAAGTCGTGGATGATGGCGCGGTTCATCGACGCCACCTGGGCGCGCGGGTCGCGCACCACGTTCAGAAATAGCATGTCCGGAAACAAGGCCATCAACTCGGGCGCGTAATGCACGCTGTCGAGCGACTTGTCCATCACCACTCCGGCGTGGTGCCGCTCGCCGGCGCGCAGCAACATTTCCCAGACCACCCGGTGCACGCTGCGCGGCTCGCGGCAAATCGATTCGAAGATCTCGCTCGGGTCGAATACCACGCCGCTCCACTTGACCATGCCGGCCGCCTGCAGGCCGACCACGTCGACCACCATGCGGAAATAGGCGCGGTCGTCGGACAAGTCGCCATACAGCGGCACCATCGGCATGAAGTCGACGATGTGCAGCGGGTAGGGCGAATAAAACTGCGGATTGAAATTGAGCCGCAGGCGCAGCGCGTGGCTGCCGCAGCGGCGCAGCGGTATCATCAATACCGGCCGGGGCCGGCCGAGGGCAACGCCGCCGAGCGCCTGGTTTTCGCTTGTATTCATACTGTACTCCTGGTGATGAGACGAAATGCCTTGCTCTTGTTACAAGCTAGCCGTGCTGGCCGGCGCGCGCGGTCGGCATGGCGTCGACCGCGAAATATTCGGAAAACGCTTGCACGAAGCGGTCCAGTTCTTGCGCCGGCAAGCGGTTGATGCCGGCCGCCGCCTTGCGCCCGCCACCGCCGGGAAAGCGCTCGCACAAGGCGCTGGCCGCGCGCAGCGCCGGCGCCCCCGAGCGCACGCTGACAACATAACTGCCGTCGGCGTTTTCCGTCAGCACCGCGTAGGAGGCAGCCCGCTCCGGGCAAATCAGGCGATTGGCAAACACCCCGGAAATGCGGCGCGCCCACGGCGCCCCCGGCAGCAGATACACCGCGCCGCAAGCCGATTGCCATTGCGGCGTCAAGCTTTCCATGTGCGCGATGTCACGGCGATAGCCGTCGATCAGGCGAGCATATTCGGGCGCGGCATGGATGAAGTCGTGCGGCGCGCGATAGGCATGGAGGGCCTGGTACAGCGCGTCCGGCGCGATATGCAAGTCGTCCACGGTTTCGCCGTAGGCGTTGTAATTCAATACCAGGCCCAGTTCTTCCAATTCCAGCGCGGCGCCATCGGCATAGCCCAGTTCGCGCGCGTAAGCGCGTCCGACGCCGGGCAGATTGTCGCCGAACGCGGCCACCGCCGCCCATGGCCGGAAGCGCCCGCCCAGGTGGCGGTCGACCAGGATGCTGCTGCAGACCTGGGGCGAGTCGTCCCAGAACAATTGCAGACGCGGGTGGGCAAAGGCCAGGCGCGCCGAATGGTGATCGAAGTAGCTCACGCGCCCGCCCGCGTCGAGGATGCGCTTGAGCGGCACCACATTGCAATCGAGCGAGAGGTCGAGCACGGTGACGTCCTGCGCCGCGTCCGGCGGCAGGCGCGCCAGCAAGGCGATGTCGCGCTTGACGCCGCTGACCAGCTGCGCCGGCTTCGGCTCGGCCAGGCGCAACTGGTGCAGCGCGCAGATACCGTCGGCGTCGCCATTGAACACATCGTAGGCTGCGCCGTTCATGGCATCTACTTGAAACGCAGGGCCAGATGCTGGTACAGCGCGCGGGTCGCGCCGGCCAGGTCGAGCACGCCGGTATCGAGCACCAGCGCGGGATTCAAGGGCACCTCGTAGGGCGCGGAAATGCCGGTAAAGGCGGGAATTTCGCCGCTGCGCGCCTTGACGTACAAGCCTTTCGGGTCGCGCTCCTCGCACAGGGCAGCCGGGGTGCTGACGTAGACTTCGACGAAGGCCGAGGCGCCGATGATCTCGGCGGCCATCGCGCGGTCATCGCGGTAGGGCGAGATGAACGCCGCGATCACCATCAGGCCGGCCTCGTTCATCATGCGCGCCACTTCGGCGGTGCGGCGGATGTTTTCCCTGCGGTCGGCCGGCGCAAAGCCGAGATCGCGGTTCAAGCGGTGGCGCAGATTGTCGCCGTCCAGCACATAGCTCGAACGGCCCTCCTGGTGCAGCAATTGCTCGAGCTCGTAGGCAATGGTCGACTTGCCGGCGCCGCTCAGCCCGGTCATCCAGATTGTCGACGGGATATGGCCGAAGCGCTCTTCGCGCCGTTCCGGCGAAACCTTGCCGGCATGCCAGAAGGTGTTCGCCGAGCGGCCGCCCTGGCGCCGGTCCAGGATCGGCATGGTGCGCGGGCGCTTGCCGCCCACTTCAAGCTCGTCTATCAATGCTTCGGTATCCATCTCGTCTCCTGATACATCATGCCTGCCCCCCTCAAAAGAGTGAAGCCGGCGTCGAACCTTGGGCCATGATACCGCCACACCCGCGCTCACCGTGAATTTCACGCGCCTTAAAACTGTTCCCATTCGCCATCCGAGGCGGCGCCGGCGCTCGCCATCTTGCGCAGGGGTTTGGCCGCGACCTGGCGCGGCGCGATGGCCGAGCGCGGCGCGCGGGTCACGCCGGCCTTCAATTGCAGCGGCGCTTGCGCGCGGCTGGCCACCGGCTGGCTGCGCGCCGGCGCGGTCGCGGGCGACAATTCCTGGCTGGCGCTGAGGCGGAACACGCTGACCACTTGCGCCAGGTCGGCGGTCTGGTCTTGCAGCGAGGCGGCGGCCGCCGCCGCTTCTTCCACCAGGGCCGCGTTTTGCTGGGTGACATCGTCCATCTGCATCACGGCTTGATTGATTTGCTCGATGCCCGAGGTTTGCTCCTGGCTCGCGCAAGTGATTTCGCTCATGATATCGGTGACGCGCTTGACGCTGGCGACAATCTCGTTCATGGTCGCTCCCGCCTGGTCGACCAGCCTGGCACCGGAATCGACTTGCTGTACCGAATCGTCGATCAAGATCTTGATTTCCTTGGCCGCCGCCGCCGAACGCTGGGCCAGGTTGCGTACCTCGGAGGCAACGACGGCGAAACCGCGACCTTGCTCGCCGGCCCGGGCCGCTTCCACGGCCGCGTTCAAGGCCAGGATATTGGTCTGGAAGGCGATGCCATCGATCACCCCGATGATGTCGACGATCTTGATCGATGAGGCGTTGATCGAGCCCATCGTGTCGACCACTTGCGCCACCACGGCGCCGCCCTTGACCGCCACTTCGGAGGCCGACATCGCCATGTTGTTGGCCTGGCGCGCATTGTCGGCGTTTTGCTTGACGGTGGAAGTGAGATCCTCCAGCGAGGAGGCGGTTTCTTCCAGCGAACTGGCTTGCTGCTCGGTGCGCGAAGACAGATCCAGGTTGCCGGTGGCGATCTGGTTCGAGGCGGTGGCGATGGTGGCGGTGCTGGCATGGACCTGGCCGACGATGGTGGCCAGGCTGTCGCGCATGCCGCGCATCGCATACAGCAGGCTGGAGCTGTCGCCGGCGGCCGTATGGATCGGCACCGTCAAGTCGCCGGCAGCGATCTTGCCGGCGATCTCGACCGCATAATCGGGTTCTCCGCCCAATTGCTTGACGACGCCACGGGTAATCAGGAAGGCAGAGGCGATGCTGACCAGCAAGGCCAGGGCGCCGAAAGACAGCATCATGGAACGTGCGCCGGCGAAGCCGATTTCAGCCTGGGCGGCCGCCTCATCGCTTTGTTGCTCTTCCAGGGCGCTCAGTTCGCGCAACAACTCCCACCATTTCTTTTGCACGGGACGAAATTCGAAACGCAGCAATTTATAGGCTTCATCGCCCTTCTTGGCCAGGCCCAGTTCGGTAGCCTTGGCGATGAAGGGCGCCGCCAGGATGGCTTGCTGCTTGATTTTTTCCAGCAGCGCGGTTTCTTCCGGCGCCGTGCCGCGCTGGTTGCCAAACATGGCACCCAATTTCGATTGCGCCTCCTCGTATTTCTTCGCCTGCACTTCGATGCGTTTGACCTCGATCTGGATTTCCGCGTCTTCGTTCAGCAAGATCAGATTGCGCACCGCCAGCGCGCGCTCGGTCACCGTCAAATCCATCACTGCGGCCAGCTTGGCCTCGACATTATTGACCTTGATGATTTCATCCATGCGGTCGCGCATCCCACTCATGCGATTAATACCCAGTCCCGTCACAATGGCCAACAGCGTCGCCACCACGCCGAAACCGATGCCGAGGCGCGTGGCCACTTTCATATGTGCGATATTCATTGATTCTCCCGTTACACGATAGGCTTGCGAGACGTCGAAAAAAACTTGGGCAACAATGGTAAGTAAAAGCAAGGACGAATGCGGCAGGACGGCATTAACTAACAGTCAGGCAGCGAACGCAAGCGCGCGGGCCAGCAATGTGAACATGGTCAGGCGGACAGCCCAAGCGCCGGTAGCGAAGAAACGCATGCGTCCAGCATCCTTAACGGGCATCAAGCGCTGTTTTTCAAGGCCGCGCCGGCAGCCTGTCGATTCAATCAACACCAGTATTTTATTTCTTTCCGGAACGTATTGCTGACTGTCATTCTGCTCTCAATATCCTGCAAAAATATTCACCAATAATCACAAAATGCCACATGGCAACAAATTTTTCAAAATATTTTGCTCAATTCGTAGTCGATATTGTTTTTATCAGCATGTTCCAAGTACATGAAAAGAAAACTTTTAACTTCGCTATGCATGAAAGCCAAACGTGGTCGCGTCATATGCTTATTTTTTAATAAATCATGGATTTTTGACATATTAAATAAAAATTGATTAGCGTTGATCTTCAGCTAACCGAAGCCAGCGTTCGCATCGCGGCCCGGTGCCAACCGCATCGCACAGCAGGCTATCCAGAATGGCGCCCAGGTCGAAACGCCGATTGAATCGGTATTGCGCTTCGGCCAGATAGCGCGATCCATACTTGGCGAATTTGAAGGCGTGATAGGTGCCGCTGGTCG
>JBEONR010000024.1:0-95064 GCA_040544385.1 Oxalobacteraceae bacterium GrIS 1.11
CAGCGAAGCGAATCTAAACGACGTTGCCTGGTTCGTGTCAGCATCATGCCCCTCGCCAGATCAGTGGGTAAGGCTGGGGTTTATGGATCGCTTACGTCCAACGGCATGCTGACGCAACGCGAGACCACGATTGAGCAATTTGAACTCCTTCATTCCAGCCGGATGCAGTCATGAGCCTCTCGTCCATTGGGACCGCCGCCCAGACATGCCGTGGCATGTCACTTCAAAATCGATTGGGCGGAGAAGGCCGAGTGCCGCGTTGATCAACAACCAAGTTGCCGACGGCCTGGCCGTGCTCGCGCAAAACTTTTTCGGTCGTGCCCAATGCCAGTGCCACAGAGGGCGATTTCCTGTCTCAAAGTCCGTACCATTTTGCGTACCATTTTGTGCCACTTCATTATTCCGTTAGAACCCGTTAGACACAATTAGTTCAAATGTGCCACTTGTTCAAACGAAAAAAAACCGTGGTTCTCATAGGGAGAATCACGGTTTAAGCAGTTTTAATATGATTGCTTTATTTGCAGCACATAGAGTCATTGGTGCCCGGGACCGGAATCGAACCGGTACGCCCTTACGGACACGAGATTTTAAGTCTCGGGTGTCTACCAGTTTCACCACCCGGGCAACGAGGCGAGATTTTAGCACATGTTACAAAAATACACAGCACGGTGAGTGAATGCTTGTTCTCCATGCTGTGTAATTCTCGCCGGACGCTGCGCTCGAAGCCTATTGCTTGACTGCGCGCGAACCGACCACTTCCACCGTCACGCGGCGATTCTTGGCCCGGCCCGCAGCACTCTTGTTGTCGGCCAACGGTTGGGTTTCGCCTTTGCCTTCGGTATAGACGCGGCTTGCTTCGACGCCTTGCGTGACCAGGTAAGCCTTGACCGCCATGGCGCGCCGTAGCGACAGTTTTTGATTGTACGCGTCGCTGCCGATCGAATCGGTGTGGCCGACCGTGATCATCACTTCCGTGTTCATGCCTTGCAGCTTGAGCAGCAAGGCGTCGAGCGCGGCCTTGCCTTCCGGCTTGACCACGGATTTGTCAAAGTCGAACAAGGCTTCGGCCGCGAACGAGACTTTCTCGGACACGGGAACCGGTGTCGGCGTCGGCTGTTGCGCTGGCGTTTGCGCAGGCAGCGGCGCGGCCTCGACCGGCGGCGGGGTGCTCGCGGCCACCGTTTGCGCGGCCGGACGGCCCAGTTTGTACACCAGGTTGATCGACAGCATGTCGACGTCGCCGCGATTATGCACCGCATCGTTGACGCGGTAGCGCTCGACTTCGCCGCGCACGGCCAAGGCTTCGCTGAACTTGTATTCCAAGCCCAGGCCAGCCTTGCCGTTGAGCTTGCGCTCGCTGGGATTCAGATCGGCGCCGGCGGCAAATAGACGGTTGCCGCTGAAATGGGCGCTGGCCTTCGCATAATTCATGCCGGCGCGCGCATACACGGAGAAGCGCGCCGACAAGGGCAATTGACCGACCAAGTCGAAGTTGATACCACGGAAACCGACGTCGCCGTTGAGCACGCCATTGCCCGAGGTGCTCGAGTTGAAGCTGAATTTCCCCAGGTCAAAGTAACCGGCTTCCAGCGCGAAATAATGGTTCAATTGTTTGCCGACATACAATTTGTAAGCGGCGTCGCGTTCATCGGTGGTGAAGGAAGTCAGCGTGGCGCCGTTGGCTGTCAAGCCGCCGATCAGGCGCTGATCATCGATCTTGGCGCGCGACTGGCCGAGGCCGGCGCCAATATACCAGGCGCTGTCGGCCCAATCGGGATTGACGAAAGGCTCGTCCGCGCTGGCCGCCTGGCTCAGCAGCATGGCGCAGGCGAGGCCACCCAAGGTGCCGATTTTCTTTGCGAATGTCATGATTTTATCCCGCTTTCTGGCGAAGTTTATTTGGCGATTTGGTTATTGCGCAAAGTCACGGCGGCACCGCTTAATACCCGCCCATTGAGCAAGGTGGTGTTGTCGCCGACGGTGATGGCGGCTGATTGTCCCAGGATGGAACCCTTGAACACGCCATTCGCGCCTAGCGTCGACGGCCCGACCGGTAGCCAGAACAGATTGTCGGCGCTGGCGCCGTTTTTCAGCGCGACGATCGCATTGGCGGTGCTGTCGAGCGTCAAGGCGGTGCGGAAAATATACAGGCCGGGACCGTTCAAGGTCAGGGTGCCGGTGATATTGATCGCACCGGCGTAGCAATACACGCCCGGCGCCAGCGTTTGGCCGCCCAGGTCTATGCCCGAGGGGAAGTTGACGTCGCAGGCGCGGCCATTGCCGTCGCTGATCGCCACTTGCAAGTCGGCCAGCGCGCCGCTCAGCACCGCGCCAGACTTGAGGTTGACATAACCGGGGGCGACCACGGGATCGGTGGTTTGCGATGGCGATCCGACATCGCCGGTGATCAAGGTGGTGCCGCCCGAATTATTCGTGATCGCGGTGCCGGCCAGCACGCCGAAGGTGGCGGCGCGGCCCAGGTTGAGGGTGGCGATGACAGGCGGCGGCACCGTGGCGGCCACGTTCAGGATGGCGCTGGCGCTCTTGCCGCCCAGGCTGGCACTGATGGTGGTGGCGCCAACCGCAAGGCCGGTGGCGAGGCCGCCCGGCGCGACGCTGCCAATAGCGGCGGCGCTCGAATTCCAGCTCACGTTGCCGGTGACCAAGGCGGTCGAGTTATCCGAATAGGTGGCGGTGACGATGAATTGGCGGCTGGCCCCGATGGCGACGGTCGCGCTGGCCGGCGCGATGGCCAGCGACGAGAGCGTGAATGGGGAAACGGTCACGGTGGTGCTGGCGCTCTTGCCGCCGAAGGTGGCGCTGACCAGCGACGAGCCGGCGGCGATGCCGGTGGACAAGCCGTTGGCGGCACCCACCGTGACGGCGGCCGGGGTGGCCGATACGAATGCCGAGACTGGCGTGACATCGACCGTGGTGGCGTCCGAATAGGTGGCAATCACGGCCAACTGGCGGGTGGCACCAATTTGCAGGGTCGGATTGAGCGGGCTGAGCGCGATTGAGAACACTACCGCCGGGGTCACCGTCAAAGTGGTCGAACCATTGAGGCCGCCGGAACTGGCCGTGATCAACGATTGGCCGGCCGTCACGCCGACGGCCAGGCCGCTCGCCGCAGCGATGCCGGCCACTGCCGGCGTGGCCGAGACGAAAGTCGATTCAGCCGTGATGTCGCGTTTGCTGCCATTGCTGTAAGTGCCGACCACGGTGAATTGCTGAATGGCTTGGATGCCGATCGATGGATTGGCCGGCAATATCGCGATCGCGCTCAAGGTCGGCGCCGGCACCGCAGTCACGTTCAGCGTGGCGCTGGCGCTCTTGCCGCCAAAGCCGGCGCTGATGACGGCGGCGCCCGGTGCCACGGCCCCGGCGAGGCCGCTGGCGGCGTCGACCGTGGTGATCGCCGGGCTGGCCGAACTCCATGCCGCGCCCACGGTGACGTCGCGCGCGGCGCCATCCGAATAGGTGGCGGTGGCGGTAAATTGCTGGCTGGCGCCGACCACGCTTGATGCCGTGGCCGGAGTGACCGATAGTGCCACCAGGTCGGCAGTCGGCAGACCCAGGATCGGGTCGCGGCCCTGGTCGCCACCGCCGCAACCGGCAAGCAGGGCCGCGACCAGAAATCCGGCCGAGCACAATAGTGTTGTTGTGTAGCGCTTCAAGGCGTTCATGTGGATTTCCTTTGCGTGGACGCTGACTTCCTGGCGCCGGAGTGGATGCCGCCGGCGTTTCAAAAAAATAGATAGGCCGCCGATGCGGCATCTGAGGTCATCACTATTGCCGCTGGAAGGGCGACTCTCTGTACGTTAGCGTACAGAGAGTCGCATTGAAGAAAATATTGCGCCAAAAAACAACGCCGACGCGGGGCAGCATGGCGGCCTGGTCCAGACTGGGGCCACCGCATGCGCACGGAGCTCGCCAAGATTCAATCCTGTATGTGGCCTTCCGCACATACGGGCCAAGGGGATTGAGCGAATCTAGCAACTACACAAGTCCTTGCATGCACCCACGCCAGCATGTCAGAGGATGCAATCTGGCCGGCGTCGCTGTAACCTTGCTTGAACTATCGGAGTATCCCATGCCAGTCCCATTTTCCTCAACCGACGCCGCGCCGACCCGCCCGGCCAAGCGCCGCGCAGTTCCACACATGTCGCGCGGCGCCTTGTATGCGGCGGCGGCGGCCGCGACCTTGTCCTTGCTGCTGCTGATGCTCGGCGCAGGTTTGGGCCTGGCGTCGATTTCCCCCTGGTCCGAGGGCGCCGCACCGATAGGGTTTTCGACCATTCTGTGGGTGGGATTCATGCAATTGGTCGTCTGCGCGGTCGGCGGTTACCTTGCGGGACGCCTGCGCGCCACATGGACAGGTCCCGATAACGAGGAAATTCATGCCCGGGACCGTTCCAACGCGGTACCGGCGTGGGTGCTGGCGTCGCTGGTGACGGTGGTGTTGTTGACCGGCGGCGGGCGCACCATTCTCGACGGCGGCACAAATATGGTTTCCAGTGCCACGGCGGCGTCCGTCAATCAGGTCACGAACGCGGTGCCGGCCCTGGTGATGGCCCGCAGCCAGGATCGGCAGGGCCTCGAAAGCGGGCCGCACTCGATGCTGTGGATGTTGCTCGCGCTCGTGCTGGGCGTGATCGTGGCTAACCTTGCCGCGACATTTGGTGGATTGCAGCGCGATGGCATGCTGGTGCAGTTGCGCGAGAATTGATAGCGCCGCGCCGCGCGGCCGCCGTCCCCTGCCGAGGCTGACACTGGCGTGCGACTCCCGTGTCGCCGCAAACCCGCACAGGAATATTTATGCCCGAATCACGCCGCCTCGCCACGCAAGAAGCCCTGATACGGGCCTTGATCGCCACCCTGGAACGGGAGGAGGTCCGGGTCGAACTGATTGAAACCCATATTTCCTGGGTCCTGGTGACGGCCTCTTATGCCTATAAAATCAAGAAAGCCCTGCGTTTCGATTTCCTCGATTTCGCCACGCTGGCGGCGCGCCATTTCTATTGTCAGGAAGAATTGCGCTTGAACCGGCGCCTGGCGCCGGCCCTGTATCTGGACGTGGTGACGGTGCGGGGCAGCGCCGCGCATCCCGTTCTGGGGGGCGATGGTCCGGTGCTGGAATATGCGGTGCGGATGCGCGCTTTCGCGCAGCAAGCGTTGTGGAGCCGCCGCCTCGACGGCAAACAATTGAAGCCTGCCGAGATCGATCAACTGGGCCATGCGCTGGTATCGTTTCATCAAGAGGCAGCGGTGGCGCCGTCCGAGCGCGACTGGGGCACGCCGGCGGCCTTGCGCGCCATCGCCGACGCCAACCTGGACTTGCTGGCCACCCTGGCCGACGGTGCCCAAGAGACGGCCGATGTGCTCGCCCTGCGCGGCTGGCAACAGGAGCGGCATGCGCGTCTGCATGACACATTTTTGCAACGCAGGGTAGACGCCAAGGTCAGGGAATGCCATGGCGACTTACACTGCGGCAATATCATCACGGTCGATGACCGGGTCGACGTTTTCGATTGCATCGAGTTCAACGAAAGCTTGCGCTGGACCGATGTGATGAATGACCTGGCTTTCATTTGCATGGATTTGGCGGTGCGTGCGCGGCCCGAACTGGCGGCGCGCTTACTTAACGGTTATCTCGAGCGCGGCGGCGACTATGCGGGTCTGGCCGTGTTGCGCTACTATCAAATCGAGTGCGCGCTGGTGCGCTGGAAAGTTGGCTGGCTGCAGGCGCGCCGCTTCGCGGCCCGCGACGCCGTGGTTGCCGAGCGCTATCAAGCTTTTGCGCTGCAATCGATGCGGACGCGCGCGGTGCCATTGATTATTTTGCATGGTTTGTCAGGCAGCGGCAAATCGACGCTGGCCAGGCAATTGGTGGAATTGCTTGGCGCCGTGCAGATCCGGGCCGATGTCGAGCGCAAGCGCCTGCATGGCATCGGACCCGCTGCGCCGGCGCCGGCGACAGTGGGGGCCGGCTTGTACGATGCCGCAGCCAGCCGCGCCACCTATGCGCGCCTGCGGCAACTGGCCGCCAGCGTGGTCCGCGCGGGCTGGCCGGTGCTGATCGACGCCACTTTCTTGCGCGGCAGGCAACGTCACTTGTTCCGCGCGCTGGCCGGGGCGCTCGGGGTGCCGTTTTTTATCCTCGACGTGCAAGCCGACGTGGCGCTGTTGCGCTCCCGCGTTCGCGGGCGCGTGGCCGCCCGCGCGCATGCGGCGGACGATCCGTCCGACGCGGGACTGGCCGTGCTGGCGCATCAGCTTGGCCACCGCGACCCTTTGACGCAGGCCGAACTGGGGCATGTGATCCGGGTCGACACCGACGCCGGCCTGGATCGGCTGGCCTTGCGCGAACTGGCCGGGACGCTGTTAGCGGGCGCCGCATGTTGAACGCGCGCATGGCCGGGCGCCGATACGCCGCGGCGTTACAAAGTGTGTATTTGTGCGTCAGAGTAAGTGCTATTGTCCAACGATGTCCTGTCAAATCTGTAAAAGGATAGCTGCCCTTGCCTTTGTCATGCAAGCAAGCCATGGCACCCATATTCCGGTTCAGGGATGGCGGCGCGCGCTTGAGATGATCGGCCGCGTGCATCTGGCAGCGTGGGATTGAGGAGATTGTATGGCCACAGCCGGAACCCAGCCCCGCATCCTGATCGTCGACGACGAGGCGGCGCACATGCGCGCGCTGTGCGATACCTTGGGCGCCTACGGTTACGAAACTACCGGCATGGTGTCGGGTGAAGCAGCCTTGACACTGTTGCGGGCGGAACCGTTCGAGCTCTTGCTGACCGACTTGATGATGCCCGGCATCGATGGCATCGCATTGGTGCAGGAAGCGCGCCAGATTGACGCCAACTTAACTTGCATCATTATGACCGGGGAAGCAAGCATCGCAACTGCGGTGCAAGCCATGAAAATAGGCGCGCTCGATTACATCGTCAAGCCATTCAGGGTGTCGGCCATCTTGCCCATCCTGGCGCGCGCCCAGGAGGCGCGTCTGCTGCGCATGCAAAACGCCGAGCTGGAGCGGCGCCTGCGCAGCCATGCGCTTGAGCTCAATGCGATGAACAAGCAATTGGAACAGGCCAGGAAACAGGCGGAAAGCGCGAATCAGGCGAAATCGATCTTCTTGTCGAATATGAGCCATGAATTGCGCACCCCGCTCAATGCCATTCTCGGCTTTGCGCAAGTTCTCGCCTCGGACACGCTGCCGTCGACCCTGCTGGAAAAAAAGAAATTCGCCTTGCATATCGTCGATGCGGGAAAGCATTTGCTGACCTTGATCAACGAAATCCTGGACTTGGCAAAAGTGGAAGCGGGCGCCTTGTCGCTCTCGCTGGAAACGGTGGCGCTGAGCGATATGTTCCTGGAATGCCGGGCCCTGGTCGAAGCACAGGCGCAAAAACGCGGCATCAGCCTGGCATTCCAGGCCACCACCTTGCATGTGCTGGCCGACCGCATCCGTCTCAAGCAAGTACTGGTGAATCTGCTGTCGAACGCGATCAAATACAATCGCCAGCATGGTAGCGTGGCCTTGGAATGTCAGCCGAGCGCGGCGGGCCGCTTGCGTATATGCGTGCGCGACACCGGCGCCGGCCTCGACACGGCGCAACTGGCCGCAGTCTTCCAATCCTTCAATCGCCTGGGGCGCGAAGGTTCCGCAGAAGAGGGCACCGGCCTCGGCCTGGTGCTGTGCAAGCGCCTGGCGCAAGCGATGCACGCCGATATCGGAGTTGCCAGCACGGTCGGCGTCGGCAGCACGTTCTGGATCGAGTTTGCGCTGCGCGACGGCCCCGTGCTCAATCCCGAAGGCAAGACGGCGCAGTTGGCGGCGCAGCCGGACCCGCGCCACGCCGTGCTAAATGTGGAACACAACCCCATGAATTTGAAATTGATGGGAGAGTTGCTGGGCCTGCACGCCGATATCGCCAGCCTGGCCGCCAGCATCGGGAACGCCTTCGCCTTCGGGGTTGGGCGGCGCTGCGCCTAGGCTGTTCGACACCGGGTATCACAGTAGCGGATTGTTAACAAGACAAAAGGGGACGTGAGATGGAAAGCATGCTCGAGGCGGGCTTGGCGCAGGGAGACGGGTGGCAAAAAAACAGGACCCTGCGCAAGGTGGGCAGCAAGATTTTTTTCGCCCTGGCCTTGCCGCAGGCCCGCCAGGCGCTTGCCGCATGAGCCAGGTGATGGAGAGCGTCAACCGTTTGCGCCGGGTCGCGTCGTCCAGCCTGGCGCCGCTGGTCAAGACCGTGGTCGTGATCCTGGGTAATTCGCGCTCGGGATCGTCGCTGCTGAAAAGCGTGCTGGCCGCGCATCCCGATATTGCCTCGCTCGATGGCGAAATCGAGCCTTTGCTGGCGTTGACGGGCAATGGCTTTGGCTACAATTCGGACAGCGATGCGCTGGGAGTGTTGTCGAATCGGCATGCGCTGGCCGATAATATCTTCAATGAATTGAGTCGCCCGGCCGCCACTTGCCTGGCGCCGGCATTGTTGAAGAAGAAGTGGGAAAACCGGCTGTTGCTGCAATTTCCCAGTCTGTTTTCACAAGAAAGCGGACATGCCGGCTTGCTGCGCGCGCTAGACGACGCCCTTGCCGAGATCGAGGCGCGCGCCATCACCGATGAAGCGACAGCGCAAGGCGTGCTCTTGTCGAAGGTGTTTTGCGAGGAGCCATGGCGCATCAATTTTTACGACGGCAAACACGTCGGCGGCGGCGCGCCCTGTTTCGACGAAGCCCAAAAGATCGAGGAACCGCCTTTCGTCCTTGCCCGGCATTACCGCAAGCCCGTCACCGAGCAAGACCTGGCGCACACCATCTTGCTGTTCAAGGCGCCGCCTGATGTCTACCGGATCGGCATGTATGAGCAGATTTTCCCGAATGCGCAAGTTAAATACTTGCATCTGAGCCGGGCCTATGCGCAATCCGTGAATGGCTTGATGGATGGCTGGCTGTCGCCGGTCGGTTTCTTTTCGCATGATTTGGGGCGCATCGGCTTGCGGCTCGACATCAAGGCATATTCCGACGTATTGCCATTTGGCCGGCGCTGGTGGAAATTCGATTTGCCGCCGAACTGGCGCCAATTCACCGGCGCCAGGCTGGAGGATGTGTGCCTGAATCAATGGATGTCGACCCACCAGGCGATTTTCGCCTGCGGCGTGCCGGCGCTGCGGATTGCCTTTGAAGACTTCTTGCTGGCCCCGGGGAGTTGCATGAAAAAAATCAGCGACCATCTCGGCTTGCGCACACTGGCGCTGCCGGCCGCGCTTCCCGTGACGATGGCGACCGAGGCGCCACGGCCGATGCGCTGGAAAAAGCGCCAGCAATTGCTGTTGACGCTAGGCGAGCGGCACGAGGTGCGGGCCATGATGGACCAGCTCGGTTATGCAATGAATCCGGCGACCTGGCGATGAAACGGCACCTGCTCGTCCCCTTCCTGATGGGGCAAAGGCGCGACGGCCTTTCCCGCCTGGCGGCGCTCGACGGCCAGTCCTGGGAGGTGATTGCGGACCCGGCATTCACGCAAACGAGCCTCGCCAATAGCGACGAAAAAATGCGCAGGATGGGTAAGCTGTATGCCCAGCTGTCGGAAGCGGTGAAAACCGTGCTCGGTAGCGGCCGCATGCCCGTCAGCATCGCCGGCGATTGCCTGTCGGCGCTGGGCATGCTGGCTGGTTTGCAAAAGGCCGGCCGCCAGCCGGAGCGCATCTTGTGGCTCGATGCGCACGGCGATTTCCACACCTGGGGCACGACCCAGACCCAGTATCTGGGCGGCATGCCGCTGGCCATGCTGGTGGGGCGCTGTGACCGGCGCCGCAAGGAGCGCGATACGATAGGCGCTTTTATGGCCGAGATCGGCTTGCAGGCGTATCCGGAGCAGCGCGTCGTGCTGTCCGACGCGCGCGATCTCGACCCCGGCGAAGTCGAAGCGCTGCGCGCCTCGGCCATCGTCACTTGCGCCATCGCCGACATCCACCGCCACCTGGTGCCCGGCGAGAGTCTGTATCTGCATTGGGATACCGATGTCGTCAACGACCAGGCCGCCATGCCGGCTTTGAAATACCATGTGCGGGCCGGGCCAAGCTGGGCTGACATGCGCGAGCTGTTCCGCTCGCTTCGCTGCCTGCCTATCGTCGCGATCTCGGTTTCCGCCTGGCATGAGGAGCAGGATACGGACAATACCACGGCGCTCGCCTGTCTGGCATTGCTGAAAGAATTGGACCGCGGCGGCAATCATGGGAAGGAGTGTTGATGAGAGCAGGCATGCGGCGACTGCGCGGCTCCGCCCTGAGCGGCTTGATACTGGCGCTGGTCGGCATTGCGCTGGTCGCCGCCTATGCCTGGTTCGGCCCGCGCGGCCTGGCGCCGCGCAGCGTCGCGCTGGAACAAGTGGTGATCGCCACCAATACCGACTATGTGGGAAGTTGCCCGGTCATGGCGGCGGCGCGGCAAGGCTATTTCGCCAAGGAAGGCATACTTGCCGTGATCCAGGAGCATTCGAGCGGCTATGCCGCGCTGGAGGCGGTCTTGCAGGGCAAGGCCAATCTGGGCACGGCGGCCGATATTCCCGTCATGTTCGCCGCCTTGAACCAGCATCCGGTACGCGTGATCGCCTCCATTTTCAATACTGAAAAAGACACCGGCGTCGTCGCCCGGCGCGATCGCGGCATTGTCACGCCCGTCAATCTGAAAGGCAAACGCATTGGTGTGACGCTCAGCACTTCGGGACACTTTACGCTCGATGCCATGCTGAACCGGCAGCGTATCTTGCCCGCCGAAGTGAGTATCCGCGCCTATCCGCCCGAGCAATTGCCGGCCGCGCTGGCGCAGGGCGAGGTCGACGCGGTCGCGACTTGGGAGCCGTTCATGGCCGCTGCTGCCGCCAAGCTCGGCTCCAACGCGGTTGTGTTTGATGGAGAAGATATCTATGAAAGTATTTATAATGTCGCCGGCCTGCGCCACTACATTGATCAGCACCCGGAGACCATCAAGAAAATCCTGCGCGCGCTGCACTCGGGTGCGCAATTTTGCAGCGACACGCCGGGCGTCGCGCACACCTTGCTCAAGACCGTGATGCGACCGCCGCCGGCCGGGTGGCCCGCAGACCGCTTCAACATCGTGCTCGACCAAGGCTTGATCCTGGCGCTGGAAGACGAGGCCAGATGGGCCGTCAAAAACAAGTTGACCAACAAGACCGAGATTCCGAATTTTCTCGATTATATTTACCTCGACGGCCTGGAGGCCGTGATGCCGTCCGCCGTGACGATTATCCATTGAGGGTGCCAAGGTGAAAATCTCGACCCGACTCAAGTTGACCGAACTGTTTTGCGTGGCCGTGGTCGCGCTGTTGATGACCATATTGCTGTTGACGACACAGCAAATGAGGCGCGAGCTGATCAAGAACGAAAGCGCGGGGCAAGTGCTGGGCGCCGTGACGGCGCTGCGTTATTTGTCGCTGGAATATTCCTTACATCATTCCGAGCGCACCCGCGTCCAGTGGAAACTGCGGCAAGCTTCGCTGGCGAAATTACTTGCCAATACCAGACAATTCGATGGCGCCGAGGAAGAGGCGGCCATCATCGGCGAACTGCGCCACAACCTCGAGCGGGTCGATGCCATGTTCGGCGTGCTGGTGAGCAACCGAAAAGACTTGGAGCGCGACCAGGCCCGCGTGGGCGTACTCGAAGAGCTGGAAACCAGGCTGTCCGGGCAAATCACGAACAATACCCAAGCCATGATTTCGGCCGCGTTGAACTTGTCCGAGCGCAGCCGTGCGGCGGTGCTCGACGCCCAGCGGCGCGCCAATGCCACGGTGGCCGCGTTTGGCGGCATGGTGGTGCTGGTGGTCGCAATGATCATCTTCATCACGCTGCGCAGCGTGACCCGGCCGCTGGCCAAGTTGCGCGAGGGAACCTTGATCGTCGGCGCCGGCAATCTGGATTTTTCGCTCGGTGTCGATTCGCGCGATGAAATCGGCGATTTGGCGCGCGCCTTTGACGACATGACGGAAAAGCTCAAGCGCACCACAGTCACGCGCGATGAATTGGCACAAGCCAATAGCGCCTTGCAAAGTGAAATCATCGTGCGCCAGCAAGCCGAGCAAAAAGTCCACGCCCAGCTCGGGCGCCTCAATTTGCTGCATCAAATCACCCGCTCCATCGGCGAACGGCAAGACTTGCGCAGCATTTTCCAGGTCGTCGTGCGTAGCCTGGAAGACCAGTTGCCGCTCGATTTTGCCTGCATCTGCCTGTACCAGGAAGCCAGCAAGACGCTCGAAGTGACCAGCGTCGGCTTGCTCAGCGAGACCCTGGCGCGGGAATTTGCGATGACCGAGAGTTCCAGCATTCCGATCGACGAAAATGGCTTGTCGCGTTGCGTGCACGGCGAACTGGTGTATGAGGCCGATATTGCCGAGGTGCCGTTTCCTTTCCCGCAGCGCCTGGCACGCGGCGAATTGCGTTCGCTGGTGATGGCTCCCTTGTTGGCCGAAAGCACGGTGTTCGGGGTGCTGGTGGTGGCCAGGCGCCAGGCCAAAGGCTTCGCCAGCGGCGAATGCGAATTCCTGCGTCAATTGAGCGAGCATGTGGCGCTGGCCGCCAATCAGGCGCAATTGTATGGCGCCTTGCAGCGCGCCTATGACGATTTGCGCCAGACCCAACAGTCGGTCATGCAGCAAGAGCGTTTGCGCGCGCTGGGGCAGATGGCCAGCGGGATCGCACATGATATCAACAACGCCATTTCTCCGGTCGCCCTGTACACCGAATCGTTGCTGGAAACCGAACAAAACCTCAGTCCGCACGGCCGTCACTGCCTGGAAGTGATCGAGCGCGCGATCGACGATGTGGCCGCGACGGTGGCGCGGATGCGGGAATTCTATCGTCAGCGCGCCCCGCAATTGACCTTGAACCCGGTCAACGCCAACTTGCTGGTGCAGCAAGTGGTGGACTTGACACGGGCGCGCTGGAGTGATATGCCGCAACAGCGCGGCATCGTGATTACCCTGCATACCGAACTGGACCCTGATTTGCCCGCCATCATGGGCATCGATGGCGAAATCCGCGAAGCGCTGACCAATCTGATCTTCAACGCGGTCGATGCGATGCCGGACGGCGGCATGCTGACGGTGCGCACCAAGATGGCGCCAGCGGGCGCCGACGGGACGCCGCGGCAAGCCTTGATCGAGGTCAGCGACAGTGGCGTCGGCATGGACGAGAGTACCCGTCGGCGTTGCCTGGAACCATTTTTCACGACCAAGGGAGAGCGCGGCACGGGCCTGGGACTGGCCATGGTGTACGGCATGATGGAGCGCCACGGGGCCCAGATCGACATTCGCACGGCCATCAAGCAAGGCACTACGGTCAGCCTGGCCTTCTTGCTGCCGGAGTTTGCCGCGCAAATTGCGCAGCCGGCCGGCGCCTATTCGATCGCATCGCGCCTGCGCATCTTGCTGGTCGATGACGACCCGATGGTACTCAAAGCCTTGCGCGATATTCTGGCCATCGATGGTCACATGGTGACTGCGGCCGATGGCGGCCAGGCCGGCATCGATACATTCCGCACCGCGCAAGAACAGGGCGAGCCGTTTGCGCTGGTGATTACCGACCTCGGCATGCCTTATGTGGACGGGCGCAAAGTGGCGACGGCCATCAAGCAGATGGCACCGACGACGCCGCTGATCATGCTGACCGGCTGGGGCCAGCGCCTGATCCCGGACAGCGATAATCTGGTAGAAGTCGATTGCGTGCTCAGCAAGCCGCCCAAGTTGCGCGATTTGCGCCTGGCCTTGACCAAGTTGTTCCCCCATTCAATGGTCGAGCAGGATTCGCTGGCATGAGCCGGATACTTTCCGACATTTATTGCTTTAAAAAATGTCTTGTCAAACCGTTTCGCCCGGCTTGTGCTGGCACATGGAGCCGTTTAACAAGCCGGCCAGGCCGGCCATTGCGGATCTGAATTAGCGTTGACGGGCGTCCCGGGACCGGAAAGCTGCGGCTCAACGATTTTGATTGCGTCGTTGCAAGGTGGTCGCGCCGCGCTCGATGGCTGGAATGGCGCCGCAGATGGCGCCGGTGGGCAAGGCATGGCCGGCGGGCGTGGTTTGTATTTCGCTGGCATAGAGCCGGCCGCCTTCGCCGTTGCGGTCGCGATTCCATTTGCAGTGGCGCATGTCGATACCCCAAGCCAAGGCATACCGTTGCGCCGCAATTTCACTGCTCGCTTCGATGCATATTTCGATTGATACTTGCAGGATGTCATTCATCTATTTTTTCCATTTCAATGCGTATTTTATACCCGCATTGAACAGGGTACGCATAAAGAGTGCAGGTCAATGGCTTGCGCGCCGATGTTTTCGATGAGTGATTTCGCTATCCTGATGTGATTGAGCGCAGTCTGTCGCGCCGCGCTGTTGTAAAATGCCCGGCAATTGCTGCGCCGCCGCGCAGGTTCGCATGGGAACCCAGGAATGACCAAGACGCATGACTAAGCTTTCAGTAAATATCAATAAAATTGCCTTGCTGCGCAATTCGCGCGGTCGCAACTTCCCCGACGTGCGCGCCTTCGCCGCCCGTTGCCTCGACCTGGGCGCGCATGGCATCACGCTGCATCCGCGCCAAGATCAAAGACATGCCCGTTATGCTGACGTGCTGGAATTGCAAGCCCTGTGCGCGGAGCGTTCTTGCGAGCTCAATGTCGAAGGCTATCCTTCGCCCGAGTTCATGGACGTGGTCAAGCGCGCGCGCCCCAGCCAGTGCACGCTGGTGCCCGACATGCCGGGCCAACTGACGTCGGACCATGGCTGGAATCTGCGCCGCGACGGGGCTCTGCTGCGCGCCACGGCGGCCCAGTTGCGCGATGCCGGCGTGCGCGTGAGCCTGTTTGTCGACTTCGATTGTCCGGATTTCGACGCGGCTGCGGAGCTTGGCGCCGACCGGATCGAGCTGTACACGGAACCCTATGCCGAGCAGCCCGACGCCGCAGCTATCCTCGACGGCTTCCGGCTGGCAGCGGCAAGGGCGCAGGCGGCCGGCCTGGGAGTGAATGCCGGGCACGATTTGAACTTGCACAATCTGTCGAAATTCCTCGCCATTCCCGACATCCTGGAAGTGTCGATCGGTCACGCCTTGATTGTCGAGTGCATCGAACTGGGCATCGAACAGGTCTTGCGGCGCTATGTCGAGATAGTCGGCGCCAAATAATGGTCCGCGTCAATTCGGGCTATCGCAAGGTCCGAGGCCGTAAGGGCTGTCCACGCCGGGCGGGCTGATCCGTCTGGCGCCGAAATCTTTTGCCAGTGTCGGCAGCCAGAAGCGGCCCGTGGCGCCAGCCTCGGTGCCGGCCACGCTGCCGCGCACGCGCAATTCGATTTCCACCCACGAGCCATGGTCGCGCGGAAAATTCAGCGATACCGTGGTCATGCCAAGCGCATCGGTCTTGCCGCTGGCGCTCACCGTGACCGGGATGCCCGGATCGAGCACGCCATTGCCGTTGCGATCGTAGACTGGATCGTAGACCCCGTTGCGCACCACATCTTCATTCGGGCAGACATACAGCGCGCCTGTTTTTATCCAGGCGCCAATGTCCTGGTTCTCTGGCTGGTCCGGTATCCAAGTGTAATGGCCCTTGCCGTAGGCGCTGGGCCAGGCCGACGCGGTAATGCTGACCCCAGACACGGCATTGCCGGCGGCGTCCGACACCAGCACTGCGAAATCTTTTTGCAGCACGGCGCTCGAATATTCGCTCGCCACATTGCCACTGCCAAACTGGATCGACAAGGCTTTTTTTGCCACGGTGAGGCGGCTGCTGGCGCTCGCGCCCGTGCCCTGGATGGTGGCCTGTATCACGGCGCCATCCTTGCCACTGTCGGCGCTGCCGGCCACATAGACGGCATGGGCCACGCCATCGCTGCCGGTGATGGCGCTGGATGGCTGCGTCAGGTAGCCGCCACTGGGGTCGCTGATGATGGAAAATACCACGGTGGCGCCCTTGATCAGATTATTCGCGGCACTGCCGTCGCGCGCGATCGCGGTCAGGGTGCTGGTCTCGCTCTTGCCGCCGGCGGCATTGCTGCCGATCACGGCCGGCTCGGCCTGCAGGCCGAGGGTGCTGGTCGGCGTCAGCGGCGCGACAAATTCGATCCGGGTTTGCGCCGTCGGCCCATTGCTGACGGCGGCCGTCAGCGTGGCCACGCCGGCATTGGCGGAGGCCACGTAGCTGCGCGGTAGATCGCCATTGAGCAGGCTCAACGGCCCCGTCAGTGCCACCGTGCAAGCGCTATCGGCATATAGCTTGCCGCGCGAAGCGGACAGGTTGACGCTGCCCGTTTGCCCCACGCCCAGTTTCTGGTAGTGCACATCGACCGCCTGGCAGACGCCGATATTGACTTCTTTTAACACATCGACGCCACCAGCGCCGCTGCCCACCGCCGGCGTGATGCCCAGTTCGCTGTCTTCGATGCTGAGCGCTTTCGAGGCGAGCGCCCCCATCGCGGTCACGGAAACGGCTTCCCCGCCCAGGCGCGAACCCAGCAGGCTGAGAACCAGTTGTCCCTGTGCATTGGTCTGCGCCGCACCGCTTTTCACCGTCAGCGCATTGCCATTCCTGGCGCTCAAGGTCAGCGGCGCGCCGGCGATCGCGCGCCCGGCCGAGTCGAGCAAGGTCAATGTCAGGTCGGCGCTCTGGCCCAGGGCAATGGTGGCCGGCCCGGCAATACCCAGGCTGGTGCCCACCACGGCCACGCTGCCGCTGCCGCTTTGATTGCCAACCTTGACGCTGACGGTGATGTTGCGGTTGGCGTTGGAGCCGCCGGTGCCGAGCAAGGCCTTGGCCTGGCCATTCTTGTCGGTGACGGCCTCGACTCCGCTCAAGATGCCGGAATCGGCGCTAAAGGCGATCTTCGCGCCTGCCAGTGCGGCGTTGGCGGCATTCTTGACCAGGGCCGTGACACCGACCTCGCCGCCGGCGGTGCCGGCCGACTTCAACTCGGTGCTGCTGAACAGCAAGCTGACGGCGGCCGCCTGCGTTGCCGGCTCGTCCGGCGTGGCGGGCGCGGTCGACGGCGGCGTGACGGGCGGGGTCACCGCCGTCGAAGGCGAGCCGCCGCAGGCGCTCGGGTTTTGCAGGGTACAATTGCTGGTCGCCCCGGGGTCGGCGGCGCCGCCCCCGCATCCGCTGAGCAGCAGGGCTAGCCATGCGACCATCACTGAGCTTGTTTTCAAGAGATCCTCCGGCCCGTCATGCGCGACGGCAATTTCCAAAGGGTATCTTTTTGCGGGACGCGCGTTTTTGATTGGCAGCAAGCTTCGACGCATCCTTGGTGCGCCTCGCATACGCGGAAATATCGTTGTATAACTTCACGCCGCGCAATTTTTCTGGTACTATTACGCCCCTTTATTACGTGAAGGGTCGACATGGCCAATGCTTGCGGCGTCGATTTCGGCACGTCCAATTCCACAGTAGGCTGGGTCCGCCCGGGACAGGCAACCATGCTCAGTCTCGAGGATGGCAAGACGACCTTGCCATCGGTGGTATTTTTCAATGCCGAGGACGAAGAAGTCAGCTTCGGACGTGCCGCGCTGGCCGGCTATCTGGCCGGCTACGAGGGACGTTTGATGCGTTCGCTCAAGAGTTTGTTGGGCACCAGTTTGATCGATGGTCAGACTGAAGTGGGCGGCCGCGCGCTGCCTTTCCGGCTTCTATTATCCCAATTCATCGGCGAGGTGAAACGCCGTGCCGAATTGTCGGCCGGTCGGGAATTTACCTCGGCCGTGTTTGGCCGCCCCGTGTTTTTCATCGACGACAGCAGCAGCGCCGACCAATTGGCCGAGAATACCCTGGCCGAGGTGGCCCGTGCGGTTGGCTTCAAGGATGTCGCCTTCCAATTCGAGCCGATCGCCGCCGCTTTTGACTATGAATCGCAGATCGCCCGCGAAGAGCTGGTCTTGATCGCCGACATAGGCGGCGGCACTTCGGACTTTTCCCTGGTGCGTCTGTCGCCCGAGCGCGCCAGGAAGGTCGAGCGGCGCGACGATATCCTGGCCACCGGCGGCGTGCACATCGGCGGCACCGATTTCGATAAATACCTGAGCCTGTCGTCGGTGATGCCCTTGCTCGGTTACGGCAGCCGTTTGAATAATAATAGCGAAGTGCCGTCCAGTTACTATTTCAATCTGGCCACCTGGCATACCATCAACCTTGCCTACACCAAGAAAATCTGGGTGCAACTGGCCGATGTCTGCCGCGACGCGCGCGAACAGGATAAGATGGGGCGCCTGCAAAAGTTGATCGACCAGCGCGCCGGCCATTGGCTGGCGATGAAGGTGGAAGAGGGCAAGATTGCCTTGTCCGACGCCGCCGAGGTGCAATTGGAATTGGAGCGGCTATCGCCGGCCCACAGCCTGCTGTTGCGGCGCAGCCAGTTTAATGATGCCATCGGCCATTTGTGCACGTCCGTCGAGCAAACCGTGCTCAATCTCTTGCGCGACGCCGGGGTCGGACCGGAAGCCGTCGATACCGTGTTTTTCACGGGCGGCTCGAGCGGGGTGCGCTTGCTGCGCGAGCAGATCGCCGCGCTGGTGCCGTCGGCGCGCCGGGTCGAAGGCGATTTGTTTGGCAGCATAGGCGCCGGCCTGGCCCTGGATGCGGTACGTAAATTCGCTTAGCGGAAAGAGGCATTGGATGAGTGTGTTTGAAAAACCGATCGTCATGATCGACTTTGAAACGACCGGTTTGTCGCCCGATATGGGCGACCGCATCACCGAAGTGGCGGCCTTGCGCATCGTCAAGGGACGTGTGGTCGAGCGTTTCGTTTCCCTGATTAATTGCCAGGTTCGCATTCCAGCCTTCATCACCGGCTTGACCGGTATCACGCAAGCGATGGTCAATGGCGCGCCGCCCGTCGCGCAAGTGTTGCCGCAATTGTTGGATTTCATCGGTGGCGACGCCTTGTCGGCCCATAACGCCAGCTTCGACGAGAAATTCCTGTGCGCCGAAAGCGCCCGGCTCGGCCTGACTCCGGCGCACCAGGGCCTGGTGTGTTCGCTGAAATTGTCGCGCCGCGTGTTTCCCGGCCTGGCCAGTTACAAGCTGGGGCAGTTGTCGAGCCAGCTTGGGATCCAATTTGCCAGCGCCGCCCACAGGGCCGAATCGGACGCCGAAGTGGCGGCCCAGGTGCTGATACACATCGGACGGCACTTGGTCAGCGCCTATGGCATCACGGCGGTCGAGCCCGATTTGCTGGTCTCGGTGAACCGCTTGAGCGCGGCCAAGGTGCCGCAATTCCTGCAAAAACAAGCGCTGGGCTGCGCCCAACTCAAACGCGGCGCATAAAAAAGCGGCGCAATTTGATTGGCGGCGCTACAATGCTGCCATTGATGCAACCCGGTTTCATTCAAACGTGAGATTTCGCCGCTCCCTTGCCCATGCCTTGCTGTCGCTTTTGCTGGTCTTATCCCAGCAAATGGGGCTATCGCATGGCTTGTCGCATTGGAATGATGGCCGCAATGCGGGGGCGGCCCGGATATCGACCCAGCGTTCGGCACCAAAAGCGCCGGCGCTCGACCAAAGTTGCGCCCAATGCCTGGCTTTTGCCCAGATCGCTTCGGCGCTCGATTCCCCCTTTGTTTCCGTCCCGGCAGCCCGGGCCGGCGCGTCGAGCACCATCTTGCCGGCGCCGCCGTCGCGTTGCCGCCGCACCGCCTGCGTCTTCCAGTCGCGCGCACCCCCCGTCCTTGCCTGATCGTTAGTTATTTTCGAGCTGAGCGCCCAGGCGTTCCGGTTCGCCATATCTATTTGAAGGACATGCCATGTTAAAGCACAGCATCATCGCGGCCGCGTTGGCCGCCGCATTCGCCACACCGACGGCCGCTTCGGCCGCCGACGACAAGGCTTTAGCCGCCATTCGCGCCGAAATCCGCGCCATGAAAGACGGTTACGAAGCCCGTTTGCAAGCGCTTGAACAGCGCCTGCAGCAAGCCCAGGCCGCCGCTCCGGCCGTGGTGGCCGCGCCGGAAGCAGCCGCCACCGAGGCTTCGGCCGCCGCCGCGCTCGCCGGGCCGGCCACCGGTTTGCCGGCCGCCGGAACGCCGGCCGCCGGATCTTCCACCGCCAGCAATATTTTCAACCCGAATATGTCGCTGATACTTGGCGGCACCATGTCGAACCTGTCGCAAGACCCGGCCCAATACCGTTTGCAAGGCTTCATGCCGTCCGGCGGCGAAGTCGGTCCCGGCAAGCGCAGTTTCCAGTTGGGCGAGTCGGAATTGACGCTGGCGGCCAATATCGATCCGCAATTCGCCGGTCAATTGACGTTTTCCGTGACGGGTGACAATACCGTGAGTGTCGAGGAATCATTCGTGCAAACCCGGGCCATGTCGAATGGCGTGAATCTGAAGGCCGGGCGTTTTCTGTCATCGGTCGGTTACCTGAACAGCCAGCACGCCCACACCTGGGACTTTGTCGACGCGCCGCTGGCCTACCAGGCATTTTTCGGTGGCCAGTACAAACCAGACGGGGTGCAAGCCAAATGGCTGGCGCCGCTTGACCAGTTTCTCGAACTGGGCATGGAAGCGTCGAGCGGCGCCGCCTTCCCCGGCAAGGAGCGCAACAAGAACGGCTTCGGCGCGACCTCGGTGTTTGCCCATGTCGGCGACGATATCGGCGCCTCCAGCAGTTACCGTGCCGGCCTGTCCTATCTGCGCACCGGCGCCACCGAGCGCGCCTACGACGATCCACTGGCCAATACCCATAATTCTTTCAGCGGCAAATCGTCGATGTGGCTGGCCGACGCGATCTATAAATGGGCGCCGAACGGCAATCCGACCGGTACCAACTTCAAGTTGCAGGGCGAGTATTTCCGCGTCAAGGAAAGCGGCACGCTCGCGCTCGACAACGCGGCCGGCGATTACAATAGCCGCCAGTCGGGCTGGTATGTGCAGGGCGTGTACCAATTCATGCCGATGTGGCGCGCCGGCCTGCGCTATGACCGCCTGGCTTCCGGCAGCCGCGACATCGGCCTGGTCGATAGCGGCAACTTGACGGCGGCCAGCTTCCCCTTGCTGGACGCCTACGCGCCGTCGCGCATGAGCCTGATGTTCGACTATAGTCCGTCGGAATTCTCGCGCCTGCGCCTGCAATTGGCGCGCGACAAATCGCGTCCTGGCGTCGTCGACAATCAAATTTTCCTTCAATACATCATGAGTCTGGGCACCCACGCTGCCCATACTTTCTAGGAGCGGGCATGAAATCTCTATTCAACGGTAAAAACCTGGTCGCGGCGACGCTCGCATGCGCGGCGGCCATGGCATCGCTGTCGGCGCAAGCGGCCATCAATGTGCTCGCTTGCGAGCCGGAATGGGAGGCGCTGAGCAAGGAATTGGGCGGCGAGCAAGTCAAGGTATCGAGCGCCACCAATGCGTTGCAAGATCCGCACCGGATCGAAGCCCGCCCCAGCCTGATCGCGCGCACCCGCAATGCCGATTTGCTGGTATGCACCGGGCTGGAGCTGGAAGTGGGCTGGTTGCCAGTGCTCTTGCAGCAATCGGGCAATGGCAAGATCGCTCCCGGCCAGCCCGGCAATTTCGAGGCGGGCGCCTTCGTCACCCGGCTCGACGTGCCAGGCAAGGTCGACCGCAGCGACGGCGATGTGCACGCGGCTGGCAATCCGCATATCCAGCAAAATCCGCATAATATCGCGCTGGTTGCGGTAGCGCTGGCCAAGCGCCTGGCCGAGCTCGACCCCGCCAACGCGGCCCAATACCAGGCCCGCCAAAAGGATTTTTCGGCGCGCTGGGCGGCGGCCATGCTGCGCTGGGAGAAGCAGGCGGCGCCCTTGAAGTCGGTGACCATCGTCGAACATCATAAAAACATGGAATACCTGTTGAACTGGCTTGGCCTGCGCCAGGTGGGCACGCTGGAGCCGAAGCCGGGGGTCGAGCCTAGCGCGGCCCACTTGTCTGAATTGCTGGCCCAGTTGCAGCGCCAGCCGGCCAAGATGGTGCTACGCGCCGCCTACCAGGATGGCCGCGCTTCGCAATGGTTGTCCGAGCACGCCCATATCCCGGCCGTGGTATTGCCGTTCACGGTAGGCGCCGATGACAAGAGCAAGGATTTGTTCGCCTTTTTCGATACCACCGTGCAACGCCTGATGGATGCCGCCAAATGAACCAGGGCTCGATCGACTTGATGATCATCTTGCCGGCCTTCCTGGCCGGCCTGTTGGTGCTCGTCACCCATATCCCGCTGGGCGCGCAGGTGCTCAAGCGCGGCATTGTCTTCATCGACCTGGCGATTGCCCAGATTGCAGCGCTGGGCGTGATCATCGCCGGCTCGGGCGATCTCGACCCGCAGGGCTGGGCGGTGCAACTGGCGGCCGGCATCGCCGCCTTGCTGGGTGCCTTGCTGTTGACCTGGACTGAAAAGCGCTGGCCCGAAGTGCAGGAAGCGCAGATCGGCGTGATGTTCATCCTGGCGGCGACGGGTGGCCTGCTGCTGGTGGCCCACAATCCGCATGGCGGCGAACATTTGCAAGACTTGTTGGCCGGCCAGATTCTGTGGGTGCGCTATGAGCAATTGTGGGCGCCGCTGATAGGCAGCGCCCTGATCAGCGCGATCCTGTATTTTTTCAACGATCGTCTGAGCCGGCTTGGCTTTTACCTGATCTTTGCGCTGGCCGTCACTGCCTCGGTGCAATTGGTCGGGGTCTATCTGGTCTTCACCAGCTTGATCGTGCCCAGCCTGGCCGTGCGCCATTACGCCAGCAAAAAACGCTTGACGCTGGCCTATGCGATAGGTGCCGGCGGATATCTGTCCGGCCTGCTGTTATCGACCTTGCTTGATTTGCCATCCGGCGCCCTGATCGTCTGGTGCCTGACCGCGCTGGCCGTGCTGGCCTATGGGCTGGGTCCGAAACCGGTGCCGGCGGATTGAGCGAAAAGCCTGCGTAGTCGAATACCCGCGGACGAGCGATCGCCGCGGGTTTTTTTTCGTCCCGGGCAAGGCAAACTCATCAAATAGGTATCAATTTGATATTGTTATTGAGTCCAATCAAATGACTCCGACGCAGCAAGTTTTATAATTTATACAACATCACAAACCTCATGCGCAGGCCGCCGTTCGCGCAGACCATTGACCGGTTCCACTTGGATTTTTATATTGGGGATGCGCATGAACCACCGTCAAACCGCCAAGGATAACTACCAGGCTTATGTCTGGTTTCGCACGGCCGCCGAGCAAGGCGATCCTTACGCGCAATTCAATCTCGGCCTCTTGTATAAGAAAGGTGAGGGCATCGCCCGCGACGACGAGCGCGCCTTTGTATGGCTGCGCCTGGCGGCCTTGCAAGGCTTGGCCTTTGCCCAAAATCACCTCGGCGCCATGTATTACAATGGCCGTGGCGTGGAACAGAGCGACAAGGAAGCCGTGTTCTGGTTCCGCCGCGCGGCCGCGCAGGGCGACGCGTCGGCCCAGCAAAACCTGGGCCAGATGTACAAGAAAGGGCGCGGCGTCAAGCAAAGCGACGAATTGGCGATGGCCTGGTTTTACCGGGCCTCGGAGCAGGGCGTGGCAAGCGCCCAGTCTTTGCTTGGCGAAGCGTATGCGCAGGGTCTGGGCGCGAAAAAGAATGATGCGCTGGCCTTGGCCTGGTTCCGCAAGGCGGCCTTGCAGGGCGATTCCTCGGCACAACTCAATCTCGGCCTGGTCTACAAACGGGGCCAGGGTGTGGTCCAAAGCGATGTGCAGGCGCTGGCCTGGTTCCGCCAAGCCGCCGCGCAAGGTGTCGCGGTGGCTCAGCGTCAACTGGGCGTGGCCTATGCCGAGGGCTTGGGCGTGGCGCCTGACCCGTTGCGCGCGTATGCCTGGTTGTCGCGCGCGGCCGAGCAGGGCGACGCCGACGCCCAGTTCAACCTTGGCATCATGCTGGCGCGCGGGCAGGGAGTCGACAAGGATGAAAATAAGGCATTTTCCTGGTATTGCCGCGCGGCCGAGCAGGGCCATATGCTGGCGCAATACAATCTGGGCGGCATGTACGCGGCCGGGCGCGGTGTCGAGCGCGACCTGGGCCTGGCAATGTTGTGGTATCGCAAGGCGGCCGACCAGGGCGCGCCAAACGCGCAATTCAATCTGGGCGTGATTTACGCCAATGGCCATGGCGTGGAAAAAAACGAGGAGCGGGCCGTGCACTGGTATCGCACGGCGGCCGAACAGGGCGACGCCAGCGCCCAAAACAATTTGGGCGTCATGTATGCCAATGGCCAGGGCGTGCCGCAAGATGATGCGCTGGCCGTACGCTGGTATTGCCGGGCTGCCGACCAGGGCCACGCGCTGGCCCAATATAATCTGGGTGGCATGTATAACAGCGGCCGCGGCGTCAGCAAGGATGCCGTGCGTTCGTATATGTGGATTTCGCTGGCGGCCGAAGCCGGCGATGAAACGGCTTGCAGCAACAAAAATATCATTGCCAGTAAGATGACGCCGACCGAAATCGGTTCGGCGCAAGACTTGACGCGCCTGTGGCACCAGTCGCACCGGGGCGCGGACCAGTCTTGAATCGACGGCTTGCGTCGACGCAGCGTGCCCCGCGCGCGCTGCGCGTTTGCCTCTTCACTTGTCCCCATCCTTGCCACCAGTTGCCGGCTTGCCCGGCGCCTACGCTGGCGCGCCAGGCTTGAGCCCGCCGCGACCGAATAATATGCGGCATAGCGTCTTTATAATTGTGCATTAAAAGTCATGATTCACGTTATGATTTCGACGGCGCCACCAAGCATGGCGCCGCCGCACCGGCCTCGGCTGTTTTCGACATCACGGAATCTTATCCATGCAACTACGCAGCGCCTCCCTCTTGTTCAGCGTCATTGCCAGCTTAGGCGGCAACGCGCTGGCGCAAAACTGTCCCGCCTCCGCCTTTGGCCCATCCGACGGCGCGCCGGCTTACCCGGTCAGCAAAAAAGTGGATCAGCAAGATGATTACCACGGCACCAGGATTGACGACCCCTATCGCTGGCTGGAAGACGCCAACAGCACCGATACCCAGGCCTGGGTCGCAGCGCAAAACACATTGACGCAATCTTACCTGGACCGCATTCCCGGCCGCGAAGCGATCAAGCGGCGCCTGACCGCACTGTGGGACTATGAGCGCTTCAGCGTGCCATTCAAGGAAGGCGGACGGTATTTCTACAGCCGCAATGACGGCTTGCAAAACCAGTCAGCGCTCTACACCCTGGCTGCGCTGGACGCCACCCCGCGCCTGCTGCTGGACCCGAATACCCTGGCCGTCGACGGCACCGTCGCGCTCGCTGGCATGGCCGTCAGCCCGAACGGTCATTACCTGGCCTATGGCACGGCCGCTTCCGGTTCTGACTGGAATGAATGGCAGGTGCGCGACATCGACACTGGCAAGGATTTGCCGGATCAATTGAAATGGGTGAAATTCTCCAGCGCTTCGTGGACCAAGGATAGCAGCGGCTTCTTCTATAGCCGCTATGACGCGCCCCGGGAAGCGACCAAGCTGGCCGACATCAATTACTTCCAAAAATTGTATTTCCACAAGATCGGCACGCCACAAAGCGAGGATGTGCTGGTCTATGACCGTCCAGACCAGAAGGAATGGGGCTTTGGCGGCGCGGTCAGCGACGATGGCCACTATCTGATCATTTCGGCAACCCAGGGTACGGCGCACAAAAACCGCGTGTTTTACAAGGACTTGCGGAAAAAGGACGGCAAGGTCATGGCCTTGCTGGACAGTTTCGACGCGTCCTATCATTTCATCGATAATGAGGGCCCGTTGTTTTGGTTCAGCACCGACAAGGGCGCGCCCAAGTCGCGCGTGATCGCCATCGATATCCGCCATCCGGAACCCGCCAAGTGGAAGGAAATCGTGCCGGAAGCAGCCCAGACCCTGGTCGCCGCCAATATCGTCAACCGTCAACTGGTGCTCGATTACCTCAGCGATGCGCGCAGCCAGGTCAAGGTGCTGGACTTGCACGGCAAGCTGGTGCGTGAAGTGGCCTTGCCCGGCATCGGTTCCGTGGCTGGCTTCGGCGGCAAGCGCGGCGATAGCGAGACTTTTTATTCCTACACCAGCTTCACGACCCCGGCCACGGTGTACCGCTACGATATGAAAACCGGCCAGAGCAGCGTGTACCGCCAGCCCAAGGTCGATTTCGACCCGAACGTGTATGAAACCCGGCAGCAATTCTTCACCAGCCGCGACGGCACCAGGGTGCCGATGTTCATCGTGTCGAAAAAAGGCTTGCAGGCCGACGGCACCAATCCCACTTATCTGTACGGCTATGGCGGCTTCGATATTTCACTGACCCCGGCCTTTTCCGTGGCCAACCTGGAATGGCTGGAAATGGGCGGCGTGTATGTGATGGCTAATTTGCGCGGCGGCGGCGAGTACGGCGAAGCCTGGCATCTGGCTGGCACCAAGTTGCACAAGCAAAACGTGTTCGACGACTTCATCGGTGCGGCCGAGTGGTTGATCGCCAACAAGGTCACGTCGCCGGAAAAGCTGGCCATAGGTGGCGGCAGCAACGGCGGCTTGCTGGTCGGCGCGACCATGACGCAACGCCCCGACTTGTTCGCTGCAGCCATCCCGCAAGTGGGCGTGCTGGACATGTTGCGTTTCCATAAGTTCACCATCGGCTGGGCCTGGACCTCCGATTACGGCTCGTCCGACAACGCCGACGAATTCGCCGCCTTGCTCAAGTATTCGCCCTTGCATAATCTGACGCCGGGTAAATGCTATCCGGCCACCATGATCACCACCGCCGACCATGA
Organism: Oxalobacteraceae bacterium GrIS 1.11; assembly: GCA_040544385.1. Classification (GTDB taxonomy): domain Bacteria; phylum Pseudomonadota; class Gammaproteobacteria; order Burkholderiales; family Burkholderiaceae_D; genus Janthinobacterium. The sequence continues at coordinate 26,794 of JBEONR010000024.1, forward strand.
CGACCGCGTGGTGCCGGGCCACAGTTTCAAATTCGCCGCCACGGCGCAAGCGGCGCAAGGCGGCCAGTCACCAATACTGATACGCATCGATAGCAAAGCTGGCCATGGCGCCGGCAAGCCGACCGCGAAGCAAATCGAGGAAGTGGCGGACCGCTGGGGCTTTCTCAGCCGCGCCTTGCGGATGAATCAGCCGGCCAAGGTGGCGGCGCAATAAGAGCCGGCGCTCACGCGTCCCCATGCCGGCCGCTTACTTAGCACGGCACCACCCGGGTCCAACCAGGCCCGCCATTCAGGAGATGATGATGCAAAATCCTTCAAAGCAAGCCGAGGCACTGCCGCACTCGGACGAAGCCGAACAACTATTGGCCAGCATGCAGGCGGCCATGGACCAGGGGCTGGCTGCCGCCACGGGGCTGGCGCAAGACCTGGCTTGGCGCTGGATGCGTCTGCTGGGCCAAACTGCCGTCCCCGAACTTCATCCTGCCCTGTATCGCTGGCTGCTCGAATCGTTTGCCGGCGCCCGCGCGACCCTGTTTGCCAAGTATTTGTCGGCATCCGAGCTTGAACTGGTACGCAGTCGCATGCTGGCCCATGCCGCCGACTGGTTGCCCCTGGTGACCGAGGTGCGGCGCCAGATCGATGCCGGGACCGGCTTCGCCGAGCCGGCCGCGCAAGAGATGGCGCAGCGTTGGCAAGAATTGTACCGCGCCTCGTATGCCGGCGACGATGCCAAACTCGAGGGCAAGATTGCGCTGGCATTCGAGCGCGAACCCGACTTGTTTCTTGGCACGGATAGCGCCGCCATGTCTTTCATGCATCGCGCGCTGCTGCATCTTCACAGCCAGCGCGCCGCCCCACGCGACGCCGGTCCCAAGCCGAGCGCGCTGATGGTCGCCGTGCTGCGCGCTGCGCACCAATTGCTCGATGCTCCGCTGGTATTCGAGGATCCGCTGGCCCTGGCGATACTGGGGCCGGACGAGGAAGCCGCCGTGCGCGCCGATCCCGGTCAATATGCCAATCCGATGTCGAAAGCCCTGCGCACCTCGCTGGTGGTGCGCGGCCGCCTGGCGGAAGATGAATGGGCTCGCGCCAGCCAGAACGGCTGCGTCCAGTATGTGATACTGGGCGCCGGCCTCGACACGTATGCCTACCGCGACGAGGGGCGCAGCTCAAAGGCGCGCATTTTCGAAGTCGACTTGCCCGCCACCCAGCTGTGGAAGCGCGCCGCCCTGCGCACCGCCGGCATCGACGAACCGGCCACGCTGACCTATGTGCCGGTCGACTTCGGGCGCCAGACCCTGGCCGGCGCCCTGGCCGCGAGCGGCTTCAGGGCGGACCAGCCGGCCTTCTTTTCCTGGCTGGGCGTGACCTTGTATCTGGAACCTGAAGATGTCCTCGGCACCCTGCGCTACATCGTTTCGTGCGCCAAGGGCAGCGCCGTGGTGTTCGATTACGCGGTGGCGCCGGCGCTGCTGAGCCCGATGCAGCGCATGGCGCTGGAAATGGTCGCCGCCAAGACCGCCGCGTCGGGCGAACCATGGAAAAGTAATTTCGAGCCGGACGCATTGAGCGCCACGCTGGAAGGCCTGGGTTTCGGCATGGTGGACAATTTCAGCGCCGATCAAATGACGGCGCGCTATCTTGGCGGACGCGATGATGGCTTGCATATGGGTGGCGTGACCCGTCTGGTGCACGCCACCGTGTGAGCGGCTCAGCCGCGCGGCGCGGGCGCTTCCGAGCGCGCCTTGTAAAACTTCAGTATGGTGCCGGCGGTGTTTGAAATCATCAGTTCGGCCAGGGGTTCGGCGTACCAGTTGAAATTGGTGCTGACCCGGAAGCCGACCGCCACATCGAGCCGGGTGCCATCGCCTTCCGGCGTCAGGGTATAACTGGTGTCTTCCAGATTGAAGTACTTGCCGCCGATGGCGACATGGTCGTCCATCGAGCCGGCCGGGAACGAATCCTTGTTGAACACATAGGTCCAGGCGATCTTGCGTTCCAGTTCCCAGGCCGAGATCTTTTCCTCGAAGCTGACGCCGCGCTGCCAGATCAAATGGCGCATGCCGCGCACGCCCTGGTTCAAGGTGCGCGCCTCGACCGGGTAGGGCACCCCGACATTGTAGGCAAAGCCGCCGCGCAATTCTTCCGGCTTGATATTGACGGGGAAATTGATGTGCTGCCACACCACGCCGGCCGGTGAGGCGATGTGGATGCTTTGGCGGATGGTGTGGATCGCGTCCGGCGCCGGGTGGCCAAGCTCACCGAGCGCCGCCAGCAGCGGCAGAATCGCGATCGATTGGATGGTGCGCAGCGGCTTGTTCCAGCGGCGGCACACGCAGCCCATCAGCAGGCCGCCTATCGAGCCCGCGCCCAGAAACAGGGGCATGGCCATGGCGATGCAAATCGAGCCTTCGATCAAGGCCAGGGCGGTGCCCAGCATGAACAGGCTGACCGCAATCCACGGCCCGAAAATATAGAATGTCCATGAACGCGGTGCCTTGCGCTCGGCAAGATACACCGTGATGGCGCCGACGGCGGCCGGCACCAGCACCGCGAAGGAAAATGTCATCGGGCTCAGCTTGCCGTCGCTATTGCCCTGCATGCCGGAAAATACCAGGCGCAAGAACAGGCCGTACAGCCCGCCGAATACAAAGGGCAAGCCCCGCGCCAGCCAGCGGGTGGCCCTTGCGCGCGGGGAAGGGGTGGCTGCTGTATCCATAGTTTTCCTTAGGGGTTGTTCGCCGAAGACTTTTTAGCGATGTATCACGACCAGCAAGGCTTTCGCCTCGGTCTTGCCGGCGTTGCGGATCGCATGGTGCTGGTCGGCCGGATAGCGCGCCGTGCCGCCCAGCTTGACCTTCTTCTTGGTCGCGCCGACCTCGATTTCCATCGCCCCGTGCAGCAGCGTCACATGCTCGCTGGTGCCTGGATCGTGGGGCTGCGACACCAGCTCGCCGCCCGGCGCCAGGGTCAGCTCATACCATTCATACTTGCCGGCCAATTCCATCGGCCCCAGGATGCGCAGCACATAACCGGCATGGTCGCCTGGCAGGGTGGGGGTTTCGTGGGCGTCGAGCACGCGGATGGTCTCGACGCTTTTTTCCGCGCTCGACAACAGTTCGCCAATGGCCACCCCCAGCGCGTTGGCCAGGCGCCAGGTGATGGCGATGGTGGGATTGGCTTTTTCGCGCTCGATTTGCGACAGCATCGATTTCGACACCCCGGCTATCCTGGATAGATCCTCCAGCGTCAAGCCGCGCGCCAGGCGCAGCTTTTGCAGCGTGGCGCCCACCTCGGGCGGGGAATTGGTCGAAACGATAGTTTTCATGTTGGAGGACTTGCAAAGTTCAATGAGCTTGGGTAATATCCATTATATTGAATTTTAGTTCGACATAACGGAATTCTGTGGCGCCGTTGGAAATCAGTGTAAACTTTGAAAATAGTTCCGGGCGCAGGTACGGTACAACATAGTGCGACGATCGGTCAAGCGGCCGCAAAACCAATAAACACGAGGACAATCATGAGCGGACAAGCAAAAAACGCATTTTTCAGCGGCCTGCAACAGAACCTGGAGCAATTGCGCGGGCAGGGCCTGTACAAGTCCGAACGCGTGATCGCCTCGCGCCAGGGCGCCGAAGTGGTGTGCGACGACGGCCGTAGCTTGATCAATATGTGCGCCAACAACTACCTCGGCTTGTCCGGCGACCTGCAAACCCAGCAGGCCTCGATCGCGGCCACTGAAAAATACGGCTACGGCCTGTCCTCGGTGCGCTTCATTTGCGGCACCCAGACCGTGCACAAGGAACTCGAACAAGCCATTTCCAGCTTCCTCGGCACGGAAGACACGATATTGTACGCGGCCGCCTTCGACGCCAACGGCGGCGTGTTCGAGCCGCTGTTCGACGAGCAGGATGCGATCATTTCCGACGCCTTGAACCACGCCTCGATCATCGACGGCATCCGCCTGTGCAAGGCCGGCCGTTATCGCTATCTGCACAACGACATGGCCGACCTGGAAGTGCAATTGCAAGCGGCCGTCGCCGCCGGCAAGCGCCACAAGCTGATCGTCACTGACGGCGTGTTCTCTATGGACGGCACGATCGCGCAGCTGGACAAGATCTGCGAACTGGCCGACCGCTACGAGGCGCTGGTCATGATCGACGAATGCCACGCCTCCGGCTTCATGGGCGCGACCGGGCGCGGCACGCACGAACACCACAACGTCATGGGCCGCATCGACATCATCACCGGCACGCTCGGCAAGGCCCTGGGCGGCGCAATGGGCGGCTTCACCTCGGCGCGCAAGGAAGTGATCGACACGCTGCGCCAGAAGTCGCGCCCCTACCTGTTCTCGAACACTCTGGCGCCATCGATTGCCGGCGCCTCGCTGTCGGTGCTTGCACGCCTGTCGAAATCAACCGAACTGCGCGACCGCCTGCATGAGAACACTGCCTTCTTCCGCGCCGAGATCGAGCGCATCGGCTTCACCATCAAGCCGGGCACCCATCCGGTGGTGCCGGTGATGCTGTTTGACGCACCTGTGGCGCAGAAATTTGCGGCCCGCTTGTACGAATTGGGCGTGCTGGTCACCGGCTTCTTTTATCCGGTGGTGCCGATGGGCCAGGCGCGCGTGCGGGTGCAACTGTCGGCCGCGCACAGCCGCGCGCAATTGCTCACGGTGCTGGCCGCGTTCGAACAGGCAGGCCGCGAACTTGGCTTGCTCAAGAATCAATAAAAATCAATAAAAATCGGGGAATATATATGGAACGCATCTTAGTCATTGGCGCCAACGGTCAAATCGGTAGCGAACTGGTGGGCGCGCTGGCCGCGCAACACGGCGCCCAAAACGTCATCGCGGGCGACATCGGCGTCAGCAATGTGTATCAGGCTGCCCGCTACGCCCGGCTCGACGTGCTGGACCGCGACGGCCTGGCCGCGCTGGTCGAACAAGAAGGCATCACCCAGGTGTATCAACTGGCGGCGCTGCTGTCGGCCACTGGCGAACAGGCACCTTTGAAAGCCTGGACCTTGAACATGGATGGCTTGTTGAATATCCTGGAAGTGGCGCGCCAGCGCGGCGAAATCGGCAAGCCTCTGCGGGTTTTCTGGCCATCCTCGATCGCCGCGTTCGGCCCGAACACGCCGCCGGTTAACACGCCGCAAATGACGGTGATGGACCCGACCACGATTTACGGCATCAGCAAGTTGGCCGGCGAGCGCCTGTGCGAATACTATTTCAACAAATACGGCGTTGACGTGCGCAGCATCCGCTACCCCGGCATTATCAGCTACAAGTCGCCCCCGGGCGGCGGCACCACCGACTATGCGATCGCGATCTTCCATGCGGCCTTGCGCGGCGAGCGCTATGAATGCTTCCTCGCGGCGCGCACCGCGCTGCCGATGATTTACATGCCCGACGCGATCCGCGCCACCATCGAATTGATGGACGCGCCGGCGTCGCAAGTGAAGATCCGTTCGGCTTATAATGTCGCCGGCCTGTCGTTCAACCCAGAGCAACTGGCCGCCGCCATCACGGGCGCGCTGCCGGACTTCAAAATCAGTTATCAACCCGACAGCCGCCAAGCCATCGCCGATAGCTGGCCGCAAAGCCTGGACGACGCCCAGGCGACGGCCGACTGGGGCTGGAAGGCGCGCATCGGGATCGCGCAACTGGTGGCCGACATGCTGGCCAATATCGATGTCAGCCTGGCCAAGGCGGCTTAATTCGCAGCAACCACACCTATAAAAAAGAGACATCCATGGACATGAGCGTATTTGATCTGTTTAAAATCGGCATCGGGCCGTCGAGTTCCCACACCGTGGGACCGATGCTCGCGGCGCGCCGTTTCCTGATTGAATGCGCTTCATTGGACCGCGCCGTCGGCGTCGAGGCGGCCTTGTATGGCTCCCTGGCCTTGACCGGCGTCGGCCACGCCACCGACAAGGCGGTGATCCTGGGCTTGATGGGGGAAACCCCGCAAGGTGTGGCGCCCGACGAAGTCGATGCTTTGCTGGCCGGCGTGGAAACGGCGCGCGAAATCAAGCTGCTGGGCACACATGCGGTGCCGTTTACGGCCGCCACCGGCCTGGCATGGCACAAGAGCGAGTCGTTGCCTGAGCATCCGAATGGCATGCGCTTCACGCTGCGGCTCGACGACGGCAGCCATATCGAACGCGTGTTTTACTCGGTCGGCGGCGGCTTCATCCATGCCGAAGGCGAGGCGCAAGCCAAGCAGCGCGCCGCACAGGGCGAGCAGGCTGATGCTGCGCCGAGCAGCGCCGTGTACCCCTTCGATACGATGGACCAGTTGCTGGCACACGGCAAGGCCAGCGGCTTGTCGATTCCCGAGATGTTGCGCGCGAACGAGTGCGTCAAGCTGGGCAACGAGGAATTGAACGCCGGACTCGACAAGATCTGGCAAGTGATGCGCGACTGTATCGTGCACGGCTTGGCAACGCCCGGCAAGTTGCCGGGCGGCTTGAATGTCAAGCGCCGCGCCGCCGACCTGTGGCGCCTGGCGCAAGACGCCAAGGCGTCCGACAACCGCGCCAATGACTTGCCGCACGACGCAATTCATCAAGTGAGCCTGTATGCGATGGCCGTCAACGAAGAGAACGCGGCCGGCGGACGGGTGGTGACGGCACCCACCAATGGCGCGGCCGGCATCATCCCGGCCGTGCTGCGCTATTACGCCGAAGATTGCCACCCCAGCGATCCCGTGGCGGGCGTGCGCAAATTCATGCTGACCTCGGCCGCGATCGGCATGCTGTGCAAACGCAACGCCTCGATTTCCGGCGCCGAAATCGGTTGCCAGGGCGAAGTCGGGGTGGCCTGCGCGATGGCGGCGGCGGGCCTGGTCGCCGCGCTGGGCGGCAGCAATGAGCAAATCGAAAACGCGGCTGAAATCGGCATCGAGCACCATCTCGGCATGACTTGCGACCCGATCGGCGGCCTGGTGCAGATTCCTTGCATCGAGCGCAATGGCATGGGCGCCGTGAAAGCCATCACGGCCGCCTCGCTGGCCTTGAAGGGCGACGGCACCCATTTCGTCAGCCTCGACGAAGTCATCGAAACCATGCGCCAGACTGGTGCCGACATGCAAGACAAATACAAGGAAACTTCCCTTGGCGGGCTGGCAATCCACGTCATCACCGTCAATCACGCCGCTTGCTGACCGGGCGCGTGGAATAGGCTAGATTCATAGGCAAGATTCGCAAGGATGGGCCGGCGGCACTATAATAGGCATTCATTGCCTTTTAGCCGCCAGCCCAACGGGACTCTCTCACCTTATGCAATACTTGTCTACCCGCGCCTCGGCCTCGTCCGCGCCACAACAATTTTCCGATATCTTGCTGGGCGGCTTGGCCGCCGACGGCGGCCTGTATTTGCCGGCCGAGTATCCGCAAGTGAGCGGCGCCGAACTCGACGCCTGGCGCAAGTTGTCTTACGCCGAACTGGCCTTTGAAATCCTGCGCAAATTTGCCACCGACATTCCCGATGCGGACTTGAAGGCGCTGACTGCAAAAACCTATACCAAGGCGATTTACCGCAATGCCCGCGACGGCGACAAAGCAGCCGACATCACGCCGCTGCGCGTGCTCGAGGAAAATCTCGGCAAGGGCGGCGCCACCACCTTGCTGTTGCAGGCGCTGTCGAACGGCCCGACCCTGGCATTCAAGGACATGGCCATGCAATTGCTGGGCAATCTGTTCGAATACACACTGGCCAAGCGCAAGGCCGAACTCAATATCTTCGGCGCGACCTCGGGCGACACCGGCAGCGCCGCCGAATACGCGATGCGCGGCAAGAAGGGCATCCGCGTCTTCATGCTTTCGCCGCACAAGAAGATGAGTGCCTTCCAGAGCGCGCAGATGTTCAGCCTGCAGGATGCCAATATCTTCAATATCGCCGTCGAAGGCGTGTTCGACGATTGCCAGGACATGGTCAAGGCGGTCTCGAACGATTTGCCGTTCAAGGCGGCGCAAAAAATCGGCACCGTCAATTCGATCAACTGGGCCCGCATCGTCGCGCAGGTGGTGTACTACTTCCGCGCTTACCTGGCGGCCACCACCGAGAATAGCCAAAAAGTATCGTTTACCGTCCCGTCCGGCAATTTCGGCAATATCTGCGCCGGCCATATCGCCCGCATGATGGGCTTGCCGATCGACAAGCTGGTCGCCGCCACCAATGAAAACGACGTGCTCGACGAATTTTTCCGCAGCGGCGTCTACCGGGTGCGCAAGTCGGCCGAGACTTACCACACCAGCAGCCCGTCGATGGATATTTCCAAGGCGTCCAATTTCGAGCGCTTCATCTACGAGCTGGTCGGGCGCGACGGCGAGCGGGTGCGGGCCCTGTTCGCGAAAGTCGACAGCCATGGCGGCTTCGACCTGTCCGGCAAGCCCGGCAGCGACGGCGACGAGTTCAAGCTGGTGGCGAAGTACGGCTTCCAGTCCGGCAAGTCGACCCACAGCGACCGCCTCGACACCATCCGCGACGTGGCCGACGACTACGGCATCGTGATCGATACCCACACCGCCGACGGCATCAAGGTCGCGCGCGAGCACATGGTGCCGGGGGTGCCGATGATCGTGCTGGAAACCGCGCTGGCGGCCAAGTTCAACGACACCATCCTGGACGCGCTTGGGGTCGACGCCGAGCGTCCGGCCGGCTTTGAAAACCTGGAAGACTTGCCGCAGAAATTCGTCGTGATGAGCGCCGATGTGAGCAAGATGAAGGCTTATATCGCTGCCAACACGGGACTGTGAGGCAACGATGAAAGCATCCACCCCCATGCTGGCCGTAGCCGAGGCGCTTGATTTCCTGCTGCGCGCCGCGCGCCCGGTGGCCGAGATCGAACTGCTGCCGACCTTGGGCGCCAACGGCCGCGTGCTGGCCCTGGCGCAGACCTCGACGATGAACGTGCCGGTCCGCGACAATACACAAATGGACGGTTACGCGGTGCGGGCGCGCGATTGCGCCGGCGGCGCGGCTGCCTTGCCGGTGTCGCAGCGGATCGCGGCCGGCCAGCCCGGCCAACCTTTGCTGCCTGGCACGGCGGCGCGCATCTTCACCGGGGCCTTGATACCGGAGGGTGCCGATGCGGTCGTGATGCAAGAGCAGTGCGAACTGGCCGACGGCGTCGTCACGGTGCGGCACGCGCCGGCGGTCGGCGACTGGATACGCCGCGCCGGCGAAGACATCCAAGACGGCAGCGTGATCCTGGCGGCCGGCACCCGTCTGCGCAGTCCCGAGTTGGGGCTGGCGGCGTCGGTCGGCCTGGCCCGGTTGCCGGTGCGGCGCAAGCTGCGCGTGGCCGTGTTCTTCACCGGCGACGAATTGAGCATGCCGGGCGAACCGCTGGCGCCGGGCGCGGTCTACAACTCGAACCGCTTCACCTTGCGCGCCTTGCTGGAAAATCTGGCGTGCGAAATCAGCGACTATGGCATCGTGCCCGACGCGCTGGACGCGACCCGCGCGGTGCTGCGCATGGCAGCCGAAGAGCACGATTTGATCATCACCTCGGGCGGCGTGTCGGTTGGCGAGGAAGACCACGTCAAGCCGGCCGTCGAGGCGGAAGGGCGGCTCGATATGTGGCAGATTGCCGTCAAGCCGGGCAAGCCGCTGGCCTTCGGCACGGTCAAGGATGCCTTCTTCCTCGGCTTGCCGGGCAACCCGGTGTCGAGCTTCATCACTTTCCTGCTATTCGTGCGGCCCTTCATCTTGCGTCTGCAGGGCGTCGAGGATGCGGGCGCGCTGGTGCCGAAAGCCTATGCCTTGCGGGCCGACTTCGATTGGCCGAAGGCGGACCGGCGCAACGAGTTCTTGCGCGCCAGGATGAATCCGGCTGGCGGTCTCGACCTGTTCCCGAATCAAGGTTCGGGGGTGCTGACATCGACCGTGTGGGGCGACGGCCTGATCGACAATCCGCCCGGGCGCACCATTGCCCGGGGCGACACTGTGCGCTTCATCCCATTTAGCGAATTACTACATTAAGCCAGGCTTACCATGAAAATAACGCTGCGTTTTTTTGCCGGCGTGCGTGAAGCGCTGGGCGTTTCCCGGGAAACGCTGGAATTAGCGGCGCCGCCGGCCAGCGTCGGCGAGTTGCGCGCCTTGCTGATCGGGCGCGGCGGCGTCTGGGCCGAGGCGCTGGCCGAGGGCGGCTCGCTGCGCACGGCATGCAACCAGAGCATGTGCGGCGCCGACACGGCCTTGACGGACGGTTGCGAAGTGGCATTTTTCCCGCCCGTGACTGGCGGCTAGCTTCCTGAGGCCCTCCAGTTTCGCCATTTCTTGTTTTGGATTCAATCAATGCCACTTAGTTGTAAACAATTTCCCCGCGTTGCCGTCATCGGCGGCGGCCCGGCCGGCCTGATGGCGGCGCAAACCCTGGCCGCTGGTGGCTTGGGCGTCGATTTGTACGACGCCATGCCTTCGGTTGGCCGCAAATTCCTGCTGGCGGGCCGGGGCGGCATGAATATCACGCACGCCGAGCCGTATGCCGACTTTGTTGGCCGCTACGGCAAGCGCCGCGCCGCGCTGCAAGTCATGCTGGACGATTTCGGTCCTGACAGCGTGCGGGCCTGGGTCCATGGTTTGGGCGTGGCAACCTTCGTCGGCAGCTCGGGCCGGGTGTTTCCCGCCGATATGAAGGCGGCGCCGTTGTTGCGCGCATGGTTGCATCGTTTGCGCGAGGCCGGCGTGGTATTCCACATGCGGCACCGCTGGACCGGCTGGCGGGACGGCCAATTGCTTTTTGCCACCCCCGATGGCGAGCGGGCGCTGGCGGCCGACGCGGTGATCCTCGCGCTCGGCGGGGGCAGTTGGGCCCGGCTTGGTTCGGACGGTGCCTGGCAGGCGCTGCTGGCCGCCCGTGGCGTGCCGCTGGCGCCGCTGGAACCGGCCAATTGCGGCTTCGATGTCGATTGGAGCGAGCATTTCAGCAGCCGCTACGCCGGCCACCCTTTGACGACAGTGGCGATCGCCTCGATCGACGCCGCCGGCCAGCCCGTTTGCAAGCAAGGCCAGTTCGTGGTGACGGCGGGCGGTGTCGAGGGCAGCTTGATTTACGCGCTGTCGGGCGCGCTGCGCGATCAAATTACGGCCACCGGCGGCGCGCTGATCCATCTCGACCTGGCACCGGACTGGAGCCTGGAGCGGGTCGAGGCCGAAGTGGGGCGCCCGCGCGGCGCGCGTTCCATGGCCAGTCATTTGCAAAGCCGGCTCGGGATCAAGGGTGTGAAATCGGGTTTGTTGCGGGAATGCATCAGTGCGGCCGAATTCGCCGACCCGCAGCGCCTGGCGCGGGCCATCAAGAGGCTGCCGCTGCGCTTGCGCCGGCCGCGTCCGATCGATGAGGCTATCAGCAGCGCCGGCGGGGTGCGCTTCGAAGGCTTGCAGCAATCGATGTTGCGGGCCGTGCCCGGCGTATTTGTCGCCGGCGAAATGCTGGACTGGGAAGCGCCGACCGGAGGCTATTTGTTGACGGCTTGCCTGGCCAGCGGCAAGGCCGCCGCCGATGGCGCGCTGGCATGGTTGCAAGCCGGCCCGTTAACCTAGCAGCTGCTAGCGCCTCAATGCCAGTTGATGTCGCCGGAGCCGGTGTGGCCGACCTTGCGCTGTTCCGGCTTGCCATACACCTCGATATTGCCGCTGCCGCGCAGGCTCAGTTCGGCAGCGTTCTTGGCGTGGACGGTGCTGGTGCCGGAACCTTGCAGGTTGACGCTGACCTTGTCTGCGGCCAAGTGTTCGGCGTCGAGGTCGCCCGAGCCGCTCAATTCGGCGCGCAAGTTCTTGCAATCGCCGCTGGCCGTAATGCGGCCCGAGCCGACCATTTCCAGGTTCACGGTGTCGCTGCTGCCGCCATTCAAGTTCAATTCGCCGCTGCCGTAGACGGTTCCGCTCATTTGCTTGAAGCGTCCGGTGAAGTTGACGTCACCAGTGCCGTCTAGGCGCAGCGTGAAGCGCTCGCCGCTGAAGCCGTTGACGCTGCTGTCGCCGCTGTCGCGCATCTCAAGTTGTTGCAGAGTCGGTAGCACCAATTCCACCTGTATGGGGCGGCGATGGTGAAGCAGCATGCCTTTCGGACCGATATGCAGGGTGGCGCCATCCTGGGTGGTCGCGATATTGGCCAGCAAGCGCTGCTCGCCGCGCACCGTCAGGGTCGCCATCGCGCCTTGGCGCAAGGTCAGGTCGATCGGACCGTTCAAGTCCACATTCACAATATTCTTGCCCAGCGCCCGCGTTTCGCTGCGCACGGCGCGCCCGGCAGCCCCGCCAGGGCTGCTGACGCCTTGTGTCTGTAACATGCTATAGGACAGTCCGATCAGTACAAAGGCCAGCAGCAGCAAACTGAGGCCCACTTTGACTAAGGTTCGCATAGATACTTCCGGTCGCGGCGCCACCGCTAAAAACCAAACTGGTTTCTGGCTTGTTCGCGCCAATTTTTAACTCGCCCTGAGCAGGGAAAAATTCATGCCGATGTAACGCTTGATGCCGATCACGGTGTATTTCGTCACGACCAGGCTAAGCAGAAATAGACATATGCCGCCGAACACCATGGCCAGGCCAAAACTGGTCTGCGTGCCGCGCGAATCGCCGTCCGGATCGCTGGAAATATGCACGCCGCGTCCGGCAAAGGCTTCGGCCCGTTTGATCACTTGGGATGGCGCGCCATCCTCGTCCGATTGTCCAGCATGGGCCTCGGACTGGGCCGCTTCCTGGTAAATCTGGATGCTGTTTTCCCCGATCGACACCCGGGTCTGCATCGGATGATCCAAGCCCATCTTGTCGTCCTGCACGATGACGTGGCGTAAAGGGCCATCGAGCACCAATTCGTTGGCGCCCGACAAGCCGCTGGCCGTAATGGCGATGCCGCCCACATAAGCGCTCAGGGCCGCCACATACAGCACCGCCAGCAGGGCCGAGTACACCATTGCTGGAATCACCATGAATAAATTGAAGATGCCCAGGCCGACCAGCGAGACCAGCAGGTGCGGCAGATTGGCGCGGTGAGCGGGTTGGTGCCCAGCGGGGAGGAGGCGCCGCTCGGCGGTGCCCACGTGAGTATTGGCCCGTAGTGTGAGTGCGATTTTCTTGGGATCGCCTAAATCGTTGGCGATCTCCGCTTCGCCGTGGCCGACCGCCAGGCCATCGATAAAGTATTGCTCGTAATATGCCAGCGTCTTCGCGACCATGTCTGGCGGCAAGCCCGTCAGCGCGCGCCTGAGCGCGTCGATATATTCCAGTTTGCTCATCTTGTACTCACAGTTTTCTTGAAACGATGCGGGCTTAAAGTCGGTTCGCGTCAGCGCGAGCCGCCGGAAAAACCGCTGGTGCCAGCCTCCAGGGTTTACTCTGTCCGATGATGTCACTTTAAGCAATGCACCCGGCCGAGCGCCAGCGCGATGCGACAGGCTGCGTGTTTGGCGGGGCAGGCGACGAAATGACCGGATATGCGGGCGTCAGCGCGACAGGCAGGCGGCCGCTTGTACGCCGCTGCGCACCGCCGACTCGATGGTGGCGGGGTAATCGCTGGCCGTGTAATCGCCGGCCAGGACCAAGCCGGGCAAGCCGGTCGCGTTGGCGGGGCGTTGCAAGGACGGGGTGCAGGCGAAGGTGGCGCGCTTTTCGGTAATGACCTGGGACCAGAGCGGCGCACCCAGTTCCGGGCGGCGCAACGCCAGTGCCAGTTGGCGTGCGATGGCACCAGCCAGCGCGGACTGGCTCAGCGCGGCCGCCGCACCGGCCGCGCTGATGACCACGGCCAGCAAGCCGGCCTGGTCGGCGGACAGTTGACCGCGGTCGAAGACGAATTGGCCCCATGCTCCAGCGGCCGGTTCGTCGATCAAGGCAAAAAAAGCTTGCCCCAGGCGCAAGTCGGGCGCATATTGCAGATAGCAAGTGGCGATTGCCTCTGGCTCAAATGCCGTCAATTGCGCGACGATGGCGGGAATTTCAAGAGGTTCGAGTAGCAACGCGGCTTGGCTTGCCGGCGTCGCGAGAACCACCGCGTCCACTTGCAGCGCCGCCCCTCCGGTTTCGATTTGCCAGCCACCGGCGGCGCCCGTCCGCAGCGCCGTGACGGCGGTGCCGGTCTGCACCGTGCCGCCGTGGCGTCCGATGAAGGCGGCCGCGCTGTCGGGAAACAGGGCGCTCAAGTCCACTCTGGGCAATAACATATCGGAGGCGCGGCGTTTGCCACCCAGGCTGTCGCGCAAGACATTCAAAAACACGGTGGCGGAGGCGCGTTCCGGCGGCGTGTTCAGCGCCGCCAAGCAGAGTGGACGCCACATCAGCTGGATCAGGCGCGGGGTCTGGCCATAGCGCTCAAGCAATTCGCTGACGCTGCAATCGGTATTCAATTGCCAGCCCATCCAGCGCGCGGTGCTGGAAAAGCGCGCCAGCGACAGTTTGTCGGCGCGCGCCAGACCCTTGGCGCGCAACAAGGCGGCGGCCAGGTGCAGCGGCGCCGGCCAGCGCGTGGCGACGAACTCCATCCCGCCGGAATCGGGCGGATAGCGCATTTGCAAGGGTAGATTGAGAAGGGTGCTAGCGGGCTTGATGCCGACCAGGGTCAGCAGGCGCAAGGTTTCGCCATATGCGCCCAGCAAGATGTGCTGACCATTGTCGAGCGTCTTGCCGTCGACGGTGACGCGGCGCGCCCGTCCGCCAAGGGTGCGCGAGGATTCCAGCAAGCTGACCTGGTGGCCGGCCCGCGCCAATTCGACGGCGGCGGCGCAACCGGCCCAGCCGGCGCCAATGATCGCTACCGTGCCCTTAGCCACGAACGTAAGTCTTCCAGGCCAGCCACAGTTTGCGGATTGGCGTCAGCGAAATGCGTTGTTTCAACACATGGTAGCCGTCGCGCTCGACTTCGGTCAGCAGGGTGCGGTAAATGGCCGCCATGATCAAGCCGGGACGCTGCGCGCGCCGGTCTTCCGCGGGCAATAGCGCGAATGCTTCGTCGTAAGCCGCCTGCGCGCGCGCGACCTGGAAGCGCATCAGGTTTTCAAAGTTTTCGCTGTGGCGGGCATTGAGCAAGTCGGCCGCTGTCACATTAAATTTTTGTAATTCGTTGACTGGTAAGTAAATCCGGCCCTTGCGCGCATCTTCACCAACATCGCGGATGATGTTGGTGAGTTGGAAGGCGTGCCCCAGCTTTTCCGCGTACAACAGGGTTTCCGGCCTGGTCGCGCCAAAGATGCTGGCCGACAAAATGCCGACCACGCTGGCCACATGCCAGCAATAGCGTGTCATGGCCGGGTAGTCCAGATAACGGGTTTGGTTCAGATCCATTTCCATGCCATCGATGATGGCTTGCAAATATTTTTCTTCCAGCTTGTAAGTGTCGAGGTGGGGTTGCAGCGCCCGCATCACCGGATGGGTCGGATTGCCCTGATACATGGCACGTACTTCCTTGCGCCACCAGCTCAGCTTGGTGCGCGCGATAGCCTCATCGGTGCATTCGTCGACCGTGTCGTCGACTTCGCGGCAAAACGCGTATAGCGCCGTGATCGCCCGTCGCCGCTCGGGCGGCAGGAACAGGAAGCTGTAATAAAAGCTGGAACCGCTTTGAGCGGCTTTTTGTTGGCAGTATTCGTCGGGAGACATAGTCAAAAATGCAAGGGTTACAGATGAAGACGCTATTCTATCGCCGAAGCGCTCCCCGTGAAGGCCGAAAGCGCGTTTTTTAACGCTGCATGCGCAGTGCGCGCCAACAAATTCGCAGCCAATCGCGTTTTTGCAATTGGGGCCGGTGCAAGAATACATCGTAATTGACGGCTTCGATGGCTTCCAGGATGCGCAAGCCGCCTTGCACCACCAGGCGCAATTCCCAGCCTATGCGACCGGGCAGACGCAGCGCCAGTGGCGCGCCTTGCAATAACAAGGCGCGCGCGCGCGCCACTTCAAAGCGCATCAAGGCCACCCATTTGCCGCGGGCCTCGTTGCGCTCGAACGCGGCCGGCGACACGGAAAAGCGGGTCAAATCTTCCAATGGCAGGTAGATGCGTTCTTTTTGTTGGTCAATGGCGACATCTTGCAGGAAGTTGATTAATTGCAGCGCCGAACAAATGGCGTCCGAATCGGCCACATTGGCGTCGTCGGCGGCGCCATACAAGGTCAGCATCAGCAAGCCGACCGGATTGGCCGAGCGCCGGCAATAGTCGAGCAAGGCCGCGTAATTGGCATAACGGGTGACAAGCACGTCTTGCTTGAAGGCGTCCAGCAAATCGTAAAATGGCCGTATCGGCAATCGGTATTGCGTAATGACCTTGGCCAGGCGCTCGAACATCGGGTCGGCGCCGCTCTCGCCGCGTTCGATGCGCGCCAGCGCCGCCTCATAGGCTTGCAGCGCGCGCAGCCGTTCCTCGGGCGCCGCGTCGCCTTCGTCGGCCAAATCGTCGGCGCTGCGGGCAAAGGCGTAAATGGCTTCGACCGCTGGAACCAGTCGTTTTGGCAGTAAGATCGATGCAACAGGAAAATTTTCGTAGTGGTTGACTGGCATGAAAACACTTATTTAAATTAATGACGCGAAAGTCATTTGCAAACATATTAGACGCGCTTATAATTCCTTATCGGAAAGTCATTCTACTTTCCGCTTCGAAAGAGCACTAGCATCCCGGCGCCATCACCAGTTCTCGGGATGGCAGGCATGGCGGTCGCCGCCGCGCATAAAATCGAACAGCCAGCATAGTAAAGGAAAATACCGTGTACGCCCTGAAAACCCTGCGTCAATTTCTCCCCCTTCCGATTACGTCGTTATTGCTGACGTCGGTTTTACTGAGCGCCTGTTCCAAGCCGGCCGAAAAAACCGAGGATATTCGTCCAGTCCGGGTTCTGGTGCTGGAAAGCAGCAACACGGCCATCAACGCCGAATTTTCCGGTGAAGTCAGGCCCAGGGTCGAGTCGCGCCTGGGTTTTCGGGTCGGCGGCAAGATCGTGCAGCGCAAAGTCGACGTCGGTACCATGGTCAAGCATGGTCAATTGCTGATGCAACTGGACCCCCAGGATTTGCAATTGGCGCAGGCCCAAGCGCTGGCCGGTTTGCGCGGTGCCGAAACCAATCGTGATCTGGCCCGTTCCGAGTTGGCGCGCTATCAGGAATTGCGTAGCAAGAATTTCGTCAGTCAGGCTGTGCTGGACGCCAAACTGTCGACACTGAAGGCGGCCCAGGCGGGCGTCGATTCGGCCCAGGCCGCTTACCGGGGGCAAGCGAACCAGGCCGGCTATGCCAGCCTGGTGTCTGATATCGATGGCGTGGTAACGGCGGTCGACGCCGAGGTGGGACAGGTGGTCGCGCCCGGCACGCCGGTGGTGCGGGTGGCCAAGTCGGGCGAGAAAGAAGTCGTCATCGGGATTCCGGAAGACCAGGTGGAAACCTTGCGCCGCGTGGCGGACGTGCAAGTGCGGTTATGGGCCACACCGCGCGAAGCTGTGGCCGGCAAGATCCGTGAAATTTCGCCGGTGGCCGATCCGTCGACCCGTACCTATGCGGTCAAGGTAACAATCCCGGACAGCTTGAGCGAAGCGCGGTTGGGCATGACGGCGGTGGTGCAATTCGCCTCGAAGACGGCGACGCCGCAAATCAAGGTGCCGCTGACTGCCCTGTTCTATGAAAAAGCCGCAACCTCGATCTGGGTGGTGGAGCATGGTGCAGTCAAGCTGGTGCCGGTCACCATAGGCGGCGCGGCTGGCAACGATTTGTTGCTTGCCAGCGGAGTCAAAGCCGGCCAGACAGTGGTCACGGCCGGCGTGAATTTGCTCAAGCCGGGCCAGAAGGTCACCATCCTCGGCGCCGATTTGGCGGGCAGCCAAGCGGTCGCCGCGTCAGCCGGGGCGGCCAAATGAAGGGCGGCTTTAATCTGTCGCGCTGGGCGCTCGAGCATATCCCGCTGACACGCTACTTGATTGCCGTACTCTTGATCGGCGGCATGCTCAGCTACAGCAGCCTGGGCCAGGATGAAGATCCGCCATTCACTTTCCGCGCGATGGTAATCCGCGCCAACTGGCCCGGCGCGACGGCCCTGCAAATGGCCGACCAGGTGACCGACAAGCTGGAAAAAAAGCTGCAGGAAACCCCCTATATCGATGAAATCAGCAGTTACTCCAAGCCCGGTGAAACCTTGATCATCCTCAAGCTGCGCGAATCGGCGCCGCCCAAGGAAACTACGGCAGCCTGGTATCAAGTGCGCAAGAAGATAGGCGATATCCGCGGCACCTTGCCGCCGGGCGTGGTGGGGCCATTCTTCAACGATGAGTTCGGCGACACTTATGGCTCGATTTTTGCGTTATCCGGCGATGGCTTCAGTTATGCGGAGATGAAGGAATATGCCGATTTCGTACGCCAGCAATTGCTCAATGTACCGTTGGTGGCCAAGGTCGAATTGTTCGGGGTGCAAGATGAGAAAATCAATATTGAGTTTTCGCATAAGAAATTCGCGCAACTGGGCATTCCCTTTGAAGCCATCGTGAACCAGATCAGCACCCAGAACTCGGTCGAGGCGAGCGGCGTGCTGGTGACACCAACCGACAATTTGCAAGTACGCGTCAGCGGCGCCCTGAAGACCGTAAAAGACTTGGAAAACCTCGAGTTGCGCGCCAATGGCACCACTTTCCGCCTCGGCGATTTTGCCACCGTCAAGCGGGCTTATCAGGACCCGCCGCAAGACAAGATGCGCTATAACGGCAAGCAAGTGATCGGCCTGGGCGTGTCGATGGAGAAGGGCGGCAATATCATCGAGATGGGCAAACATATGCAAAAGACCGTGGCTCAGTTAAAGGGCCAGTTGCCGGTCGGCATAGAGCTCGAACGCGTCTCGAACCAGCCGGAAGCGGTCACGGCCTCGGTCGGCGAATTCATCCACACCCTGGTCGAGGCGATCTTGATCGTGCTGGCCGTCAGCTTCCTGGCGCTGGGCTTGCATACCAAGCCCTTCCGGCTGGATGTGCGGCCGGGCTTGGTGGTGGCGCTGACCATCCCCTTGGTGCTGGCCGTGACGTTCTTGTTCATGCGCATGTTCGACATCGACTTGCACAAAATTTCGCTGGGCGCGCTGATCATCGCGCTCGGCCTGCTGGTCGACGATGCCATCATTGCCGTCGAAATGATGGTGCGCAAGATGGAAGAGGGTTTTTCGCGTTTCGACGCGGCCACCTTCGCCTACACCTCGACGGCGATGCCGATGCTGACCGGAACTTTGATCACGGTGGCCGGCTTTCTGCCGATCGGCCTGGCGAAGTCGGCAGCCGGCGAATATACGTTTTCCCTGTTTTCAGTCAATGCGCTGGCCCTGATCATTTCCTGGTTTGTAGCGGTACTGTTCACTCCCTACATCGGCTATGTCTTGCTGAAAGTTAAGCCACACGCGGGCGGCCACCACGATTTGTTCGATACACCGGGCTTCCGACGCTTTCGCGCAACCGTCAGCTGGTGCGTGGAATGGCGCAAGACCACCATCGTGGCCACGCTGGCGATCTTCGCTCTGGGCATCTTCGGCTTTAAATTCATTGAAAAGCAATTTTTCCCCGATTCCAGCAGGCCGGAATTGATGGTGGAAATGTGGATGCCGGAAGGCACCACCTTTGCCGCCAACGAAGCCCAGGCGAAGAAATTTGAAACCATGGTGCGCCAGTTCGATGGTGTGGAAAGCGTGACCACCTATGTCGGCACCGGCAGTCCGCGCTTTTATTTGCCGCTGGACCAGATTTTCCCGCAGACCAATGTGTCGCAAATCGTGGTGTTGCCGAAAAACCTGGAACAGCGCGCGATCTTGCGCGATAAAATCGTCGCCGTCTTCAAGGCTGACTTTCCGGAAGTGCGGGGCCGCGTCAAGCTGTTGCCGAACGGGCCGCCGGTGCCATATCCGGTGCAATTTCGGGTCACCGGCACGGAAGTGGGCAAGGTGCGCGCGATTGCCGACGACGTCAAAGATATCATGCGGAAAAACGCGAATACCGTGGGTGTGAACGATAACTGGAACGAATCGATCAAGGTCTTGCGACTGGACCTCGATCAAGACAAGATGCGCGCGCTGGGCATTACTTCGCAAACGGTGATGCGGGCCGCCAATACCATCTTGTCAGGCACCACGATAGGCCAATTCCGCGAGGATAATAAACTGATCGATATCCAGGTGCGCCAACCCCTGGAAGAGCGCAACACGATTTCTATCTTGAACGACACGAATATTCCCGCCTCCGGCGGCAAGTCGGTCACGATCGCTCAGGTGGCGCGCGCCCATTTCGTGTGGGAGCCGGGCGTGGTGTGGCGTGAAGGGCGCGAATGGGCCATCACGGTGCAGTCGGACGTTGCCGACGGCATTCAGGGGCCCACCGTGTCGGGTCAACTCAATCCACAACTCGATGCCTTGCGCGCCAAGTTGCCGGCCGGCTACCGCATCACCGTCAAGGGCGCGGCGGCCGACAGCGGCGCGGCCGAAGCGTCGATCGCGGCCAACCTGCCGCTGGCGATCTTCATTATCTTCACCTTGCTAATGTTGCAATTGCATAGTTTTTCGCGTTCGCTGCTGGTATTTTTGACTGGGCCTCTGGGCGTGGCCGGCGCGGCGGCGGCGCTCTTGATACTGCACCGTCCGCTTGGTTTCGTCGCCAATCTGGGTGTGATCGCGCTGTTCGGCATGATCATCCGCAATTCGGTGATCCTGGTCGACCAGATCGAGCAAGACATCAAGGCTGGCGCCGAACCGTGGGATGCGATTGTCGAGTCGGCGGTGCGGCGTTGTCGTCCGATCGTGCTGACGGCCGCCGCCGCCGCGCTGGCGATGATTCCACTGTCGCGCTCGGTATTCTGGGGTCCGCTGGCGGTGGCCATCATGGGCGGCTTGATACTGGCCACCGCGCTGACCCTGCTGTTTTTGCCGGCCTTGTACGCGGCCTGGTTCCGCGTCAAGAAACCGGCCGCCATGAAGTAAATAAAAAAGTCGGAAAAAAGGCGGCATTGCCCTGGGAAATCCAGTAAAATGCCGCGTTCCTGTTACAGGTAGCCAGAATGGCCATGAGTTGTTAGAATCATGCAAGCGGCATGCGGCATGCGGATGTGGTGGAATTGGTAGACACGCTGGTCTTAGAAGCCAGTGCTTCGGCTTGGGAGTTCGAGTCTCCCCATCCGCACCAACAGGTAGTACTTCTTCTCGTAGCGATTCTGTTCGCGGCTATTAACACAATGCAGGCTAGCCCCATGCGGGCGCAGTCCATGTGTGCCCCTTCGATCTTCCGCGCGATCTTCTGCGTCAAATAAATTTCATCATTTACCAATTCCAGCTGGCACTTGTGCGGCGCGCCGAAATCGCCTATATACTGTCAGTGTCACGGTCGCGCGGCAAAGCGCGTCCCGCTATGATGGGGCAGTGTGATTGCTACGCAATGTTATCCACATTCCCGACGTCCTTTGTTATAATGCCACGCTTTACCGAATATTGGTCAGCCCTGCGACTTTTCCTCGTGGCAAGGCTGATTGCTCGGAGCCCTGTTGCGGTGTTGGGTACAGTGGGTAGTTTGGGTGATGGTTGGGAAACTCCGGAAAGCGGAGGAGCTAGCGCCTTGAAACCCCTGTTCACCGACAAGTTACAGATTGAATATGCGAGCGGGTCGAATGGAATGACATGCTTCAAACCCGTTTTGAAGTGTCAACCCGCCTTGCTCGCACCAACAGTTTCTTATTTTTTGGACGATTTTTTACATGGCAACTGCAGTCGAAACCCTGGGCAAGCTCGAACGTCGTATCACGATCTCCTTTCCGCTGACGGATGTCCGCACGGAAGTTGAGAAGCGCCTGAAAGTGCAAGCCCGTACGGCCAAGGCACCGGGCTTCCGTCCGGGTAAAGTTCCTTTAAAAATGGTCGCAGCACAATACGGTTATCAAATTGAAACCGAAGTGCTGAATGACAAAGTTGGCCGCGCATTCAATGACGCCGCCAATGAAAACAATTTGCGCGTGGCCGGCTATCCAAAAATCGAACCGAAGCAAGAAGCGGCCGAAGGCGTGCTCGCCTTCGACGCCACGTTCGAAGTGTATCCGGAAGTCGTGATCGGCGACCTGAGCGGCGTTGAAATCGAAACCGTCAAAGCCGAAGTATCGGAAGCGGAAATCGACAAGACCATCGATATCTTGCGCAAGCAACGCGTGCATTACCACACCAAGGGCGAAGCCGGCGAGCATGGCGACGGCGGCGCTGAGCAAAGTGCGCAAAGCGGCGACAAGGTCACCGTTGATTTCGTCGGTTCGATCGACGCTGTCGAGTTTCCGGGCGGCAAGGCTGACGGCTATTCCTTCGTGCTGGGCGAAGGCCGCATGTTGCCCGAGTTTGAAGCGGCAACCATCGGCTTGAAAGTCGGCGAAGCGAAAACCTTTCCGCTGTCTTTCCCTGCCGATTACCACGGTAAGGACGTGGCCGGCAAGACTGCATCGTTCACGATCACTCTGGTGAAACTGGAATGGGCGCATTTGCCGGAAGTTGACGCCGAATTCGCCAAATCGCTGGGTGTTGCCGATGGTGACCTGGCCAAAATGCGCGAAGATATTAAAGTCAATCTGGAACGCGAAGTGGCTGGCCGCGTCAAGGCGCGCAACAAGGAAAGCGTGATGGACGCACTGGTCAAGGTTGCCGACCTGGACGTGCCGAAATCGCTGGTAGCCCAGGATTCCGAGCGCTTGGCGCAAATGACCCGTCAAGACATGGCGCAGCGCGGCATGAATGTCAAGGACGTGCCATTCCCACCAGAACTGTTTGCCGAAAAAGCCGAGCGCCGCGTGCGCTTGGGCTTGATTCTGTCGCAATTGGTTGGTAATAACAACCTGCAGGCGACGCCGGAACAAGTCAAGGCCCAGGTTGAAGATTTTGCCCAAAGCTATGAAGACCCGCGCGAAGTGCTGAAGTACTACTACAGCGATCGCCAACGCCTTGGTGAAGTCGAAGCCCTTGTTTTGGAAGAAAACGTCGTCAACTACGTGCTGGGCCTGTCAAAAGTTACATCGAAAGCGGTTGCCTTCGATGAATTGATGGGAAGCAACGCACAAGCGTAAACCAGCTTGTCGGGTCCGCAACAGCCGCGCAACAGGCTGGCGGACGCCGTCACACTGCTTCACAAGGAAATAAAATGACAGGTATGAACCGAAATCCGGCGCTGGACACAGAAATGCTCGGCCTGATACCGATGGTGGTGGAGCAAAGCGGTCGCGGCGAGCGCTCCTATGATATTTACTCGCGCTTGCTGAAAGAGCGCGTCATCTTCATGGTCGGTCCCGTCAACGACCAGATGGCGAACTTGATCGTGGCCCAACTGCTGTTCCTGGAAAGCGAAAATCCCGACAAGGATATTTCGCTCTACATCAATTCCCCGGGCGGTTCGGTGTCGGCCGGCATGGCGATTTTTGACACGATGCAGTTCATCAAGCCCGACGTCTCGACGCTGTGCACCGGGATGGCAGCCTCGATGGGCGCCTTCTTGCTGGCTGCCGGCGCGAAAGGGAAGCGTTTTTCCTTGCCAAACTCGCGCATCATGATCCATCAACCGTCCGGTGGTTCGCAAGGCCAGGCTTCCGATATCGAAATTCAGGCGCGCGAGATCTTGTATCTGCGCAGCCGCCTGAACGGTATCCTTGCCGAGCGTACTGGCCAGACGGTCGAGCAAATCGCGAAAGATACGGACAGAGATCGCTTCATGTCCGCCGACGAGTCCGCCGAGTATGGTTTGATCGACAAAGTGTTGACCAGCCGCGCTTGATGTGCCCCAACCGGTATTGCTAAAAAACGCCCGGGCGCTTAAACGTTCGGGCGTTTCGTTTTTATTTCGGGTAGCATGGAGTCTGCGTATGGTTTTTCCATGCGTACACGCTTTAAGGGCGGCTCCGTGCAAGCGAGTTTGCAATATTGTTAATGCAGTTCCAACCAAAATGCCTTATGTCAGACAAAAAATCCTCTAGCGGCGAAAAATTACTGTATTGCTCGTTCTGCGGCAAGAGCCAGCACGAGGTGAAGAAACTCATCGCCGGCCCTTCCGTGTTCATCTGCGATGAATGTATTGACTTGTGCAACGACATCATCCGCGACGAAACGTCGAGCATCGAAACGGTCACCGGCGCCAAGTCGGACTTGCCGACGCCGCAAGAAATTGCGGCCTTGCTCGATCAGTACGTGATCGGCCAGCAAACCGCCAAGCGCATCTTGTCGGTGGCGGTGTACAACCACTACAAGCGCTTGAAACACCTGGGCAAGAAGGACGATATCGAACTGGCCAAGAGTAATATCTTGCTGGTCGGTCCCACCGGCTCGGGCAAGACCCTGCTGGCCCAAACGCTGGCCCGCATGCTCAATGTGCCTTTCGTGATTGCCGACGCGACCACCTTGACCGAAGCCGGCTATGTCGGTGAGGATGTGGAAAACATCATCCAGAAGCTGCTGCAAAGCTGCAACTACGATGTCGACAAGGCCCAGCGCGGCATCGTCTACATTGATGAGATCGACAAGATTTCGCGCAAGTCCGACAATCCATCGATCACGCGCGACGTCTCGGGCGAAGGTGTGCAGCAAGCCTTGCTCAAATTGATCGAGGGTACCATGGCATCGGTGCCGCCGCAGGGTGGGCGCAAGCATCCGAACCAGGATTTCGTGCAAATCGATACCACCAACATCATGTTCATTTGCGGCGGCGCATTTGACGGCCTGGTAAAAATCATCTCGAACCGTTCCGAAAAAAGCGGCATCGGTTTCTCGGCCACGGTCAAGAGCCAGTCGCAGCGCGCCAGCAGCGAAGTGTTGCTGGAAGCGGAGCCGGAAGATTTGATCAAGTTCGGCCTGATTCCGGAATTGGTCGGCCGTCTGCCGGTGGTTGCGACCTTGAGCGAGTTGACCGAGGAAGCCTTGATTCAAATCCTGATCGAGCCGAAAAACGCGCTGATCAAGCAATATTCGAAATTGCTGGAAATGGAAGGCGCGGAACTGGAAATCCGTCCCGCAGCCTTGCACGCGATCGCGAAAAAAGCCTTGGCGCGCAAGACTGGCGCCCGCGGCTTGCGTTCGATTCTCGAGCACGCCTTGCTCGATGTGATGTACGAATTGCCGAATGAGCAAAATGTCGTCAAAGTCGTGATTGATGAGAATACCATCACCAGTGGCGCGAAACCTTTGTTGATTTACCAAGAGCAAGCAAAAGCTTCCGGTGAAAACTGAAAAGCCGCCACACAATTGCATAAAAGAGATTTGCATCCCTAATGCAAGGCGGTACAATTTAAATCAATAATAGATGGCAGGCCTCACTCGGAAAGCCACACGCGGCAACATGCTGCGCGTGGCTTTTTTATTTGAAATTTGACCGTCGATTAGAGTCATGTCGGTGTTTTTTTGTGAAAATGGCAAAGTATTGTTATTTTTCAGAATTATTTCTCTCGCCCGTCTTGTGTTTTGGCTGCGAGCGCCAACATCATCAATACGCTTCTTATAAGGTACGCCATGACAACTTCCAAATTAACTGAGCAAACTCAACTGCCGTTATTGCCGTTGCGGGACGTTGTAGTTTTCCCGCATATGGTGATACCGCTATTTGTTGGCCGCCCAAAATCAATCAAGGCGCTCGAAGCCGCGATGGAGCAGGGCAAGAGCATCATGCTTGCCGCCCAAAAAGCCGCCGCCAAGGATGAGCCCTCCGCCTCCGACATTTACGAGATCGGTTGCGTCGCGAATATTTTGCAAATGCTGAAATTGCCGGACGGCACTGTCAAGGTGTTGGTCGAAGGCGCGCAGCGCGCCCGCATCAACCACATCAGTGATTCGTCCACGCACTTCATCGCCGACTTGACGCCGCTCGAATCGGAAGCCGGCGACGAATCGGAAGTGGAAGCGATGCGCCGCGCGATCGTCCAGCAGTTCGACCAATACGTCAAACTGAATAAAAAAATTCCACCAGAAATCCTGGCATCGCTGGCCGGCATCGACGACGCCGGCCGCCTGGCCGACACCGTGGCGGCCCACTTGCCGCTCAAACTCGAACAAAAACAAGTCATCCTGGAAATCTTCAGTGTCACCAAGCGCCTTGAGCACTTGCTGGGACAATTGGAAGGCGAGCTCGATATCTTGCAGGTGGAAAAGCGTATCCGCGGCCGCGTCAAGCGCCAGATGGAAAAATCGCAGCGCGAGTATTACTTGAACGAGCAAGTCAAGGCGATCCAGAAAGAGTTGGGCGAGGGCGAGGATGGCGCCGATCTCGACGAACTGGAGAAAAAAGTCATCACGGCAAAAATGCCGAAGGAAGCGCTCGACAAGGCTACCAACGAGTTGAAAAAACTCAAGCTGATGTCGCCGATGTCGGCCGAAGCGACCGTCGTGCGCAACTATATCGATACCCTGGTCAGCTTGCCTTGGAAAAAGAAATCCAAGGTCAATAATGACTTGAGCAATGCCGAAAAAGTGTTGGAAGGCGACCACTATGGCCTCGACAAGGTCAAGGAACGCATCCTGGAATACCTCGCGGTGCAACAACGCGTCGACAAACTGAAGGCGCCTATCTTGTGCTTCGTCGGTCCTCCTGGCGTCGGCAAGACATCGCTGGGGCAGTCGATCGCCCGCGCCACCAACCGCAAGTTTGTGCGGATGGCCTTGGGCGGCGTGCGCGACGAAGCCGAGATCCGTGGCCATCGCCGCACCTACATCGGTTCGATGCCGGGCAAGATCTTGCAATCGCTGGCGAAAGTGGGCGTGCGCAATCCCCTGTTCCTGCTCGATGAAGTTGACAAGATGGGCGCGGACTTCCGCGGCGATCCCTCGTCGGCACTGCTCGAAGTGCTCGATCCGGAACAGAACCACACGTTTTCCGACCATTACATCGAAGTCGATTTTGACTTGTCGGACGTGATGTTCGTGGCCACTTCGAATTCCTACAATATCCCGCCGGCGCTGCTGGACAGGATGGAAGTGATACGTTTGTCCGGTTACACGGAAGATGAAAAGACGAGTATCGCGCAACGTTATCTGTTGCCGAAACAAATCAAGAACAATGGCTTGAAGGAAGATGAAATCACGGTGGCCGAATCGGCGCTGCGCGACATTATCCGCTATTACACCCGCGAGGCGGGGGTCCGTTCGCTTGAGCGCGAAATCTCGAAGATTTGCCGCAAAGTCGTCAAGATGTTGCTGCTCAAGAAGCAAGACAAAAAAGTCATCGTCAATTCCAAGAATCTCGATAAATTCCTGGGCGTGCGCCGGTATGACTTTGGCGTGGCTGAAAAGGAAAACCAGGTCGGCCAGGTGGTCGGCCTGGCTTGGACCGAAGTGGGCGGCGACTTGCTGACGATCGAGGCGGTGACGATGCCGGGCAAGGGCGGCATCATCCGCACTGGCACCCTGGGTGATGTGATGAAGGAATCGATCGAAGCGGCCCGCACCGTCGTGCGCAGTCGCGCCGTCCGGCTCGGCATCAAGCCTGAGGTGTTTGAAAAGAGCGACATCCATATCCACGTGCCGGAAGGCGCGACGCCGAAAGACGGTCCTTCGGCCGGCGTGGCCATGACCTTGGCGCTGGTGTCGGTCTTCACCGGCATCCCGGTCCGGGCCGACGTGGCAATGACGGGCGAGATCACTTTGCGCGGCGAAGTGTTGCCGATCGGCGGCTTGAAAGAGAAGTTGCTGGCGGCCCACCGGGGCGGGATCAAGACGGTGCTCATTCCCGAGCAAAACGTCAAGGATCTGGCCGAGATTCCAGACAATGTGAAAAACAAACTGGAAATCGTGCCGGTGCGCTGGATCGACAAAGTCCTGGAGATCGCGCTTGAGCGGCGTCCGGAACCGTTGGCCGAAGTGCCTGTCGTCGAGGCGGTCGCGGCGGGAGCCGTTAAACCGGAGGTGGCTGGCGAAGTCGTCAAACACTAGGCTTTTTAGTCAATGACATACAAACAAGCGCTTTTATGGCGCTTGTTTGCTATGGAAAGCCGATTCGCGCAGCCAAAGCGCTTGACACAAAAGTGCCCGGCTTGTTTAATACGGCCTGAACATTTTCTCTTCCGTAAGATTGTTGTGTAAAAGGCACTTGAATGGCTCCTACATCCGTACACTGGATCGGCGGCGCCGTTCGCAATTGACGCGGTAAAACACCTTTGTAACGGGGACGCTAGTGAATAAGACTGAATTGATCGACCATATTGCTGAAAAAGCGGACATTTCCAAAGCGGCAGCGGCGCGCGCGCTTGATGCGGTAATCGGCGGTGTAACGGAGACCCTGCAAAAGAACGACAGCGTGACCTTGGTTGGCTTCGGCACATTCTCGGTGAGCGAGCGCGCCGAGCGTACCGGACGCAATCCACGCACCAAGGAAGCCATCACGATCGAAGCGGCAAAAGTTCCAAAATTTAAAGCTGGCAAAGCTTTGAAGGATGCTGTAAACTAACGGACTTCGGTGAGGTGACAATCACTGGGAATATTTGACGCAGTCCCGTGACTGGGATGGTGGTACGGCAGTGAATGAGGAATATCTTCAGCCTGCCAGTCAGATAGTGGTGCCTTGTATTTTTTGGGAGCGGTAGTTCAGTTGGTTAGAATGCCGGCCTGTCACGTCGGAGGTCGCGGGTTCGAGTCCCGTTCGCTCCGCCAAAAATACGAAAAGCAAGAAACTGGAGCGGTAGTTCAGTTGGTTAGAATGCCGGCCTGTCACGTCGGAGGTCGCGGGTTCGAGTCCCGTTCGCTCCGCCAACATATCTTGTACGACCTGGAGTGGTAGTTCAGTTGGTTAGAATACCGGCCTGTCACGTCGGGGGTCGCGGGTTCGAGTCCCGTCCACTCCGCCAGAATAAAGATACCCCCGTAGCTCGATGAGTTACGGGGGTTTTTCTTTTCCCATCTCCCTGCCGATCACGCATGCAATGCCACTTCATCACCAACATCAACTTATCAAGCGCTTAATTTCCTTATGGAAAGTAAGCGCCTGTAATGCCGCCTGAAACGGGGTCTTTTCGCTATGATTTACCCTTGCTATAGCGCTAGCCTCACTGTAAAATCCAAAGGTAATGATTTTGGCGGCGGATTTTTCGTTCGGTTTGGCCGGCAAGTCATTGAATGGGGAACTGGGCTACGATTAATTGTCCAATCCACTCCGCCGTAACAAGAAAGGGCGAACGAGAGTTCGTCTTTTTTTATATCTGCAAGTCCATCGTAATCCACTTAAATCCGAATTGGCTGACCATGTTTGAATTTATTCGTACCCATCAACGCTTGATGCAGTTTTTTCTTATGCTGCTCATCATTCCGTCATTTGCACTGGTCGGTATCAGCGGCTATAAGAGTTTCGGCGACGACACTAACACCATTGCAAAGGTCGGCGATCAAAAGATCTCGCAACAGCAGTGGGAAGCGGCCCAGCGCCAGCAAATCGACCGCTACCGTCAAATGATGGGTGCGCAATTCGATCAAAAGATGCTGGATTCGCCAGAAGCCAAGCAAGCGATCCTGGATAATCTGATTGCCGAGCGCGCCGTCAGCGCCGAAGTGGCGCGCGGCCACCTGAGCGTCAGCGATACCGCCCTCCAGAAGACGATTCAGGAAATCCCCGGCTTGACCTTGCCGGACGGTAAATTCGACTTTGAACGCTACAAGTCTTTGCTGGCGGCCCAGGGCATGACCCCGGAAATGTATGATGCGCGCTTGCGCAGCGACTTGGCCCTGCAGCAATTGAGCGCAGCCGTCCAGGGCAGCGCCTTCGCGCCCCGTTCGATTGCCACCCGTTTGTCCGACATCAACGACCAGGAACGCGAAGTGCAGGAATTAATCTTGCCGATGGCGGAATTCTTGCCACAAGTAAAGGTCACGGACGAGATGGTCAAGGCTTTTTACGACAAAAACAGCAAGTTCTTTGACATTCCGGAACAGGCGAAAATCGAATACGTGGTCTTTGACAGTTCGGCCCTGGCTGACCAGGTCAGTGTCAGCGACGCCGAAGTCGAAGCGTATTACAAGCAAAATCAAAAGCGTTACACTAGCGAAGAATCGCGTCGCGCCAGCCATATCTTGATCGCCGTCAAGAAGGACGCGACTGCCGCCGAAAAAACGGCCGCCAAGGCGAAAGCCGAAGCGGTCCTGGCTGAAGTGCGCAAGACACCAGCCGACTTCGCCAAGATCGCCAAGGCACAATCGCAAGACCCCGCTTCGGCCGAATTGGGCGGCGACCTCGATATGGTCGAAAAGGGTGCCTTGCCAAAATCGGTGGAAGAAGCCGTGTTCAAGCTCAAGCAGGGCGAAATCAGCGATGTGGTCGGTTCCGAATTCGGTTTCCATATCCTGACCGTGACCGCGCTCAAGCCGGCCGCAGTGAAAGAATTGGACCTCGTCAAAGCCGATATCACGGCTGACTTGAAGAAGCAGAAATCGGCCAAGAAATATTCCGAATTGGCCGAGCAATTCACCAATACAGTGTACGAGCAATCCGATAGCCTGAAACCGGTGGCCGACAAGCTCAAGCTGAAGGTGGAAACCGTGGCCAACGTGACGCGCTCACCATCACCGGCGCTGGGTACTTCGCCCGTCAATAATCCGAAGTTCTTGAAAGCGCTGTTTGCCGATGATGTGTTGAAAAACAAGCGCAACACCGAAGCCGTCGAAGTCGCGCCGAATACCCTGATTTCCGGCCGCCTGGTGGAATTCAAACCAGCCAGCAAGCGTCCGCTGGCCGAAGTCGATGCGGTCATCCGCCAACGCGTGACCCAGGAAGAAGCCGTCAAGCTGGCCAAGAAGGCCGGCGAAACCAAGCTGGCCGCCTTGAAAACCTCGGGTGACACGAGCGGTTTCGGCGCCGGCAAGCTGGTCTCGCGCAGCAAGGCCGAAGGCTTCAACCGCGTCGCGATGGTGCAAGTGATGAAGGCCGACGTTAGCAAATTGCCGGCCTATGTCGGGGTCGACGTGCCTGGTCTTGGCTACGGCATTTACCGCATCGGCAAGGTGCAGCAGTCGGCCCAGCCGGACGCGGCCCGGCGCCAGTCGGAAAAGGATCAGATCAGCAATATCGTAGCCCAACAAGAAATGTATGATTACATCGAAGTGTTGAAGCAAAAAGCCAAGGTCAAGATCCTCAAACCGATTGCCACGGCCAGCGCCGATGGCGATGCCAAGTAAGCAGTAGAGTAAAAAAACCGCCTTCGGGCGGTTTTTTTATGGGATCGGGATAGTCTTATGCGCTTTGCAGCAAATGCCGGGCGGCGCCCAGGAAAGCCGTTTCCGAGATATCCTCCAGAGCCAAGGCTTCGGCCTGGTCGTAGAGCAGGAAATTGCGGTCGATCGAGCGCAGATAGGCGGGATCGTAATGGTCGACGAGCAATTCGTCGACCAGGGCCGCCATCTCGCCGGCATTGGCCATCGCCTGCCAGCGCCCGATTTTTTCGCGGCCATACAGGCTTAGCAGGCAATCGAGCTGGGCGTTCAAAGTCGCGGGCTGGGCCGTGAAATGGCTGTAATCTTCCATCAGCAGGCGCACCCGGTTCGGTCGCGACAGGCCCAAGGCGATGCAAGGCGAGGAACGCATCTTTTCCATCAGCGCGTCCGGCACGCGCAGATTGCCGACCTTCTTGCTTTCCGATTCGATGAACACGGGCCGGGCCGGATCGAAGCGGCGCAAACGTTCCCAGATCGCGCTTTCAAACGCCTTTTGAGACGGTTGCGGCTGGCTCGGCAAATTGCCCAGCACGGAACCGCGATGTACCGCCAATTGTTCCAGGTCGAGCACTTGCGCGCCCAGCCCGTGCAACACTGTCAGCAAACGGCTCTTGCCGGTGCCGGTAGTGCCGCACATCACCTTGAAGGCGGGTGCCGGCGTTTGCGCCAGAGCCAGGTTGACATGATTGCGGTAGGCCTTGTAACCGCCATCGAGTTGCACCACCGGCCAGCCAATCTTGGCCAGGATATGCGCCATTGCGCCGCTGCGGTTGCCACCGCGCCAGCAATAGATCAGCGGCATCCAGTCGCGCGGCTTGTCGCGCCACAGGGTTTCGATGTGGTATCCGATATTTTTTGCCACCATTGCGGCACCCACTTTTTTCGCTTCGAAGGCATTGCTTTGCTTATACAAGGTGCCGACCTCGATACGCTGGGCATCGTCAAGCACTGGGCAATTGATGGCGCCCGGCAAATGGTCTAGCGCATATTCGGACGGGCTGCGGGCGTCGATGATGGCATCGAAACTGTCGAGCTGGGGCAAGACTTCATCAAAGCTGAGCAGGGCGGGATATTTCATTATTTTTTTAACATGGGAAGAAGTTGGGGCCAGATATTGCCCAGGATGGCGGGGTGGGCGTCGGCCAGCGGATGCAGACGGTCGGCCTGGAATGATTTTTCGGCTACGCCGTCGAGCATGAAGGGCACCAGCGGCGCCTTGATTTCCTGGGCCAGCGAACCATACATGCCGAAGAACTTGTCGGCGTAATCGCGGCCATAATTGGGCGGCATCCGCATACCGACCAGCAACACCTTGCTGCCGGCTTGGTGTGCTTGCATGCCCATGTTGCGCAGATTGGCTTCGGCGGCCGCCACCGGCAAGCCGCGCAAGCCGTCATTGGCGCCCAGTTCGATCACGACGATGGCGGGATGGTATTTCTGCAGCAAGGCCGGCAGCCGGGACCGTCCGCCGCTGGTGGTTTCGCCGCTGATGCTGGCATTGACGACGGTGGCGGCGATCTTTTGCGCGCGCAAGCGTTGTTCCATCAGCGCCACCCAGCCGCTGCCCCGGCTCAAGCCATATTCGGCTGACAGGCTGTCGCCGAGCACCAGCACGGTTTTTGGTGCAGAATAGGCGGGCGCCGCCGCACACAGCAGGACGGCCAGCGTCAACAGGGCGCGCCGGCGGCGCACCGGGCCAGAGTATTGTTCACGAATTTTTTTAAGATAGATCAGCATGCCCGAATTTCCCAAAGCGACTTCCACGAATTTCCTTTCCACTGCAGCGACCGGGCCGCAAGTTGTTGCCAGCCGCTTGAACCCGGCACCGGCGGCGATCGAGGTGTGCGGCTTGAGCAAGCGCGTTCCCGACGCCGACGGTGAATTGACCATCTTGCACAGCGTGGATTTTACCGTGCAAAGGGCCGAGACGCTTGCTATTGTCGGCGCTTCCGGTTCCGGCAAGTCCACCTTGCTCGGTTTGCTGGCCGGCCTGGATTTGCCGTCCGAAGGCAGGGTGGTACTCGACGGCTGCGATATATTCGCACTGGACGAAGATGGCCGCGCGGGCTTGCGCATGGCCAAGCTCGGTTTTGTATTCCAGTCATTTCAGTTGCTGGCCCATTTGACGGCGCTGGAAAACGTCATGCTGCCGCTGGAATTGCGCGGCGAGGCAGATGCCAAGGAGAAGGCGGCGGCAATGCTGGTTCGCGTCAATCTGGGCAGC
This sequence comes from Oxalobacteraceae bacterium GrIS 1.11, assembly GCA_040544385.1. Classification (GTDB taxonomy): domain Bacteria; phylum Pseudomonadota; class Gammaproteobacteria; order Burkholderiales; family Burkholderiaceae_D; genus Janthinobacterium. The sequence continues at coordinate 60,167 of JBEONR010000024.1, forward strand.
CGCTTGAAGCATTATCCGAAATACCTGTCCGGCGGCGAGCAGCAAAGGGTGGCGCTGGCCCGCGCCTTCGTCACTGCGCCGCCGCTACTGTTTGCCGACGAACCGACCGGCAGCCTGGACGCGGCAACTGGCGAGGCGGTGATTCAATTGATGTTTGAATTGAACCGTGAACACGGCTCGACCCTGGTGCTGGTGACACACGACAATTCGATCGCGGCGCGTTGCGGCCGCACCATCACGATTGCCGCCGGCCGCCTGGTCCGACCATAAGTCCGCCGTGGTGAGATGGAGCGCAGCGAGCTGCGCGTTCAACAACGAGCGCGGTTCGTTGCAGTCACTGGAAAATGGCTTCCCAGCCAGCGGCAGGCACGAGCACGGTTTCCTGGGCCAGGCCGGCCTCTTGCGCCGAAAAATTTGCGCAAAATACCTTGTTCTCCAGGATGCCGCTGTCCTCGGCGCTGGCCGCGCGCGCGGAGTCGCCATGACTGCCTATCCCTACCGTCTGGGCATTATTCGGGTAGCACAGGCCGATGCTTTGAATGTTGGGCAGCACCAGTCGCAGGTACCACGGAAGAATCTCGGCGCGCGCCAGTTGGGCCGCCTTGATGGCATCGACGATGTCAGCGTAGCGCAGGGTATCTGCCGGCAGCTTTGGCAACAGAAAAAATCTCACCGCCAGGCTACTTTTTTTTTGATTGGTGACAAACTCGGCGCCATCGGCGTAGGCGTCTGGGTTCAGTGGCACGCTGACGTATCCGTCCGCCGAGATCGTCAGTTTTTCATGGGTTTTTGCTCCTTCGATGGCAATCTCAAGATTTTGCAGCGGCGCGTGCGATTTCGCCGAAATCACCCGTATCAGTAGTTGCACGTGATCGGCGCTCGCGCTGCGCACTTTCGAAATCAATTCATACGCCGTTTTATAGGGCAAGATGGCGGGATCCTTGACCCCCTTGACTTGTACTGTTTGCATTTCCGCTTCGTCTGCCGCGCTCTGCGCATGTGCGCAAGTCAGGCAGGCCAGCACGAGCGTCGCCAAGACGATTGGTTTTGCAATAAATGTGGGCTTCATGGGATGACACTCTGGAGCAACGATGGAATTGGGCATGCCGCAATGGCGATGAGACGGCGCTGGAAGGGAGTCGATATGCGCGACGCCGCAGAGCGGGAATAACGATTCCCATCCTGCGGCTATCGATTAGCGGCGCGCCGGCGTCAACACGCTAGGCAGCGCCTTCGGCAGGGTTTCCGGATAATCCCGGCTGAAATGCAAGCCGCGGCTTTCGCGGCGCGACAGCGCGCTGTTGACGATCAGCGAGGCGACGTCGACCAGATTGCGCAATTCCAGCAAATCATGCGTGATGCGAAAATTGCGGTAATACTCGTCGATCTCTTCCTTCAGCAGCGCGATGCGGTGCTGGGCCCGCTCCAAACGTTTGGTGGTGCGCACGATGCCAACATAATTCCACATGAAGCGGCGCAATTCGTCCCAGTTGTGGGAAATTACCACTTCTTCGTCGGCATCAGTGACACGGCTTTCATCCCAATCCGGCAAGTCGGGCACGGCCCCGCGCGCGCTTTGCGCGATATCGTGGGCGCAGGCGCGGCCGATGACCAGGCATTCGAGCAGGGAATTGCTGGCCAGGCGGTTGGCCCCGTGCAAGCCGGTGCACGCCGTTTCGCCGACCGCGTACAAACCTGGCAGGTCGGTGCGGCCGGATAAGTCAGTGACCACGCCGCCGCAAGTGTAATGCGCGGCCGGCACGATCGGGATCGGCTGCTTGGTGATGTCAATGCCCAGTTCCAGGCAGCGCGCGTAAATGGTTGGGAAATGTTCGATCAGGAAAGCCGCCGGCTTGTGGCTGATATCCAGATGCACGTAATCGAGACCGCGTTTTTTGATCTCGAAGTCGATGGCGCGGGCGACGACGTCGCGCGGCGCCAGTTCGGCGCGGGCGTCGTGGGCCAGCATGAAGCGGGTGCCGGCTGCCGCGCCCGCCTCGGGCGGCAACTTCAGCAAGCCGCCCTCGCCACGTATCGCTTCCGTGATCAAGAACGATTTCGCGTACGGGTGGTACAGGCAAGTCGGGTGGAATTGGATGAATTCCATGTTCGAGACGCGGCAGCCGGCGCGCCAGGCCATTGCAATGCCGTCGCCGCTGGCAGTATCCGGATTGGTGGTATACAGATAGACTTTGCCGGCGCCGCCCGTGGCCATCACGGTGTGTTCGGCGGAAAAGGTCAATACCTTGCCGCTTTGCTCGTCCTGCACATACAAGCCGTGGCATTTAGGCTGGGAATTGTGGTGGCCGCGCTTGTGTTCGAGCTTGTCGGAGGTGATCAAGTCGATGGCGCAATGGTGCTCGAACAGGGTGATATTCGGGTGAGCCCGCACCTTTTCTTCCAGCGTCACCTGGACCGCGTGGCCGGTGGCGTCGGCCGCGTGAATGATGCGGCGCTGGCTGTGGCCGCCTTCCCGGGTCAGGTGGAAACCCATTTCGGCGCTAGCGTCGCGTGTAAACGGCACGCCCTGGTCGATCAGCCATTCGATTGCTTCGCGGCCATGCTCGACAATGAAACGGGTCGCGCCTTCATCGCACAAGCCGCCGCCGGCCACCAGGGTGTCGTCGATATGCTGGGTGTGGCTATCGCCCGAATCGAGCACGGCGGCAATGCCGCCCTGGGCCCAGTTGCTAGCGCCATCGAGCAAGGCGCGTTTCGAAATGATCGCGACGGTGCGCGTTTCAGCCAGGTGCAGCGCCACTGACAAACCCGCCAGTCCGCTGCCGACAATTGCTACATCAAATTTCATGACATGTATATTTTCGGTGGAGAAGCATGACTATAGACGATTTGCCCACAGTTCGTCTGGTATTGATCTACATTTGGCGCCGCTAATTTGGCCGGGTTCGCCGCTTGTGACCGCGCAACATGCCTGGCACATGGTAAGCCATGATGAAAATACCATCCGTTTTTGGCGCCGGCCGGTGCTGCAAATGGATTTTGCGGCACCGGGGAGGGCAATCATGATACGGATTTTCAGTCATTATGTTTCCAAAATGGCTTTCATTCTGCTCCTCCTGGAAGTGCTGATCTTGCTGGTATCGGCCGCGCTGACCTCGGCGCTGTGGGGCCGCGTTGCGGCGGACAATGTCTACCTTTCCTCGCTGGTATTCGCGCTGGTGATGGTATTCAGTATGAGCACCCTGGGCATGTACCAGCATCGTTCGCACGAAGACATCCGCCACACCTTGTTGCGCATCATGCCTTCGTTTGCGCTCGGTTTTGCCTTGCTCAGCCTGCTCATTCGTCTCATGCCGGCGCTCCGCTTCGGCCCCGGCGGTAACGTGATTTTCGCGCTAGGCGCCACCGGTGTCTTGCTGACCCGCCTGGTGGTCTTCAAGTCGGCCGAATCGGCGATGCTGGAAGCGCGCCTGATCCTCGTCGGCGGCGGCGCCATTGCCAAGGAATGCATCGAACTGGCGGCCAGCAAGAGCGGCTTCCACCAGTTCACCGTGGTTGGTTGCGTCGTCGTGGCCGGCGAAGAGTGTTGCGTACCAGCATCGGCGTTATTGCCGGCCGGCCTTTCCCTGCTGGCTATCGCCCGCCAGTACGACGCGCATGAAATCGTGGTGTCGGTCAGCGACCGCCGCAACGGCGCGTTTCCGGCGCGGCAATTGCTGGAATGCGCGCTGGGCGGCGTCAAGGTGATCGACGCGGCCACGTTTTTCGAACGTGAGGCTTGCCAGATCCGCATCGATTCCCTGCAGCCAAGCTATCTGACCTATGGCGGCGGTTTCGACCAGAGTTTTGTACGCGCCGCTTCCAAGCGCATCTTCGATTTACTGGCCAGCACCGCCATTTGCGTCGCTGCGTTGCCGGTGATGCTGGCCACGGCACTGTGGATACGCCTCGACGACGGCGCTCCGGTGTTTTATCGTCAAGAACGGGTCGGGCTGGACGGGCGCATCTTCGAGGTATTGAAATTTCGCAGCATGCGCAAGGACGCTGAACGCGACGGCAAGCCGCAATGGGCCGCCAGCGACGACCCGCGCGTGACCCGGGTGGGCCACATCATCCGCAAGCTGCGGATTGACGAGTTGCCGCAAATGCTCAATGTATTCAAGGGCGAGATGAGTTTTGTCGGACCTCGTCCGGAGCGCGCCTACTTCGTCGATCAATTGAAGGCCGAGGTGCCATATTACGATATCCGCCACAGCATCAAGCCCGGCATCACCGGCCTGGCGCAGGTGCGCTATCAATACGGTGCCTCGGTTGACGACGCCGTGCGTAAATTGCAATACGATTTATATTACGTCAAGAATAACAGCCTGTTTCTCGACTTGCTGATTCTGCTCGATACGATACAGGTGGTCTTGTTCGGCAAGGGCGGTCGATGATGCAAGCATGGCCGGGCGATATCGCCGCGCTCAGCCACGCACTGGCTTCGCTGGCCTTCTTCATGTTGTCGCTGCTCTTGCTGAGCAACTGGCGCGCGCGCCGCAACGCCAGGGCGCTGTGCGTCGCTTGCCTGTTGACGGCGCTGTGGGCCACCGGCGTGGTCGGACTGACGCTGTGGGCGCAGCCCTTGCCACTGCTCGGTGACGCGCTGGAAGCCTTGCGTTCCGGCGCATGGCTGGTCTTCCTGCTGTTACTGTTGCAGCCATCGGGCTTGCGGCCCAGGGGTTTCTTGATCGCGATTGCCGGTATTTTGGCGGGCCAGTTGCTGGCTGCGGCATCGGGGGCGGCGTTCCCGGGCGTGATGACGGTCATCGTCAGCCGCCTGTTGCTGGCCGTGCTAGGCATGTTACTGGTCGAGCAATGGTATCGCAACACGCCGGCGCCGCAGCGCTGGGGCGTCAAGTTTGCCTGCCTCGGCATCGGCGGCTTGTTTGCCTACGATTTTTACCTGTATAGCGATGCCTTGCTGTTTCGCAGCATTAACGCTGAATTGTGGGCCGCGCGCGGCATCGTCAACGCCTTGAGCGCGCCGCTGCTGGCCTTGTCGGCTGCGCGCAATCCAGCTTGGGCGCTGGGACTGTCGGTGTCGCGTCAAATCATGTTTCGCTCGGCCGCGCTGCTGGGTTCGGCCATCTACCTGTTGGCGATGGCCTCGAGCGCCTATTATTTGCGCTACTTCGGCGGTACCTGGGGCGCTGTGATGCAAGTGGCGTATCTGGGCGGCGCAGTGTTGCTGCTGGCCGGCGTGTTGTTTTCCGGTGCCTTGCGGGCCAAGCTCAAGGTGTTCATCAACAAGCATTTTTATAGCGCGATTTACGATTATCGGGAAGAATGGTTGCGCTTCACGCGTGCCCTGTCTGAAGATGGTCCGGCGCTGGGCGAGCGCACCATTCAGGCGGTTGCACAATTGGTGGAAAGCCCAGCCGGCGCGCTGTGGATACGCCGCGAGCGCGATATGTGCATGCCTGCAGCAAGCTGGAATATGGCACCGCAAACGGCTTGCGAGCCCCTCGCCAGCCCGTTTTGCCAGTTTTTGGAAACCAGGCAGTGGGTCATCGATGTCCCCGAATGCCTGCGCAAGCCCGATCCGCAGTTGGCGCTGCCGGACTGGTTGCACGCCGTGTCGCAACTGTGGTTGGTGGTACCCCTGATGTTACACGGACGTTTGTTTGGCTTTGTCGCGCTGGCGCTTCCGCGCACCCGGATTACCTTGAACTGGGAAGTGCGCGACTTGTTGAAGATCGCCGGCAGCCAGGCCGCCGGTTATCTGGCGCACCGCGAATCGGCCGATTCGCTCACCGTTGCGCGTCAATTCGAGTCCTTCAACCGGATGTCGACCTTCATCGTACATGATTTGAAAAACCTGGTCTTCCAATTGTCTCTGCTGCTGAGCAACGCGGAAAAGCACAAGGCTAATCCGGAATTTCAGCGCGACATGCTGGGCACGCTGGATCATTCCGTCAAGAAAATGACCTTGTTGCTGCAAAAGCTCAGTCGCGGCGAACCCCAGGAATTGGCAACACCGTTGTCGATCGACAAGCTGCTGACGCAGGCGGTTTCGGCCAAGGCGGCGGAGGAACCGGCGCCGGTGCTGGAAATTTTGCACGCGGGCTTGACCGTGCTGGCCAACTGGGCACGCCTGGAGCGGGTGCTGGGCCACATCATCCAGAACGCGATCGAGGCCACTGCGAAGGATGGACGGGTGCTGGTACGCCTGCTGCGCGAAGAGCACAGCGCGGTGGTGGAATTACATGATACGGGGCAGGGCATGAGTGAGCAATTCATCCGCGAGCGCCTGTTCAAGCCGTTCGAGTCGACCAAGGCCGCCGGCATGGGCATTGGCGTATTCGAGAGCCGGGAATATATCCGGGAAATGGGCGGGTTCCTGGAAGTGAGCAGCGTGCCGGCGGTTGGCACCACTTTTCGCGTGGTGTTGCCATTGCATATAGACGAAGCGGGGGATGAGCATGGGTAAGCAAAAGCTGCTGGTCATCGAGGACGATCCGGGCTTGCAAAAGCAATTACGCTGGAGTTTCGATGGCTATGAAGTGCTAGTGGCGGGCGAGCGCGAGACGGCGTTGGCCCAGGTGCGGCGCCACATGCCGCCGGTGGTGACGATGGACCTGGGCTTGCCGCCCGAGCCAGATGGCGCCGGCGAAGGACTGGCCACGCTGCAGCAAATCCTGGCGCTGGCGCCCGACACCAAGGTCATCATCTTGTCGGGCAATCAGGAGCGCGCTCATGCCTTGAAGGCGATCGGCATGGGAGCCTATGACTTTCATCAAAAACCATTTGACGCCGACATGCTGGGCCTGGTGGTCGACAGGGCGTTTTACCTGCATGCGATCCAGCAAGAAAACCGCCGCATGTTACAAACCCAGGCCGACTCTCCGCTGGCCGGCATTATCAGCCGCGATCCGGGCATGCTCAAGCTGTGTCGCAGCGTCGAAAAGGTCGCGCCGACCTCGGCCACGGTGATGTTATTGGGCGACTCGGGCAGCGGCAAGGAATTGATCGCGCGCGGCTTGCACACCCTGAGCGCGCGCCACGACAAGCGCTTCGTGGCGATCAATTGCGCGGCGATTCCCGACACGCTGTTGGAGAGCGAGTTGTTTGGCTATGAAAAGGGCGCGTTCACTGGCGCGGCCAAGCAAACCTTGGGCAAAATTGAACTGGCCCACGGCGGCACTTTTTTCCTCGATGAAATCGGCGATATGGCGGCGGGCTTGCAAGCGAAATTGTTGCGTTTCTTGCAGGAGCGGGTAATCGAGCGCATCGGCGGACGCAGCGAAATCGCGGTCGATGTTCGCATCATTTGTGCCACCCACCAAGACCTGAAGGCGCTGGCCGCCGACGGTCGTTTCCGGGAAGACTTATATTACCGGCTCAGCGAGATTGTCTTGACGATACCGCCGCTGCGGCAACGGATTGGCGACTGCGCGCTGCTGGCGCATCACTTCAAGAACAAGTTTTGCGCGGGCGAGGGACGGCCGGCGCAAAATTTCAGCGCCGATGCCCTGGCGGCGATCGAAGCGTATGCGTGGCCGGGCAATGTGCGCGAGATGGAAAACTGCATCAAGCGGGCCGTGATCATGTCAGACGGACCGCAGATCACGCGCGACGATCTGGGACTGCCGGAAACGGCGGCGCAAGACGAGTCGATCAATCTGCGCCAGGCGCGCGACGCGGCCGAATACAGGGTGATGGTCAAGGCCCTGGCGCGGGTCGACGGTAATATCGTCAAGGCAGCCGAATTGTTGGGCGTGAGCCGACCGACCCTGTATGACTTGATGAATCACCACGGCATCAAATAAGCTATTCGACCGGTGGCGCCGATGCCGGCGTCTGCACCGGCACCGCTTCGGGCGCGAGCTCTTGCCACTGCCCCGCCGCGAGCAGTTTGTTCTTCAAGCCGGGCAGCGGAAAGCCTTGCTCATACGCTTTCCTGGCATGCACGCGCGCTTGCGCGTAGTCCTTGGTCTTGGCGTACATCAAGCCAAGGTTGTAATTGATGGTCGGGTTGTCCGGCTCGCCTCTTAGCGCTTCGCGCAATTGCACCAGGGCCGCGTCGCTCTGGCCGCCCGCCAGCAAGTAGGAGCCGTAAAGCATCCTGACCGTCGCATCATCCGGTTTGAAGCGGATCGCGCGCTCGAAATAGCAATCTACCGTAAAGTGCGCGCCGACAGGGCGCGGCGCCTTGTCGCGCAAGCCCAGCTTGGCCATTGAGGCCAGCGCCCGGTGGTGATTTGGGAAATGTTCCAGCGTGTAGGCGATGTCGCTACCGAGGCTGCCAGTCTGGCCGTGCGCCAGGCTTTCCACGGTCTTTGAAAAATGAAATTTTTCCACTGAATCCAAACCTTCACGGTTATTCGCGTCGGTATAGTCGCCGCCCGGTTGGGTCGGCACATAACTGACGCAATCGGCGCGCGCGAGCGCGGCGGCGCCGATCAGGATGGCGGCCAGGCCGAATGCCGGTTTCATGTTGCCTCCGTTTGTTGGGTGAGCTTGTCGAGCAGGCCAGCCAGTTCGGTGGTCCTGGCTTGCCGCGAATGCAGGGCGATGGTGGCGGCGCTGGCCAGCGGCGCCTTGGCGGCGCGCGCCAGCGCCAGAAAGCGGCTCAACGCGCACGCGATGTCGGTGGCCGAATCGAGCCGGCCGATGGTGTCGATGCCGCAATGGCGCAGTTTGACGGCGCTGTCGCCGGCCGGATCGGTCAGTGCCAGGATGGGGCGCGATGCCCGCAGGTATTCATACAGCTTGGCTGGAATTTGGGCATTGCAATTGGCCGCTTGTAGCAGCAACAACCCGTCCGCCGCCAGCATGTCGGCCAGCGCGGCACGGTAGGGCAGCGGCGGTGCCAGTTCGACCAGGTCGGCGATGCCATGCCGTTCTATCATCTGGCCCAGATAGGCATCGTGGCCGCTGGCGCGCAATGTCAGTTGAAAGTCGCGCGGGCCGAGCGCCCCAGCCAAGCGCAGGCGCGCCAGCGCGTCAAACAGCGGCGCCGGATCGCGCTCGGATGGATACACGATACCGCTATGGAGCAGGCGAAAGCGGGCGCGCGGCCCGCTGGGCGCCGGGGCCTCGGCCGCAGCGGCGAAGTTCGCCTCATCGTAGCCATTTTCGATCAGGCAAAAACGTGTCTGCGCGCTATCCGGGTAACGCGCGCGGTAAGACGCGATCGCGCCCGGCGTCGTGCACACCATGCTGGCGCTGTATTCGATGATCTGGTCTTCGATCCAGCGGTGCAGGCGACGCCGGTGCGGGTCGGCCGGATACGTCGGGTCGCTCATCGGGTCGCGCTGGTCGGCCACCCAGGGTATGCCCGTCAGCCTGTGCAGCGTCAAGCCGATCAAATGTGCGGTGGCGATCGGATAGCTGGACCAGATGACGTCGGGGCGCTGGCGGCGTATCAAGGCCAAGCCGGCCGGCACCGCGCTGAGCCACCAGGAAATCCAGCGGTCGGGCAGCGCCAGCCAACCCGGATAGCGACCGCGTAGCGCCAGATGGCGCGCACAGTCGAGGGCAAAGCTGCGCCGCACCGTCAGATGCGGCGCGATCTCGTCCATCTGACCGGCGCTGCAAGTCTGGTAGGCCCGCGCATTGACCGTCAAGACCGTTGGCTGCCAGCCATGGCGCGGCAAATAATGGGAAAATTTGAGGGTGCGCTGGATCCCGCTGCTACCCTGCATGGGCGGAAAGTGGTAAGCGATCATCAGCACGCGCCTTACCATGAGGTGAGCCAGTCGGCGCTCAATTGCGCCACTTGCGCGCTCCACACGGCGCGCGAAAAGGTATGGTCGGCCTGCGCCAATTGCACTTGCTGCAGTTGCGGACGCTTGCTCAATTCGTTCCAAGCCTCGCTACTGCTTTGCAGCATGGCGAATTCGCGCGCCGTCAGGTCGTCGCCGCTCAAGATAATCAGGATCCGGCCCCGGAAGCGGCGCAAGCCGTCGAGCATGCGTTGCGGCGCGCTGGCGGACGATGCAGAACCCGAAGCGGCGTCCCGCAACAGGCCGCGCAGCGAGCGCAGTGCAGCGCCGATCTTGAAGCGCCCGTCCAACAGTTTGCGCCAAAAGCCGGGATCGCGCAGACGCTCCAGATAGTAAAAACGCAGCGTAGCGCGGGCGATGCCGGGCGGGCTCCGGACCCAAGGGTTGAGCAAGACCAGGCCGCAAATGCGACTGTCCTGGTGGGCATACAGTGCGGCCGCCGTGGCGCCGTCGCATAGTCCCCATAACACTAGTTCGCGCAGGGCCGGCATGGCACTGAAAAACTGTTGCAACGCGCTGTGGAGGTCGTCGTCGATATGTTCGTAATTGCGCGCCGCGCCTTCGCTGTCGCCCATGCCACGGTAATCAAAGCGCAGCACGGCAATGCCGCGCTCGGCCAGCGCGCGTGCCAGCAGCGTGAATTGGCGATGGCTGCCGACGCGGTATTGCGGACCGCCAGTGACGATCAGCACGCCCCGCGCCAACGCTTGTTCCGGCAGCGTGAGGATGCCGAACAGGCAGTTGGCCTGGCACTGAAAGCGCAGCGCCCGTTGTTCGGATCTCATGTGTACAGCGTCGCGGTGGCTGCCAGCAGCGCCTGGCATTCGATAATTTCCGTGCTGCCCCAAAAAGCCAGACCCGGCACCGGGTGCAAGGTCAGCGCGGCGCCGGCGTGGTGCCAGCGCTCGGCTTGGCTGGCGGCGGCCGGCGCGACGCCGCAATCGCTGGCTTGCTCGAACCAGTCGATGGCGCAGGCGGGCGGGTGGGCGGCCGCGTCGGCGCCGTCGATGGCGACCACCAATTCCGGCGCCAGTGTGTATCCACCGACTTCAATGCTGGCGCCGCCGGCCAATTGCTGGCGGGCCGATGGCGCGTCGTCTTGCCGCGCCGACGCCGTCAGCATGCGGCTGGCCCGCTCCATGCGCAGGAATTGGTCGATGTGGGTTTTTCCCTTGAACACAGGATGCCACAGAATCACGCGCTCGAAGCGCTCTTGCGACTGGCTGGCCAGTTCCAGCGCCAGCAGGGCGCCCAGGCGCAAGCCCCAGATGCTGAGCGGGCCATCGACCCGCCGCGCCAGCCATTCGCAAGCGAGTACCAGGTCGCGCTTCCAGATATGCCAGCGGGCGCCGGAAAATTCGCCGCTGCTGTCGCCGCAACCGTACAAGTCGATTTGCAGCACACCATAACCGGCGCCGGCGAAGGCGCGGGCCTGGATCGCCGCCATGCGCCGGCTCTTGTTCATTTCTTCGGCGAATGGATGGATATACACGATGGCGCCGCGCGGCGTATGGCCCGGCGCCGGCAAATGCAGCAGGCAAAAGCGTTGCCCCGGATTGGCGTCCATGAAAAACGGCAGCGCGCTTGCACCGGCTTGAGCGGTCATCATTGGACCAGTTTTTCGCGCACAAAGGCGGTCAGGCTGCCGAGCGTGGCGAAATGGCGCGCATGGATATCGTCGTCGGCTACGGCGATGCCAAAATGCTGCTCGAGCGCCGTGATCACGCTGACCACGGCCATTGAATCGAGTTCGGGCACGCTGCCCAGCAGTGGCGAGTCGGCGCCGAGGTCGGCCTGGCCCAGGCCGAGGGTGGTGTTCAGGATATGTCTTACAGCGTCGAGGTGCAGCATGATGGCTCCATGGGGGGCGGGTCGGGTAAATCACTGGTGTCGAAACGCAGTTGTGGAAACGAGGCGGGATGGAGCGACAAATGAATATACGGCGCCAGCGTGGCGAACATCCATTGCCAGCGGCCGCAGCGCAGGAAGGTGGCGCTGCCCAGCTTGAGCGTGCCGATGCGGGCGTGCGCGGCCAGCGAGGCGCGGTTGAAGGCCGAGATCCGACTGCACGACCAGCGCACGGCGCGCGCGCGCAACAGACGGTTGGCTTCTTCCCACAGGCGGGCGAAGGTCAGGCCGAAGCGGTCCTCGGGCCGCACCCAGACGTCGAAATCCCAGCACGACTGACTGGACGCGAGCGCGTAGCGGGCGCGTACCTCGTCTTCTTGGTATGCGTCCAGGCGCAACCACAGAAAACCGCTGAGCCTGCCGTTCTTGACGGCGGCCAGGCTCAGCGCCCCGCCAGCATAGCGCGCCAGCAGCACGTCGACGCTGCGCGGATAGTCGGGTGGCAATTCTTGCGGGCTGCGGCACAACAGCACCTTGATCGATTGGCCGCGGCCACAGCACAGCGCGTTGTTGCCGATGGCCTGGGCCAGGAATTGATATTTGTATAGCGCACAACGGCCCCCCGAGAGCTGCACCAGTGTGCGATCGAATCCGTACAGGGCCGCATTGAGCCAGCCCAGTTGTTTGATGCTCTGAGTGATGCGGTTGGCCATGGCATTGTGTGCAAGGGCATGTCGACGCCTTCTATTAAAGCGTAGGCGGAGCCGGCGGGGTTTGCGTCGGCGCAAGCTTCTTAGGTGATTAATTGATGAAACTCAAGAGGAACCGGGGCATTTTTCTTAATCATGGATATAGTAAAGCGCCCCGGCGGATCAGCCCCGGTCGGCACAAGACAGCAGGGGCTTATATGGTGCAATTAATTCATGAATTCATTTTTCAGAGCGCCCGCCGCGCTCCGCAATCGCCGGCCTTGTCTTACCTCGGCGTACAGCTCAGCTATGCGGCACTGGCGCAAACGGTGCGGGCCAGCGCCGGCGCGCTGCTGGCGCTTGGGCTGGAACGGGGAGAGCGGGTCGGAGTGTATCTGGAAAAGCGCGAGGAAACCGTGGCCGCGCTGTTTGGCGCGGCGGCCGCCGGCGGCGTCTTCGTACCGCTCAACCCGCTGCTCAAACCGGATCAGGTTGCCTACATACTGGCCGACTGCAATGTGCGGGTGCTGGTAACGTCGCGCGAGCGGCTGAAGTTGCTGGACGGGGTGCTGGCCGCTTGTCCCGATTTGCATACGGTGCTCGTGGTCGGCGGCTTGTATCAGTTGCCGCAGCCGGCCGGCAAGCGTTTCCTGGACTGGTCGGACTGCATTGCGCGCGGACTCTACAATGAAACCTGTCGCAGCATCGATAGCGACATGGCGGCCATCTTGTACACCTCGGGCAGCACCGGCAAGCCAAAGGGCGTGGTGTTGTCGCATCGCAATCTGGTGGCGGGCGCGGAAAGCGTGGCGGCATATTTGAATAATACCGCGCAAGACCGCATCTTGTGCGTGCTGCCGCTCAGTTTTGACTATGGCTTGAGCCAGTTGAGCACGGCTTTTGCCAGTGGCGCTTGCGCGGTGCTGATGAATTATCTATTGCCGCGCGATATAGTCGATAGCGTGGAACAAGAGGGCATCACCGGCCTGGCCGCAGTGCCGCCCCTATGGATGCAATTATCAGAATTGAGTTGGCCGGGCGGGACGGGTTTGCGTTACCTTACCAATTCGGGCGGCGCGATGCAGCGCCAGACTGTCGACAAGTTGCGTGCGGCCTTGCCGCGCGCGCAGATTTACCTGATGTATGGTTTGACGGAGGCGTTCCGCTCGACCTTTCTGGCGCCCGAACAGATCACGGTACGTCCCGACTCGATCGGCAAGGCGATCCCGAACGCCGAAGTGATGATATTGCGTCCTGATGGTAGTCCCTGCGCGCCGCACGAAACGGGCGAATTGGTGCACCGAGGCGCACTGGTGGCAATGGGTTACTGGAACGACGCGGAAAAGACCGCCGCGCGTTTCAAGCCGTTGCCGCCGCGTCAGAGCGGCTTGACGCTGCCGGAAATGGCGGTCTGGTCGGGCGACACCGTGCGCAGCGACGACGATGGTTATCTGTATTTCGTCGGCCGGGCCGACGATATGATCAAGACCTCGGGTTACCGGGTCAGCCCGACCGAAGTCGAGGAAGTGGTGTATGCGACCGGGCTGGTGGGCGAAGCGGTGGCGCTGGGCCTGGACCACCCGCTGCTGGGCCAGGCCATCGTGCTGTTGGCAACCGCGGCCGATGGCGTCGAACTCGAGCGCGCTGCCTTGCAAGCCGCGTGCAAGGCGGCGCTGCCCGGCTATATGGAGCCAACGTGGATCGAAGTGCGCCGCAGCCCATTGCCGCGCAATCCGAATGGCAAGTTTGACCGCAAATCGTTGGCCGCCGAGCTGGGAAACTTATTTCATGGCGGCGCCCAATGACGGCGCTGCAACACGCGACCATGGGACAATTCGCCGTGCAAGACGATTGCCTGCAAATTGGCGGCTTGCCGCTGACCCGGCTGGCGCAACGGGTCGGACGCACGCCATTCTATGCGTATGAGCGGCGCCATATCCGGCAGCGCGTTGCCGCGTTGCGGGCGGCGTTGCCGGCCGGGGTGCAATTGCATTATGCGATGAAGGCCAATCCGATGCCGGCGCTGGTGCAATTGATGGCTGGCTTGATCGACGGCATTGACGTCGCTTCCGGCGGCGAATTGAAGACGGCGCTCGATACGGAACTGGCGCCGGCCCGTATCAGCTTTGCCGGCCCCGGCAAGTCCGACGCCGAACTGGCTTGCGCGGTGGCGGCCGGGGCGCTGATCAACCTGGAGTCGGAACAGGAAATGGAGCGGGTTGCGTTGACCGGCGAGCGGCTAGGCTTGACGCCGCGCGTGGCGCTGCGCATCAATCCCGATTTCGAGTTGAAATACGCCGGCATGAAGATGGGGGGCGGCGCCCGTCAATTTGGCGTCGACGAGCAACGCGTGCCGGCCATGTTGCGGCGGCTTGGGCAACTGGGCCTCGATTTTCTTGGTTTCCAGATTTTCAGCGGCTCGCAGAATCTGGCTGCCGCCGCCATCGCCGAAGCCCAGGCGCTCAGCGTGGAATTGGCGCTGCGCATGGCGCCGCACGCGCCGGCGCCGCTGCGCCTGCTCAATATTGGCGGCGGTTTCGGGGTGCCGTATTTTCCGGGCGAGCGCGCGCTCGATCTCGATCCGCTTGCACAAGGCTTGGCGGGGCTGACGGAACGCTTGCGGCTGGTGTCGCCCCAGACCCGGCTGGTGCTGGAACTGGGGCGCTATCTGGTGGCCGAGGCCGGCATCTATGTGTGCCGCGTGCTGGAGCGTAAGATTTCGCGCGGCCTCGTATTTTTGATCACTGACGGTGGTTTGCACCACCACTTGGCCGCGTCAGGCAATTTCGGCCAAGTGCTGCGCAAGAATTACCCGGTGGCAATTGGCAACCGGATGCTGGGCGACGCGCGCGAAACGGTATCGGTGGTCGGGCCGCTGTGCACGCCGCTCGATTTGCTGGCCGACCGCATGGAAATGTCGAGGGCCGAGGTGGGCGACCTGGTGGTGGTGTTTCAGTCGGGTGCCTATGGCTTGACGGCCAGCCCTGGCGCCTTTCTCGGCCATCCGGCGGCGCTGGAGGTTCTGGTATGAGCGGCCTATGCGGATGGTTGGCGGCGCCCCGGTCTGACGCGACCCGGTCGGATGGCGCGCAACTGGCGTGCATGGCGGCGCCGCTGGCGCGCTTCGATGCCAGCGCCGTGCAAGCGATTGCCAGCGGCGCCAGCGCGGCGGCGGTTGTCGCCGCTGACGATAGCGCCCAGCTTTACCATCAGGATGGCTTGCTGATCGCGCTGTGGGGTAGGGCGCTGCTGGCCGGCAATAGATCGAAGGTCGCGACCGGCCTGGCATCGCTGTGGCGCAGCCAAGGGCCGAAGGCTTGCGCAGCGCTGTCCGGTCCGTTTGCGCTATGCATCCTGGATCAGCAGGGCGACGAAGCCTTGCTGGCGGTCGACCGTAGCGGCACCCACGCACTGACTTACCATGCCTCAGAGCTGGGCTTGTTTTTTGCGTCGTCCGTGGAGGCGCTAAGGGCACATCCGGCGGCCCGCTCCAGCCTCGACCCGCAAGCGGTATATAACTATCTGTATTTCCACATGGTGCCCGGTCCGGACACGATTTACCAGGGACAGCAGCGCCTGCTGCCGGGCCAATACTTGCATTCGCGGGGCGGTCGCTTGCAGCGCGGTGCCTATTGGCAAATGGCGTTCCAGGAACAGGAGGCGCTGCCGTTCCAACAGCTCAAGCGCGAGTTTTTGCGGACCCTGCGCAGTTCAGTACAAGAAAGTGCCGGCCCTGGCGCGACGGGCGCTTTTCTCAGCGGCGGCACCGATAGCTCGACCCTGGCCGCCATGCTGGGCCAGGTTACGGGCCGCGCCGCGCGCACTTATTCGATCGGCTTCGACGCGCCCGGCTATGACGAGATGGAATATGCCCGCATTGCGGCGCGCCATTTCGGCACCGAACACCACGAGTTATATGTGACGGCTGACGATGTGGTGCATGCCGTGCCGCAAATTGCCGCCGTGTTCGACCAGCCCTTTGGCAACGCATCGGCGATTCCGGCATTTTACTGCGCGCAAATGGCGCGGGCCGACGGCATCACTCGCTTGCTGGGCGGCGATGGCGGTGACGAGTTATTCGGCGGAAATGAACGCTATGCGCGCCAAGCCGTGTTCGCCCGTTACGCCTGTCTGCCCGCCGCGCTGCGCCAGAGGATCGTCGAACCGCTGCTGTTCAGACTGGCCGCCAGCCAGCGCAACAAGTTGCTGTGCAAGGCGCGCAGTTATATCGAGCAAGCCAGCATGCCCTTGCCAGCCCGCCTGGAAAGTTATAATTTATTGCAACGCTATGGACACCAAGCGGTGCTCGATGACGATTTTCTGGCGCGCATCGACCCCGGGATGCCGATGGGTAGCTTGAACCAAGCCTACCGGTTGACTCAGGGCCACAGCCAGATCAACCAGTTGCTTGCGTTGGACTTGAAATTCACGCTGGCCGACAATGATTTACCGAAGGTGCTCAAGGCTTGTGAACTGGCCGGCGTGGAAGTGGCGTTTCCATTTTTGAGCGATGCCATGGTGGCGTTTTCAGCCCGCCTGCAGCCGCAGCAAAAACTCAACGGAACCCAGCTGCGTTATTTTTTCAAGCAAGCGCTGCGCGATACCTTGCCGCGCGCCATCTTGCGCAAGAAAAAGCACGGTTTCGGCTTGCCGTTCGGCCTGTGGCTGCAAAGCCATGCCGGCTTGCGTCAACTGGCTTTTGACAGCTTGAGCGACTTGAAGACGCGCCGCATCGTGCGCGCCGACTTTATCGACGCATTGCAGCAACGCCATCTGGCGCAGCATCCGGCCTATCACGGCACCATGGTGTGGGTATTGATGATGCTCGAGCAATGGTTCATACAGCATCCCTGCCAGGGGGCATGATGGAGCCATCTCGACCGAAAGATTATTCGGCCTTGAATACTGGCAGCCATGAGGATTTTTACGTTTATTATGAAAAGGAAAGCGCGGGCGAACTGGCCCGGCAGCGCTTCTTGGCAATCCAGATAACGTTGCTGCGCCTGGTCGGGCGGCCGCAAGTGACGCTCAATGTGGCCGACATCGGTTGCGGCGCCGGCACCCAGTGCCGGCTGTGGGCCGAAGCGGGGCACCATCTGTACGGGGCCGATATCAACGAGCCGCTGATTCAACTGGCCCGCAAGCGCGCCGAACGCTCGGGATTAACGATGCGCTTCGAAGTGGCGTCGGCCACCGCCTTGCCATGGCCGGACCGTTCGATGGATTTATGCATTGCGCCGGAATTACTGGAGCATGTGGCCGATTGGCAAGCCTGTCTGTCTGAAATGATCCGTGTGCTCAAACCTGGCGGCGCCTTGTACTTAAGCACCAGTAACAAGCTTTGCCCCATGCAAGAAGAATTTACCCTGCCTTTGTATTCCTGGTATCCCTGCATCGTCAAGCGCCGCATCGAACGTCTAGCATGCAGCACGCGCCCCGAATTGGCGGTCTATGCGGTGTATCCGGCGGTCAACTGGTTCACGTTTTACGGTTTGCGCGATCATCTGGCCCGGCAGGGGGTGGTATGCATCGATCGTTTCGACATGAGTGATGCCGGCGGCCATGGCTGGCTGGCGCACCGCCTTCTCGGCTTGCTGCGCAGCGTGCCGGCCTTGCGTTTTCTGGGCCACGTGGCGACGCCTTACACGATCTTATTCGGCATTAAAGGGGGGGGCTGAACATGTTTTGGCCCATGCGCAGCAAAAAGCGGATGCCGCTCCGGTCCCATGGCGTGAAGCGCGGCAATTGATACAAGTCCGCACCAGCCCTGGCCACGCCGGGGTCGGTCGCCACCGCCGCATGGAAGCCCAGCGCCTTGACGATCTCGACATGGCGCGGACCATAATCTTGCCCGGCCCGGCCATTCGGGTAGGCGAACAGGGTCAGCGGTGCGTCGATCATGTTTTCCAGTGTCAGCTTGCCGTGGGCAATTTCCGCTCGCGCGACCTGGTCCGACAGGCTAGATAAGATCGGATGCAGCGCGGTGTGCGCCCCGATTTCCATGCCGGCACTGTGCAGGCGACGCACTTGTTCGGCGCGCATCATCGGTCCGCTCCCGTCCGGGCCAGCCTGCATGTGCTTGGCGATGCTCTGGCGGCGCTCGAACGGCAGATACTTCAGCCGGCCGAGGAGGGCGGCTATGGCCGCCCGCTTGAGCGCCGGACTGCCAATTGGAAACCGTCCCAGCCCGCAAGCCGACAAGTCCAGATCGGCGCCGGCGGCATGGCGCACGCGCTCGATCACGCTGTCATTCCACATCCGGCCGCCATCCAGGTAGCCGGTGGCAATGAAAAAGCATGCGCTCAAGCCATGTTTTTGCAATAGCGGCAGCGCCACTTCGGCATTGTCGGCGTAACCGTCGTCGAAGGTGATACAAGCGGCGCGCGGCGGCAAGCTGCCATCGCGCAAGCGGCGCACCGCCTCGCCCAGCGGCATCGGCTGGAAGAAACGTTTCAGCAGGCGCAAGTGGCGCTCAAACAGCTTGCCGTCTGGCAAATCCGGAAACAAGGGGTCGGGCCGGGCCGGCACCTGGTGGTAAATCAAGATGGAGAGCGCCGGCGCCGGCCAAAATCTCATGGCTGGCCGCCAGTCTGGATGAAGACAGGCTCGGCCGCAGGCGGATCTTGCAGTGCGCGTTCGACCAGGATGCGGGTAACGACAATGGCAACCATCAGATAATAGGGTACGTCGAAGTACAGCAGGCTGAGGAATGCGCCGCCGACGGAAAAGCCAATCAGGCTGGCCTGTACCATGGTCGCTAATCCGCATGCCCAGCGCAGGTCTGGCCGGCTCCGGCTCTTGCGCGCGATCCAGCTGGCCGAACGCCAGGTCAGCACACCCAGCATCAGGTACAAGGCCAGGCCGACAAAGCCGTGCTCGCCCAGTGCCTGGAAGTAAATGCTGTGGGCCGCGTGGATATCGAGCGGGTGCGGCGCATACTGGTAAAACACGGATGGTTCGGCGACATCGAAACCGCCGCCGAAGAAGCGATCCTTGGCCAGGTTGTACGCCATATTCCACGCATTGAAGCGGCCTTGCGCCGAGCTGTCGGTTTCGTAATCGCCTATGCTATCCATGCGCTGATCCCATTGGGCCGGCATGAACCCGAGAAACAGGGGAATGGCAAGCACCAGCAAGCCGCCGAGCGCCAGTTTTTTACCGCTCTTGGACCACATGAACAAGGCCATCGCGGCGATCGCCAGCAAGCCGCCGCGGGAATACGAGGCCAGCGCGGCCAGCGCCGACAACAGCATCATTGCAGTCAAGGCGCGCCGCAGCCATTTGTTCGCGCTCATTTGCTGCAGATAGTACATCAGCGGTATCGTCATGATCAGGGCCAGCGCGCAGGCATTATTATCGGCAATAAAGGTCATCTCCGGACCCCAGACGCGATCGGTTCCACCGCTCTTGATTGTAAAAATTCCGCCTTTCACGCCGTAATATCCAAGCGAAAGCACCAAGACCCAGATCAGGCGCAGCACGTCTTGCCGGGTCTTGATGACCATCAAGACCACAAAGGTCATCAACATGATCTTCATCACCTTATACCATTGCTCCACCTGCCCGTCCGGCAGTAGCGCGAACAGGGCCGTGATATTCATCCACAGCACGAAAGCGAGCAGGGTCAGGCTGATCGGTGTCAGCGGCAAGTTTTTCGGCTGGCGCGAGACCAGCAGGCCGAGCACAGTGGCAATGGCAATGATGTAGGCGAACGGCAATTGCGTGGCATAGCTCCAGCCTTGGGTATGGGGACTCATCACACTGACCCAGATCCACATTAAACCGCCGACCGCTGGCGTTTTCACGATCACGGGCAAGGAAGCAAGGATAAACAGCGTCAAAATCAAGTCGCGCATATTCGGATGGGCAATCTCGTTGCGAACTGTCGTGGTGAAAAACTTGATCCCTGTCAATGGTCCGGCGCAAGCCGTCGCTACACTTCCTTGGTAAGTCCCAGCAATAGTAGGACAGAGGGGAGGCGCCCTTGTTGACCGTTCTCATAGCTAGCTACAATGGCGCGCAGACTCTGCCCAAGGTGCTGGAGGCGTACTGCAGGCTGGAAGCGCCCGAACAAGGCTGGACCCTCGTCATCGTTGACAATGGCAGCGAGGATGACAGCCGCGCCGTGATCGAGTCGTTTGGCGCGCGCTTGCCGCTGCGCTATGTGTTTGAGGGCAGGCGCGGCAAGAATGCGGCGCTCAATACAGCCCTGCTGACGGCCTTGCAAGATACCCGATCCGATTTGTTCGTGTTCTCCGACGACGATGCGGCGCCGGCGCCGGACTGGCTGCTGCGCCTGGCCGAATGCGCCGCCGCGCATCCCGCCTATGCGGTATTTGGCGGCGCTATCGAGGCCGACTGGGCTGTCGCGCCGCCGGACTGGGTATTGCGGCTGACGCCACTCGGTTTAAGCTATGGCATCACCGATCCCGGCTTGCCGGATGGCCCAGTGTTTCCGGGTCTGGTGTGGGGGGCCAATATGGCCCTCAGGAGGGAAATATTCGACGCCGGTTATCGTTTCGACGAATCCATCGGCCCCAACGGGGCCAATTACGCGATGGGTAGCGAAACCCAGATGAACTTGCGGCTATATCAGGCCGGTTATCTTTCGTGGTTTTGCCCTGCCGCCCGGGTGGCGCACTTCATCCGCCCGCATCAAATCGAAGCGGCATCGATCTTGCAGCGCGCATATTTGTTCGGACGGGGCAAATTCCGCCAAGATAAACCCGGCTTGTTCCCCATGTTGGGCAAGGTGCCGCGCTGGATGTTGCGCCGTTTCGTCGGTGAAGCCTGGGGTTTGGCGCGGGCCGCTGTATCTGGCGACGGTGAGCGGATTTTTTTGCGGCGCTGGGAAATGGCTTATTTGCGCGGGTATTTTTACGAGGCGTGGCGTGGCGGGCGGGGCAATGTGGCGCCACGCGTGCTGATCACCAGTTATTCCGGTGAGTTGGGCGGCATGGAATTGCGCATGGGACAGGAGGCGCGGGTGTTGGCTGCGGCCGGCTACCGCAGCGTGCTGGCGACCCGGCGCTTTCCCGGTTTCGACGGCTGGGCCAAGGCGCTGCGCCAGGAATGCATCGAAGTATCGGTGTTCGATCCGCCCCGCTTTCTGGAACAATGGCAATGGCGGCGCTGGAATAAATGGCGCGCCCGCTTGGGTGCGGCCAGGCGCCTGCGGGCGTATCGGGCCGACTTGGTGCATGTGGCGTTTTGCTGGAGCACTTACGGCGCCTCGGCGCTGTGGCTGGCCCAGTATTGCCGTCTGCCGGCCGTGATCAGCGTCCACAATGCCTTCCCACCAACCGAGTTCAGCGCCTGGCACCGGCCGCAACTGATCCAGGCTTTTCGTTCGGTGCGGGGCATCTACGCGGTATCGGAATCGGCGATGCAGCATTTTTTGGTCTTGTTTCAAGACTATATTGCACCGGCAACACGGCTGGCGGTGATCCCGAACAGCGTCGATACCGCACGCTTTGTCGGGTCGGCGCAAGCGCGTGCGATGGCCAGGGACAAGCTGGGCCTGGCCGCCGACGCGTTGGTGCTGGGATCGGTAGCCAGGTTGTCGGCGCAAAAGCGTCCGCAAGCCGTGGTGGAATTGTTTTGCCGGGTGCGCCGCCAATTTCCCCAACTCTATCTTGTGCTGGTCGGCAGCGGCCCGCTGGAGGCGGCGCTGCGGGCCCAAGTGCAGGCACTGGGCATCGTCGAATGGGTCATCTTCGCCGGTTTTAGCGATGCAGTGGAGGACTTGATGCCGGCCTTCGACTTGCATTTGCTGCTGAGCCGCAATGAAGGCTTTGGCATCTCGACCATCGAAGCCATGGCTTGCGGCGTGCCGGTGGTGGGCACGGATGTGCCCGGCACGGCCGACATCTTGCGCCACAGCCAGGGTGGCTTGCTGGTGTCGCTGGCCGACGAGGCAGCAGCAGCAGCGGCCGTGGCCGCCTTGTTGGCCGATCCACAGCGCCGCCTTCGCATGGGGCGCCACGGTCGGGCCGAGGTGGAAGCGGCTTACTCGGGCGAAAATTTGCGGCGGCAAGTGTTGGAATTTTACCGCGGCCTCATTTAACGGAGGGCCAATGAGCGCAACCAGGACTTCTTTTCTGTTTTCTTTCGCGGAAAAATATACCTTACTTTTGCTTGGCATCGCGGGGGCGATGGTCATGTCGCGCCTGCTCACGCCGGTCGAAATCGGCGTCTATTCGGTCGGTGCCGTGCTGGTCGGCCTGGCCCAGGTAGTGCGCGATTTTGGCGTCGGCCAATACCTGATCCAGGAAAAGGATTTGACGCGCGAGAAAATCCGCGCCGCGCTCGCTACCAGCATCATCGTGGCTTGGTTGTTGGCGGCGCTGGTATTGCTGGGCAGTCCGGCGGTGGCGGGCTTTTATCGGGAACCGCGCTTGCAACTGGTGTTGCAATTGCTGGCGATCAATTTCCTGCTAATACCGTTCAGTTCGATGACCTTGCCGTATTTGCGCCGCCAGTTGCGTTTTTCCGCCATTTTCGCGATCAATGCCGCCAATAGCCTGGTCACTTTCCTGGTATCGGTGGCGCTGGCCTTGCTCGGCTTCAGTTATCTGAGCCTGGCATGGGCCGCCGTGGCCGGCACCGTCGCCGGCTTGCTGGTGAGCCTGCTCGTGCGCCCGTCTGCGCTGCCATGGTTGCCGGGCTGGCGCGGCATTGGCCGCATCGTCTCTTTCGGCTCCTTGTCAACGGCCGGCGCGGTGGTTGACGAGGTCGGCGTCGCCGCGCCCGAGCTGATTATCGGGAAAATGATCGATGTCGCCAGCGTCGGCATGTTCAGCAAGGCGCAAGGTTTGCTTGGCGTGTTCAACCAAGCCATCACCAGTGCGGTCTCGCCGGTGATTTTTCCGCTGTTTGCCGCCTGTGCACGCGAAGGCGGCGATGTGCGCCAGGCGTATCTGACGACCATCAGCTATCTCACTGCGCTGGCCTGGCCCTTCTTTATCTTCCTCGGCATGATGGCTCTGCCCCTCGTCAATCTGCTGTATGGGCCACAGTGGAACGCCGCCGTGCCTTTGATACGCATCATGTGTTTTTCGTCGGCCCTGTATAGCATGTTCAGCATGGCACGCTATTTGTTCGTGGCAACCGGGCATGTCAAGGCACAAACCCAACTCGATGCGCTCAGCGTACCGTTCAGGGTCGCCCTCATCGCCTTGGCGGCGCCGTTCGGCTTGTTCTGGGTGGCTTGGGCCGTCGTGCTGGGCACCTTGCTGCGTTGCTGGCTGACTTACCGCTGCCTAGCTGCGCTGAGCGGTTTGCGCCTGGGCGCACTGCTGGGCGCAGTGCGCAAGAGTCTGGTACTTGGCGGCTTGACGGCGCTGGCGCCCGGCGCCGTACTGCAGGCGATGCCGCCGCAAGCGGATGATTTTCTGATGCCGCTTGCGCTGGCAGGATTCGGTTCGCTGCTGTGCTGGAGCGCCGGTTTGGTGTTGTTGAAACATGAAATCGCGGGTGAACTTGCGATGGCACGCCGCAAAGTCTTTGCCATTGCCGGTGACGTCGTCAAATAATCGGGAGAAATCCATGCGCGTTGGCATATTGTCTTATCCGATGCTATTCCAACGCGATGGTGGCTTGCAGATCCAGGTGCGGGAAACCATCGCCGCGCTGAACCGTATCACGCCTTGCGCACCGCGCCACCTGCAAGTGGAACTGGTCGATCCGACCCGCGATCGGCTCGACGATTATGAATTGATCCATGTTTTTTCCGCCATCAATGGCAATTACCGTGTCGTCGAAATGGCCAGCGAACTGGGTTTGCCGGTGGTGCTGTCGCCGCTGCTGTCACCTGGCTGGAACCGGGTTTTGGGTTGGCGGGCTCGACTGGCGGACCGCTTGGCCGGCAAATTGACGCACTGGAATGTGCAAACCAGTTACGCCCAATCCAAACGGGCCTTGGAATTGGCCAATCTGGTCATCGCTCTGGGCGATGCGGAGCGCGATGCCATCATTTCCGGCTTTCAAATCAATCCGGGCAAGATACAAGTCTTCCCTAACGGGATCAATCCCCATTTCTTTACCGCCAATGGCGACCTGTTCCGACGCGAGACGGGCATTGCCGGCCCCTTCGTGCTCATGGTGGGCGCGATTTCTCCGTATAAAAATCAACTGGGCTTGGCGCGCGCGCTGGCCGACCTTGACTTGCCGATCGTGTTGATCGGCGCGTCGAAAAGGGATGATCTGAATTACCTGGAAGAATTGCTGCGCGTGCCGAAGGTGAACTGGTTGGGCGTGCTGGAACATGCCGACCCCTTGCTCGCGAGTGCCTTCAATGCCGCCGCCGTAGTCGCCTTGCCCAGCCAAGGTGAAGTATTCCCGCTGGCCGTGCTGGAAGCGCTGGCAGCGGGCACCCCGGTGGTGATGACGGATGAAAGCGCACTCAATTTACCAGCCGCCGGCTTCGCGCTGAAGAAAGTGCGCTGGGACGATGCGGTCGGGCAGCGCGGCGCGATTTGCGCGTTGCTCGCGGCCCGACCCGAACCCGGCGCCGTGCGCGCCCTGGTCGCGCAATTCACGTGGGAACGTGTGGCCGCCCACATCGCCCATTCCTACTTCAGCCTGGCAAAGGGCAAACATCATGCTGTTTAATTCATTTGCCTTCTTGTTCTTCTATTTGCCGGCGGTGCTGGCTGGCTATTTCTGGCTTGGCCGCCGCCATCCCTGCGCCGCTTGTGCCTGGCTGGCGCTGGCATCGCTGTTCTTTTATGCCTATTGGGACGTGCGCTACCTGCCTTTGCTGCTGGGCTCGATCATACTCAATTATTGCTCGGGCCGCTTATTGGTGGCGGCCAGGCCGGCGCTGCGGCGCCCCTGGCTGGTCGCGGCGCTGACGGCCAATCTGGGGCTACTGGCATATTATAAGTATGCCAATTTCTTTGTCGATACGGTCAATAGCGTGGCCGGCACCGCTTGGCCGGCGCTGCATATCGTGCTGCCAATCGGCATCTCGTTTTTTACCTTCACGCAAATCGCCTTTCTGGTCGATTGTTATCGGGGTCAAGTCAAGGAATATCGCTTCGTTCATTACGTCCTGTTCGTCAGCTATTTCCCGCACTTGATTGCCGGTCCCGTGTTACATCACAAAGACATGATGCCGCAGTTTGCCGATCCCGCCAATTGCCGACCGCAGGCGGCCAATTTCGCGATTGGCTTGTCGATTTTTGTGCTGGGACTGGCAAAAAAGGTATTGATTGCCGATAATATTTCGCCCATGGTGGCGCCGGTTTTTGCCGCCGGCGCCCATCCGCAATTGCTGGAGGCGTGGATAGGAGCGCTGGCGTATACCTTTCAATTGTATTTCGACTTTTCCGGTTATTCCGACATGGCGATCGGCTTGTCGCGCCTGTTTGGCGTACGATTGCCGCTGAACTTCAATTCACCCTATCAATCGAGAAATATCAGCGAATTTTGGCGGCGTTGGCATATGAGCCTGTCGCGCTTCTTGCGCGACTATCTTTACATCGGGCTGGGCGGCAGCCGCAACGGGCCGGTGCGGCGCTACCGCAACCTGATGCTGACCATGCTGCTCGGCGGCCTGTGGCATGGCGCCGGCTGGACCTTTGTGATCTGGGGTGGCTTGCATGGTTTGTATCTGGTGATCCACCACGCCTGGCAAGCCGGCGGTGGCGTGCTGCGGCGCCGTCCCGCCGGCGTCCTCACTTTCCTGTCCGTGATGCTGGCCTGGGTCTTCTTCCGCGCGCCCGATATGGCCACCGCGCTCGATATCCTGGGCGCCATGCGCGGCGCGAACGGGCTCAGCCTTCCGCACGGCTTGGCGCCACTGGCGCGCTGGCTGGGCGGCATCGGCTTGACTCCGACATTTGACGGCATCCGCTGGATCGAACTGGCCGGCCTCGGCACCCCGGCCCTGATGGTTGCCATGTTGCTGGCCTTTTATGCGCCAAATACGCAGGAAATATTTCGTCACTATGAGCCGTGTATCGAAAAAATATTACGCGAAAAGAAAAGTGTAACTTGGTCGCCCAGCAAGACCTGGTGTCTGAGTCTTTCCGCGCTCTTTGTCGCCTGCGTATTCGGCATGAACCGCGTGACCGAATTTCTTTACTTTCAATTCTGAACATCATGCACAACACTCCCGTTACCACGTCCAGCGGCCCAATCTGGCGCGCCTATGTCACCATTTTCCTGTGCGTGTCGGGCACGGCCTTGGGCGCGGTCGCCAGCCTGAACTATATTGTCGATCCCTATCTGACCCACCAATGGAATTCGCCGCTGCTGCAGCGCCTGCGCCCCACGCGCGAAAAACTGATCGCCTGGGGCAAGACTTACGCCGTCGCCAGGTTGAAACCAACTGTGGTGTATGTCGGCAATTCGCGCACCGAACTGGGCTTGCCGACCCGCATGCCGGTGTTTGGCGACAAGGTGGTGTTTAACAGCGCCTTGTCCGGTGCCTCGGTCGGCGACGCGATCCGCCTGGTCGCCCACGCGGCCCACATGAACCGGCTCGACACCGTGGTGTGGGGTGTCGATGCGCCCTCATTTTCGCTGATCAAGGGCACTTCGGAACTGGAACCGGAATTGACGGACGGTGCGCCATTTTTCTTTTTCCGGCGCGCCTTGCTCAATGTGAAGCGAGGCTTGACCGTCGATATGACGCGCGATACTGTGCGCCTGTTGCGCGGCAATTTCGGCGCCGTTTGCCATTCCAGCCTGGTATTTTACGGGCAGCGCGACGATGCCTGCATTTCCGACCGGATCGCCGGTTGGGGCGGCACCAAGGATGCGATCGCACCCCGTTTGCAGGAATTTAACGATGGTGTGGGGCCGACGAGCGCCGCGATGAGCGCTTTCGACGCCAGCATCGGTGCCTTGTGCCAGGCCCGCACTCAGGTCCGTCTGTATATCAATCCCACCCATGCCTTGACCTTGGACGCGCTGTATTGGTCCGGCAAATGGCCGGCAATGGAAGCCTGGCAGCGCCAGTTAACAGCCGCCGCCGAGCGCCGCCGCGCGAGCGGCTGCGACGTGCGTCTATACGATTTTTCCGGCTATAACAGCATCACCAGTGAAGCGATTCCGCAAGTGAGCTTACGGCGCGAAATGGTCAATTATTGGGAGGCGTCGCATTATCGCAGCACGGTTGGCCACCTGATCTTGAACCGTATCTTCGGCGGTCCTGGCCGGCAAGCGCCGGACGACTTTGGAGTCGAACTCGCGAATGCGATGCTGCCCGAGCATCTGGGCCAGATGCGGGCCCAGCGCGACCTCTACCATCTCGAGCATGCGCAAGAGACATCTTTCGTCAAGGCGACGCTGCTGGCGCCGCGTCGCCTTGACCCTTGAAGTCAGGCCGGGGCGACCTTGCTGATAATGTAGCGAAATTTTCCCGACGCTTCGGGCGGAATGTCTGGCACCTCTTCGATGGCAATCACCACCGCCGCCCCCAGCCAAGCCTTGAAGCGGGTTTCAATCGACATGCGGGTCGACTGGTCGAGCGGCGGCACGGCCACCAGCAATACCCGGGTCAAAATAAAGCTTTCTTGCAAAATCTTGAATTCGCGGATTTGCGGCAATTCGCGCAAGACATAGACCAGGGCCGCGCCATGTATCACGGCATTGTCCTGGGTCACTACGAAATCGGTGCTGCGTCCATGCAGGTATTTCAGCAAGGGCAAGCCGCGGCCGCAGGGGCAGGCTTCGGTGGCCAGCGCGCCGACGTCGCCGGTGCCGTAGCGGATGAAGGGGAAGTCGCGCGTGGCCAGGTGGGTGACGTGGATGGCGCCGGTCTCGCCGCGCGGCAGTGGCCGGCCCTGCGCATCGAGGATTTCAACGATGATATCTTCGGCCGTTATATGCATGCCGCCTTCCATGCATTCATGGGCAATGAAACCGGCATCGCGCCCGCCGTAACCGTTCGCGACCCGGCAGCCAAAGGTGGCGCCGATGATGGCGCGCTGGTCATCGTACAGGCGTTCCGATGTCAGGAAAACGACGCGGATGCCCAGGCCGTTCAGCGCAAGCTTGCGGGCTTGGGCGCGGCGCGCGATCAAGGTCAGTACCGATGGATAGCCAAACAGCATTTTGGGGCGGGCGCGGCGGATACGTTCGATCAGCTCGTCGAGCTTGGCCGGCGCCAGATCGAACGCTGGCAACAGCGTGCTGCGCAGCAAGCGGTCGCGCAAGGCGCGCACCCCATCCTGCACCTTGAGTTCGATCGGCGAACCCCAGATCACCACTTCCGGGTCGCCGATATCGACACCCCACCAGCGCGTGGCGCGCCATTTGGCCGCCACGTCGTGGCTGATACGCTCCTTACCGACATAAAACGACAGCGGTACGCCGCTGGAGCCGCCTGTATTGAATGGCGCCAAATCGCGCGCTTGCGCAGACTTGAATCCTGCGCGACCGGCGCTAATGTCGGCCTTGCTCAACAAGGGCAAGCGCGCCAGGTCGGCCAGACTATTGACCTTCGCCGCGTCAAAGCCCAGCGCGGCGAAGCGCGCGCGGTAGTAGGGTACGTGGGCCTGTGCATGCATCAGCAGATCGCGCAAGCGCGCCACTTGCCATTGTTCCAGGCGCGCCGCGCTCCACCATTGTGAACCTTCCATCCGGCGCAGAAGGACCGCGCTGGCGTGACGCTTGAGCTTTTCATGCAGGGGAAACAGGAAGCCGGAGACCAGGCTCGTGTACAACCCGGGCCGGGCATTGCCCAACGCGTGCCGGTATTGCGCCAGCAGGCGCGGCGCGACTTGCTCCCAGCAAAATTGGCGTACATGGTCGGCGGCGGCGGCGGCGATGCGCTTGGCGCGGGCTGGCTGCCGTATCAGCGACAGCACGGCTGCGGCCATGGCGCCGGCATCGCCAGGCGCCACCAGCAAAGCATTCACATCGTGTTGCAGCAGGACTGGGATGCCGCCCACGTCGGTGCTGACCACCGGCACCGCGCAAGACAGCGCTTCGAGCACCGAGATCGGCATATTGTCGGCCAGGCTAGGATTGAGCACGATATCGCAGGCGTGATACAGGGCCGGCATGTCGGCGTTATCGACTCGTCCGGTAAAACGCACCGAGGCGGCCACGCCAAGTTGCTGCGCTAATTGTTGGAGCGCGTCCAATTCGCCGCCGGAGCCGGCCACTATCAGGGTCGCGCCGGGGCAGGTTTGCTTGACCATGGCAAACGCGTTCAGGGCGCTGGCAATATCGTAAATCGCTTCCAGATTGCGCGCCACCAGCAGGGCTGGGCCGGCGTTCGCCGGCCTTCCCGTTTCCGCTGGCGTAAAACGGCTCAAGTCTATGACATTGGGCACGATCTGGGTGGTAAAGCCGTATTTTTCAAATACGCCAGCCAGATAGGCTGAGGGCACGATGATGGCGTCGGCACGCCTCAAACTGGGGCCGACCAGCCACATATTCCTGGCAAAAAACGCGTCGGCGCCACCGCCGCGGTAGTTGATCAGCAGCGGCTTGCGCTTGCAGCGCGCGATCCAGATAGCTGGGGCCGCGTACAAATGCCAGGACCAGCCAGAATTGGCCATCACATGCAGCAGGTCGACTGTATTGGCGACTTTCCATACTCGCCACAGGTAGCCTGGCAGTCGCACCAGGGCCCGCAGCACTTTGACGCGTGCGCTCCAGGCCGGCCAATATGGGGGGTTGAGCTGGATTAACTGGACCGTGGCGCCATCGGCGCGCAGCAACGCCGCCAGTTGCAGGGTCTGATTGGCCATGCCACCCGACGGCGGTGGCAGGGGGCCGAGCAAAGCAATGCGCAAACCGGACAGTTTCATTGCCGCGCCTTCCCGGCCAATAATTGTTGGTAAACGTTGGCATAACGGGCCACGTTGGCGCCCCAGTTGCGATCTTGTTCCACGTAGCGACGGGCCGCCTGGCGCAGCGCGGGCCAGCTATCTGGTTTGCGCAGCAAGTCCAGCGCGGCGTTGGTTAGCGCTACGGCATTACCGGCCGAAAACAGGACGCCGGTCACGCCATTTTCGATCAATTCGCGGTGTCCACCCACATCCGAGGCCAGCACCAGGCGGCCCTGCGCCATTGCTTCGAGCGGCTTGAGCGGCGTTACCAGTTCGGTCAGACGCATCGGCAAGCGCGGGTAGACCAGCAAGTCCAGCAATTGGTAATAGCGCGGCACCTGCTGGTGCGGGACCCGGCCGGCAAACGTGACTTTATGCGCGATGCCCAGGCCTGCGCTCAAGGCCCTGAGTTCATCTTCTTGCGGACCACCACCGACCAGCAACAGGTGTAGCGAAGGACAGTGCTCGAGCATGCGCGGCATTGCGTGGAACAACAGGGCCAGCCCTTCATAGGCATAAAAAGAACCGATGAAGCCGATCACGATTTGCCCGCCCAAGCCCAGCTCTTGACGCAACTGGGAATCGCTAACATGGTCTTCGCAAAAGGTGGCGAGGTCGACCGCGTTAGGGATGACGGTGATTTTTTGCGCCGGAATGCCGCGCGCCTGTATGTCGCCGCGCAAGCCCTCGCAAATGGTGGTGACGGCATCGACCCGGCGCAAAGCGTAATTTTCCAGCGCGCGGCTCAGGCGGTAGCGCACGCCGCCAGCGCGGCCGCTGCCATGGTCGACGGCGGCGTCCTCCCAGAAGGCGCGGATTTCATAGACCACCGGGATGCCCAGCAGGCGTCCGACGCTGAGCGCGGCGACCGCGTTCAGCGCCGGCGAATGGGCATGCAAGATGTCCGGCTTGACCAAGCTGGCCACTTGCCGTAGGCGCCTGGTCAAGCCTCGTATCACGCTGTAATGGCGCAGCACGGGCAACCTGGCCCACAGGCTGGAGTCGGGCATGGTGCGAAAGAAATGCCAGCCCTCGATCAGATGCTCACCCGCGTCAGGGCGGCCGGGCCCCGGGAGGCCCTGCCTGGCGCCGGTCAGATGGCTGGTGTACCAGCCAAGCGCGCGCTGCTGCCGCAAGATCGCCAGGGTCCGGAAGGTATAGCCGCTGTGCAAGGGGATCGAGTGATCCAGTATGTGCAAGATGCGCATGCATGTCCTCAAAGGCAAATGCCTCGTATAAGCCATGATTGTGACAATTTCATTGTGGCATGTTGATGCCCATCAGTATTTATGCGGCCCGGCAAGCGTCTGGTGCCGGCAGTTCCAACACATTGCGCAGGAAAGATTCGAACATCAACAAGGCCCATAATGGCGCGCTGTGATCGCGCCGGCCACTTTGGTGCTGATTAAGCAATTCTTCCAGGTAAGCATGATTGAACATGCCGGTATCGCCCAAAGTTGGCCCCAGCAAGCTGTGTCGCAGGCGTTCGCGCAGAGGCCCGCGGAACCAGCTAGCCAGCGGCACGGAAAACCCCATTTTCTTGCGGTACAGAATTTGTTCGGGCAAATGGGCTTGCAGCGCTTTCTTGAAGATGTACTTGCCGACCCCGCCACGCAACTTGAATTCGGGCGGTAGCCCGGAAATCCATTCAACTAGTTCATGATCCAGCAAGGGCACGCGCACTTCCAGTCCGTGCGCCATGCTGGCGCGGTCAACCTTGGTCAGGATGTCGCCGGGCAGATAGGTTTTCATATCCAAGTACTGTATCAGCGATAGCGCATCGCGGGCCGGACTGGCCAGGGCGTGGCGGCGCAGCACTTCGACGGCCCGGTAACCGTTCAGACTGTGCATGAACGGTGCGCTGAACAGCCGCGCGCGCATCGTATCGTCCATGATGCTGACGCCGTGGAAGTAAGCAGCCACCGAGTCACGTGCCAGCGCCTCGAACGTGGTCTTGGCGCGCAAGAAGCGGGGCGCCCAGTCGGCCTTCGGATAGGTCTGTCCAAGCAGGCCGAACAGGGGACGACGCAAGCCTAGCGGCAGCATCGAGCGCAGGCGTTCCTCGCGCATATGCCAGCGATAGCGGCGATAACCAGCCAGGGTTTCGTCGCCGCCATCGCCGGACAGGGCGACGGTGACGCGCTGGCGCGCCAACTGGCACACGCGGTAGGTCGGCAATGCGGAACTGTCGGCGAAAGGCTCGTCGTACAGGTCGCTCAACTGGTCGATTAACGCGAAGTCGTCTTGTCCCACTTGCAGCGCGTGGTGCCGGGTACGGTAGCGCTGCGCAACCGCGTCGGCGTAAGACGATTCGTTGAACGCCGGGTCGCCAAATGAGATCGAGCAAGTGTTGACCGGCCCATGCATGGCACCCGCCATCAACGCCACCACGGCGCTGGAATCGACACCGCCGGACAGGAAGGCGCCCAGCGGCACCTCCGCAACCAAGCGGATGTTGACCGCTTCTTGCAGGCGCGCTAGCAATTCGTCGGCCGCCGCTACTTCGCCGAGCGCGGGCAGCGCGGTGAATGGGATATCCCAGTATTGCCTGGCGTTGGGCACGGCCGCGCCGACGCGCAGGCGCAGGGTGTGACCGGGCGGCAATTTGCGGGCTTGCTTGAATACGGTGCGCGGTTCGGCAATATAGCCGTAGGCGAAATAGTCTTCGAGCGCGAGCGGATCGAGTTCGCGCTCAAGACCGGGATGAGCCAGCAAGGCTTTGAGTTCGGAGCCGAAGATCAGGCAAGCGTCCGCCGTCAGCGCGTAATACAGCGGCTTGATGCCGAGCCGGTCGCGCGCCAGGAACAGGGTTTGCTGCTTGCGGTCCCACAGGCCGAAAGCAAACATGCCGCGAAAATGCTCGACGCAACGTTCGCCCCATTGTTCCCAGGCGTGCACGATCACTTCGGTATCGCTATGGGTGCGGAATTGGTGGCCAAACAGGGTCAATTCCCGCATCAGGGAGGGGAAGTTGTAGATTTCGCCATTGAACACCACCACCACGCTCTGGTCTTCATTGAACAGCGGTTGTTGTCCGCCGGCCAGGTCGATGATGGACAGGCGCCGGTGACCGAGGCCCAGGCCCGGTTCGCGGTGCAGGCCGCCCGCGTCCGGGCCGCGATGGCGCTGGCTCTGATTCATCCGCTGCAGCAGGGCGGCGTCGATGTCGCGCTGGCCCTGCAAGTCAAATATGCCAACGATGCCACACATGATGTCCTTTCGGTTAGCGTCGCGGCGCCGTCATGGCGTCGTAGACAGCGAGATAGGCGTCCGCCATCGCCAGCAAACTGTGTTGCGCCAACACCAGGCGCCTGCCGCGCTGACCCTGGCGGGGGCCGAGCTCGGGCATGCGGTAATAATCGGCGATGGCGTCGGCCAGCAAAGCGGGCGCCTGGGGTGGCACCAGGGTGCCGCTCCAACCGGCCTGGACCAGGTCGATATTGCCCCCGACGGCGGTGGCCACCACCGGCAGGCCGCTGGCCATCGCTTCCAGAATCGTATTGGAACTGCCTTCGGCCAATGACGGCAGCACGAACAAATCCATGGCCCGCATCAATTGGGGGATATCGTCGCGCGCGCCGGGCAACCAAGCCATGTGCTCGACACCGGCCTGGCGTAACATGTCCTGGCACTGGCTGCGGCAGGGGCCGTCGCCGATCAGCATCAGGCGCAGCCGGGAATGGGGGCCGGCTTCGCCCGCCAGCAAGGACAAGAAGGCTTGCACTAGGGCGCCGAAGTCCTTGACTTGGACCATGCGCCCGACGCTGCCGACTACGAAAGCCTTGTCGCACAAGAAACCCGGTGGACCAATGGCTGCCGCCGGCCCCAGGCGCGGGTGAAATTGCAGACTGTCAACACCGTTGCCGATATGGGTCACGCGCGATGGATGGGCCCCGATGCGTTCGATCAACCACTGTTCCAAGTCCAGGCTGACGGCGATGAAATGGCCGATCAATGGACGCAGCAATTGGCGCAAGAAATTGTATTTGCGATTCTGGCCGTGTAAATCGGCCATATCGCGCCCGTGTTCGCCGTGCACACGCAACTTGATTCCGGCCACGGCGGCCATGAATTGGCCCTCGATGCTGCCCAGGTTGCGGGTATGGATCAATTGTGGCTGCAATTGCCGGAGCGTGCGGTATAGACGCAAGTAATGGCCCCAATCCTTGCCTTCCCGCTTGTTCAAGCTGATAATTTCGACCCCCGGCATTTTGATGCGTTGATGAAATTGCGTGTAATCCTTCAGGCAGACAATCACGTGCCGGTAGCGTTGCGGCGGCATGTGATTGATCAAGTTGACCAAGCCATTCTCCAGGCCTCCGACATCGAGTTGGTGGATCAGGTGGACGATTAGCGGCGCGGTTCCCGGTTTGGCGGCGGCGCCCCCTTGATCAACGTTGGCCGACATCGCGCAATCCCCTTTCGATGACGGGCAGGATGGCGGTCAGGAAGTCGCGCATGGCCGCCTCCGGCGGCGGCGCCGGTTCTTCATATGGCATCGAAACAATAATGTCGGCGCCATCTTCGGCGGTGTGCCAGAGTTTGGCTTTGGCCAACAGTAACTTGACCAGGAAAGTGTTGCTGGTCTCGACCCCGCCCTGCCGATACCAGCGCCACACCAGCGTCCGGCGGCCGCCGCTTTGCCAGAGGGTCTGGCGCACGGTTAGCGCGCGCTTGCCGGCCGTGACGATTTTTCTGGTGTCGCTGATTGTGATCCATTTGTCGGTATAGGTTTGAGACCCCACCCCCTGTGTCAAACTGTTGTGAGACAACTTCATCACGCTAATTAAGGAAGTTGACACACATGGATTCTAAAATGACAATAATAGCTGAGCAGC